>CAVULN010000045.1:0-85287 GCA_963742305.1 uncultured Alphaproteobacteria bacterium
TGCGTTTGGAAGATGCGGAGGCGAAGCGCTCGGCCTACGCGAGTTTCGTCCACGACCTCAGCGCGGTCGAGCGCTTGGCCGACGCCGGGCGCTGAAACTCAGCCCCGGACCTCGGTGTCCGGACGGTCGCCGCCACTTTCCTCTTCCTCATGCCATTGGCCGGAAGCGTCCTCGTACTCGATCGCGCTGGTCTGGCCCGGGACGCGCTGCTCCTCGGCGGCGCGCTCGGCGGCGGCGTGAGCCGCCTTGCGGGTGGCGAAGGTCTCGGAAAAGACGTCGCCGACCTTATAGGCCCATCCGCCGTCATGCTGGACGATGGCGTAAACGACATGGCTCATGGCGCCTTCCTCTCGTTGCGGCGGTTCGTTCGGGTCTCACCGGTCGGCCGACCCGAGCGCTCCATGTGGCGGCGCGGGCGCCCTCTTGCAATGGCCCCCTTGCGGGCGGGCGGGAGCGGCATGAAACTTCCGCGAAGGCCGGCCCGGTCGCACGGGCCGCATCCCGTCGCTTGAGAGGCAATCGGTCGCCAGGTCATGTTTGGACGCTTGAGGATCCGCCGGGGGCTGGCGCGCGGCGCGCGGCTCAAGCGCCGGTTCGAGAACGCGTCCCTCCATGTCCGCGATCTCGGCGACGAGCAGGCCGAGCGTTTCGGGCGCGGACTGAACGCTCTGTTCCACGATTGGGTCGAACGATTCGGGCCGGTCGAGGACTGCGAGATCCGCATCCGCGAGCATACGGTGAGGGAAATGAGAAAGGACGCGCGGCGCCGTTACGAGGACGACATTGGCGCGGCCTACGCGCTCGAGTTTCTGTCCTATCATATCGAGGCGTCCTGTCTGCCGGGGGAAGACGCCGCGTTTGTGTATGATCTGACCGCTCATTATATTTCCCAGGCGGGCGATGCAGCCTAGAGCGTTTTCGACTGCGCGGAGCCTTCATCGCGCGAGCCATAAGGGCGGACCTATGAGATCGGCGATGCTCGCGGCCCTGGCGGCGTGGCTCGGATTATCCCAGCCCGTCCTGGCGCTCGACAAGGTGAAGTTCGGCGCCAACTGGCTCGCCGATCCGGAGGCTGGCGGCTTCTACCAGGCCGCGGCCGACGGAACCTATGAGAAATACGGGCTCGACGTCACGATCGTCCCCGGCGGCCCGCAGGCGAACGGCGGCCTCCTGCTCCTGTTCGGCAAGCTCGACTTCTTCATGGGCGGCGACATGATCGGCAATCTGCTCGCCGCCGAGGCCAAACTGCCGCTGGTCGCGGTCGCCGCCGACTTCCAGAAGAGCCCGCAGATCTTCATGTCGCATCCGGGCGAGGGCCTCGACACCTGGCAAGAGCTGGTCAAGGCCAAACCCGTTTATGTCGGCGCCGGCGCGATCAACACCTTCTATGCCTGGATGAAGCTGGTCTACGGCTTCAAGGACGAGGCCATCCGGCCGTACAATTTCAACTCCGCCCCCTTCATCATGAACAAGAATTCGATCCAGCAGGGCTACATCACCGCCGAGCCGTTCGAGATCGAGCGGCAGGGCCATTTCAAGCCGAACGTATTCCTGCTTTCCGACCACGGCTACGACACCTATTCGACCCTGATCGTGACCCGCACCGGGATCATCGAGAAGAACCCCGATCTCGTGCAGCGCTTCGTCGACGCCTCGGCGATCGGCTGGTATCACTATCTTTACGGCGACAATTCCGCAGCGAATGCGCTCATCAAGCGGGACAATCCCGACATCAGCGACGATCAGATCGCCTTCTCGATCGAGGAGATGAAAAAACACGGCGTCGTCGATTCGGGCGATGCGCTGAAACTCGGCATCGGCGCGATGACCGACGCGCGATGGAAGGACTTTTTCGACAAAATGGTCGCGATCGGCATGGTCGGCAAGACCACCGACTACAAGAGGGCTTACACGCTGCAGTTCGTCAACAAGGGAGTGGGACTCGACCTTAGGCCGAAGTGAGCGCCGGCGCGTGCGCTCAATTGGCGATCTTTTCCCAGAATCCCCGCCGGTTCTGGACATTTGGAAAGACGAGCTGTCCCTTATAGAAGGTGAACGGTTGCGACGCCGTGACCCGCCCGTCGACGCTGATGGTCAGGATATTGCCATCGACCCGCCACGCGCCCGACACGGGCTGCGTTCGAGACTCCGCCGTAACGCTCCAATCGGTCATCGTCCCGTCCTGCCCGAGCGCCAGATGCTCGTCGCGAGCGCCCAAGTGCTGGATCGTCGTCTTGCGCCAATGTCCGACCAGGGCGTCGGGGTTCGCGTCGTCCGCCAACCCCGGACCCGCGGCGCCAAGCGTCACGCCGGACATGAGGAGAACCGCCAGGAATGCCGGTAAGGCGCGGACCATTCGCTCGCCTCCCTTCGGTCGTCGCTTGGCAGGCCGTGAAGCTCCTGCAACGGGACCTCCCCGCCAATTAGCGCCTCTTAGGTTCGACAGGCCGGCGCTAGCCGGCGCTAAAATGAGTAGTTTTACAATGAGTAGTTTTACCCAGGCCGCCGCCGACTTGGCCTGAGCGGCCAGCCGGGCTTTTCCGCGCCGGGTTTTTCGCCGCCCGAACAGCATCGACATCGGCGCGGCAGGATTCGGCTGGTCTTGCCTCAAAGTCATGTCTCGTGCGCTCATCATCATCGGCCTCGCGATCGCCATAGTCGGCTTGTTGTGGCCGTGGATTTCGCGGCTCGGCCTCGGGCGGCTTCCGGGCGACATCTCTATTCACCGCGATGGCTTCACCTTCTACGCGCCGGTCACGACCGGAATTCTCCTGAGCGTGGTCGTCTCGCTGATCCTGTGGCTCATGTCGCGATAAGGACGCGTCGCTCGCCGCGAGTTTCCGATAAAGTCCAGCAACAATGTCGACTTCGTTGACTGGACTCCATCCGCGTGGTTGTCTCAGCTTGGAGGCCCAGTGGTCGTGGCCTCTCGAACGGAGGCTTGCATGTCGAAAATCGTCGGCGAGGTTCTCGAGGCCAATCGGGCTTACGCGCAGGACTTCGGAAAGAAGAGCGAGCTTGCGATGCCGCCGGCCCGGAGCTTCGCCATCGTCACCTGCATGGACGCGCGGCTCGATCCGGCGAAATACGCCGGCCTCGCCGAGGGCGACGCGCATGTCATCCGCAACGCCGGCGGCCGGGCGACCGAAGACGCGATCCGCTCGCTCATCATCTCGCACAAGCTGCTCGGCACCAACGAGTGGTTCGTCATCCATCATACCAATTGCGGGATGGAGCTGTTCTCCGACGAAGTCATGGGCGAGCTGCTCGAGGACGACCTCGCGACGGCTTCGTTCGACGGCAAGGCATGGTCCAATCCGCACCATCGCGGCGGGCACACGGCCGGCCATTTCATCAAGTGGCACACGATCAAGAACCAGGAGGCGAGCGTCCTGCAGGACGTGCGCCGGATCAGGGCGCATCCGCTGGTTCCCCGCGACATCCCGATCCACGGCTATATTTTTGACGTCAAGACCGGCCGCCTGAACGAAGTCGCGGCGGCCACCGAAGCCGGCAAAGCCGCGGCGTAGAACAGCGGAACCGGACGTTGTAGGCGCGGTCGCTGACCGCGCCGCCAGCCGCGCTCACCGAGCACGGCTACAATTGGCCGTGCACATTCTCAACCAGCGTCCGCAGGGTGATCGAATAGCGAAGACGGTCGAGCGCCGGAATGCTGTGCTCCCACACCCTGCGCGCCGGCCCGGAGAGAAGATAGGCCGAGCGCGGCTCGACATTGAGCGACGCGCGCTCCCAGCCCTCGCCCGCCTTGCGGCGAAAGCGCAAGGTGCAGGGATGAAGCAGCGACACGCCCGTAACCTCGTCGAACTGAGCCTTGTCGCGATGCCAGCCGATCCCAGCGCCTGGCTGGTATTCGTTGATCAGAACCTGCTGGAAAGCGTCCTCGGGCCGGTCGAAGATCTGAGCGACCCTGCGCCTGAGCGGCATGAGAAACGCGGGGAACGGCGCGGCCTCGACCACCGCGCGACGGCCATAGTCGTAGCGAAAGCCGAAGCTCACCACGCGCCGGTTGGCGAGAAAGCCCTGGAAGTCGAACGGCTTGAACGGCAGCGCTTCAAGCTCGCGGACAAGCGCCTCCTCCTCGTCGGGGACAGAGGACGTCCGGGCGATAGCGGAACCCCTCCGGCAGCCCGGAAGGCGCGGCGAACAGATCGGGTTCTTTGGAGGGTGAGGAGGGCCGAACTCGGCGAGGGCTCAAGGCGTTCATCGACCCATAGATAGGCGGCGTCAGGGGCTATCCAAGGTCGCACGGCCGCTTATTGGCGCGAGCCATAGCCGCGTCCGCCGCGATCAATGATCGCGGCTACAAAGGCGCACTTTCGAGCGAAACTACAAAACACCAGATCTCGAGGCCTCTCAAGCCGCCTTCCGCCCCCGCCTCTGCGCCCGCGCCGGCTTCGCCGGCTCGGGCGCGGCGTTCTCGTCGAACAGTTCGGCGAGCTTCTCGGTCATCGCGCCCCCCAGCTCCTCGGCGTCGACGATCGTCACCGCGCGCTTGTAGTACCGCGTCACGTCGTGGCCGATGCCGATCGCGATCAGTTCGACCGGCGAGCGGGTTTCGATCTCCTCGATGATGTGGCGCAGGTGGCGTTCGAGATAGTTGCCGGGATTGACCGAGAGCGTCGAATCGTCGACCGGCGCGCCGTCCGAGATCATCATCAGGATCTTGCGGCTTTCGGCGCGGCCGAGCAGCCGCTGGTGCGCCCAGTCGAGCGCCTCGCCGTCGATGTTCTCTTTCAAGAGCCCCTCGCGCATCATCAGCCCGAGATTCTTGCGCGCGCGCCGCCACGGCGCGTCGGCGGACTTGTAGATGAGATGGCGCAGATCGTTGAGCCGGCCCGGATTGGCGGGCTTGCCGGCCTGAAGCCAGGATTCGCGCGACTGTCCGCCTTTCCAGGCGCGGGTGGTGAAGCCCAGAATCTCGACTTTCACCCCGCAACGTTCGAGCGTGCGGGCGAGAATGTCGGCGCAGGTCGCCGCGACCGTGATCGGGCGCCCGCGCATCGAGCCGGAATTGTCGATGAGCAGCGTGACCGTCGTGTCGCGGAACGCCATGTCCTTCTCCTGCTTGAAGGACAGCGGCTGCTGCGGATCGATGATCACCCGGGGCAGGCGCCCGGTGTCGAGCACGCCCTCTTCGAGGTCGAACTCCCAGGAGCGGTTCTGCTGCGCCATCAGGCGCCGCTGCAGCCGGTTGGCGAGCCGGGCGACAACCGAATGGAGGCTCAACAGCTGCTTGTCGAGATAGTCGCGCAGCCGCTGCAGTTCCTCGGCATCGCACAATTCGTCGGCGTCGACGGTCTCGTCGAAGCGGGTGGTGAAGGCCTTGTAGTCGGGCCCGCGCCTCTCCGGCGCATGAGGCTGCGGCGGACGGCTCTCCGCCGCTTCTTCCGCCTCGCCCGCTTCCCCTTCGTCGTCGAGTTCCGACGACGGCGCGTCGACCGTGTCGATCGCGCCTTCCTCGGCGTCGTCGGCGCTCTCGTCCGCCGCTTCGCGCTGCATCGAATCCTGCGAGGACTGGTCTTCCCCCTCGCCCTCGGCCTCGTCGGCGTCCTCGGGCGGTTTCTTGTCCTCCGTCTCGTCGTCCGAGTCCTCGGAGTCGGAATCGGAATCGCTGGCGAGCCCCAGGGACGAGAGGACCTTGCGGACGAGCCTCGCATAGGCGCGCTGGTCGAGAAGGGCGCCGGTGAGGCGATCGAGATCGCCGCCGGCCTTCTCCTCGATGAAGGGGCGCCACAGCTCGACCATGCGCTGGGCGCCGCGCGGCGGCTCGAGCCCGGTCATCCGCTCGCGCGCGAGCATGGCGACCGCCTCCTCGAGCGGCGCCTCGTCGCGGGTGCGCGCTTCCGCAAAGGGGCTCCGATGGTAGCGGTCGTCGAGCATCGCCGTGATGTTCGAAGCCACGCCCTCCATGCGGCGCGAGCCGATGGCTTCGACCCGCGCCTGCTCGACCGCGTCGAACAGGGCGCGCGCGGGCGGGCTCTGCGGCGCCAGGCGCCGGTGCAGGGAGTCATTGTGGCAGGCAAGGCGCAGCGCGAAGGAATCGGCGAGGCCCCGCACGATCGCCGCCTCGCGCGGATTGGGCTTGCGCGGCGGCTCGGGCAGCCGCGCCTTGGCGCCCTCGGGCGACGTGACGAGCGACGGCTTGTCGGCGGAAAAAGCGATTTCGAGTTCGGGATGACGGGCGAGCGCCCGGGTGCAGGAGGCGAGCGCCTGCTTGAACGGCTCGTTCGGCGCTTCCGCCTTGGCGGCCGGCTTGCGGTTGGTCGGCTTGACGTCGACGGAGGACATTCGGGGGCTTTCGAAACGCGGCGGGTTCTCTATAGGCCCCGAGGTCCGGCCGCCGCAAGGCGAAGCGAGCCGCCCTCAGGCCCGGCCGCGCCAGGCGTCGAGCGACCATGGGCCGGCGCCCAGGATCGCCAGCGCGAGGAGGCCGCCGGCCATGGCGATGTTCTTGTTGAACTGGATCGCCTGATCCGCGCCGAGATGAAAGATAAGCGCCGTCAGCAGGCAGAAGCCGGCGAGCGCGATCGCCGCCCAGCGCGTTTTCAGCCCCAAGAGCACGAGCAGCCCGCCCCCGAGCTCCGTCAGAATGACCAGCGGCAAGAGCCGGCCATCGACGCCATGCGCCTGCATGTAGCCGACGACCCCGGCGTAGCCGCCGATTTTCCCGGCGCCCTCGACGACGAAAATATAGGCCAGCATCGCACGGGCGGCGAACCCCAGCGGGCCGGCCCAGCGGACCAGGAAATCGAGGTCCGCGTCGAAAGCCCGCGAACTCAAGGGCGCGGAATCGTCCCGGCCGTATCGCGCCTGCGACATCGTCATTCCCCTTCCGCTAGCGGACGCAGCGCCGCAAACGGCCGGCGCGCGTCCCAAAGACCGGACTACAGCGCGTGCGCTTCCGTCAGCGCCTCGGCCAGATCCTCGTAATATTCGCAGTCCTTTCCTCCACAAAGCTTCTCGATCGTCGCGAGCTGGTCCTTGGCGAGGTCGTACTTGCCCTCGATGACATAGGCTTCGCCGAGATATTCGTGCACCTGCGGATAGGCGGGGTCGAGCGCGACCGACTTGAGGTAGTAGCCGATCCCCTCGTCGGTGCGCCCGAGCTTGCGGGTCGCATAGCCGCGGTAGTTGAGGGCGCGCGGGGTGTTGGGATTGTCGAGGAGGTCGAGCACGTCGAGCGCTTCCTGGTAGCGGTCGGCCTTGGCGAGCGCATAGGCGTATTCGGTCATTTCGGGGTCCCCCAGCACGTCGCTGCGCCTCATGAGGCACTTGTGATGCTTCCGGTCCCAGACCTGGCCGGGATTGCAAACCGTGAGGTCCTCGGGAACCTGCGCGCGAGGTTCGGCATGGCGATTGAAACCGCCGCCTCCGCCACCCGCTCCGGCGCCTCCGCCGCCAGCGCCCCCGGCGCCTGCGCCTCCTGCGCCGGCCCCTGCGCCGCCGCCGGCTCCTCCACCCGCGCCGCCTCCAGCGCCCGCGCCGCCTCCGCCGCCCCCCCGCCTCCGCCGCCCCCGCCGGCCGCGAAGGCGGGCGAGGCGAGCGCGAGAGAGGCGGCCAGCAATCCGCAAGCGAGAGCCGAAACGAAACCGCGGCTCTTCTGGCGATCGGCCTGAACAAAAGCACGCATGGGTTGGGGTCCTTCCGATTGAGATCCGCAGCCCGGAAAACACGTCAGCCGGTCAATTATTCGCGACGAAGCGTTCCGTGAGGCGCGAGCCGGTCAAAATGGCGCATGGGCTTCTCGCGCGCCGCGCCGTCTTGCTCTATAGAGCCGCGAGCCAACTCTGACGGGGCCATGAGCGAAGCGAGCCGACGGGAAGTGCGGGCCGGCCTCGAACCTTCGCTCGCGCGCCTCTGGCGGTATGCGCTGGTCCTGTCGAGGGCCAGGGACGCCGCCGACGACCTCGTGCAGGCCACCTGCCTGCGAGCGATCGAGCGCGCCGATCAGTTTGTCCCCGGAACGCGGGTCGACCGGTGGCTGTTCGCGATTCTTCGCTCGATCTGGCTCAATGAGATACGATCGCGACGGATTCGCGAGGGCGGCGGTTTCGTCGACGCGGAGGACGCGTTGACAACCGATGGAGCGCGTGAAATTGAAACGAATATTACGGCTTCGGCGGTGTTAAGAGCGATTGACCGCCTCCCGGAGGCGCAGCGCGAGACGATCCTGCTGGTCTACGCCGAAGGTTACAGCTACGCCGAGGCGGCCGCGGCGCTCGGCGTCCCGATCGGCACGATCATGAGCAGGCTGGCCGCCGGGCGCGCGGCGCTGGCCAAACTGAAATAGGATGACCGCCAAGGTGGGGCGTCGGAATGCCTGATATCCACCGATTTCATGCTCAGCCGCTCGCGGAGCGAGCGTGTCGAAGGATGGTCCGGCAAGCGCTCCGGTCCTATGCTTTCCTTTGGCCTCGTCCTGAGGAGCGCCGAAGGCGCGTCTCGAAGGACGTATCCGTGCGTCTGGCAGCTACAAACAGGAGCCCCTGGCAAGCGTATCGATGACCGACGATGACGCAGAACTTGTCGCGTTGATCGACAACGAGCTCGACGAAAGCGCGAGAGGCGCTCTTTTGGCGCGTCTGGCGGCGGATGAGAGCCTGCGCCAGCGTTACGACGAGTTGCGGCAAACAAGCGCCCCGCTGGCCTCGGCCCTGGAGGAGCTGCTTCAGCACGCTCCCCTCGCCCGCCTCGCCGCCGCGCTTCCCGCCAGCCAGCCTCTTCGCCAGCCTCCGAGGCGCTTGGGCGGCGTCGCGCTCCGGGACCTGGCCGCGGGCATTGTCATCGGATTTCTGGCGGCGGGCGCGGCGGCCTGGGCCGCGCTCAGCTTCGGGCTCATCGGCCCGCAGGACGGCTGGCGCTCGGCGGTCGCCAACTACACCAACCTGTACACCAACGAGACGTTCAGTCCCCTAAATCCGGACGCCGCGCTCCAGGCGGCGGAACTGAAAGTCGTCGGCGAGAAGGTCGGCGCCAACCTCACGCCTCAAACAATCGCCCTACCCGGTCTCCGGTTCACGACCGCGTTCATACTCGCTTACGAAGGCGCGCCGCTCGGCGTTATCGCCTATGTCGATCCCTCCGGCGCGCCGGTCCTGTTTTGCATCCTCGCCAAGGGCGGTCCGGACGCGCCGATGCGCTCGGAGCGGCGGAGCGATCTCTCGATCGCGTGGTGGTCGCGCGGCGGGCGCAGCCATCTGGTGATCGGCCGCATCCCGAAGGAGCAGGCTATCGACCTCGCGCAAACGCTGGAAAAGCGGGTTTGAGATCCTCCGCGCAAGGCGGCGCCAAATCACCTACCTTTGAACACAGGCGGCCGAATAAATCCCATGCTTGCGGCGTTCTCCAGACGGCGGGCGAAACTGGAGGCGATCATGACAACGCGAGGCGGCCTCGCCCTGTTCGTCTCGGCGACCCTGACGCTCGGGGCGCTCCAACCCGGCGCTCCCGCCTTCGCCGCGGCGAACTGGCGGATCGACCCCGCCCGAACGCACATCGCCTTCGCGATCGATGCGGTCGGCTATCCGCGCACGCGCGGAGAGTTCCGGCAGTTTGACGGACGCATTTCGGTCGATCTGAAGCATCCAGACAGGAGCAGCGTCGCGTTCCACGTGCAGTCGAAGTCCGTGGACGTGGGCTCCGCGTCGTTCGGCGATTACCTTCGCTCTCCCGCGTTCCTCGATTCGGCGCGTTTTCCAACGATCGATTTCGTGTCGAGTTCGGTCGCGAAAGTTGACGACCATACGGTCCGGGTCACGGGCGAACTGACGCTGCTCGGAGTGACGCGGCCGCTCAGCGTGGAGGTCGAAGTGCAGCGCGAAGGGAGCGACGGGCGGCTGGCCTTTCTGGCCAAAACCAGTATCGACAGGCTCGCGTTCGGAATGAACTCGGGGTTTCCGCTCGTCTCGCGCGATGTCGAACTGACGATTTCAAGCGCGGCCGCAGCGCTTTGAGCGCCGAAGATCGACGTCGGCCCGCGCGATGGAACGGATGGATCGTTGCGCTCCACTGGGCGGCGGGAGCGGTGATCCTCGCCCTCCTCGCGATCGGCTGGGTCATGGTTGACGGCGGTCTCGATTCGGCGGCGACGTTCGACCTCTACCAGCGGCACAAATCCTGGGGCTTCGTCGCGCTCGCGCTGACCGCCGGCCGGCTCGCCGCGCGCCTCGTCACCCCGTCGCCGCCCGCCCCGGTTTCTCCCCGCTGGGAGCGGCGCCTCGCGGTTTTGACCCAGGGCTCGATCTACGTTCTCACGATTGGCGCGATTCTGACCGGCTGGCTCGTCGTCTCGGCGTCGCCCCTGCCGGTGCCGACCCGATTTTTCGACCTCTTCGTCATCCCGAATATCGCCCCGGCCGACCCGGCGCTTTTCGCCGCCGCCGTGCTTGCGCATCGATTCGCCGCGTGGGCGATCGCCGTCCTCGTCGCCCTGCACGTCGCGGGCGCGCTCAAGCACCATTTCGTCAACCGCGACGACGTGCTGAAGCGCATGCTCCCGGGCTTCCGTCATGGGCGGGATTGACGCAGGCTGTCCACGGATCGCAGGGGCGAAAAAAGCGAGCGCGACCCGACGGAATTTCCTGGGTCTTGGCGGATTTAAAAAGCAACAAAATCTTGCATATTTCAGAAATCTGGGTAGGCTTGAAAAAGTCGGGCGGATGCGCCGGGGCCGGCTCCGCCGCTCGAACGGGTTTTACCCCGGCGCCGCAGCGGGTCGGAAGGAAAATCCCGCATAAGACTTTGAAATCGCTCATTTGGCGGAAGGAAAACGAGCCCGAAACGGGTCCCTTTCGAGAGTCTTTCTGGCGCGAAGGTCCCGCGTCGCCGGGGAAAGTTCGAGCGAATCCGGCTATCGCGCCGCGACGCCGCCTGCGAGCCGCGCGTCGGCCTCGATCTCGACCTTCATTTCCGGCTTGAGCAGCCCCGCGACAACGACGATCGTCGCTGCGGGCCGGATCGCGCCGAACACTTCGCCCTGGACCTTCAACACGGGTTCGCAATAAGCGGCGTCTGTGACGAACGTGCGCAGCCGCACGATGTCCGCGAGCGCGCCGCCGGCCTCCTTCATCACCGCGGCGAAGGTCGCATAGATGTTGCGGGTCTGCTCGGCGACGTCCTTGGGCATCGCCATTGTCCTGTAGTCATATCCCGTCGTGCCCGAGATATGGACCTCGTCGCCGGAACGAACCGCGCGCGAATAGCCGTATGTCTTCTCGAATGGCGAGCCGGACGAAATCAGCTTACCGTCGCTCATGCGAACTCCATGATCACCGCGTCGACGGCGAGCGAATCCCCTTCACTGACGAGGACCGCCTTGACCGTCGCGTCCCGTTCGGCGGTCAGCACGTTCTCCATCTTCATGGCTTCGACGATGCAGAGCTGCTCTCCCGCCTTCACCTCCTGCCCGGCCTTGACGGCGATCAGCTTGACGAGGCCCGGCATCGGGCACAGCAGGAAGCGTGAGCCGTCGGCCCCCTTGCGCTCGATCATCAGGCGGGCGAGTTCGGCCTCGCGGCGGGTGAAGACGCGCGCCTCGACTGCGACCCCCGCGTGGGACAGCGCATAGCCGTTGAGGATCGGGCGGGCCTGGACGGCGATGTCGACGCCGTCGATCGCTCCGCGCCACAGCGGATCGCCCGGCGCCCAGCCCGAACGAACCTCGACCCGCCGGCCGTCCGCGAATGTGACCGCGGCGCCCTCCTTCCCCTGCTCGATCTCGAGCGGGATGCGGCTCAAGCCCATCGCGACCACCCGCCTGAGCTCGAAGCGCACCTGGTCTTCCGCGCGCAACTGGCCGGAAATGCGCCGCTTGCGTTGGTTGAGCGTATGGTCGATCAGCGCCGCGACGACCGCCAGGCGCCGCTCGGTCTCGCCTTCGGGCTTCAGCGGCTGGAATCCGTCGGGAAATTCCTCGGCGATGAAGCCGGTCGAGAGCCGCCCTTCCCTCCAGCGCGGATGCTGCATCAACGCCGACAGAAACGGGATGTTGTGGCGGATGCCGTCGATGACGAATTCGTCGAGCGCCTTCGCCTGCGCGTCGATCGCGCTCAGCCGGTCGGGCGCGTGGGTGATGAGCTTGGCGATCATCGGATCGTAGTGGATCGAGATCTCGCCGCCCTCGAAGACGCCCGTGTCGTTGCGCACCGTGACGCCGCCGTGCGTCCCTTCCGCCGGCGGCCGGTAGCGGGTCAGCCGTCCGGTCGAGGGCAGGAAGCCGCGCGCGGGATCCTCGGCGTAGACGCGCGTCTCGACAGCCCATCCGGCAAGCTTCACATCGGACTGCTTGAGCGGCAACCGTTCGCCGGCGGCGCTGCGAATCATCAGTTCGACCAGATCGATTCCGGTGACGAGTTCGGTCACCGGATGCTCGACCTGGAGGCGGGTGTTCATCTCGAGGAAATAGAAGCTCCGGTCCTGGCCCGCGACGAACTCCACCGTGCCCGCGGAATCGTATTGCACCGCCTTGGCCAGCGCGACCGCCTGCTCGCCCATGCTTCGGCGCGTCGCTTCGTCGAGAAGCGGCGAAGGCGCTTCCTCGATCACCTTCTGATTGCGGCGCTGGATCGAGCATTCGCGCTCGCCGAGATAGACGACGTTTCCGTGCTTGTCGCCCATGACCTGAATCTCGACATGGCGAGGATTGACGATGAACTTCTCGACGAACACGCGATCGTCGCCGAACGAGGATTTCGCTTCCGAGCGCGCCCGCGCGAAGCCCTCGGCGACCTCCTTGCGGGTGTGCGCGATGCGCATCCCCTTGCCTCCGCCGCCGGCGGAAGCCTTGATCATCACCGGATAGCCGATCCCGTCGGCGATCCTGGCCGCCTCGTCGGGCGATTCGATCGAGCCAAGATAGCCGGGCACAGTCGAGACGCCGGCCAGGCTCGCGAATTTCTTCGATTCGATCTTGTCGCCCATCGCCTCGACGGCCTTGGGGTTCGGACCGATGAAGACGATCCCCGCGTCAGCCAGAGCCCGTGCGAACTCAGCCCGTTCGGAGAGAAAGCCATAGCCCGGGTGGACAGCCTCGGCGCCGGTTTCAAGGCAGGTGGCGACGATTTTCTCGATCGCGAGATAGGACTGCGCCGATGGCGGCGGGCCAATGGCGACAGCCTCATCCGCCATCTCGACATGGAGCGCGTCCTCGTCGGCTTCGGAATAGACGGCCACGGTCCTGATGCCCATACGGCGCGCCGTCCTGATGATGCGACAGGCGATTTCGCCGCGGTTGGCGATCAGGATTTTATTGAACATCGCGCCCCTGCGCGGAAAGCTCCAGGCTTCCCCAGGGGCTGTTTCTATGGGAACGAGGCCAGCGCGTAAACCACGTGAAGCAGCCGGCTGTCACAGCCGGCGCCGGCGCCACGGCGACCGGGGCGCCCCAATCCGGGGAGCTGCACGTCTGCCGTCATTGGGCTCCCGGAGGCTCGCTCTTCCGGGCCGCGACCCAAGAAATTGCGCCGCGCATCTCCCCCGCTTGCGGGATACGGCCTCCTCGATCAGGATTTTAGAACGAGAGGGTTAGGAGCACACCTCGACCCGCCGCCAGGCGTTCTGAATCCGCGCGCGGGTGAAGTAGCAGCCATAGGCCGGCTTGGGGGTGGGCGATGCAAATGGCGGCCCCGCCCACGGATAGCCGCTGAAGCCGAAGTAGCCCGGGCCTACGATCCAATTGCCCCGCGGCGCCGCGTAGCCATAGGGTTGAGCCTTGGCCGGTCCTGGCTGAGAAAGCACGCCGAGCGCGACCGCGGCGGCGAACGCGAGCAAGGCTGAGGCTTTGGTCATCTCGAGACACCTCTCGACCGCGGCGAGCGTCTTAAAGACGTCTTGAGCAAGAGGTCTTGAGCGTCGCCCCTTTCCGATAGCGCGCCCAACCGGCGTCCGCAAGGCGGGTCCGCCGGGGACGGACATCGCCACCGGCCGAGATTATCCCACAGTCGAGCGAAGCGCCGCTTGCGCGGCCGACAATCCAGCCACGGCGGCTCGCTTTCTTGCGGCGGCCACGAACCAGTCCGGCGCGCGGTGCGCCTCGGCGCATACGTTGATCAGCGCAGCCAGGGCCTCGACCGATTTGCATTGGTCGACGCGCCCAAGGAGCCAGGCGGCT
This sequence comes from uncultured Alphaproteobacteria bacterium, assembly GCA_963742305.1. GTDB lineage: Bacteria > Pseudomonadota > Alphaproteobacteria > Rhizobiales > Beijerinckiaceae > Roseiarcus. The sequence continues at coordinate 14,129 of CAVULN010000045.1, forward strand.
TGCTCGTCGCTGACGACGCCCGGCGGGTCGGACTGCCGGACGACGTGCTCAGCGATCATGTCGACGAAGAACTCCTTCCATTCGGGCGCATTGTCCATCTCGGCGCGGACGACCGCGAACAGTTCATCCGCCAATTCGCGCGTGACTTCGCGGCTCGCGAACACTTCCCGCTTCAGCCATGCGACGTCTTGCGCCGTCACCCGGCGCCCGACGATCATCGCACTGATGATCGTCCGGCTCCTGTCGATCGCGAAAGCCATCATACGCGCCTGCACTCCGTCCGGTTCGACCACTTCCGCGGCCGCCTCAGATGGCAGAACCCTGCACCGCAATATTTTCCGGGTGATGAATCGGGCCACTAGGTAATGAAGTGCGTCTCGGCACAGTTAAGCTTCAGCAAAGGCGCATGGTTTCGCGAAGATGAAAGCCCCGTTAACGAACGATGAAACAGCTTCATGGCCTTGCCTTCGGACCGCAAAAAAAGAATCGTCGGCGATGCGCGATCCGGCCGCGATCGACCGCCTGACCCGCGTTGCGGGGCTGGCGATGGCGAGGCGGTCTGTGCGACAATCGCAGCAGGTTTGACCGCCACGAATCACGGAGGGAAGCGATGGCGAAGGGTCAGATGCGAAGCAGCAAGGAAGCCAAGAAACCGAAGTCGGACAAGCCGAAGGGCTCAATGTCGGAATACAAGAAGTCGCTTGCTGGCGGCGGACATAACGCTCCCCCTCCGGCCAAGAAGTCCTGAACGGACACAGGGCCTAGGCGCCGCCGGCGCCTCACTCGAACGCGGCAGTCATCTGCGCGGATGGGCCGTCCGCCTCTTCGAAGCGCGCTTTCATGTCCCTGGGCGAAGCCACCGAGGAGCCGAGCGGCGACTCGCTTCTTGCGTGACGGGGCATCGCCCGCTTGGGCCGCGCATCGCGCGAACGAGCGTGCAGGCGGAAAAGCAAGGACCGTCAATAGCCACGCGCTCGTGAGTCTGGCGCAGACTCTCGAAGAAACCGATCAAGGAACTCGCCGCCGGGGCTGCGGTCAACGAAACTGCGAGAGCCAGAGCGGAGCGGAAAATGCGACCCAACATGGGGTGATCGCCACGTAAGGCGACACAACATCAACAAACCGAGGAGAAGCGGAACGACATAGACGGCTTGCTTCAAAGCGGGATGTTGTCGTGCTTCTTCCAGGGGTTTTCGAGCTTCTTGTTGCGCAGCATGGCGAGCGAGCGGGAGAGGCGCCTGCGGGTCGTGTGCGGCATGATCACCTCGTCGATATAGCCGCGCTCAGCGGCGACGAAGGGTGAGAGAAAGGCGTCCTCATATTCTTTAGTTCTTTCAGCAATCTTAGCAGGATTGTTGATGTCAGACCTGAAGATGATCTCGACGGCGCCCTTGGCCCCCATGACCGCGATCTGGGCGGTCGGCCACGCAAGGTTGATGTCGCCGCGCAAGTGCTTCGAGGCCATGACGTCATAGGCGCCGCCGAACGCCTTGCGGGTGATCACGGTCACCTTGGGGACCGTCGCCTCGGCATAGGCGAACAGAAGCTTCGCGCCGTGCTTGATGAGGCCGCCATATTCCTGAGCCGTTCCCGGCAGAAAGCCGGGCACGTCGACGAAGGTGACGAGCGGGATGTTGAAGCAGTCGCAGAAGCGCACGAAACGCGCGCCCTTGCGGGAAGCGTCGGAATCGAGGACGCCGGCCAGCGCCAGCGGCTGGTTGGCGACGAAGCCGACGGTCGAGCCTTCGATGCGGCCGAAGCCGGTGACGATGTTCCTGGCGTGCGCTTCCTGGATCTCGAAGAAATCGCCCTCGTCCGCCACCTTGAGGATCAGTTCCTTGATGTCATAGGGCTTGTTGGGATTGTCGGGCACCAACGTGTCAAGCGAGGCGTCGATCCGGTCGGGATCGTCGAAGGAGGGCAACGTCGGCGGGCGCTCGAGGTTCGACGCGGGCAGGAAGTCGATCAGACGCCGCATCTGCAGCAGGGCCTCGACGTCGTTGTCGTAAGCCCGGTCGGCGATCGAGGAGCGGGTCGTGTGGATCTGCGCTCCGCCCAGCTCCTCGGCGGTCACGGACTCGCCGGTCACCGTCTTCACCACGTCCGGGCCGGTCACGAACATGTAGCTCGTGTCGCGCACCATGAAGATGAAATCCGTCATCGCGGGCGAGTAGACGTCGCCGCCGGCGCAAGGGCCCATGATCACCGAAATCTGCGGAATGACGCCGGAGGCAAGCACGTTGCGCTGGAACACTTCGCCATAGCCGCCAAGTGCCGCGACCCCCTCCTGGATGCGCGCGCCGCCCGCATCGAAGAGTCCCACGACCGGCGCGCGGTTCTTGACCGCCATGTCCTGAATTTTCGTGATCTTCTGCGCATGCGTCTCGCTAAGGGAACCGCCGAAGACGGTGAAATCCTTGGCAAATACGAAGACGGTGCGGCCGTTGACGGTGCCCCAGCCGGTGACCACCCCGTCGCCGGGAATCCTGGTCGCCTCCATGCCGAAATCGTCGCAGCGATGCTCGACGAACATGTCGAATTCCTCGAACGAACCGCGATCGAGCAGGAGTTCGATACGCTCGCGCGCGGTGAGCTTGCCCTTGGCGTGCTGGGCTGAGATGCGCTCCTTGCCTCCGCCTGCTCGGGCGCGGTCGCGACGAGCGTCGAGGCGGGCGAGGATGGGCTTCATGGGCGGTTCCCGAACGTGCGGCTCGGCTGCGCATAGCACGCGCCACACGGCTCATGAAGACGGCGGCCGGATTCGCCCTGAAGGACGCTCCCGGTCAGGTCAGGCGCCGCTCACCACGTATAGCGGGCGCCGAACGCGCCGCGGAAACCGTGTCGTCCCTGGTTCGCGCCGCCGCCGACCGCGAATTCATAATCCGCATTGGCGAACACGGAGACGCTGGCGCTGATTCTGCCGGTCACGCCGCCGCCGACCTCGATCTGGGTGACCTGGCTCGACAGCGGCACGAGGTCCGCTCCGGAATAGACAGCGTTGGCGTCCGCCCCCCAGTCCCGCCAGAGATTGCCGCTAAGATACGGCTGCCAGACCTGACCGCCGGCAGTGACGATGGTCCATTTGGCCCTGAGCCCAGCGCGCCCGGAGGGGCCCGCCGTATTGCCGAGCGCCACATCGCCAAGCCCGTCATATTCGTGATGAAACGACACCTTCTGCCACAGGATCTGGCCCTGCGGCTCGAGCACGAAGCCCGGCCCGAGTTGCGGCAATGCGAACGGAACGCCGCTTTCCAGCGAGGCTATGAAGCCCGTCCCGTCCGTGTTCAGGCTGGCGAACTGCGTGCTGGCCGAGCCGCCATACCAGGTCCCTTGCAACACGCCGTCCAGATACCAGCCGCCGGCGCCGACATGGGTCCAGTAGCCGCCGGCCGACCAGGCGTTGAGATTGAGCGATCCCGTATGGGTGAGAATGTAGGCGGTCGCCTGCGGATTGGTGACGAGGCCGGTCACGTCGGCGCTGACATCGCCATAGGCGCCGTAGAGCCCGGCGCGGTCGTAGCCGCCGGGGATCACCGGCCCGCGCAGAAGATCGACGCCACCCTGGAAGCCGCCGAGATTGCCGTTGGCGCGAGGATCGGCGAAGGCGCTGTAGTGGTTGTTGATTGTCTGGCCGAAAAAGCGGCCCCACACCGACGGCGCGAAGATCGGAGCACGGCGCAAGCGCCGGCCCGGCTTCCGGGTCGGGAGACCGCCCGCCTTCTTCGTCGGCAGATCGACTGACGAAACCTCGGGCGCCGGCTGAACCGCGCAACCGTCCGGCTCGTACGTGTCGCCGACCCGGTCGTCGAGCGTGCCGAGGATCGAGAGCCCCAATTGCCGCGCCAGAGGCTGCACCACGCCATAGGTGGCGAGTTCGGGGCCGATGATCGGAAAGGCGACGCCGGGCGGCAGCGGGTTCGGCGGCGGCGTGGGCGGCAGGATCGGAGGCTGAGGCGGCAATGGCCCCGGCCCCGGCCCAGGTCCCGGCCCAGGTCCCGGCCCGGGTCCGGGCCCCGGCGCGATGAAGGTCGAGCGAAGGAACCAATCGGCGGGGTTGCTGCCGCCGACGCCGCCGTGGAACAGCCGATAGTCGAAGTCTCCGGCTCTTAACTCCGGTTCCGCAAGCGAAAATGCCCGCGCCGCCGATCGCGCCGGGTCCAGCACCTGCACCACCAAGATGCCGTCGCCTGGCGGTAAGCGCGCCCGCGCCGCCGGCGTTGCGAACGAAGGTCTGCGTCGCGCCCTTGGGGCCGACCGATGTGCCGTCAACGACCAACGTATCGGAGCGGGTGGCGGCGCCGCCCTCGTTGAGAACGGTATCGAGCATCAGCGAGCCGCCGTTGGAGATGAACATGCCGGGGCCGGCAACGCCCGCGGTACGACTCCCGGTGATTACGAGCACGTCACCGGCAGCAGGGTTGCTTTGCAGATCGATCACGCCCGAGTTTGTGAAACTCGATACGCCGATCAAGTGGCCTTGCAACGGCCCGCCGAGCGCCATTGCGTTGTTGGCGTTCCCGAGCGGGAGATACTGCCCCGTGCTGTCCAGCGTCGTGGCGCCTGTCACTGCTGCGAGCCTCAGCGTTCCGTTGTTGGTGAAGCTGTTGTTTGCGCCGTCGCCGAGGTCCGCTATGGCCACCCGAAGCGTGTCGCGCACGCCGTCCCCAGTCGGTGTCGGCGAAATGTCTAAGGTCGAATGTGCCATTGTTGAGGATGCTGTTATCGCCGCCAGTAAATTGGGTGAAGCCGGTGATGGTTCCGTTGTTGATGACCTGCGGATCGCCGGCAACGGCGCGGTCGGAGAGTGCGCCGATGCTGCCGTTGTTCGTCAGGATCGCAGTTCCGCCAGCCGAACTGAGAATAACGCCGGCGGCAGGCAGACCGAAGGTCGGGTCAACACTGGTAGGGTCGGCCTGCCAACCGCCCATCACCGATCCGCCGGACGGGATGTTGACTGTCACGTTACCGCCCGGGGTCCCGGTCGCGGGAACCCCGGTGCTAGTCGCGTTGATCCCGGTACTGAACTTTCCCGTGCTGGATACATTGGACGCATTGACCTGCACCGAGCCAGTCGTCGAAGCGGCCCAGATGCCATACACATGGGCGCCTTGCGTCGAGATCGCGCCCGACGCCGAGACCGTGATAGGTCCGCCTGGCGTGAGTATTGGATTGTTTATGATCATATTGCTGTTGTTGAGGATATTGCCGCTGTCGGCGAGGATGCCGAATGCGCCGGGGCCGGTCGTCGTGATTGGCCCGGAGGAATTGACGGCGATGCCGCCGCCGACTGACGCGGCAGCGATGCCGATGCCGTTCCCGCCCTCGGTCTTAATGCTGCCCTGACTCGTCAAAGACACGGATATTGGCGCGTCGGCAAAGCTGAATGCCCGAATACCAAGACCATCATTGCGAAGATTGGGGTCGGCCGCGGCGGCACCGAGTATGTTGATCGCGGACTGCGCGACCACCGTTACAGAGTCATTAGCGGCCGCAGAACCAGTTGTCTCAGCGGCGATCCCTGGCTTCAGTTTGTCCCCAGGGTTCACGATCTGAACGATGATGGTCGTGCCTGGATCGGTGGTCACTGTGGCCGAGCCAACGGGACCACCTGCTGCGAAAATACCGTTGGCAAAAAATCCTTCCGCGGTGATTGTGCCACTGTGGAAGAGGACGGTCGCGTTCCTCCCAGTCTCCGCTGTAGCGAACAAACCACTGATACCATTAGGGATGCCGGAGCCGACAACGTCGCCCGTGAGATTCCCTCGAGCTTCAATGAAAGCGTCGCCGGCCCCAGTGTTTACAGCTTGGATCACAGTCGCACTAGATCCACTCGAGGTTACACCTGGACCATTATAAGTGACGCTCGCGAGGTCGCCTGCGGGCGATTGCTACTATTCCGCTGCCGCCCACATGAATTGGGCCCGATGCCGTGATTATCGCATTACCCGAACCGTTGTCCGTATTTGCACCCAGTCCGGTAACCCCGAAGGCGTTGGCGGTAATAGCGGCGCCGTTCGCAGTCAGAATCAGCTTGACCCCCTCTATTGTCGACATTTACCGCCGCCCTGGTTGTGCCCCCGAAAAGGGACGTTGACGTTGACGTCTGAATTGAGGTTAACGGTCAAGTCGCCGGATGTGGTCTGGAGGTAGGAGATGCCGCCGGGATAGGGGTTGCCGACGGGAGGAGGGGGGGTGCCCGGGGTTGAAGTGCAGGTGACGCTGCCGGACAGATCAACCGGCCCGCATTCGTTCGCTGCCACCGCCGGTTCCGATATGGCCAAGGACAAGGGCGCCAGCGCCGCGGCGCCCACGACGATCAAAGCGCATCGATATTTCGCCGCAACGCGGTGAAGCTTTTCCAAAGGCCGGGTGAAGATCCTCATGGCGCGCCCTCATGCCTCGCTGCATGATCGCTCGGACACGAGCGGTTCGCCGTTCTCGTGCGCGGCGGCGAACAAGCCTTCTGCCGAACAATCCCGCTGTGCAACTCCATCGAAGTTCTTTCAGCGGGATTACTCTTTCCATCGGGAAAGGCCACACTTTATTCTTAAAAGCGCCGTGGGCAGAACACGATTGTCTCGGCGCGTGCTTCAGATGCAACAGTTTTTTATCGAAACCACCTTACGAAAGCTGGCAATCCAAAGGTTGCATCTCGAAAAATGAGGCGCGTCGACGCATCTCCCGACCATATTACGGAGAACACTGGCGAGCTGCGGTCTACTTACGCCGTTCCGCGGGTCAAGCCGCGCGCGCCACCGTGACCATGATCGCGGCCGCCTCGAACTCGCGCCAACGCGCCGCCCGCCGCGCCATGGCCTCCGCATCGACGCCCCAGCGCTCGATCTCAAAATCCTCGTCGACATGCGCGGCCAGCCACGCGGCTTCTGGCGAGCGAAAGCCGTGCGCGACGGCGAGCGCGAGCAGCGCCGATCCGGCCAGCGTCGTCATCACGCTGAGCGCGGCGAGCGCCGCGGGGTCGTCATAAGCCTCGAGCGCGGCGCCGATCGCCGAGAGCGCCTCAGGCGGCTGCGCGACATGCACGATCCCGGCGGTCACATGAAAGCGCGCCCCAAGCTCATCGGCGGCCCAGCGGAGAACGGGATCGAAGGCGTGCGCCTCACGCGCGACCAGCGTATCCGGCTCCTCGGCGCGGTAGCAGAGAAGGTCCGATCCGGCGTAGCGGACAATCTCGGCGCGCGTTTCGGCCATCGTATGCGCGACCCCGTCGATCGCGGAGTTCACGAGCCGGGTCAGCGGCATGTCGGCCGGATCGATCGTCTCGCGCTGCCGCTCCCATTCGGCCGCGACCTGAAGCACGAGCGCGCGGCTCGCGTGGGCGAGCGGGTTGCGGGCAGGCGTGCGCGCCTGGCGGCCGTCGAGCACGAGTGCATGGCGGCCGTCCGCTTCCCGGACTTCGACCGCCTGGTAGAAGCGCCGGACCTCCTTTTGCCGCATGTTCGCCTGGGCGGCGCGGATCGGATCCTTGCTCCCCTCGTCCGTGCTTGGGAGAGGGGTTGTGGGCTCACTCATCGGGCGCGTCCTCGATCGGATCGCGCTCCGTCTCGTCGAAGCCGAACATGGCGAAGCCACGGCTCATATGCTCGGGCAACGGCGCGGTCACGTCGATGAGTCCGCCGCGCGGATGGGGCAGGATCAGCCGGCGCGCCAGAAGATGCAGCCTGGGGTCGAGCCCGGGCGGAAGAGCGCGCAACGGGTCGCGGCGCGCCGGATCGTTAGCTGGCTTTCGATTGTATTTCGGATCGCCGACGATCGGATGGCCGATCGCCTCGCAATGGGCGCGCAACTGATGAGTGCGTCCGGTGACCGGCCGCATCGACAGCCAAGCGAGGCGCGGGGCGACCTTGTCGACGACCGCATAAAGGGTCAGCGAATGCTGGGCGTCGGGATCGCCGTGGCTCGCGACCCGCATCCGCTCGAGATCCGCCCTGCCCTGCCCCCTCGCGTCGCCCATGCCATCGCCCTTGGCGAGAAACATCGAGATGCGCCCCTGCGAAGGCTTGGGCACGCCCTCGACCAAGGCCCAATAGATCTTTTTCGCCCGGCGCGAGCGGAAGATTTCGCCGAGTTCCGCCGCCGTCTTGCGCGATTTGGCGATGAGCAGCACGCCCGAGGTGTCGCGGTCGAGCCGATGGACGAGCACGGGCCGATTGCCTTCCCTGTCGGCGAGCGCCTCGAGCATGCCGTCGATGTGGCGCTTCGTCCCCGAGCCGCCCTGGACCGCGAGGCCATAAGGCTTGTTGAGCACGAGGACGTCGCGATCCTCGAACAGCGTCATCGCGCGGATCGCCTCAAGGTCGCCGGGGCCGGCCTGGCTAACCGCCCGCCCCTGCTCCGCGGCGAGCTTAAGCGGCGGCACGCGCACGCGCTCCCCGGCCTCAAGACGAGTTGAAATGTCCGCCCGCTTGCCTGAGACGCGCACTTCGCCCTTGCGCACGATCCGCATCAGGTGGGAATTCGAGACCCCGGGAAAGCGGCGCCGCAGCCAGCGATCGAGCCGCATGCCCGCTTCGTCCTCGCTGATCTCATAGGTCGCCGCCTTGTCGGGCGGAGCGGCGGCCATCGTCCCAACCATGACGTTTTCCCGCATGAAGCGGGTCATAGCGCGGCGGGTTGCGCCGCGATAGGGTGAACCGCCAATCCCCGCCGGAGGTCCCTGATGGCCAACCATTATCACGCCGTCGTCTGGATCGATCACCAGCGCGCGCGAGTTTTCCATTTCAATGTTGAGGAGGCGGACAGGTCTGTCGTCCGCGACCACGTGGTCCGCGATCTTCACGCCCGCGGGCCCCGGGACGGCAAGCGGATCGAGGAGAACAAGCCGTTCTTCGAGGATGTGGCGAAGGCGATCGCCGACGCCGGCGCCATCCTCATCGTCGGCCCGGCGCAGGAGAAGGACTTTTTCGCCAAATTCCTGGCCGAGAAACATCCCGCGATCCGCGCGCATGTCGAGGGCGTGGAAAAGGCTGACCATCCGACGGACGGCGAGCTTCTCGACTTCGCGCGCCGCTACGCCAAAGCCGCGGACCGCATGCGGCCTTGAGACGCGAAGCCTGCCGGACAGGGGAACATCGCGATGGCCTACGAACTCTTCTACTGGCCGGGGATCCAGGGGCGCGGCGAGTTCGTGCGGCTCGCGCTCGAGGCGGCGCGCGCGCCCTATGTCGACGTCGCCCGCGAGCGCGGGACCGGGCGCGGGGTCAAGGCGCTGACCGCGATGCTCGAGGGCGGCGCGCCGCAGACCCCGTTCGCGCCGCCGTTCCTGCGCGACGGCGATCTGGTCGTTTCGCATGTGGCGAACATCCTCGATTACCTCGGGCCGAAGCTTGGGCTGGCGCCGAAGGAGGAAGCTGGCCGGCTCTTCGCCCATGGGCTCCAGCTCACGATCACCGATTTCGTCGCCGAGGTTCACGACACGCATCATCCGATCTCGACCGGGCTCTATTACGAGGATCAGAGAAAGGAGGCCAAGGCGCGCGCCGGCGCGTTTCTGCGGCTTCGGGCGCCGAAATATCTCGACTATTTCGAGCGGGTGCTCGCCGCCAACCCGGCGGGACCGGCCCATGCCGTCGGGGCCAGCCTCACCGCCGCGGACCTCTCGCTGTTCCAGGTCTGGGCGGGCCTGGGTTACGCCTTCCCGCGCGCGTTCGCCGACGCGCACAAGCTTTATCCGGCGCTCGCGACGCTGGCCGCTTCGGTCACGGAGCTCCGAGCGTCGCCGCCTATCTCGCTTCGGACCGGCGCATACCTTTCAACGAGTTCCGGGATTTTCCGGCGCTATCCCGACCTCGACCTTTCGCCCGGGAGGCGAGGACGGAAGACGTCATGAAGCGCGCCCGGTCAGGCGGCCGGGAGGCGGTTTTTAAGCGTAGCGGCAATTTTACCGGCGCCCCCCAATAGTTTCAGCACGTTATGACCCGTTTTACCGGCGCCCTTCAGATGGGCGCTTTTTGGCGGGCAGGAATGCTCCCCCAAGATAACTTTGGCTCGGCGACGAGGTTCTGGATGAATTTACCATTGCGCTCGTGGGAAATACAACAACCCTACGGTTGCATTTGCCTTCGCTATTTCGTGCGCTCCCCTCGCGCAAGTCCACGCTCGTCAGCATAGACGCAGGCTTCAACCCCAAGGCGACGACGCTTCGGCGCCCGCAGGCCCGCGACCTACGTGGGCGTAAGCGCGAGCGAGTTTGGCCTCCATGATCGGGTTGAGGGGGTTCGCGCGGGCTCGCTCCGGACCCGGTCGAGCGTGGATCGAGGCGCGCGAGGGCGGCACACGCTTGCGGTTGTACAAAAACAGCGCGGCGCAGTTAAGATTTTTCAAGACAACAGCGAATAGTTGTGCCTAATATTCCCGGTTGTCGCGCCGCGCATCGTCAATTCGCCAGAACAGGGCGGCGCGGCGGGGTCGGTGTGCTGGGGGCCATGGCGGGAAACCCAAGGGAGCGCGGCCAGCCTGTCGCGTTCGCGTCTCATGAAGCCGAGCGGCCGCGCGATCGCGCTCGCCCGCCGGGCCATGCGCGGCCCGAGCTTACTGCGCCCTTCGCTCCGCCGGAACTGGCTTTCCTCGCCGCGGAAGGGTTTCCGCCTGAACCGCTGCTCAATGCGCTGTCCGCGGCGCCGAGGGGGGTCCGGCCGGTCGACTGCCTGCTGAACGAAGGGAAACTGACCGAGGAAGCCTATTATCGCAGCCTCGCGCGCCATCTCGGCTGCCAGTATTATTGCGGCGACCCTCCCCTGGCGAGCGCCTTCGACGCGGTCAAGGGATTGCGCTGCGGCGTTGCGCCGCTCGAGCCGCGGAGCGCCGGACCGAGGTTCGTCGTCGCGCCGCGCGCCGAGTTCGTGCCCAAGCTCATCGAGGCGACCCTGTCGGGCGCAATCCGCTCGGGGTCGTTCGCGCTGACTTCGCCGCAGCGCTTCGCCAGCCTCGTGCGGGCACGCCGCGGCGAGGAACTGCTCAATGTCGCGCTCGGCCGCCTGCCCGCGAGCCTCGCCGCGCGGCAGGGAATGAACGCCTTGCAGACCGCCGTGCTGGCGGCGGCCGCGGCCCTGGCGGTCGGCCTCGGCGTTTTGGATTTCGACGCCCTCGAAGCCGCGTCGTCAGGCCTGCTCTGGCTGATCTTTTCGGCCTCGGTCATGCTTCGGTCGATGGCGGCGGTCGCGAACCGGGCCGAAATCCATCCCGCCGAACTCACCGACGACGACCTTCCCGCCTATACCGTGGTGGTCGCGCTCTATCGCGAGTCCGACGTCGTCAGGCAACTCGTCAAGGCCATCGACGCGTTCGACTATCCAAAGAGCAAGCTCGACATCAAGCTCGTCGTCGAGCAGCGGGACGCCGAAACCCTCGGGCGGATCATCGAACTGGGCCTGCCCGCCCGCTACGAGGTGATCGTCGCGCCGGGCGGGGCGCCGCAGACCAAGCCGCGCGCGCTCAATATCGCGCTCTCGAGCGCCCGCGGCGACCTCATCGTCGTCTACGACGCCGAAGACATCCCCGCCCCCGACCAGTTGCGCCTCGCCGCCGCCCGCTTCGCCGCCGACCGGGACCTCGATTGCGTGCAGGCCCGGCTCGCCATCCGCAATCACGGCAAGTCCTGGCTGTCCAAGCTGTTCGCGGTCGAGTACGCGATCCTGTTCGATGTGCTCAATCCGGGTCTATGCGCGCTCAACCTGCCGGTCCCCCTGGGCGGGACCTCGAACCATTTCCGCATCGGCTCCCTGGTCGGGGTCGGAGCGTGGGACGAGTGGAACGTGACCGAGGACGCCGATCTCGGGATCCGCCTGGCGCGGTTCGGCTACCGGGTCAGGGCGCTCGATTCGGACACGCTCGAGGAAGCGCCCTATGAGCTGGGAAACTGGTTCCGGCAGCGGGTGCGCTGGCAGAAAGGGTGGATGCAGACCCTGATCGTCCATTCGCGCCGTCCGCTCTTCTTCTGGCGCGACCTCGGGGCGCGGCGGGCGGTCGCCGCGACGACCCTGATCGTGGGGGCGATTTTCGGCTGCCTGTTCTGGCCCGCTTTCGCCGTTCTCACCCTCTGGCGCGCGCTCGCGGTCGGGCATGGCGGACTGACCCCCGAGCGGGAGCTCACCGACGTCTTCACCTATATCCTGGCGCTGGCGGGGGTGTGGACCGTCGCCCTGCCGGCAATCGTCGCCGGCGAGGCTCCGTCGCCTCAGGCTGACGCTGAGGGAGATTGCGCTGATCCCGGCCTATTATCTTCTGGTCAGCGCGGCGACCTGGACGGCGATGCTTGATCTCGCCCTGCGCCCGCATTATTGGGCGAAGACCGCCCACGGAAGAAGCCGGCAGGGCCTGATCGTCCCTCACGCGAAAGCCTGAACGGGCCTGAAGCTCGCGCCTCCTTGAACGAGGGCGCCGGCTGTCCGCGATCGTTCGTCCTGAAGGCCGGAAGGAAAGAACGGGAAACCCATGTCGCCGCCAGGCTTGCGCGAGGCCGCCGAGACGTCGAAGGCGTGGCCGTTCGAGGAAGCGCGAAAACTGATCGCGCGCCTCGAGCGCTCGGGCCGCAAGGAGGCGGTCTTCGAGACCGGCTACGGCCCCTCGGGCCTGCCGCATATCGGCACGTTCGGCGAGGTCGCGCGCACGAGCATGGTCCGCCATGCCTTTCGCATTCTCACCGGAGACACGATCAAGACGAGGCTGATCGCCTTTTCCGACGACATGGACGGCCTGCGCAAGGTTCCCGACAACATTCCGAACCGCGACCTGATCCTGCCCCATCTCGGCAAGCCGCTGACCGAGGTCCCCGACCCGTTCGGCGAATATCCGAGCTTCGCTCAGCACAACAATGCGATGCTGCGGGACTTTCTCGACCGGTTCGGCTTCGAATACGAATTCATGTCGTCGACCGAGACCTACAAATCCGGACGGTTCGACAAGGCGCTCATGCGGATGCTGGCCTCTTTCGACAAGGTGCAGGCGATCATGCTGCCCTCGCTGCGCGAGGAGCGGGCGGCGACCTATTCGCCCTTCCTGCCCATTCACCCGAAGACCGGCGTCGTCATGCAGGCGCCGGTCATGGCGCATGACGCGGCGGCGGGCACGATCCGATGGCGCGATCCGGCGACGGGCGAGGAATTCGAAACGCCGGTGACCGGGGGCCGAGTGCAAGCTCCAGTGGAAGCCCGACTGGGCGATGCGCTGGCACGCGCTCGGCGTCGATTATGAAATGGCGGGCAAGGATTTGATCAATTCGGTCAAGCTGTCGTCGCGGATCGCGCGGGTCCTGGGGTCCGACCCGCCGGCCGGATTCAATTACGAGCTCTTCCTCGACGAGAACGGGCAGAAGATCTCCAAGACCAAGGGCAACGGGCTCACCATCGAACAATGGCTGGCCTACGCCAGTCCGGAGAGCCTCTCGCTCTTCATGTTCCAGAAGCCGAGCGCCGCGAAGCGGCTCTCGTTCGACGTCATTCCGCGCAACGTCGACGACTATCTCGGCTTCCTCGCCGCCTATCCGCGCCAGCAATGGAAGGAGCGGCTCGGCAATCCGGTCTGGCACATTCACGCCGGCGTGCCCGCCCGCGCCGGAAGTCCTCGCCCACGGCGAGGGTTCGACGCCGATCTCCTTCGCCATGCTGCTCAATCTCACGGCGGTCGCCAACAGCGAAGACCCCGCGGTGCTCTGGGGGTTTTTGCGCCGCTACGCGCCGGAGGCCTCGCCCGAGACCCACCCGAGGCTCGACCGCCTCGTTCGCTACGCGGTCGCCTATTTTCGCGATTTCGTCGCTCCCAAGAAGCGCTACCGGGAGGCGGACGAGGTCGAGCGGGAAGTGCTCGCGGCGATCTCCTCGAAGCTTGCGGACATGCCGGCCGGCGCGAGCGCCGACGACATCCAGCACGCGCTCTACGACATCGCGCGGCCCATTCCCCGCTATCAGGATTTTTCCGCCAAGGGCGCGAGCGCGGCGCGGCCGGGCGTGTCGAACGAGTTCTTCAACATGGTCTATGCCGTGCTGCTCGGCGAAAGCCAGGGGCCGCGGCTCGGCTCGTTCATCGCGATCTACGGGATCGAGGAGACACGCAATCTGATCGAAAGAGCGCTGAGCGGCGAACTCAAGCGCGAAAGCCCCGCCTCGCTGGATGCGGCTGCCTCCTGAGGCGCGCGCCCCGCGATGCGTTTCAGCGCGCGCGGCGCGGTCAGCGACCGCGCCTACAGGCGCGGCGGGAGCCCGAGCGCGGCGGCCAGCGCCCGCATGTCCGCCCAGGCGAGCCGCTTCTCCGCCGGTTGCCTGAGCAGGTAGGCGGGATGGTAGGTGGCGAAAGCGCGGATCTCGCGCCCGGAGCCGCGCCGATAGGCGAACCATGAGCCGCGCGCGCGCTTGATCCCGGTCTCGACCCCGAGAAGGGTGCGAAGCGCGGACGCGCCGAGGCAAACGAGAAATTCCGGATCGGCGAGCTCGATCTGCCGCTCCATGAACGGCAGGCAGACTTGCGTCTCCTGGGGCGTCGGAGTCCGGTTGCCGGGCGGGCGCCAGGGAACGACATTGGCGATGTAGACGCTCCCGCGATCAAGCCCGATCGCAGCCAGCATCCGGTCGAGCAACTGCCCCGCCCTGCCGACGAACGGGCGCCCGATCCGGTCCTCGTCCGCTCCCGGCGCCTCGCCGACGAACATGATCCGCGATCCGGGGACGCCGTCGGCGAAGACGAGCTGGGTCGCGGTCCGCTTCAAGGGGCAGCCGTCGAACTCCGCCATGAGCGACCGGAGGGTTTCGAGATCGTTCGCGCTCTTTGCGAGCGCGCGAGCCGAAATCTCGGCGGCGTCGGGCGGCATGGCGGCGCGGATCTCCTCCCGGCGGAGCGGCTGAGCCTCGTGCGCCGGCGGAGAGGGCCGGCTCGCCGGCTCGGGCGCCTGCGCGGCGCCGCGCTCATCCTCGCCTCGAGCCAGACTGTCGGCGAACCGGTCATGGGGCCTTTCATCGAGCGCATCGGTCACGCCCGAGCGAATCCACCAGCGAAGCGCTTCGGCGGCCTCCAGCGCGCCGAGTTCGCGGTCAATGGGTTCCTTTGGCGGAGGCATGAGAGTCCGGCTCACTTTTTCAGCGCTTGCGCGGCCGCGCGACACTATCATACTGGTCGCCGAAAGCGCCTTCTCGCCCGTGAAGGGGACGATGACCGAGGAACCCACACTGCCCGCGCGGGAATCGATGAGCTACGACGTCGTGATCGTCGGCGCGGGCCCCGCGGGCCTTGCGGCGGCGATCCGGCTCAAGGAGCTCAATTCCGACATCTCTGTGGTCGTCGTTGAGAAGGGCTCGACGGTCGGCGCGCATATCCTCTCCGGCGCGGTGATCGACCCGATCGGGCTCGACCGGCTGACCCCCGACTGGCGCTCCGACGCCGAATGCCCGCTCAAGACCGAGGTCGCCCAGGATCAGTTCTATTATCTGACCGAGAAGTCGGCGCTTCCCCTGCCCAACTGGGCGATGCCGCGATTGATGAGCAATCACGGCAATTTCATCGGCTCGCTTGGCGCGCTCGCCCGCTGGCTCGGCGCCCGCGCCGAGGCGTTGGGGGTCGAGATCTATCCGGGATTCGCCGCTGTCGAGCTTCTCTACGGCGACAAAGGCGAGGCGGTCGGCGTCGCGACCGGCGACATGGGGGTGGGCCGCGACGGGCGCCCCAAGGCCGGCTTCACCCGCGGCATGGAGCTCCTGGGCAAATATGTGCTGCTCGCGGAAGGGGCGCGCGGCTCGCTGTCGAAACAGGCGGTCGCGCGCTACGGTCTCGACAAGGCGAGCGGGCCGCAGAAATACGGAATCGGCCTCAAGGAAGTCTGGCAGGTCGCCGAGGACCGTTTTTCCGCCGGCCTCGTCCGCCATACCTTCGGCTGGCCCTTGTCGAAGGGCGCGAGCGGCGGCTCGTTCCTCTATCATTACGGCGACCGGCTGGTTTCGGTCGGATTCGTCGTCCATCTCAATTACCAGAACCCGACGCTCTCGCCGTTCGACGAGTTTCAGCGGTTCAAGACCCATCCGCTGGTGCGCGAGACCTTCGCCGGGGGCAAGCGGATCGGCTATGGCGCGCGGGTGATCGCCTCGGGCGGCTGGCAGTCGGTCCCGAAGCTGACTTTTCCCGGCGGGGCGTTCATCGGCTGCGCGGCGGGTTTCGTCAATTTCGCCCGCATCAAGGGCTCTCACAACGCGATCCTGTCGGGCATGATGGCGGCGGAAACCGCCCATGCGGCGCTGAAAGCGGGCCGGGCGAACGACGAGCTTGTCGACTACGAGAATTCCTGGCGGGATTCGGACATCGGCCGCGATCTCTATCCGGTGCGCAACGTAAAGCCGCTCTGGACCCGGTACGGGCTCATCGCAGGCGTCGGGCTCGGCGGGTTCGACATGTGGACCAACGCCCTGTTCAAGGGCTCGATCTTCGGCACCCTCAAGCACAACAAGGCCGACAGCGATACGCTGAAGCCCCTGTCCGAGGTCACGCCCATGGCCTATCCGAAGCCTGACGGCGTCTTAACCTTTGACAAAGCCTCGTCCGTCTATCTTTCCAACACCAATCATGAAGAGGATCAGCCGATCCATCTCAAGCTGCGCGATCCGGAGGTCCCGATCCGCGACAATCTCCCCCGCTACGGCGAGCCCGCGCGGCTCTATTGCCCAGCCGGGGTCTACGAAGTCGTCTACGCGAACGAGGCGAGTCGCGCCGACCCGCGCTTCGTCATCAACGCGCAGAATTGCGTTCACTGCAAAACTTGCGACATCAAGGACCCGGCGAGGAACATCGACTGGACCCCGCCCGAGGGCGGAGGCGGGCCCAACTATCCGGATATGTGAAGCCGCGGCGCAAAAACGCCATTATCGACTGCCAGCGAGGGCCGGATAAGGACGCCTCGCTCGCGCCTGATGGGAAATCGTAAGACATGCAGAGCCGATCTCAACACTGGACGCCGCGCGCAGCCTTTGTCCTTGCTTGCGCATTGTCGCTCCTGAGCGGCGCAGCCTCCGCCGCCGCGATCGACACCGAGGGCGGAAAATTTGCGGTCGGGGACAGCCAGCCCGGAAACTATCTCTCGGCGCTGATCGCCAGCGCCGACCGGGACACAGCCGCGGCGGAAGTCTATTACAAGGCGGCGCTCAGCGCCGATCCGCGAAATCCCGATCTGCTCGAACGCGCCTTCGCCGCCGCCCTTTCCAACGGGGACGAAGCGACCGCGGGCGCTCTCGGCGAGAAGCTGCTTCAGCGCGATCCGAACAACAATCTGGCCCGCCTCGCGCTCGCGGTTCGCGACTTTGGGCAGGGGCAATTCGCGGCCGCGCGAGCCCATCTCGGCGCCTCCGACGGAATGCGCGGGCGCGATTTGACGACGGCCCTGCTCGTCGCCTGGTCCTATGCGGGGCAGACCGACCTCCGCCACGCCCTCGACGCCCTTGACCGCGTCCGCGACCGGTCGCTGGTCCCGTTTCGCGACTATCACGCGGGGCTGATCGCGGGCCTGCTCGGAAATTCCGCCGAGGCGCAGCGGAGGCTCAAGTCGGCTTATGAAGCCGACAGGAACAGCCTGCGCTTCGCCGACGCCTACGCGCGCGCGCTCTCGGCGCAGGGCGATGTGGCGGGAGCGACCAAGGTCTACGAGGATTTCTCGCTCATTGTTCCGCACCATCCGCTCGTCGAGCAGGCGCTCGCTCAGCTGAACGCGCATCAGAACTCTCGAGCCGCCCGTTCGCTCCGCCAAGGATGGCGCGGCGGAGGCGCTCTATGGGCTTGGCAGCGCAGGCAGCCGTCAGGGAGGAGACGAGCTTCCGGCGCTCGTCTATCTCCGTCTGTCGCTCTACCTTCGCCCCTCGAACGACCTGACCGCGGTGACACTCGCCAGTCTTTTCGAGCAGCTCAAGCAGGGCGATCAGGCGATCGCCGCCTATGAAATGGTTCCCTCGTCATCCCCGTTGAAGCTGGGCGCGGACATCCAGATCGCGCTTGAACTCGACAGCATGGGAAAGGTCGACGAGGCGGCGCGACGCCTCACGGATATCGCCGCGGCGCGGCCGCACGATGTCGAGGCCCTGAGCGCTTTGGCGGAGCTGCAGCGGTCCCGGAAGAAATACGCCGAGGCGGCCGCGACTTATGACAAGGCGATCGCCGCCGTCGGCATTCCGCAGAGGCAGAACTGGACCCTGTTTTATTTCCGCGGGATTTGCTACGAGCGATCCAAGCAGTGGCCGAAAGCGGAAGCGGACTTCAAGAAGGCGCTGGAACTCTATCCCGACCAGCCGCTTGTCTTGAATTATCTTGGCTATTCCTGGGTCGATAAGGGGCTCAACCTCGAAGAAGCGTTCAAGATGCTTCGCCGGGCGGTGGAGTTGCGGCCGAACGACGGGTATATCGTCGATAGCCTTGGATGGGCCCACTACAAGCTGGGCCAATACGCCAAAGCGACCGAGACGCTGGAGAAGGCGATCAGCCTGAAGCCTGCCGACCCGGTTCTCAACGATCATCTGGGCGACGCCTATTGGCGGGTCAACCGCCGCCTCGAAGCGCACTTCCAGTGGAACCACGCCCGGGACATGAAGCCAGACCCGGAGGATCTTCCCGAGATCGAGGAAAAGATCAAGGATGGGCTGCCGGACGTCACGATCAGCCCGCCGGCGCCTGGCGCTTCGACACAAACGCCAAACCCTTCGGCGCAAAAGGAAGGCGGGGGCTGACCTTCGGCCTCCCGCTTCCATGCGGTGGCTGCGAGCGCCAGCGAAGATCAATCTGACCCTGCGGGTGACCGCGCGCCGCGCCGACGGCTATCACGAGCTTGAAAGTCTGGTCGCCTTCGCGGGCTTATGCGACTGGGTCGGGTTCGAGCCCGGCGGGGATCTCGCGCTCGAGGTTCTGGGTCCCCGGGCCGGCGACGCCGGGCCTCCCGAACAGAACCTGGTGGCGCGCGCGGCACGCTCGCTCGCGCGGCGGGCGCCGGGGTTGAGGCTCGGCCGTTTCCGGCTGATCAAGCATCTCCCGGTCGCGGCCGGCCTCGGCGGAGGGTCCGCGGATGCGGCGGCGGCCTTGCGCCTCCTTGCGAGCGAGGCCGGATTGCACGCCGACGATCCGCGGGTGCGCGCCGCCGCCGCCGAGACCGGCGCCGATGTCCCCGCGTGCCTCGCTCCGCAGGCGCGGATGATGAGCGGCGTCGGCGACAGGCTCGGCCCGGCTATTCGATTGCCGGAACTGTTCGCGGTTCTCGTCAACCCGGGGGTCCAGGCCCCGACGCCGAAGGTTTTCGCCGCATTCGACCTTGAGCCGCGATCGGAGCCGCCCTCCCCTGTCCCGCCATCGCCTCAGGCGGGACTGGATACGGACGCGCTCATGGACTTTCTCTCTCTTCACCGCAACGATCTGGAGGCCGCGGCGATCCGGGTCGCGCCGGCGGTCGCCGATGCGCTCACGAGCCTGTCAAAGATCGGCGAAGCGGGGGCGACCGGCATGTCGGGCTCGGGGGCCACGTGCTTCGCCCTGTTCGGCGACCGGCGCGGCGCGGCGGCGGCGCGGAGACGTGTCGCGGCGAACCATCCCGGCTGGTGGGTCGAAGCGACCAGCCTGCATTAACTCAGGCGGCCATGCCCCTGGAGGCAGGGGCTTTCCTCGAGGCGCCCGGCACAGCCTGCGAACTCATCCCTCGCTTCGGAAACCCGGCGAACCGCCATCGCCGAGGCCGCCGATATGCGCCTCGGCGATGGATATGTCGGCATCGGCGACCAATCTAAGGGCTTGGACCGGCTTTAAGGCTGCGACGTAGGACGATGTGAGTATGGCCAGGGGGCCAGTCCCTCAGTTCCACGACGCGCTCGAACCCGTGCTTCTCGTAGAAACCTGGAGCCTGGAAGTCATAAGATAGTGTCCAAACCGAGTGGCAGTCGCGGATGACGGCTTCACCGATGGCGGCGTCCAGCAGCCTTCGTCCGACACCGTGGCCGCGGTGGTCTCCATCCACCCAGAGTTGCTTGATTTCAGCCACGCCAGCCCAACTGTAACCAGCGATCGCGCCCATTTGGATACCGTGTTCGCTAACGGCCACGAACCCTAGCGTTTTGCCGTCATCTCGACCTGTTGACCGGCGGTTGTAGTCGTAAAGTCGATCCTCTAAGTGGTCGATTTCGATGAGCGAAAGATCGTGCCGCGGCACGATATACGCCGGCGTTACAATCATGCGCGCACCTCCGTCGGGTCTATCTAGCGGATTGACACTAACGCATGATGCCCGCGTCTGACGGCGGCGATGATTTTGTCAGGATCGGCCGCCCGAGGCCGCGCCGGTGATCAGCGCGGCCTTGCCGGAGAGGCGCCCCGCCCGCAGCACAGCCTCCCCCGATCTCGGCCTATGGCGTTCCCTCGTAGGCGGGGGGCGCGGCGAGCCGCGGTGGGCAGCGGATCGTAGGCAGGGGTCGGCGAGCCCGCCGCCGGGGGGCCTTGGGCCGCGCGGTCGCGACGAAAAGCGGCGTCTGCGGGCGCTCGGGGAATGCGCCGTCAGGCCGCGCGAGGCCCTGGGGGTCAAAGCCCAATCAGTTGGGTCGGAATCGACCCTTTGCTGATGGGGTGGACGGCGCACCGAACGGCATCAAGCGTGCCAAGATGGTCGTCGTTGAAAGCGCCATCTGGAAGGGAGGCCGTCCGTGGGCAAGTCTATCATCGATACCTCGTCTGTCACGCGCGTCGGGCTTGATCTGGCCAAGAGGGTCTTCCGCATTCACGCGGTCGATGCGACGGGCTCGGTCGTCATTGCCCGCTCGATCAATCGCCGAACGCTTTTGAAGTTTTTCGACGAGCTCCCCCGGTGCGCCGTGGCGATGGAGGCCTGCTCCTCGGCACATCACTGGGGGCGGCAATTGCTGGAACTCGGCTTTGCGGTGAAGCTCATCCCGCCGGCGCACGTGAAGCCCTATGTCCGGCGCAACAAGAACGACGCAGCCGACGCGGCGGCGATTTGCGAGGCGGCAGGGCGTCCGGACCAGCGCTTCGTTCCCGTGCGCTCTGTCGAGAACCAGGCGGCGCTGATGCGCCATCGAGCGCGCGAGCTGATGGTCGGGCAACGCACGGCGGCGCTCAACGCCCTGCGCGGCCATCTGTCGGAAATCGGGGTCGTCGCCGCGCAGGGCGTTCAGAACGCTTATGCCCTCAAGCGGCTGGCCTACGACGGCGTCGACGACGACGGCGAGATCGTGGTTCCCGATTGCGTGCGCGTCGCCCTCCTCCCACTTGTCGGGCAGATCGACGCGCTCGACGAAGCGATCGAGACGATCGACAGGGAGCTTGAAGCCTCCGCCAAGGCCGACGAGACCGCGAGGCGGCTGATGACCATTCCCGGGGTCGGCCCGGTCACCGCCTCAGCGCTTCTCGCCACGGTCCAGAACTTCGGCGCGTTTTCCAGCGGGCGGGAGTTCGCCGCCTTCCTCGGGCTGACCCCGCGTGAGCATTCGAGCGGCGGCAAGCCGCGGCTCGGGCGCATCACCAAGATGGGCGACCGCTACTTGCGCAGGCTTCTGGTCGTGGGCGCCTGCTCCGCGCTCGCCGCCCGCAAAGGGCATAACGACGCCCTGCGCCGCTGGGCGAGCGGAATGCTCGAGCGCAAGACCGTCAAGTACAAGTTCAAGCTGACCGCGGTGGCGCTCGCCAACAAGCTGGCGCGGATCGTCTATGCGCTCGCGACCAAAGGGGGCAATTACGACGACCGTCCGGTCGCAGCCTGAACCAAAGCTCAGCAGAAACGAGTTTTCGCCGCAAGGCGATCCGCATCGAGGGCGACGGCGAAGCGATGTGAACCAACGGAACGGCTCGGAAGCCCGAGGAAAAGGGCAGGCGCCATAAAGAGCGCGTTTTGCTGATTGGGCGAAGAGCCATGCGGACCAGCATCAGGGCCAGCGGGAGATTCGTTTCCCGCGCCAACAGGCCGAAGACATGACCGCACCCGAAGCTTTCCCAAAGCCACAACCAAACCCTTGACGACGGGGCGCCGTCCAGACATGCCCTTCAGGATCAGCCCAGCACGCCCGGAGAACGACGGAATCCGACCGTTCAGGTTCCATGGGCGATAGTCGCCTACGCCTCGTGGGGTCGCTTACAAGCGGCGCACCGTCTCACAGGTCAAAAGGAATTGCTCGCGGCCACGCAATCGGCTTAGACGAGTGGCCCACGAGCTCACTGCACCGTCGGCAATTTGTCCAAGGAAGCATTTGCTTATGAAGGCGTCATTTCAAACGGTCGATGTCTTCACCGATAGGCAGTTCGGCGGCAACCCTGTGGCGGTCATTCCCGATGCGCGCGGTCTTTCCGAAGCTCAGATGCAGGCCATCGCCAACGAGTTCAATCTTGCCGAGACGACTTTCGTGTTGCCTTCGGTCGATTCTGCAAACACCGCTCGTGTCCGGATTTTTACGCCTCGCGCCGAGATGCCGTTTGCGGGTCATCCCAACGTCGGCACGGCGTTCGTCCTGGCGCATCAGGACAGGGTTTGCGGCGTCCCTTTCGATCGCGGGAACATGATCTTCGAGGAAATGGCCGGACTCGTCCGAATGACGATCGACACTGTCGATGGTCTCGTCGCGGGAGCGTCTCTGGCGGCGCCCCAGCAATTCCGGATCATTCGCGATTTCGACGTCGCAATGATCGCGCAAGCGTGCTCGCTAGAGCCGTCGGATATCGACGTTCGCCGGCATCCGCCCTGTCTTGCCAGTTGCGGCGCGCCATTCGTTATAGCCGAAGTGCGTGATCGAGCCTCGTTGCGGCGAGCGCAACAGCGCATGGATGTCTTTCTGTCGCATTTGCCTCGAGACGAGGTGACCGGAATTCATCTGTATGTCGAGGAGGCAGAAGGGGGCGCCGACTTTCAATCGCGAATGTTCGCGCCGTTGCATGGGGTCTTCGAAGACCCCGCGACCGGCAGCGCAAATGTTGCCCTTGTCGGTCTACTTGCCCATTTGCGCCCTGAACCCTCCCTGCGATTGAAAGCCGCCATTGGACAGGGCGTCGATCTGGGACGACCGAGCCTGCTGAGGGCTGTCGCGGAAAAGGTTGACGGCGCAGTCACCGGGACATTCATCGGCGGTGGCTGCAAGCCGGTGATGTCCGGCTGGATCGACCTCCAGTAACACTACCTAACACTTCTCGAACAACTTGCCGGCTCATAAGGCGTCCTGGCGTCGCAGCCACTTCATCCGATATCCCGCCGGTTCCCGCCGGTCGGCCGAGGGCCGCTTCCCGCCCAAATCGGTCGATCTCATGAGAATCAATGACCCTTAGCGCCGGGCCTCGAACGCGGGCCTGCGATCGCGCCCAGGCGATCAGACCGGGCGCTGCGCTATTGCGCCGTCAGGCCCCCGTCGATCGTGAATTCCGCGCCGGTCGTGAACGCGGATTCGTCGCTGGCGAGGAAGAGGATCATGTTCGCGACCTCCTCCGCCTTGCCCATGCGCCCCATCGGCGCGGCGCGCATGAGGCCCGCCCGGATCCGCTCGGGATCCCTCGCCCGCGCGATTCCCTCGAGCACCATCGGCGTCTCGGCGAACGAGGGATGCACCGAATTGACGCGAATGGCGTAGCCGGCGCGGGCGCAGTAGAGCGCGGCGGATTTGGTCAACAGCCTGACCGCCCCCTTGCTCGCGCAATAGGCGAGCGAATGGGCGTCGCCGACGATCCCGGCGACCGATGACAGGTTGACGATCGCCCCGCCGCCGCTCGCCTTCATCGCCCGCACCGCCTCGCGGCAGCCGAGAAACACCCCCTCGGCGTTGACCGCGTTGACCTTGCGGAAGTCGGCGAGCGTCGTCGTCTCGATATTGCCGAGGATCGCGATTCCGGCGCTGTTGACGAGGATGTCGAGGCGCCCGAACGCGCCGACCACCGCGTCGACCACTTCGCGCCAGCGCGCTTCGTCGGTCACGTCCTGCGCAAGAATGAGATCGGCGTCCTCCCCCAGCGTCTTAAGGCCCGCCTCGTTTAGGTCGGCCGCGGCGACCTTCGCGCCCTCGGCATGGAACAGCGCCGCCGTCGCCCGGCCGATGCCCGAGGCCGCGCCGGTGATCAGCGCGGCCTTGCCGGCGAGACGTCCCGCCCGTGCTCCGTCCATGGTTTCCTCCCTCGCTCCGCGACCGGCGGGCTTTGCGAAATGCTTGCTAAAATCAGAATTAAGAGTTACCTATATTCCAATAATCGGAATCGACCGCGGCGCCCGCCGGGCCAATCCGGCGAGGTTGCGCCCGCCGCCCCGGTCCCACCACCTCACTCTCGCCGCCTCACTTGGGCGCCATGCGCAGGGCCCCGTCGACGCGGATCGTCTCGCCATTGAGGTAGCCGTTTTCGACGATGTGGACGGCGAGCGCGGCGTATTCGGCGGGCGCGCCCAGGCGCTGCGGGAACGGCACCGAGGCGCCGAGCGAATCCTGCGCCGCCTGCGGCAGGCCGGCCATCATCGGGGTCATGAAGACGCCCGGCGCGATCGCGTTCACCCGGATCCCGAACTGCGCGAACTCGCGGGCGATCGGCAGCGTCATCGCCACCACCCCGCCCTTCGAGGCGGAATAGGCGGCCTGCCCGATCTGGCCGTCGTAGGCGGCGATCGAGGCGGTCGAGACGATGACCCCGCGCTCGCCGTCGATCGGGTCGAGCTTGCCCATCGAGGCCGCCGCGAGGCGGATCATGTTGAAGGTGCCGATCAGGTTGACGCGGATCACTTTGTCGAAGTCGGCGAGCGGATGGGGCCCGTCGCGGCCGGCCACCCGCTTGGCGATGCCGATGCCGGCGCAATTGACGAGCACCCGCGCGGCCCCATGCGCCGCCTCGGCCTTGGCGATCGCGGCGGCCGCCGAGGCCTCGTCGGCGACGTCGCCCGCGACCGCCAGGCCGCCGACCGCCCTGGCCGCGTCCTCGGCCGCGGCAGGGTTGAGGTCGAAGACCGCGACCCGCGCGCCCCTGGCGGCCATTGCCTCCGCGGTCGCGCGGCCCAATCCCGAGCCCCCGCCAGTCACGATCGCCGCAACCCCGGTGAGCTTCATCGCCCGTCCTCCCCCTGTTCAAGCGAGCCCGAGCCCGCGCCCCATGTCCACGCCCGGCGATTTCGCGCCGCGGTCAGCCGATCTTCAGGAACAGCCTGCCCCCTTCGACCTTAACCGGATAGGTCGCAAGATTCACGCAAGCCGGCGCGCCCTTCGCCTCGCCGGTGGTGAAGTCGAACCGGCCGTTGTGCATCGGGCATTCGATGATCGTGCCCTCCACGTAGCCCTCGGCGAGAACCGCGTATTCATGAGTGCAAATGCCGTCGGTGGCGAAGCAGCGGCCGTCCGCGGTGCGATAGAGCGCATATTGCCGGCCTTCGTGCTCGAACGGCGCGACGTCTTCAAACGAAATGCGGTCGGCGGGTCCCGCGTCGATCCAACCTTCGCTCATTGACCCGTCATCCTCAATTCCTCGCGTTTCCACGCGGCCCAAAGGCCGATTCATCCATTCGACGCGGGGCGCCAAAAAGGAAATCTACCGGCAACCCATTGGCCGCTCAACATCCAGGTCAAGAGGCGCCGTTTGGAATGATTATTCCACACTTGATTATTTTTGGAATGTTTGTTACGCGAATGATGGACGCCGGCCGGGCCCGCAAGCCAAGCGACGCCTATCCGTTCCGGACGATTTGGCCCGTGATCCGCGACGGCCTGAGCCGCGCCAGAGTGGCGCAAACTGATGGGAGGAACCTGATGAGCACTCTGAACAGAACGACAGCCGCGTTTCTCGCCGCAGGCGCCGTCCTGGCTTGCTCGGCCGCGCTTTTCGCCGGCCAGGCGAGGGCGGAGGAAAAGCAGCTGACCGTCGCCATGATCACCCATGCGCAGCCGGGCGACACCTTCTGGGACATCATTCGCAAGGGCGCCGAAGCCGCGGCCAAAAAAGACAATGTGAAGCTGATCTACCTCGCCGATCCCACGGCGACCAAGGAAGCGCAGCTCATCTCCAATGTCGTCCAGCAGCATGTCGACGGCATCGCGCTGACGCTCGCCTTCCCCGACGCCGAGGCGCCGGCGGTTAAGGCCGCGCAAAAGGCGGGGATTCCGATCGTCGGCTTCAACGCCGGCGTTGACCAGTGGAAGAGCCAGGACCTTCTTGGCTATGCCGGACAGGACGAGACCGTGGCCGGCAAGGTCGTGGGCGAGAGGCTGAACAAGGAAGGCGCCAAGAACGTCGTCTGCCTCGACCAGCAGCAGGGCGCAGTGCAGCTCGAGGCGCGCTGCGACGGCATCAAGGACACTTTCAAGGGCAAGATGGAGGTGCTGTACGTGACCGGCTACGATATGCCGACGGTCAAGGCGCGGATGCAGGCCAAGCTGCAGCAAGACCCGTCGATCGACTACGTCGTCACCCTCGGCGCCCCGTTCGCGCCGGTTGTGCTCGACGCGATCACCGCGGCGGGTTCGAAGGCCAAGGTCGGCACCTTCGACATGAGCCCGGTGGCGATCGGTCTGATCGGGAAGGGCAAGATCGAGTGGGCGGTCGACCAGCAGCCCTATGTCGAGGGCTACGAGGCCGTCGACATGCTGTGGCTCTACGTCCACAACGGGGACACCGTTGGCGGAGGCGGGCCGGTGCTGACCGGCCCCTTCTTCGTGACCAAGGACAACGCCGCCGCGGTGGCCAAATACGCCAAGGCCGGCACGCGCTGAGTCGACGAGCTGCCCCGGCGTGACAGCCGGGCAATGAAGCAACCGCCGGCCCGGGCCGCCCCGCGGCCGGCGAAGCCAAAGTGGAGGAAGCTGGTGACCACGTCCAGCGAGCCGGTCAGCCTCGCGCAGCCGCGGCGGCAGGTTCAGACCCAGGCCCTCTGGCGACGCATCCTGAAGCGGCCGGAAGCGGGCGCGCTCGGGGGCGCGATCCTGGTCTTCATCTTCTTCTGGGTGATCGCTCCTCCGTTCCGGCAGTTCGCCGCCTTCACCACGGTCCTGTATCAGTCCGCGACCATCGGCATCCCGGCGGTCGCCGTCGCGCTCCTGATGATCGGCGGGGAGTTCGACCTCTCGGCCGGCGTTGCGGTGACGACCTCCTCGCTCGCCGCCTCGATGTTCGCGACCCAGGTCGCCGGCAGCCTCTGGGCCGGCGTCGTCTTCGCGCTGTTCTTTTCGCTGGGAATCGGCGCGTTGAACGGCTGGCTCCTGATCCGGACCAAGCTGCACAGCTTCCTCGTGACCCTCGGCACCTTCCTGATGCTTCAGGGTCTCAACATCGCCATCACCAAGCTGATCACCGGCAATGTGGCGACCGAGGACATCAGCGGGATGGCGGGCTTCAATACGCTGAAAACGATTTTCGCCGCCAATGTCATGATCGGCGACGTGCAGATCAGCATCGCCATCGTCTATTGGCTGATCTTCGTCGCGCTCGCGACCTGGGTGCTTCTGCGCACCAAGGTCGGCAACTGGATCTTCGCCGTCGGCGGCCAGGGCGACAGCGCCCGCGCGGTGGGCGTTCCCGTGAGCCGGGTGAAGATCGGGCTCTTCATGCTGGTCGGCTTCGGCTGTTGGTTTCTGGCGATGCACCTGCTCTTCGCCTACGACACGGTGCAGTCGGGCGCGGGCATCGGCAACGAGCTCCTCTATATCGCGGCCGCGGTGGTGGGCGGCTGCCTGCTCACCGGCGGCTATGGCTCGGCCGTGGGCTCGGCGCTCGGCGCCTTCATCTTCGGCATGACCACCGAGGGCGTGATCTACGCCGACTGGGACCCGGACTGGTTCCAGTTCTTCGTCGGCGCGATGCTCCTGCTCGCAACGGTGGTCAACACCTGGATCCGCATGCGCGCGACGAAGGGGAAATAGATGGCCCGCTCGGAGACGCCGATCATTCAGTTCAAGGCCATCGGCAAGAACTACGGCGCCATCAACGCCCTGCGAGGCGTGAGCCTGACGGTGCGCGAAGGCGAGGTCACTTGCATTCTCGGGGACAACGGCGCCGGCAAGTCGACGCTGATCTCGATCATTGCCGGACTGTTCCCGCATGACGCGGGCGAGTATCTGGTGGACGGCGAGCCCCGGCGGTTTTCGTCGCCGCGCGAGGCGCTCGACCTCGGCATCGCGGCCGTCTACCAGACGCTCGCCCTGGTCCCGCTTCTGCCGGTGTGGCGCAATTTCTTCCTCGGGTCGGAGCTGGTGAGGGGAAACGGCCCGTTCCGCCGGCTCGACATCGCCACGATGCTGGCGAAAACACGGGACGAGCTGCACCGGATGGGGATCAATATCGAGAACCTCGAACAGCCGGTGGGCACGCTCTCCGGCGGCCAGCGCCAGGTGGTCGCGATCGCCCGCGCCGTCCACTTCGGCGCCCGCGTTTTGATCCTCGATGAGCCCACCGCGGCGCTCGGCGTGGCTCAGTCGGGTCTCGTGTTGCGCTATATCGCGCAAGCCGCGCGGGAGCAGGGCATCGGCGTCATCTTCATCACCCACAACCCGCACCACGCCTATCTCGTCGGCGACCACTTCATGGTGCTGGCGCGCGGCGAGGTGGAGCTCGACGCGCCGCGCGCGGAGCTCACGCTGGAGAACCTGATGTTCCACATGGCAGGCGGCAAAGGGCTCAGCACGCTCGAGCACGAACTCCACGGGGGAGGCGTGCCGGCGCCAGCCGCTTGAGCGAAAAGCCCGATCAAATGTCCCCGCCGCCCTTTGGCCGCGCCAGGGAGAAGACGATCTCGACCGCGGCGTAATCCTGATAGCCGCAGCGGGCGAGCGGATGGGCGCGGGCCGTGTCGAAGCGACCGTCGACCAGGAACGCATCGTCAATGTGAAAGGCCACGACCTCGCCGAGGGTGAGCACCGAGCCGCTCCATTCGCCGCTGACCGATCTGATCTCGACAATATCGACCACTTTGCATTCCAGCGCGGCCGGACTCTCGGCCACGCGCGGGGCGGCCACCAGGCGGCATTCCGCCATGGTCAGCCCGGCGCGGGCGAATTCATTGTCGCCTCGCGTGAATGGAGCGGAGGTTTCGTTCATCGGGCCGCGCAAATCGAACGTGGCCAGATTGGCGACGAATTCCCCGCTCTCCTTGGCGAAGGAAGCTGAGTCCTTCCACCCTTCGCTGGAGAAGCCGACGATCGGCGGCGCGCTCGAAAAGCCGTTGAAGAAACTGTAGGGGGCGAGATTGATCCGCCCGTCGAGCGCGCGGGTCGAAATCCAGCCGATCGGACGTGGCGCGACGATCGCCTTGAACGGGTCGCGCGGCAGCCTGGTCCGGTCCCGCTCAGCGGTCGCATAGAACATCGAACCTCACTCCGGAAAGCGGGTCACGATCTCCGCGAGCGGCGGCCGCGGACGATCCTCTATCGCCGCCGTTGTCCGGCCGATATGAATGAAGGCGGCGACGCGCTCATGCTCGGCGAGGCCGATCCCTTCGCGAAATCGGGCGTCATAGGCCGGCCATCCGGTGAGCCAGGTCGCCGAGAAACCGAGCGCGCGGGCCGCGACGATCATGTTCATGCACACGGCGCCCGCCGACAGAACCTGCTCCCATTCGGGAAATCTTGGGATGAGGCGCGGCGCGCGAGACGACAGCGACGACGAGAGGCGCGCGCGTGAAGCGCCGCCGCTCCTCGGCGCGGGCGGCCTCGTCGAGGTCTGGCTTGTCGGCAAGACGGATGTCGAGCGCAAGACGGCCGGCGCGCTCGCGCGCCTCTCCCTCGAAAACCACGAACCGCCACGGCGCGAGCTTTCCGTGATCGGGCACACGCGAGGCGACCGTAAGGATCGTGGCGAGCTCGTCGGAATTCGGGGCCGGCCCGGTCATCATCGGAGGGGGAACCGACCGGCGGCGTTTGAGGATCTCGATGGTGTCGTTCGCCGTATTCTCGACCTGCGTCATGCGCGCTCCTTGGCCCAAAACCCGGCAGGTGTAAACCGCCTTCGATCTGCCTCAATGTGGCGTCACGAGCCGCTCAAGCGTGACGGGAGCGTCGGCGCGGGATTGGGCTGCGTGAGGCGGTTTGACAGCGATCTGGGGATTTCTGGCGGCCTTGGTCTCGCTGACGGCGCTGGTCGCGCCCGTCGCCGCCCAAACGCCGGCAAGCGGCTCCGCGCAGGCGACGCTCAGCCTTTCTGCAGTCCTCAGCGGCGGCGGGGCCCCGCTCACCAGCGGCCTGCGCTGGCGAGTGTTCGGGGTGCGAGCCGATCCCGACGGCTCGCATCCTCTGATCGTCGAGTCCAGTCTCGCCCAGCCGACCCTGACGATGCCGCCCGGCGACTATGTCGTTCACGTCGCTTTCGGCCTCGCCAGCGCAGCCAGGCGCGTCGCTCTCCGCGCCGAAGTCCGCTCCGAGAGGCTGACGCTCTCAGCCGGCGCCCTCCGGATCGAGGGCACCCTCGCCGACGCGCCGATCGACCCCTCCAAGCTCGCGCTGGCGATCTACGTGCCGCAGAACCGCAATCCGCTCGGCAAGCTTGTCTACGCCAAGGCCAAGGCGGGTGACATTATCGGACTGCCGGAAGGCTCCTATCATATCGTGTCGACCTATCTTGACACGGTCGGGGCTCATTCCGGGGTGAGCCCGGCCGCCAATACAGGCAAATCGGCGACGCTGCCGCCGCCGTCGGCGATCCCCTCCAATTCGATCGTCAACGCCGACATCAAGGTTATTTCAGGCAAGCGGATCGACGTCACGATTCGTCATCGCTGCGCGACGCTCACCCTCAAGCTCGTCAACAAGCCCGGGGCCGAGGCGCTTGCCAACACCACTTTCACGGTGCTCACTCCGGGCGGCGACGTCATTCGTGAGCTTGTCGGCGCCTTTCCCTCGCTCGTCCTCGCCGAGGGCGAGTACGTCGTCATCGCGCGGCACGAGTCCAAGGTCTACCAGTCGACGTTCCAGGTTCAGACGGGGATGGACCGCGACGTCGAAGTTGTTGCAGAAGAGGGCGGCAAACAGGGGCCGTGAGGGATGCAGACCTTTTTCGTGCAAATCAAATGCGCGCTCGGGCGAACCTATGAGGTCGCCAGCGCGCTCGCGGAGGCGGAGATTGCCTCCGAGATCTACTCGATCGCCGGCGACTTCGACATTCTGGCGAAATTCTATGTGGAATCGGACGTCGACATCGGCCATTTCGTTGGCCATAAGGTTCAGGTAATTCCAGGGATCGTCGACACCCGCACGATGATCACGTTCAAGGCGTTCTAGGCAGCCTGAGGAGCGCGGCGCCGATCGCCCCGTTCCGCAAGGTTCCATTCATCCCGAACAGCAGGTGGCCCCGTTTCCAAGATGCGCCTCAGCCTCATCCTCGCTCTCGTCATTCTCGCCTCGCCCGCGGTCGCGGCGGAGACGGAGACGGCGTTTCTGTTCGACGCGCTGCACGGCCGGACGCCCTATCACGCGGCTTGGGAAAAACTGATGAAGCTCGTGCAGCCGACGCCCGACTGGCTCGTCCAGTTCAATCGGAATTTCGACGGCGTCGCCGGGCAGATGACGAATGTGACCATCGACGGGAAGCCATACGACCTCTCTTTCGTCTGCAAGCCGACCGACTGCGCGGGCCACAAGTTCGTCGTGCTGTTCGACGCCAATGGCGCGCACGCCTACGGCGCGCTCGGCGGAAAGGACAATTCGCCCGCCTTTTTTGGCTCGCCGACGGAGGCCGAGCAGGGTGCGATGGCGAAGGCGGTCAAAGACTGAAGCAGCCGGAGGAGCGTCAGCTCAGTTCGAGGGCGAACGGTATTCCCTCGAAGCATTCGTGGCCGCGGCCGATCCCGGCGATCGCCTCGCTCATGCGCCCGCTCCGTCCGAGCGCACGGTCGGCGAGCGCCACCAGGCGAGCGTTGGGCGTCGCGGTGGGGGACGCCGAGCGCAGCGCGCGGGCGATGGCGAATTCGTCGCGCCGAGGATCGAGCGCGCAGGCGGCGATATAGGCGGCCGCGGTCGAGCGGCTGACGCCGGCGAAACAATGAATCACCATCGGCTCGGCGCGATCCCAGCCCTGGACGAACCCAAGGAGCTCATCGAGATGGACCGCCTCCGGCAACACCTGGCCGGGCGCCGGCTCGACGATGTCGGAGATGGCGAGATAGAGATGCCGCTCCGGAGCGATCCCCACCGGGCGCTCGACCGCCGTGCCGGGACTGAGAAGGGTGACAAGCGAGCGGGCGCCGGTTCTCGAGACGGTTTCGGCGATCAGGGCGAGCGAGCAGACGTGAAGACGAGGCATGGAGCTTATCCTTGGGCGGCGCCTTATAGGGCTCGGGCCGCCTCGGCGTCGAGTTCGGCGAAACGGGCGAGAAACCGCGCCTCGACATCGGCCGGCCGCATCGGCGCGAGATAGGGGGCGAAATCCCGGATCGGCGGGCCGGGCTCGCCGAACAGCTTGCGCGCTTCCTTGATCGAGAAGCCGGCGAGCGCGGTCGCTTCGAGATAGGCCGAGGCGCGGTCGGCGGCCTTGATGCGGCGCTCGATCTCGTCCGGCGGTTCCGGGGGCAAGCCGAAGCGGATGTGGATCGCCCGCTTGAGGCGCGCCTCGACCCGCTTGTAGTCGCCGCCGACCGCAGCCTTGAACGGCGAGATCATGTCGCCGATCACATATTCCGGGGCGTCGTGAAGCAGCGCCGCGAGCCGCTCCGCGGCGGAGGGCGGGCGCTCGCAAGCCGCGAACAAAACCTCCACCAGAAGCGAATGCTGCGCGACCGAGAAGATCTCGGGCCCCTTCGTCTGACCGTTCCAGCGGGCGACGCGCGCGAGCCCATGGGCGATGTCGCCGATCTCGACGTCGAGCGGCGAAGGATCGATGAGATCGAGCCGCCGCCCCGACAGCATCCGCTGCCAGGCGCGCGGGGTTGCGCCCTCGCTCAACGCTCGAGCTCGCGCGCCAGCCCCCGGCAGGCCTCGTGACGGCAGCAATCGACGAGATGGTCGTTGACCATGCCGGTCGCCTGCATGAAGGCGTAGACGATGGTCGGCCCGACGAAGTTGCCGCCGCGCGCGCGCAAGTCCTTGGCGATCGCGCGCGAGACCTCGTTCTCGGCCGGCACGTCCTTGAGGCTCGTCCGCGCATGGTCGATCGGGCGTCCGTCGACGAAACTCCAGAGATGCCGGGCGAAGCCGCCTTGCTCCCTGAGGTCGATGACAATACGGGCGAGCGCCGCGGTCGCCTCGATCTTCGCCCGGTTGCGGACGATGCCGGCGTCCTGCATCAGCGCGTCTTTTTTCTTCTCGCTCCAGCGGGCGATTCTGTCCGGGTCGAAGCCGTCGAACGCCTTGCGAAAGGCCGGGCGCTTGCGAAGGATGGTGATCCAGGAGAGTCCCGCCTGGAAGCCGTCGAGCACGAGCTTCTCGAACAAGGCCTGATCGTCGTATTCGGGCACGCCCCATTCCTCGTCGTGATAGGCGAGGTAGAGCGGATCGGCTCCCGGCCAGGGGCAGCGCTTGAGGCCGTCGGCGCCCTTCACCGCCGTCACCACGCGCGGCGGCCTTTCTTTCTCGGGCATAAGGGGTCCTCTTCCGAAGTGGGGCTTCACGCTCTTTTGGCCCGGAGCGCCGCGCTGTTCAAGCAAGCTCTCCCGTCCATTTGACCGGCGCGGAATCGCGCCGATAGACTTCGCCGCCATTCGCAGCGGGAGGACTTTTGGGCATGACGTTTCGCGCCGTCCGAGCCGACAAGACCGACGCCGGGCAAAACGTCCGCCTGGTCGAGATGGACGAGACCGAGCTCATGGACGGCGACGTCACGATCCGCGTCACCCATTCGACCGTCAACTACAAGGACGGGCTCGCTCTCAGCGGCAAGTCCCCGGTCATCCGCCGCTTTCCCATGGTGCTCGGCGTCGATCTCGCCGGGATCGTCGAGCGTTCGGACAGAGCGGACTTTGCGCCCGGCGACGAGGTGATCCTGACGGGATATGGGCTGAGCGAGACCCACTTCGGCGGCTACGCGGAGCGCGCGCGGGTGAACGGGGACTGGCTGGTCAGGCTGCCCTCGGGCCTGACCCGGGCCGAGGCGATGGCGATCGGCACCGCGGGCTTCACCGCGATGCTGGCCCTGATGGCGATCGAGCGTTACGGCCTCGAGCCGTCCGCGGGGCCGGCGCTGGTGACCGGCGCGGCGGGAGGGGTCGGCTCGATGGCCATAGCCCTCCTCGCCGGCAAGGGCTGGCGGGTCATCGCCTCGACCGGACGCCAGGCCGAGGCGGCTTATCTCGGGACGCTGGGCGCGGGCGAGGTGATCGACCGCGCGACCCTGAGCGCCCCCGGCAAGCCGCTCGGCAAGGAGCAATGGGCGGCGGCGATCGACAGCGTGGGCTCGACCACCCTCGCCAACGCGCTCGCCCAGACCCGCTACGGCGGCGCGGTCGCGGCCTGCGGGCTCGCGGGCGGCATGGACTTGGCCACGACCGTCGCCCCGTTCATCCTGCGCGGGGTCGCGCTCTTGGGTGTCGACAGCGTCCAGTGCCCCGCGCCGCGCCGGCTCGAAGCCTGGCGGCGCCTCGCGGCCGACCTCGACCGCGCCAAGCTCGCCGCCATGACCCGGACCATCCCCTTGGCCCAGGTGTTCGAGGCCGGCGCCCGGATCCTCAAGGGCGAGACCCGGGGACGGCTGGTGGTGACCATCGGCTGAACCGCGGATGCAACCAGGGGGCGAGTTCCGGCCTGGCCGATTGAAATAAGAACAAGCAAAGCCCCTTGAATTTGCTTCATTTTATTTCTTTTTATGACTTCGAATCGGGACTTTTCAAAGGGTTATGGACAAAGAAATAGAAAAAATTTCCCTGCTCTCCGACTCGCCTCGCAGGTTGCACAGAAACCCCGTCAACCGCCATTCCCGGCCCGTCTCCTCGCCGGGCGCCGGCCGCTCGATTATCTCTGACCAACAGAAATTGTATAGCTCGTGTTTCTGATTTTGTCAAGACAAATTCAGCCGAAAATTCATGAGTCCCTTTGCGCCGCCGCTCCCGGAAGCGCGCCCTCCCGGTCGAAGCCTGATTCCGGCGCGGCGGGGGCGAGGCAAACCAGAACGAGGCCCAGCGCGCTGAGAACGGCGCAGGCGACGAAGACGGACCCATAGCCGAACGCCTGCGCCAGGACGCCGACGCTGAGCGCGGCGAACACCGAGCCCAATTGGCCGGCGTTGGAGAACAGCGCCGCGGCCGCGCCCGCGCGGTGCGGCATGAACGAGTGCAGGAAGCCGATCCCGAGAAACGTCACAAGGCCGATGCCGATCGCCCGCAAGGCTTGGGCCCAGAGCACCGCGCCGACCGACCGCGCCAGGGCGAGCGCGACAAAATAGACGACGAAAGCCGCGAAGCCGGCGACGATCGCCGGCCGCTCGGCGCGCCTGAGCGGGCGCCAGATGATCGCGCCCATGACCACGATTTCGAGACCGGCGCACAGGCTGAACGCCAGTCCGACGTCGCTCTCCACGCCTCCGAGCGACGTGGTCATGACGATGGCGAGCGGAATCGAGCCAAGGAACATGGCGGTGTGGAACAGGGCGAGCGCCGCGAAGGCGAGCGCGATCGCCGGTCCTCCGTTCGGCGGCTTCGGCCGCCTCACGGGACCTGCGTCGCCCGAAGCCGGCTTGGCGCGCACAAGGGCGACCGCCGCGAGCGCGATCGCGCTGAAAGCCGCGCTGGTGAAGAAGACGCCGCGAAATCCGAACGCCCCGACAACCACGGCGCCGATCGCCGGGCCGATGGCCCAGGCAAGCGACCAGCTGGCCCGAAGGACGCCAATCGCGCGATTGGCGGTATGAAAGCTCGCGTGCTCGAAGCGCCGCTTGACCAGCGCAATCGACTGGGAGAAGGCCGCCGCGCCGATCGCCACCGGAATCGCGGCGATGACCATGAGGAACGCGAAACTGGTCGTGAACCCGAGCGAGGCGTAGCCGACGGACGAGCCGGCCAGCGCCAGCAGCAATGGGGCGATGCTTGTCTTCCGGTCGACCCAGGCGCCGAATCCGGTGGCGAACGCGATTCCCGCGACCGCCCTCGCGGTCAGGACGGCGCCGAGCAGGACGGGGCTGAGGCGCGCCTGATCGACGAGGAAGAGCACGATGTAGGGCCCCGAGACGGCGTCGGCGAGGCCGGCGAGCACGTCGACCGCGACAAGCGCGATGAAGAAGGACGAGCGGTCGGCGTCGGCGGTCAAGCGGGCCTCGTGATTGCGGCGGCGGCGCCCAACCGGTGGCGATTGCGAAGGAAGCGGCCGCGGCGAATTGCTCTTCCTCGGCCTGCGCTCGTATATCCGAAGTCCGAAGGGCGATCAGCCCGCGCACGAGAAAGTGATGCGGGCTTGCTCCTTGAGGGCATGAGGCCGGCGGGATTCGGCGCCGACTGTAGCCGCGCCCGGCGAGCGCGTCGAAAGACGGGCGTCCTGCCGGACGCCCTTTGGCCCTTTGCAGCGCGGCGGACGCGGTCAGCGACCGCGTCTACAGGCGCCCGCGGCGGCCGGCGCTGCTCAGGCGAGCGCGAGGCGGATCATCTGGTAGGAATAGGGCGGGAGCTTCGCGTTCAGCCGCCCGTCCTTGACGCTCGCGCCCGACCCCTTTTTTGGCGCCACCGCAAGGGGCGCGGCGAGCGTGTTGACCGCGTCGAGCGGGACGCCAGCCATCGTCCGATGATCGACGATCCGGGCCGCGCCGAATCCCGCGAGGGAGAGTTCGAGATCGAGCTTCTCGTCCGGATGCCGGTTGACGGCGAAGAAAGTGAGCGCACGGGCCTCTTCGTCGCGAACGCCGGCGATGTCGAGATAGGGCACGTTGTCGGCGACCTCGGAATCATAGCCGGGCGACTTGACGCTGAGCCGAAGCGCCTCGCCGCGCCCGTAAACGGAGGCGAAGAAATAGGGATAGTAGATCGTCTGCCGCCATGCCGCGCCGCCGGGCTCGGTCATGATCGGCGCGATGACGTTCACCAGTTGCGCGATGCAGGCGATCTTCACCACGTCGGAGCGGCGGATGAAGGTGTTGAGGATGCAGCCGACCTGGAGCGCGTCCTCGAAATTGTAGATATCCTCGAGCAGGCGCGGCGCGTGCGGCCAGCCCTTGGCGCCGGCCAGGATCTCGCGATCCTGGGCGTTCGAATGATACCAGACGTTCCATTCGTCGAACGAGATCGTCACCCGCTTGCGGCTGCGCTTTCGCGCGCGGACGAACTCGATGGTCGAAGCGATCGTGGCGATGTAGGCGTCGAGCTTGGCGTTGAGCGCGAGGTACTCGGCGGCGTTTTTGCCGCGATTGGCGAAATACATGTGCAGCGAGATGTGGTCGACCGCCTCGTACGTGTGCTCGAGGACGATCCGCTCCCATTCGGGATAGGTCGCCATGTCGGAATTCGACGAGCCGCAGACGATGAGCTCGAGCGACTTGTCGAACGCGCGCAGCGTCTTCGCCACTTCGTTGGCGAGACGGCCATATTCATCCGCCGTCTTGTGACCGACCTGCCAGGGCCCGTCCATCTCGTTGCCGAGGCACCAGTGTCTCACTCCGAACGGCTTGGCGCGGCCGTTCTTCTTGCGCAGGTCGCCCCACGCGCTGCCGGTCGGACCGTTGACATATTCGACGAAATTGCGCGCGGAATCGAGCCCGCGCGAGCCGAGATTGATGGCGAGCATCATCTCGGTTCCGACCGTGTCGCACCAGTCGGAGAATTCGTGCACGCCGACTTCGTTCGACTCGGAAGTGTGCCAGGCGAGATCGAGGCGGGTCGGCCGCTTGTCGCGCGGTCCGACGCCGTCTTCCCAGTTGTAGGCGGAAACGAAATTGCCGCCCGGATAGCGCACGATCGGGACCTTGAGGTCCTTGACGAGCTTGGCGACGTCGCCGCGCATGCCGTTCGCGTCGGCGGTCGGATGGCCGGGTTCGTAGACGCCGGTGTAGATCGCGCGCCCGAGATGTTCGACGAAAGCGCCGTAGAGGCGGTCGTCGATCCTGGAGATCGGATAGTCCCGATGCGCAACGACTGACGCTTTCATGAGTGCTCGCCCTTTTCTCACGGTGCAGGAATGCCGAAGTCCTGCATACGATCGGTTTGCGCCGGATTCCACCCTCTCCCGCAACTATCGCGGGGGCGCGGGCGGCCTGCGCCGGCCATGCGGGGCCGCTCCGCCATGCGCGGGCTCGCCACAATGCGAGACCCATCGCCTCCGTTGATCCTGATCGCTTGGCGCCCTAACGTAGCGCCGCTACCGTCGCTCGACCCGGTCTTATTGTCGCGCTGTCCAGGCAAATGGCTGCGACGCAAAAAGCCGTTGGGCGCCAATATGGGAGGAATCGACGTGATCCGGAAAATTATAGGCGCGGCATTGGCGACCACGGTCCTGATGATTGGCGCGGCGCGGGCCGAAGAGACCATCGTCTGGTGGGATTTCCTCAGCGGCGGCGACGGCGTTCGCATGAAGGCGATGCTCGACGAGTTCAACAAGGAGCACGCGGGTAAGGTCAAGATCGACGCGACGACGCTCGAATGGGGCGTGCCGTTCTACACCAAGGTCCAGACCTCGACCGCGACGGGCCAGGGGCCGGACGTCATGACGTATCACGAATCGCGGATGCCGCTGGGCATTTCGACCGGCGTCCTGAGCGAGCTTAAGCCCGACGAGTTGGCCGCCGCGGGCATCAAGGCGAGCGACTTCGGTCCCGCCAACTGGAAGGCGGCGCAGGGGCCGGACGGCAAGCAATATGCGGTGCCGCTCGATATTCACTCGATCATCCTCTACTACAACAAGGATATGCTGAAGCAGGCCGGGCTGCTCGGCGACGACGGCAAGCCGAAAGGGCTGGACGGCGCCGCCAATTTCGACGCCGCGCTGGCCAAGCTGACGACCAAGGAGCACTCCGGCCTTTCGGTGCCGAACGACGGCGCAACGGGGTGGCGCATCTTCTACACCCTGCTCAATCAGCAGGACGGCCAGTTCTTCAAGGACGGCAAGTTCCTCGAGGGCGACAATCTCGACAAGGCGACGACCGCGCTCGCCGAAATGCAGAAGTGGATCAAGAGCGGCGCAGCGCCGGCCAACACCGAATATCCGGCGTCGATCGCGCTCTTCACCTCGGGCAAGGCGGCGATGCACATCAACGGCGTGTGGGAGGTGCCGACGATGGTCGACCTCGCCAAGAAAGGCAAGCTCTTCGACTGGGGCGCGATCCAGATCCCGACCTTCTACGCCCATCCCGGCGACCTGGGCCGACTCGCATTCGTTCGCCATTCCGGATCGCAAGGGCAATCCGGTTCCCCCGGAGAAGCGCAAGCTCGTGCTCGACACCATCCACTGGTTCAACGTCCATTCGATCGAATGGGCCGCCGGCGGCCATATCCCCGCCTATCTGCCGGTGCAGGACAGCCAGGCGTTCAAGGACCTGAAGCCGAACTCCGAGTATTCGTCGCTCGCGAAGACGGCGGTGTTCGATCCGGTTTCGGTGCTGGCGGGCGTCGCTTCGCCTGTCTATGACGCAGCCGGAAACTACATCGTCCCAGCGATGATGGGCGACATGAGCCCGGCCGACGCCGCCAAGAAGATGCGCGACGACCTGGACAGCCAGGCCAAGTAGGCTTTGACGCGCGCCTCACGCCGGCTCCGGGGCGAACCCTGGAGCCGGCGCGGGCCGCGTTCAAGCCAGAGACGCGCGGGCGATGCTCAAGAGCAAGCGCAGCGAGTATGTCACCGCCGCCGTCCTGATGGCGCCGTTCGTCGTCATCTATGGCGTGCTGTTCGTCTATCCGACCATCAAGATGGTCGAGCAGAGCCTGACCAATGCGCCGCTGATCGGAGCGGGCAAGTGGGTCGGGTTCGACAATTATTTCCGCCTCGCGTCGGACCGCCTGTTCTCCGTCGCGATCTGGAACACGCTCTATTTCGTCGTCCTGTCGGTGATCCCCAGCACCCTGCTCGCGCTCGTGGTCGCGCTCGGCGTCAATCGGCTCAAAGGCTGGCTGCAGAGCGTCGTGCTTGCGGCGTTCTTCCTCCCCTACATCTTGCCGGTCTCGGTCGTGTTCCGCATCTGGAGCTGGATTTTCGACAAGGACTTTGGCGTCGCCCAATATCTTATCGCCCCCTTGAACGACGGGCACAGCCTGTCGATCTTCCGCACGATCCCGCTGTTCATGCCGGCGGTCGCCTTCGTCACCGTCTGGTGGCTGCTCGGCTTCAACGTGCTTCTGTTCATCGCTGGGCTTCGCAACATCTCGACCGAGATCTACGAGGCGGCCGGCCTCGACGGCGCGAACCGGTGGACCCAGTTCCGGCGCATCACCTGGCCTTTGATCTGGCCGGTGACGGTGCTGGTCTTCACCATCCAGCTCATTCTCCAGCTCAAGATTTTCGATCAGGTCTATCTGTTCGCGCAAGGGGGCCGGGTGGACGCGACCATGGTGATGGTCCAGTACATCTACAAACAGGCGTTTCAGATGAACAAGGGCGGCCTTGCCGACGCCGCGGCCGTCGTGCTGTTCCTCCTGATCGTGATTGTGTCGGTGCTGCAGTTCCAGCTCCTGCGCGCGCGTGGCGTGCGATGAGCGCGTCCGTCTCCGCCGCCGATCTCCCCGCGCCGCCCGGCGCGCGGCGGCGGGCGGCGCTTCGGCGCCTCGATCTGGCTGGCCTTGTCATCACCCTGGCGACGCTGCTCGGCGCCGTATTCTGGGCCTTCCCGCTCTATTGGGGGCTGGTGACGACGTTCAAGCCGGAATACGAGGTCGTCCGGCCGGGCGTCGCGCTCTGGCCCCATCATTTCACCTTCGAGAATTACGGGCACGTGCTGCTGGAGACCAAGATCGGGCTCTGGTACATCAACTCGCTGATCACTTCGGGCGCGGTGACGGTCATTGTGGTGATGATGGCGGCCGGCGCGGGCTACGCGATCTCGCAGCTCCGCTTTCCGTTCCGGCGCTTCTTCTGGTGGATGATCCTGGCGAGTTTCATGATCCCGATCCCCGCCCTGATCGTCAATCACTTCATCCTGACGAGCCAGCTCGGGCTCATCAACACGCTGGCCGGCGTCGTCGGCCCGCAGCTCATCGCGCCGGTCACGGTCATCATCTACAAGCAGTTCTTCGATTCCGTGCCCAAGGACTTTCGCGAGGCGGCGATGATCGACGGCGCGAGCGAGCTCCAGCTCCTGTTCCGGATCTATCTGCCAATGAACTGGGGCATCACCACCGCGCTCGCCATCATCACCTTCATCGGCGCCTGGAATCTCTTCCTCTGGCCGTTCCTCGCCGTCAGTTCCGAGGACAAGATGAACATCACCGTCGGCATCACTCAGGTTCACGACGCCTTCGGCGTCCAGTACGCGCGCGACCTCGCGGTCGCCATGCTCGCGGCGCTGCCGGTCGCGCTCGTCTACCTCATCTTCCAGCGACGGGTGACGCAGGCGATCATGCTGTCGGCGGGGATCAAGGGATGAGCGCCGGGGCTGCGAGAAACGGGAGCGCCGCCGCCGCCGGCCCCCATGTCGAATTGAGGCGGGTGACGAAACGCTACGGCGCGGTCACGGCGATCTCCGATCTGAGCCTCACGGTCGAGAAAGGCTCGTTCACCGCATTGCTCGGCCCGTCTGGCTGCGGCAAGTCGACGCTGCTCAGGATGATCGCCGGGCTGGAAGAGATCACCGAAGGCCAGTGCTTCATCGACGGCGCCGACGTGACCGACACGCCCCCGGCGCAGCGGCGCATCGCCATGGTGTTCCAGTCCTACGCGCTCTATCCGCATATGACGGTGAGGCAGAACATCGCCTTCTCGCTTTCGGTCGCCGGGCAGCCAAAAAAGGTTCAGAACGAGCGCGCGCTCGAGGTCGCCCGCATCCTGCAGCTTGAGCCCTATCTCGACCGCCGGCCGGCTGAGCTTTCGGGCGGCCAGCGGCAGCGGGTTGCGATCGGCCGGGCGCTGGTGCGCAAGCCCGAGGTTTTCCTGTTCGACGAGCCGCTGTCGAACCTCGACGCCAAGCTGCGCGTGCAGATGCGCGTCGAGCTTGCGAAGCTCCACGCCGATCTCCGCACGACGATGATCTATGTCACCCATGACCAGACCGAGGCGATGACGCTCGCCGACAAGATCGTCGTTCTCGACAAGGGCGTCATCTCCCAGGTCGGCTCGCCGCTCGAGCTTTACAACGCGCCGGCGAACAAGTTTGTCGCCGCCTTCATCGGTTCGCCCGGCATGAACTTCCTGAGCGTGGGCGTCGCCGCCTTGAACGCGAAGACGGCGAGCGTCGTCCTGCCGGGCGGGCGGACGGCCGAGATCGGCGTAAGCGCCGGGGCCGACGCGCGCTCGGCCGAACTCGGGGTGCGGCCGGAGCATCTCGCCATCACCGATCCGAACGATCCGAACGCCGCCCTCGCGGGGGCCATCGCGCTCATCGAGCATCTCGGCAATTCAACGATCCTCTATGTCGACACCCCGGCCGGGCAGCTGATCGTCGAGGCCGCAGGCGATCTCGAGGCGAAGACAGGCCAGGCCGTCGGCCTCAGACTCAACGAGGGCCGCGCGCGCCTGTTCGGCCCGACCGGGGCGACGCTCTGATGCGAACTCAGTCGCCAGCCCATCGCGGGGCGCCAAGTGGATGGTGACGTCGCGGGCCGCCGCGCAACGCTCTCGCTCGACGGCCTGTGGGACTTCGAATTCGAAGGTCCGACGGCCCGTCTCGACGGCGAGGGCCATACAATCCGCACGCCCGGGATCTGGCAGACGCAATTTCCCGCGCTGCGCAACGCGCAGGGGACCGGACGCTATCGCCGCGGCGTCCAGATACCGGCAGGGTGGGCGGGAAAGAGCATTGTTCTCGTTCTGGAGGGCGTCTTCCACGAGTTCGGTGATTCTGATCGACGAGGTCGCTGTCGCGGTTCACGGCGATGGCTGGACTCCGATCGAGGTCGACCTCACTCAGGCGCTCGGGGCCAAGACCTCGTTCGTGCTCGGCGTCGACGCGCGGGTCCCCGACGACCGCAACGGCGGCCGCTTCAGCCAGTCGCTCGCCGGCAAGCAGGACTGGTATGGCGTGCAAGGCGGAATCTGGAAGCCGGCGCGCCTCGAGGCGCGGGACCCCGTTCATTTCGCCGACGTCCGCATACAAACATCGTTCGACCTCAAGACGGGCGTCGTGTCGATCAGCGGCGAAGTGTCGCGCGCCGCCGTCAGGACCACTCTCGAGGCGACCCTGTCGCGCGGCGGCGAACCGGTCGCGCGTCTGATTGATCATTTCCGGCTGGGCCGGTTCGACGCGGCGCTCGCCCTTCCCGACGCCCTGCCGTGGTCGCCGGACGCGCCCAACCTGTACGATCTCGTCGTCCAACTCCTCGTTGACGATTCGCCCGTCGACGCGATCGAGAGCGTGATCGGATTTCGGCGATTTGAGGCGAAGGAGGGGCGCCTTCTGCTCAACGGCGAGCCGTTCGCCATGTTCGGCGCCCTCGATCAGGACTGGCATCCCGAAGAGGAATGCCGCCCGCCGAACGCAAAGTTTCTCGAAGAGCGCTTCCTGAACGCCAAGGCGATGGGCCTCAACACGCTGCGCTGCCACGTCAAGATTCCCGACAAGCTCTATTTCGATCTCGCCGACCGGCTCGGCCTCATCGTCTGGCTCGACATGCCCTACATGCAATTCCTCGCGCCCACGACGCGCGAGGTGTTGCGCCGGGTGTTCCGGACGTCGGTTGCGACGCACGGGGCTCATCCCTCGATTTGTGTCTGGGCGCTGATCAACGAGGGCTGGGGGATCGATCTCGACGACAATCCGGACGACCGGCGCTGGCTGATCGAGACCTTCGACGAGGCGAAGCGGCTCGTCCCCGCGAGTCTCATCGTCGACAATTCTCCCTGCTTCCCGCGCAACTATCATCTCAAGACGGAGATCGAGGACTTCCATTGGTATAACGGCTTTCCCCATCAGAACGAGGCCTTCGCGGAAACGGCGCGCGCCTTCGCCGGCCGCGCGGCCTGGACCTTCTCGCCGCACGGCGACGCGGAAAGGCGTGGCGACGAGCCGCTGATCTGCTCGGAATTCGGCGTCTGGGGACTGCCCCATCCGCGCGAGATCCTAGAGAGGGATGGAAGCGAGCCGTGGTGGTTCGAAAGCGGTCACGACTGGAACCTCGGCGCGGCTTATCCGCACGGGATCGAAACGCGCTTTCGCGACGCTCATCTCGCGCCCATCTTCGGCGACCTCGATGGTTTCGTCAGCGCCGCGCAGGAGCTTCAGTATCGCGGACTGAAAGATGAGATCGAGACGCTGCGCTGGGAACGGGCGATTTCCGGCTATGTCATCACCGAGCTCAACGACACGCAGTGGGAATCGAACGGCCTCATGGACGTTCGCAACCACCCGCGCGCTTTCGCCGGGCGCCTGGCCGAATTGCAACGGCCGTGGCTCGTGATCGCGCGGACGCCGCGCACGACGCTCCGCGCCGGCGAGCGCTTCGAGGTTTCCGTGCGGCTCGCAGGCGCGGCCGACCCGCCTGAGGGCGCGCGGCTTCACTGGCGGTTCGCCGGGCAGAGCGGCGAAGCCGCGCTTGGGCGCGAGCCGACGACGATCGCGCTCGCGGCCGGCCTGGCCGACACGGCGACCATCGTTCCGCTCGAGCTCGAGGCGAGGGCCGGGAAGGGGCCCATTCTTTCGCGCAACGCGATCGAGCTTTGCGTCGTCCCGCCGCTTGCCGGGGACGCGCCCGCTCTGTTCCCGGTCGACGGCGCGGCTTCGGACGCGCTCGCGGCGATCGGCTGGCCAAACCGCGCCGCGACCGCCGATGACGCTGAGCTTGCGCTCGCGACGCGGCTCACGACTCCGGTCCGCGAGGCGCTGATCGCCGGACGCAGGGTGTTGCTGATCGCCAATTCCGCC
Source organism: uncultured Alphaproteobacteria bacterium (assembly GCA_963742305.1). GTDB lineage: Bacteria > Pseudomonadota > Alphaproteobacteria > Rhizobiales > Beijerinckiaceae > Roseiarcus. The sequence goes on from CAVULN010000045.1 coordinate 58,931, forward strand.
GACGCGCTGGTCGACCCTGAACGGAAGCTGCCGCTCAACGACCGGCACAACTTTCCCTCGATGCTGCTCAGGGAGCGCGCCGGAACGCCCTGGGACGGGCAGTGGATGGGCGCGTTCGCCTGGCGACGTACGGACGGGCCATGGTCGGGCCTGCCCGGGGGAGCGATGCTCGACGAGCATTGGACGGGGCTTCTGCCCAACCATGTTCTGACCGGCTTTCCCTCCACCGCCTTCGGCGGACTGGTCGATTCCGGCATGGCCGTAGGCTGGCTGCATCTCGCCGCCGCGTTCACGAAGCGCAGCTTCCTCGGCAAGGCTTGGCTCACGGTGATCGACCTTCGATTTCGCCTCTCGTCGGGCGCGCGAGAATCCGCTCGCGCCGCATCTGATGAGGGCGCTGGCGGAGAGTTGAGCGGCGCCCGAGCTGTCGCGCCATCAATTCGCGCCGCGCTCAGGCTGCTCTTGCCCGGGAGGAGGAGGTGCGCTAGGAATTTGGGAAAAGCTTTTCCTTCCGCCCCCGACGAACGGCTGGCGCCTCGATGGAGAAGCGACACGGGAGGAGTCAATGACGCTTATCAAGATCTTGAAAAACTCCGCCATTTCCTTGGCTGCGTTGGGCCTCCTGGCTGCGGCCTCGCCGTCTTCCGCGGCGGACTTAGTCATGTGGGAGCGCAGCGGCGGCAATAAGGACATGGTCGATAAGCTGGTCGAGATGTGGAACGCCAAATTCCCCGACCGGCATATCAATCTGACCTATATCCCGCATGCGGAGATGGTGGCCAAGCTTGCGCAGGCGATCGCCTCCGGCGACGTTCCGGATTTGATGGGGATGGATCTCATCTACGCGCCGCAATTCGAAAAGGCGGGGCAGCTCGTCGATCTTACCGACCTGATCGGCAATCTTCCTGAGCTGAAAACGGCGAGCCCGGGCCACATGATGGTCGCCACATATGACAAGCGAATCTATGGCGTGCCGCTCTACGCCGACGTCTCGGCGCTATTCTATAACAAGGACCTGTTCGAGAAGGCGGGCCTCGATCCCAACAAGCCGCCAAAAAGCTTGCCGGAACTCCGCCAGGACGCGGACAAGATCACCGCCCTCGGCGGCGACATCAAGGGTTACTACCTTCCGGGCTCGTGCGCCGGGTGCAACATCTTCACCGTCGGCCCGCTCATGTGGGCGTCAGGCGCCAAGATCGAGGCAAAGGACGCCGGCGACGAACCTCTCGTTGGGGACGGCGTCGCGAAGGTGCTGCAGTTCGAACGCGACATGGTCAAATCGGGCAACGTGCACGCAAGCGACCGCGCGGAAAACGGGGAGACTTTTCATCTTCAATTCGGATCGGGCAAAGTCGGAATGATGGGAACTGGCAACTTCAACATCAAGCTTGCTCGGGACCAGAATCCGAACATGAAATTCGGCATCTCGCTGCTTCCGGGAATGGAGCCGGGATCGGCAGCGTCATTCATTGGCGGCGATTTGGTCGTGGTGCCAAAGGGCTCGAAACGGGTCAATGATGCCGTCGACTTCATGAAATTCATCCTGTCGGATGAAGTTCAGGTCGAGGGCTACGCCAAGCTCCTCAATCTGACGACTCGCGCCGATATGGTCGACAACAAGTATTTCAAGGCAGAGCCCCTCGTCCAGGATGTCGCCAAAGCCCTGACGGTCGGCCGGACCCCTTATACGCTGACGTTCTTTGAGCAGATCAACTCGCCTCAAGGTCCCTGGCTGCAGATGCTGCAGCGGGCATACTACACCGATGAGCCCATCGATCAGATCATCAAGGACGCGAAGGCGCAGATGAAGGCGATCGCCGCTCAGTGAGCGGACGCTGCGGACGTTCCAGCTCCGAATTGGCCAATTCGAAGCTGGGACGTCGACTTGCAGCCGTTGGTCGAAGCCGTGCGGCGGACTTCGCAGCCCGCCCGGTTGCAATTCCGGCAGCGTGGCCGCTCTATTCGTCCGGGCTTGCGACCGCGCCTGGAAATCGAATCGGAAATATGAACGGGTTCTCAGAAGCCGATGTACAACAGTCGGACAAGCGCATGGATTGGAGCAATATACCTTGCACCAATTGTTTTGTTTGTATCCGTATTTACTGCCTATCCGTTTATCCAGATGATATGGATGTCATTTCATAATTGGTCTTTGCTAGAGGCCAAGAAATGGGTAGGCACGGCAAATTTTATCAAGGCGTACAATGACCCGCAATTTTGGAATTCATTGTGGTTTACTTTAAAATACACATTGTACATCACGCCAATTCTCATGATATTCGGGTATTTGATTGCTTTCTTGTCGCTGACAATACACCATTGCGTCGTTTTACAAGGACCGTCGTGTTCACTCCGGTTGTCATTGGCCTCGGGGTTTCGAGCCTGCTTTGGTATTGGCTATTCAGCTACAATTTCGGCTTGGTCAACCGCCTTCTCGTCGATCTCGGCGTTACTTCGGCTCCAATCATCTGGTTTGGGGAGGACGCCAATCGCGCGCTTTGGGCGGTGATCGTTTCGATTGTGTGGAAAGTCGTGGGCTTTGGCATGTTGCTCTTCGTCTCGGCGATCCAGGCGATCACCGAAGAGATCACTGAGGCCGCGATGGTCGACGGCGCGTCCTACTGGCAGCGCGTCGGCAAAATCACGCTGCCGCTGACCTACAAGCCGATCCTCCTCGTCACGCTGGTGAGCGTGATCGGCTCGTTGCTGGCGTTCGATCAGTTCTTCCTCATGACCGCCGGCCAGCCGTTCAACCGGACTACATCGCTGGTCTTTTGGATCTACCTGAATTCGTTTCCTACCTGAAACTCGGTTACGGCGCCGCGCTGTCGCTGTTGCTCGCGGCTCATCGTTCTCGTCTTCACGATCGTGCAGGTGATCTTGACCCGAAGCAGCCGTATGTGACGCACGCGCGGCCAAAACGGACTCTTCGTGAACGATGACAGCATCAGATTTGCGGGCTCCCGGCTCGAGATGACGCGATCCTTCGCGCCCAATCGGTATGATGATGGCCGGCAATTCCTCCTGGGCGCCATCTGCGTTGCGATCTGCGCCGTCATGTTGGCGCTCCTCGTGGTGTCGATTTCGGCGTCGTTCAAGACGGCGTTGGAGGCCGCTGCAATCCCGCCGACCTATTTGACTCACCACCTGAGCCTCGAAAGCTAGCAAAGGCTTTGGCGCTATCAGGCCGGGCTCCCTACCTATCTCATGAACAGCGGCGGGCGCGGCGATGCTGACGATCGCCTTTTGCCTTCTGCTGACGATCGCCGGCGGGCTACGCGTTGGCTCGTTTCCCGGTGCCCGGCAAGGAGATTCATCTTCGTCTTCCTATTGCTTGCGCTGATCGTTCCCTACCAATCCCTTCTCACTCCCATCTTCTTCATGTTCGCCCAGTTGCATTTGACAAACACGCTCGTCGGCCTTGCGGTCGTCCACACCACAATTCAAATCCCTTTCAGCCTCTACATTATTCGCAACAGCTTCGAAGCGGTGCCCCAGGAAATCGAAGAGGCGGCGGTTATCGACGGGGCCACGACCTGGCAGGTTTTCACGCGCATTGCCGTGCCGGCGATTCGGCCGGCGATCGTCACGGTGGCGCTGTTTGCATTCATAACCTCGTGGAACGAGTTCCTTGCCGCATTGGTGATCATGAACCGCAGCGCCAGTTTCACCGTGCCGCTGATTCTCGCAAATGCGCGTCAGGAGACAAGCATCGGGGGCACGGATTGGGGCCTGCTGCAGGCCGAGAATCACCATTTCGATCATTCCCTGCGTGCTGTTTTATCTGCTCTTGCAAAAATACTACGTGTCGGGGTTCACGAGCGGTGCATTGAAATGACCACGGATTCGCGCGGAATGAGCGAGACGCCGGCTGGACCTCTCGGCCGCCTGGATCGACGCGGGGACGGACTTGCGCGCGCAAATCCAACCATCCGCGACGTCGCGCGGGCTTCGAGTGTGAGCATCGGCACCGTCTCCAAAGCGCTCAACAACAATGGCAGCTTGCGACAGGAGACCCGCGAACGGATCGCTGCCGCCGCGAAAGACCTCGACTACCGGCCGAACGATCTGGCGCAAAGCCTGCATCGGGCGCGGTCGATGACGGTCGGCATTCTGTCCAACGACAGTTTCGGAAGGTTCGCTTTCCCGATCGTGGAGGCGCTCGAGCGGCGCCTGTTCGATCATGGCGTGGCGATCTTCATGTGCAACGCCACCGACGATCCGCTGCGCGAGCGGCGCCATGTCGATCAGCTCCTCGGCAAGCGGGTCGACGGTCTCGTGGTCACCGGGCGGCGGGCCGACCGGCGCGCCCCGATCGAGCCGGCGGCGCGCGGCTTGCCGGTGGTGTACGTGTTTTCACAGGTCGAGAGCCAGGACGCGCTCTGCCTTTTGCCGGACGACGAGGGCGGCGCAAGGCTCGCCGTCCGTCATCTCGCCGCGCTCGGCCGCAGGAAGATCGCCCATGTCACCGGGCCCGAGCGGTTCGAGGCGGTCCGCCTGCGGGAAGCCGGATGGCGCAAGGCGCTCGCCGAGGCGGGGCTGCGAGCGGGCGAGCGCGATTGCCGGCCGGGCCGCTGGTCCGAGGCCTTTGGCCGCGAGGCCGCGCGGGATCTCTTCTCGCGCCGGCGGGCCATGCCGGACGCGCTCTTTTGCGGCAACGACCAGATCGCTCGCGGCGCGGTCGACGCCTTGCGCGAGATGGGCCTCGCTGTGCCCGATGACGTCGCCGTGGTCGGCTTCGACAATTGGGACGTCATGGTCGAGGCGGCGCGGCCGCGGCTGACCAGCGTCGACATGAATCTCGACGCGCTCGGTCGCGAGGCCGGCGCTTCGCTTGTCGAGATGATGGCGGGCCGGGCGCTCAGAGGCGTGCGCCGATTGCCGTGCTCGCTCGTCATTCGCGATTCGTGCGGGGCGAGGCCATGCGGCGGGACGGGGGGACAATCATGAGCGGGCGCGCTTATTCTTCGATTCCGTTCGCGGACGTCCGCATCACCGGCCCGTTCTGGCGCGAGCGGCTCGAGACGGCGCTCGAGCGCACGATCCCGAGCCAGCACGCAAAGCTGAAGGAGACCGGCATCCTCGATTCGCTCAGGCTGCCGAAGCCGGTTCCCCCGCTCAAGATCCCAAGGAACAGCCACGGCTTCACCATGCAGGTGTTCTGGGACTCCGACGTCGGCAAGTGGATCGAGGCGGCGTCTTACGCGCTCGCTCACAAGCGCGATGCGGGCGTCGAGGCGAAGATCGACGCCATTGTCGAGGACCTCGCGCGGGCGCAATCGCCGGATGGCTATCTCAACTGCTGGTACAACGGGCGCGAGCCCGAGAAGCGCTGGACGAACCTGCGTGACAATCACGAGCTCTACAACGCCGGGCACCTGCTCGAAGGGGCGATCGCCTACTTCCGCGCCACCGGACGGCGCAAGATGCTCGAAATCATGGAGCGCTATGTCGATCATATCGCCAGCGTGTTCGGCCGCGGTCCCGGACAGAAGCGCGGCTATCCGGGCCATCAGGAAATCGAGCTCGCGCTCGTCAAGCTCTATCGTCTCACCGGCGATCGCCGCCGCCTCGATCTCGCCGCCTATTTCATCGACGAGCGGGGCCATGAGCCGCACTACTTCACCGAGGAGGCGCTCAAGCGAGGCGAGGATCCGGCGAGCTACTGGGCCGGAACCTACGAGTACAATCAGTCGCACATTCCCGTCCGCGAGCAGAGGCGGGTCGTGGGGCATGCGGTGCGCGCCATGTATATGGCCTCCGCGATGGCGGACCTCGCGCTTGAGCTCAATGATCAGGGCCTGAAACTGGCCTGCGAGGCGCTATGGCGCGACGTCACGGCGGCGCAGATGTACGTGACGGCGGGTCTCGGGCCGAAGGAGACCAACGAGGGCTTCACCGAGCCTTACGATCTGCCCAATGAGACGGCCTACGCCGAGACCTGCGCCTCGGTCGCGCTGATCTTCTGGGCCCACCGGATGCTGCATCTCGATCTCGACGGGGCTTACGCCGACGTCATGGAGCTTGCGCTGTTCAACGGCGCGCTGACCGGCCTCGCCCGCGACGGGACGCATTACTTCTACTCCAATCCGCTCGAAAGCCGCGGCCAGCATCGGCGCTGGGCCTGGCACGTCTGCCCTTGCTGCACCATGAACGTCTCGCGCCTTGTCGCCTCGGTGGCCGGCTATGCGATCTCCACGCGGGCGGACGGCGTCGCTTTCCATCTCTATGGCGGGTTCGAAACGACGGCGACATTGGCGGCCGTCAAGGTCGCGCTCAGCGAGACAAGCGACTATCCCTGGAACGGCGAGGTCCGCATCGCCATCGATCCCGAGGCGCCGGCGGCCTTCGATCTGACGCTGCGCATTCCCGGCTGGGCGAAGAGCGCGACCGCGGCCGTCAACGGCGAACGCGTTGCGCTAGAGCCAGCGAACGGATACGCGACCATCCGCCGAGTCTGGCGCAAGGGGGACGCCGTGTCGCTCAGTCTCGAAATGCCGGCCGAACGGCTCTACGCCCATCCGAACGTGCGCATGGACGTCGGGCGAGCGGCGCTGAGGCGCGGTCCCATGATCTATTGCGTCGAGGAGGCCGACAATCCTGGCGGACCGGTCCAGACTTTGGCGCTGCCGCGCGCGGCGCCGATCGACGCGGAATGGCGGGCGGATCTCTTCGACGGCGCCATGACGCTGAAGGCGCCTGCGAAGCGGCTCGTTCCTGGCAAGGCGGATGGCGCGCTCTATTCGACCGAGCCGCCGGCCCTCCACGACGCTGCGCTGGTCGCGCTGCCCTATTGCCTCTGGGCCAATCGCGCGCCCGGTTCCATGCAGGTGTGGATCGCCGAGCTCGAAGGTTGAGCGCCGCCGGATCGGACGACAGGCGCATATAGGAAATCGCGCGGCCTGGCGCCGTCGCCCGCAAAATTCATAGGACAGGGAAACGACAATGCGCAAAGCAATCCTCGCCTCGATCGGCGTCGCCGTCATGCTGGCCTTTGCGTCTCCGCCAGCGTCTGCGCAGAGCCATCCGCCGCCGGGCGCAGCGTCCGCGGCCGCCATACCAAGGACCGGGGCGGGGGCCGGGTCAAATGCGGCCCGGGCGCGGCACAGAGATACCCTGAACAGGCAACGAGCGCGCGCAACCGCGGAACATCGGCGCCACATCCACACCCAGAGCCAATGATCGGCCCATCCGGCGTGAGCCCGTAGCGCGCTTTTCCCCCGGCTTCATGCTACATGGGCGCGTCGCAATGGGGAGCCGCAATGATCTGGGGAACGCTTGCGCTGGCTTTCGCGGCCGCCTTCACCGGCGCCTCGTTCTACGTCAATTGGGTCGAGCAGCCGGCGCGCCTAAAGCTTGAAGAGGAGGCGCTGCTCAGCGAATGGGGTCCGAGCGACAGCCGCGGCGTCGCGCTCCTCTCTGGGCTTGCGCTTCTGGCGGCGGTCGCCGGCCTCATCGCCTATTTCGAATCGGAGGATGTGCGCTTCGCGTTTGGCGCGCTCCTCATCCTCGCGAGCTGGCTTTACGCCTTTTTCGTCATGGCGCCGCTCGACAACCAGATCCGCTCGCTGCGCGGCGGCGACGTGGCGGCGGCGCGCGCGCTTGTCCGCCAATGGGGCATCGTCGAGTCGGGATTGACGGCGATCGGGGCGGTGGCGGTCGTCATCTTTCTGTGGATCGTGTGAGTCTGCCGGACGGACCCTCGCCTCGGCGGTTCGCTCGGGCCGCACGCGACGTCGCCCGCGCTTTACGCTTTTTCACCCGCCTGCGAGCGGGCGAGCCAGGCGACGCGCTCGACATGAACCGCATCGCCTGGGCGGCGCCGGTCGCGGGCGCGGCGGTCGGCTTCATCGGCGCGCTGATCCTGGCGCTGACTGCATGGCTCGGCTTGCCCCCGCTGCTCTGCGCGAGCTTGTCGACGGCGGCGCTCGTCGCCGTAACCGGCGCCCTGCATGAGGACGGGCTCGCCGACGTCGCCGACGGCTTCGGCGGCGGCGCGACCAGGGAAAGGAAGCTCGAGATCATGCGCGACAGCCGCATCGGCGCCTATGGCGCGGTCGCGCTCGCGCTTGCGCTGATCCTCAGGGTCGGCGCGCTCGCCGCTTCGCTCGAGGGCCCGTTCGGGCGCGCGGCCCTGAGCCTCATTCTGGTCGCCGCGATGTCCCGCGCCGGCGCGCTTGTGCCGCTTGCGCTCCTGCCTCCCGCGCGCGCCGACGGCGCGGGCGCTGCGGCCGGACGGCTCGAGGGGAGCGCGCTTGCCGCCGCCTGGGGCTCGACGCTGGTCATTGCGCTTGGCGCGGGCCTCGTGGCGCTGGGACTCGTCCACGCCCTCGTCGCCGCGGTCCTGAGCGCCGCCGCCGCCCTGGGCGTCGTCGCCTTGGCGCGGCGCGCGATAGGCGGCCAGACCGGCGATGTGGCCGGCGCCGCGCAGCAATGCGCCGAGGTCGCCGCCTGGTGCGGGCTTCTCATCGGCCATTCCGCCGCCTAAATGATCGCCATGTCGGCGCCGATCTCCACTCCCTGCGTCAACCTCTGCGTCCTCGATCCGCTGTCGGAAATCTGCATCGGCTGCGGCCGGACGGCGGACGAGATCGCCGCCTGGGCGGGCATGAGCGAAGCCGATCGCCTCGCGGCGATGGCGGGCCTTGGCCAGCGTCTCGTCGAGGCGCGATTGCGGGCGGCGCGCGGCGGACGGATCGCCGCCCGCTCGCGGCGGCGCTGATGCGCTTCATCCTGCCCATTGCGCTGCTCGCGGTCGCGGCGGCGGCGCTGCTTTCGACCCCGCCGCAGGCGCCTCTGCTCGGGCTCGATCATCGGCGCTTCGCCAGCGCCGCGATCGGCGCCGCTATTCTGCTCTGGCTTCTGCTTTCCGGCTTGCGTTCGGCGCGGCCGAGCGACATTGCGCGCATGGCCACGGCGGCCATGACCTGGGGTCTGCTCCTGATCGCCCTGACCGGCGTCTACGCCTATCGCTTCGAGGCTTCCGAGGCCGTCGGGCGCATCGCGGGCGAACTCTTTCCGTCCGAACCGCAGGTCGGGCGGGGAGGCGAAGTCATTGTCAACCGGCGCCTCAGCGGCGAATTCGCGATTGCCGCCCGAGTCAATGGCGCGCGGGCGACCTTCCTGTTCGATACGGGCGCGTCGACGGTGGTGCTGACCGCCGCCGACGCGCGGCGGGCCGGGATTTCGGCGGCGGGGCTGTCGTTCGACGTTCCGGTCGCCACCGCCAATGGCGCAGCGCTGGCCGCGGAGGTGCGGATCGACCGGATCGCCGTCGGGCCGATCGTCATGCGCAACGTGCCGGCCATGGTCGCGCGGCCTGGCACGCTCGACGAAAGCCTGCTCGGCATGAGCTTCCTCGAGCGGCTCAAGAGCTACACGGTCGAACGCGATCGGCTGGTCATGGTCGCGAAGTGCGCGAGGCTCTATTCGGCGGCAGCGCCAAACGATGGGCTTTTTGCGGTACGACAGTTGTGGTAATATATCGGCATGAGCGCGGAGGTCATTGCTGGTTTCACCGAGGTTCAGGCCGAGCGTCTGACTGGCGTCAGTCAGCGACAGCTGCGCTATTGGGCAAGAAGTTCCTTCTTTATGCCCAGCCTCAAGGTCGAAGACGCCGAGCTGTCGGACATGCGTCTCTACAGCTTCCGGGACTTGGCGTGCCTAAAGGTCATTAGCGCGCTGAGGAATGAGGCCAAAGTCCCGCTCCAGGAGCTGCGCCGAGTTAAGAGCCGATTGGTCAGATTGGGGGAGGACCTGTGGGCGACGACAACGCTTTACGTCCTCGGCAAGCGGGTCGTTTTCGACAATCCTGAGACCGGCGGGAAAGAGGAGGTGGCGACTGGCCAGGGCGTCTTTCAAATTCCGCTGAAGGTCGTCACTGGGGAAATCGAGGAAGCGATCAGGCAGCCGCGCGCGCGTCGGCGTCGCGAGACGGCGTCGCGCAACACATCGAGCCCGGCGCCGCGCTTGACCGCTTCGGTCGCGAGAACCTGCCGGAAAAAGCGCGCGCCGGGGCGGCCGGCGAACAGGCCGTGGAGATGGCGGGTATAGTCGTGCAGGCGCTCGCCGCGCTCGAGCCCGCGCGCGATACGAGGCATAAAGACTTCGATCGCCTCGAACCCGTCCGCGACCGGCGCCGGCTCGCCGAACAGTATCGGATCGACGCCGATCAGGAGCTCCGGGTTCTGATAGGCGGCGCGCCCGAGCATGATCCCGTCGACATGGCTCAAATGGGCGCGCGCGGCGTCGAGATCGGGCAGGCCCCCGTTGAGGATGACCGGCCAGTCAGGATGGGCGCGCTTCAGGTCATGAACGAGGCCGTAATCGAGCGGCGGGACCGACCGGTTATCCTTGGGACTCAGGCCGTCGAGCCAGGCTTTGCGGGCATGGACGATCAAGGCGGCCGCGCCCGCCGTCTTCACGGCGTCGGCAAAGGTGAACAGAGCGGTTCGCGGCTCCTGCTCGTCGACCCCGATGCGGCACTTGACCGTGACCGGAACATCGGCGGCGGCGGCCATCGCCGCGACGCATTCGGCGACAAGTTCGGGCTCGCGCATGAGGCAGGCGCCGAAGCGGCCGTTTCTCACCCGGTCGGACGGGCAGCCGCAGTTGAGATTGATCTCGTCATAGCCGAATTCGGCGCCGATCCGCGCCGCCTCGGCGAGCCGGTTGGGCGCCGCTCCGCCGAGCTGCAGCGCGACCGGATGCTGGTCGGCGTCGAAGCCGATCAGCCGCTCGCGCGGCCCGAACACGACCGCGTCCGCCGTCACCATCTCCGTATAAAGCCGCGCGCGGCGGGTGAGGATGCGATGGAACGCCCGGCAGCGCCGGTCGGTCCAGTCCATCATCGGCGCCACGGAGAAGCGCGCGCTATAGGGTCGAGACATGGCGCTCATATAGGGGAGATTGGACCCCCTGTCGCCGCGGGCGAGGCCGGGAGCGACGCGGCTCCTTTGGCCGGGTCGCAATCAGTTTACCATAATGGAAACTTTGCAGAAGGCTCGCCGACGGCTGGAACCCTGCGCGGCGACAGAGGTTAAGCCTGATGGCGCAGCGGAATAAGGGGTCTTTGGGAATGGCGCCGGAGCCGGATGCTCAGGGATCGCCTGCATGCGTGTTGGTCGTCGAAGACGAAGTCCTGGTCCGCGTCCTGATTGCGGACGAACTGCGCGACGCGGGCTTTTTGGTGCTCGAGGCTGCGACCGGGGACAAGGCCTGGTCGTACGTTCAGGCGGGTGTCCAGGTGGATTTGGTGATTTCTGACATCGGCTTGCCAGGTTCGCTAAATGGGGTCGATCTTGTGGGGCGCCTCCGCGCTGAGGCGCCCGATCTGCCGACCGTGCTGACCTCGGGACATTTCCCGGGCGAGCACCAGGCTGACGCCTTCCTTCCGAAGCCTTACGACGTGAGACAGGCTGTCGCTCTGGCCGCGGCGCTCCTGCGGAAGGAGACGGGATGAGCGGACCCTGCGTTCTTCTCGTCGACGCCGAGGACCTGGTCCGGGCGCCGCTGGCCCAGTATCTCAGGGAGTGCGGGTACCGTGTGCTGGAGGCGATCGACTCGGACGAGGCGCAAAGACTTCTTTCTGAAGGTTCTCAGACGGTCGATATCGTGCTTGCGGATATCCAGACTCTCGGCGGCAGCGGATTCGCATTCGCGGCGTGGGTGCGGAAAAACAAACCCGGAGTCACGGTGCTTCTGGCGGGAACGATTGCCGCCGCGGCCCGCAAGGCCGGCGAACTATGCGAGGACGAGCCGCCGATACGAAAGCCGTACGACCACCAACTGGTGCTGGATCGTATTCGCCGGCTTCTTGCTGAACGTGACCGAAGCCGAAACTGAGCAGGACCTTGCCATCCTTTGCGTGTTGAAGGCGACATGCGCGCGGGACGCGCCGTAGCGGCACAGTCAGGTTCGAGCCCCGCAGCAAAACGCGCGACGCGGTGCAGGCTCGGCGTTGAGGATCGTTTCGACCGCCGGGTCGTCGGCCGATTTCTGGATCGCCCGGTTGAGCCGCGCCATCACGCGCCCCCGCTTCATTGCTTCATTGCTGCTGCTGTTGCTGCTGCTGGATCGCCTCGATGTCGTCCTCCCCCCGGGCGATGCGCACGTCGGCGAAGACCGCGCCGGGCGCGCCGCCGGTCACGATTCCGCGCACCGGGGCGGCGTCGTCGGCGTCAAGCCCGGTGCTCAGGCGGATATAGCGGTCGGTCGGACACGGGCCGTTGGCGACGTCGAAGCCGACCCAGCCGAGGTCGTCGACAAAGGCTTCCGCCCAGGCGTGCGTCTCGAACTGCTGATGCGCTTCGTCGCCAGCCAGCAGATAGCCCGTGACATAGCGCGCCGGCACGTCATGGGCGCGCGCGGCGGCGATGAAGATATGGGCATGATCCTGGCACACGCCGCCCGCGCCGGCGAGCGCCGCGGCCGCCGGGGTCGTGCTGTCGGTGACGCCGCCCCGATAGGGCAGGGCCTCGCGCACGCGCTGGCTCAGCAGGTGTAGACCCGCCAGCGCGTCGCCCCGCGCCTCCAGTCCCTCGCCGAGCGCGACGATCGCCTGGTCGGGCCGGGTCAGCGGCGTTTCGCGCAGGAACACCGCCGGCGGCGGAGCGTGGCGCAGGCCCTTGACGATGCCGGCGGTGTCTCTCGTCTCGACGCAGCCGTGGGCCACGATCTCGAGGACGTCGCGATGGCCTTGGCTCAGCCATTGCGCGAAGCGCTCGCCATAGCCGCCGACGATGGCGTGGGCGATCTCCGCGCCGTCGACCTCGACATGCCAGTCGGTCACGCGGTGGCCCTCGAAGTCCTGCGGGAACAGCTTGAGCCGCAGCGCGAGGCCGGTCGCGCCCTGGGGATAGTGCATACGGGTGAGATGGCGGGCGATGAGCAGCATCAGTTGAAGTGATATCCCTGGGCGATCTCGCGCGACAGCCGGTTGGTTGTCATCAGGGCGTTCTGGACGAATTCGTGCAGCCCCTCCTCGAAAATCTTGCCGCTTTCGCGGTCGCGCAAATTGGACAGCATGGCGGCGGCGGTGTCGTGCGCGGCGCCGCGCCGGCCATGCGCCTGCGCGAGCTGTTCGAGACGCCGGCCGATCTCCCCGAAGCAGAACGACACCGATCGCGGAAACTGCCGGTTGAGGATGAGGAGATCGGCGATCCGCCACGGCGTATAGCCGGCGCCGCCATAGACGTGGTGATAGGCGCGCGCCGCCGACAGCGCGTGGAGCACCGAGGTCCATTGATAATGGTCGCGCACGCCGCCGACCACCGCGGTCTCGGGCAGCAGGACGTAATATTTCACGTCGAGCAGCCTCAGGGTCATTTCAGCGCGTTCGAGCGCCCCGCCGATGCGCAGGAAATCATGACCCTCGTTGCGGATTTGGCCGGTCTCCACCGCGCCGCGGAAGGTGGACGCGCGCGTCTTCACCCAGTCGAGCAGTTCGGCGAGGTTGCGCCGCGCACTGACGACATCGTGCTGGTCCAGCCGCCGCCAGTCCTCGTTGAGCGCCTCCCACATGTCCTGCGTGAGCGCGGTGCGCACCGCGCGGCCGTTGGCCCGCGCCCGCAGCAGGCATGACCGGATCGACGATGGATTGCCCTCGTCGAGCAGCAGCAGGCGGACGATGTCCGCTTCGTCGATCGGACGATCGCCGTCGATCAGCCCCTCGCACCCCGTGACGCGCAGCACCGAGCGCCATTCCTCGCGATGGATCGGCCCGGGCAGGATAGCCATGCGCTGGCCCATCTGGATGAGGCGCGCGGTGCTCTCCGCCCGCTCGATGTAGCGCGCCATCCAGAAGATGCTCTCGGCGGTGCGGCTCAGCATGTCACTCGTCCAGCACCCAAGTGTCCTTGACGCCGCCGCCCTGCGACGAATTGACCACGAGCGAGCCTTCGGTCAGCGCGACCCGGGTCAGCCCGCCCGGCGTCAGCCGCATCTCCTTGCCGAGCAGGCAATAGGGGCGGAAATCGACGTGCCGCCCGACGATCTCATTGCGCCCGAGCACCGGCGCGGTGGAGAGGTCGAGCGTCGGCTGGGCGATGAAGTCGGCCGGGTTGGCGCGGATGCGCACCGCATAGGCGTCGATCTCCGCGCGCGTGGCCTTCGGCCCGATCAGCATCCCGTAGCCTCCCGAGCCATGCACCTCCTTGGCGACCAGTTCGCCGAGACGCGCGAGCACGTGGTCGCGCTCGTCGGGCAGGGCGCAGCGCCAGGTCGGCACGTTCTTGAGGATCGGCGCCTCGGAGAGATAGAAGCGGATCATCTCCGGCACGAACAGATAGATCGCCTTGTCGTCGGCGATCCCGGCGCCTGGCGCCGAGCACAGGGTCACGCCGCCGGCGCGATAGGCGCCGAACAGCCCGGCGACGCCCAGCATCGAATTCGGGCGGAAGGTCAGCGGATCGATGAAGTCGTCGTCGACGCGGCGGTAGATCACGTCGACGCGCCTGGGGCCGTGGGTGGTCTTCATCCACACCTTGTCGTCGTCGACATAGAGGTCCAAAGGCTCGACCAGCTCGGCGCCCATCAGGTCGGCGAGGAAGCTGTGCTCGTAATAGGCCGAGTTGAACGAGCCGGGGGTGAGGACCACCACCGTCGGATCGCTGCCCGCGCCGGCCGGCGCCACCTCCTTCAGCGTCGCGAGCAGGTCGTTGGGATAGGAATTGATCGGCGCCACCCGGCATGCTCCGAACAGCTCGGGGAACATGCGCTGCATGATCTCGCGATTCTCGAGCATGTAGCTGACGCCCGAGGGCGTGCGGCAATTGTCCTCGAGCGCCTGGAAGCCGCCCTCGCCGGTGCGGACGATGTCGATGCCGACAATGTGGCTGTAGACCCGCTCCGGCGGATCGAACCCGATCATCTGCGGCAGGAAGGCGCTGTTGCGATAGACCAGCTCGCCCGGCACGATGCCGGCGCGGATGATCTCGCCGCGATGATAGACGTCGTACAGAAAGGCGTTCAATGCGCGCGCCCGCTGCCGGATGCCGCGATCGAGCGTCCGCCACTCGGCGGCGGAGAAGACGCGGGGCAGGAGGTCGAAGGGGATGAGCCGTTCCGGATCGCCTCCCTCGCCATAGACGGCGAAGGTGATGCCGATCCGGCGGAAGATCGTCTCGGCCTCCTTGAGCCGCGCATTCAAGCTCTCGACGCCGACTTCCTCCACCCAGCGCTGGACCTCGGCATAGCAGGACCGCAGCGCGCCGGACTGGTCGGTCATCTCGAAAAAGGCCATCCCCGCTCCCTCGCCAGCGCTAATGATGCGCTGCACAACGGAATTGGCAAGGGCTTTGATCTGGATTGAGAAATGTGCGGTTATTTTGCGCTTTGAGCCGGCTCATATTTAGGCGTCTGCCTTACAAGGAGGCGCTCCACGACGACCGCCACCCTTCCCAGCCGCGCTATCGCCGCCCTCACTTCGCGGGCCGCTGGATTTCCTCGTAAGTGCAAGCGAAGGCGTCTTTCTGAACCCTGTAGGTGTCCCTCGGGTCCCGGGCGTCCTGGACGATGGCGTCGCCGGGGCGCGCGACCATCGTCTCGCCCCAGGGCGCCGTGAAGGTGAACGCGCCGTCCTTTTCGGTCACGACCACGAAGCGCATATCGGCGCCCCGCGGCCGATAGGGGCGCCAGCCGTCCTCGCCCGCGGGTCCGGTCGGCCCTTCGTAGCGGCTGGCGAATTTGGAAGCGGGCACGAGAAATTCCTCGTTCCCGGTTTCAGGACACCGGTTGCGCACCACCATGTCGCCGGCTTTGGCGGGCGGGCTCTCCGTTTCCTTGCCTTCCCCCTTGATGACCGTGACGATGATTTCGCCCGGCCTGGCCTCCCGCGCGTCGACGGTCTTTGTCTTCCGCGCGAGACCATCGCGGCCGAGGTCGCGCGCCTTCTGAAAATACCCGTGGATGTCGACCGGAGCTTGCGCGAAAATCATCGGACCGGACGAGAGCAGCGCGGCCAATCCTGCGGATAAAGTTGGGCGGTTCTATCAAGGCGGTTCTTTGGTCGGAGCAGGGCGAGTGAGGCTCTGTTGAGGTGCGGGATTTCGTTCTTGGCTGGGGCGTAGGGCGGGGAAGGCGCCTGCCCTGTCGGCTTCCGGAGCGGCCCCTCAGGCGGCGGCGATGCGATCGAGGTAGACCAGCCTGCGGAAGTTGTAGACGAGATTAGCCATGCCGATCTTCAGCCTGGCGCGGGCGATGCCGACAGTGCGGATGAAGAGGTCCATCTTGTCTTTCTGCACCGCGAAGACAGGCTCGACGCCGGAGCGGACTTTGGACTTGAGGGCGTTGGCGCGCCGCATGGTCTCCGGCATCGGCCGACGCGGCGGCTTCTTGCGATGGATGCGGCTGACGAAGCCGTTCCTTTCGAGGAACGCCTCGTTGGCCTTCGAGCGGTAGGCCGTGTCGGCCCACACCGCGCTCGCGGTGTTGGTCTTGTCGAGCAGCCCCTCGCGCAGCCGCGCGCCCTCGTAGGCGGCGGCGTCGGTTGCGTCCCAGCGCCGGATCAGCCCATGCTCGCGGTCGATCGAGACATGGTTCTGGCAGCCGAAGGTCGGGATGGCGATGTCGACCGGAGGAACCGTCCCGTCCGGCCTCGCCTTGGCCTTGCTGAACTTGACCGTCCAGCGCGCGTCGCGGTCCTTCTGCCGGAGCTTCGCAGGCTTGGCTTTCCAGGCCTCGGGGATGCGCCCGTCCTTGATCGCCTTCTTCTCCTCCCCGGTGTTGCGCTGCTTGGGCGCTGGGATCAGCGAAGCGTCGGCCCTCGGGCTTGACCCGAGGGTTTGCCCGCCCATGGCGACGTACCCGGCCTCGCGCAGCGCCGCGTCGAACCGGTCGAACAGCGGCTTGATCGCCTCGGCCCGGGTCAGCTTCTCGCGGAACAGCCAGATCGTGCGGGCGTCGGGAACCCGGTCGGACAGGCCCAGCCCGAGAAACCGCATGAACGACAGGCGGTCATTGATCAGAAACTCGGCGCGCTCGTCGGAGAGGGCGTTCGCCGCCTGGATCACCAGGATCTTGAACATCATCACAGGGTCGAACGGCGGTCGGCCGCCCTGCGAACCGTCCGAGTAGGCCAGCGCCCGCGTCAGCTCGGGCCGGAACATGTCGAAATCCACCGCCGCCGTGAAGGCCAGCAACTGATCGCCCAGATCGCTCAGCCGCCTCAACCGCTCGTCGACGTCGAAAAACCCAGGCTCACCGCGCATCGACTCACCCCGCTCCATCATCAGCGAAGGAATCAGAAACTCCGCCAAATGGCGAGGTTCTTAGAACCGTCCAATTTAGAACGTTTCTAAAGTGCGAGCCTCCGGTGATTGTCTGCTCCTGTAACGTCCTCTCGGATGTCCAGATCCTTTCCATGCTCGAAGGCCGGGACTCCGCGCGTCCGTGTTCCCCCGCGTGGGCCTATCGAGGTCTCGGCTGCGCCGCCCGCTGCGGGCGCTGCGTGCCGACAATAGGCGCGTTGCTCGCCGGGGCGCATGTGGCCGAAGCGTCCTGCCGGGAATGCCCGGGCGACATGTCCAATGGGGTCGAGGCGAACGAGGAAGAGTTTGCAATTCTTCCGATCGCCGCCGAATAGATGCCGCGGTCGGCGCGGTCCTCACATTGATCGAGCAAAATCAAAGACTTATCCTGGCAACTTCATCCGTCGTCTCTTCGTCATGGCCAGAAGCGCGCGCCGCGTCTCCTCTCGAAGCGAGCCCCGCGGGCAGGCGTTTCCGCCGCGTCAAGCCGAAATGGGCCCCGCTAGAGCGTGATGAGATTAGGCTTGGTATCCTGCATTGGTGAAGTAGTTTGCGCATTCTTCGGCGGTGTAGGCGCCGAGCAGTTCGCCCACCGCGGCGGTGAGGGTTTCGATTGTTCGGGCGGCAGCTTTGCGCAAGAGATGCTTGAGCTTGGCGAAGACCTGCTCGATTGGGTTCAGGTCAGGAGAATATTTGGGCAGGAAGAAGAGCTTGGCGCGGGCCGCCCGGATCGCCCGGCGGATGGCGCCGCCTTTGTGGCTGCCGAGATTGTCCATGATCACCAGATCGCCCGGCTTGAGGGTGGGCGCGAGCACCTTCTCGAGGTAGGTCTTGAACGCCTCGCCATTGATTGGGCCATCGAGCAGCCACGGCGCTTCAATCCGGTCGCAGCGAAGCGCGGCGACAAAGGTCATGGTTTTCCAATGGCCGTGGGGAGCGCTGGCCACCAGCCTTTCGCCCCGCGGCGCCCAGCCGCGAAGCGGCTCCATATTGGTCTTCGTCCAGGTCTCATCAATGAACACCAGACGCTCGGGCTCGATCTGGTCCTGACGCTTCTTCCATTGCGCCCGCCTTCGCGCGACGTCGGGCCGTTCGCGCTCGCTCGCCACGACGCTTTTTTTTGAAACTGAGCTTCTCCGCGTGGACGAAATTCCACACCGAGCGATAGTCGACCTTGAGCCCGCGCCCGGCGAGTTCCGCCACCAGCCCGCGCAGCGTGAAGGCTCCTTGCCGAATGCGCTCGGACAGAAAGGCCGCGTGCCCGTCGCGGATCGCCTTCGGCTTGTGTCCGCCCATCTGGCCCGGCGCCGACGCTGCCCGTCTCGTGAAACCGCCGCACCCAGTTGACGACCGTGCTGACCCCAACGCCGAACTGAGCCGCCGCTCGATGGCGCGAAAGTCCGCCGTGCAAAACCGCTCCGACCGCCCGCTCACGAAGATCGTTCGAATAAGGCCTTCCCATCCATGCTGGCCTTCCTTCCAGCCAGCACCCTGAATCAGAAAATCTCCGATTCGGGAATCCCCGTCGATTTAATCCAAATTCATCCCGCTCTAGCCGCGATTTCTGTGGGTAAACAGACTTGGCGATTTACTCCTCGTTAACCCTTGCCGATCATTTTCGACGCCGCCTCACGAGGGCTAAGCTCCTGATTCGCGTTGCGAAACAAGGTCGTCGAGGAGTCTTGTCACGAGTTTGGCCGACTTGTCCGAGGGCTTTTACGGCCTCAAGCAATGGTCCGAGCCGGTCATCTACGATCAGCTCGCCGCCGCCTATTATGACCTCGTCGCCGACCGCGAGCTTGCGCGCAATCTCACCCGCCTGCACGCCCGCGTCTGGCGCGCCCTGATCGGCGGCGACATGGCGGGCTTCGAGGAATTGCGCGAGGCGCTGATCGGCGCGCTCGAGTCCTCAAGCCTCACGCTCGACCATCTGGCGGAGGTCGACGGCGAGATCATGATCGAACTGCTCGACGTGGTGATGGCGCGCTACAAGGGCTCGCAGCGGACCGCGCGGGCCTATCATCTCGCGCTGATGGAACTGGCCGGACGATTGCCCCCGGTCCGGCTCGCCGCCTGAGGACGTCGGGCGGCGCCTGACCGAAGCGCGGCTTAGAGTTGCTCGCGCAGCCGCTTGCCTCTGATCTCCCGGTAGAACGGGCGCGGGCGGCGCCTGTCCAGGTCGGCCTCCAGCGCCTGCTCCAGGTCGGCGAGCGCGGCGTGGGTGATTCCGGGCAGATCGAGATTTCGCGCGTCCGCGAGCGGCGTCCAGACGAGTTCGACCAGTTCCGCTTCAGAATGAACGGCGCCGTCGATGCGCGCGGCGATGAAACGCGCGTCGACCACGAGAAAGCGCGCGTCGAAGCGTCGCGGCCGTCTGGGCGGAGTGATCGCGCGGGCGAGGAAATCGATGGCGTCGAGCGCGGGATGCACGCCGGTCGCGGCGAACCGGGTCCAGGCGCCGGGGGGCGGATTTTTCGGCGCGCCACGATCGGAGACGCCGATGACGAGCCCGGTCTCCTCGAAGGTTTCGCGGATCGCCGCCATCGCCACCGCTCGCGCAAAGCCGGGCGAGGGACGGCGCACGCGGAGGTTGAGCTTCTCCTCGACCGCAGGATCGAGCGCGCCCGCCGCGGCCATGCGCCGGTCCTCGGGCTCGACCCGCCCGCCGGGGAAGACGAACTTGCCCGGCATGAACCGGTGCGAGGCGTGGCGCTTGCCCATCAGCACCCGCGCCGCGCCGCCCTCCGAACGATCGACCACGATCAGCGTCGCCGCGTCGCGCGGGCGAAGAGCGCGCGCGGACGCAGCGGCTGCGCTTAATGGACTGTCCGACATTGACGCTCCCGGCCCCAGGCCCTGCCCGGCAGGCATCGACCGGAGCGAGAAGCCCGTCAAGGGTCAGCGGCGCGGGAGGCCGGTGTCTGAAGATCACGCGATCGCAGTCTGGCAAAAAAAGCGATCAGGCTCGCGAGGGGCCGCGGCGGTCCCCATTTCTAAACCGCGTTCTTACCGAAGCCGTGCATGCCCAGCGCCCATTGCTGACCGACAATCGCCCCCTTGGCGCGAGGCAAGATGAGAAGAACTTCGAGACCAGCGTCACCCAAAGCCAGAACACCGCGACCCAGAGCAGCGAGGCGTTCGGCCATAGCTCATCGGACATCAGCACGCCTGCGCCGACCCCATGGGCGACGATCAGGAGCGTGATATAGGCCGGAGCGTCGTCGGCGCGCTGAGGACTTCAGGTCCTCGCCGCAGATCTGGCAGGCGTTGACGACCTTGAGATAGGAGCGAAACAGGCGGCCGCGGCCGCAGGCCGGACAGCGGCCGAAGAAGCCGCGCACCATCGCGTTGCGCAGCGAGCGCTCTGGCGGGGGCGTCGGAACGCGCCAGATGCGGGACATGTCGTTCATCGGCGGCTCGCCTTGCGAACCGGCACGCGCGGGGCAGGCCCGCTTTGGTTTCGCATACTCCGCTGCCCGGAGGCGGGACGCACGATCTCGAACCGGAGCGCGCCCGCGAACGGCGCGGCCTCGACGAGACGGACATTGACCGCAGCGCCAAGCTGGAACGTCTCCCTGGTCCGCGTCCCGACCAGCGAGCGGGTCGCTTCCTCGAAGCGGAAATAATCCTCCCCCAGGGTCGCGGCGGGCACGAAGCCGTCGGCCCCCGTCTCGCTCAGTTTCACGAACAGGCCCGCGCGGGTGACGCCGGCGATGCGGCCGGCGAAGACCGCCCCGACCCGGTCGGCGAGATGCGCCGCGATCACACGATCCACGGTTTCCCGTTCCGCCGCCATCGCGCGGCGCTCGGCGGCGGAGATGTGCTCGGCGATCTGCGCCAGTTCGCCCGCGCGCATGTCGGCAAGACCGCCCGGACCGAGATTGAGCGCGCGGATCAGCGCGCGATGGACGATGAGATCGGCGTAGCGGCGGATGGGCGAAGTGAAATGCGCGTAGCGGCGCAGGTTGAGGCCGAAATGGCCGTAATTCTCGTGGCTGTATTCGGCCTGCGCCTGGGCGCGCAAAACGACTTCGTTGACGAGGGCCTCGACTGCCTGGCCGCGCACGCGGGCGAGGACGCCGTTGAAATGCGAAGGCCGCACCCGCTCGCCCTTGGCGAGCTTGACGCCGATCGTGCGCAGGAACTCGATCAGGTCGTCGAGCTTCTCCGCGCTCGGCGCGTCGTGGGCGCGATAGAGCAGCGGCGAACGCTGAGACTCGAGCGTCTCGGCGGCCGCGACATTGGCGAGGATCATGAACTCCTCGATCAGCCGGTGCGCATGGAGCCGCTCCGGCCAGATCACGTCCTCGAGGCGCCCCTCGGAATCGAGGACGAGCTTGCGCTCGGGCAGGTCGAGGTCGAGCGGGTCGCGGCGCTCGCGCTCGATCCTGATGACGGAGTGGGCGGCGTAAAGCGGCTTCAGCACGGTGTCGAGCAGCGGCTTCGTCGTCTCGTCCACGCGCCCGTCAATCGCGGCCTGGGCCTGCTCGTACGAAAGCTTGGCAGCCGAGCGCATCATGATGCGGTGAAATTGATGCGAGCGCTTGCGCCCGTCGGCGCCGAGAATCATGCGCACCGCGAGCGCCGGCCGGTCCTCGTGCGCGCGCAGCGAGCAGAGGTCGTTGGAGATGCGCTCCGGCAGCATCGGCACGACCCGGTCGGGGAAATAGACAGAGTTGCCGCGCTCGAGCGCCTGCGCGTCCATCGCGGTTCCCGGACGGACATAGGCCGCGACATCGGCGATGGCGACGGTGACGACGAACCCGCCGGGGTTCTTGGGATCGGAATCGAGAACGGCGTGGACCGCGTCGTCGTGGTCCTTGGCGTCGGGCGGATCGATGGTGACGAGCGGCAGCGCGCGCCAGTCCTCGCGCGGGGGCGCGAGCCGAATGGGCCGCGCGGCTTCGGCCTCGCTCAAGGCGGCGGGCGAGAAGATATGCGGAATATGGTGCGTCTCGAGCGCGATGAGGCTTACCGCGCGCTCGGACTTGACCGAGCCGATCGTCTCGACCACGCGAGCGGGCGGGAGCCCAAGGCGGCCCTCGCGCAACGGCTCGATGGCGACGAGGTCGCCATCCTTCGCGTCCCCGCCCATGCCCGGAGGCACCAGATACTCGCGGGCCCCGCGCTTCTCGACGGGAAGCGCGCGCGCCGCTCCGTCCGCCGCGACCCGGTAGACGGCGAAGGCGCGCGCCTTCAGCTTGTCCAGGATCTTGACCACGCGGCCCGAATAGGCGGGCGCCTTGGGGCCGGCGTCGCCGTCAAATTCGACCCGCATCAACACCCGCGCGCCGACTTTCGGGGCGGGCGCCCGATCCCGTTTCGCCCGGGAGCGGCGCACGGTATGCGGGGAGCGGGCGCGTCTCCGCTCCATTCGGCGGGTCTCGCGATCAGCTCGCCGTCACGCCCGAGTTCGGCGATGTCGCCGACGACGAGCGAGGGAAGGCGGCCCTCGACGGTCAGCGCCTTGCGGCCGCGCGCGACCGCGCCTTCCGCCTGCAAGTCCTTGATGAGCAGCTTCGAGCTCCGCTTTCGCCTCGCCCTTGACGCCGAAGGCGCGGGCGATGTCGCGCTTGGTCACGCGCGCAGGCGCTCGCTCGCCGTTGGGCGCAGGCGCGCCGCCGATGAAGGCGAGCAGCTCCTCGCGCGAGGGAAGCGCGGGCGCTGAACGCCGCGCCGCCCCGTGGGCGGCCTTCGGCGCGGGCCGATGGGGGGATCGATCTTGCAAGGCGTCCAATTCTGAAGGGTTGGGCAAAGAGGCCCGAGACGGAACGTAAGTTCGACCGGGCGAGGAAACAAGCTGCGCGCCCCGGCTATCCGGCGGACGTCTCGCTTACCCCGCCTTCTCGATCCTCAGCAGCGTGAACAGCTTCAACGGCGCAAGCTCGCTCCGCTCGACGACGAGCGAGTCGGAATGCAAATCGACCCAGTTCCCGATCGCCGAATAGGGGAAATTCGGATGCCAGCCGAGCCACGCCGCGGCGCCCTCCATCCGGCGCTCGACCGAAGCGCGAAATCCATGCTGCGCGGCGAAATGGTTCATCACGATCAGCGCGCCGCCCGGCCTGAGCACCCGCCAGGCCTCCTCGAGCGCGCTCTCCGGATGAGGAACGACGCTCATCATAGGGCGCGAGAGCGACGTCGAAGGCGGAATCGGGAAATTCGAGCGCGGCGGCGTCCATCACATGGAGCCCCTTGACCTGAGCCAGCCGCTTGCGCTCGACCCGGGCGCGCGCCGCCTCGAGCATCGGCGCCGAAATATCGATGCCCGTCACCAGCACGTTTCCCGGCAGACGGCGAGCTCGAGCCCGGTCCGACGCCGATCACCAGGATCTCGCCGCCAGGACCCGCGGCCTCGCCCGCCGCGCGCGCCGCCGCCGCCCCGGCCGGGATGGAACGGCAGGTCGAAGATCAGATCGTAGACGGGTACCCAGCGGCTATAGGCCGCTTCCGCGGCGCCCTGCATAAACGTGCGTCGCATTGATCGGATTCATTGACGGGCCTCCCGGCGAGCCGCGCGCTCGACCGCCCCTCGCCCTGACTGACCCGACCCATTATAGCACGAACGCGCGCCGCCGCGACGGGTCGAGGCCAGCGCCATGAGAGGCGATCATGATTGACCACATCGGCTTCGCAGTTAAGGACATGGATCGCGCCAAGGCGTTCTATGCCGAGGCTCTGAAGCCTCTCGGCATCGGCGTCATCATCGAGGTCACCGCCGAACAGACCGGCGCGGACGCCCACGCCGGTTTCGGCAAGGACAACAAGGCCTTCTTCTGGATAGGCACGGGGAGCAAGCCCAAAGGCGGGACCCATGTCGCCTTCGTCGCGCAAACGCGGACGGAGGTCGATTCGTTCCACCAGGCCGCGATGGCCGCGGGCGGACGGGACAACGGCGCGCCCGGGCCTGCGGTCCGCACTATCACAAGCACTATTACGGCGCGTTCGTGCTCGATCCCGACGGCAACAACATCGAGGCCGTCTGCCACAAGCCGGAGTGAAGGCTGGCGTGGCCAGGATTGCCGGCCCTCACCATAGCAGCGCATAGACCGCATAAGCGGCGAGCACGGCGAAGACGAAGAGGTCGGTGCCCATGGCGACGGTTTCGTTGAGGCTGCGGTCCCTCTCCTGGAGATGCCGGAAGCCGGCTATGCCGTAGAAGATCGCGGCGGCGATCGCGACTGGCAGAATGAAATCGGGCCGCAGGAGCGAGGCTGCGCCGACCGCGCCGAGCGCGAGATTCCCAGCCCCGATCTCGCGCACCAGCGGAAAGGCGTCCGCGCTCTCGATCCTGAAGATCTGCCGGGCGGTGAACTCGGGCTGAAAAGGCCTGGCGCACGCCCGCCAGGACGAGCCGCACCCCCGCCGCCCAGAAGACGAACCACTTGCCGACAAGCGCCAGGAACGGGGCCGCGCCCGGCAGCGCATGTTCCACCAACGCGCTTCCCAGGGGAAGCACGACCGTGAGGAGGGCGACAATGGCGATGTACATGGGCCGTCCGGCGGACTGAGAGGCAGGGCCTATCGCTTGCTGGCCGCGGGCTTGGGCGCGGCGGCCTTCTTCGCCGCCGGCCGTTGGGAGGCCGCGGCTTTGCCTCTCGCCGTCGCGCCGTCCGGCGCTTTGGCCTTGGCCGCCGCTTTCGCCGGCTTGCCCTTCGGCCGCGGCCCTTGCCGGTTTGCGCGGCTGAGCGGCCGGGCGCCCCTCGCGTTCGGCGATCAGGTCGAGCGCCTGCGAGAGCGTGACGGAATCCGGCGCGACCCCCTTGGGCAACGTCGCGTTGACCTTGCCCCAGTTGACATAGGCGCCGAAGCGCCCGTCGCGCACGGTGACCGGGCCGCCGTCCGGATGCTCGCCGACCAGGCGGCCGACCACGCCGCCGCCCGCCGCCTTGGCCTTCAGGGGCTCCACCGCCTCCGCGAGCGTGAGGGCGGCCGGGTCGGTCCCCTTGGGCAAAGTGGCGTTGATCTTGCCGTGATTGACGTAAGGCCCGAAGCGGCCCTGCTTGACGCTGACCGGCCCGCCCTCCGGATGGTCGCCGAGACCACGCGCCGGCGCGGCGCCAAAACGTCCGCCCCCCTGCCCCGCTCTCCTTGGCGACGACGAGGTCGATCGCGCGGTTCGCGCCGATCTCAAGCACGTCGTCGTCGCGGCCGGATTGGCGTAGGTCTTGCCGTGCTGCACGTAGGCGCCATAGCGCCCGATGCCGGCCAGGATCGGCTCGCCGCTCGAGGGATGGCGCGCCACCTCCCGCGGCAGGGCGAGCAGCTTGAGCGCCTTTTCGAGCGTCACGTCGTCGGCGCTGAGGCCCCTGGGCAGCGATGAGCGCTTAGGCTTGTCGCCCTCGCCCTGCTGCACGTACTCCCCGAACCGCCCGTTGCGCAGGGTGATTTCCTCGCCCGTCGCCGGGTCTTCGCCGAGCACCCGCACACCCGGCCGCTCGCCCTCGGAAGCCTCCGCGCCCGATGGCGCGAGAACCCGCGAATACTTGCACTCGGGATAGCGCGAGCAGCCGATGAAGGCGCCGTACTTGCCGAGCTTGAGCGAGAGTTGCCCCTCTCCGCAGAGCGGGCAGAGGCGCGGATCGACGCCGTCGCCCCGGCCGGGAAAGAGTGCGGCCCGAGAAGCTTTCGTTCAAGGAATCGAGCACCTGCCGCGTGCCGAGATCCTTGATGTCGTAGACGGCGCCGGAGAAATCGTTCCAGAAGTCGCGCAGCAGCGCCTTCCAGTCGATCTCGCTGTTCGACACGAGGTCGAGCTTCTCCTCGAGATCGGCGGTGAAATCGTAGCCGACATATTTGGCGAAAAAGGATTCGAGGAAGGCGGTGACGATCCGACCCTTGTCCTCGGGATAAAGCCGCTTCTTGTCGAGCCGCACATAGGCGCGATCCTTGAGCACGGCGATGGTCGAGGCGTAGGTCGAGGGGCGCCCGATGCCGGAGTTCCTCCATCCGCTTGACCAGCGTCGCTTCGGTGTAGCGGGGCGGGGGCTCGGTGAAGTGCTGGCTGGCGTCGATCCGGTCCTTGGCGACCTTCTCGCCCTCGCGCATCGCGGGCAGGCGGCTCTGCTCTTCGTCCTCCTCGTCGTCCCTGCCCTCCTGGTAGAGGGCGAG
>CAVULN010000046.1:0-132167 GCA_963742305.1 uncultured Alphaproteobacteria bacterium
TTCCCGAAGCGGAATCTTCGGCTCCCACTTCAGGACCGACTTGGCCGTCGATGTCGGGCTGCCGCTGTCTCGGATCGTCGGACGGCAGCGGCTCGAAGCGAAGCCTGGATTTCGCGCCGGTCATTTCGATAATCAGTTCGGCAAGCTCCCGGATGGTGAACTCCTGCGGGTTGCCGATATTGATCGGGCCGGTGACGTCCGGCGGGGTCGCCATCATCCGCGCGATCGCCTCGATCAGGTCGTCGACATAGCAGAAAGAGCGGGTCTGGCTCCCTTCCCCGTAAATGGTGATCTCTCGCCCGCGCAGCGCCTGGACGATGAAATTCGACACCACGCGTCCGTCGTTGGGATGCATCCGGGGCCCGTAGGTATTGAAGATCCGGACGACCTTGACCGGCATCTTATGCTGCCGGCGATAGTCGAAAACAGGGTCTCGGCGCAGCGCTTGCCTTCATCGTAGCAGGACCTGAGGCCGATCGGATTGACGTTCCCCCGATAGTCCTCGGTCTGCGGATGGATCGCGGGGTCGCCGTAGACCTCGGAGGTCGAGGCCTGCAAAATCTTTCGCCTTCACCCGCTTGGCGAGCCCAAGCATGTTGATCGCGCCGATCACGCTCGTTTTCGTCGTCTGCACGGGATCGAACTGATAGTGGATGGGCGAGGCGGGACAGGCGAGGTTGGAAGATTTCATCGACCTCGACATAGAGCGGAAACGTCACCTCGTGGCGCATCAGCTCCATGTTGGGATTGTCGAGGAGATGGGTGATATTCCTTCGGGTACTGGAGAAGTTATCGACGCACAGCACCTCGTAGCCGCTATTGAGCAGGCGTTCGCAGAGATGCGAGCCCAGAAAGCCGGCGCCGCCGGTCACAAGAACCCGCTTGGTCATCGATTCCCCGCTTCCCGCCGCAAGACGATCGTTCGCAGCCTGTGTACAGACCGGCGCGGCCCAATCAAGGCCTCATCCTCAGCCGCTGTTGCGCAAGCCGGCCGAGACGCCGTTGATGGTGAGCTGGATTCCGGTCAGCACCTTCTCGCTCGCGGCGCGCGAACGATAGAGCTTGAGCAGCTCGACCTGCACGTGGTTCAAGGGATCGAGATAGGGAAAGCGGTTGCGGATCGACCGGTCGAGCAGCGGATTGCTCTCGAGCAGCTTCGCCTGCTCCATGATCGCGTTGAGCGCGTCGACCGAATCGCGCCATTCGCGCGAAATGCGGGCGAAGATTTTTTCCCGCAAGGCCACATCCTCAACGAGGCGCGCATAGCGCGAGGCGATGGCGAGGCTCGATTTCGCCATGACCATGTCCATGTTGGAGAGCAGCGTGCGGAAGAACGGCCAGCGGACATACATCTCTCTCAGCGCCTCAAGGCCGTCCCTGGGATGGGCCTCGACATAGGCCTTCACCGCCGAGCCGAATCCATACCAGCCCGGCAGCATGAGCCGGCACTGCGCCCACGAGAACACCCAGGGAATCGCGCGCAGGTCCTCGATCGCCTGGGTCTTCTTGCGCGAGGCCGGGCGCGATCCGATGTTCAGTTCGGCGATCTCGGTGATCACCGTCGAGGCCCAGAAATAGCGCACGAAGCCTTCGGTCTCGTAGACGAGGCCGCGATAGGCCTTGTAGGCGGCGAGCGATAATTCCTCCATCGTCTCCAGAAACGCGGGGTCAGGCGCGGGGCTCTCGTCCTGCAGCAGCGTCGCCTCGAGCGTCGCGGAAGCGAGCGTCTCCAGATTGCGCCGTCCGACCTCGGGGTTGGAATACTTGCTCGAAATGATCTCGCCCTGTTCGGTGATGCGGATCTGCCCCTGCACCGCGCCGCCGGGCTGGGCGAGGATCGCGTCGTAGCTCGGGCCGCCGCCCCGCCCGACCGAGCCGCCGCGGCCGTGAAAGAGCCGGATGCGCACGCCATGCTTCTTGAACACCTCGACCAGGCCGATCTCGGCCGTGTACAGCTCCCAGCCCGAGGTGATGAAGCCGCCGTCCTTGTTCGAATCCGAGTATCCGAGCATCACCTCCTGTTCGCCGCCCTGGGAATCGACCAGCTTGCGATATTCGGGAAGGGAAAGCAGCGTGTCCATCACGCCCACGCAGTTGCGCAGATCGGTGATCGTCTCGAACAGCGGCGCGAGGGCGAGCGCCGACGATCCTTCGGCGGTCACGAGCCCCACTTCCTTCAGGATCAGCGCCAGCTCGAGCAGGTCGGAGACGCTGTCGGTCTTCGAGATGATCGAGGTCCGGATTGCGCCAGGACCATATTTCATCCGGATCACCGCGGCGGCGCGGAAGAGCGCGAGCTCGCCCGCCGTCTCCTCGCCGTAAGCGATGAACGGCGACAGCAGCGGGCGGGGCGAAACTAGCTCGCGCCGCAGGAGCTCCACGCGCTCCGCCTCGCTCAAGGCCTTGTAGTCGAGGCCCGGCGAGACCGCCGCCAGCAGCTCGGCGACGGTGCGCTCGTGCACGTCGGAGTTCTGCCTCAGATCAATCGGCGCGAGATGAAAGCCGAACACGTCCACCGCGCGCTGCAAGCCGCGCAGCCGCCCGCGGGCGACGACGCCGGCGTTGGTGCGCTTGAGCGACAGCGCAATCACCGCGAGGTCGGCGCCGAACTCCGCCGCCGACGCGTAGGGCGCGCGGTCGACCACCGGCTGGCGCAGCGCGATGACATGGTCGAGCTCGCGCGCGGTCTTGGCGAGGCGCGAATACATGCCGGTGATCGCCCGCCGGTAGGGCTCCTTGCGGCGGGCGGCGGCGGAATCGTCGGAGATGTCGGCGAGCTCGGCGAGCTCCGGGCTCATCGAGGCGAGGTTGGAGGCGAGCGACAGTTCGGCGCCAAGCTCGTGCAGCTCGTCGAGATAATGGCCGATCGCGCGCGCGCTCTGCAGCCGCATCGCCTCGTTGAGCAGGTCGGCGGTGACGAACGGATTGCCGTCGCGGTCGCCGCCGATCCACGAGCCGATCCGCAGGAACGAGCCGATCGGCTTTGCGCGCGGCTCGCCGGATATGGCGTCAAGCCTGTCCTCGATCGCGCCGTAAAGGCGGGGCAGCTCGTGGAAGAACGTGTAGTCGTAGAACGACAGCGCGTTCGAGACCTCGTCGATGACCTTGAGCTTGGTCTGGCGCAGGAGATTGGTGCGCCACAGGATCACCACCGCGCGCCTGAGCTGCTCCTCATTGGCGGCAAGCTCGGCCGGATCGATCGCGCGTTCGCGCTCGTCGAGCAGTTTGGCGATCTCGAGCTCGCGGGTCAGCGTGCTCTTGCGCCTGACTTCCGTCGGATGGGCGGTGAGCACCGGGCTCACCAGCGCGCGGTCGAAGAAGTCGCCGAGCGCGGCGGGCTCGACCCCCGTCTCGCGCGGTGCGCTGGAAGGCGTAGGCGAGCGAGCCGGGACGCGGCGCCGAGCCCGCGATCGCATGCGCCCGGTTGCGGCGGATGTGGTGCTGGTCCTCGGCGATGTTGGCGAGGTGCGAGAAATAGCTGTAGGCGCGCACGATCGCCAGCGTCTGCTCGGCGTTCAGGCTGTCGAGCGTCGCCTCGAGCTCGCGCCGCGCGGCGACCTCGTTGTCGCGATGGAAGCGGATCGAGGCCTGGCGGATCTGCTCGACGAGTTCGAAGACCTCTTCGCCCTCCTGCTCGCGCACGGTGTCGCCGAGGATCCGGCCGAGCAGGCGGATGTCCTCGCGCAGCGGGCGGTCCTTGTCGGGCTCGTCCGGGGAGAGAAAGGGCGCGCTTGGAACAGAGGCGGGAAGAGCCATCGGCGTCGATGGTGCACTGCGACAAGAAATGGTGCAAGGCCAAAAGATCGGCCGGGACGCGCGGAACGCGCGAACCTCAACCGGGTCCCCTACACCAAGGCCGGCGGGCGCCCGTCGCCCGGGTTGGTCAGAACCCCGTCGGCCGCCCCACCACAATCGTATGCAGCGAGCCGTCGCCGAAGGCGCGATGCGCCGCGCGCTTGACGCTCTTCGCCGTGACCGCGGCGATCTGGCGATTGCGCTCGACGAGCCAGTCCGGCGCGCGGCGCTCGAGCTGGATGTGGATCAGCTGGGAGGCGATCTTGGAGGAGGTGTCGAACCTCAGCGGATAGGAGCCGATGAGATAGGTCTTGCCCTTCTCCAGTTCCTCCTGGCCGAGCCCATTCAGCGCGACGTCGCGGACTTCGGCCTGGGCGACATCGAAGGATTCGCGCGCCCGCTCGTTCTTGGTCGTCGTGCCGCCATAGAAATAGGCGCCGTGCTCGAGGGAATAGAAGGTCCCGAACACGGTATAGGCGAGGCCGCGTTTCTCGCGCACCTCGCGGAACAGGCGCGAGGTCATCGAGCCCGACCCGCCGAGCACGTGGGCGGCGACGATGGAGGCGATGTAATCGGGATCGTCGCGCCTCAGCGCCGGGCGCCCGAAGCGGATCGTCGATTGCGGCACGTCGAGGTCGATGAGGTCGATGGTCCCCAGACCCTCGAACGCGGCGTCGGCCACGGATTTGAGGTCGCCCTTCTCCGGCAGGTCGCCAAACGCCCTGTCGACCAGCGCCGCCGCGCCCTTGTCGTCGATCGCCCCGACCACCGCGATCAGGAGGCGGTCGCGCGCGAGGCCCCGTTTCGCGGCCTCCGCCAGATCCTCCCGGCCGATGCGCGCGAGCGTCTCGAGCGATCCGTCGGCCGGCTGGCCGTAAGGGTGATGCGGAAACGCCTTCGCCTTCCAGTTGCGGCCCGCCAGCGTCGCCGGATCGTTGGCGTCGTGGCGCAGCCTCGCATTCAGTTGCTCGCGCACCCGCTCGAACGGCTCCTCGTCGAACCGCGGCGCCGAGACCGCGAGCCGCAGCAGGTCCGCGGCGCGATCGAGGTTTTTTACGAGCGTGCGCATGCGCCCGCTCCAATGATCGCGGTCGCAATGGAACGACATTTCGACCGCCGTCTCGTCGAGCGCGCGCTGGAACGCCTGCGAATCAAGGTCGCCCGCGCCCTCGTCGAGCAGCCCCGCCATCAGGGCGCCCAGCCCCGCTTTCCGCGCCGGGTCCTGCGCCGCGCCGCCGCGGATCGCGAATTCGAGCGAAACGACCGGCACGGCATGGGAGCGGACGAGCCAGAAGACGAGGCCGCGCGGGGTCGTGACGACCTCGACATTGACGGCGGAATGAGAAGGCGAAGCGGCGAGGCGCCTTGGCATGAGCGTTTCCATCGGATTCATCTTTTGTCGTTTCGTCTTTCTGGCGCCCCTGGGGCGCGCAAACTGGTCCCTCGCCTCCTCATCCCGTCCCCGGGCCGATCCGGGGATCATCGGGGGCGGGAGAGGGCGAAGGCTAGGCCGCCTCGGCGAGAGGCGAGAGATGCCCGGTCACCGCGGGCTTGTGATCGAGCCAGCGGCGGGCGGCCTCTCTTACCGCCGCCGCGCTCACCGCCTCGATCCGCGCCGGCCATTCCTCGACGTCGCGCAGGCCCAGGCCGATGGCGAGCGACGAGCCGTACCAGCGCGCGAGATCCGACTGGCTGTCGCGGGCGTAAATGGCGTCGGCGACCATCCGGGTCTTGGCGCGCTCGAGGTCGCCTAAGTCGAAGCCCTCATCGGCGAAGCTCGCCAGCGCCCGGTCGAACGCGTGATCGAGCGTCTCGAGCCTGACCCCGGGCGCCGGCGTCATGTGGACGATGAAGCGGCTCTGATCGAGCGCCGCGCCGTGGTAATAGGCCCAGGCGGAGACCGCGAGCTTTTCCTCGATGACCAGCCGGCGGTAGAGAAAGCTCGTCGGTCCGCCGCCCAGGAGATGGGCGGCGATTTCGAGCGCCTCCGCTTCGCCCGGCGCGGCGGTGCGGACCGAGGGCGCGAGATAATGCCGCTGCCAGCCGGGCTGTTCGACCTTGTCGTCGGAGACCGTCACCAGCCGGCTCGCAACCGTCGGCGGCTCCATCGGGCGCGCCCGCTCGGGCTTCGCCCCGCGCGGCTTGATCCGGCCGTAGGTCTCCTCGGCGAGCGCGCGGGCTTCCTCGGGCTCGATGTCGCCCGCCACCACCAGAATGGCGTTTTCGGGCGTATAGAAGCGCTTGTAATAGGCGAGCGCGTCCTCGCGCTTCAGCCCCTCGATCTCGTGCCCCCAGCCGATCACCGGAATCCCGTAAGGATGATGGGTGAAGAGCGCCGCCTGCACCGCTTCGCCGAGTTGCGCGCCGGGGTCGCTGTCGCAATGCATGCGCCGCTCCTCGAGCACCACGTCGCGCTCGGGCGCGACGACGTCGTCGGTGAGCGTGAGGCCGGTCATCCGGTCGGCCTCGAAGGCCATGCAGGCCTTGAGGTGCTGCCTGGCGATCTGCTGGAAATAGGCGGTGAAATCGTTGCCGGTGAAGGCGTTTTCCACGCCCCCGACCTCGGAGATGAACTCGGAGAACTCCCCCTTGGGATGGCGCTTCGTGCCCTTGAACATGAGATGTTCGAGGAAGTGGGCGATGCCCGACTTGCCCGGCGGGTCGTCGGCCGAGCCGTTGCGGTACCAGACCATGTGGGTGACGACCGGCGCGCGATGATCGGGAATGACGACGACGTCGAGGCCGTTGGGAAGGGCGAAATGCGCGACCTTGGGCGCGGAGGAAATGGCGGACGTCATCCGTGCTCCGATCGAGGTTGGCGAAGCCCGCCGGACCGGCCGCATCGCGGCTCAATCGTGACGGTTAAGCGACATATAAGGCGCCGCGCGGGCTCCCGCTAGGCGGGGGGCGGGCCTGCCGCCGCCGCCGCCAGGCGTATATAACGTTTGATATAAGTTAATTATAACTCGATGCAGACCGCGAGCGCCGCCGGACAAAAAATGGCGCCCAAATCATTGGAATCGCTTGAAGCCGACCAGAGATTGGCGCCCCCCATTCAGGCCCTCGGGAATTCCCCCGCTAGCGCGCCCGCCCCTCGAGCGCCTCCCTGATCTCGTCGAGCGCCTTCGGGTCCTCGATCGTCGCCGGGGTAACCCATGGGTCGCGGTCGGCGATCTTCTTCATCGTGCCGCGCAGGATCTTGCCCGAGCGGGTCTTCGGCAGGCGGGCCACCACCAGCGCGGTCCTGAACGCGGCGACCGGGCCGATTCTGTCGCGCACGAGCTTCACCACCTCCGTCTCGATCTCCTGCGGAGGCCGGTTGACGCCCGCCTTCAACACCAGAAACCCGCAAGGGGCTTCGCCCTTGATCTCGTCCTTGACGCCGAGCACCGCGCATTCGGCGACGTCCGGGTGGGAGGCCACCACCTCCTCCATGCCGCCGGTCGACAGGCGGTGGCCGGCGACGTTGATGATGTCGTCGGTCCGTCCGAGGATCGTGAGATACCCGTCCTCGTCGATGAAGCCCGCGTCGGCGGTCTTGTAGAAGCCGGGGAACTCCCTGAGGTAGCTCTCGCGCATCCGCTCGTCCTGCCGGTAGAGGGTCGGCAGGCAGCCGGGCGGCAGCGGCAGCTTGAGCACGATCGACCCCATCGTCCTGGGCGGGACGGGCTTCGCCGCTTCGTCCACGACATGGACGTCGTAGCCCGGCATCGGCACGCTCGGCGAGCCGCGCTTGACCGGGAGCATGCCCAGACCCATCGGATTGGCCGCGATCGGCCAGCCGGTCTCGGTCTGCCACCAATTGTCGATGACCGGAACGCCGAGGATCTTCTCGGCCCAGGCGACCGTGTCCGGGTCGGCGCGCTCGCCCGCGAGGAAGAGCGTGCGCAGCGAGGAAATGTCGTATGTCTTGAGGAGCTTCGCCTCGGGGTCCTCCTTGCGCACGGCGCGCAGGCCGGTCGGGGCGGTGAAGAAGGCGGCGACCCTGTAGTCCTCAATCACCCGCCAGTAGGCGCCGGCGTCCGGCGTCCCGATCGGCTTGCCTTCGTAAAGGACGCTGGCGCAACCCTGCACCAGCGGCCCGTAGACGATATAGGAATGGCCGACCACCCAGCCGATGTCGGAGCCCGCCCAGAAGGTCTCGCCAGGCTCTACGGCGAACACCGCCGACATCGACCACTTGAGCGCGACCATGTACCCGCCGATGTCGCGCACCACCCCTTTGGGCGTTCCCGTCGTGCCCGAAGTGTAGAGGATATAAAGCGGGTCGGTCGCGGCGAGGTCGGCGCAGGGCGCGCGCCGGCCCGCCGCTTTCGTGGCGTCGACCAGCGTCGTCCAGTCGCGGTCGCGGGGCGCGCTCATTGTGGCTCGGCTCTGCGGGCGCTGATAGACGACGCAGGTCGTGGGCTTGTGGGTTGCGAGTGCGATCGCCTGGTCGAGAAGGGGCTTGTATTCGACGATCCGGCCGGGCTCGACGCCGCAGCTCGCGGTGAGGACGACCTTCGGCTCAGCGTCGTCGATGCGGGTCGCGAGCTCCCTCGGGGCGAAGCCGCCGAACACCACCGAATGCACCGCGCCGATGCGGGCGCAGGCGAGCATGGCGACGATCGCCTCCGGAATCATCGGCATGTAGATCAGCGCCCGGTCGCCCATGCCGACCCCGAGATCGGCGAGCGCCGCGCCCAGCGTCGCCGTCTCGTCGAGGAGTTCGCGATAGCTTATGGCCCGCTTCGCGCCGGTGACCGGGCTGTCGTAATAGAGCGCGACCGCTTCGCCGCGGCCGGCCTCGACATGCCGGTCGAGCGCGTTGAAGCAGGCGTTGAGGCGCGCGTCGGGGAACCAGCGGCCATAGACGCCGCCCTCGGCGTCGAAGATGCGCCCGGGCGGCTTTGTCCACGCGATCTCGCGCGCGGCTTCCGCCCAGAAGGCTTGCGGATCGGCGCGCCAGCGATCATAGGTCTCGCGATAGCCGCTGGTCATCGTTTCGCTCCCTTGCCGCCGAAGTCCCGCGCGCGGTCAAACAACGCGCCCGGATTGTCGCGCCCGGCGGGTCAAAGCGCAACGCCGCGGAAGGCGGGCGCCGGGCCGAACCGACCGGCTCGCGTCGAGCGCCAGGGGACAGGGGTGTATGTCGGGGAACACGCAATTCTATCTGGCGGCGGTGGCGGCGGTGATCCTCTTCGGCCTGTCGAAAGGCGGTTTTTCCGGCTTGAGCACGCTTGGGATGCCCCTCATGTCGCTGGTCGCCTCGCCGGTCAGGGCGGCGGCGATCGTGCTGCCGATCCTCATCGTGCAGGACTGGTTGAGCGTGTGGGCCTTCCGGCGCGACTTCTCGCCGCGCAACCTCATCATCCTGATCCCCTCCGCGATGGTCGGGGTCGGCTTTGGCTGGCTGCTCGCGGCCCGGGTCAGCGACGACGCCGTGCGTCTCGTGCTCGGCGTGATCTCCATCGGTTTCGTTCTTTACATGGTGGTCCGCGACCGGCTCGGCCGCGCTCCGGTCGAGAGGCCGGGCGTGCCGAGCGGCGTCGTCTGGGGTTCGGTCGCCGGCTTCACGAGCTTCATCAGCCACGCCGGCGCGCCGCCGTTCCAGGTCTATGTGATGCCCCAGTACCTCAAGCCGCGGGTGTTCGCGGGCACCGCGACGATGTTCTTCGCCGCCGTCAACCTCATCAAGGTCCCGCCCTATTTTCTGCTGGGGCAGTTCAGCCGCGACAATCTCCTCGTCTCCGCCTGGCTCATCCCGGTCGCGGTCGTGTCGACCTTCGCCGGCGTCTGGCTGGTCAGGCGGGTGTCGGCCGACAGGTTCTACGCAATCATCCTGGCGCTCACTTTCCTCGTCGGAGTCAAATTGACCTATGACGCCGTTCTGGCGCTCGCGTGAGGCGGCGGTTTCCGGGCTCGCTGAGCCCGAGTTGAACCCCTCCCTCATGAACGCCGTCGACCCCGACGCGCGTGCACATGGGCGCCTCGCCGTGCAAATCCCCTCTTTCGTGGCGGTCGGGCTCATCGGTTATGTCGTGGACGCCGGGATCACCTTCGTCGGCGCCAAATATCTGGGCCTCGCGCCGGTCATCGCCCGGCCGCCCGGCTTCATCCTCGCCACGATCGTCAATTTCCTCCTCAACCGGTCGTTCACCTTCCGCCACTCGGGCGCGCCGGTCCTGCGGGCATTCTTCCGCTATTGCGCCGTGGCCTCGGCAGGGCTTGCGGTCAATTACGCCGTCTATTCGGCCTGCGTTCTGCTGGCGCCGAGCTTCGGGATCGCGGTCACGCCCGCCATCCTGCCGCTGTTCGTCGCCGCAGGCAGCGCCGTCGCGATGGTTGTGACCTTTCTCGGATTTCGGTTTTTCGCCTTCCGGCGCTGACAATTGTCGATTTCTCTCGCCAAAGACTTGGCCGGTCGCGCTATGATCGCAAACGTTAGCGCCATGGAGCCTTCGCGCGATGTCCCTCTCGCCTTACGACCGCGACCTCGACCGCAACGCCGCCAACTTCCAGCCGCTGACGCCGCTTTCCTTTCTTGAGCGCGCGGCGGCGGTGTTTCCGAACCGGCTGGCGATCGTGCACGGGGCCCTGCGCCGCAACTACCGCGAGTTCCACGCGCGAACGAAGAAGCTCGCTTCCGCGCTCGCCACGCGGGGCTTTGCCCGGGGCGACACGATCGCGGTCATGCTCGCCAACACGCCCCCGATGCTCGAATGCCACTATGGCGTGCCGATGTGCGGCGCGGTTCTGAACGCGCTCAACACCCGGCTCGATGCGGCCTCGATCGCCTTCATGCTCGATCATGGGCAGGCCAAGGCGATCGTCGTCGACCGCGAATTCTCGCCCATCGTCGCGGAGGCGCTGAAGCGCGCCGAGGTCCGGCCGCTGGTCATCGACTACGACGACGCCGAATATGGCGGCCCCGGCGAGCGGCTGGGAAAGCTCGACTACGAGGCGCTGATCGGGGAGGGCCACGAGGCCTATGAGCGAACGGCGCCGAGCGACGAGTGGGACGCGATCGCGCTCAACTACACCTCCGGCACAACCGGCGATCCCAAGGGCGTCGTCTACCACCATCGCGGCGCCAACCTGCTCGCCGCCGGCAACATCCTCACCGCCGATGTCGGGCGCCATCCGGTCTATCTCTGGACGCTGCCGATGTTCCATTGCAACGGCTGGTGCTTCCCCTGGTCGATCAGCGTGAAGGCTGGCGTGCATGTCTGCCTGCGGCAGGTGCGGGCCAAGCCGATCTTCGACCTCATCGCCGAGCATGAAGTAACCCATATGTGCGGGGCGCCGATCGTCATGTCGACCCTGCTCAACGCGCGCCCCGAGGAGAAGCGGCCGCTGCCCCATGTCGTGCGCTTCTTCACCGCCGCCGCCCCGCCGCCCGCCGCGGTGCTGCAGGCGATGGGCGAGGCCGGATTCGAGGTCACCCACCTCTACGGGCTGACGGAGGTCTACGGCCCGGCGGTGGTCAACGACTGGAAGGACGAGTGGAACGCGCTCGACGCCGGGACCCAGGCGCATCTCAAGGCGCGCCAGGGCGTGCGCTATCACGCGCTCGAGGCGCTCGACGTGATGGACCCGGAGACGATGGCGCCCGCGCCCGCCGACGGCGAGACGATGGGCGAAGTGATGTTCCGCGGCAATGTGGTGATGAAGGGCTACCTCAAGAACAAGGCCGCGACCGACAAGGCGTTCGCCGGCGGCTGGTTCCATTCGGGCGATCTCGGCGTCAAGCACAAGGACGGCTATGTCCAGCTGCGCGACCGGTCGAAGGACATCATCATCTCGGGCGGCGAGAACATCTCCTCGATCGAAGTCGAGGACGCCTTGTTCGAGCATCCGGCCGTCCAGCTCGCGGCGGTGGTGGCGCGGCCCGACGACAAGTGGGGCGAGACGCCCTGCGCCTTCGTCGAGCTGAAGCCCGGCAAGAGCGCGACCGCCGAGGAGCTCATCGAATGGTGCCGCGCGCGCCTCGCGCGCTTTAAGTGCCCGCGTCATGTGGTCTTCGCGGAGATCCCGAAGACCTCGACCGGCAAGGTGCAGAAATTCGCCTTGCGGGAGCTTGCGAAGCTCGCGGACGCGGGCCCGGCCTAGCGATGGGCGCCCACGGCTGGGCGCAATATTGCCGCGCGGCGCTCGTCCGGTCGGCGGCAGGCGCGGCGGCGCAGTGTCCGGGTCCTGGCGAGGCCGCGCCGAAAAAGATCCACGAGTTGCGCAAGACGCTCAAGGAAGCCCGCGCGATCGGGCGGCTCTTTCTCGATGGCCTCGGCGAACCGGCGCGGGTGACGGTCGCGGCGCTGGCCGCGATCCGCCGCCAGACCGGGCGCGCGCGCGATCTCGATGTGATGGCGCATGCGGCTCGCGCGGCTTCGAGGCTCCCGCCTGAGGTCGCCGAGCCGCTGATGGCGGCGATCGCGCGCGAGCGGGAGGCGGCGCGACGCGCCCGTCGTGGCCTTGCGGCCAGAACCCCCCGCGCGCGGCTCGCCGCGATCGCGAGGCGGGTCGAGGGATGGGACGTGAGCGCGGTCGGCAAGGACGGGATCGTGGCCGCCGTCGCGCGCACTTACCGGCAGGCGCGCCGGCGCGGCCGTCGCGCCTTTGCGAGCGGCGACCCGGCGTTGCTGCACAAGTTTCGCGCCCGCGTCGTCGATCTGCGCTACCAGCTCGCGCTTCTCTCCTGCGCGTGGCCCGAAGCGCTGAACGCGCAGGCCGAGGCCCTGAACGAGCTTCGCGAGGCGCTCGGCGACCACCACGATCTCCATGTGCTGGCCGAGTTCGCGGCTGAAAGCCGGGCGGAGCGAAGCCGGAGGGCCTCGCCCAGTTGCAGGAGCGGGCAGACGCAAGGCAGCAGGAAACTGAGGCGACGCGCCGAGACCGAGTACGACCGGCTGTTCGCCGAGAGGCCGAGCGCCTTCGCGGCCCGACTCGGCGCCTATCTCGCGCAGCCGGTGAGCCTGCCTGAACTCGCCCCGGACGAGGCAGCCCGACAAGCCTGACGCAGCGTTCGCCGCCGTGTGCGCAAGTTGACAGACGTACTCCCATCCATCAGGTTGGTGGAACTCAGACGAGATCGACCGTTTGAACCGGGCTCAGGTCTGACATCTGCTGCGGGGAAGAAGCGTGAGGACAGATTCTCCCGCGAGCCTGAGCGGCGAGGGAAGGGGCGCTTAGTTATGACAACCAGGATATTCGCCGGGCTGCTGGCCTTGGGGGCCGCCGCTATGTCGGGCCCGGCGCACGCTGCGGTGGGGACCGCCGACTTGTGGATCAGCGGCGGCGGCGTCAGCGGCCACTTGACGCTCACCTATACGATCTCGGGAACCGGGGCCAACCCCATCGCCGACATCAGCGGCGTGATCTCCGACGCAAGCCTGGGAATCACGAATCAAGCGGTCATCGGGCTCATTCCGATCGACCCGGTCGTTCCTCTGCCGGATTTCGTCACCGCTCCCGACTTCAGCTATATTCAGGTTCCGGGCGGCGTGCCGTCGCCGCCGGCCGCCTTCCCCAGCACAACCCTCTCGTATGACAACACCTACTACCCGGGCGGTTCGTGGTCCGTCTGCACGGACTACCCCTTCTTCGGCGGGGTGCTTGACGTCTACGGGGTCGCCTTCACGATCGCCAATGGCGACGCCGTCGATCTATGGAGCAATGGCGTTCTTCCGGGCGCGACCTCGTCCGACTATGGTCTCACTTTCGCGACGCCGATCGCGACCCTCGCCGCAGTCAACCCGGAATATACGGTCTCCGCCGAGCAGTACATCGCCGGGGGAGTCACCGTGGCCGCCCCCGAGCCGTCGACATGGGCGATGATGCTGCTCGGCTTCGCAGGCCTTGGCTTTGCCGGCTATCGCAAGGCGCGCAAAACCGCGACCGCGTAGCGGCGCGGGCCAAGACAAATCGCAAGGGCCGCCCTCGCCGGCGGCCCTTGGCTTGTTCAGGTCCCGCCGCGCGCGCTGACCAACAGCGCAACGCCGAACGCCAGCACCGCGAGGGCGGCGGCGAACTCGAACCCTCGCGCGACCAGCGCGAGGCGCGAATTCTCTCCCGCCGCAAGCCGCATCGCGGTGGTCTTGGCGAACACCGCCAGCCAGGCGAGCGCGGCGGTCG
The DNA here is from genome assembly GCA_963742305.1 of uncultured Alphaproteobacteria bacterium. Lineage (GTDB taxonomy): Bacteria > Pseudomonadota > Alphaproteobacteria > Rhizobiales > Beijerinckiaceae > Roseiarcus. The sequence goes on from CAVULN010000046.1 coordinate 13,906, forward strand.
TCGCCGCCGTGCCGATGGCGATCGCCAGCGCCGCCGCGACTCCGGCGGCGAACAGCCCCTGCGCCATCGCGAACACCAGCACCAGGATCGCGCCCGAGCAGGGGCGCGCCCCCGCGGCGATCACCGTTCCGGCCGCGTCGCGCCAGGAAAACGATCCGTCGAGCTCCGCCGGATCGGGCGCGTGCGCATGCCCGCATGCGTCGGCAGGCCAGGCCGCGCCGTCGGACGGCCCGGCGCGGTAGGCCGCCGCCGAAAGGCTGAGCGGCGGCGGCCGCCATGAAACGCCCGCATAGTCCGGGGCGGAAGCGATCGCCCGGCGCACGTCGCGACGCTGGGCGAGGGCCGCGATCAGCGCGCCGCCCTTCCGCCAGACCAGCCAGACGCCGATCGCGGCGACACTGCAATAGCTCGCGAGCACGATCCAGTCGGCGGCGTGGTTCATCTCGGAGGCGGTCGCCCGGAACACGAACCCGGCCGCGCCGACGAGCCCGATCGCGATCAGCGCCTGAAGCAGCGCCGCCATGAGCGACATCACGGCGCCGCGCTTGAGCGAACTTTCGTTGGCCAGCATGTAGGAGGCGAGGACCGCTTTGCCGTGTCCGGGGCCGGCGGCGTGAACCACGCCATAGGCGAGGCCGAGACCGACGAGTCCGAAGGCCGCGCTCGGGCGCCCGTGCAGCGCGTGCACCTCGGCCGCGATGAGGTGGGTGAGCTGCGACTGCTCGGCCATCAGCCAGCCGACGAGGCCGCTTGTCGACCCGCCCCCGTTCTCGCCGCCGGCGACGGCGAACGGCCGCGCGAGCGCGGGCGCGCCCGACAGGCTCCAGGCCGCCAATCCAAGGCTGGCGCTTAGGATCGCCCGGTTCGTCATGGGCAGGCGACGATGGCGGCGCTCGCCATCTTGAACCCGAAATTGGTTCCGGGCGCGAGATTGGTGAAGAAGGATTCGGTCAGCTTCTGCTTGTCGTTCGCCTCGAGCGGCTTGGGCTTCGCGACCGTGACCACGCATCCCGACGGCGCGGAGACGAGCTTCACGGGCTCCTTATCGTCGAACTCGAAGTCGATGAAAAATTCCGGATCGGCGACCCGAAGCGTGAGGAACTTGCCGACGGGCTCCGGGGTCTTGAGCGGCAGGACGACATGGAACTCGACCAGATGGTCGGGCCGCTCCCGCATCCAGTAGTCGCTCACCGAGCCGAAATCGGCTGCCTTGCCGCTGATCTTCAGCGTGGTGAAATAGCCGATCTCGGCCAGGCTGCCCGCGTTTTCCTTCGCCAGCGGCGCGAACTCCGCCTTGGTGACGAGTTGGCCGGCTGGCGCGAGGCCCTGGACGGCGAAGGATGAATACATCTCGTCGAACACCCAGTCGTGGACCACCGCCGAGACCTTGCCGCCGGTGAACTCGATTTCGCTCTTGACCGTGACCCACACATGCGGATGCGCGAGAGCCGGCGCGGGCGCCGCGAGCCCCAATGCGAGCCCCAACGCCGCTCGTCGCCAGTTCCGCCGCGGAGCGTCCATGGCGGGCTTCCTTGCGGGCAAAGTGCGGCGATGCGATGGCGCGCAAGCCGCAAGGATGGTTGAGCGATTCTTAACGGCCAATGGTTCAGCTTTCCTTAAGCCAATCCGCTCAAGTCTCGCGGCATGGCGCGTTGCGTTCGGCCTGTCGTGTTTGTGCCTTTCGCTCTCGTTCTCACGAGCTGCGGGTTCTTCGGCCGCCCCGAGCGGCCGATCTGGCGCACGCAGGCCGAAAACGCCTGCTTCGCCCGCAAGCAGGTCGCGCTCTCCGACTGGATCGCCGTCGCGCCCGAGATCGATGGACCGGGAATCTGCGGCATGACGCGACCGCTTCATGTGACCGCGCTCGACGACGGCGCGGTCGCTGTCGACAAGCGGCTCACCATCGACTGCCCGATGGTCGCGGCGCTGGAGACCTGGCTCAACACCATTGTCGAGCCTGACGCTCAGAGCCGCTTTGGTCAAAAGGTCGTGACCGTCAACGTGTTCGGCGCCTATAGCTGCCGGAGCATCGACAACATGCCCGGCGCACGCCTCTCCGAGCACGCCTTCGGCAATGCGGTCGACGTGGCGGGCTTCACCCTTGCCGATGGCCGGCGCATCGACTTCGTCCACGACTGGAAGACGGAAGGCAGCCAGGAGGCGGCCTTTCTGCACGAGGCGCACGCGGGCGCCTGCCAGGACTTCGCCACCGTGCTTGGGCCCGGCGCGGATGCGTTCCATACCAACCACATCCATCTCGACCTCGCCAATCACGGCTCGACCGACACCGGCCCGAGGCGCATCTGCAAGCCGAGGCCAACGCCGGATTTCCTGCCGCGCGCCCCAGCCCCGCGACGGCCTGCCGCCCGCGCCCGAGATCGACGAGCCGCTCGACATCGCCCATCTGAGCGCTCCGGCCGCCGCTCAGCCGCCTCCGCCGGATGTTTCGGCAGGGTGGGGCCAGGGACCTGACGGCGCCTTGCCGCCGGCGCCGATCGGTGAGCCTTTGCCTCCGATCCTGCCGGCCGGCGCCGATCCGAGCGTTGACCGGAGCCCGACTTCCTCAATTCGCGGCCACGACCACTAGGCGAGCGTCCAGATGAATGCAGAAGCGAAACGTTATGCCGGGGGCTGCCTGTGCGGGGCGCTGCGCTATGAGGCGGCCGGCGAACCGCTCGGCTCAGGCCATTGCTATTGCGCCGATTGCCGCAGGGCCTCGGGTTCGGGCTTCATTCCGTTCATGGGCTTCAAGGCCGACGCGGTCCGCTTCACTGGCGAAGCGCGCCAGTTCCGCTCGAAGGCGGCGCATGGGGGCGAGGCGGTCAGAAACCGCTGCGCCAAATGCATGAGCCTGGTGTTCGGCGGCGAGATTGGCAAGTCCGATTCGTATACGCTCTACGCGGGTTCGCTGGACGACCCGTCGGCCTTCCATCCGACCATGGCGATCTTCGCCTCGGGCCGTCCGGCCTGGGCGATCATTCCCCCGGGCCTGAAGGTTTTCGAGCGGGCGCCGGGGTAGGAATCCGAACTGGCGTCCTCGCCTCTCAGCGTCTCGACCGGCGCATCCCGGACAAACCGACGATCGCCGGTCAGCGCGACGCCCGGGCGGAGACGCGAAGCGCCTGTCATGCCGCCGCCCGATTGGGGCCTCACAACCGACGAGGCTCGCATCAAACTGAAAAGCCCCTCGCTTTGCATGAATCAAGCCGCTAGATTTACGCTGAAAGACGTCACAGAGCCGAGCCTTTCGGCCAGGCGCCGCGTGATCGCCGGGCTGCAAGAGACCGGCCTCATTCAAAAGCGCTTTCGCGCTGGACCGGCAAGTCGGCGTCAGAAGCGGGCAATGACCTCGGATTGGCAATCATGCGCGGGCTGATCGACGCGCTCGCCGTCGCTTTCGTTTTCTCCTTGCAAGGCGCTGCCTTGGGCGAGACTCCGCCGCCTCTGCCGGTTGAGGAAGTCGCGTCTGGCGTGTTCGTCCACATGGGCGAAATCGCGCTCATGAGCGAAGACAATAAAGGCGACATCGCCAATATCGGTTTCGTCATCGGCGACAAGGGGGTCGCCGTCATCGACACCGGCGGGAGTGTGCCGGTTGGCGAGGGGCTGCTCGCGGCGATCCGCGCCCGCACCACGAAGCCGATCCTCTATGTCATCAATACCCACGAGCATCCGGACCACGTGTTCGGCAACGCGGCCTTCGAGGGGCTCGGCGCGACTTTCGTCGGCCATCACAATCTGCCGCGCGCCTTGGCGATGCGCGGCCAGTTCTATCTCAAGGCGTTCCGCCGGATCATCGGCGAGAAGCTCGTCGATCAGGTCAAGATCATCCCCCCGACTTTGACCGTCGCCGACCGGATGACGCTCGATCTCGGAAACCGGCCGCTCGAATTGCAGGCCTGGCCGCCGGCGCATACCGATTGCGACCTCACCGTGCTCGATACGAAAACCGGCACGTTGTTTGCGGGCGACCTCGTGTTCGTGAAGCATCTGCCGATCATCGACGGCTCGCTGAAGGGCTGGCTGGTCGATCTCCCGGCGCTGGCGCGCGTTCCGGCCGTCCGCGTCATTCCCGGCCATGGGCCGATCGGCCTGCCGTGGCCGCAGGCGCTCGACAGCGAGCGGGCCTATTTCGACCGCATCGCCAAGGACGTCAAAGAGTCGATCGCCAAGGGCGAGCCGGTCGACGGGGCGGAAAAATGGGCCGGCCAGTCGCAGAAAGATGACTGGCGCCTGTTCGACGACTATAATCGGCGCAACGTGACGGCGGCCTATTCGGAATACGAGTGGGACCAGTAGCAGCCAACGCCCGGGACGGAGGCGCTTCAATGGCGTGGATGATCAGCAGACGGCAGACTCTCGCGAGCCTCGCGCTTCTCGGCGCGACTGGCGGGCGCGCTGCTCGCTCAGGCCGACCAGGACCCAGATCCGTGGCCCGACCTCAAGCACATGTTTTTCAACGACGCGTCGATCGAGGAGGACAAGAGCCTCGTAAAGTTCGAGGCGCCCGCGCGCGCCGAGGACGCGGCGCTCGTGCCGGTGTCGTTCTCGGCGAAACTGCCGCCGGACGACAAGCGCCGCACGGTCAAGCTGACGTTGGTCATCGACCAGAATCCTGTGCCGCTGGCCGCCGCCTTCACCCTCGGCGAGAAGGCGGGCGATACGCGCATCTCGACCCGGGTCCGGGTCAATTCCTACACCAACGCCCGCGTCGTGGCCGAACTCAGCGACGGCTCGCTGCACATGGCGACCCGCTACATCAAGGCCTCGGGCGGCTGCTCGGCGCCGATGGTGAAGACCATGGACGAAGCGCTGGCCGACGCTCGGCCAGATGAAGTTCCGCATCCTGCCGCCGACCCCCGAGGCGCCGAACGAGGCGCTGCTCATGATCCGCCACCCGAACAATTCCGGGCTGCAGATGGATCAGGTGACGCGGCTCTATACGCCGGCGCGCTATATCGACAAGCTCGATGTCTACCAGGGCGCCGATCTCGTGTTCTCGATGGCCGCCGGCATCTCGATCTCGGAGGACCCGAACTTCCGATTCACCTTCAAGCCGAACGGGGCGAAGATGTTTCGGGTCGAGGCCGAGGACACCAAGGGCAAGACATTTTCCGGCGCCTGGCCCGCGGCCCGCGATGGCGCGTGAGGCGGGGTTGGGGGCCAATACTCGCCAAAGGGGATGGCCGGGATGATCTCCGACGACGAGGTTCGCGCCTACCATCGGGATGGCGTGCTCCTGGTGCGGAATGTGCTCGGGGCGGAGACGCTTGCGCATCTGCGCAGCGTCGTGGCCGGGCTTGTCGCGGGCGCGGCGGCGGTCACCGAGCATACCGACGTCTACGACCTCGAGCCCGGCCATACGCCCGAGGCGCCGCGGGTTCGTCGAATCAAGGCGGCGCACAAGGTTCACTCCGCGTTCGACTCAGTGGTCCGCAGCCAGCCTGTGCTCGACATCCTTACGAAGCTGATCGGCCCCAATCTGCGGCTGCACGGGTCCAAGCTGAACATGAAGTCGGCGCAGTACGGTTCGCCGGTCGAATGGCACCAGGACTGGGCCTTCTACCCGCACACCAACGACGACATTCTGGCGATCGGCGTGCTGCTTGACGACACGGACCTCGCCAACGGTCCAATGCTGGTCACGCCGGGAACGCATCGCGGGCCGGTATGGAGCCATCACGGCGACGACGGTCGGTTCATCGGGCTGATCGATCCCGATCTGATCAGGGATGAGATCGCCCGCGCGGTTCCCTGCGTCGGCCCCGCGGGCAGCATGTCGTTCCACCACGTGCGCGCGCTGCACGGTTCGGCGTTGAATACGTCGGATCGCCCGCGCAATCTGCTGCTGTACGAGGTCGCCGCGAGCGACGCCTGGCCATTGCTGGGGGTCAAGGATTTCGACGAGTTCGACAGCCGGTTGCTGGCTGGGCCTTCGACCGTAACGCCGCGGCTGACCGACGTCCCGGTGCGGATGCCGCTGCCCCCGCCGGTGCGGCAGGGTTCGATCTACGAGACGCAATCGGCCTCGCGGAAATCCTTCTTTACCCGAGTGTCCTGACGCGCGCTCCAGGCTCCGGAGACGAGCGGCCTCGCTACGCGGCCGCCGCCCCGGCCGCATATTCGCGCAGGCGGCTCACCATCTCGTCCGAATATTGCCGTCTCAGTCCGGCGGCCTCCATGGCGCCGCCGTTGACCCGGCGGGTGATCGCGTCGATGTCCCACTCGTCGGCCAAAGGCAGGCAGCCGTTGCTCGCCAGATACCAGCAGCCGGACCAGGCCGCGCCGTCGGGCGTCTCGCAAAACTCGGCCGCTTCCTCCGGCGTCTTGCCGATCGCGCGGGCGAAGGCCGCATATTCGTTGCGCCCGGTAAGCTGGATGAGGCCGCGGCCGCGGAAGCGGTAGCCATCGCCGCTCGCCGCATCGCCGTTGCCGTTGACCCCGGCGTAGACGAAATCCGCGAATTGCCGCTGATCGGCGCAATAGGGCTCGGCCGCCGCCGCCGTCGGAAACAGCGCGGGCCAGACCTGGCAGGCGCGACCGGGCGTGTAATGGAGGTCTTCGATCGTCTCGTTCAGCGCCGGGCCCGCCTCGGCCAGAAACTGCCCCATCGCCGCCGCCCGGCGCCGGTCGTTCGAGAAGCCGAACTTTTCGAAGGCGGAGACGAGAGCCGGGATCCAGCGCGCGGCGTTCGCCTCCGGGCAGACGATTTTCATCGCGGCGCCGAGAGCGCCCGCGCCTTCGCCGGACTCGGGAGCCGGCGAAACGACTGGCGGACGTCGCTGGACAGGAAGAGGAGGCGCGGGCGCCTTCGGCGCGCCGCCCTTCGCGCCGGGAATGACCACCGACATCGCATTTTCGATGAAGTCGGCGCCGATATATCCCGAGCCGGCGATTCCCAGAAGAAGTTTCCAGTTGCCGGGATCGACGGTGACGATGTTCTGAAGATTGAGCGCGATCCCGGCGAGAACGCCGGCGATGAAGCCGATCATCAGGCTGAGGACCAGATAGGCGAGGCTGAACTCAGCCTGCTCGGAGGGCGTCGTCGAATTGAGCGAGCCCGCGTTCTTCAGGCCGACAATCGCCCGCACCCCCTGCCCGAGGACTCCGAGAAGTCCGCACAGCAGCAGCGCGAGAAGAATGGTCCCTACGGTTGGAGCGCTCTCCTGCGCCGCCATGTGCCCGCCCCTGACCCAACGGCATCCTCATTGGCAGCGAATGCTTGAGAAGGAATTAACTGAACGGTCGCTCGTCTCGCGCCCGCCGTCCGTCACCCACCCGGCGGATCGACAGATCGACGGCGCAGGTGGAGAGGGGCCTCGCCAGGGCGGATAGGGGCTCTTAAGCGGGGGCTTCCGCCTTCGTCTTGTCGACCACGACGAGGACATAACAGCCCAGTCGCGTCGCAAGGTCGGCGTGATGCGTTTCCAGCCTGTGGATGGCGCGCCATACCAAGCGTCCGATCCTCGTGTGTTCAGAAACGCGGCGATCGAACTCAACGCTTGGCGCAGTATGGCAGCTGATTTTTACAAGACCCCACTTCTCCAGCTGTCTCCTCGTCCATCCCAGCGGCATCGGCAAATAGGGCAAGGGCGGCTTTGCACGCAGGGCGTTCAGCACCCAATTCAGACCCGGCGTCATCGCAACCACACGACGCATAAGCCGATAGGGGAACAGCAGCGGGAAAGGGTTCCCAAGGACGAAAATCGCCCGGCCGCCCGGCCTGAGGACGCGCATAGCCTCGTGGAACGCGGCGGCCTGACCATCAACGGTGTCAATATGATAAATAGCCTGGGATGAATAGACGACGTCGAACGCGCCATCATCGAACGGCAGGCTCGTGATGTCGGCTTCGACGGTCTCAAACGGCACATTGGCGTTCTTGAGGGCGGCGGCCGCTTCGGACAGCCCGGTGCTCGAGAAATCCACCGCGGTGAACTTCGCGCACGATCCGGCCAGAAATAACGCGGGTCTGCCGCCGCAGCCCAGATCGGCCAGTCGGAGATCCGGCCCGCCGGCCGCCTGGAGCAGGCGGCCTTTTCTCTGCCTGTCAAGAGTTTTGTGAATGGGACCATCCATCCAGCCAAACAAGAGAGTGTCGACTATCGTACCGTTCTCCCGGCGCCAGCCAATCCGGTTGTAGAAATTCCGCGTCGCGGCCGTGCCCTTTCGCAGGTCAATCATAAATTTGTTCTTCTTTTTTCTAGCCTATGTTTTAGTACGTCTAAACCAAGCCGCCCCGCCGCGTCGAGCCGCCAGGGGAGAAACTTTGGATGCGGGTGACGGAATTACGTTTGAACGGGACGAGGGCGACGCAAGACGCGCTGCAGCGTGCGAGGCGGCCGCAGACCGGCGCGCGGGCGGTCCATCGGAGGGCCGGAAATTCTGAGACGATCCGTTTCGGATCGCCCTCTGGTTGCATTTTCGACCTCTCCGAACTCAGGCCGCCGGGCTTCCGGATTATTCCACCGCCGACCCGACCATCTTGCCCCGGGCCGCCACGTACAACCCGCTGCCGATGATGATCGCGTTGCCGATGATGATCGGCGCGGTCGGCGTGTCGCGCCAGATAAGCCAGCCCAGGATCGCCGCCCACAGGATCGCCGAATATTGCAGCGGCGCCAGCACCGCGGCGCGAGCAAGCGACAGCGCCCGGGTGATGAAGATGAAACAGAGCATCGACACCACGCCGACCAAAGCCATGAGGCCGACATCGAAGGCGCTCGGGGGCGTCCAGGCGAACGGGACGGTCGCCGCGCCGATGAGACCGCCGCCGACGAATTGCCAGAACACCAGCGGCAGCCAATGGACGTCCCTGAGCTTGCGGGTGATCGTCTGATTGAGCGCGAACATGACCGCGCCGAACAGGGCGAGCGGCGCCGCGAGCGACAGCATCTGGTGCGAGGGCCTGAGCGCAATGACGACGCCGACGAAGCCGATCATGACCGCGACCCAGCGGAAGCGCTCGACCTTCTCGCCGAGCAGGGGCGCCGAAAGCGCGGTGACGATGAGCGGCGCCGCCATGTAGAAGGTCATCACGTCGGCGAGCGGAAGGTAGCGGGTCGCGTAGTAGAAGGAGAACGTGTCGACCGAGGCGCAGAGAACGCGCAGAATCTGAAGCGGAACCCGGCGCGAATCGACGAGCCTGACGGCGAGCGACAAAATGAACGGCGCGAGCACGATGACCGCGCCGATCGAGCGCAGCATCATCAGTGGGCCGACGCCATAGTCGGCGACCAGCCATTTGCCCAGCGCGTCGCTCAGCGCGAAGAGAGCGACGCCCAGCAGATAGAGGCCAACGCCGAGGCCCTCGGTTCCGGAGCGAAGGGTCGGCATGGGATCCTGAGGATGCGGCTGTCCGGCGCCGCCCTACGGCGTCATCCGCCGCGGCGGCGGAATTCCAGGGAACCCCGCCGCACCCGAGGGCCTGGCGGCGCTCAAAACCCGAGAGGCCCAGCTTTCGCGGGCCCGAAGCAGACGGTCAGCGCGAGTAGAACTCGATGACCAGGTTCGGCTCCATGTGCGTCGGATAGGGCACTTCGGACAGGCCCGGAACGCGGGTGAGTTTCGCCGTCCCCTTGGCGTGGTCGGCCTCGACATAGTCGGGCACGTCCCGCTCGGCGAGCGCCGCCGCTTCGAGCACCAGCGGCAACTGTCGCGAGGTTTCCTTGATCTCGATCACGTCCCCAACCTTGACCTGATAGGAAGCGATATTGACCCGCTTGCCGTTGACGCTGATGTGGCCGTGGTTGACGAACTGGCGGGCCGCGAACACCGTCGGCACGAATTTGGCGCGGTAGACGAGCGCGTCGAGCCGGCGCTCCAGCAAGCCGATGAGATTGGCGCTCGAGTCGCCCTTCAGGCGGAGCGCCTCGACATAATATTTGTGGAACTGGCGCTCGGAAATGTTGCCGTAATAGCCCTTGACCTTCTGCTTGGCCTTGAGCTGGGTGCCGAAGTCGGTCGCCTTGCCCTTGCGGCGCTGGCCGTGCTGGCCGGGCCCATATTCGCGCTTGTTGAACGGGCTCCTGGGGCGCCCCCAGATGTTCTCGCCCATCCGGCGATCGATTTTGTACTTCGCTTCCGCGCGCTTCGTCATCGCGATTCCTCTCAAAAGTCAGGTTCAACGAGGAGCGCGCCCTCCTCTGCGCCCTGAGGGCGCCGACAGGCCGTAAAACCGAGCAAGGTTTCAAGGCCGCGGGTCACGTCAAACGACAGGCGCGCCCTCGGTTGAGAGCGCGCCTGACGGGGTCCTCTAAACGACAGGGGCCACGGTGTCAAACCCTCCATCGAGCCGCCGCGCGCGGTCCGCCGTGCCGGGAAGGCGCGGGGCTGACATGCGGGGTACGCATGAATTTTTTAGCTTTCGCTAATTTTTGGACAATTATGTTGCACTTCAGTGCTGAATCCCACGGGCGCCACAGTTCTGACGTCCAAACGTCATGCGATTATTACATGAGAATTTTGCGTCGCACCATTGACTTTTGCACCGCAGCATTATACGTCACACTGCGTCTAGGGGAAAGGACGATCCAATCGGCACCGAGCGATCGGGGCCACAGTCAGGAGGGCGGTCAACCAAAACGGAGACCCGCCCATGAAGATGTTCTCTCTGACCCGTTTCCTGCGCGTTCGGCGCGTCTACTGGAGCGTCGTCCAGGAGCTTTCGGCCTACACCGATCGCGAGTTGCACGACATCGGCATCGATCGCATCGACATCCCGGAAATCGCCCGCTTCGCTTCGCGGGAAAAGGCCTAGTTCATCAATGGCGGCGCCGCAAATGGCGCCGCCATCGCCTCACTTCCGGTTGTAGGCGTCCTCGATTCGAACGATGTCGTCCTCGCCGAAATAGCTGCCGGTCTGAACCTCGATCAGTTCGACGTCGATCTTGCCGGGGTTGGCGAGGCGGTGGGTCGAGCCCATCGGCAGGTAGATCGATTCGTTCTCGTGCACCGTCTGGACCTTACCGTCGAGCGTCACCTCGGCCGCGCCGTGCACCACCACCCAATGCTCCGCGCGATGATGGTGTTTCTGCAGGGAAAGCCGTCCGCCCGGACGCACCACGATGCGCTTGACCTGATAGCGCGAGCCCCGGTCGATGCTCTGATAATAGCCCCATGGCCGGTAGTTGCGCCGATGCTCGGTCGCCTCGGGGTGGCCCTCGGCCTTCAGGCGCTCGACCAGCTTCTTGACCTTGCCCGCCTGCGAGCGGTCGGCGACCAGGATAGCGTCGCCGGTGGCGACGACGATCACGTTCTTAAGGCCAATGACCGCGGCCAACTGCTCCTCCGAACGCACCAGCACGTTCGAGGAATTGAGGGCCGCGACCCGCCCGCGCAGGCTGTTGCCGTTGGCGTCGCGCGGACTCAACCGCCAGACGGCCGACCACTCGCCGACGTCCGACCAGCCGACGTCGGCGGTCAGGACCACCGCCTTGCCGGTTCGCTCCATCACCGCATAGTCGATCGAGATCTTGGGCGCCCTTGCGAAGGACCCATGGTCGAGGACCACGAAGTCGAGGTCCTTTTTCGCAGCCTGCACCGCCTCCGCCGTCGCGCTCGCGATCTGAGGCTCGAAACGCTGAAGCTCCTCCAGCATGACGTCTGCGCGGAAGACGAAATTGCCCGAGTTCCAGAGATAGCCCTCATCGATGAAGGCGCGCGCGTGCGCTTCGTCGGGCTTCTCCACAAAGCGCTCGATTCTGCGCAGCCGCGGGTCGCCCGCGAGCGGGGGCCCGGGATGAATATAGCCATAGGACGTCGCGGGGTGGTCGGGCGTGACGCCGAAGGCGACGATTTCGCCGGCCGTCGCGGCCTCGCCGGCCTGAGCGCAGAGCCGGGCGAACTCCTTTCCGTCCGCGAAAACATGGTCGGCGGCGAGCATGGCGACGATCGTCGCCGGATCGCGGGCCTGAGCCCAGGCCGCCGCAGCGCCGACCGCTGCGGCGCTGTCCCGGCGGTCGGGCTCGAGCAGGATCGTCGCTTCGGCGCCGATCTCCCGCAGTTGCTCGCTCACCCGGAAGCGATAGTCGAAATTGGTGATAACGACCGCCGTGTCGAACACTTCGGGATCGCCGACCAGGCCCACGATCGACTGAAAGGTCGAACGCTCGCCGATCAGGGGAATGAATTGCTTGGGCAGGCTTTCCCGCGATTCCGGCCACACCCGGGTTCCCGACCCGCCACACATGATCACTGGCATGATTTTGGTCATGCATATCCCCAGGGCGTTGGAGCCCGCCCGCTCCCCCATCGAGGCGCCGGCAGAGTCCCGATTCCGTTGATTTCGCGGAGGCTTGTCCGCGAAAAACCGGGCTTTCAATCGCGAGCGCCGCGCGCTCTCCCTCTGCAATCACGGCCGCGCCAAGTCAATGCTCGTTCCGTGGTCTTGAGCTTGACGCCTCGCCCGGCGGCGCCTCACGGAAGCGATGACGGCCACCGCGGCGGACGCCGCGGCAAGCGCGAGCGCGAAGGCGCCGAACGCTATCGGCAGCGACAGCGCCTGTGCGATCGCTCCCGTGGCCATCGGAGCGGGCAGGCGGGTCACGGCGCTGAAGAGCGACGCCGAGGCCAGCCCGACCGCAGGCCCGGCGGCCGACTGGCGCGCGGCGAGCGCAAATCCGCACGGCACGATAGGGCCGGTGCCGACCCCGATCAAGGCGAAGCCCGCGACGCTCGCCGCGAAGCCGGCCTGCGCGCTGACCAGGGCGAAGCCCAAGGCCGCGATCGCGAACGAGATCATGATGATGCGAAGGTCGCTGACGCGCAGGCGAATGGCGTCGACGTTGAAGCGCAGCGCCGCCTGGCAGGCGGAAAAGAACGCAGCGCCCAGGCCGGAAACGGCGGCCAGCCTCGGCGCCTCCTCGCGCAGAAGCAGCGTCGACCACAACAAGGCCGCGAGCTCCGCGGCGATCGAGACGCCGACGACGACCCCAAGCCCGATCAGGGCCGGCATGAAGGACAACCCGCTCCTTCCCGTCGTCCCGGCCGGAACGGGCGTGGGAAGGTCTCCCGGCGCCGCGCGATGGTAGGCGAGGCCAGCGCCGGCGAGCGTGGCGGCCGCAAGCACGCCGGCCGCCCACGGCGCGGAACCGGCGGCGATCAGACTGCCGAGAATCGCGCCCAGCGCCATGCCCGCCGATGCAGCCGCATGGAGCCGCGCCATGATCGGCCGGCCAAGCCGGCGCTCGATCCGCGCGCCCTCGGCGTTCATGAGGACGTCGACCACGCCGCCGAGCCCCGAGACGATGAGGGCGATCGCGACCCAAGGCTTGCTCGAAGCGTCGAGGAGCGCGCAGAGCGTCGCGCCGAACAGGATCGCGGAAACGGGGAGCGCCTTCTCGACGCCAAAACGATGCGCCAGCGCCCCGCCTGCTGACATCGCGATGAGGTAGGCCCCGGTGTAGAGGGTCAGGAGGACGCCGAAGGTCGCCGCGTCGATCCCGGCGCGGGCCAGGATCGCGCCGGATGCGCCGCTCCACAAGCCTACGCCGAGGCCGAGCGCGAAGAACATCGCCGCGACCGCGGCGTGCAGGGCCGCGCCGGCCTTGGCCGCGCTGGGCGGCTGGATGGAGGGGTTCAAAAGTCGGTCGGGGCGCCGCCTTCCGCCTTGCGGCGGGCGACGAAGGCCGTGAGCGCGTCGAGCCGTTCAGGCTCGAGTGGGGGATCGACGAAATCGCGCAGGCGCTCGGCGACGATGCGCTCGGCCGCGTCGCAGCGCGGTCGGGGAACCCGCTTCGCGCCAGGTCTCGTAGTTGCGCCAGTCGGAGATCATCGGCGAGAAAAAGGCGGTGCGATAGCGCGACTGGGTGTGCTCGGCGCCGAAGAAATGCCCGCCGGGCCCGACCTCGCGCATCGCGTCGAGCGCCAGCTCCGATTCGTCCACCCGCATCGGCCGCAGGAACTCGGCGATCATCGCCAGAAGATCGGCGTCGAGCGCCATCTTCTCGAACGAGGCTTGCAACCCGCCCTCCATCCAGCCCGCGCCATGCATGAGCAGGTTGACGCCGCCCATGATCGCGCCCCACAGCGAGAACACGCTCTCATAAGCCGATTGCGCGTCGAGCGAATTGGCGGCGTTGGCGTTCGAGGAGCGGTAGGGCAGGCCAAGCCGGCGCGCGAGCTGGCCGCCGACGATCGCGGTCTTCATGTATTCGGGGGTGCCGAAGGCCGGCGCGCCCGACTTCATGTCCACGTTCGAGGTGAATCCGCCATAGACGAATGGCGCGCCCGGCCGCGCGACCTCGGTCATGATGAGGCCCGCGAGCGCCTCGGCATGCTGCTGGGCGAGCGCGCCGGCGAGCGTGACCGGCGCCATCGCCCCGGCGAGCGTGAACGGCGTCATGACCACAACCTGATTGCGGCGCGCCATCTGGATCATTCCCTCCAGCATCGGCGTGTCGAGCCTGAGCGGCGACGACGAGTTGATGACCGTGAACAGCGAAGGCTCGCGCTCCAGCGTCTCGTCGTCGAGCCCACGGGCGATCCTGACCATCTCGATCGCGTCGAGAATGCGCTCGCGCCCGAGGCTATAGGCGTGGATCGGCTTGTCGGACAGCGTCAGCATATCGAACAGGGCGTCGAGATGGCGGACCGAGGGGTGGATGTCGATGGGCTCGACCGGATAGCCGCCCCAGAAGTGAATCGAATCGAAGCTCTGCCCGAGGCGGATGAAATTCCGATAGTCGTGGGCGTTGCCGGGCCGCCGCCCGCCGGCGCGGTCGTAGGCGTTGGGCGCGCTCGCGACCGAGCCGAAGGCGATGTGGCGGCCGCCGATCGCAAGATCGCGCGCCGGATTGCGCGCATGCAGCTTGAACTCCCTCGGCGCGAGCCCGATGTGCGCCTCGACCAGACCCGGATCGAAGCGGACACGGCGCGAAGCCGGGTCGACGTCGGCGCCGGCGCTTTTCAGCATGGCGCGCGCCTCGTCGTGCAGGAAGTCGACGCCGATGTCCCTGAGCACGGCAAGAGCCGCGGAATGGATGGATTCGAGCTCGTCGGGGGAGACGAGATCGAGCGGCGGGAACGGCAGCGAGCGGCTGGCCCATGGGCCGGACGGCGCCCGCTCCCCCGCCGCGCTCGGCCGAGCGCCGGCGCCGCCCGCGCCCGGGATCCTGCGGCGGCGATTCGGTTGTCATTGTCGTCCTCGGATTGTCCCCGGCGCGCGTGCGCCGCCCGATGGCGCCGCATCGCGAGTCGGCGCCTGGCGTCTTGTAGCGGACTTGTCGGCAACATGCGCGCGCCAAAATGGCGTCCGGCCATGCCGGCTCGCGCCGACCCCTCGCAGCCCTATTTCGCCGCGCGCAGCTTCGGCGGCTCGGCCGGGACGGCCTGCAGTTTTGGCGCCTCGGCCGAGGCCGTCTGGGGTTTCGGCGGCTCGGCCGCAGGGGCTTCCGGTTCGGGCGGCCGCGCCGCCGCGCCACCCGAGAAGCGTGCGATGAGCCAGGAGCGGAACAAGGCCACCGCCTCGTTGCTCAAATCCTCGGGATGGGTGGTGAGGTAATAGCCGTAGCCCTCGTCGAGCCAGAGATCGAACGGGCGCACCAGCCGGCCGGCCTCGATCTCCTCGTGAAACAGGAGCGGATCGAGCAGCGCCAGCCCGTCGCCCATCATCGCGTATTGGGCCGCGAGCTGTTGGGTGTCGAACACCAGACCCCGGTCGACCGCCAGATCGGGGCGCCCGATCGAGCGGACGAACATCTCCCAGAAAAAGTGCCGCGGCTGGTTATCGATCTTGAGATGCAAAAGGTCGCTGGTCGCGATGAGCCTGCCCGGATCGCTCGCGTCGATCGTCTCGAGAAGCTTCGGGCTGCACAGAATCGTCGAGCGCACCATCCACAGGAGATCGTGGATCGCGTCGGTGACGCGGGGCTCCGAATAGACGATGGCGATGTCGATGTCGCCGTCCACTTCTGGACCCGAGGTGGGCTTCGAGACGATTTCGAGCGAGATGCCGGCATTCTCGGATCGGAAGTCGCGCAGGATCGGAATGGCGAGCCGGTGGGCGAACGAGGTCGGCAGCGCGACCTTGAGCACCCGCTTCGGGCGCCCCTTCTCCTTGATCACTTCGCCCAGCGCCTGGTCGATCCGGTCGAAGGACTTCGAAACGACAGGAAGGATGTGCCGCCCGGCTTCGGTCAGCACCAGCTGTTGGGGGCGCCGCTCGAACAGCGCCACGCCGAGAAAGTTCTCGAGCACGATCACATGACGGCTGACCGCGCTCTGCGCGACCGTCAGGCTGTTGGCGGCGGCGGTGAAGCTCAGATGCTGTCCGGCCGCTTCAAAGGCTCTCAGCGCATTGAGCGGCAGCCACTTGCGGTCCATTCCTCCTCCACGCGCGGCGCATTTATCTCACCCATGCTTTTGCGCGCGCGTCAAGGTTCGATTCATAGTTCATGAACAACGGATCGGGCAATCGTGACCGGTCCCGACGAACTCGCTTTCAACATGAATCGCCGCCGCCGTGACGGCCCGGCTGAGGCCGGGCGCGACATCGCCGAACCAGGCTCCCTGCCCGCGACCCTTTCCATCAAGCCGCCCGCGCATTAGATAAGCCTCCGAAATCCCCAAAACCGAAGCCTCATGCCAGACCCCAATCCTGTCGCGCGCCGGCGCACCTTCGCGATCATCTCGCACCCCGACGCCGGCAAGACGACGCTGACCGAGAAGCTGCTGCTGTTCGGCGGCGCGATCCAGCTCGCCGGCGAAGTGCGCGCCAAGGCCAACCGCCGCCAGACGCGCTCCGACTGGATGGGCATCGAGCGCGAGCGCGGCATCTCGGTCGTGACCTCGGTCATGACCTTCGAATATGGCGACTGCGTCTTCAACCTGCTCGACACGCCGGGCCACGAGGACTTCTCCGAGGACACCTACCGGACGCTGACCGCCGTCGACTCCGCGGTCATGGTGATCGACGCGGCCAAGGGCATCGAGGCGCGCACCCGCAAGCTGTTCGAGGTCTGCCGGCTGCGCGACATCCCGATCGTCACCTTCATCAACAAGATGGACCGCGAGACCCGCGATCCGTTCGACCTCCTCGACGAGATCGAGAAGACGCTCGCGCTCGACGCCGCGCCGATCAACTGGCCGATCGGCCGCGGGCGCTCGCTCGCCGGCGCTTACGACATCCGCCGCAGCCGCCTCACGCCGCTCGGCAAGGACGCGCCGGCGTTCGCGGTCAACGGACCCGACGATCCGCGCGTCGCCGCGCTTCTGCCCGAGCACGAGCGCGCGCAAGCGATCGAGGAGCTCAACCTCGCGGTCGAGGGGCTCAAGGCGTTCGACCAGACAGGCCTTCCTCGAAGGCCACTGACGCCGGTCCTGTTCGGCAGCGCGCTCAAGGATTTCGGCGTCAGCGATCTGATCGACGCGCTGGCCGAATTCGCGCCCGCCGCCGCGCGCGCAGGCCGCCGCGAGCCGCACGGTGCAGGCGGACGAAGCCAAGATGACCGGCTTCGTGTTCAAGATCCAGGCCAACATGGACCCCAACCACCGCGACCGCATCGCCTTCCTGCGCGTCTGCTCGGGCCAGCTCAGGCGCGGCATGCGGGCGAAGCTCGTGCGCACCGGCAAGCCGGTCACGCTCTCCGCGCCGCAGTTCTTCTTCGCCCAGGACCGCTCGCTCGCCGAGGAGGCCTTCGCCGGCGACGTGGTCGGCATCCCCAATCACGGGCTGCTGCGCATCGGCGACACGCTCGACCGAGGGCGAGGAGATCGTCTTCCGCGGCGTGCCGAGCTTCGCGCCGGAAATCCTGCGGCGGGTCAAGCTCGCCGACGCGATGAAGGCCAAGAAGCTGCGCGAGGCGCTGCAGCAGATGGCGGAGGAAGGCGTGGTGCAGGTGTTCCTGCCGCACGACGGCGCGGCGGCGATCGTCGGCGTGGTCGGCGCGCTGCAGCTCGACGTGCTGACCGAGCGGCTCGCCGCCGAATATGGCCTGCCGGTGACCTTCGAGCAGAGCCGCTTCGAGGTCTGCCGCTGGATCTCGGGCGACAAGGCTGAACTCGAGAAGTTCCTCGACCGCCTATCCGTCGTCGGTCGCCTCCGACCTCGACGGCGCGCCGGTGTTCATGGCGTCGAGCGCCTTCAACCTGCGCTACGAACAGGAGCGCTGGCCGAAGATCGCATTCACCGACGTCAAGGATTACCAGAAGGCGGCGTAAGGGCCCGGGCGTTGCGGCGGCGCGCTCCTTCGGGCGAGCGGTGCGCTACTTGGAATGCGCTTCGAGGCACTGAGCGGACGGCGTCAGTTTCCGACCCAACTTTTCGGTGCGCCGCATGAAAGCGCTCGAGAACGAGATCGATCAGGGCGCCGACGTCGGCGGGCGCCGGCTCCCTGGCCGGTCGGAGCAGCGGAGGATTTGTCCGCCGGCCTTTTTTTGCGCCTCTCCAAAGCCGGGCGGGCCAAAAAGCGTCCCGCGATCCTCGTTCCCCGTCAATGTGGCGTTTTTTACCGGGCGGCGCCGCTCAAGGCGGCGGCTTGACCCGCGCCCCAATCCGGGTCAGGCAGGCCCCCAGGGCGCGACAGCCCTCGGCGGGAGACCAAGAATGAGAATGAAATTCATTATACCGTTTTGTGCAATGGCGCTTATGGGCGCCAGCGCGGCGCATGCTCAGGTCGAGCTGAACTCCTATGCGGATTCCAAGGGCAATCTCGATGTTCAGAAGCTGACCTGCGGCCAGCTCGCCAACACCTTCCAGGAAGACGCCGACTTCATGACCGTCTGGTACAGCGGCTGGTACAACGGACTGGCCGGCTACAGCAAATTGAAGGTCGACCGCGCCAAGGAGCTCGAGCATCGGGTCATCGTCTATTGCAAGGCCAATCCGAAGACCAAGGTCATCACCGCAATGGACATCCAGTTCAAGAAGATGCGCAAGGAACTTGGCATCAAGGTCAACGACGAGAAATAACCCGAACCATCTTTGCTTTTGGCGCGCACGATGGACTGGCCTGGCGCGCCTCGACGAACCCCCAGATCGGAAAGAGAGGAACAATGCTCGCCTCATTCACAAGGCAGGGACGCGCGCCCAGTTTGCGGATCGCGCTTGCCGCGGCGGCGTTTGCCGCGTCCGTTTCAGCGTCGTACGCCCAGGTCGAATTGAAGACCTACATGGACGACAAAGGCTATCTCAACGTGCGCGCGCTAACCTGCGCGCAGCTCGCCAACACCTTCCAGGAAGACGCCAACTTCCTCGGCGCCTGGTACAGCGGCTGGTGGAACGGCCACCTCAAGCGGCACACGGTCAACATCCCGCGCGCCAAGCAGGGAATCCACGAAGTCATCGTCTATTGCAAAGCCCATCCGGACGACAAAGTGATGGACGCGGTGGACGCCTTTGTGAAGAAGGTTCAGGCGGGCGGCCAGTAAACGAGGATTCAAGCGGCGGCGCAGGATGAGCGCGCCGCCGACTCCTGACAAGGCTCGGCACGGGCCGCGGCTTGCGCATCGCGACTCAGCTCCATAACTCAGGGGCTGACCCGCGAGAGCCCCAATGACCAGTGCGCCGAACGACGCGAACCCGCTTCTCGAACCCTGGACCGGGCCGTTCGAGGCCCCGCCGTTCGACCGCGTCGAGCCTCGCCATTTCCCGCCCGCGCTCGACGCCGCGCTCGCCCAAGCGCGCGTGGAAATCGACGCGGTCGCCGCCGATCCCGAGCCTCCGACCTTCGCCAATACGATCGAGGCGCTCGAGCGCAGCGGGCGCCGTCTCGACAAAGTGGCGAGCGTCTTTTTCAATCTCGCGGGCGCCCACACAAATGACGAATTGCAGGCGATCGAGCGCGACATCGCGCCGGTTCTCGCGCGCCACCGCAGCGACACCTATCTGAACGACGCCTTGTTCAGGCGCATCGACGCACTCAAGGCCGGCGAGAGCAAGCTCGAGCTTTCGCCCGAACAAAAGCGCGTGCTTGAGCGCTATCATCTCGATTTCACACGCGCGGGCGCCGGCCAGCCGCCGGAAGCCAAGGCGCGGCTGGCGGCGATCTCGGAGCGGCTCGCGACGCTCGCCACTCAGTTCGGCCAGCATGTGCTCAAGGACGAGAAAGACTGGCTCATGCTCCTGAGCGAGTCCGATCTCGACGGCCTGCCGGATTTCCTTGTCGCCAGCGCCGCGCGCATCGCCGCCGACCGCGGCCATCCCGGCCAATACGCGATCACCCTCGCCCGATCGAGCGTCGAGCCGTTCCTGCAATTCTCGCCCCGCCGGGATTTGCGCGAGCGAGCCTTCCGCGCCTGGACGGCGCGGGGCGAGAACGGCGGCGCAACCGACAATCGCGCCATCGCCGCCGAGATGGTGCGGCTGAGAGCCGAGCGCGCGCGTCTGTTGGGCTACGAAACTTACGCCCACTACCGGTTGGCCGACACGATGGCGAAGACGCCGCAAGCGGCGCTCGATCTTCTCGAGTCGGTCTGGGCGCCGGGCGTCGCCAGCGCGGGCAAGGACGAGGAGGCGCTGCAGGCGATCGCCGCGAGCGAAGGCGCCAATTTCAAGGTCGCGCCGTGGGACTGGCGCTACCTGTCGGAAAAGCGGCGTAAGGCCGAGTTCGACTTCGACGAGGGCGAGCTCAAGCCGTATCTCGAGCTCGACCGCATGATCGAGGCGGCCTTCTACGCCGCGGGCCGCCTGTTCGGCCTCGAGTTCGCCGAGCGCTCCGACCTCAAGCTCTATCACCCCGACGTGCGCGCCTGGGAAGTCAAGGGCGGCGACGGCGAGCCGAAGGCGCTGTTCCTGGGCGATTATTTCGCCAGGCCCTCGAAGCGCAGCGGCGCCTGGATGAGCAATTTCCGCGGGCAACAGAAGCTCGACGAGCCGCGCCTGCCGATCGTGGTCAATGTGATGAATTTCGCCAGGGGGGCCGAGGGCGGGAAGAGCCTGCTCAGCGTCGACGAAGCGCGCACCCTCTTCCACGAATTCGGCCACGCGCTGCACGGGATGCTGTCGGACGTCGCCTATCCGCGCATCTCCGGAACCCATGTCGCCGGCGATTTCGTCGAGTTTCCCTCGCAGCTTTTCGAGCACTGGATTCAGGCGCCGGAAATGCTGCGCCGCTTCGCGCGCCATCATGAAACCGGCGAGCCGATGCCCGACGCGCTGATCGACAAGCTTCTCGCCGCGCGCGCTTTCAACCAGGGCTGGGCGACGGTTGAGTACACGGCCTCGGCGCTGGTCGACCTGAAGCTCCATCTCGAGCCCGAGACCGCCGACCTCGACGTCGTCGCCTTCGAGCGGGACGAGCTCGAGCGGATCGGCATGCCCGGGGCGATCGCCATGCGACATCGCACGCCGCACTTCCAGCATATCTTCTCGGGCGGCTATTCGGCCGCCTATTACAGCTATCTATGGTCGGAGACGCTCGACGCCGACGGGTTCGAGGCTTTCGAGGAGGCCGGCGACATCTTCGATCCGGGCGTGGCGCAGCGGCTCGAGAAATATGTTTACGCCGCCGGCGGCGCCCGCGATTATGACGAGGCCTACCGGGCCTTTCGCGGCCGCTCGCCTTCGCCCGAAGCGCTCTTCCGCAAGCGGGGGCTGGCCGACGCATCTTAGACGGATGAACCCTTCCGGCCGTATGCTCCCGACCGGGATGCGCGCTGAACGCGGCCTTACAGTCCGGCGACCACCGCGAGCTTGGTGATCTGCCCGTTCTGGTAGGCCCTAAGAAAAGCCTGGTAGTCCTTGACCGACACGCAACCGTTCGAATCGCCCTTGGGGCCGAGCATGAACGGGTGCGCGAGCAGCCCAGCCCGCCCGTAGACTCCACCCTCGCCGATCGGATTGAGACGCAGCGCCTGCACGCCGTGGAAAAGGCTCTCCCTCAGCGTCAGCTGGTAGAGATGGGGCGGCGTCGGGCCCTTCGCTCGTTCGCTCACGTAGCGCGGATTGTCCAGCGCCTCTCCCAGGCCCGAATGGGCCTCGAGCTTCGTCCCATCCGGAAGATAGACGACGCGCGCCTTGATGTCATAGACCGCGGTGGTGCGGTCATAGCCGGAGACGGCGGTCGGCGCCGAACTTCCGAACGGCGACGGCAGGCTGAACAGCGGACCTCTGCCGAGGCCGGTCGCCTCCCTCTCCCTTTGCTCGCCAATCGCCGGCTGGGCAGAGGGTCGCGCGGGCGCCGCGGAGGCAACCGCCGGCGAAGCGCCCGCCGGGGAGGTTTGGCGCCCCCATCCGAACAGTTTCTGAATCAGATTGCGGTTGTCGCCTGGGGCGGCTGCGGGAGGCCGCGCGACCGCCACTTCGGGGCGGGACGCATGGCGCTCGGGCGCCTGAGGCTGGGCGGGCGCGGCCAGTTCGGGCGGACGAGGCGGCGGCAGGGGGAAGCTCTCGGTCTCGCTGATCTCGGGCAGATCGCGCGCCGGCGGCTGAGGCAGGCCGGCGGCCGGCGGAATCGCCGGCGCTGGACCGGGAGCAGGCGAGAACGGTTCAAGGGCCGGCAGGGGTATGGGCGCCGGAGTCAGGCGCGGGGCGACTTCGAGGCTCGCCACCTGCGCGGGCTGGGCCGATTGCGCCGCCGGGACCGGAGGCTTCAACTGAGCCAGCACGCTCGCGTCGATGACGATGTCGTGGAAGGGCTTCGAGACCCCCTGGGGCGCCGGCGCCGGGGTCCAGAACGCCGCGTCGGGAGCGCCCGAACCGCGCCAATGCAGCAGCCAAACGCTAAGCGCCCCGGCGAGGACCACCGCGGTCGCGCCAGGAAGGACCTTAAGGAGAACCCGCCGAGGACTATCCCCGCCCTCAAACGAAAGGTTGTCGAATGTTGCGTCGAGTTCCGTTCATCCCCCGCCCTACGCGAAACGCCTCACAACTGAATCAAATTAGCGCGTACGCGTTGAGCCTTTCTTAACGCAGACCACCGCCCGGCGCCAAGCCCCGGCGGGGGCGCTGTTCAACAGCTTTTATTCCCATTCCAGCAATGTATAGAATAGGCGAGCCAGCCATCGCGGACCACCTTGGCGTCGCTCCAGACAGATGGGTCGGGATATGCGGAACGGCGGCGGTCGACGGCAAACAAACCTTGCCGTGACTTTCCCTGGCGGTCTCCGTTATTTGGCGCCGGGCCGTCGGCCAAGCCCGCTACCTGGCCGTCTGGCGCAACGCCCGGGCGTACCGGGTCCTGGTCCGCGGCGTTGGCCGGGCGCCGGCGCGTTCGGCGAGGAGAGCGCGCGCCAGGCTCCACTGGCCCGATCGCTCGGCCGCCGCGATCAGGGTGAGATTGACAATGTCGCGCTGGGCGTGGCTGCCGCCGATGCGGATCGTTTCGTCCCGGACGGGCAATATCTCGTCGACGGCGCGGGCGAAGTCGCCGCGGGCGAAAGCCAGCGCCCCGTCGATCAGGCGCCGGCCGACCTCGGCTGTCACCCGCCGGTTGTCGCCCGAGCCCAGCCGCTCATAGTCGTCGAGCGAGCGGGCGAGACGGACGGCGTGGTCCGGGTCGGGCGAGCGCGCGGCGGCGAAGGCGCAATGCAGATCGTTGAAGGCGAGCACATGGTCGTCGGCATGCGCCATCCATGCGTCGGCGAGGGCCGCCCAGCGGTCGCCGACGTCGATTCCCTCAAGCTCGAGCCGCCACAAGAGCGACGCGGCGTCGACGCGGTCGAGCGTCGCGTCGTCGGCGAGCTTGGGCGCGGTCAGGCGGTCGTAGTCGGCGAGAACCTCGTCGAACCGTCCCTGCTCGATCAGAAAGAGCGCCAGATGCCAGCCGTTGTGATGGGCCATGAAATGCGCATGGGTCCAGTCCGCCCGAGTGGCCTTGAGGAACGCCACGCCCTCCTCGTGCCGGTTCGCGGTCTCCATCACATGCGCCAGCGCATGGGTCGCCCAGGCGTCGCGGGGTTCACGGGCGAGCGCCTCGCGGCCGAAGGCTTCGGCGCGCTCGAGGTCGCCGGTCTCCTCGAGCCCGAAGGCGTAAAGCCCAAGGACAAAGCTCCTGAGCGGATTGTCGCGGTCCCACGCCGGCAGGACCCGCTGCGGCGCAGTCGCGGATCGCGGCCGGGCGGCCAAGAAAATAGAAGCCGTCCTCGGCCAGGCGCAAGGCGAGCGCATCGGTCGGATGGTCGGCGAGGATCGCCTCCCAGCCCAGGATCGCCTGCGAGGTCTCGCCTTCAGCCCATTGCCTTGCGGCGGCGAAATGGCGCCGCTCGCGTTCCGAGGCGCCCCCGACCGCCGCCTCGGCCGCCCGGAGCGCGCTCACAACCTCCGGATGGTCGCCGCGAAAGCCGCCGATCATATAAAGCGCCGCGATCGCGACGGCGCCCAGCGCGAAACCGGGATCGCGCTGAAGCGCGGATTTGAGCACGCCGACCGGATCGCCGGTCAGCCCATAATAGTCGGCGATCGCGCGATCGAACGCCGCGGCGGACTCCGGAGCGCCGGCGAGTTCGAGCCCCTGCTGGTCCCTGGCCATTTTCAATCCTTCGCCGGTCACCATAGCGCGAGGGGATCGCCGCCGGAACCGGGCCTCGCCCTCGGCGAAGGCATTCAAATCGGGGCGCCGTTCGGGCCCCGCGGAGGGATGATGAACGGCCCGACGATCTCCGTTGCGGCGAACAGGTGGATAAGCAATCGTAAGGCGTCCTGATTGCGATTTGGGGGACGCCGATGAATAATAACTTGCAGGATATCTGGATTTTTGGTCTGAGCCATACGCTTGTTATGCTTACGGTTCTGCAAGTCATCGACCTGGCGCTAACGCTTCTGCATTCCCTACAGGAGCGCAAAGGTCGGTTGTGGCGGTACTTCGGCGCGATTGCGGGAGTGAAGATACCCGACGGCTTCGGTCAGGTTTCGTTCTTTTGGGGCCTGACCATTTCATTGTGGATCGTTGGGCTCCTTGGGATTGCCGGCGCCGTCCTTTGGCAAGCGCCGCTTGCGTTCGGGTGCCTGGGCGCAATCATCGGGTGCAGGTTGTCGGACGGCTGGTTTTCGCATATCGCGCCAAACAATGCAGGCTTTCGGCCCAATCCGGGCCTGTCGTCGGTTCCACTGTACTTCGCCGAAGTAGCGGTTCTCCTGGTCGTGTTCTATCCGGCGATCAGGATGCGGATGCTCGCCGTGCTGATTGGCTTCGTCATCGGCGCATTCGCCTTCTATTGCATAATTCCGAGTTTGAAGCGCTTCGGGCGCCTGGTGTTCCAGCCGGTCACACCCTGGCGGGCAGGCAGTCCGCAGCCAACGTGGTGAAGCCCGCGAGGGACCTCAGGCGGGACCGCTCCGGCATTTGTGGGTTCACGGAAATGAAAGGGCGGGGTGAGAAGCGAAGGACTTCTTCCGGATGAAGGGCAAGACCGTCGTCGCCACCGGCGCGACTTCGGGCATCGGCGAGGCGGCGGTCGTCGCGCTCGCCAGGCTCGGCGCCCGCATTGTCATCGTGGCGCGGGACGAAGCTCGCGCCGACGCGACGATGCGCAAGATTGAAGCGGCAGCGCCCGGGCTCGGCCATCGCGCGCATCTCGCCGATCTCTCGCGGATGAGCGAGACGCGCAGGGCCGGCGCGGCGATCGCGACGAGCGAGACGCGCGTCGATGTGCTGATCAACAACGCCGGGGCCCTGTTCTCCCGCCGGCGGGTGACGCCAGAGGGTCTGGAGATGACCTTCGCCCTCAACCATATGGCCTATTTCGTGCTGACCGAGGCGCTCAGCGACAAGCTCATCGCTTCCGCGCCCGCCCGGATCGTCTCCACTTCGTCGACCGCGCATGAGCGCTCGGCGCTCGATTTCAGCGACCTGCAGAGCGCCGCCGGCTACACCGGCTTCAAAGCTTACCGCCGCTCCAAGCTCGCCAATATCCTGTTCACCCGCGAGCTCGCCCGGCGGCTCGCCGGCACGGGCGTGACGGCCAATTGCCTCGATCCCGGCGTGGTGGCGACCCGGTTCGGCTCGTCGAGCGGCGGAATGGTCGGCCTTGTGATCCCGCTGCTCAGGCCATTCTTCATCCCGGCTGAAAAAGGCGCCGACACGATCGTCTACCTCGCCTCGTCGCCCGAAGTGGCGAGCACGACCGGCGCCTATTTCGCCAAGCGCAGGATCGTCGAGCCGTCCGCCGCGGCTCGGGACGATGCCGCAGCGACAAGGCTGTGGCAGGCCAGCGAGGCCCTCGCCGGCGGCGGAACTCACAGGAGCGGGGAAAAGGGGCCTACCGATCCGGAAGTTCAGGCTTGACCAACGATCGAACGGCGAGGGGCACCAGTTCTTCCGGCACGCGGCGAACGGTTCGCGTCTCCCCGTCGACCTCGCCGGTGATGTCATATTTGGTTGAATCTGAACGGGTCGGCGGAGGCGCCGCGCCTTTCGTCTTCAACAGCTTCCGGATCTGACTCTGATCCTCGGGCGAGAGGGAATTCAGCCGAACCTTCACCGGCGCGCTGCGGGTGTTTGTGATTCCGCCGCCCACTTGCGTAATGGTCAGCGCGTCACGATCGGTCACTTTGAGGTTCCGGGCATTCAACGTTGTGTGGTCCGACGCTGTTCCCGCATCGGCCACGCCAACACAGAAGACACACGCCATCGCGCAAGCGATCGAGCGGGCTCGAAGCAGCCGTCGCGCCCCTTCCCTAGCACATTTGCACAGGATGCGCGAAAGACTCTTCCGTGGGTCGAACCCTTTCGACGCATCCTCAGGCTGCGGGAGCCTATAGAACAAACACCGTCTTCCAGCCCTTCGTCACAGCCGCCGCAACTGACGGGTCTGCGGCGAACTGCCTTTTTGCCTCGCTGACCGTCAACCGGGCGAAAGCCTTGAACTTCATCGTCTTGGTCGCCTTCTTGTTGGTCAGCGCGCCATACCATATCTTGCCTGCTTTTTCCCAGCTATGACCGCCGATAGCCTTCGCGATGACACAAAAAGCGCGGTTCGGGATGCCGCTGTTGTCGTGCGGATCGCCATGCGGGATGTAGTGCTTGTAGTCGGCGGGCTGTGGCGACAGGCAATGCTTCGCGCCCGGATTGGCCATGTCGCGCAGACAGGTGTAGCCCTTCTGCTTCGCCGACGGACCCATGATTCCCGAGCCGATAAGCCAGTCTGCCTTATCCACGGTTTGTCCGGCGGACCACTGCCTGTACATCGAGCCGAACACGTCGGAGACGCTTTCGTTCAATGCGCCCGGCTCGTCCGTGTAAGTGAGGCCAGCGGTGTACTGAGTGACGCCATGAGTGAGTTCGTGGCCAATGACGTCGTTCGAGTCGGTGAAATCGACGAAGAGCTTGCCGTCGCCGTCGCCGTAGACCATTTGCCGACCGTCCCAAAACGCATTGTCGTAGTCTTGCCCGTAGTGGACGGACGAGACCAAGGTCTTGCCTTTGTTGTCGACCGAGTTGCGGCCAAAACAGTGATGATAGAACTTCGCCACCCCGTTGGCCTCATTGAAAGCGTTCTTGACGGATTTGTCCGAGGAAGCTTTCGGATTGGCGACGGGTGTTCCTGGCAAGTTCTCGGTGTGGTTGCAATTGTAGGCGGTCGCCTGCGGCAAAGCCGCCAGCGCCGTCTGAACTCCCGCCGCTTCTTGATGAGCCTTCGAGGCAGCGGCGTTCGCCGCCCGCAATTTTCTCCAAATGGGCTCGAGCCTCTTCGTATTCGCAATAGCTTCCCGAGCCTCCGCGCCAAGAGATCTGTCTGACGCGAGACGTTCAAGCACTGAAGGTGGAATGATGTAGCAACCGCAAGCCAGCCTCATGTCACCCTCTCTCTTCGTGCCCCATGACCACCTCGGTCAGAGCGCGTTTTGAATCGTCGCTATTCTTCGATTCTTCCTCGGTGGAATTGGTTTCAACAGCCGCGTCTGTTACGCGATTTGGCCCAGCAACGGCCGTTGGCGCCGTGGACCCATCGGTTACAATATACCTCGGTTAAATCGAATGGGATGCGCAGAACTACCTATATCGATCCGGAAGCCGCCGGCGGGCGCCAAAACCTGTCTCGTTGCTTTGGTGGATGAAAAAACGCCTGCCCGCTGTGACCGCCGTCACACTATCTGCGGGTCTTGATCTTCGCCGCGCCGCGCCGCCAGGCCATTTCCAGCGCGGCCTGGAGCTCCGGCTCGCTCAGGGCGGAAAGCGTCGCGCGCGTCCAGCCCTGCCTTCCCCAGGCGTTTTCAAGCGCCGCGAAGGCGTCCGGCGCGACCGCGCATTTGAGCGCCTGCTCGTCGGGCGCGAACTTGATGTTGGCGGTGAGCCCGTCCGCCGCAAGCGTCGCGAAGGTCACTCTCGCCTTGAAGGCGCGCCGGTCGAAATGCGGGTATTCGGCGGCGCCGGGAAGCGCAAGCGCGATGCGGCGGAAATCGGCGGCGTTGGCCATGGGCGGCGTCTCAGGGATCGGACATGCGAGGACAGGCGCGCGGCGGACGAGGGGCGCCGCGCGCCATTGTGCGGCGGGCCGGCGCCCGCGTAGTCTCCCCGCCAGCGAAGACGCGCTGCGGAGGAGCGGCCATGGGCAAGACAGGCTTCGAGCAGGCCAAGACCGTTCTGCGGGTCACCGGCGGCAATTTCCTCGAAATGTATGACTTCTTTCTGTTCGGCATCTACGCCCGGCAGATCTCGGCGACGTTCTTCCCCAGCCACGACCCTTACGCCTCGCTGATGGCGACCTTCCTGAGTTTCGCGGCGGGCTTCGCGATGCGCCCGATCGGCGCCCTCGTGCTGGGGCCATACGTCGACCGCATCGGCCGGCGCAAGGGCCTCATCGTCACGCTCTCGATCATGGCCTGCGGAACCATCCTCATCGCCTTCGTGCCTGCATACGCGACCATCGGCGTGTTCGCCCCGCTCCTGGTGGTGCTCGGCCGGCTCTTGCAGGGATTCTCGGCCGGCGTCGAACTCGGCGGCGTCTCGGTCTATCTCTCGGAGATGGCGACGCCCGGAAACAAGGGCTTCTATGTCTCCTGGCAATCGGCGAGCCAGCAGGTCGCGATCGTGGTCGCCGCGCTTCTCGGCTTCGCGATCGCCAACCTCATGACCCCCGAAGCGGCTGCCGGCTGGGGCTGGCGCATTCCGTTCTTCCTCGGCTGCGCGATCGTGCCGTTCCTCTATATGATCCGGCGCAGGCTCGAGGAGACCCGCGAATTCGCGGCGCGCAAGGTCCACCCGACGACGCGGCAGATCTTCGGGGTGCTCGGGGCAAACTGGCCGATCGTGCTCGGCGGCGTGGCGATGGTGATGATGACGACGGTGTCGTTCTATCTCATCACCGTCTACACGCCGACCTTCGGCAGACGGGTGCTCAACCTCACCGAGTCCGACGCGCTGCTCGTGACGATCGCGGTCGCGGCGTCGAATTTCTTCTGGCTGCCGATCTCGGGCGCGGCGTCCGACCGGATCGGCCGCAAGCCGATCCTCGTCGGCTTCGCAACTCTTGCGCTTCTCACCGCCTATCCGGCGCTCGCCTGGCTTGCGAGGGCGCCGAGCTTCGAGCGTATGCTTGGGGTCGAGCTATGGCTCTCGTTCATCTACGCCTGCTACAACGGCGCGATGGTCGTGGCTCTGACCGAGGTGATCCCCGCTTCGGTCCGCACGTCGGGGTTTTCGCTCGCCTACAGCCTGGCGACGACGCTCGGCGGCTCGTCGCTGCTGATCTCGACCTGGCTCATCCAGCACACCGGCGACAAGGCCGCGCCCGGGCTTTGGCTGAGCCTTGCGGCTTTGTGCGGCCTGATCGCGACGCTTGCGCTCTATCGGCGGCCGGCGGGCGGCGTGCCCTATCTCGCGCCCGGCGCCGCCGCTGGCGGATAGACTTTTTCGCCGCGCTTCGTCGAAATCGTGCGAAACAAACGCAGCGCGTCCTGAGTTTCTCCGGTCGTCCTCAGTTTGGCGAAGCGCGCCATCCGGGGACCAGAGAGACGGAGGTTCCGATGCAAGCGACCTGGGCGCCCCATGAGAAACATGGGCAACTTACGGCTCAAGCAGACCTACCCGACACGGTCTACGCCTTTCCGAAGCAACGCAAGGAGCCGCTGACCGACGCGAAGCACGTCCGCAACGCGGTCGCGCGGTTCGATCAGGTCATCGACGTTTCCGACGAGGATCGGAAACTGGCCTTCGCCAATATCGAGAAGGCGGCCCGCCACTATGGCGTCGACCTTTCCGAGAGCTCGTGGCGCGATCTCGGCGCTCATCCCCAACCCCATCGCAAAGAGGCGGCCGCCAAAGCCGCCGCGACGCGGAAGCGCGAACGCAAATAGCGAGGCCGTCAGCCGTCGGGCGGCAGTCAAGCGTGAGTTCGGGCCGGGCTCGTCGCGCGCTAAGCCCGCAACTTCCTCTTGAGCCAGTAGGCGAAGGCCTGGGACACAGCCTGCACCCGGCCCTGCAGGGCCTGCTCCGGCAGCGCCTGATCGGTCGGATTCGAAAAGTACGTCGAGACCGCATGGACCTGGATGGTCCTGCCGCCGAGGGTCGCGACGCCTCGCATGGTGTCGGGATCGCCCGGCCCGCCGCCGCCGAGGTAGAGCGTGTCGACGCGCACGTGAAGCGGCGGCCCGCCGGGGGCGCCGGACCCCAGAACCCGGGCGAGCGCGGCTGGCAGATCCTGCTGCGCCCAGCCCGCCGTCGGATTCCCGACATAAGCAATGAGCGGCGACGTATCGACATCGATCGCCCCGATGCCAAATCCGGAGGCGCCCGCCGGCTGAACGCCTGCGGTCGGCGTGTTGCAGCCGCTGAGGCCCGCGGAAGCGAAAGCGCCGAAAGTGAAAAGCGCGGCGCGGCGCGTCAAAGCATTTTGCATAACGATCTCCCCTGACAAATATCTTCTGCTTCGGCGCGCGCGGCGCGCCGCTCTTCAACCTCCGAGCCTCCGCGGCGTCTCCTTATCCGCTCAGTAGCACGGCGGATAGGGATAGTAGCCGCATGCGGGGGGCGGCGGAGGAGGAGGATAATACGGGTACCCGTAGGGATGATAATAGGCGCTCGCGGCCGCCGCGCCGACCGCCGCCGCCCCGACCGCTGCGGCGCCCACCGCCGCGCCGCCCCAGCCGGGATGACCGTACCAGGCGCCATGCCATCCGCCGCCCCCGGCGACGAATCCCCGCCCGCCATAGCCGCGCGCGGCGAACCAGTCGATGAACAGCGAAGCGGGGCCCGTCGCCTTCGACAGGCTTCCTTCGAGCACGGACACCTGGAAAGTGAGAGTCTCGCCCTCGAGTTTGGGCGACTTCAGGACAACGACGGCGTCCTCGACGGAATCGCCTTCCGCGCTCAGGACCGATATCGTCGCGTTGGGCGGATTTTTCGCGAAGCTGTCGCTTCCTTCATCCCACTCCCTCAGGAAGTGCTTGGTCAGGACATGTCCGGCCGCCCGGAAAGGACGATCGGCGAAGACGATCGAGTTCGGCGACACGCCGGTCAGGGTCAGGACGCCGCCGGTAAGAGCGGCGCCCCGGGAATTGATGACCGCGAGCGAGGGAATCATCGCGTCCTTCGCCGCTTTCGGCTGGCCGATCGTCTTCTGCCCCGGCGCGGAGATCGCGTCCTCGGCCGAGGCGGCTATCGGCGCCGCCATAAGAGCGACAAGGCCGGCGCAGAGGCCGATCGCAGCAGTGTTGAGCATCAACGGTCACTCCTGTCCGAACATTCCAGGCTCCATCTCCGATGCGTGCGCATTCTGATGGACTTTCCGCTTCCAGTCGCAGGAGAACCCAGCCCTGCTTGAGGGCCGACTCCTACATCGGTTTCGCTCACCGCGCCAATGTGAAGCCGTCCGGATCGCCGCCAATCAGGAGCCTGAGGGAGGCGTCGAGCCGCCGGCCTCGACGCGCCCCTATCCGCCCTTCCCCCATTTCCCCGGCCAGGGCGTCTCGGGCACGGGGGTCAGCGGCGGCTTGCCGTCGGCCCAGGCGAACACATTGTCGATCACGCATTGGGCCATCGCCCGGCGGGTCCTGACCGACGCCGAGCCGACGTGGGGCAGCAGCACCGCGTTGTCGAGCGCAATCAGCTCCTTGGGCACGTTCGGCTCGTCCTCGAACACGTCGAGCCCCGCGGCGAGGATCCTGCCCGTCCGCAAAGCCTCGATCAGCGCCTTCTCGTCGACCAGCGAGCCCCGCGCGATGTTGATGAGCACGCCGTCGGGGCCGAGCGCGTCCAGAACCTGCGTGTTGATGATGTGGCGGGTGGCCGGGCCGCCGGGCGCGACGACGATCAGAACGTCGGCGGCCTTGGCCATGTCGATCAGCGAGGGATAGTAACGATGAGCGACGTCGGGCTGGGGGTGGCGGCCGTGATAGACGACGTCGAGCCCGAACGCGCTGACGCGCCTCGCGATCGCCTTGCCGATGCGCCCAAGCCCGAGAATGCCCACGGTGCGGCCCCTCAGCGAGGGGCTGAGCGGATAGCCGCCCTTGGCCGCCCAGAGGCCCGCGCGCAGATGCCGCTCCGCCTGCGGCAACTGGCGCACCGTCATGATCATGAGCCCGAGGGCTGTGTCGGCGACTTCCTCGTCGAGCACGCCCGGCGTGTTGGTGACGGTGATTCCGAGCCTCCCCGCGGCCCTGGCGTCGATATTGTCGTAGCCGACGCCGAAACTCGAGATGATCTCGAGATGAGGGAACCGGCGCATATAGGCCTCGTCGACTGGCGCGTGCGCGCCGGTCATCGCGATCGCCCGGATCCGCGGCGCCCATTCGGCGAGCCACTGGTCGGGGTTGGGCTCGAGCCACAGCCGGTGCAGCGTGAGCCGCGCGCCGATCTCGTCTTCGATCAGCGCCATGCCCTTGGAGGGCATCAGGACATCGGTGGATTTCATCGCTTCCCCCTTTCCCGCTTTCGCAAGCCCGCCGGACGTGGCACACGCCCTCGCCCATGACCAGCCTTGAGGGCGCACACGAAGCTTGGCGGCGCCCGCGCGTGCGGCGCGTCATGCTCAACGATTTCCGCTCTTACGCCGCGCTCGACCTTTCGCTTCGCGGCGGCCTCGTCGTCCTATGCGGCGAGAACGGCGCCGGCAAGACCAATCTCCTCGAGGCGCTGTCGCTGTTTGCTCCGGGACGCGGCCTGCGCCGGGCGGAGCTTTCGGAATGCGCGCGGAGCGGCGGCTCTGGCGGATTTGCTCTCTCGATCGAGGTCGAGGAGGAGGCCGAAACCCATCAGCTGGGCTCCGGCTGGAAACCGGGCGCGAGCGGAGAAGCGGCCGAGCGCTCAAACCGCATCGACCGCATGGCCGTCGCCTCGTCGCGCGCGTTCTCGGACCACGTGCGCGTCGTCTGGCTGACGCCGGCGATGGATTCGCTGCTCTCCGGGCCGGCGTCCGAGCGGCGCCGCTTTCTCGACCGCTTCGTGCTGGCGATCGACCCCGGCCACGGCGCGCGGGTCTCCCAGTTCGAGCGGGCTTTGCGCGGGCGCAACCGGCTTCTCGAGGAGGGCGGGCGCAACGGAGCCTGGCTCGACGCGATCGAGCGCGAGGCGGCCGAACTCGGGGTCGCGGTCGCCGCGGCCCGGCTCGACTGCGTGCGCCGGCTCGAGGGGCTGATCGCCGCCGGGCGCGACGATTCCTCGCCCTTTCCCTGGGCGAAGCTTGCGCTTCAGGGCGAGATCGAGCCGACGATCGAGAGCGGGCCCGCGCTCATGGCCGAAGACCGCTACCGGGCGCGTTTGCGCGACAATCGCCGCCGCGACGCCCTGGCCGGCCGCACGCTCGATCGGCCCGCATCTCTCCGATCTTGCGGTCTGGCACGGGCCGAAGCAGGCGCCGGCGGCGCATTCCTCGACCGGCGAGCAGAAGGCGCTGATTGTCGGGCTGGCGCTCGCCCATGCGCGGCTCGTCACGGAAATGTCGGGGATCGCGCCGCTCGCGCTCCTCGACGAGATCGCGGCCCATTTCGATCCGCGCCGCCGCGCCGCGCTCTACGACGCGCTCGGGAGCCTCGGCGGCCAGGTGTTCCTCACCGGCGCCGACCCGGCCGTGTTCGCCGAGCTCAAGGGCCGGGCGGAGATGTTCGAGGTTTCGGCGGAGACTGGCGTGAGGCTCGTTTCAAGCGTGGCCGGCGTCGGAGGGGGCTGAACCTACCAGAGCTGCCTTAAGGTGAAGCGCACGGTTTGCGAGTAAGGCTCGGTCGCGGGCTTGGCGACCACACGCTCGTAGTTCAGCCCCATATCGGCGCCGCGCCACAGGCGCAGTCCCATGCCCGCCCCGATCCGGAGCGTGTTCGCCATGTTGTCCTGATCGATCCCGTCGATGGCCGTCTCGCCGCCGAGATTGTAATAGGCGTCGGCCGAGAGCCAGAGCGCGTCCGTGACATTGCGGCTTAGGTGCTCCTCGAGCCGAAGCAGCGGTCTCTGCGACAGCGTTTGCGCTCCGTTGACGAGATAATTGTCATTGTTGGTGAACACGCGGCCCGAAAAATAGGTCTCGATCCAGGTCCATCCCTGATCGGGCGTGTAGCTGAAATTGACGGTCGGCGAGATCATCCAGCGGTTTGCGCTCGGGTTGATCGGAGAGGTCGGACTGTATGTCCCGAGCGGCGTCGTCACCAAAAGATGGAAGCTCGAAAAGGTCTGGGGCACGAAGGACTGGAACTGCTCGCGGGTCAGCGCAGGCCCGCCGAAAATGTTCATCTGCCAGAGGAAGCCGACGTCGGAGACGCCGTTCGTGCTGGCGCGGAACGGGCCGGCGCTGGTGTCGATCAGCGCATAGGGGAGAACCAGCGAAAAGCCTCCGGTGCGGCCCCAGTAATCCATGATGCGGGTGAGCACGACCGACTGGGCGAACACGTTCGAGCGAACGCCGGGGATCGTGTCCGTCCCGTCCTCGGGGGTCAGCGAGGTCGTGTAGCCGGCGTTATAGGTGAAGAGCCAACTGTCGACCGGGGCGTTGAGGTAGTCGCGCGCCGAGCCGGCGTGGGCGGCGGCGGGCCACAGCGCCGCCGCGACGCACGCACTTACGAAAAGTCGCTTCACCGGAGATCCGTTTGGCGCGCGCAATCCAGCCCCCCAAAGCGCGCGCCCAATCGGCAGGCGCGCGCCCGTCGAGCGACGCTTACGCCCGCCGCGAGAAGGCGATGTCGTCGTCGATCACCGCGCCAGGTCCGACCGGAACCCGTCCGGGCCTTGGCTGATGAAGATTGTGGAAGACGATCTTGTCGCGGTGCACCTTGCGCAGAAAATCGGCGAACACGTCGATCGTCAGTTGCTCGCCGGGGCAGCGCCGGTAGCCGAAGCCGAACGGCGCAAAACCGGCGTAGTCGCAGAGCGGCGCCGGCTTTCCGTCGGTCACCGCGAACACGGTGCCGAAACCGCTGTTGGTGATGTCGGTCTTGCGCCCGTCGCTGACGGGGAGCGTGGTGATGTCGAACGGGCAGCGCGGCAGGCCGATCTGCTTGCATTTGGCCTCGTCGATCTCGGCGCTGGTCGGCACGCCGAGATAGCGTTCGGGGTCGAACCGGTCAGGCTCGTTCCAGAGCCGCGGGTCGAAGCTCGTGTCGGTGTGCGGCGTGTTCATGTAGGAATGGCGCTCGTAGGGAACCCCGAACTGGGCGAACGGGGAGCCGCCATAGAAGGATCCCGCCCGCGCGTCGGTGATCGCGGAAATGCTGCCGCCGTTGGGCGAAATGGTGCGGAAAAGCTCCATGACGAGAAGCTCGATGGGCGTGTAGGGCTTGCCGTTGGCGTTGTCGAAGTCGCCGCTCATCGTTTTGCTCGAACGCCGCGCGCACCGCCGGATCGCCGCCGTTCTCGTTGAGGCGCGTCATGATTCCGAAGATCGAATTGCCCCACTGGCTCAGCGCCACGAAATTGTGGAAGCATTCGAAGACGACGTCCCTCTTGGCGAAATATTTCCCGTCGCCGGCGTTCTTGAGCCAGTAATAGGCGATCGTCTTGTCGGCGTCGGCGATCCGGCCTTTCTCGATGTCGTCGAGCCTCTCGTCGATCCACTCGGTGAGGAACGGGCGCAGCGCGCGCACGGTCATGTAGTTTTGGTAGACGATCTCGTGCAGGGGGTTGCGGTAGGCGAGCACCGTGTTGAAGGCCTCGCCGATCGTGCGGACCTGAGGCGGCACGGCGTCGCCCTTCACGCCGAGATGCAGATCCCAGTAGATGTCCCAGTAATCGTCGAGATAGTGGCGCATGAACGGCTTGTCGGCATGCTGCGGATCGAACAGCTTGTCGAGAAAGTCGACCACCTTGGCCTGATATTTCGGCGCATAAAGGTCGGGGGTGACCCCGGCGAAATAGATGCGCTTGCGCAGGTTGTCGGGGCCGCGATTTTCGAGGCCTTCGAGAAAGACGGTCACGCCGTCCGAAGGCGTCGGCTTCCAGTCCTCGTACAGCATGCCCCAGAAATCCCAGGGGATCGCGTCCTGCTTGGTGAGCGGCAGGTCGATCATCGGCAGGATCGGGCGCTCGCCCGCGAAGATGCTGCCGAGAAAGAACGGAACGACGGCGTTCTCGACATAGTCGCGGTCGAAATGGCTCGGGATCGTGGCGCGAAACTTGGCCAGCGCCCCCGACAGGTCGGGCGCGTCGGGCGCCGCTGCGGCCTGGGTCGCGGAGAGTGCGCCCGCCGCGACGGCGGCGGCGCCGAAAAGCAGCGCTCGCCGCTCAAGTGAAACTTGTGTGAGATTATCCGCGGCAACCTGGAGATCATTGGAAGGATCTTCGGCGCAATCTGATGGTTTCTTGCACTCGGTCATACCGTCTCCTCCTAGACAACAGCAATTTTAGACTTGCGCTTACAACGGTTGTAATCATGACGCTTTAATGACCGTTCGCCGGCCAAAGTACAGGCCGATCAGGTAACGCAGTCAACCGGCCGTTGGAGGGATCGCTTTGGCGCCGGCTAGCCTGAACGCCTCACGCGTGGCCGGCGTCGGAGGATAGCATCCCTTCGTCGACGCCGAGGATCGCCAGCGCCCGGTCGTATTTCCGGTCGAAATCGAGGTCGAAGATGAGGCCGGGGTCGGCGGGGCAGGTCAGCCAGCCGTTGGCCAGGATCTCGCTCTCGAGCTGGCCTGAGGCCCAGCCCGCGTAGCCGAGCGCCAGCACCGCCTGCGACGGGCCCTCGCCGTGAGCGATCGCGCGCAGGATGTCGAGCGTGGCGGTCAGGCAGACCTGCTCGCCGATCTTGACCGTGGAATCATTGGCGCCGTAGTCGTCGGAATGGAGAACGAAGCCGCGCCCCGTCTCGACCGGCCCGCCGCGCAGCACGCGGACGCCCTGCGCGCTGGGCGGCAGGCGGATCGCTTCGGTTTCCGGCACAATGTCGAGCTGCGCCAGCAATTGCCCGAAGTCGATCTCCTCCGCCCGCTGGTTGATGACGATGCCCATGGCGCCGTCGTCGCGATGGGCGCACATATAGACGACCGAGCGGGCGAACGGGCCTTCCCGAAGCGAGGGCATCGCGATCAGGAACTGTCCTTCCAGGCTGGTCGGCGGCGGGGGGTCAGCCCGTTTCATGATCGTCTCTTAAACCTCGCGCCCGCACGCGCGATGCACTGAAGCTAGTCGAAATTTGCGACATGGTATAGGCGGGAAGAGATGAGCGCAGGACGGTTGGCGGAGAGGCTTTGCGCCGCGGCACGCGCGCCCATGGGCGCCGCGCTCGCCTTTGCCGTTCTGGGTCTCCCGGCGTTCGCCGATCCGTTCTCGACCGATTGGGCTCAAACCGCGAAGTCTCAGGCGCGCCTGATCGCGGCGGGCCGCGACCTCGCCGGGTTCGAGATCGCCCTTTCCCCCGGCGCGATCACCTACTGGCGCGATCCCGGCGACGCCGGCCTGCCGCCGACGCTGGACTTTTCCGCCTCCGACAATGTGGCGAGCGTCGAGACGCTCTTTCCCGCGCCAAGGCGCATCGCCGAGGCCGACGGCGGGGAGGCGTTCGGCTACGAGGGCGGCGTCGTCTTTCCGCTCAGGGTCAAGCCGCGGGACCCGGAAAAGCCGATGACGCTGAGGCTCAACGCCGATTTCGCGGTGTGCGAGAAGGTTTGCCTGCCGGCAAAGGCGCATCTGGCGCTCGAGCTCCCGTCCCTTTCGCCTTCTCCCTACGCGGAGGCGCTTCGAGCGGCGCTCGCCCGCGTCCCGCGCTCCGTTCCGCCCAGGGATTTCGGGGCGTTCGAGGCGGCCGGCGCGGACGCCTGGCGCCTCTGCTCGGCCCATCAGGCCGGCCCGCCGCGCGACCTGTTCGCCGAGGCCCCCGAGGGCTGGTGGATCAAGGTCAAGCCCGCCCCCGCCGAGGGCGCGGATGACTGCTTCACGCTCACGGTCGGCGGCAAGCCGAAAGACGCCGCCCTCCCCGTCGCGCTCAGACTGACGCTGACCGGCGGCGCGGGGCCGGTCGAGACGACGGTCGAAGCCGGGGCGCGATCTTAAGTTCCCGTCTCAAGACATCCCGTTCTGATCGGCCCGGAAGCAGTCGATCTCGACTTCGACCAGCCACTCGGGATCGATGAACCGCGCGACCCCGACAAAGGTCGAGGCTGGGCGAATTTCGCCGAAGACCTCGCCGTGCGCGCGGGCGGCTTCCCGCCAGCGATCGATGTCGGTGAGCATCACGCGCGTCCGCGCCACATCCTCGATTCGTCCGCCGGCCTCCTCGATCGCCCGGAGAGCGATGGCGAGGCAGGCCCTGGTCTGCCCATAGACGTCGCCCGGGCAAGCCGCCCGGCCGTCGGCGCCGATCGGCGCGGTCCCCGCCACCGCCAGATAGGGGCCGCAGCGGACGGCGCGCGAGAATCCGATTTGAGGCTCCAGAGGGGAGCCGGACGAGACAAGCCGGCGAGGCATGAGGCGGTCTCCAAGGTCAATGGCCCGCTCCTGCGGGCGAGCGCGGCCCAGGGTCAATCCCGGCCCTCGCCTCGCCTCCGCCCGCGGTTTCTGTATAGTGCCGAGCGACCCATCCGGAGTCGTTCGTGCCCGCTCAGTTCCCGCAATCCTTGGCGACGCGCTTAAGCGCGCTCGCAATAGTGTTCGCGCTCGGTCTTGGCGGTTGCGGCCGGTACGGCCCGCTCGAGCCTCCCGGGACGAGCGCCCCCAAACCGGCAAGCTCGAACCCCGGCGGCATGAACGGGCTCTCCCACCCGGCGATCCCGCCGATCGTCCCGCCGAAGCAGCCGTTCTTCCTCGATCCCCTGCTCAAATAGACGCTTTTCGCGAATGCAGCCTTTTTCCTATCGCGACGGCGCCCTGCATTGCGAGGACGTCGCCCTGGCGGCCATCGCGGGCGCCGTCGGAACGCCCTTCTATTGCTATTCGAGCACCGCGATCGAACAGAGCTTCGAGGCCTTTCGAGCCGCGTTCAAGGGGCAGAACGCCGCGATTTTCTACGCCATGAAGGCCAATTCGAACCAGGCGGTGCTGACGACGCTGGCGAACCTCGGCGCGGGCATGGACATCGTGAGCGAGGGGGAGCTGAGACGGGCCTTGGCCGCCGGCGTTCCCGGGAATCGCATCATCTTCTCCGGCGTCGGCAAGACGCTCGCTGAGATGAAGCTGGGGCTGAAGGAGAAAATTTTCTGCTTCAACGTCGAATCGGAGGCGGAGCTCGAGGCGCTGTCGCGCGCGGCCTCGAGCCAGGGCGCCGTCGCGCCGGTCGCCATCCGCGTCAACCCGGACGTCGACGCGCTGACCCACGCCAAGATCGCGACGGGAAAATCGGAGAACAAATTCGGCGTGCCGATCGCGCGCGCCCTCGACGTCTACGCCCGCGCCCGCGCGTTGCCGGGGATCAAGGTCGAGGGGGTCGACATGCATATCGGCTCGCAGATCACCGATCTTAAGCCGTTCGACAACGCCTTCGCCCTGATGGCCGAGTTCGTGCAGGCGCTCAGGGCCGCGGGCCATGCAATCGAGCATGTCGATCTCGGCGGGGGCCTCGGCATCGCCTACCGCAACGACAATCACCCCCCGCCGACGCCCGAGCAATACGCGAAGGTCGTCGCCGCGCGCATGGCCACGCTCGGCTGCCAGATCATTCTGGAGCCGGGGCGCGCGATCGTGGGCCAGGCCGGCGCGCTGGTCGCCTCGACGCTTTACCTCAAGAAGGGCGACAACAAGCGTTTCGTGATCGTCGATGCGGCGATGAACGATCTCGTGCGGCCGACGCTCTATGACGCCCACCACGACATCCTGCCGGTGAAAGCGCCCGAGCCGCACGCCGCGCATCTCGCCCGAAGCGACGTGGTCGGCCCGGTCTGCGAAAGCGGCGACTATCTGGCGCTCGGCCGCGACCTGCCCGAACTCGCCGCGGGCGACCTCATCGCGGTGATGAGCGCGGGCGCCTATGGCGCGGTGCAGGCCGGAACCTACAACACCCGCCTGCTCGTTCCCGAAGTGCTGGTGAAGGGGGCCGAATACGCCATCGTGCGGCCGCGGCGGACTTACGACGAATTGATCGGCCTCGACACACTTCCGCCGTGGTTGGGGTGAGGCTTGGGGGAACGGGAATCGGCGCCGGGCGTTTGCTTTGAGCGCCCACTCGAAATTCGCTCAAAAATCGCGCATAATACGGGCTCGCCAACGACGGATCGCGGCATTGCGGTGAAGGACCTGGGACAACCATCGACCGCCGGCGGGCGCCTCGGGGCGCTCTCCGCCCTCGCGCAGCGCGTGCTCATGGTCGAGCGCGCCTGGCCGCCGCTCGTCTTCGCGCTGGCGGTCGCGATCCTTTTCCTCGCCGCCTCGTGGGCGGGGGCATGGCAATTCGCGCCGCGTTCCGTCCGCATCGCGGGCGTCATCCTGTTCGCGCTTGGGGCGGGCGCCGCCCTCTCGCCGCTCCTCAGACTGCGCCGCCCGGCCGCGCGGGACACGCTCGCCCGGCTCGATCGCAATTCGACGGCGAGCCACCGTCCCGCCTCCTCGCTCGCCGACACCCTCGCCAACGACCACGGCGATCCCGGGACCGAGGCCCTCTGGTCGGCGCACCGGGCGCGCCTCGAGCGCGCGGTCGATGCGATCCGCGTCGCGCCCCCCTCGCCGGGCATGGCCGAACGCGACCCCTACGCGCTCCGCTTCGCCGCGGCG
This sequence comes from uncultured Alphaproteobacteria bacterium, assembly GCA_963742305.1. Taxonomy (GTDB): domain Bacteria; phylum Pseudomonadota; class Alphaproteobacteria; order Rhizobiales; family Beijerinckiaceae; genus Roseiarcus. Next base: position 54,843 of record CAVULN010000046.1, read on the forward strand.
ATGCTCGCCTTCGCGACGGCGGTCGCGGCGGGGCCGGAGATGTACGGGCGCCTCGCCTCGGCTTTCGACTGGCGCGGCGAAGCGGCTCAAGCCGCCGCGGCCGCCCGCATCGACGCATGGATCGACCCGCCGCCCTACGCCGGCCGGCCGCCGGTGGTGATCGGCCTCAAGACCGCCGATCCGCAGACCCTCACCGTCCCCGAAGATTCGGTCCTGGTCGTGCGCGGCGATCCGGGCGTCGTCGCGACCCGGATCGAGGGGGCGATCGCGCCCTCGGAACAGAATCCCGGGGCTTCCGGGGAGGCCCCCGCCAAGGCTCCGGCCCCGAACGCCCAAGTCCCCAACGCCCAAGCCCCGAACGCACAGGCCCCGACCGCTCCGGCCGAGAAGCGCTGGACGATCCATGGGGCGGGCAAGGCGACGATCCTGCGCGGCGGGACCCCGGCGGCGAGCGTCGTTATCGCCGTCATTCCGGCCGGCAAGCCGACGATCGCGCTCACCGAGGACCCTCGCGCCAACCTCAGCGGCACGCTGACCCTCGCCTACCGGACCGCCGACCGTTTCGGGCTCGCCAGCGCGCGGGCGACATTCGCCCGGGCGCATCAGGGCGCGGGCCCCGCCCCGCGGACGCTGAGCCCGCCGCCGGAAGCGGCCCTCGAATTGCCGGCGAGCGAAAACGGCGCGGGCGAGGCGCGGACCACGATCGATCTCTCCGAGCACCCCTGGGCGGGGGCGAAAGTGACGATGACGCTCAGCGCGACCAGCATTTCGGGCAAGACCGGCGAGAGCGCGCCGGTCGAACTGACGCTGCCTCAGCGAATCTTCCACAACCCGCTCGCCCGGGCGCTGGTCGAGCAGCGCCGCAACCTCATTCTCGATCCGGACCATGCGCCAGGCGAGGTCGAGACGGCGCTCGGCGCGCTGACCATCGCGCCGGAACTGTTCGACACTCCGGCCAACGTCTATCTGGGCCTGAAGCAGGCCAAGAGCTCGCTCGAACAGGCGCGGGGCGACGCCGATCTTCTGGACGTCGCCGCCATGTTGTGGGCGATGGCGCAGCAGATCGAGAACGGCGACGCGAGCCAGGCCGAGCGCGACCTGCGCGCCGCCGAGCAGGCGCTGCGCGAAGCGCTTCAGCGCGGCGCGAGCGACGAGGAAATCCGGAAGCTCATGGACAAGCTGCGCGAGGCCGCCGGGCGCTTCATGAACCAGATGGCGAAGAATGCGCAGCCCGACGCGAACGCGCAGGACCAGAACCTTCAGGCGCAGGATCTCGACAAGCTGCTCGACCAGATGGAGGAAACCGCCCGCAACGGCTCGCGCGAAGACGCCCAGGCGATGCTCGACCAGATGCAGGAAATGTTCGAGAACATGCGCAGCGCTCGCGACGCCCAGGAAAGCCCGGGCGAGCGCGAAATGCGCAAGCAGATCGGCGAACTCGAGAAGCTCCTGCGCGACCAGCAGGCTTTGCGCGACGACACGTTCCGCAGCGATCAGAAGGACCGCGCGCGCAAGCGGGCGCGGCGCAGCCAGTCCATGCCGGGGCAGCAGGATCTGCAGGACCCGGATCAGCAGGATGGCTCGAACGCTCCCGACCAGGGCGACGACAATTCGGATCAGGCGGACAACCAGGGCCAGGACAAGGCCGAGCAGAACCCGGCCGAGCAGAACCAGCTGAGGGATCGCCAGCAGGAGCTGCGCGACCGGCTCGCCCAGTTGCAGCGCAAGCTCAAGGCCCTGGGCATGAAGGGCGAGAAGGGTTTCGACGACGCCCAGGGCGACATGAAGGAAGCCGAAGGCGACCTCAAGGGCGATCAGAGCGGAAAACAGGGCCAGAACGGCCAGACCGGCAAGGGCGCGGCGGTGGACGCGCAAGGGCGCGCGCTCGACGCGCTGCGCGAAGGCGCCCAGGGGTTGCAGAAGCAGATGGAAGGCCAGGGCCAGGGGAAGGGCAAGGGCAAGGGCAAAGGCACTTATGTCGGGCGCAGGGGCGGGCCCGGCGAGCAGTTTGGCGACGATCCGCTCGGCCGCGGAGCCAACGGCGAGAAGGGCCGCGAGCAGGGGCCGCTGAGGGAATCGGGCGGCGCCGCCCAGCGCGCGCGCCGCGTCATGGAGGAATTGCGCCGCCGCCTCGCCGACCCGGCGCGCCCGGTCGAGGAGCGCGACTACCTCGAACGGCTGATGAAGCGGGACTGAGGCCTCTCGGGCCGGCTCACTTGGCCCGGGTCCAGCCGAACGATTTGCAGATGAGCCCGCCAAGCACGCAGCCGGCGGTGACGAGATGGTCGCCGGAGAGCCTCATCTTGGCGGAATAGCGGTTGCCGTCCTCGGGGTTGAACGCGCTTCCGGCCCAGGCGTCGTCGCCGCCCGGCTTCATGTCGGAGAACACCTTTTCGCCGATCTTGCCCGCGCCGCCCGGGTCCCTCTTCCAGGCAAGGAAGCCGCAGACCGCCTCGCCCCCGCAGGGCGAGAAGCGAATCTTCGCCGCGCCGTCGTCGCGCACCCATGTTCCGGCGACGCCGCCGGAGGCGGCGCCGGCCGCGGACGCCGCCAGTATCGCCAGAGCTGCGAGCAAAGCGCGCGCCATCGTTCCTCCTGCAAAGACTCCACGGGCCCTCGATAGGCGCGTAGGCGCGGCGAGCCGACCGCGCCTGCAAAGTCGTCGCCTAGCAAAGCGCGGCGAGCCTGGCGTCGTCAAGGCGAAGGCTTGAGCGCCTCGGCCCAAAGCGGACGATAGCCTCGCGCCAGCGCCGCGACGGTCGAAGGGGGCGTCAGCACGTCCGCGGCGGCGCCCGGATCGAGGGCGGCCGGCGCGCCGTAGCCCGCGAAACTCCACGGAAGAAGCGCGCCCGCGCGCAAGGCATGGGCGCGCCCGTCGCGCGCGATCATGGCGCCGTCCGGCAAGTCGCCGAGCCGCGCCCGCCACAGGCGCCTGGCTTTCTTGTCGCGCCGCTCGCGGTCGAGCGCTTCGTCCATGGCGTCCGCCCCGCGCGGGGCCCCGGGGAACGCGGCGAGAAAGGCCTTCGCCGCGGGCCTGCGGCACTCGAAGCACGGGCGATGGCCGGCGGCGAGCGCGGTCGGCTCGTCGAGAAAGAAGAGATGGGTATAGCCCTTGCCCCACACCTCGCGCCGGCGCCCCTTGAATTCGCAGAGGCAAATGATCCAGCGCCTGGAGGTCCAGCGCCGCGCGCTCAGGCTGCGGTCGTCGCGATGGAGCCGCCCGCCGCGATTGCCCATGAGGGTCCCGCGATCGGCGACAGCGTGAAATTCGCCGAACGGGTCGACGCGATTTTGCAATGGTCGCGGCGCTTGGGACATACTGGCCAGACTGCTCAGACCCTGATTCGCGCCGCCTCGACGATCCGTATCGCTTCGGCGGAGGCGGCTTCGACGCCAAGATTGGTGGTGTCCAGCGTCACCGCATCGCCGGCCGGGCGCAGCGGCGCCGCCTCGCGCGTCGAATCGCGGGCGTCGCGGCGGATGATGTCGGCCAGGATCGCCTGGTAGTCTGCCTTTTCGCCGCGCTGGATCAGTTCGAGCGCGCGCCGCTGCGCCCGCTGGGCCGCGCTGGCGGTGACGAAGATCTTCACCTCCGCCTCGGGGCAGACGACCGTGCCGATGTCGCGGCCATCGAGCACCGCTCCGCCCGGGCGCGCCGCGAAAGCGCGCTGGGCGTCGATCAGCGCGGCGCGCACGCGAGGCATCGCGGCCACCACCGAGGCGGCCTCGCCCATCTGGCGCGTGCGCAGGACCGCCTCGTCGAAATCGGTGAGGCCGAGCCCCCGGGCGGCGGCGACCGCGGCGGCCTCGTCGTAGAGGTCGCGGTCCTCGGCGAGGAGGGCGGCGGCGACCGCGCGGTAGAGGAGGCCGGTGTCGAGATGCGGCAGCCGGTAGCGCTCGGCCACCCGGCGCGCGATCGTGCCTTTGCCCGAAGCCGCGGGCCCGTCGATGGCGATGATCATGCCTGAGCTGGCCGCTTCCCCGGGCTTCCGCCCCCTCACACAAGCGCTCTTAGAGCGCAGCGCGGGAAAAAGTGGAAGCCGTTTTCTTGAAGACCCAGGCGCAACCGCGGGGTTGCATGTCGGCGCTCCGAATGTGATTATACATATATATCACGTGTAATTTTCGAGACGTGGAACTAAACCAGCTCCCAAGAGCCTGAAATCATGAGGGCGAGCCGGTAAAATGGAACTAAGCCAAAAGGCCCTCTGTGAGCTGCTTGAGCCCGGCCGTTCCAGCGATTCCGCCTGAGGCCGGAAGGCTCTCGCCAAACCCGACCTGTGAGCCGCGTCACTGCGTCCGCCGGCGGGCAATAGCCAAATGCGTGCATCGCCGCGCCGCACAGTCCGGACGAGGCGAAGCCGGCAAGGTCAGCTGAACAGGCTTCGCCCTTCGGCAAGGCGCCGGTTCAAGAGGAGATCGCATCCATGACCCAGGCCGAGAATGACTTCGATTTCGTCAGGCGTTCCGTGCCGGAGGCGCCCGCCATCAAGACGCTGCTCCTGATCGTCGCCCTGCTGGCCTATGCAGCCGGGTTCATGATCCTCTATCCCCTTGCCGCGAGCCGTGTGGCCGCGAGCGTGGCCGAAGGCGGCGCTCCGGGGCCCACCCAGTTCGTCGGCCCCTGAACCTCAAGGCCGCGCCCCGGCCTATCGACCGGCGCCGAGCCTGTCGGCGTAGACGTGCTCGACTCCCCGGGGGTCTGTCACGACATGCTCTCCGCCGGCGCTGCGGATCCATTGCGGCCCGACCGGAACCTTGCCCCGTCCGCCGGGAATGTCGAGCATGTAGGCCGGCGTCGCCAGCCCCGAGAGGCGGGCGCGCAAGGCGCGCATCAGCTCCTGCCCCCTGGCGATCGACGTGCGCCAGTGCGCCGTGCCGGGCGCGAGATCGCCGTGATGCAGATAGTAGGGCTTCACCCCTGCCTCGACGAACGCCCGCATGAGATCAACGAGCGTATCCTCGTCGTCGTTGACGCCCTTCAGAAGGACGCTCTGGCTCACCAGCATCGCGCCTTCCGCCGCAAGGCGCCGGCACGCGCCGCGGGCGCCCGCCGTGAGTTCGCGCGGATGGTTGGCGTGCACCGCGACCACCGTCGTCTTGCCTTCCGCCTTAAGCGCGCGCGCCATCGCCCTGGTCACCCGCTCCGGCGCGGCGACGGGCAGGCGGGTATGCCAGCGCAGAACCTTGACATGCTGAATTGCGGCGGTCGCCTCCGTCGCCTCGGCGATCCGGCGCGGCGCGAGCGTCAGCGGATCGCCGCCGGTGAAGATGACCTCCCAAATCCCGGGATGCTCGCGCACGTACTCGAGCGCTGCGGCGAAGTCGGCGGCGCCGAGCGACCCCGAGCCCGGCCCCACCCGCTCGCGGCGAAAACAGAAGCGGCAATAGACCGCGCAAACCGCGACCAGCTTGATCAGCACCCGATCGGGATAGCGATGCACGAGGCCCTCGACGGGGCTCATGGGGTCGTCGCCGATCGGATCGTCGCGCTCGGCGGGATCGCGGATGAGCTCCCGCGGGCTTGGCACGAACTGGCGCGCGATCGGGTCCGTGGGATCGTCGGGATTGATGAGCGCGGCGAGAGCCGGGGTGAGGGCCGTCGCGTATCGCCCGGCGATCGCCTCCAGCTCCTGAAGGCGCGCCGGCTCGGCGAGCCCCGCCTCAATGAGATCCTTGGGGCTGGTCAGGCGGCGGGGTCGGAAGGCTGAGGTCATGCGGTCTTGAAGGCCGGGGTTGCGCGGGGCGGGCGCTCGGCTGCGCCGCTTCAGCGGGTCCGTTACGGGAACGGCGAGGCCGCCGCAAGGGCGGGCGGTCAGGCCGCGAGCGCCTCGAGCCAGCGCGACAGCGACTCGCCCGGCTCGGCGGGCACGGCGTATTCGGGCTTCGCCACCGCCTTCAGCGCGCGCTCCCGCGCTTCGCCCGGCGTCACGCCATAGGCTTCGTGGAACATGCGGCTGAACGCGCTCACGTTTCTGAACCCGACCGCAGCGGCGATCGGGCCGATCCGGCGATTGGAGAGTTCGCTCGCGGTGATCTCCTGGAACGCCCGGCTCAGCCGCGCCTTGCGGATATAGCGGGCGATCCCGCCGGCCGGTTCGAACAGGCGATAGAGCGAGGCGCGCGACAGGCGAAACTCGGCGGCGACCTGCTCCACGTCAAGATCGGGCGACGCCAGATTGCGGTCGATATAGCGGCGCACGGTCACGAAGCTCGCGAGCGGCGGAGAGGCCGCGGCCTCGCCGTCCCGGTGAAGCGCCGGCCCCGTCGATTTCGCCGCCAGCGCCACCAGCCCCTCGGCGACCGCGTCGAAGTCGGCGAGCTTCATGTCCTCGACCGTCTTGGCGAAGGTCCTGAGCGTCGCTCCGACCACCGCGCCCGCCGGATGGTCCGCCTTGAGCACGAAGCCGTGCAGCGCGTTTTCGTCCGCGACCAGCGGCAGGATCCGCTCCCGCGTCGTCCACAGCGTCACCTCGCCGACAAATCCGTCCGGCGCCGATCCTCGTATCGCCAGCGCCTGCGTGAGATCGACGAACATCACGTCGCCGGGCTCGGCCTGCATCGGACCGTCGCCGGCCAGTCCGCTCGCCGAGCCGTCGCACTGGAGCGAGATCGCAAACCGTTCGCAGCCTGCGCTTGCGCATCGCCGAACGAGCGACAATGGGGAATGCCAGGTTGCGCTGAGCACGTAGCGCGCCGAGGCGTGGACATCGATCTCGCCGCGAAACCCGGCGATCTCGGAAGGACTCGCGCGGACTTCGAACACCTCGCCGAGCGCGCCTCGCCATTTGGCGAACAAATCCGCCGGGGCGCAATCATCAGGCTTGAGGCGCAATCGACGCAGGCCGGGCGGCGAAGAAGTCCCCATGGCCTTCATCCTGCGGCCTTTTCGACGGGGCGGCAAGCCGGACAAAGGGATGACAAAAGCAGGCCGGCGGAAGGCCCGGCGCGATTTCACCGCGGCCGTCGGATGGATCGCCTGGCGCTGCCGCCACGATGGCTGCGCTCGCGGAACGGACAGGGGCGAAGCCTCGTAGACGCCGCGCGCGATCGCTCGCGCCACGCATTCGGCCGAGAGCATGCCGATCTCGGTCAGATCGCGAAGGTCGGGGACGGCGCTCGCCCGCGCGGTCGCCGCGGCGAAGACCACGTCATTGTCCATCGGCGCATGGGCGGGACGGAGCGCCAGCGCGCAGCCGTCCTGGGCCATCGTCGCGACGCGCTTGAGCTGCGTGACCGTCAGGGCCGCGTCGGTGGCGACGACCATGAGGTCGGTGCTCGACGGCGTGTCGGACTTGAGGCGCATGGTCAGATGGTCGTCGATGTGCCTGGGCCCGAAGCCGAGACCGCCGAATTCGCTGTCCCGCTCATAAGGGGCGGCCCAGAAATGCAGGCTTTCGCCGCGCGTCGCCCGCCCGACCGAATTGACCACGACAAGCGCGCCGACGCGAAAGCCGCCCGAGGTCACGGCGCTCGCGGAACCCAGGCCTCCCTTGAGATCGTAGGTGGTCGCGCCACACCCGGCCCCGGCGGAGCCGAGCCTGAACTCGTGGGCGGCGGCCGACGCGGCTGTGAAGCCCATGTCCCAATAGGGCGCCTTGCGCCCCCAATCCTTGTCGCCGCCGTTGAGGAGATCGAACAGGCTCGCGCCCGGCACGATCGGAACGCGCGCGCCACGGTGCTCGAAGCCGCGCCCGATCTCGGCGAGATACGCCATCGCGCCCCCCGCCGCGTCGAGGCCGAAGGCCGACCCGCCGGACAGAACGAAGCCGTCGACACGCTCGATCGTCATTTCCGGCTCGAGAAGCGCCGCGTCGCGCAGGGCGGGCGCGCCGCCGTTGATCGCGATCGACGCGAGAGCCGGCTCGTCGAACAGGATCGCGGTGACGCCGGAGGCGAGCCTCTCGTCGTGGACCGATCCGACCCGCACGCCTTCGACGTCGGTGATCAGGTTCAGCGCCATCAGACGTCCTTCATGAGCCTGATCGCGTCATAGACCGCGGCGTGAATGTTGCGGCTCGCGACGCAATCGCCGATCCGGAACAGGCGATAGGCGCCGGCGGGATTTTTCACCATCGTCTGCGGCCGCCCGGCGATCATCGCCGCGTAATCGACCGCGCCGAGATTGAGAGAGCCCGGCTTGAGTTCGAAATAGAGCTCGTCGAGCGGGACCGCGCCGTGCTCGACGACGATCATGTCCGCCTCCTTTTCGATCCGCCGCTTGCCGTATTCGTCGAGAAAGGTTCCGACGACCCGATTGCCGCGCCGGGCGACCTGCTCGAGCCTGAGGTTGAGGGTGATCTTGGCGTCGGCGCGGCTGAAGGCGCGAAAATAGGGAGGAAAGCTGGTGCCGCCGACATCGGGCGCGAGCATGCGTTCCGGCGTGACGATCTCGAGCTTCGCCCCGGATTCGGTGACGAATTCGGCGGCGGTCAACCCGGGATGGGCGCCGTTGTCGTCGTAGACGATCACTTCGCCGCCAACCCGCGCGGCGCCCGACAGCAGGTCCCAGCTCGTGGTGGCGAATTCGGCGCCGGAATCGAGGAAGTCGACATTCGGCGCGCCTCCGGTCGCGACCACCACCACGTCGGGCGAAAGCGCGCGCACGTCGTCGGCCTCGGCGAACAGATTGTAGCGGAAGGCGACGCCGAGCCGTTCGCATTCGCTCACCCGCCAGTCGACGATCCCCATCACCTCGCGCCGGCGCTTGAGCGCGGCGGCGAGCACGACCTGTCCCCCCGGCTTCGCGGCGGCCTCGAGCACCGTGACCTCGTGCCCGCGCTCGCCCGCGACCCGCGCCGCCTCGAGCCCGCCCGGACCCGCGCCGATGACCACCACCTTTCGCCTTGGCCCCTCCGAGCGCTGGACGACATGCGGGATTGTCTCCTCGCGTCCGGTCGCCGCGTTGTGAATGCAGACCGCCTGACCGGAATAGATCGAGTCGATGCAATAGCCCATGCCGACGCACGGGCGGATCTCGGCTTCCCGCCTTTCCGCCACTTTCCGCGCGATATGCGGATCGGCGAGATGGGCGCGGGTCATGCCGACCATGTCGAGCTTGCCGCTCTCGATCGCGTGGCGCGCGGTCGCCACGTCCTGGATGCGGGCGGCGTGAAAGGTCGGGAGCCGCGTCTCGGCGCGCACTTCGCCGGCGAAATCGAGATGCGGCGCCGAGCGCTCTCCCATGCCGGGGATGACGTGGCTCAGCGCCTCCTCGCTGTCGATATGGCCGCGGATCACGTTGAGGAAATCGATGAGCCCCGATTTCGTCAGGCGGCGCGCGATGGCGAGCCCCTCATCCCGGCTCAGGCCCCGCTCCCAGTCCTCGTCGCAGACCAGCCGCGCTCCGAGAAGAAAGCCCGGACCGACGCGCTTTCGCGCCGCCTCGAACACGGCCATTCCGAACTTGAGGCGATTGTCGAGCGACCCGCCATATTCGTCGGACCGCTTGTTGGTCGCGGGCGACCAGAACTGGTCGATCAGATGGCCGTAGCATTCGAACTCGAGCCCATCGAGCCCGCCCGCCTTCACCCGCTCGGCCGCGTCGGCGTAAGCCGCGATCACCCGGTCGAAGTCCCAGTCCTCCATCGCCTTGGGGAAGGCGCGGTGGGCGGGCTCGCGGACATGGGAAGGCGCGATGACCGGCAGCCAGTCGTCCTTGCTCCAGCTGGTGCGGCGGCCGAGATGGGTGATCTGGATCATCACCGCCGCGCCCTTCTCGTGGACGTCGTCGGCCAGCTCCCTGAGCCAGGGCACGCATTCGTCCTTGTAGAGAAGGATGTTGCCGAACGCCTGCGGACTGTCGGGCGCGATCACCGACGAGCCGCCGATCATGGTGAGCGCAATGCCGCCCTTCGCCTTTTCGGCATGGTAGAGCCGGTAGCGCTTCTTCGGCATGCCGTCTTCGGTGTAGGCCGGCTCGTGGGCGGTCGACATCAGCCGGTTGCGCAGCCTCAGGCCCCGCAGTTGGAACGGTTGCAGCAGGGGATCGCTGGACATGGCGCGCGGCCTCGACGGTGGAAGCGGACTATCGGTCCGCGCGCCGCGCCCGGTCAACGCGGAGGGAAAAAGAGGCTGGGCGCGACCGGGCCGACGGACCGGGATTGACGTGAAGCGGTCATTACCGATCGCACCGCTGTAGGTCCCAATTGGGCGAGAAGCGGCTCTTCGGCGATCGCGATGCCAATGGCGAGAATGCGCAAATAGCAGCCGTTCTTAGCCGTGACGGACGGATCAAATCGACTCCTTACCGGACGTTGCGGTTCCTGCCGCATCGCCAAAAGTCGCTGCCGGAAGACGACGGCGGCGGTCGGGGACTTAATCCGTCTCTTTCGACCTTGCCTCTGTCGGGGTGGCGTTGTATCGGCGGCGGAAGCTTCGATTGAAGTAGGAGAGATCGCCGAATCCACAGTCGAATGCGACCGAGGCGATGGACCGATTGGCGAGACGCGGGTTCGTCAGAAGCCGGTGCGCGGCGGAGACGCGACAGTCGAGAAGATATTCGGAAAACGTCGCGCCTTCGTTCGCAAAAAGCTTCTGGACATAGCGGGGGGTCACTCCCTGACGATCCGCGACGATGCTCACGCTCAACTCGCAGTCGCAAAGGTTCGCCGCGACATCCGCTTTTATCGTCCGCAATCGTGCGGCGCACACGCCCCTCTTTTCTGCGACCTGCTGAAAGTCCCGAGTGGCGCCGACGCTCAGGGCGACCAGATCATGGATATGCGACGCAACCGCAGGGCAAAGGTCCGGCGAATCCAGGGCATGCCCCATGTCGATAGCGCGGAGATAGCTGGCAAGCAGCCGAAGGGAGCCGGTTTCCTTCGGGATCAGTCGCATCGCAGTGTCGTCGAGATTGGCGACAAGGGGAGCCAGCGCCCTATACGGTATGCGCATAGCGGCGAATCGCACTGGCGCCGGGCGGTTGATCGTGCATCCGCCTTCGGCGCCGAAAAAGACCAGAGCGTCACCCCTATGCAGGGCTAGTTCCCGGCCGCGCTCGCAGGCTACGCTGTCGCCGTCGAGAATTATAGAGAGGAATACGCTGTCGCCGCCGTGCGGCGTCCCGAATTGGCGTAGCCCGCCAAGCGTGCCGGAAAGAATGTCGGCGCCCGGCAGGAACCGCTTTCTGATCGCCGCGTGGGGTGTGTGATCCCGCAGCGGCTCAACCGTCATGATGCCACGCTCTTGCAGGTTACGCAGGGCGTCGCCTCGTCCGCGCGGCGGCAGGCCAGCCGTCGAAAAGCTAACAGACTCGATTGTCGCTGGCTGGGATCGCATTTTCAGTCGCTCCCAAGTCAGGCACGAGTGGCTGTCTCCCGGGACCTCTCGACTATCACAAAAGTTCGCTCCAGTCCGCAACGTCGTTCCCCTCAGTCCAAGACCACAGGTTCGATCGGAGTGAGGATAGGGACATGCAAACGAAGGAGCGACAAGCTCCTAGGTGGAGCAACGTCATGTCCCCGTCGATCGGTACGGCAGCAGGCGGCGTCCGAAGCGAAACCCCGTATTCTCGCGTGATGGTCCTGTGCGGTCTTGTATTGTTTCTGGACGGTTACGACATCACGGTCGTCGGATATGCCATTCCCTCACTCGTGGATGCTTGGAGCGTGGCTCCACAGGCATTTACCCGGGCATTGGCGGCCGGGAATTTCGGGTTGCTTCTTGGCTCGCTTTGCGCGGGTTTGCTGGGCGACAGGCTGGGACGCAAACCGGTACTGGTCTGTAGCGTTGCGGCGTTCGGATTTTTCTCGCTGCTCACCGCGTTTGCGGCATCGCCGTCGCAGTTGGCTGGCATGCGATTTCTCACCGGGTTGGGGCTCGGCGGCGGAATTCCTGTCGCGATTGCACTCGCGGCGGACTTTGCGCCGGAAATGGCGCCCGGCCGGCTCGTCATGCTGACGTCCCTCGGCGTCCCGCTTGGCTTCGCGGTCGGCGGATTGCTAACAAGCCAACTCGTGAGCATTTTCGGCTGGCCGGCAATCTTCGTTGTTGGCGGCGTGGGGCCGCTCGTGATGGCCCTGCTGCTTGCGCTTTGGCTGCCCGAGTCCGCGGCCACGACCCCGGGAGGGTTCCACCGCAACTCCGTCGCGGCGCTTTTCCGGAACGGACGTGCGCCGACCACATTGCTCCTCTGGGTCATCAATCTCTTCAGCCTGCTCGGGGTCTATTTCATCCTGCTGTGGACGCCGGCCATCTTGCACAACGCCGGCGCAAGCCCCTCGCGGGCGATATTCGCCACGACAATGTACGCGTTATGCGTGATCGCGGGCGGGCTGGTGATGGCGCTCGCTGTCGACCGCGTTGGGATGGAGCGCGTCTTGGCCTGCGGACTGGCCTTCGGCGCTTGCTGCGTGCTTGCGATTGGAGCGTTCGATCCGCAGTTTTGGTTGCTTGCCCTCATGCTATGTGGCGCTGGAATAGGCGGTGGCTGTCAAGGCGGCGTCAACGCGCTTTCGAGCCTCTCCTACCCGCCGCCGATACGCGCGACCGGCGCGGGCTGGGCTCTCGGCGCGGGACGCGGCGGGGCCATCGCAGGACCAGTTGTGGCCGGCGTACTTCTGTCGCTCGGGTTTCGTGGACAGGAAATCTTCGTGGCCGCCTCCGTACCGGCCTTCGGCGCGGCGGTATTGATGTTGGCGCTCGGGCGCCTGCGACGATCTGCTGTACCGGTTGGCGCATGAAGGGAGACACCGAAATGTCGGACGCACCGAGGGTCCATGTCAGCGCTATGGAGGGCAGGGGCGCCTACAACAGGCACGCCTCAATTCCAGCATCCGGCGGCGCGCTCGCGATACCGCTCCTCGAAAAGGCGGCGCAGCAGATCACTCTTGATTCCGGCGATCGGCCCGTCGTCATTGCGGATTACGGGTCTTCCCAAGGAAAGAACTCGCTCGCGCCGATGCGCGCGGCAATTTCAGCCTTGCGCGCGCGTGTTGGTCGGCAGCGGCCGATTTTTGTATGCCATACAGACCTTCCAGCCAACGACTTCAGCGAAATGTTCGCGTTACTGGAAATCGATCCGGACAGCTATCTGCAAGGCGATCCGCAGGTTCTTCCCTATGCGATCGGCCGCTCATTTTACCGGACCCTGTTCCCGCCCGGTCACGTCGATCTCGGTTGGAGTTCCTACGCGGCGGTTTGGCTCAGCCAGATTCCGCGGCAGATCCCAGACCACTTCTTCATTCCTTGCTCCACGGGAGCGGTCCGGGCCGAGTTCGATCGCCAAGCGGCACGGGACTGGGAGGCATTCCTGACGCTGCGAGCGGCCGAGCTGCGCGCTGGCGGCCGTTTGGTTGTCGCGCTGCCCGCGCTTGATCACGATAGAACGATAGGGTTCGCTCCGATGATGAACCATGCGAACGCCGAACTCTTTGACCTGGTCGCAGCCGGAGCAATTACCGCGGATGAGCGCGGTCGCATGACGATTGCCGCGTGCCCGCGACGCGAGCAGGACTTGCTGGCGCCGTTTGCACGCGACGGGCGGTTTCATGGACTTACCGTAGAGCATTCCAGCACCTTGAGCGTACCCGATGCCGCTTGGATCGAGTTTGAGCGGGATCGGGATGCGGCGGCGTTCGCGAGCAAGCGCGCAGGGTTTTTCCGCGCGGTCTTCGTGCCGTCGCTGGCGCAGGCTCTTGCGCCGACGCGTCGCGCAGCGGAACGGCAGGAGTTCGCCGACCGATTGGAGGACGGTGTGCGGCGACGCATTGCAAACAACCCCACCATCCTGGAGAACATGGTCGGGACTATCGTTTTGAACAAGAAAGCGACCGACTAACGGGCGAGCCGGAATGAGTTGGGCGCGAACTTCCTCTTTCCCCTCGATTGCAAGGTTCACCGTCGCGTGTGGAGTGACCGCTTCACGTCGATTTGGGGCGTTCGGTTGTTGCGGACGAAACGTCTGCTTCGGGTCGATTCCGCGCCGCCGGGAAAGGAAAGGTCGGACGCCCCGCGCCGCCCCGGCGCCGGAAAACCGATAGCCAACATTATCTTTACAAAAATCGGAAGCGGAGCTAGTCTTCTATCAAGGGTCGATGGGGGTCCCGCGTCCGGACGGGCCGGGTGAGACAGGAGAGCGATGGCGGTTTGAGACGTTTTGAACACAACTTGAGACGCGAGTCGATCTTTTTTTATTTCTCTCTCGTAACCCTTTGAAAAGTCCCAATTCCGCGAAATAAAAGGAAGCAAATTCAAGGATTTTTGCTTCATTTTATTTCCATTGGCTTCAATGAAGCTCGCCCTCAGGTTGCATTTGGGCGCTCCGTCCGCCCGCCAGCCAGCTTATCGCCGATGAACGCATCCGGTCTGTCAAACCTTCGCGTCCGCCCGCTTGCCGGGAACCGGGCGCGCGGCTGGCTGACGGCGGGGCCGTTCCGCATCCCCTGCGCGCTGGGGCCCAAGGGAATCGTCCGCCTGAAGCGCGAGGGGGACAAGGGCACCCCGGCCGGGCGCTTCCGGCTTCTGTGGGGGTACTATCGGCCCGACCGGGTGCGGCTGAGGTGGGCGGGGGCGCCGCTGAAGCCCCTCCGGCGTGATCAGGGGTGGTGCGAGGATCCGGCGAGCCCGCGCTACAATCGGCCGGTGCGGCTGCCGGCGCCGGAGGGCGTCGACCGGATGTGGCGCGAGGACCATCTCTATGACCTCGTCTTCGTGCTCGACCAGAACTTCTCCCGGCGCGCCAAGGGCCGCGGCAGCGCGATCTTCTTCCATCTCGCCCGCCCGGGCCTCACGCCGACCGCCGGCTGTGTCGCGATTTCGCTCGCCGACATGCTGAAGCTCGCGCCCCTGCTCAAGCGCGGCGCGGTGATGGCGATCGGCCAGTGAGGTCAGCTCCGCAGCACCACGCAGGCGCCGCCGGCGGCCTTGAGGCCGGCGCAGATCCTGTCGGCTTCCCTGCGGCTCTGCGCCCCGATCCGCACCCGATAGAACGGACGGAAGCCCCGGCTTCTCACGACTGAGCCGAGCACGAACGGGTTTTGCCCGCCGATGACCGGATAGAAGTCATGCTGGACGCGGGCAAACGCCCGCATCGCCGAGCGCGCGCGAGAAACTGGCGGCGATCTGCACCCCCCAGGGCGCGAACCAGCCCGAAACCACGGGGGAGGGGGCCGACGTCGTGCGGAGGCTCGCGATCAGGCTCAGGCACGAAGGATCGGCCGGGGACGCGGCGTCGGCGGGCGGCTTGTCGCCGCGCCACTCGTCGGCCGCGTGGCCGGTGATCGCGAGCACGTAGTCCTGCGTCTCGAACGGAAGCGGGCCCTTGCCGGCGAGCCAGCGCCTGAGCGCGGTCGCGCCTGCGTTATAGGCCGCCGCCGCCAGGCCCAGATTGCCGAAACGGAGCTTCAGCTCGTTCAGGAACCTCGCTGAGGCCGGGATCGCCGACGCCGGATCGAACGGATCGATAAGCCCGCGCTCGCTCGCGGTCCCCGGCATGAACTGGGCCACCCCTTGCGCGCCGGCGGGACTGACCGCGGCGGGCCGGAACGAGCTCTCCCGCCAGATGAGCCTGGTGAAGAAGGCGACCGGCAGCCCCTCGGCCTTGGCCGAGGCTTCGACGATCCCGCACAGGGTCGCGAGCGCGTTGTCGGTCTCGGGGCCCGCGTCGGCTTGCGCTCCGCGCCCGCCGATCAGAAGCGCGAGCGCGGCGAGGGCGATCCGCGCAAGCCTCGCCCGCGCCGCGGCTTTGCCCATGAAGGCGCCGATGCTATAGGGGCGCCTCGCCCCCCTGTCGCGCCTCTCCCGCCAACGAAAGCCCGTCTCCATGCCTAAGATCAAGGTCGCAAATCCGGTTGTCGAGCTCGACGGCGACGAGATGACGCGGATCATCTGGGCTCTCATTCGCGACAAGCTCATCCATCCCCATCTCGATATCGATCTCCAGTATTTCGACCTCTCGGTCGAGAACCGCGACGCCACCAACGACCAGGTCACGATCGACGCGGCGCAGGCGATCAAGGCGGTCGGCGTCGGCGTCAAATGCGCCACCATCACCCCGGACGAGGGGCGGGTCAAAGAGTTCCATCTCAAGGAGATGTGGAAGAGCCCGAACGGCACCATCCGTAACATCTTAGGGGGAGTCATCTTCCGCGAGCCGATCATCTGCAAGAACGTGCCGCGCCTGGTTCCGAGCTGGACCAAGCCGATCGTGATCGGCCGCCATGCCTATGGCGATCAGTATCGCGCGACCGATTTCAAAGTTCCCGGAAAGGGCCGCCTCACCCTTCGCTTTGAGGGCGACGACGGCACGGTGATCGAGAAGGAAGTGTTCAAGTTTCCCGGCTCGGGCGTCGCCATGTCGATGTACAACCTCGACGATTCGATCCGCGACTTCGCCCGCGCGTCGCTGAACTACGGGCTCATGCGCAAGTACCCGGTCTATCTCTCGACCAAGAACACGATTCTCAAGGTCTATGACGGCCGCTTCAAGGACATCTTCCAGGAGGTCTACGAGAGCGAGTTCAAGAGCCAGTTCGAGGCGCTCGGCATCACTTACGAGCACCGCCTGATCGATGACATGGTTGCCGCGGCCCTCAAATGGTCGGGCGGCTATGTGTGGGCCTGCAAGAACTACGACGGGGACGTTCAGTCCGACACGGTCGCGCAAGGGTTCGGCTCGCTCGGCCTCATGACCAGCGTGCTGATGACCCCGGACGGGCGGACGGTCGAAGCGGAGGCGGCCCATGGCACCGTCACCCGGCATTACCGCGAACATCAGAAGGGCAATGCGACTTCGACCAATTCGATCGCCTCGATCTTCGCCTGGACTCGCGGGCTGGCCCACCGGGCCAAGCTCGACGACAATGCGGCGCTGGCCAAATTCGCCTCCACCCTCGAAAAGGTGTGCGTGGAGACGGTCGAGGCGGGCTTCATGACCAAGGATCTCGCTTTGCTGGTCGGCCCCGAGCAGAAATGGCTCTCGACCGCGGGCTTCCTCGACAAGGTCGACCAGAATCTCAAGATAGCGATGGCGGCCTGAGGGACCGGAATCGTTCCGTTCCCGCCGCATCCAGCCGGGTCCGGCGGTTTCGCAGGATCGACAATGGCCCTCTGCGTCGCCATATGGAGACGGCCCGACCGCGAGAGGTCGGCCGATCCAATAGCCCTTTCCGCAGCCTTGCTCTAGAAAACCCCTCTAGGCGGCTAACAATTTCAAGCGATTTCCACCATGAGCGGCGTCAACGACATTCGTTCGAACTTTCTCGAGTTCTTCGCCAGGCACGGGCACACCCCCGTGCCGTCGAGCTCGCTCGTGCCGCGCAACGACCCCACCCTCATGTTCACCAACGCCGGCATGGTGCAGTTCAAGAACGTCTTCACCGGCGTCGAGAAGCGCCCTTATGTCCGGGCTGCGACGGCGCAGAAATGCGTGCGCGCCGGGGGCAAGCACAACGACCTCGACAATGTCGGCTATACCGCGCGCCACCACACCTTCTTCGAGATGCTCGGCAACTTCTCGTTCGGCGATTATTTCAAGGACCTCGCGATCGAGTTCGCCTGGAATCTGCTGACGCGCGATTTCGGGCTGCCGGCCGACAAGCTCACCGTCACCGTCTATCACGACGACGACGAGGCTTTTGATCTTTGGCGCAAGATCTCCGGCTTGCCGGAGGAGCGGATCATCCGCATCGCGACAAGCGACAATTTCTGGGCGATGGGCGACACCGGCCCCTGCGGCCCGTGCTCGGAGATCTTCTACGACCACGGGGACCATATCCCGGGCGGCCCGCCCGGCTCGCCGGACGCGGACGGCGACCGCTTCATTGAGATCTGGAACCTCGTGTTCATGCAGTTCGAGACGTTGGCCAGCGGCGAGCGGATCAACCTGCCCCGTCCCTCGGTCGACACCGGCATGGGGCTCGAGCGCATCGCGGCCGTCCTTCAGGGCGTGCATGACAATTACGACATCGACCTCTTCCGCGCGCTGATCCGCGCCAGCGCCGATCTCACCGGCGTCGATCCGGACGGCCCCCAGCGCGCCTCGCACCGGGTCATCGCGGACCACCTGCGCGCTTCCGCCTTCCTTGTCGCCGACGGCGTGCTGCCGTCGAACGAGGGCCGCGGCTATGTGCTCCGCCGCATCATGCGCCGCGCGATGCGCCACGCGCAGATTCTCGGCGCGCGCGATCCGCTGATGTGGCGCCTCGTTCCCGCGCTGATCCACGAGATGGGCCAGGCCTATCCGGAACTCATTCGCGCGGAGGCGCTGATCTCGGAGACCCTGAAACTCGAGGAGACACGCTTCCGCTCGGCGCTGGCGCGGGGCTTATCCATTCTCGAGGACGAGACGCGCTCGCTTGGGCAGGGCGGCATGCTCAATGGCGAGACCGCATTCAAGCTCTACGACACCTACGGGTTCCCGCTCGATCTCACGCAGGACGCCTTGCGCGCTCGCGGTCTCTCGGTCGACACGAAGGGCTTCAACGCCGCGATGGAGCGCCAGCGGGCCGAGGCGCGCCGCGCCTGGGCGGGCTCGGGAGAAGCCGCGACCGAGACCGTCTGGTATGCTTTGCGCGAGCGCGTCGGGGCGACCGAGTTTCTCGGCTACGAGACCGAGACGGCGGAGGGCGTCATCCGCGCGATCCTCAAGGACGGCGTCGAGGTCGAGACGCTGGAGGGCGGCGAGCGCGGCTCGCTCATCCTCAATCAGACGCCCTTCTACGGCGAATCGGGCGGCCAGGTCGGCGACGTCGGCGAGATCGCCGCGCCCGGCTTTCGCGCGAAGGTCACCGACACGCGCAAGAAGCTCGGCGATCTCATCGTCCACGACGTGACCGTCGTCGCGGGCGCCGCGCGTCCGGGCCTCGCGGTCGAGCTTTCCGTCGATCACGACGCGCGCGCGGCGACCCGCGCCAACCATTCGGCGACTCATATCCTGCATGAGGCGTTGCGCATGGTGCTCGGCGATCATGTGGCGCAGAAAGGCTCGCTCGTTTCGCCCGAGCGGCTGCGCTTCGACTTCGCCCATCCGAAGCCGATCAGCCGCGCCGAGATGGAGAAGATCGAGGACATCGCCAATCGCGTGGTGCTCGAGAACGCGGAAGTGACGACGCGGCTCATGGGGCTGGACGACGCGCGCGCGCTCGGCGCCCGCGCGCTGTTCGGCGAGAAATACGGCGACGAGGTGCGCGTGGTCTCCATGGGCGAGGTCGACGACGGCCACGACCACGAGCGGACCTATTCGATCGAGCTTGTGCGGCGGCACCCATGTCAGGCGCACCGGCGACATCGGCCTCATCGCCGTCGTCGGCGAAAGCGCGGTCGCCGCGGGGGTGCGGCGCATCGAAGCGAAGACGCGCGACGAAGCGCGCAAGCGCCTCGAAGCGGATTCGCGCGCATACGCCGAGCTGACCTCGCTCATGCGCGCGCCGGCCGGCGAGGCGGTCGAACGGCTGGAAGCCCTGATCGACGACAAGCGCAAGCTCGAGCGCGAGCTTGCCGACGCGAAGCGGAAGCTCGCTATGGGCGGCGGAGGCGGGCCGGCGAACGACGCGGTGCGCGAGGTCGCGGGAGTGAAGTTCTATTCCCGCGCGGTCAGCGGCGTCGACATGAAGGACCTGAAGTCGCTCGCCGACGAGGCCAAGCAGAGCGTGGGTTCCGGCGTGGCGGCGATTGCGGCTTCGAGCGAGGACGGCAAGGCCAGCATCGTCGTCGCCGTCACCCCCGATCTCACGAGCCGCTTCAACGCGGTTGAGCTCGTGCGCCTTGGCTCGGCGGCGCTCGGCGGCAAGGGCGGCGGCGGGCGCCCCGACATGGCGCAGGCCGGCGGCCCCGAGGGCGCGAAGACGCGCGAAGCTCTGGCCGCAGTCGAAGAGGGCGTGCGCCGGGCGGCCGGGGCCTGAGCCTTGGAGATGCGCTTTGGGCGAGCTCGGCAACGCCGTCCAAAGGGCGTTCGGAAGGACGTCGGGGCTATGGGCTCGCCAATAGCAGGGCGTCGCAGGCGGCCTCGAGCTGATCGAAATGGGCGATCACCCGGTCCGGTCCGAGCTGGCTCACCGGGATGTCGGTATAGCCGTAAGTGACCGCGATCACGGGGACCTTCGCTGCGCGGGCGGTTTTGATGTCGGTCGCCGAATCCCCGACCATGATCGCGCGCTCGCTCGATCCGCCGGCAGCGGCGATGGTCTTGAGCAGCGGCCTCGCGTCCGGCTTGCCGACGCCGAACGTGTCCTGGCCGCAGACAAAGGCGAAAAGCTCGGCGATCCCGAGCTTCGAGATCAGCAGCCTGGCCGAGCTTTCGATCTTGTTGGTGCAGACCGCCTGCCGAACGCCTGAGCGGGCGAAAGCGCGAAGCGTCTTCCCGACGCCTGGATAAAGCTCGGTGCGATCGGCGATATGGGCGTTGTAATAGTCGAGATAATCGGCGAACAGCGCCTCGAGCGTCGGCGCCTCGAGGGTCCTGCCGGAAGCGAGGAAGCCACGCGCGATCAAGGCCCGTGCGCCGGCCCCGAGGAGCGAGCGGGCGCTTTCGACCTCGACTGGCCCGAGGCCTTCCCTGCCGAGCAGCCAATTCAACGTCGCGATCAGGTCCGCCGCCGTGTCGGCCAGCGTGCCGTCGAGATCGTAGACGATGGTCGGCGCGAGAATCGCCATCAGGTCCAGAAAGCGGGTTCGGCTGGCTCGAGAAGACCGCCGATCCGCACCGGCGCGATCGCCTTGGCCAGGCCGTCGTCGCCGATCTCGACCGCCACCGCGCACAAGGTCGCAGGCCCCAGCGCCGGCTCGAAGCGGCCTGACGGGATCTTGCTCGTGAACCGTCGCAGCGGCTCGTCCTTTTCCATCCCGATCACCGAATCATAGTCCCCGGTCATGCCGACGTCGGTCATGAAGCCCGCGCCTCCGGGCAGGATGCGATGATCGGCGCTCGGCGCATGCGTATGGGTGCCGACGATCAGGCTCGTCTTGCCGTCGACGAAATGGGCGAAGGCCCACTTCTCGCTCGACGCTTCGGCGTGGAAGTCCACGACCGAAGCGTCACAGCCTTCACCGAGCGGACAAGCGCCAAGCTCGCGCTTCACGGCTGCGAACGGGTCGTCGAGCGCGTCCATGAAGATGCGGCCCATCACGTTGACCACGAGAAGCCGCGCGCCCGTCCTGCTCTCGACCAGGGTCGATCCCCGTCCCGGCGTCCCGGATGGAAAATTGGCCGGGCGAACGAGGCGAGGCGCCCGCTCGATGAAAACCAGCGCCTCGCGCTGGTCGAAGGCATGATTGCCGAGCGTCACCGCGTCGGCGCCCGCGGCGAGGAAGTCCTCGAAGATCGCCTCCGTGAGGCCGAAGCCGCCGGCCGCGTTCTCCCCGTTGACGATGACGAAATCGAGTTCCCAGCGGGCGCGCAGCAGAGGAACCTGCTCGATGAGCGCGGCGCGCCCGGACCGCCCGACAACGTCGCCAATGAACAAGAGACGGATCATCGCGGGCTAAAAGACAATGGTTTCCTGCTCGGTTATCAGCGCGTCGAGGCGCTGGTCATGGCTCTCATAAGGCACGGCGGCGATTTCGCATACCCCATAGGCGACGCCGGCCGCGTGGATGGGCTTCATTGGGCGCAAGCGGTGAAGCGTCCGGTCATAGAAGCCCGCGCCATAGCCGATCCGGTGGCCCCGCCGGTCGAAACAGGCAAGCGGCGTGAACAGGAGATCGGGATCGACCGCGGGCGCCGTCTCGAGGGGCTCGCGGATCGCCATCGCGCCCGCAGCGGTCGGCTCGCCCGGACGCCAGAGGCGAAAGACGAGCGGCTTCCCGCGGCCGGCGACGACCGGCAAGGCGGTCGCGTAGCCCTCGCCTGCGAGCGCTGCGATCAGAGGACCCGTATCCGGCTCGTCGCCGAGCGGATGAAAGGCCGAGACGATCCCAGGGCGCCAGAGGCGCGCGAGGCGCAAACCCTCTTCGGCTAAGCGTTGGGCGAAAGCGGTGCGGACTGCGGGAGCGAGCGCCGCGCGCCGGGCGAGGGCGTCGCGGCGGAGCGCGGTCTTCGGATCGGCGTTGGTCGAGGTCAAGGGCGCCGGTCCGGAGAAGCGTGAAAGGCGAAAGCGCGGAGCCGAGACGGCCGTTGGACGGTGATCCCGGGCGCCTACGTAAGTAGGTGGGAGCCATATGCCGAAGCCCACGGGCCTCGGCAGGGACAGCCCCCATGGGGATCGTACGGCCCCGAGGAATATTGTCCTGACGCGCCACCCAGCTCCGCACCACGTATTTAGGCGCATCAGAGGCAAATGGCCAGTGCGCGACGGAAGCGTTCCCCATTCTTGCAAGCTTTCGACCGGCGCCGCCAGGCTTCGCATGGCGGAAGGGACGAGCCGGTCCAACGGCCGTTGGTATAGGATCGCGGGACCATGACTGAGCTTTCTCCCCCCCGGGCTCCCGCGAAAGCCCCGCCGCTCGGATCCTCCGACGCCTTCAGGAGCGAGGCCGAGCGCATGCGCGACCTTCGCCGGATGCGCACGTTCGCCACCCTGCTGCTCGTTCTGATGGCGGCGATCTATGTCGCCCTGCGCCGCGCGCCGCCGGGCTGGGTCTGGGCGCCCTATCTCTCCGCCTTCGCGGAAGCCGGCATGGTCGGGGCCTGCGCCGACTGGTTCGCCGTGGTCGCGCTCTTTCGCCGCCCGCTCGGCCTGCCCATCCCTCATACCGCCGTGATCCCGGAGAACAAGCGGCGGATCGGCGCTGCGATGGGGCGCTTCATCACCAACAATTTTCTCTCCCCCCGGGTCGCGATCGCGCAACTCGCCTCGGTCGACTTTGCGTCTCTCGCGGCGCGATGGCTCGAGGACGAGCGCCACGCCCGGGCGGTCGCCTCCGCCGCCGCCCGCGCCATTCCCCTCGCGCTCGACCTCGCGCCCAAGGGGGCGATCGACGACTTTGTCGCGTCCGCCGCGCGGCGCGGGATCGAGGCCGTCCCTTTCGCGCCGCTCGCATCCCGCGCCTTGTCGGTCCTGTGGGCCGAGGGGTCGGGGCAGATGCTGCTCGACCAGGCCCTTGATGTCGTCGAGGCGGCGCTCGAGCGCAACAAGACGGCGATCGCAAGGGCCGTGTCGCAGAGGTCGTCGCGGTTTATCCCCAAGTGGGTCGATGACATGATCGCGGCCAAGGTCATCAACGGCCTCGCGGAGACCTTGAGGGAAGCGCGCGACCCCGAACACCCATGGCGCGACGAGGCCGACGCCCTGATCCGGAACTGGATCGACGCCCTCGCTCGCGATCCCGACGTGGGGGCGAAAGGCGAGGCGTTGAAGCAGGAGATTCTCAGCCATCCGGTGTTCGCCGAACAGGCCCGCGGCTTGTGGGACGAGCTCGAGAGAGGCTTGAGGCACGATCTGCCCCGCCATGCGGAGCAAATCGCGGGCTCGCTCGCGGCCCTGTCCAGCGCGCTGGGCCGCTGGCTCGATGAGGATATAGGCCGCCGGGCCAGGATCAATCGGCGTCTGCGGCTGCTCGCGCTGCGCACGATCCTGCCCCGCCGGGCGGAGATCGGCGGCTATATCGCCGCGGTGGTCGACAATTGGGACACCGCCACCCTGGTCAATCGCCTCGAACTGCAAGTCGGCCGCGACCTGCAATATATCCGTATCAACGGCACGCTGGTCGGAGGGCTGGTCGGGCTTACGATCTTCACCCTGTCGCGGGCGTTCGGCGGGTGAGGCCGGCGCCTTTTTGGGTGCGCTGCGCGGGGTCGATCGAGGCGCGCTCGAGCCCGAGTTCAGAGCGTGGCGGGCTCCAAGGGGGACTTGCCGAGAAGCATGTCGGAGGCCTTCTCCGCCACCATGATCGTGGGCGCGTTGGTGTTGCTCGACGGCACGAAGGGCATGACCGAGGCGTCCACGATCCGGATGCCGAGCAGTCCGCGCAGCCTGAGGTCGGGGGTCACAACCGCGTCTGGCCCCGAGCCCATCGCGCAGGTTCCGGCCGGGTGGTGATCGGTCTTGCATGACCGATAGGCGAATTGCGCGAGCTCTTCGTCGGTGTTGAGTTCGTCGCCGGGCAATCGTTCGGCGAGCACATAGGGCTTCAGCGCCGGCTGGCGCAGGATCTCCCGCGCCAGACGGAGGCCCTTGATCGAGCATTCACGGTCGTAAGGATCGGCCCAGTAGTTGGGATCGATCAACGGCGCCGCCCTCGGATCGGCGCTCGCGATCCTGACCGTGCCGCGCGAGCGAGGACGCAGGAAGGCGGAGTTCAGGGTGACGCCCGGGTTCTTCATCGTGGCGACGCCAGCTTCGATGCCGGAGCCAAGCCCGAGGTGGAACTGGATGTCGGGCGAGCGCGCGCCCTTGTCGACGTACCAGAAGCCGCCCGTCTCGAACAGCGTCGACGTCACCGGGCCGGTCTTGAACAGAAGATATTGCAGGCCCGCCCAGACGGTGCGGTGCGGACGTGCAACCCGGTCATAGGTGTGCTCGCCGGTGCATTCCGAGATCGCATAGAGATCGAGGTGATCCTGCATGTTGGAGCCGACGCCCGGCAGGTCGTGCACGACAGGAACGCCCGCCGCCTTCAGAGAATCGGCCGGCCCAATGCCGGAAAGCTGGAGCAGCCGGGGCGAGCCGATCGCGCCGCAACTGATGATCACCTCGCGATCCGCGTTGAGCGTCTCGGTTCCGGTCCCCGAAGCAACCGTCACCCCGACAGCGCGGCCATTTTGAACGTCAATCTTGAGAGTCTGCGCGTTGAGGCGAACCGTCAGGTTCTTCCGCCCTTGGGCCGGTTTCAGGAAGGCGCTCGACGCCGAGGATCGCTCAGCGTTGCGGGTCGAAAGCTGGTAGTGGCCGATTCCGTCCTGGATGGCGCCGTTAAAGTCGTCGTTGAACGGAATTCCCAGTTCCTGTGCGGCGCGCAGGAAGGCGTAGGAGATTGGTGGCGGGTTGATCGGATAGGAGACGCCGAGCGGCCCGCCATAGGCGTGATAGGCGTTATGGAGTTTCTGGTTGTCCTCGCTACGCCTGAAGTAAGGCAACACCTCCCGATAGCTCCAGCCGGTTGCGCCGGCCTCGCTCGCCCAGGCGTCGTAATCCTTCGCGGTTGCCGCGCGTATACAGCTGGGCGTTGATCGAGGAGCCGCCGCCAATCACCTTGGCCTGGGTGTACCAGACAACGCGGCCGCCCAGGTGCTTCTGCGGGACCGTGCTCCAGCCCCAGCTGGCGACGCCCTTGGTCATTCTGGCGAAGCCGGCCGGCATGCGGAACAGGGGATTCCAGTCGCTGCCGCCGGCCTCCAGCAACAGCACCTTGATCGACGGATCGGCGCTCAGGCGATTGGCGAGCACGCATCCGGCAGGACCGCCGCCGACGATGATGTAGTCATAGGCCACGGCAGTCGCCCCGAGGTTCAGTGGAGATTGGCTTTGGCGATGTGATCGGCGACGCGAAGCGCTTGAGCCGCAATCGTCAGCGACGGGTTGACCGCCGCTGAGGTCGGCAGGAACGACGCATCGACGACAAACAGATTGGGATGATCCCAGGCGCGGCAGAACGGATCGAGCGGCGCCGTCTTCGGATCGTTTCCGATCCGCGCCGTGCCGCACTGGTGCGAGGGCGTGCGGCGGTCGAACGGCTTCGAAAGCACGATCGGATAGCCGGCCGCTCTGAGCCGCTCCTTGAACGCTTTCACGAGACCTTGGTGAGCCGACCAGTTGCTGCGCTTCCAGTCGAGATGAATCTGTCCGCCCCGCACGGTCACGCGGCTTTCGGGATTGGCCACGTCTTCGCTCATCGCGTACCAGTCGACCGCGCGTCGGGTCAGAGGCGACAGCGCCCATTCGGGCGCGCGCGGCAGGCTCGACTTGAGAATCGGCGCCGTGACGCGGCCAAGAAGCTGGATGTTGCCGAGCGGCGGGCCGCCCTTGCCGTCGTCGAGATAAAAATCGTTGATGCCCAGCGTCTTCTGATAGACCGAGTTGTTGACGGTTCTCGGGTCGATCGCGAGGACGGCGGAACAATTGTGATTCATGAAATGCCGCCCGACGGCGTCGGACCGGTTGGCGATTCCGCCGTCCGCGGAGCTGAGCAGCAGCGCCGCCGAATTGACCGCCCCGGCAGACAGAATGACCGTCCGGGCCAGAATGCGCTTCCGCTCGCCCCCGACCCTCGCTTCCACGCCCGCGATGCGCTTGCCGTCGGCCTCGAGAAGGAGCCGCTCGACCTTCGTGTTCTCGCGCAGTTCGACGTTCGGGTGACGGAGCGCCTCAGCAAGTCCGCAGGTCTCCGCGTCCATCTTGCCGGTCCCCGTGTCGGGGAAGGCGTCCCAGGGCGTTGGCGCGCGCTTCAGCCAGGCCTCGATGTCGACTCCGAGAGGCAGGGGAAAGGGATGCAGATCGACGGCCTTCATCCGCTCGCGAACGCGCGCGATCGCGGGTTCGTCCGGAACCGGCCCGAAAGGAAACGGCTCCGAGTGACGCGGCTCGGTTCGGTCGAAGCCCAGCGCGCCATGGACCTGATAAAGCCTTTCCGCTCGCGTATACCAGGGTTCGAGCTCCTCATAGGAAAACGGCCAGCCGGGCGTCGAGCCTTCGCGATGCTCCACAGGCGCGAAGTCCTGCGCGCGATAGCGAAGGAGCACCGCGCCATAGAGTTTCGTGTTGCCGCCGACGTAATAATAGTTGCCCGGGTTGAAGGATTGGCCGGTCGCGTCGAGCCAGGTCTCCTGGGGGCGGAACACGCCGCGCTGGAAGATGGCCCGCGCGTCGCGCGCGTCCGCGCTGTCGCGCAGGCGCGCGCCTCGCTCGAGAACCAGAATCTTCGCCCCGGTTGGCGCGAGCCCAGCCGCCGCGGTCGCTCCGCCCATGCCTGAGCCGATGATCAGAATGTCGACGGATTCTGCGTTGGCCATCGGAATCTCTCAGGCTCGGCGTCGCGCAGCTCCGTCGAGCCGCGCGCGCGTGCATAGCCAAACCGCTCGGTTGGGGTCAGATTCGGCGCGACGTCTCCGGATCGAACAACACCGCCTTGTCCAGGTTAAGGGCGAAGGTGTGGTTCTCGCCGGCGCGCACCTGGGTGTCGGCGCGCATCCGCGCGGTGAGCTCCTTTCCGGCGGCGCGTGTCATGACGTAGGTGTCCGATCCCGCAGGCTCGATGATCTCCACCGTGGCGTCGAACGTCGCGACCGATCTCGCGCCCCGGTCGACGCTCTCCTTGTCGTTGACCGCCTCCGGACGGATGCCGAAGATCACCTTCGCGCCATCGGTCAGCTTGCTCTCGTCGGCGCTGACGGGGACCGGCAGCACGATCGGGGGATGGCCATCGCGTGCGATAAGGATCTGGCGCGCGCCATTGGCGCCGGTCACCTTCCCTTCCAGCAGATTCATCGCCGGCGAGCCCATGAAATCCGCAACGAAGAGATTGGACGGCGAATTGTAGATCTCGTGGGGCGTGCCAACCTGCTGCAGCTCGCCGTCCTTCAAAACGGCGATCTTGGTTGCGAGCGTCATCGCCTCGATCTGGTCGTGCGTCACATAGACGATGGTCGTGCCGGTCTTCTGATGCAGACGCTTGATTTCGACTCGCATGTCGACGCGGAGCTTCGCGTCGAGGTTCGAAAGCGGCTCGTCAAAGAGGAAGACCTGCGGTTGGCGAACCAGCGCCCGCCCCATGGCGACACGCTGGCGCTGGCCGCCCGAGAGCTGGCTCGGGCGGCGCGCCAGAAGATGCTCGATCTGGAGGGTCTTGGCGACCGCAGCGACCGCCTTCTGCCGCTCCGGTTTCGGCACGCCGCGCATCTCCATCCCGAAGGCGATGTTCTCGGCGACCGACATATTCGGGTAGAGCGCATAGGACTGGAACACCATCGCAATGTCCCGCTTGGACGGATGCAGGTCATTGACGACCTGGCCGCCGATCCGGATTTCGCCGGAGGTGATCGAACTCGAGGCCTGCGATTGTGTTCAGCAGCGTCGACTTGCCGCAGCCCGAGGGGCCGACGAGCACGAGAAAGCCGCCTTGCTCGAGGCTGATATCGATGCCCTTGAGGATCTCGAGGGCGCCATACTTCTTCCGGAGAGAGCGGATTTCGAGGGTGGTGGACATCGATCTATCCTTTCACCGCGCCGGCCATCAGCCCGCGAACGAAGTAGCGTCCGGCGAGAATGTAGACGATGAGGGTTGGCGCGGCCGCTATGATCGCCGCGGCCATATTGACGTTGTATTCGATGACGCCCGTCGAGGTGTTGACGATGTTGTAGAGCGCGACCGTCATCGGCGCGGAATCGCCCGCAGCGAAAGTCGAGCCGAACAGGAAGTCGTTCCAGATGTTGGTGAACTGATAGATCACCGTCACGATGAAGATGGGCGTCGAGTTCGGCAGGAGGATCCGGCGGAAGATCTGAAAGAAGCTTGCGCCGTCGATCTGCGCCGCGCGGACGAGCTCGTTCGGGAACGTCTCGTAATAATTGCGAAAGAACAGCGTCGTGAAGCCAAGGCCGTAGACGACGTGGACGAGCACCAGGTTGACGGTCGGATTGCCAAAGCCGAGCGACACCCCGATCGTGTTTTCAAGCGTTTGACCGATCGCCCCGAGCTTGCCGAGGATCGTCGCCATTGGGATCAGGACCGACTGGAACGGGATGAAGCAGGCGAACAGCATCATCCCGAACACGAGCTTGTGGCCGGGAAATCGCCACTTGGTCAGAACGTAGCCGTTGAGCGCGCCGAGCAGGCTCGAGATCAGCACCGCCGGAACCACCATCTTCACCGAGTTCCAGACATAGCCCTTGAGCCCGGCGCAGGTCAGGCCGACGCAGGCGGTGCCCCAGGCCTTGGTCCAGGGCTCGAAGGTCAGGCGCTGCGGCAGGTAGAACATGTTCCCGCCGGTCACTTCCTGAAGGGGCTTGAGCGACGTCATCACCATGACGATGAGCGGTAGGAGGTAGATGATCGCGAATACGATCAACAGCCCGTATATGACGATGCGCGTTACGTTCGAGTGGCGAGCAGGTTCGCGCGACGGCGCGCCGGCAAGGGCGTCGGCGGCGCTCATCAGCGCTTCTCCCTCAATTCGGAGTACAGATACGGGACCATGATCGCGGCGATGGTGGCCAGCATGATCACGGCGCTCGTGGAGCCCACGCCCATCTGATTGCGGGTGAAGGTGTAGGAATACATGAAAGTCGAGGGCAGTTCGGCTGCGCCGCCGGGGTTCTTGCCGGTGACCGAGAGCACGAGGTCGTACGACTTGATCGCCATATGAGTGAGGATAATCAGCGCCGACATGAAGGCCGGACGGATGATTGGAATGACGATCCGGCGGTAGGTGGCGTAAGCGGAGGCGCCGTCGATCTGCGCGGCCTTCAGGATCTCGCTGTCGATGCCCCGCAACGCCGCGAGAAACATCGCCATGACGAAGCCCGAGGTCTGCCAGATCCCGGCGATGGCGACGCAGTAGATCATCATCCGCGGATTGACGACCCAATCGAAATGGAAGCTCGTCCAGCCGAGGTCGTGCACGGCTCTTTCAAGCCCGATGCGCGGATCGAGAAACAGCTTCCAGGCCGTGCCGGTCACGATGAAGGAGAGCGCGAGCGGGTAGAGGTAGATCGGGCGCAGAACGCCTTCGCCGCGAATCTTCTGGTCGAGCAGGATCGCGAGCAGGAGGCCGAGCGCGAGGCAGAAGAAGACATAGAGACCGCCGAACAGTCCCATGTTGACGATCGCCGTGTACCAGTTCGACGGCGGGTCGCTCTGGAAGGTCCAGGTCCAAAGCTTCTGGTAGTTCGCCCAGCCGATGAAATTGAAATTGGTGAAGGCCTTGGAGTTCGTGAAGGACAGAAGGACCGTCCAGAGGTTGAACCCGTAGACGAAGAACAGGATCAACAGGAAGGATGGAGCGAGAACGAGTCTCGGAAGGAGATCGCGCGCGTAGTCGCGCATGCCGCGACGCGGGCTGCGCGCCATCGGCATGGCGATCGGTCGAATGGTGGTCGTCACGGTCTTTCCTCCGGCCCAGGCGGCTGGAAGTCCTTCCCCGCCAATCGCGGGGAAGGACAAGCCCCGCTACTTCGCGGAGTTAATCGCCACGACGAGCTGCTTCACGGCCTCGTCGGAGGTCTTGATCTCGCCATGGAGGAACTTCGTCACAACGTCGTAGTAGGCCGTCGCGATCGCCGGCGGCTGGGCGTAGTTCTGCGCCATTGAGCCAAGGAACGTCCCCTTGGCGTTGGCCGCCTTGATGTCCGCGATGGCTTTCTTGCCGCACTCGTCGAATTTGGCGTCCGAAATGTCCATGCGCGCCGGGGCGGAACCCTTGATGACGTTGAAGTCGATCTGCACCTCGGGATTTATCGTAGTCTCGGCGAGGGCCGTCTGCGCCGCCTTCCGATCGGCCGGGACCTGGAAGAAGGCGAACATGTCGGTGTTGTAGAGCACCGCACCGTCCGTGCCCGGGAAGCGATAGCAAAGGTAGTCCTTGCCGGCCACCTTGTTGGCGTTTTTGAACTCGCCCTTGGCCCAGTCGCCCATCACTTGAAGCAGCGCATCGCCCTTGATGACCATGGCGGTCGCCAGGTTCCAGTCACGTCCGGCGTAATTGGGATCGAGGTAGTCGCGCAGCTTGGCGAGATTGTCGAAGCTTTTCTTCATCGTGTCCGACTTGAGCGCGCTTTCGTCGAGATCGATGAAGGCTTTCTTGTAGAATTCGATGCCGCCGGTCGAGGCGACGACCGAATTGAACATCGTGGCTTCCTGCCAGGGCTGGCCCCCGAGGGCCATGGGAATGACGCCCGCCTTCTTCGCCTTGTCGAGGAGCGCGATCAGTTCATCGAAAGTCTTGGGCTGCGTGCCGCCGATCTTTTCCATCAGCGCCTTGTTGACCCAGATCCAGTTCACGGAATGGATATTGACGGGCACCGCGCCCCACTTGCCGTCGACGGTCGTGAACTTCTGCAACGCGGTCGGGATGACTTTGGACCAGCCGCCTTTTTCAGCGAGAGGCGGTGATATCCGCGAGTTTGCCGGCGTCGGCGTAGTCGAGCGCATAGTAGCCGAGGATCTGCGAGGCGGTCGGCGGGTTTCCCGCCGCGACCATCGCCTTCAACGTGGTCATGGCCGCGCCGCCGCCGCCGCCCGCTACCGGCACGTCCTTCCAGCCGTATCCCTGCTTCGCCAGCGCCTGCTTGATGACGTTCAGCGCGGCCGCTTCGCCGCCAGACGTCCACCAGTGCAGCATCTGGACTTCTTTGTTGTCGGCGGCCGACGCCCCCGATGCGAGGCCCAGCGCCCCGGCGGTCATCACGCCCGCCATCAAAATCGAGTAAAGTTTCATCGATGCTCTTCCTCTCAGGTTTCCTCCGCCGGAAACGGCCCGGCAGCCGGATTCAAGGGCCACGCTCGACCCCCGATTGCTCACGTCTCCGGACATCCGCAGCCGCCACCCTTTGGTCCGAGAACCGGTATGGACGGGAGACGTCTTCTCCTTGGTTTAGTCCTTGACGGCGTCGCGCCCAAGCACGATGTCGACATCCCGCCCGCCGCCGCTGGCCGGAACGCCCGAGGCTCGACCCTAGTCCATTCTGTCGGCGAGGTGTTCATGTTCGCCGCTCCTACCGGCCGTTGAAGGTAGGGACGCGCTTGCCGCGAAAGGCCGCGACGCCCTCGGCCAGGTCTTCGGTGTAAGCGGTGAGGGCGCCGGCTAGTCCCTCGATCGGGGCGTCGCGATCCTCGCCCTCGGCGGCGTTGATCATCGCCTTGACCATTTGGGCCGCGAGCGGGCCTCGTTTGGCGACGTCGGCGGCGAGCGCGCCGGCGCGCGCCAGACCCTCGCCCTTGGGAGCCACCTCGTCGACAAGGCCGAGAGAGAGACCCTCTTCGGCGGAGAACATCACGCCGGTCAGCGCCATGCGACGCACGACCGACGCGCCAAAGCGGCGCACCAGCCGCTGCGTGCCCGACCAGCCGGGCGCCATGCCCAGCCCGGACTCCGGCAAGCCCAGCTTTACCCCGCTTTCGGCGATCCGGAGGTCGCCGACCGCCGCCAGCTCGAGGCCGCCGCCAAAAGCGTGGCCGGTGAGGGCGACAATCAGCGGAACGCGCAGCCGCGCCAGAGCCTCGAAGGCGCGGTGTCCGGCCCGCGTCCAGTCGCGCCACATTTCGAGCGGCGGCAGACCGCCCCAGGCGGCGATGTCGCCGCCTGCGCAAAACGCCTTGCCCTCGCCCGAGAGGATGGCGACGCGCGCCTCCTTCGACGCCTCGATCGCCCGGGCCGCGTCGTGGAGCGCGTCGATCATCGACCGGTCAAGCGCGTTGAGCTTCTCGGGCCGCTTGAGCGTCAACTTCGCGCAAGCGCCATCGAGGGTCAGATGGACATGAGGACTCATTGCGGCCGCTCCCTGGCCGGGCGCAACTCGAGCTCGACGAGTTCGGGACGGAACAGCGCGGGCTCTATCTTGCGCAGGTCGCTGGCGACGCGGAGCGGGAATTCCGACTGGGCGAGAATGTCGCGCTCGAGATCGATTCCCGGGGCGATCTCCGTGACGGTGACGCCCTCACGTTCGAGTTTCAGCACGCAACGTTCGGTGACGTAGAGAATGTCCTGCCCCTGGGCGACGGCGCGCGGGCCCGAAAAGGAAATCTGCTCGACCGCGTCGACCAGCTTCCTGACCTTGCCTTCCTTCAGGATTGAAACCGCGCCGTCCCGGACATCAAGCTTGGCGCCGGCAGTGAAATAACCGGAGAACACGATCTTCCTCGCTCGCGCGGTGATGTCGACGAAGCCGCCAGCGCCGGCCGTGACATGCGGCCGCACGCCAAGCTTGGAGACGTTGACCGAACCCCCCTTGTCGATCTGCAGGAATGAGAGCAGGGACATATCGAAGCCAGCGCCCTGGAAATAGGTGAACTGATGCGGGGACTGGACGATCGCCTCGGCGTTGGAGGCGCAACCGAACTGGAAATCGAGCAGCGGCACGCCGCCGATGGCGCCCTGTTCGATTACCCATGTGACGGCGCCGTGCCTGCCTTCCTCGATCAGGATGCGCGGGACGTTGGCCGAAATGCCAAAGCCGATATTGACCGCATCGCCATCGCGAAGCTCTTGCGCGACCCGGCGCGCGATCACTTTGCCGATGTCGAATTTCGGCGTCTCGAAGGAGGAGAGCGGGCGAAAGATCTCGCCTGAGATCGCGGGCTCGTAAACGGTGTTGGTGGTCTGCAACTGGTCCGGCGCGACGACAATGTAATCGACCATCACGCCGGGAACGACCACGTCATGGGGGCGGATCGTGTCGGCGGCCGCGAGGCGCTTGACCTGCGCGATGACGACGCCGCCGTTGTTGCGGACCGACAACGCCTGGTCGAGCGGGCCGAGGATGCCGCCCTCGTGTTCGTAGGAGAGATTGCCCCGCTCATCCGCGGTCGTCGCGCGGATGATGGCGATTTCGGGGGTGATCGTCGGGAAGAACAGCCAGTCGTCGCCGGCGAACTTGACGCGGCTGACGATCGGATCGGCGGAAGCCTTCGCATTCATCGCGCAGCCTTCGTGAACCGGATCGACAAAAGTGTCCATGCCGACTTTGGTCAGCACGCCGGGCCGCTTGGCGGCCGCCTCGCGGTGCATGTCGAACAGGATGCCCGAGGGGACGTTGTAGGCGGGGATGGCGTTGTCCGAGATCATCTTCCAGATCGCCGGGGGCTCGGCCGAGGACGGACCGGA
The DNA here is from genome assembly GCA_963742305.1 of uncultured Alphaproteobacteria bacterium. Taxonomy (GTDB): domain Bacteria; phylum Pseudomonadota; class Alphaproteobacteria; order Rhizobiales; family Beijerinckiaceae; genus Roseiarcus. The sequence continues at coordinate 88,474 of CAVULN010000046.1, forward strand.
GGGGTAGGAGCCGGCGAGCACCCGCGCGAGACAGCCGGGCTTGGCCACATGGTCGACGCCCTTGACGCCCCACATGTCGCCCGCCGCGATCGGGTGGAGCGTCGTGATATTGCGCGGATGGCCCTCGGCGTCGAAGCGCTCGCCGACCGCCTTCAGCACCGCGTCCGGGCAACCGAGGCCGGACGACGAGGAGACCGTGACGACCGCCCCGTCCGGGATGAGGCCGGCCGCTTCGGCGGCGGAAATGACTTTTCGCCTCATCCTTGCCTCATAACGTCAGGTCGATTGGCGCCACGGCGCCGGAGCGCGCCGCCTCAAGGGCCGAAACCGCGACGCTCAGCGACTTGACGCCGTCCTCGCCGGTTGCGGAGGGCGGGCCCCGGCCTGCGACAGCATCCTGGAAGAGACGTACGGAGCGGGTGTACAAATTCTCGTGATCGAGCTTGAGCGGCTCCTCGCCGGCGGCGGTGCAGAGGAGGACGTCGCCCTTCGGCGCCTGGGTCATGCAGTCGCGGCCGATCAGCGATCCCTCCTCGCCATGCACTTCAAATCCGGTGCGTGCGTATCTGACGGTGAAGGCGTCGTGGAACTGCGCGAGCAGTCCGGAGGAGAAGCGGATGACGCCCATGACCCCGTCCTCGAGACCTGACTGGCCCATCCCGCCCCGGGAGGTCATTGCGGTCACGCTCCGGGGCTCGTCGTCGAGCACGAAGCGCAGCGTGTCGGCGTCATGGACCGTAATGTCGAGGATGACGCCGCCTCCCGCGTCAGGCTTCTCGATCCGCCAGCCCTGCAGATGGGGGGGCAGGTAAACGGCGTGAAACACCCGGGCGAACAGCGGCTTCCCGATCCGGCCAGCCTTGATCGCGTCGCGCATCGCGCGATGGGTGGCGGCGTTGCGAAGGTGGTGGTTCGTCCCCATCACGACGCCGCGCTTCCGGCATTCGGCGACCATGGCGCGGGCGTCGGCGAGGTTCAGCGCAAGCGGCTTCTCGCATAGCACATGCTTGCCTGCGGCGGCGGCGGCAAGCGCCTGATCGCGGTGAAGCTCGTTGGTGGTCGAGATATAGACGGCGTCGATGTCGCTGTCCTCGACAAGCGCGTCGAGATCGGCCGTCGACCTGGCGATGCCGTGCTTGGCGGCGTATTGCGCGGCCCGTCCGGCGTTCGCGCTCATGACCGCGGCCGCCTCGCCGCCATTGGCGCGAAAGGCGCCGATCATGTGTTCGGCCGCGATTGTGCTTGCGCCGATCAGGCCCCAGCGAAGTCCGGTCACGACGATGCTTCCTCCCGGGTTGCAAGAGCGGTCCCGCAGGACGAGCGGAGGATAAGACTCGTCGGGCAAAGGATGCTCTCGGGTTCGAAATTTCCGCTGGCGATCTGGCGCATCAGCAGCTGCGCGGCGCGGGAGCCGAGGTTGCGGGCGTTCACGGCGACGCTGGTCAGAGGAGGAAGCACGTGCCTGGATTCCTCGATGTCGTCGAAGCCGATCACGGCGAAGTCCCGCCCGACAGATATGCCCGCCTGCGTCAGCGCGCGGATAAGGCCGATCGCCACGACATCGTTGAAGCAGAGCGCGCCGGTCGGGTGCTCCGGGAGGTTGAGAAGGCGCGCCGCCGCCCCTCCGCCGCCCGCGTAGTTGGTCGCCGATTCGACAACGAGAGCCGCGTCGAAGGAAAGTCCCGCGTCCTCGAGAGCCAGCCGATAGCCGGCGAGCCGCTCGTCCCGCACAACCAGGGCGCCGGCGCCGCCGACGAAGGCGATTCGCGCGGTGGCCGTTCCCGATAAGGCGCGCCGTCGCTTTCCGCGCCCCCTCTTTGTTCTCGGGGGTCACAAGAGAGGCCTTGAGGCCCGGAAGGCGTCGCATGACCTGGACGACTGGAAGGCCCGCGATCAGCCCTTTCAGGTCGTCGAGAGACGTGTTGATCGCGGCGGCGAGGACGAGCCCGGCCGCCCCATGCTCGCGCATCGAGCGGATGACTTCCTGCTGGCGGACCGGGTCTTCTGCGGAATTGGCGAGAAACGGGATGAAGCCCGCGTTCTGGCAAGCCTGTTCGATGCCGATCGCGAGTTCGACATAGAAGGGGTTCGAAAGGTCGTTGATGACCATGCCGAGAACGCCGGACTTGGCGCCCCGAAGCGTCGCCGCGCCCCGGTGATAGATATAGCCAAGTTCGGACATCGCTTCGGCGACGCGTTCCCGGGTCGCGTCGGCGACAAGGGAACTGCCTCCCAGCACCAGAGAGACTGTGGATTTGGACACGCCGGCCACGCGCGCGACGTCGACGATGGTCGCCCGGCCCTCGCTCACCGCGTCCTCCACCCCATGATTTCCGCCGTTCCTGCCCATGGGTACTTAGATCGTTCCAACAACAACGGCGCCCCTGCGCCATCAAGCCTGAAATCCCAAGAAATCTAGGCGACTCGATCCTTATCAGCTTGCGCAAGCTAATTGGAACGTGCTAATTTGAGATAATCGGTTTGCGCCCCCGCGTCAACTCCAGATTTCGTCAGGAAGCGCCTTTGACCTCGACCGTCCCGCAATCGATCCTCGACGGCCTGACCGACGTGGTCATGCCAAGGCTCGCCAACGAGCGCCCGCCAAAGGAGACAATGGCGGTGAACGCCTGGGTTCTGCCGGTTCATCGCGCCGAGGCGCTGGTGCTGGGCAGCGGCGCGGCGGGCTTGCGCGCGGCCGTCGAAGCGAAAAGGCGGGGTGTCGACGTCGTGATCGCAAGCCAGAGCGCCTTCGGCGGCACGTCCGCCTGCTCAGGCTCCGACAAGCAGACGCTCCACACCGCCAACACGGCTGGCCGGGGGGACGACTTCCGGGCGCTCGCCGATGCGCTCGGCGCGGGCGGCGCCATGGACGAGGACACCGCCTATGTCGAGGCCGTCGGCTCGGCCCGCGCGCTCGCTTCCCTCCAGTTCCTGGGACTGCCCGTTCCGCAGGACCGCCTTGGCGGCGTTCTGCGCTACCAGACCGACCACGACGAAGTCGGCCGCGCCACGAGCTGCGGGCCGCGCACCTCCCGGCTGATGGTGCAGGTTCTGACTCGCGAGGCGATCCGCCTCGACATTCCGATCTTCAACCACACGACCGGCGTGCGGCTTCTCGTCGCGCCCGGGGACCGGCCCCACGCCGCCGGCGTGTTAGCGATGGCCACGAAGCAGCGCACGGCGCAGAACCCGCTCGGCCTCCTCGCTTTCCTCTGCGACTTCGTCGTCGTCGCGACCGGCGGCCCTGGCGAACTCTACCGCGACAGCGTCTATCCGCGACACTGCTTCGGATCGCTCGGCATGGCGCTCGAAGCGGGGATCGAAGCCGTCAACCTCACCGAGAGCCAGTTTGGCGTCGGCACCCCGCGCGATAATTTTCCCTGGAATCTCTCAGGCACTTACGTCCAGGCGATACCCTATATCTTCTCGCTCGACGCGCGCGGGAACGAGCGCAATTTCCTCGCGGACTATTACCGGACCACCCGGGAGCTTGCCTCCAACATCTTTCGCAAGGGCTACCAGTGGCCCTTCCACGCGACGCGGATGCTCGACTTCGGGTCGAGCCTGCTCGATCTCGCCGTGTTCCGGGAAACGCGGGCCGGCCGGAAGGTCTTCATGGATTTCAACCGCAATCCGCTGCCCACGCCGGGCGACTTCGGCTTCAGTCTCGACCGGCTGGACGACGACGTGCGCGCCTATCTCGCCAACAGCGGGGCGTTGCTCGCCGAGCCTATCGACCGCCTGCGCAAGATGAACCCACTCTCGATCGAGCTCTACAAGCGCTACAAATACGACATTACGCGTGACCCCCTCGAATTTGCGATCAACAACCAGCACATGAATGGCGGCCTCGCGGTCGACGCATGGGGCTTGACCAGCCTAGAGGGCTGCTATGCGGTCGGGGAGGCGGCGGGGACCCATGGCGTCACCCGGCCGGGGGGCGCTGCACTCAATGCGGGGCAGGTGTTCGGCACGCGCTGCGCCGAGCATCTCGCGGCGCCGCCGAAACCGGCGCGCTGCGCCGGAGCGAGCGCTGGTCGAAGACGCCGTCGCCGGCACGCTTGCACCCCTGCGCGCCGGTGATGGAATGAAGGCCTCGGCCATCCGCAAGGAAGTCCAGGACCGGATGAGCGATCACGCCGCAATTCTCTGCGACCCGGCCGGCGTCAAGGCCGCCGCGGAAGCGGCGCACGCGCTCAACGAAACGATCCGGCGGCAGGGAATCGTCTGCAACGGCGCCAACGAGGCGTTGCGGGCCCTGCAATGGCGCCAGGGCGCGATCGCTTCCGAGGCCATCCTGACAGCGCTCGATTTCTACCTCGAACGCGGCGGCGGAAGCCGCGGCGCCCGCGCCGTCTGTTCCCCGGGAGGCGACTGCATCCCCCAGACCCGAACCGGCCCGCTTGTGGATGTCAGCTTCATCCCGGAGCGCGATGAGGACCGGCGGGAGCAAATTCATGTTCGCATGGAGGGGGTCCGCTTCGCCTGCGAGGGCCGCCCCGTCCGTCGCCGCGACCGGGACTATCGGCCGTTCTTCGAGCGGGACTGGCCCGACTATCTGACGGGGGCGATCCACGATCCGCGACAATCGAACCGACAGGAACAAAACGCCGGTCCGGTCTGAACGCATTCGGCTCCGGGGCCGGTCAGGGCCGACCGGTCGGATCGCGCCCGCGGGAGGGCGCGTCCCGACCCGGACGGCCCATCTCGGAGGAAATAGCGCCGGCCGTCTCCAGCACCAGGGCGCCTAGCGAGGCCACGCGCTCCTCGACGATCCGCGCCATGGGGCCGGACGTCGAGATCGCCGCGATCGCCGCGCCGGTTTCATCGAAGATGGGGGCCGCGATGCAGCGCAGCCCGACCGCGTGCTCCTCGTCGTCGACCGCATAGCCTGAGGCCCGAACCCGTTCGAGCTCGGCCCGCAACGCCGAGGGAGTCGTGATCGTCTTGGGCGTCAGACGAGGCATGCCGCGCTGGTGGAGAATGCGCGAAAGGGTCTTGTCGGACACGGTGGACAACATGGCCTTGCCGACCGCCGAGGCGTGCAGCGGCGCGCGCGAACCGGGGCGGGCGAAGGCCCGCATCATCTGCCGGCATTCGACCTGTGCGAGATAGACCGCCTCGCCTTCGTCCTCCACCGCGAGGTTTACCGTTTCGCCCGCATTTTCCATCAGGAGCCTCATGTGCGGCCGGGCTAGCGCGCCCAGGCTGCGGCTCTTGGTGAAGGCGCACCCGGTCATGAACGCCTGCACGCCGACGGACCACGACCGTCCCTCATGGTCGAAGCGCACGTAGCGCTCCTGCTCCAGAGTGGTCAGCAGACGGTGAGCGGTCGACGCCGGGAGGCCGACCTGCCGGGCGAGTTCGGTCAAGGTGGCGCCCTCCCCTTGAGCCTCTGCGATACGATTGAGGAGCGCGAGCGCCCGCACCAGCGATTGCACGTGGTCGCTTCCCGTCGCGGACTTCCGGGAAACAGACCGGCTCGCCGCGCCGGATCGCCTCGCACCCGCCGTTTCCCGTCCCATGATTGCCGCCTCGGATTTCGCGTTATCCACGGAAAGGCCTAACCCTATGCCGTTTCATATAGAGCTGACTGCCTTTCCGCCATACGGGAAACTTTCCGCAATTTGGACCTGCGCCGGGCAGCGAGAACCACCAAGCAATTGATATACAAGACATACATTCGCTAATTTCCATATCGTGGAACATATTCCATTGTCCTCGCGACATCGCTATGCTGATCTGCTGCGGGGCGGTTGCGGGAGGGTCCGATGGCGAAAATGAAGGCGGTCGACGCGGCGGTCATGGTGCTCGAGCGCGAGGGCGTGTCGGTTGCGTTCGGCGTGCCCGGCGCGGCGATCAACCCCTTCTACGCCGCGCTGCGCAAGCGTGGCTCGATCCGTCATATTCTGGCGCGTCATGTCGAAGGCGCTTCCCACATGGCCGACGGCTATACGCGCGCCAAGGCAGGCAATATCGGGCGTCTGCATCGGCACCTCCGGCCCCGCCGGCACCGACATGATCACCGGGCTCTACGCCGCCGCCGCCGAACTCGATCCCCATCCTCTGCATTACCGGGCAGGCGCCGCGAGCCAAGCTCTACAAGGAGGACTTCCAGGCGATCGACATCGAGTCGATCGCCAAGCCGGTGGCGAAATGGGCTGTGACCGTGCGCGAGCCGGCGCTCGTGCCGATGGTGTTTCAGCAGGCGTTCCACGTGATGCGCTCGGGCCGTCCGGGCCCGGTGCTGATCGACTTGCCGATCGACGTTCAGACTGCCGAGATCGAATACGACATCGAGACCTACGCGCCCTTGCCAGTCTACAAGCCTGCGGCCACGAAAGCGCAGGCGCGGCACGCTCTTGAGATGTTGAACGCGTCCGAGCGGCCGCTGATCGTGGCGGGTGGAGGCGTCATCAGCGCCGACGCGAGCAGCCTCCTCGTCGAATTCGCCGAGCTCACGGGCGTTCCAGTCATCCCGACGCTGATGGGCTGGGGCTCGATCCCCGACGATCATGACTTGATGGCGGGCATGGTCGGACTCCAGACCAGCCATCGCTACGGCAACGCAACGTTCCTCGAATCGGATTTCGTGTTCGGCGTCGGCAACCGTTGGGCCAACCGGCACACCGGCTCGATCGACCTCTACACCAAGGGTCGCAAATTCATTCACGTCGACATCGAGCCGACCCAGATCGGGCGGGTGTTCGGACCGGACTTCGGCATCGTCTCCGACGCGCGCGTCGGCGCTCGAACTGTTCGTCGAGGCCGCTCGCGCGCTCAAGGCGCAAGGAAAGCTCAAGGACCGGTCGAAGTGGGCGGCTCAGTGCCTGCATCGCAAGAAAAACATGCTCCGTCGCTCGCATTTCGATCATGTCCCGCTCAAACCCCAGCGCGTCTATCAGGAGATGAACGAGTGCCTCGATCGCGACACCTGCTATGTGACTACGATCGGCCTCTCGCAGATCGCCGGCGCCCAGTTTCTGCATGTCTATAAGCCGCGCAACTGGATCAACTGCGGTCAGGCCGGCCCTTTGGGCTGGACGCTTCCGGCTGCGCTTGGCGTGCGCGCGGCGGACCCCAAACGAAAGATCGTCGCGCTTTCCGGCGACTACGATTTTCAGTTCATGATCGAGGAGCTCGCGGTCGGCGCGCAGCACAAACTGCCATATCTGCACGTCGTGGTGAACAACTCCTACCTTGGCCTCATCCGCCAGTCGCAGCGCGGCTTCGAGATGGACTTCGAGGTCTCTCTCGCCTTCGAGAACATCAACGCCGCGCCCGAGGGCGACGCGGTGCCCGGTTATGGGGTGGACCATGTGGCGGTCGCCGAGGGCCTCGGCTGCAAGGCGATCCGGGTCAAGAGCCCGAACGAGTTCAAGGCGGCCTTCGCCCGCGCCCACGAGCTCATGGAGGAACATCAGGTGCCGGTGGTGCTCGAGTTCATCCTCGAGCGCGTCACCAATATTTCGATGGGGACAGAGATCGAGGGGGTGAACGAGTTCGAGGAAATCCTCTGCCTCGATCCGAAGCTGTCGATCAGGAAGAGCCAGGACATGCACACCACGGAGAAGAAGCCGGCGGCGGCGCTTGCGGACAAGCGCTGATGCAGGACCGCGAGCGACGCGCTGTCGCCCTTCATGTGCGCCTAGGCCGAAAATCCGCCGCAGGTAGGAGAAGTCATGCCCCGTTTCGCCGCCAATCTTTCGATGCTGTTCACCGAGCTCCCGTTTCTCGAACGCTTTAAGGCGGCGGCCGAGGCGGGGTTCGGCGCCGTCGAATTCATGTTCCCTTATGAATTCGCCGCGCGCGACATTGCCGCGGCGCTCAAGGACAACGGCCTTGAACTCGTTCTCCATAATCTCCCGGCCGGCGACTGGGGGGGCGGCGACCGGGGAATAGCCTGCCAGCCGGACCGCGTCGCGGAGTTCCGCGACGGCGTCATGAAGGCGATCGAATACGCCGACGCTCTTGGCTGCGCCGCAGCTGAATTGTCTCGCCGGAATCGCGCCCGCCGGGGTCACGGCGGAACAGGGCCCGGGGCGTGCTGGTCGAGAACCTGCAATATGCGGCCGAGAAGCTCAAGGCGGCGAAGATCGGCCTCCTCCTGGAGCCGGTCAACAGCCGCGACGTTCCGGGCTTCTTCGTCGACCGCCCGAGCCTCGGCCTCTCAATCCTCGCCGCGACTGGAGCAAAGAACCTCAAGCTGCAATACGACATCTACCACGCCCAGGTCATGGAGGGCGATCTCGTCAGCACAATCGAGCGGGAGTTCGACCGCATCGGGCACATCCAGGTCGCCGACAATCCTGGCCGCCACGAGCCCGGAACCGGCGAGATCAACTATCCGTTCGTATTCCGCCGGATCGACGAACTCGGCTACAACGGCTGGATCGGCTGCGAATACAAGCCGCTCGCGGCGACGAAGGCGGGCCTCTCATGGCTTCCTCCCTATCGCGCTGGGCGAGCGGCCTGAACGCTGACTTTCACCGGAGACACAAGGACAATGGCAAAGATCGGCTTCATCGGTCTCGGCATCATGGGACGCCCGATGGCCGGCCACCTGCTCGAGGGCGGCCATCAGCTTTTCGTTCACTCCCGCCGCTCTCCGCCGAAGGAGCTGACCGAGAAGGGCGCAACCGCATGCGCCAATGGCAAGGAAGTCGGCCAGAAGGCCGAGGTGATCATCACCATGGTTCCCGACACGCCCGACGTCGAGGCGGTTCTCTTCGGCGCGGACGGGGTCGCGGAAGGACTTTCGCGCGGCAAGATCGTGGTCGACATGAGCTCGATCTCGCCGATCGCCACCAAGGCCTTCGCCGGGAAGATCAACGCGCTCGGGTGCGATTATCTCGACGCGCCGGTTTCCGGCGGCGAAGTCGGGGCGAAGGCGGGGAGTCTCACGATCATGGTCGGCGGCCCGGAAGCCGCGTTCGAGAAGGTCAAGCCGATCTTCGCGCTCATGGGCAAGAACATCACGCTCGTCGGCGGCAATGGCGACGGACAGACGACCAAGGTCGCCAACCAGATCATCGTCGCGCTGACGATCGAGGCGGTCGGCGAGGCGCTGGTCTTCGCCTCCAAGGCGGGCGCCGATCCGGCCCGCGTGCGCCAGGCGCTGATGGGCGGATTCGCCTCGTCCCGCATCCTCGAGGTCCACGGCGAGCGCATGATCAAGCGCAACTTCGAGCCCGGCTTCCGCATCGCGCTGCACCAGAAGGATCTGAACCTCGCGTTGCAGGGCGCCCGCTCCCTCGGCGTCAGCCTGCCGAACACCGCGGCCTGCCAGGAGCTGTTTAACGCCGCTGTCGCCGCGGGCGGCGGGGCTTGGGACCATTCCGGCATGGCGCGGGTGCTCGAGGGCTTGGCCCGCCACGAAATCGGCCAGGGAAAGGCCCCGGCCTGAAACTCCGGTTGGGGAGGCGAGCCCCATGAACGAGCGACGGTTGCTGCGGGACATGTTCGACGCCGCGATCGCTGCGGCCGCCCCCGACAAGGCGGTTCCCCCGAACCTTCCCCCGCCGCCCGCCGGGCGCACGGTCGTGGTCGGCGCGGGCAAGGCCGCCGCCTCGATGGCCCGCGCGGTCGAAGCCCATTGGCCGGCGGACAAGCCTCTCGCCGGTCTCGTCGTCACACGCTACGGCCACGGCGTCGGCGCCTTGAATCGGATCGAGGTCGTCGAGGCCGCCCATCCCGTTCCCGACGCGGCAGGACAAAAGGCGGCGCGGAGGATTCTCGATCTGGTCAAGGGCCTCAGTTCCGACGATCTCGCGCTCTGCCTGATTTCGGGCGGCGGCTCGGCCCTGCTTTCGGCGCCGGCGCCGGGGATCACGCTCGACGACAAGCAGGCCCTGAACAAGGCGCTGCTCAGGAGCGGCGCGAACATCCAGGAGATCAACTGCGTCCGCAAGCATCTCTCGGCGATCAAGGGCGGCAGGCTCGCGCTCGCCGCCGCGCCGGCCAGAATCGTGTCCCTGATCATTTCCGACGTTCCCGGCGACGACCCCTCGGTGATCGCCTCCGGCCCGACCACGCCCGACGCGACGACCCTCGCTGACGCGCGGGCCGTGATCAGCCGCTACGGGATTGTGCCGTCCCCGTCGGTGCAGGCGCTTCTCGAGGACACCCGGTCCGAGACGCCCAAGCCGGGCGATCCGGCCTTCGCGCGCAGCGAGACGCGAATCATCGCCGCGCCGCAGGCCTCGCTCGAAGCCGCGGCCAGGGTTGCGAGCCACGCCGGTTATCGCCCGCTCATCCTCGGTGACGCGATCGAGGGGGAAGCGCGCGAGGTTGGCAAAGTCATGGCCGGCATCGCCCGCCAGGCCGTCGTGCACGGCCAGCCTGTCCCGCCGCCCTGCGCCCTGATCTCGGGCGGAGAAACGACGGTTACGGTCAAGGGAACAGGCCGGGGCGGGAGGAACGTCGAGTTCCTACTGTCGATGGCGGTCGAACTCAACGGCCTGGCCCGGATCTATGCCATTGCCGGCGATACCGACGGCGCGGACGGCGCCGAGGAGGTCGCGGGCGCGATCATCACGCCGGACAGCCTCGACCGCGCGGGGCGCCTTGGCCTCGCCGCGCGCGCTGCGCTTGCCGACAACGACGGGCACGGGTTTTTCGGGGCGCTCGGCGATCAGGTGGTTACCGGGCCGACCCTGACCAATGTCAACGACTTCCGCGCCGTCCTGATCGGCGCCCCGTGAGATTCGACCCCAGCGCGAATCGCGTTCAGGCAAGACCACCCCGATAAAAGCAGACCGGATTTCATGAGCATCGCTTTCGTTTATCGACGGCTCTCTTAGCGCTTGCTGTTTGGCCCGCCTCTGGCAGGCGCCCCTCTTGAGGCTTTGTCCTCATGGCGATCCCAGATCTCATCGCCGAGCTTGCGCCGCGATAGGCGTCATTCCTCCGGAATCCCGGCCTTGCGGAGCCCTTCGAGGATTCGCTCGCGCTGCTTTAGATAGGTGGAATTGTCGCTCTCCGTCATGCTGAGAAAGCGGGCGATCGAGTAATTTGGCGCCAGCGTGAGACCCGCTTTGACCTCGGCGCGCGCCTCGTCGAGGCGGCCGAGATGCGCGAGCGCGGCGGCCATGTAGAAATGGTTCAGCGGATATTTCCGGCTCGCGTCGACAGAACTGCGGAACAGCGCCACCGCCTCCTCGTCGGCGCCAAGGTGGAGTTTGGCGAGGCCTTGTATGTGGGTCCAGATAAACGCAACCGCGTCGTTGGGCGACAGCCGGAACGCTTCGTTGACGTGGACCTCGGCTTCTTCGGCGCGCCCCATGGTGATTTTCGCCTGCCCGATCCATGCATGCGCCGCGCCGAGGTTGCGGTTGAGCGTCAGCGCCCGCTCCAGTTCGCCGATCGCGCGCTGGGCGCGATTGGTGTGGATTTGCACGAAGCCCAGCCAGAGATGCGCCCAATGGTTGCGTGGCGCGATGGAAATGCCCTTGATCAGCAGCGCCTCGGCGGCGGCCAGACGCTCGGCCCTATGCTCGGTGGTGAAAATCGCGCCGACCAGCACGTCGGCTCGCGCCGCGCCGACCATAGCGTCAACATTGGCCGGATCGAGCGCGACGGCGCGCTCGAAATAGCCGCGGGCGCGCTCGATGTTGTCGACCCCGCCCTTGTTGAACCACTCAACGCCCTGGAAATAGAGGTCGACGGAATCCGGGTCCGCTTCCTGCTCGGCGCGCCGCGCCTCGGCGGCAAGCAGCTCCGGGCGCAGCTGGTTGGCGAGATGAGAGACGATTTCATCCTGCATGTCGAACGGGTCGGCCATCGGCTTATCGAATCGGTCCGCCCACATGTGGTTGCCGGTCGCCGCGTCGATCAGCTGGACGTTGACGCGCAGCCGCGAGCCGCCGCGCTGAATGCTTCCCTCGAGGATATAGCGGACGTTCAAATCCTGGCCGAGCTGCTTGGCGTCGACCGGCTTGCCCTTGTAGGTGAAGGCGGTGTTGCGCGCGACGACGAACGCGTTCGCGATGCGCGACAAATCGGTTGTCAGACTTTCCGTCACGGCGTCGACGAAGGCTTCATGCTCGGCGTTGCCGCCGAGACTCGAGAACGGCAGAACCACGATCGACATCCGCGGCGGCGCCGGTTTTTCAGCGGCGACAACGACGGCGCCCGGCCCGCTTGCTTGCGCGACGGCGCCGACCTCGAGTGAATAGACCCGGATCGGCTCGGCGATGTTCTTCAGTTCCGTTGCGCCAAGGTCGTTGACCACGACATCGAGCCGTCCCTTGACCTGCCGGTAGGCGTCCTCAGACAGCGCGATCGCGCCCGGCTTGGCGATGCCTTCCAAACGCGCGGCGATGTTGACGCCGTCGCCCATGAGGTCCCCGTCGCTCTCCTCGACCACGTCGCCCAGATGGACCCCGACCCGAAACTCGATTCGGCGCTCGGGCGGCAGACCGGCGTTGCGCTCCATGAGCCCGTGCTGCAGTTCGATCGCGCAGCGCACCGCGTCGACAACGCTGCGAAATTCGACAATGGCGCCGTCGCCGGTGCCCTTGACGATCCGCCCGCGATGCACGGAGATGGTGGGCTCGATGAGATCGCTCCTGAGCGTGCGCAGCCGCGCCAGAATCCGGTCCTCGTCGGCGCCTGCGAGCCGCGAGAACCCGACGATGTCGGTCACCAGAATCGCCGCGAGCTTCCGCGCCTCGGTCATTGGATGGACTCTCCGCCGCCTTGCCGGTCTATATAGGGCGCGCGCGGCGACTATCCAAAAAGCAGCCCGAGCGCCGCCGTGGGACGCATTTTCGCAGCCGAATTCCTTAAGCCAGAGGACCACCCATGACCGCTTCCCGTCTCGTCATCCCCGATCTCGCCGGCAAAAGCGTTCTGATCACCGGCGGCTCGACGGGCATCGGGGCTGCGGTGGCGCGAGGCTTCGCCGAGCAGGGCGCGCGCGTGGCGATCGGCTATCATTCAAGCGCGGATGCGGCTCATGCGCTTGCGAGCGAGATCAAGGCCGCCGGCGGCGAGGCGCTGGCGGTGAAAGGCGACGTCGCCGATCCAAAGGCGTGCGCGAGGATCGTTGAGGAGACGACGGCCCGGTTCGGCCGTCTCGACGGCCTTATCAACAACGCCGGGCTGATGCTGGGACGGGTCCACTCGCTCGAGGCGAGCGACGAGCATGTCCAGGCGGTGATCGACCTCAACGCGCGCTCGATCATCTGGGTGACCCGCGCGGCGCGTCCCTGGCTTGAGCGACAGGGCGGCTTCGTCATCAATACGACCTCGATTGCGGCGCGCAACGGCGGCGCCGGCGGCGCGATGATCTACGCCGCCGCCAAAGGCTTCGTCTCCACGATCACCAAGGGACACGCCAAGGAGCTGATCGGCAAGAAAATCCGCGTGAACGCAGTCTCGCCCGGCGTGATCGCGACGCCGTTTCACGAGCGCTATTCGACGCCCGAAAATCTGGAAGCCATTCGGCGCACCATTCCCGCGAACCGGCTCGGGACCGCGGAGGATTGCGTGGGCGCCTATCTCTTCCTCGCCTCCGAGGCCTTGAGCGCCTATGTCGTTGGGCAGATCGTCGAGGTCAACGGCGGCCAGCTCATGCCGTGAGCAGCGCGGCGCGCGCGAGCGCCGTTTCCCGCTCGCCTCGCAAGCCGGCTAATGCCGGTATTGCTGGATGCGGGTCGTGCGGAGTCCGGCGAGACCATATTGGTCGATCGAGACCTGCCAGCTCAGGAATTCGTCGACCGTCAGCGTATAGCGCGTGCAGGCGTCTTCCAGCGACAGCAATCCGCCGCGAACCGCCGCGACCACTTCGGCCTTGCGGCGAATGACCCAGCGGCGCGTGCTGGGCGGCGGCAGATCGGCGATTGTCAGCGGACTGCCGTCAGGACCGATGACGTATTTTACTCTCGGCCGCAGCGTTTCACTCATTGGACTCTCACTCAGACGCATGTCACACAACTTCCGTGACAATAGGCGAGGCGATTTAAGATTTGCCTAAGCCACAGCCGCAAAAATATACCGATGCACAACCTGCATTTGCGGGCGCCTCGCAAGCACGCCAACACAGGCCTCACAGCGTCGATAACCCGGGAAGGATCCGCCAATGTTCGGCCTTGTTTGGCGTTCAGCGACATTCCAAATCCGCCACGATGATTCGGGAGAGCAGGAATGCGACTGACGGTTTTGAAAACAGCGCTGTGCATCGCGGCGATTGCCGCGCTCGGCGCCGCTTCGGCGCGCGCCGCCGATTGCGGCGACAGCGCGGCGGGCTTCAACGAATGGCTCGCCTCGTTCAAGCAGGTCGCCCTGCGCAACGGGATTTCCCAGCAGGTGATCAACTCCTCGCTCGGCGGCGTCGTCTTTGACCCATCGGTTGCGGCGCATGATCGCGGCCAGAACTTCGGCACCAATTTCGCGGCGTTCTCGGCGCGTCACATCACTCCGGGCCGGATAAAAAAGGGCAAGACGATGCTGCTTGCCTATGCCGAGCCGCTCGAGAAAGTGGAGCAACGCTATGGCGTGCCTGCGCCGGTGCTGGTCGCGATCTGGGGCCTCGAGACCGATTACGGCGCCGGTTTGGGGACTTTCCCCACTTTCAGCGCGCTGGCGACGCTCGCCTATGAATGCCGCCGGGCGCAGGTCTATCGCGCCGAGCTTATCGACGCGCTCATGCTCGTCCAGCGGGGTCTCCTGCGCCCATCGCAGCGGGGCGCATGGGCCGGAGAAATCGGCCAGACCCAGTTCATGCCCTCGGCCTATCTGAAATTCGGGGTCAATGTCGAAGGAGGAGGCAGGGCGGATATTATTTCCAGTCCCGCCGACGCACTGGCCTCGACCGCCAACTTCCTGCGCTCGCACGGCTGGACTCCGGGCGCGGGCTGGAACGAGGGCCAGCCGAATTTCAACGTGCTGCTGCAATGGAATTCGGCCGCGGTCTACGCCAAGACGGTCGCCCAGTTTGCGGACAGGCTGGCGGGCAAGGAATAGCGCGCAAGGGCGCGCCAGGCGCTTGAATCCATTCCAATCTGCGGGCCCCGGACAGCGCCGGTGTGGCGGGGGCGGCCAAATTGCGCTATGGCCTTGGCGGATCGGGCGACAAGCCCGACCTAAGCGCCAAGTCCGGCAGGTCGCCGGCAAATGAATCGCCATGCTCGCGCCATTGCTCGCGCCGCCTCCACACGGCGCGCCGAACAGTCTGGGGCTCGACAAGCCCCCCGCCGAAACCCGCGTCGTCGTGGCGATGTCGGGCGGCGTCGACTCGTCGGTCACGGCCGCGCTGCTCGCGGGCGGAGGCTATGACGTCGTCGGCGTCACCATGCAACTCTACGACCACGGCGAAGCGACCCATCGCAAGGGCGCGTGCTGCGCCGGGCAGGACATTCACGACGCGCGCGACATCGCCGCGCGGCTCGGCATTCCCCATTATGTGCTCGATTACGAGGATCGCTTTCGCGAGAAGGTGATCGAGCCCTTCGCCCGAGCCTATGTGGCCGGCGAGACGCCGGTGCCCTGCGTCGCCTGCAACCAGCACTTGAAATTCGTCGATCTGTTCGCCGCCGCCGCCGACCTCGGCGCCGAGGTGCTGGCGACCGGACACTATGTGGTCAGCCGGGACGATGGGCGCGGCGGGCGGGCGCTTTATCGCGCGGCCGATCCTGCTCGCGACCAGAGCTATTTCCTGTTCGCCACCACCCGCGCGCAGCTCGCGCGCCTTCGCTTCCCGCTCGGCGAGATGCCCAAGGCGCGGGTGCGGGAACTCGCGCGCGAATTTGGCCTTGCGAACGCGGAGAAGGCCGACAGCCAGGACATCTGCTTCGTGCCGTCGGGACATTACACGGACATGATCGAGCGCCTGATGCCGGGCGCTTCCGTTCCCGGCGACATCGTTCATATGGACGGCCGCGTTCTCGGACGCCACAGCGGCGTGGTTCATTACACCATCGGCCAGCGGCGCGGCATTGGCGTCGCCGCGGGCGAGGCGCTCTACGTGGTCGCGCTGGACGCGCCCAACGCGCGGGTGATGGTCGGACCCCGCTCCGCTCTCGCGGTGACCCGGCTTCGGTTGCGCGACATCAACTGGATCGGCCCGGGCGCGTTGGCCGCCTTGCCGGCGGACGGACTGTCGATCGCGGCGCGGGTTCGCTCGACCCGTCCCCCGGCGCCCGCGCGTCTCATGCCCACGGGCGAGATCGAGTTCGTCGATCCCGAAAGCGGCGTTTCGGCCGGTCAGGCCTGCGTTTTCTACAACTCCGTCGATCCGGGCGCGCGGGTGCTGGGCGGCGGCTTCATCGTCGCGGCCTGACGACACCGGGGGAGGCTATGGCTGCATTCGACGACGAGGCCGTATTTGGCTCGAAGCCCAAACCGCGCCTCGCCCACGAGATCGGGCAGAACATCGACGATTTGTCGGCGCCTGAGCTCAAGGAGCGCATCGGTCTCCTGCGTTTGGAGATCGAGCGGCTCGAGAAGGCGATCGAGGCGCGTCAGGCGACGCGCGCGGCGGCCGACTCCGCCTTCAAGATTTGACGCCGCGCGCCGGGCGCGGCTTAAGAAGCCGTTAAGGCTTATCGTTTATGACTTGCGTTGCCCACAGGTTCTAAGTGGGCCTACTCCTTCGGACCCTCCCATAGTCAACCTTGAAAGCCGCCTTCACGGGCGGCTTTTTTGTCCGCTGGCGGAGCGCCGGCGTCCCGGTTAACCTTGCTCAATGGTAAATGCGCCAAAGCGGGCGCAGGCGAGCTATTGTGGCTGCGCGGCTTGAGAGAAATGCGCGCGGGGCGGCCAGCGTGCGTTTCGCGTCCATGGGATGGGAGTGAAGGCGTATGGGTTGCCAGTCCGAAGGACCGAGACGCGGTTTCGTTGCAGCCGCGGCGCCCCCGATCGCGATTCCTTTCGTTCACCGCCTTGCCGCCTCGGGGGCGTTCAAGGACCTGTTCCGGGAAGGTATGGCGTTGGTCGAGGAGGCCGCCTCCTACCTCGACGGACCGGGACGGGAAGAGTCCCGCGACCTTCCCCGCGCGGCCGCCGTCGCCTATTCGACCGAAAGCATGCGCCTGACCACGCGCCTCATGCAGATCGCATCGTGGCTCCTCCTCCAGCGCGCCGTGAACGAAGGCGAATTGACCTCCGCCCAGGCCCAGGCGGAGCGCGTCCGGGTCAAGCTTTCCCGTGAGGATTATGGCTGCGGGCCCGAGCTGTTCGACCAGTTGCCACCGACCCTGCGCTGCTTGAGCCAGCGCTCGCTGCGCATTCAGGAACGTGTGATGCATCTCGATCAGGGCCTGGTCATCGCCGTATCGCGGGCGCCGGTCAGAGCGCCGCTCGAGGTCGCATTGCGGGTCGAGCGCCTTCGCGCCGCTTTTTCGCAATAGAATCACTTCCAAATGGCCGTCGCATGCGGGTCAGCGCGACTGTCTGGGGGCTCAAATCGAACTCCCGCCTGACTGTCGCCGCCGGACCTCACTCGGAGGAGCGGTTTCCGGCAGCACCGCCGCAGACGCCCGCGCAGTTGACGGGATCAATGGATATGTATGCAGGCCCGTCAAGTTGTGAACCAGATTAGCGTCGTCACTGTCAAGATAATGCGACTCGATGTGCAGCTTAACAATCGATATTGCCGACGCAAGGATTGCGTCTTTGTCATGATATTCGTCGTAGAGTTGACCAAGGCGAATGAGCGTCGGCCTGAAATCGGCGGAATGGTCTCTTTGTAGGCGAGCCTCCGATACGTTTAAGTACGCACATATCATGCGAATTGCCTTCACGAACTTCAAATGTTGTTCTTCATTCAATTTTTTGAAGTCCGGCAGAGAATTGTCAAACTGTTGAAGCAGGTTTGGCCCTCGGGATTTCTCCGGGTGCTTCGTAGCGCTCCTAGGCATGCTCTTACTCTCACTTCGGTAAGTCGGCGCACCCCCCTTTGCATCCGCCTTAAACCTTGCATGCCTAGAAAATCGTTAAGATTAGACCTTGCGATTGGAAAGGTTTTGACGCCAATTCCCGGCAGCTTCGGCCGGAATAAAGCAAACTGTGCATGTATGTAGTTTCGCGGCGCGAAAGCGCGGGCCTAAACAGGGTCCCAACCCACTGAAAACACTGGGGTGCGAGCCTAGTCCAGGATGCGGATGCGCGGGGCGGGTTTCGCGCCCACTCCGGCGGCGAGCGTGTCGGCCACCCGGCGGGCGATCTCGAGGAAGGCGCTCGCCTGCGCGCTCTCCGGCATGGCGGCGACAACCGGGCGCCCGTCATCGGAATTGACCCGGATCGCCATGTCGAGCGGCGCTTCGCCCAGGAACGGAACGCCGAGGGTCTCGGCTTCCCTGCGCGCTCCGCCATGGGAGAAGACATCCGTCCGCCCGCCGCAATGCGGGCAGACGAAATAGCTCATGTTCTCGACGATGCCGAGGATCGGCACTTCGACCTTGCCGAACATCGAAATCCCCCGCCTTGCGTCGATCAGCGCCAGATCCTGCGGCGTCGAAACAATGACCGCGCCAGCGAGCGGAACGGTCTGGGCCATCGTGAGTTGCACGTCTCCGGTGCCGGGCGGCATGTCGACGATGAGCGCGTCGAGTTCGCCCCACACGACCTCACGCAGGAGCTGGTTCAGGGCGGAGATCACCATCGGCCCCCGCCAGACCACCGGCGCGCCTTCATCGATGAGGAAGCCGATCGACATCACCCTGACGCCGAAGCTTTCGATCGGCATCAGCCGCTTGCCGTCCGGCGCGAGGCTCGGCTTGGCGTGAATGCCGAACAGCTTCGGCATCGACGGCCCGAACAGGTCGGCGTCGAGAACGCCGACCTTGAGCCCCAGCCGGGTCAGCCCGACGGCGAGATTGCAGGCGACGGTCGACTTGCCCACTCCGCCCTTGCCGGAAGCGACCGCGACGATGTGCCTGACGCCGGGCAGCGGCTCGCTCGGCCGGCCGTGCCGGCGCGGCGGGGCGCCCGGATGAGCGTGGCCGGGCGGCGCGCCCGCGACGCCCTGCGCCTGCTCCGCAGTCAGCGTCACCACGGCGCTGTTGACGCCTGGAATCGCCCTGATCGCGGCCTCGGCCCTCTCCCGCATCGGCTCCATCGCCCTCGCCCGCGCCGGATCGATGGCGATGGCGGCGAAGACCTTGCCGTCGCGGATGGTCACGCCGGAAACCGCCCCCGAGTCCGGAAGGGACGCACGCCCGTCGGGGCCGGGAACCGCCTTGAGCGCCGCCATCACCTCGTCGCGAGAAACCATGTCAATCCGTCCCGCTTGCCGTCCCGCTCGCCGTCAACGACCGCGTCCGCAAATCGGCGGGGCGCGGCGCCTCGTCCGGCAGGCGCCAATCGAGCCTGTCCCGCAAGGTCACGACCGTGCCGACGATGATGATCGAAGGTCCGCCGAGAGCGGCCTCGCGAGCCTTCGCCGCCAGCGTCGCCAGCGCGCCAACCACCACCCGCTGATTGGGCCGGGTGGCGTTGTCAACGATCGCCGCCGGCAGATTCGGGTCGGCGCCGCGGGCGATGAACTCGCGCGTCAGCGCCTCGACGTTGCGCAGCCCCATATAAATCGCAACCGTCTGGCGCGGTTGCAAGAGCGCCGTCCAGTCGAGATCGATTCCGCCATCCTTCCCGTGCCCGGTCACGAACACGCAAGATTGCGCATGGTCGCGATGGGTCAGCGGAATGCCGGCGTAGGCCGCCGCGCCGACCGCCGCTGTGATTCCCGGACAGACCTGAAACGGGATTCCCTCGCTGGCCAGGGCTTCGATCTCCTCGCCGCCGCGGCCGAACATGAAAGGGTCGCCCCCCTTGAGCCGCAGCACCCGCTTGCCCTCCTGGGCGAGCCTCACCATGAGCGCACTGATCTCGCCCTGCGGCAGTTCGTGATCCTCCGGCTGCTTGCCGACATAGACGCGCTCGGCCTCCCGGCGGACGAGGCTGATCACGTCCGGGTTGGTGAGCCGGTCATAGAGCACGACATCGGCCTTTTGCATGAGCCTGAGCGCGCGGAAGGTCAGAAGATCGGGATCGCCCGGCCCGGCGCCGACGAGATAGACTTCGCCGCGCGGCCCCTCGGCGCTCTCGGCGCCCATGCGTTCGATGGCGCGGGAGAGTTCGGCGCCGGCGCGATCGTCTCCAAGAAGCGCCCGTTCGCCGATCGGCCCCTCGAGAACCGTCTCCCAGAACCGGCGCCGCAGAACGGGAGAGGCGATCGCCTTGGCGACCGCGCCGCGAAATCGTCCCCATGAGTTCCGCGAGGCGCCCGTACGCCGCCGGAATCTGGCTCTCCAGCCGGGCCTTCAGCATGCGGCCCAGAATCGGCGAAGCGCCGCCGGTCGAAATCGCGATGACGAGCGGGTCCCGGTCGACGATCGAGGGCATGATGAAGTCGCAGAACTCCGGCCGGTCGGCGACATTGATCAATACGCCCGCGCCCTTCGCCGCCGCGTAAGCTCCGGCCGCGCGCCGTTCGTCGTCGACCGCGACGAAGCAAAGCGACGCATCCTCGAAGTCGCCGGGCTCGGGATCGCGCGCCTCATGGCGAAAACCGGGAGACTCTCGGAATTCGCGAAATTCGTCGCAAAGCACGGCGGCGAACGCCGTCACCCGCGCGCCGGCGCGGATCAGGTGTTCCGCCCGCCGAGCGGCCACGACCCCGCCGCCGACGACGACGGCGGCCTTGCCGTTGAGTTCGAGAAAGATCGGCAAATGGCGCATGCGTGAGCCCGCCTTATGTCACAGCGCGCGACCGCCGTCGCGGGCCGCCGGACCGGAGGGGCTCTTTTGAGCCCTCGCCCGCCCCTGGCGTATCGCGGCCCTCTTGTGTGCTAGTCTCGCTTATCCAAGGAGCGCCATGAGCGAGGCTCGGAAACTCGCGGCCATTCTGGTCGCCGATGTCGTCGGCTATAGCCGGCTCGCCGGCGCCGACGAGGAGCGCACCCTCGCGCGGCTGCGCGCGCTGCGCAGCGACCTCATCGACCCGTCCATCGCTCTCCATCACGGCCGGATCGTCAAGCGCACCGGCGACGGCTCGATCGTCGGGTTTCGCAGCGTGGTCGACGCGGTTCGCTGCGCCATGGACGTGCAAAGCGGCATGGCCGAGCGCAACGCCGGGTTGCCGGACGACAAGCGGATCGAGTTCCGTTTCGGCGTCCACCTGGGCGATGTGATCGAGGAGAGCGACGGCGACCTCATGGGCGACGGGGTCAATGTCGCGGCCCGGCTCGAGGGCGTCTGCCAGCCCGGCCGGGTGTGCCTGTCCGAGGACGCCTACCGGCAGGTGCGCGACCGGATGAAGGAGGAATTCGTCGACCTTGGCGAAAGGCGGCTCAAGAACATCGCCCGTCCGGTCCGGGTCTACGAGATCAGGATCAATTCGGAACCGCCCCTGTCCGTCTCCGCCCGGACCGACGCGGCAAAACCGGCGCCGCGGCTTTCCATCGTTGTCCTGCCCTTCGCCAATATCGGCGGGGGCGGCGAGCAGGACTATTTCGTCGACGGCGTAACCGAAAGCCTCACGACCGATCTTTCACAGATGAGCGGCATGGTGGTCATCGGGCGCAACACCGCCTTCAGCTACAAGGGCCGGCCGATCGATCTCAAGCAGGTCGGACGCGAGCTCAACGTGCGCTACGTGCTCGAAGGAAGCGTCCAGCGCGCGGCCAGCCGCATGCGCGTGAACGTCCAGCTGATCGACGCCGAGAGCGGCAATCATCTCTGGGCGGAGCGCTTCGACAAGCCGGTCGCGGATCTCTTCGACATGCAGGACGAGATAGTCGCGCGCCTCGCCAACGCGCTCAACACGCAGCTCATCATTGCCGAGGCGCGCCGCGCCGAGCGGGCTCCGAGTCCGGACTCGATGGACTTCTATTTTCGAGGAATGAGCGCGTACAACAAAGGGCTTAGCCCAGACAATCTCTCGGAGGCCCGGAAGCTTTTCGAGCGCGCTCTGGCGCTCGATCCCGGCAACGTCGATGCGATCGTCGGCGCCGCGCTCACGCATCGTGCTTTGTCGGCCATGCACCTGAGCGACGATCGGGCCGCAGATCTGGCGGCGGCCGAAGCGCTTGCCGTCAAGGCGCTGTCGATCGCGCCCGAGAACGCCCTAGCGCACCTATGCTTGGGGGTCGTCTAAATGCTTCACCAATCGCGCCGCGCTAGGCATTTCCGAACTTGATCGAGCGCTCACGCTGAACCGGAATCTCGCCGCTGCCCATGCATATATCGGACTGGCCCAAAATTTTGTTGGCCGCGCCGAAGAGACTGCGGGTCACATCGAGGATGCGCTGCGGCTGAGCCCTCGCGATACCGCCGTCTATCTTTGGCGGACCTTCAACGGCTCGGTGAAAGTCTTTCTTGCCAGGGATGAAGAAGCGGTCGGAGAACTGCGCCGCGCGATTGAGGCCAACCGAAATTTTGCCGCCGGGCATGTCTACCTCGCCGTCGCCCTGGCGGAGTTGGGTCGCCTCGACGAAGCGCGGCTGGAAGTGAGAGAGGGGCTTTCCATCGATCCCACATTCACCATCCGTCGTTATCGTGGCGACGCGCCAAGCGACAACCCGATCTTTATGAGCAGGCGGCGCCAGATTTACGAGATCATGCGCAATATCGGGGTCCCGGAAGGATAAGCCTGCGCCGCGCGGCTTAAGGCCAGCGTTTGGCGACCTCGTCGCGCGCCGGCGTCTCGACTTCGGGCGGCGCCATCCGGATATAGTCCAGCGCCCGCGCGAATTTCGCCGGATCGTCGCCCTCCAGCGCCTCGAGATAGCGGATCGCGGCGGTGAGCGAGAATAGCTCGCCGCCCTTGCCCCATTCATCGAAATTGCTGGCGAGCGCGGTCCAGATCGCGCAGTCGTAGCCGAGCAACTCGGCCCATGCGCCAATCGTCGCGACAACCTGGGGATGGCTTCGCAAGGCGACGTCGCTTTGTCTGCCGGAGCGCGGTTCGACGAAGCCGACCGCGCGCGCGTTCGGCATTTTTTCTCTCAGCCGGAGGTTCTCGATCGCCGCATCGAGAGTGTCGAGCGCGCTCGGGGCCGAATAGGTCTTGCACATGGCGCCGAAGGTTTCGTCGACCGCGAGCGTCAGGCGCCCATCGTTTGAGATCCGGCAGAACTCGATCGGCACGAGCGGGCCGTCGGCCGCGAATTTGGCGGCGGTCTTGAGCTCGCGAGGATCCCACACCAGCGATCCCCACGCCAGAACGGCGATCTTCACGTTTGCCTCCTCATGAAAACCGCCACGCGCTCAGGCGTAGAACACCTTGCCCGGATTGAACAGGTTCTGGGGATCGAACGAGGCCTTGACGCGGCGCATGAGGTCGATGGCGACCGCCCCGTGCTCCTCCTCCATATATTCCCGCTTCTTCTGGCCGACGCCGTGCTCGCCGGTGCAGGTGCCGCCCATGGCGATGGCGCGATGGGCGAGGCGCGAGGCGAAAGCGTCGGCGGCCTCGATCTCGGCCTTGTTCTCGAGGTCGATCAGCGGGGTCACGTGAAAGTTCCCGTCGCCGACGTGGCCGACGATCGGCGCGACGAGGCCGCATGTCCTGATGTCGTCGAGCGTCTCCTCGACGCAGTCGGCGAGCCGCGAGATGGGCACGCAGGCGTCGGTGGCGAACGGCCGCGCGCCGGGCCTGAGCGTCAGTTGCGACCAATAGGTGTCGTGGCGGGCCTGCCAGAGCTTGCTGCGCTCCTCGGGCCTGGTGGCGGAGGCGAACGCCCCGCCGCCATGAGAAGCGGCGATGTCGCCGAAGCGGCTCGCCTGTTCGGCGACGCTCTGCTCGGTGCCGTGAAACTCGACCAGAAGCAGCGGCTGCTCGGGCAACGAGGTATGCGAATAAGTGTTGAAGGCGCGCACCGACAGCGTGTCGATAAGCTCGATGCGGGCGACCGGCAGGCCCGACTGGATGGTCTCGATCGTCGTCTCGCACGCCGCCCGGACGCTTGGAAACGAGCAATGGCCGGCCGCGATCGCCTCGGGGATTCCGGAGAGCCTGAGCGTCACCTCGACGATCACGCCGAGCGTGCCTTCCGCGCCGATGAACATGTGGGTGAGGTCATAGCCGGCGGAGGATTTCTTCGCCCGCGTGCCGGTGCGCAAGAACGATCCGTCGGCGACCACCACGCCAAGCGACAGCACGACGTCCTTCATCGTGCCGTAGCGCACCGCGTTGGTGCCCGAGGCGCGGGTCGCGGCCATGCCGCCGAGCGAAGCGTCGGCGCCGGGATCGATGGGAAAGAAGAGGCCGCTGTCGCGCAGATGCTCGTTGAGCTGCTTGCGGGTGACGCCGGGCTCGACGACGCAGTCGAGATCGTCGGCGTCGACGGCGAGAACATTGTTCATGCGGGTGAGGTCGAGCGAGACGCCGCCGTGCGGCGCGTTGACATGGCCCTCGAGCGACGAGCCGACGCCGAACGGAACGACCGGCGCGTCGTGCCTCCCGCAGAGCTTGACGAGATCGATCACATCTTCCCTGGACTCGGCGAACACCACCGCGTCCGGCGGCTCGTTCTCAAGCCAGGTCAGCGTGTGCCCATGCGCCTTGCGGATCGCCTCGGAGGCGGTGAAGCGGTTGCCGAAGCGGGCGGCGAGATCGGAATTGAGCGCGGCGACGGCGTCGCTCGAGAGGCGGCCCTGGCGCTGGCGGACGGAGAGTAGGGTCACGGGGTTGCGAGCTTTCCTTGGGGTATCGAGGGAGATTAGGCGCGCAGGGGCGGGATGGCTAGGCGAAAGCAGGACCGAGCTTGACGGAGGCGCCCGCTGCTCCACAATTTCGGCGCAGTTTCGTCGAATCTGAGCGAAAGCCGGGCGCGAAGGCGGAAAGCCCGCGCCGGAGCCGCAAGCGAGGGAACACTCATGGCAAGCGCGCCGCAAGATCAGACGAAATGGACTCTCTCCGGCGACTATTTCGAGGCGTGCAACTGCGCCGTGCTCTGTCCGTGCCTGGTTTCGACGGCGGCGCCGATGACCGCGCAGCCGACAGAGGGCGATTGTCATGTCGCGCTCCTCTTCCACATCGATAAGGGCGCATATGGCGAGGTCAAGCTCGATGGACTGAATCTGGCCGTTTGCGCCTCCACCGATGGACCGATGGGCCGCGGCAACTGGACCGGCGCGACTTACGTCGATGAGCGCGCCAGCGATCGCCAGATGGAGGCGCTCGGCGCTATTTTCAGCGGCGCCGCGGGCGGGCCGATGGCGGCGTTCGCGCCGCTGTTCGGCAAGAGCCTCGGCGTCAAAAAGACCCCGATCACCTTCAAGATCGACGGCAAGGTTCGCTCGGGCGCAATCCCGGGCGTGCTCTCGATGTCGGTCGAGCCCTTGCCGACCATGGCGGAAGGCGGAGAGATCTGGGCCGAGACCGGACACCCGGTCAGCCCGAAGAAGCTCGCGCTGGCCACCGCACGCCCCGGCAGCACATACGCCGATTACGGGCTCAAGTGGGACAATTCGGGACGGAACGGGCATTACGCCGCGATCAACTGGTCGAACTGATCAGGATCGCGCCCCGCGAAGTCCCGCGCGCCAAAGCTTGACGCCAACATGACCAACCGCCCTCGCGATGCGATCCGCGGGCATGCATCGAGCGGGTTGATCGTCTGGCTTCCGGCGCTCGCCGGCTGGATCCTGCTCTATTGGGGGGCGACCAATATGGCGAGCCCCGTGGCCCGGCTGACGATGCCGATGTCCGACTGGTCGGCGACCAACTTCATCGCCGTGTTCATCATGTGGGCTGTCATGATGGCGGCGATGATGCTTCCCTCGGCGACGCCGATGGCCTCGGTGTTCGCGACGCTGAACGAGCGCCGCGGCGAATCGGCAAGAACGGCCGCCTTCGTCGCAGGTTACGTTGCCCTGTGGGTGGCGTTCGGCGCGGCGGCGACGGCCGCGCAATGGGCGTTGCAGAGAATGGGCCTTCTGTCGCCGATGATCGTGAGCGTCTCGCCCGCGCTGAGCGCCGCGCTGCTCATCATCGCGGGCGTCTTTCAGTTCACGCCGCTCAAGCAGGCCTGCCTTCGCGCCTGCCGGTCGCCGCTCGGCTTTCTCCTGACCGACTGGCGCGACGGGCTTTCGGGCGCGGCGCAGATGGGGGTTCGCCACGGCCTCTATTGCCTCGGCTGCTGCTGGGCGCTGATGGCGCTCCTGTTTGTCGGCGGGGCGATGAATTTGCTTTGGATCGCCGCGCTCACCCTCCTCGTCGCCATGGAGAAGCTCGCCCCGAAGGGCGAAGCGCTGGCGAGGGCGCTGGGAGTTCTCATGATCGCGGTCGGCGCGGCGCGATTGATCTGGCGGCCGTAGCGACACGGGTGGCTGGCTCTTGTCTCCTGTAAATCAGAATATCAACAAATTGCTTGACTTTTTAAGAAAGCCAGCGAATACGATACGCAAATCAGGTCGAAGGGCGAGGCCCAGTGTCCAGATCGTCCTCGACTGATCCACGACATTGGTTCGAACTCACCCGCAGGCTGTGTAGCAACAGGTCGAAGGTCGGAAGGAAAATGCTCGCTAAGCCTTTGACATCGCTCATTTCGCGGAAGGAAATGGCCCTACGGCGCCTTCGGTTTTGAAGAGCGCGCTCCATGATCGCGCCGCACCGCGGCGGCGCCGTCCATGCGTCAATCAAGATGCAGAAGGGGATCTGGCAGGCTCTCGCGCCGATCAGGGCTTGCCGACGCTCACCACCCGGAAGGTCAGAAGCTCGCCGTCCTCCTCGCGCAGCGAGACATACTCGCCGATCCTGAAGGCGTGGTCGCCGAAGCGGTAGCCTTCCTCCTCCTCCTCCTCCCTGGTCCCGGCGTTCCATTCGAAGGCCCAGGTCGAACCGCCAGCGCCGCCGGCGCGGTGAACGAGCAGGCCGCGCATCGACGGCTCATCGCCCCAGAAGCGGTGAGCGAAACATTCGCCCCGGTGCGCCTTCCAGGCTTCGAGATCGATGCGCCCCTCATCGGTCAGCGGAGCGACGAAATCGTAGCCGTGGCGGATCGAGCCCTGCGGGAACTCTTTCGAGCGGGCGGCGTTCAGCGTCACCTTGCGCAGTTCGGCCTGAGCTGGCGCGGCCATCGACCGTTCCTCCCTTTGCCTGAGGCTCGTCCCTCGAGCCTCCCGACTATATGGATCAGACCCGCTCGAGCGCCAGCGCCGCGCCCTGGCCGACGCCGACGCACATGGTCGCGAGGGCATAGCGGCCGCCGCGCCGGTTGAGCTCGAGCGCCGCCGCGCCGGCAAGGCGCGCGCCCGAGGCGCCGAGCGGATGGCCGAGCGCGATCGCGCCCCCATTCGGGTTGACGCGCTCCGAATCGTCCTCAAGCCCAAGCCCGCGCAGGCAGGCCAGCGCCTGCGAGGCGAACGCCTCGTTGAGCTCGACGACGTCGAAGCTCGTGGGCTTCAGATTGAGCCGCTGAGTGAGTTTGCCGACCGCCGGAATCGGGCCGATCCCCATGATCCGCGGCGCGACGCCGGCGGTCGCGTAGCCGACGATGCGGGCGATCGGTTTAAGCCCATGCGCCTCGGCCGCCGGACCCGAGGCGACGATCAGCGCCGCCGCGCCGTCGTTGACGCCCGACGCGTTGCCCGCGGTCACGCTTCCGCCCTCGCGCACGATGCCGCCGAGCCTGGCCAGCGCCTCGATCGTGGTGTCGGGGCGCGGATGCTCGTCCTTCGCCACCCGCGTCACGGCGCCCTTGCGATCCCTGATCTCGACCGCGACGATTTCCTCGTCGAACGTCCCCTTGGCCTGAGCCGCCGCGGCGCGCCGTTGGGAGCGCAGCGCGAACGCGTCCTGGTCGGCGCGCGAAACCTGGAACTCGTCGGCGACGGTCTCGGCCGTCTCCGGCATCGAATCGACGCCATAGAGTTTCTTCATCTGGGTATTGACGAAGCGCCAGCCAATGGTGGTGTCGAAGATCTCCGCCGAGCGCTGAAACGGCGCCTGAGCCTTGCCCATCACGAAGGGGGCGCGGGTCATCGATTTCGGCGCCGCCGGCGATCGCAAGCCCGATCTCGCCCGCCTTGATGGCGCGCGCCGCAACGGCCACCGCCTCCATCCCCGAGGCGCAGAGCCGGTTGACGGTCGCGCCGGGCACGGACGGAGGCAAGCCCGCGAGCAGGAGAGCCATGCGCGCGAGGTTGCGGTTGTCCTCGCCCGCCTGGTTGGCGCATCCGAGAAAGACCTCGTCGATCCTGTCGGCGAGGCCGGGATGGCGGCGCACGAGTTCTCGGACCGGCGCCGCCGCGAGATCGTCGGCGCGAACATTCGCCAGCGCGCCGCCATAGCGGCCGATCGGCGTGCGCACGTAGTCGCAGATGAAGGCTTCGGTCATGGCTCGAGCCGCCGCCGGTCCGGCCTCAAATCCCATTCCGCCATTGTCGCCTCCGTTGACCCGCGTCTAGTATAGACGCTTGCGCCCTTGAGCGGCGGCAAACGAATTGAGGGAGAACGCCCGTGACGGCGGAGACGGAAGTTTCGTCCCAACCGGTTCTTCTGGAGAGGCTCGTGGCCGGCGTGCTCATGCTGACCCTGAACCGGCCCGAGCGCCTGAACGCGCTCAACGCCGCCCTCGTCGAGGCGCTGTCGGGCGCGATCAAGCGCGCGGCTGCGGACCCCGATTGTCGCGCGGTTCTGATCACCGGCGCCGGCAGAGGTTTCTGCGCCGGGGCGGACCTCGTCGATCGCGCAGTCGCTCCCGGCGCGCCCCGGCCCGATCTCGGCCAATCGCTCGACAAAGGAATCAATCCGCTCATCCGGGCGATTCGCACGTCTCCGAAGCCGGTCGTATGCGCGGTCAACGGCCCGGCCGCGGGGGCCGGAGCCAATCTCGCGCTCGCCTGCGACATCGTGCTCGCGGCGAAGTCGGCTCAGTTTCTGCAGGCGTTCGTCCGGGTCGGCCTCATTCCCGACGCCGGCGGCACATTTCACCTGCCGCGGCTGGTGGGCGAGGCGCGCGCCCGGGCGCTGATGATGCTGGCGGATCCGATAAACGCGGAAGCGGCCCAGGCTTCGGGCATGATCTGGCGCGCCGTCGACGACGAGGACCTTATGGGAGAGGCGCGCATCGTCGCCGAGCGCCTCGCGGGCGGCGCGACCCGGGCGCTCGGCCTCCTCAAGCGCGCGCTCGCCGCTTCGCCCAGCAACAGTCTCGACGCCCAGCTCGACCTCGAACGCGACCTGCAGCGGGAGGCCGGATTCGGCGACGAGTTCACAGAGGGCGTGCGCGCCTTTCTGGATAAGAGGCCACCGGATTTCCGGCGGAAGCCCAGCGCGTAAAGGCCCGCCGCGGGCAAGCCGCGGCCGGCCTATCGGGACGCCACCGGAGCCGTCAGTTCGAGCCGGTGTCCGGCGCCGGCTGCGACTCGGCGGTCTGCGGCGTGTCGGGCGCCGACTGCTGCGACTGGGCCATCGGCTGCTCATTCTGCGCCGATGTCGTATGGAAATCGCACGCCAGCGCGGGAGCGACGAACGCCGCCGCAAATCCCAAACCCAACGCCAGTTTGAAGACCTTCACACCCATTGGTCCCTCCACCCTTGGCCCGCCAGACCAAGCCAGTCTAGCACCGCCCCGCCGCGGCGCAAGGGGCGGCGCGAGGCGCGGGCGTGGCTGGGCCGGGCGCCGTCTGTTCTCTAGCCTCCGGCGCCGCCGGCCGTGTCCGCGCTAAGCTGGGCGTTCACCCGCGCAAGGAATTCCGAGAGATCGTCGGTCACGAAATCGGCGACATCGGCCGCTTCCGAAGTCGCTCTGTCATGCGCCTCACGGTGATCCTCCCGGCCGGGTTTGGTCGCGACCAGGGTCGTCGTCATGCCCCTTTTCTTTGGCGCCGCGAGGTTGCGCGCCACGTCCTCGAACATCGCCGCCGTTTGCGGATCGACCCCGCAACGCTCGAAAAAGATGTCGTAAGCGCCTTCGGCGGGCTTTGAAACGAGTCCGGCCGCCACGATGTCGAAAGCGTCCTCGAACAGCCCGTCAAGGCCGAGCTGCCTTATGGTGAGGAGCGCATGGCTTCGCGATCCGTTGGTGAAGATCAGCTTGCGGCCCGGCAGTCTGCCGATCTCCTTCGCCAGCAGGGGGGCCGGCTTCAGGCAGGAACGGTCGATGTCGTGCACGAATTCCAGGAAGCGCTCGGTCTGGGCGGCATGCTCCTGCGCGAGCCCGCTCAGGGTCGTGCCGTGGCGCGAGTAATAGTGCTTGTGCAGCGCGCGGGCCGACAGCCCGTCGATGCCGAAAAGCTCGACCAGAAACAGGGTGATCCGCTGGTCGATGCTCGGCCAAATCCCACTGTCGGGGGGGTACAGGGTATTGTCGAGATCGAAGACCCATGTCGCGACGTGGCCAAAACCCGCGCGGAGCGCCTCATCGGAGGGCAGGCGGAACGCGGACTGGGGAATGCGAGGCGTCATGTCGATACACTGGCTTTGGGCGTCAAATTCAAAACTCCGTTGTCCGCCCGAGGTTAGCGGCGATGGGTTGACTCTTCCATAAGATTCGAGCCGGGCGGATCGCCATCCTCGCGAACGGGCTTCGGCTCTTTTGACGCCACACGGCTTTTTCGCGAAAAACCCGCTGCCGCCCCTTCGCGAGCCGCGCCCTCAAGACCGCCCGCCTCCTCTCGAACCACAGGTCCCGCGCACATGCTGGAAAAGTTCGAACGCTATCCCCTCACCTTCGGTCCAACCCCGATCGAGAGGCTCAGGCGCCTGAGCGCGCATTTGGGCGACAGGGTCGAGATCTACGCCAAGCGCGAGGACTGCAATTCGGGCCTCGCCTTCGGCGGCAACAAGCTGCGCAAGCTCGAATACATCATCCCGGATGCGATTGCCTCGAACGCCGACACCCTGGTCACGATCGGGGGCGTGCAGTCGAACCATACCCGGCAGGTGGCGGCGGTGGCGGCGAAAATCGGCATGAAATGCAGGCTGGTGCAGGAAGCCTGGGTCCCACACGAGGACGCGATTTACGACCGGGTCGGGAACATCCTGCTCAGCCGCATCATGGGCGCCGATGTGCAGCTCGTCGACGAGGGCTTCGACATCGGCATCCGCAAGAGCTGGGAAGATGCTCTGAAGGACGTCGAGGCGCAGGGCGGGCGCGCCTACGCGATTCCCGCCGGCGCCTCGGTGCACAAATATGGCGGGCTCGGCTATGTCGGCTTCGCCGAGGAAGTGCGCGCGCAGGAGCGGGCGCTCGGATTCAGTTTCGACTACGTGGTCGTCTGCACCGTGACCGGCTCGACTCACGCCGGGATGGCGGTGGGCTTCGCGAAGGACGGGCGCCAGCGCCGGGTGATCGGTATCGACGCCTCGGCGACGCCGAAGCAGACAAAGGCGCAGGTTCTCGACATCGCGCGCAAGACGGCGAAGCTCGTCGAGCTCGGCCGGGAGATCGCGGACGACGACATCGTGCTGATCGAGGACTACGCCTATCCCGTCTATGGCGTCCCCTCCGCGGAAACCAAGGAGGCGATCCGGCTCGCAGCGCGACTCGAAGGCATGATCACCGACCCGGTCTACGAGGGCAAATCGATGCAAGGTCTGATCGACCTCGTGACGAAGGGCTTCTTCCCCGCCGGCTCGAAAGTGCTCTACGCCCATCTCGGCGGCGCGCCCGCGCTCAACGGCTACGCTTACGCCTTCCGCAACGGGTGAGGCGAACGGCCCGCGCCGGCGCGTTTCCGGTGCGCCTCTTCCAGATAGTCGCTGAAGGCGCGCGCCTTTTGCGACGGCCGGCGTCCCGCAGGGAAGACGACATAGGCCGAGACCGGGTCGAGCGCGTAGTCGGAAAGGATCTCGACGACCGCGCCGGAAGCGAGCCCTTCCCCGCACATCCAAACCGATCCGCTCGCGATCCCGAGGCCGGCGACCGCGCAGGCGACGACCCCGGCGGCCGAGCGCGAATGGACGCGGGGGCTTAGCGTCTGACGCTCGGTCCGTCCGTTGCGGCGCGCGACCCAGGTCTCCTCATCCGCTTCGCCAGGACCGCCGATCAGGTCGTGCCGGGCAAGCTCGGCGAGGCTCATGGGCGCGCCGCGGCGCGCGAGATAGGCGGGGGCGGCGATAAAGATCCGCCCCGTGCCTTCGAGCTTCCGAGCGACGAAGCTCGAATCGGGCATGGCTCCGACCCTCAGCGCAAGGTCGGCACCTTCGGCGATCAGGTTCTCGTAGCGGTCCGACATCATGAGGTCGATCTTGAGATCGGGATGGCGGGCGAAGAAGGCTGGCAAGAGAGGCACGATCCGCCGCGCGCCATAACCCGGCGGCAGGGCGACGCGGAGGACGCCGGTCAGGCGGTCGGCCCCGCGCGCCGCGCTCTCGGCTTCGTCGACCGCAAGCAGCGCTTCACGCGCCCCGACGAGCAGCGTCTCGCCCGCTTCGGTCGCGGAAACCTGTCGGGTGGTACGGACGAGAAGCTTGACGCCAAGGCGCCGCTCG
This sequence comes from uncultured Alphaproteobacteria bacterium, assembly GCA_963742305.1. Classification (GTDB taxonomy): domain Bacteria; phylum Pseudomonadota; class Alphaproteobacteria; order Rhizobiales; family Beijerinckiaceae; genus Roseiarcus. The sequence continues at coordinate 120,857 of CAVULN010000046.1, forward strand.
AGGGCGGAGATGGCGCGGGAGACGGAGGGCTGCGAGAGGCCGAATTCGCGCGCGGCCTTCGAGAAGCTTCCGCTCTCGATCGTGCGCACGAAGAGCGCGAGCTCGTGCAGGCGATCATTCATGCAGGCGGTGAATATATCATATCGCCTGGGCCGCAATACCCGTCGCGGGACGCATGGCCTACCTCAGGCCCCATGGAGCCGTCCGGAGCCGATCGCGGCCTGGCGGGTGAACTTGAGGAGCATTGCGATGGGCGAACTCAGCGGCAAGGTGGCGATTGTCACCGGAGCGTCGAAGGGCATTGGGGCGGCGATAGCGCGCCGCTTCGCGGAAGCGGGCGCGGCGGTTGCGGTCAACTACGGATCGGACAAGGCCGGGGCGGATCGGGTGGTTGGCGAGATCGCGAGCAAGGGCGGAAGGGCGGTCGCGATCCAGGCCAATGTGGCAAAGGGGGCGGAGGTCAAGCGCCTGTTCGCGGAGACGGCGGCGAAGCTCGGCCCGCCCTCGATCCTCGTCAACAATGCGGGCGTGTTCCATTTCGCGCCGATCGAGGCGGTGACGGAGGAAGACGTCGAGAGGCAATTCGGCGTCAATGTTATGGGGACGCTGCTCGCTAGCAAGGAAGCCGCCGCCGTCTTCGACGGCGCGGGCGGCAGCATCATCAACCTCAGCACGATCGCGAGCGTGAACCCGGTTCCGAACTCCGTCGTCTATTCCGCCTCTAAGGCCGCGGTCGACACGATCACGAAGGCGCTCGCGAACGAGCTTGCGCCGAAGAGGATTCGGGTCAACGCGATCGCGCCGGGGACGACCGAGACCGAGGGCGTCCAGGCGATCGGACTTACGATGGAGGTCGCGAAGTCCATGGGCATGGTGATGCCGATGGGCCGCATGGGTCAGCCCGACGACATTGCGCGGGTGGCGCTGTTCCTCGCTTCCGACCAGTCGTCGTGGCTGACCGGCGAGCGCATTACGGCGTCCGGCGGACAGAGGTAGGAGGCAGGCCCCCCGGGGCGGCGGGGCGCGCTCCCCGCGACGATCGGGGAGGACCGGCGCGCGCCTCAAACCGTGAGCCAGCGCCGGACCTCGCTCTCGTTCATCGCCTCGCGCGTCCCCGACAGGACGACCGCGCCCCGATCCATGACCGCGTAGTCGTCGGCGATGTCGCGCGCCCATTCGAAATATTGCTCGACCACCAGGATCGCCATCTCGCCCTTGCGCCGCAGATGAACGAGCGCGCGGCCGATGTCCTTGATGATCGAGGGCTGGATGCCCTCGGTCGGCTCATCCAGAATGAGCAGCTTGGGACGCGTCACCAGCGCGCGGCCGATCGCGAGCTGCTGCTGCTGTCCGCCGGAGAGGTCGCCCCCGCGCCGCCCGAGCATATCGTTGAGAACCGGAAAAAGGCTGAAGATCTCGTCGTCGATCGCGCGCTCGCTTCGCCGCACGGCGGCGAATCCCGTCATCAGGTTCTCCTTGACCGACAAGAGCGGGAAGATTTCGCGCCCCTGCGGCACGTAGCCGAACCCGAGCCTGGCGCGCTGATGGCTGGGCAGCCCCTCGACATCCTTGCCATCCCACTGGATCGAGCCGGCGGCGATCCCGTGCTGCCCGACGATCGCGCGCAGAAGCGACGACTTGCCGACGCCGTTGCGGCCAAGAACGGTCAAAATCCGCCCGGTCTGCGCCTTGAGGGAGACGGACCGCAGCGCCTGGGCCGCGCCGTAGAAAAGGTCGATGCGATCGACGTTCAGCATTCTACCGCCCCAGATAGACTTCGACCACGCGCGGATCCTCGCTCACCTGATCGATCGTGCCTTCGGCGAGCACCGAGCCCTCGTGCAGGCAGGTCACTTTGACCCCGAGTTCGCGCACGAAGGCCATGTCGTGCTCGACCACGATCACCGAATGATCGCGCGCGATTTCGCGCAGGAGATCGGCGGTGGCCGCCGTCTCGCTGTCGGTCATGCCGGCGACCGGCTCGTCGACCAGGAGAAGCTTCGGGTCCTGCGCCAGTAGCATTCCGATCTCGAGCCACTGTTTCTGCCCGTGCGACAGCGATCCCGCGATGCGCGCGCGATGATCGGCGAGCCGCGTCGTCATCAGGATGGCGTCGATCGTGCGCTGCGTCTTCGGGTCCTCTCGTCCGAACAGGGTCGCGCGCACGCTGCGCGGCGCCTTGGTCGCGAGCAGGAGGTTGTCTTCGACCGTATGGTTCTCGAATACGGTAGGCTTCTGAAACTTGCGCCCGACCCCCAGGGTCGCGATCTCCGCTTCGTCGAGCTTGGTCAGGTCATGGCGCCCGTCGAACATGACTTCGCCTTCGTCGGGTCGCGTCTTGCCGGTGATGATGTCCATCATCGTCGTCTTGCCGGCCCCGTTGGGGCCGATGATCGCGCGCATTTCGCCGGGCAGAAGCACGAGCGACAGGCTGCGCAGCGCCTTGTAGCCGTCGAACGAGACGCTCACCCCGTCGAGGTAAAGAAGCGTCTGGGTGAGGCTTGGATTGGACGTCTCCGCAAGGGTCACGGCTCGGCCCCTTCTTCCACGGCGTCGACCGGGACGATCTCGCGCGGCTTCGGCTCGCTGCGCCCGAGCGCAAGACCGAGCAGGCCCCTGGGCAGGAAAAGAGTGACGAGCACAAACAGGAGGCCGAGGCCATAGAGCCAATATTCGGGGAAGGCGCCGGTGAAGTAAGTCTTGGCGAAATTGACCGCGACCGCGCCGAGCGCGGCGCCGACCAGCGTGCCCCGGCCGCCGACCGCGACCCAGATCGCCGCTTCGATCGAGTTTGCGGGAGCAAACTCGCTGGGATTGATGATGCCGACTTGCGGCACGTAGAGCGCGCCCGCGACGCCAGCGATGATCGCCGAAACGACGAAGACGAACAGCTTGTAGTTCTCGACCCGGTAGCCGAGAAAGCGCATGCGGCTCTCCGCGTCGCGCACCGCGACCAGCGCCTTGCCGTATTTCGAGGCAATGATGGCGCGCGAAACGCCATAAGCGAGGATGAGCGCAATCGCGCTGGCCGAGAACAGGGCGGCCTTGGTGGAGGCGGACTGAAGCGAGAAGCCGAGCAGGTCCTTGAAGTCGGTGAGGCCGTTGTTGCCGCCGAAGCCGAAATCGTTGCGGAAGAACTCTTTGAACAGGGCGAAGGTCATCGCCTGGGTGATGATCGACAGATAAACGCCGGTCACCCGCGAGCGGAACGCGAACCAGCCGAAAGCGAGCGCGAGCAGGCCAGGAACCAGCACCACCATCAGCATCGCGTAGGGAAACCAGTTAAATCCCCACCATGCGACCGGCAGCGCCTTCCAGTTCAAAAACACCATGAAATCGGGTAGGATCGGATTGGCGTAGACGCCGCGCGCGCCGATCTGGCGCATCAGATACATGCCCATCGCATAGCCGCCGAGCGCGAAAAACGCACCGTGGCCAAGCGACAGAATGCCGCAATAACCCCACACCAGATCGAGAGCGAGGGCGAGGATCGCGTAGCAAAGATATTTGCCGAACAGCTGCACCAGATAGGGCGGCAGGTAGAAGGGGGAACTCGGCGGGATTGCGAGCGACAGCAACGGGACGGCGATCGCCGCCGCAAGGAGAACCACGACGAAGACGAGGCCGAACCGATTGAGCCTGTCGCTCATGCTTCCACGGCCCGGCCGCGCAGCGCGAACAGCCCTCTCGGTCGTCTCTGGATGAAGAGGATGATGACGATCAGGAGCACGATCTGGCCCTGGACGGCGCCGATCAGCGGCTCGAGCAGCTTGTTGGCGAGCCCGATCAGAAGGGCGCCGAACGCGGTGCCCCACAGGTTGCCGACGCCGCCGAACACCACCACCATGAAGCTGTCGATGATGTAGCCCTGACCGAGGTTCGGCGAGACATTGTCGATCTGCGACAGCGCCACGCCCGCGATCCCCGCCACCCCGGATCCGAGCCCGAAGGCCAGCATGTCGATGCGGGCGGTCGAAATGCCCATCGACGCCGCCATGCGCCGGTTCTGCGTCACCGCGCGCATCCGCAGGCCAAAGGGCGTCGCGCGCAGAACGAGCTGGAGCCCGATGAACACGACAGCCGAGAGGACGATGATCCAGAGCCGGTTGGTGGTGATCGACAGGCCCCCAAGGTCAAACGAGCCCGACATGAACGGAGGGTTGCTCACCTGGCGGTTGTTGGCGCCGAACAGGCTGCGGACCAGTTGCTGAAGAATGAGCGAGACGCCCCAGGTCGCGAGCAGCGTCTCGAGCGGACGGGTGTAGAGGAAGCGGATCACCAGCCGCTCGATCGCGATGCCGACCGCGCCGGCGACGACGAAGGCGAGCGGAATGGCGAAGGCGAGCGACCAGTTCTGCAGCCAGGGCGGCAGAAGAGTCTGCACGACATAGGTCGAATAGGCGCCGAGCATCACCATCTCGCCATGCGCCATGTTGATGACGCCCATGACGCCGAAGGTGATGGCAAGGCCGATGGCGGCCAGCAGCAGGACGGACGAGGCCGAAAGGCCGTACCAGAGGTTCTGCGCCACGCTCCACAACGCCAGGCGCGCATGGATCGCGCTCAGGGCCGAAGCGGCGGCGCTCTTCACCGCCGGATCGGTGGCTTTCTGGGCGAGCGCATCGATGAGACTCTGTGCGTCCTGATCGCCGCGCGCCTTCAGTGTCGCGATCGCGGCGAGACGGTCCTCGGTCGAGGCGCCGTCGCTCGTGGCGAAGATCGCGGCCTCAGCGAGCTTCAATGCGGCGGCGACGTGCGGATCGGGCTCCTTGGCGAGTTGGGCCTGCAGCAGGGGCAAGGCCTTCGAGTCGCGGGTGCTGAACACCTGCTCCGCCGCTTTGAGGCGCTTGCCGGGGTCGGAACTGGCCAGCGTAAGCGAGCCCATCGCACCCTCGATGGCGCTTCTGACCGCGTTGTTGACCCTGACCTTTTTGAAGGCGGCGGCGTCGACGCCCTCGACCGGCGCGGCGGTCTTGGCGTTGACGAGCGCGCCGGCGGCGGTCTTGTAGGCGACGATCTGATCGGCGGGATCGATCATGAGGCGATTGTCGCCGAGCGCCTCCAGAATCGCCGCCGCGTTCGGGGGCGCCTCGGCGGCCAGTTCGCTGACCGCCTTCTCGCTCTGCGAGAATTTGTCGGCAAGGAACTTGGCAAGAGTGTCGTCGAGCGCGTCGGCGCGAGCCGCGCCCGACGAAAGCAGCACGCAAGCGACGCCCAGCCCACAGAGCGCGCTCGAGCGAATTGCCCAACGTGCCTCGCGAACAGCGGTCGACAGCCTCGTCACCTTTCCTTTGGTTGAGGAAGTCGGCCGCGCCGATCCTCGTCCGACGCCATTCCTTGCGAACGCCCGAGCGGCGTCGAGAGAAAGCAGTTCTCCCGACGCCGTTCACGCGCCGCCGTCAACGAGCGCTCCGGCCATCTTCGCGCACGAGGAGAGGGCCCGGCGATCAGAAGTTCAGCCGCCGCACTTGCCCGTCTTGACGTTGAAGTTGCCGCACGACATCGGCGGTCGCCAATCGGCGATGAGGTCGCGCGAGCCCTCGAGATAGGGCGACCATTCCTGGGCCACCACCGTTCCCGGCGTTTGCCAGACCGTGTTGAGCTGGCCGTCGGCCTGGATCTCGCCGATATAGACGGGCTTGGTGATGTGATGGTTGGGCATCATCGTAGACAGGCCGCCGGTGAGATTGGGCACCGCGACGCCGATCATCGCCGGGATTACCTTGTCCGGCTCGAAGCTTTGCGCCTTCTCGACGCCCTTCACCCACATGTTGAAGCCAATGTAGTGGGCCTCCATGGGATCGTTGGTCGTGCGCTTCGGCTTCTTAGTGAATTCGTGCCACTTGGCGATGAACTCCTTGTTCGCAGGCGTATCGATCGACTCGAAATAATTCCACGCCGCGAGATGGCCGACGAGCGGCTTGGTGTCGAGACCGGCAAGCTCTTCCTCGCCGACCGAGAAGGCCACGACCGGGATGTCGGTCGCCTTGACGCCCTGATTGCCGAGTTCCTTGTAGAACGGCACGTTGGCGTCGCCGTTGATCGTCGAGACGACCGCCGTCTTCTTGCCGGCCGAACCGAAAGCCTTGATCTTCGAGACTTCGGTCTGCCAGTCGGAGAAGCCGAACGGCGTATAGTTGATCATCACGTCTTCGTCGGCCACGCCCTTGAGTTTGAGATAGGCGGCGAGGATCTTGTTGGTGGTGCGCGGATAGACGTAGTCGGTGCCTTCGAGAACCCAGCGTTTGACCGCGCCGCCGTCGTCGCTCATCAGATAGTCGACCGCGGGAATGGCCTGCTGGTTGGGCGCCGCGCCCGTATAGAAGACATTGCGTTCCGATTCCTCGCCCTCGTACTGGACGGGGTAGAACAGCATGTTGTTGAGCTCCTTGAAGACCGGCAGCACCGACTTGCGCGACACCGAGGTCCAGCAGCCGAATACGACCGACACTTTGTCCTTTTCAATGAGCTCCTTGGCCTTCTCGGCGAACAGCGGCCAGTTCGACGCGGGATCCACAACCACCGCCTCGAGTTTCCTGCCGAGCACGCCGCCCTTCTTGTTCTGTTCCTCGATCAGCATCAGCATCACGTCCTTGAGCGTGGTCTCGCTGATCGCCATCGTGCCCTGACAGCGAGTGGAGAACGCCGATCTTGATCGGCTCGCCCGTCGCCGCCATCGCAGGCGTCGAACCCATCGCAAGCGCTCCCCCCAGCGCGGTCGCCCCTCCCAGCGCCGCCGCAGTCTCCAGCGCAGGCGCTCCGCCGAGCGCAGTCGCCCCTCCCAGGGCTGCGCCAGACGCGTAAAGAAAACTCCGTCTCGTCAACGACATGTTCGACCCTCGTCGCTTGCGCCCTCAGGCAGGGAGCGGACCTCGACCCCAGCCGGGGCCCAAAGTCGACGTTGCAACGAGCGTGCCAAAAGAATTTGCAGCGATTCCGTCCGGGTGGCGCCGCCAAAGCGGGCGCGGCGCCGAGGAATTGTTCAGCAGCGAATGCGTCGGCTACCGGGCGGCCGAGCCGCCAGGCGGGCATAATCGGTTTGCAATCGGGGCAATGATCATCCTATAGCGCCCGTAGATCACTCCGTTCGACAATTCGCCGATGCGAAGGGCGGGAAAGATGTGGTAGCAGGGTCGCTTAGGCGCCGCGGGGCGGACCCGGGGCGCCCAGCGGCTTCTCGTCGGCCAACCGCCGGAGCATTGGTCACGATTCCGCGACGGGCCTTTCGTCCGGGCGTCGCTCCGCTTGAACCAGGAGAATAGCCTTGCTGCACATAACGCCAATGTCTCGGCGCCGGTGGCGCATCGCCGCGATCGCGTGCGCGCTGCCGGCCGCGATGCTGCTCGCCGGATGCGGCAAGAAGCAGGAGACGCAGGCCGTGGTCGGGCAAGTGATCGCCCACGTCGGTCCCGACGAGGTGACCCAGCAGGAGCTCGACAACGAACTTCGCCTCGCCAATGTGCCGGCGGACAAACGCACCGACGAGATCATCAAGGCGGCGCTGTCGCGCATCGTCGAACGCAAGTATCTGGTGCAGCAGGCGCTCGCGGCGAAGCTCGATCGTGAACCGACCGTGCATCTCGATCTCTTGCGCGCGCGCGAGCAGATCCTCGCCGGCGCCTTCGCCCAGCGCAACCTGTCGGGCAAGATGAGCGCGGTCTCCAAGACCGAAATCGACGACTACATCCAGGGCCATCCCAAGCAGTTCGCTCAGCGCGAGCTGTTCCAGGTCGATCAGATCTCCTTTGTGACGCCCACGGATGTCCAGGCCCTGACTGCGGCGACCAAGGATTTCAAGTCGCTCGATCAGGTCGAAGCCAAGCTGAACGAAATGAACATCAAATTCAGCCGCGGCACTGCAACCCTGGACAGCGCCGCCATGCCGGCCGAGATGCTGAAGGTGCTGGACGCCAGGAAGCAGGACGACGTTTACTTCATCCGTTCGAGAGGGAACGGAACCTTCTTCAAGGTGACGTCCGTGGATCAAAAGCCGCTGACCGGCGATCAGGCCAATGAGTTCGCAAAACGCGAAGTCCGGGCCGAGATCGCCAGGAAGAGCGCGCAAGAGATTTCCAAGACCGCGCTTGCGGATTCCAAGTTTGAGGGGGACTACACGCGCATCATGACCGCCCCCGCGGCAAAGACCCCCGAACCGGCGCCGGCGGAAGGCGAGACGCCGTCGGGCGCGGCGCCGACGCCCGAGACGCCTGCCGGGGAGAACCAGAAGGAGCAGCCGAAGAACTGATCGGCTTGGGCCGACGCGACGGCGGCGCCGGCAGCGTACGCTGCAACAGCCGGAGACGTCCTTTTTCTCGCCTGCCTTTGCGCTAGAAGGGACTGACTGCCCGTCCGGCCGGTCAAGGAGGCAAGCATGACGACCCAGCTCAACGCACGCGTCGGCGAGGTGACCAGCCGCATCGCCGAGCGGAGCCGCCCCTCGCGCCAGGCCTACCTTGCGCGGATCGACGCCGCCGTCGCCAAGGGCCCCGCCCGCAAGCGCCTCGGCTGCGCCAATTTCGCCCACGGCTTCGCCGCCTGCGGAACGGGCGACAAGGAGGCGCTGCGGGAAGGGACGGGCGCCAATCTCGCGATCGTCACCGCCTATAACGACATGCTTTCCGCCCACCAGCCGTATGCGCGCTTCCCCGATCTCATCAAGGAGGCCGCGCGCGCCGTTGGCGCCTCGGCCCAGGTCGCGGGCGGCGTCCCGGCCATGTGCGACGGCGTCACCCAGGGCGAAAAGGGGATGGAGCTTTCCCTGTTCTCGCGCGACGTGATCGCGCTCGGAACGGCGGTCGCGCTCTCGCACAACATGTTCGACGCCGCGGTCTATCTCGGAATCTGCGACAAGATCGTGCCCGGCCTCCTGATCGGCGCGCTGTCGTTCGGCCACTTGCCGGCGGTCTTCCTGCCCGCAGGACCGATGCCGTCGGGGCTCCCCAACGAGGAGAAGTCGAAGATCCGCCAGCTCTACGCGGAAGGCAAAGCGACCCGCGCCGATCTTCTGAAAGCGGAAGCGGAGGCCTATCACGCGCCGGGCACCTGCACCTTTTACGGCACGGCCAACACCAATCAGATGCTGATGGAGATCATGGGTCTGCACCTGCCGGGCGCGTCCTTCGTCAATCCCAATACGCCATTGCGCGATGCGCTGACCACGCTCGGCGTCAGGAGGGCGCTCGAGATCACCGCGCTCGGCAACGAGTTCACGCCGATCGGGCGGGTCATCGACGAGCGGGCGATCGTCAACGGCGTCGTCGGGCTCCACGCCACGGGCGGCTCGACCAATCTCACCATTCACCTGATCGCGATGGCCGCCGCGGCGGGCATTGCGCTGAGATGGGAGGATTTCGCCGAGCTCGCCGAAGCGACGCCGCTTCTGACCCGGATCTATCCGAACGGGAAGGCGGATGTGAACCATTTCCACGCCGCTGGCGGCATGGGCCTCCTGATCCGGGAATTGCTCGACGCCGGGCTCCTGCATGGGGACGCGGAGACCGTGTGGGGCAAGCTCGGCGATTATGCGGTCGAACCGCGTCTCGACGCCGAGGGCGCGGTTCAATGGGCGCCGGCGGCGAGGGAGTCCGGCGACCGAACCGTCCTGCGGGAGGCCGCCGATCCGTTTCAGCCGAACGGCGGATTGCGGGTGCTGGAGGGACCGCTGGGCAGGGCGGTCATCAAGACCTCGGCGGTCGCGCCCGAGCGCCATCTGATCGAAGCGCCGGCGCGGGTGTTTCACAGCCAGGAGGAACTGCACGCGGCCTTCCGCGCTGGCGAGCTTTTTCGCGACTTCGTGGCGGTGGTGCGGTTTCAGGGGCCGAAGGCGATCGGGATGCCGGAACTGCACAAGCTCATGCCCCCGCTCGGCGTCATCCAGGACCGCGGGCACAAGGTGGCGCTGGTCACCGACGGGCGCCTCTCGGGGGCCTCGGGCAAGGTGCCGTCGGCCCTGCACGTGACGCCGGAGGCGGCGGCGGGCGGAGCGATCGCCAAGATCAGGAACGGCGACGTGATCCGCCTCGACGCGCCGGCCGGCCGGCTCGAGGTCCTGGTCGCGGACGACGTCTGGGCCCGAAGGCCGCATGCCGAAGCCGACCTCACCGCATCCCACGTCGGCGTTGGCCGGGAACTGTTCGGCGTGTTCCGGGGCGCGGTCAGCTCGGCGGACGAGGGGGCCGCGATTTTCCCGTCGCTCTGACGTCGCGGAAGGGCGCGGGGGTTGAACCTTTCTTCATCATTGTCGCGCGAAATGAGAGCCGATCTCCTGCCGAGAGAGGGCTTTCGATGCCGTCGCGTCTTTGGCTTGCCGCCGCATTCCTTGTCGTCGCCGGGGCTTCGCCCGCCCGCGCCGAGACGGGCCTGATCGCCGTCACGCTCGACCAGGCCAAGGTCGCTCAATTGCCGCAGGGCACGGCGACGCTGATCGTCGGCAACCCGATGATCGCCGACGTGACCATGCTCAAGAACAACAATGCGATGGTCATCACCGGCAAGGGCTTCGGCCAGACCAATCTGATCGCGATCGACGCCGGCGGATCGGTCATCGACGAACGTCAGGTCCGGGTCCTGCCGGCGAGGACCGTTCTGGTCCTGCAGAGCGGGGCCTCGAGGATGTCCTACGCCTGCAATCCCGATTGCATGCCGTCGGTTCAGCTCGGCGACGACGACAAGGCGTTCAAGGACGAAGGCGACCAGATCTCGACCCGCAACGGCTATGCCGCGGGCGGCGGCGTCGCCGCGAAGTAGACGCGCGGGCGGCGCCGGCCGGGCCGTCGGAGCGGTCCCGGGCCGAGGCGTCCATTCAACCTGCGCGCGAGTTCCCCGGAAAGCCGATTGAAATAAGACCAGGCAAAGGGGCTTCCATTTGCTTCTTCTTATTTCTCGGAATTTGGACTTTTCAATGGGGTACAGAGGAAGAAATAAAAAAAAATTCTCTTTCCCGCCGCTCGCCTTCGAGGTTGTGCGCAAACCCGTCTCAAGCGCTCGTTTCCTTCTCCGTCCCGCGCCGGCCGCCGGGTCGGGCGAGGTTTATTCCGATCCTAGAAAATCAATAGCAGAGATTTCTGTTTTACGCAAGACAATGTTCGGCTCTTATGGCGATACTTGATGGCGGTCGGTTTGCACGATCGGGTTTCCGTCATGGCCGCGCTTGACCCGGCCATCCACGGGTCGCAGCCGCGAAAAGACGAATCGACCCCGGCGGTTCGCGCAATGATTTGAAATTGACTTCGCTTTTGCCAGACGAGACAGGCGCCTTGCGTGGATGGCCGCGTCAAGCGCGGCCATGACGGCTGCTGAGGCATCGAGGAAA
>CAVULN010000047.1:0-176368 GCA_963742305.1 uncultured Alphaproteobacteria bacterium
GGCAGGCTTCGGCGATCAACGCCTCCGCGCCGCGAAACGCGGAAAGCTTGACCGGGGGAACGCCGGGCCGGCGCCCGACGCCGCGATTGTCGCGCCGTCATGGACGAGATCGCAAAAGCGCGCGCGTGGGATGAGGGTCCGGCCTGAAGCCGGCAGTTGCAGCGTCCGGGCGTGAGTTGCGCTCAGCGTCAGGTTCTGGTCCGCCGCGGCCGGCTTCGGCTCCTCGCCCGTCTTGAGATTGCCCGTCGTCGCTTCCGCCTCGATCACCCCGCCGCCGCGCCGATAGCGGAGCGCGACCTCGACCGTGGCCGCCCCTCCCGCGACCGGCGTCGCGAGGCTCGCCTCGGTGAGATCGGCGCGGGGCTCACCGCTGCCGAAGGCGCGGCCGTTGAGGCCGTTCGCGCCGCGGGTCACGATCGGCTCGGCGGCGTCGAGCGCGAGCGTGGCGAGCCGCGACGCCTTGAGTTCGTCGAGGCTCAGCCAGCGGACGCTGGCGGCGGGCGTCTTGCGCATGAGCGCCATCACCGGCTCGCTGACCCCCATCGCCGCAAGATAGGTCTGGGCCACAGTGTCGACTCCCTGCTGCTCGTAGAACTTCCGGGTCGTTGTGAGATGGGCCGCGCCTTCGATCTCTCTCACGGTGGTGGTGGTCTGATGCACGCCGATCAGGGCCTTGGGGCCGGCGAGACGTTCGACCCCGCCGGCGAGCACAAACACGCAGGCCGAGGCGCAGGTCGCCCCGCCGGCGATCGCCTTGGCCGGACCGTCCGGGCATTTCGGCGCGGCTTCCGGACAGTTCATGATCAGGGTCCTGGCGACGGCGACCGCGAGGCCCTTGGCGCGAATGAGTTCGCCCATGGCCAGCGCGTCGGCAACCGAGCCGCCCGGCGAATGGATGAGGACCGGCAGCCGCCGGCCATTCAGCCTCTCGACCGCTTCCTTGAACGCCCTCGCCGAGCCGCGCTCGATCCGGCCCTCGGCTGACAGCCATTCGGGGCAATCCGGCGCACAGGCCGGATCGGCGCTCCTGACATGCGTGAAACGCATCGGCGGCGGGCGCCCGCGAGCCGGCGCCCTGAGGTCCGCGGAGGCCGGAACGCTCGCCGCGATGAGGGCGGCAAGCGCGAGGGCGCCCGCCCGCGGCGTTCGCGCCCTACGAGGCAACCTTATGACTCGCCGCACGCTCCCCCCGCTCGCCCCGCAGGCGCCGGTATTCGAACGCGACCAGACTGGCCCCATGCCGGCGCTCGAGGCGACGCACGATGAAATGCCCGCGGGCGAGCGTCTGGAAATGGTCGGCGAAGGCGGCGTTGACCGCCGCCCCGCCGAGCGCGCCCAGGATCGGCGCGGCCTGCGCCGCCAGCTTCTCGCTCACCGCGACGCCGAAGCGCGTGGCGATCAGCGACATCAGCCGGGCGATGGCCGGCGCGGACTGGGCGGCGACCCCCTCGGCGGCGACGAAGCGCGCGCTGTCGGTGACCGCCTTGGCGAGCGCGGCCCGGACGGCGAAATACCCGCTCTCGAACGCCGCCTCCCCCGCCTGGCCGCCGAGCGCGAACACTTCGACGCAGGCGAAAGCGGCGCCAGGCGCGCTCAGGTCCTCTCCTTCCTCGCGCGCGATCTCGGCGATCGAGCGCAGAAGGATGGCGGTCGAGACCGGCAGTTCGACCGGCAGCGCGGCGAGGCCCAGCGCGCCTCCGACCGCGCCCGAGGCGGCGGCGGCGAACTTGTGCGCGCGGTTGGCGGGCCTGGCCGGCGCGTTGAGATCGAGCGTGCGGAGCGCGAGCCTGAACGCGCCTCGCAGGGCGGCCTCGCTCGCCTGCGCGATCACGCGGCGCGCGAGAGGCGGCATGGCGCGACCCAGCATTCCGACCGGGCGCCCGATCGCATCGGTCAGGCGATGGGCGAAGCTCGTCCCTTCGAGACAGTCCACCGCCCGCCTTAAATCCGCGGTCTCCCCGGCCGTCAGCCGCGCCGGCATGAACTCGATGGTCGCCATGGGAAGCGCCTCATGGAAAGCGCGGCCAATTCCGCGTCCCCAGCCTCGCAGATATGGGGCGTCGAAGCCCGCGGCCAAACCCCGCTTTTCAGACGAAGGCGATGATTCCCAGGCTGACGACGCCCGCCGCCCAGCAATAATAGGCGAACGGGCTCATCGCCTCGAACTCGTGCTTGTTGAAATAGCGCATCAGGACCACGAGGCTCAGATAGGCGACAATGCCCGCGACCACTCCGGACAGGACCGCCATCGGCCCCAGCGTCGCGCCCTCCTTGAGGAGTTTCGGCGCCTCATGGACATTGGCGGCGAGAATGATCGGCGCGCCCATCAGGAACGAGAACCGCGCCGCCTCCGCGTGCCTCAGCCCCGCCACCACGCCGGCGACGATCGTCGAGCCGGAGCGCGAGATCCCGGGAATCAGCGCGAGGCACTGCGCGACGCCGACCGCCAGAGCCCCCTTCCAGTTGAGCTGTTCGACCCTGCCCGTCGAAGCCTCGCCGACCCGGTCGCCGAAATAGAGCAGGAAGCCGTTGACGATCAGGAACGCGGCGGCGATCGCCGGCGCGGCGAATATGTCGCCCAGGAGCTTGCGGAAGAGCGCGCCGACCACCACCGCCGGAATGGTCGCCAGAACCACGTGGAAGAAGGTCCTCCGGCCCGCGGCCGCGCCGCTTCCCGACCCGCCGATGAGGGAGCGCGCGAAATTGAGCCAGTCGCGCCAGAAGAAGATGAACAGCGCAATCGAGGTGCCCAGATGCATGACCACGAGGTAGGCCAGCCAGTCCGGAGCCTTGAGGTCGATCCCCCAGTTGAGAAGCCGCGGCAGGATGACGGCATGGCCGAGGCTCGAGACCGGGAAAAGCTCGGTCACGCCCTGCAGCACGGCCATGAGGATCGCTTGAAGTGCGGTCACGATGGCCCCCGCCGGTCAATCAGAATGACGCCCGACAGGGGCTTTCACAAGGCTACGCTCGGCAAACGCGGGCGCCGCGTTCAGCAGGTCGCGTGCCCGCACTTATGGACGGATTCGACCTTGTCCCTGAGCTGGTCATAGCCGACCGCGCCGACAACCACATCCTGGCCCACGACGAAGGTCGGCGTGCCGTTGATCTGCAGCGCATCGGCGAGCTGCATGACCTGGCTCAACCCTGCCTTGACGTCGGGGCTCTCCATGTCCTTGGCGAGCTTGTCCATGTCGAGGCCGAGCTCGCGGGCGACCGCCAGCGCCTGGTCCTTGCCGACCGGGCCGTGGGTCGCGAGCAGCTTGGAGTGGAAAGCCCAGAACTTGTCGCCCGGCAATTGGTTGCGCGCGGCGGAAGCGACTTTCGCGGCTTCGACCGAGCCTGGCCCCAGGACAGGATAGTCCTTCAGGACCACCTTGAGATTCGGGTCCTCCTTCATCAGCTTGGCGACGTCCGGCAGCGCGCCCTTGCAGAAGTGGCAGTTGTAGTCGAAGAATTCGACCAGCGTCGCGCTCGCCTTCGGATTGCCGATCGTCGCCTGATATTTCGAGTTGAAGAGGGCGCTGGACTCGGTGGCCACGACCTTCTGGCGCTCCGCCTCGGCGGCGTCCTTGTCGTGCTTGTCGAGCGCTTCGATCGCCGCCCGCAGGACGTCCGGATTGTTGACCAGATAATCCTTGATGAACGCGCCCAGTTCCTGTTTCTGCGCCGGGGTGAATTCGTCGGCGCTCGCGGGCGCGCCCAGGCATGCGATCCCGAGGAAGGCTGCGCCAGCTAAGGCCATGATGAGCTTCATACGATTTTCCAGACTGCGCGCTTGAGAGCGCCCGTTCGGGCGGCGCGCTCTCAAGCGCCGACGATTGCAGCTTTGTTATGTCAGCCGGACCCCACCTTACCGGATTTCCGGGATCGTGTCTTCCCGGGCGAGGGTGCTGAACCGGGTCACTTCTGCGTCAAACTGCAGTTCGACCGTTCCGGTCGGCCCGTGACGCTGCTTGCCGATGATGACCTCCGCCCGGCCATGGGCGTTCTCCATCTGCGCCATCCAGGCGATATGCTCCTCGGTGCCGGGGCGCGGCTCGCGGTTCTTGAGGTAATATTCCTCGCGATAGACGAACAGGACCACGTCCGCGTCCTGCTCGATCGACCCCGATTTGCGCAAATCCGAAAGCTGCGGGCGCTTGTCGTCGCGCTGCTCGACCTGGCGGGAAAGCTGGGAGCAAGCCAGGATGGGAATGTTGAGCTCCTTGGCCAGCGCCTTGAGGCCGGTGGTGATCTCGGTCAGTTCCTGCACCCGGTTGTCGGCGCGCATCTTCGAGCCGGCGAGAAGCTGGAGATAGTCGACGACCAGGAGGTCGAGCCCTCGCTGGCGCTTGAGACGGCGAGCGCGCGCTGTCAACTGGGCGATCGAGACCCCGCCGGTCTGGTCGATATAGAGCGGGACCTGCTGCATCTCGCGGACCGCCTCCGCGACGTGGTGGAAATCGGCTTCCGTGATGTCGCCGCGGCGGATCTTGTAGGAGGCGACGCCTGACTGCTCGGCGATGATGCGGGTCGCGAGCTGTTCGGCCGACATTTCGAGCGAAAAGACCCCGACGACGCCGCCATTCGCCGCCTCGATCGCGCCGTCGGCGCGCGTCCGCGGTTCGTAGGTCCTGGCGATGTTGAAGGCGATGTTGGTGGCGAGCGCGGTCTTCCCCATGCCCGGACGGCCGGCGAGGATCACGAGATCGGAGGCCTGCAGGCCGCCCATGTAGCGGTCGAGATCGGTGAGGCCGGTCGCAATTCCGCTCAGCGACCCGTCGCGCTCGTAGGCCCTCGCGGCCATGTCGACCGCCGTCTTCAGCGCTTCGGAGAAGCGTTGAAAGCCGCCGTCGTACCGCCCCGCCTCGGCGATCTGGTAGAGGCGCCGCTCGGCCTCCTCGATCTGCTCGCGCGGGCTCGAATTGACCGGCGCGTCATAGGCGACGTTGACCACGTCCTCGCCGATCGAAATGAGTTCCCGCCGCATCGCCAGATCGTAGACGCCGCGGCCATAGTCGTAGGCGTTGATGATGGTGGTCGCTTCGCTGGCGAGGCGGGCGAGATATTGCGGCACCGTCACGCCGCCGAGGTCATGGTCGCCAAGGAACGTCTTGAGCGTGACCGGCGTCGCGAGCTTGCCCGCCCGGATGAGCGAGCCCGCGACCTCGAAGATCCTGCGGTGAATCTCCTCGACGAAATGCTCGCTTCTGAGAAAGTCGGACACCCGGTCGAACGCGTCGTTGTTGATCAGGATCGCGCCGAGCAGCGCCTGCTCGGCCTCGAGATTGTGCGGCGGCGTGCGATAGGGGCGTTGTTCGGCCTGGCGCTGCGGGAATTGCTCGATGGTCGCCATGGGCGTGCGTCTCCTGGGCCGGGGACTTGAGGAAAGAGCCAACGCGAGCGACGCGAATCAGGCGCGGGCGATCATGCGATGCCGAGCCGCGCTCCACAAGCGCGTGGCCTCCCCGTTTCGATTGCGCGCTTCGATCCCGCGCGTCCTTTAGCGCAATGCGCGGGGTCCCGGTGGCGGCGCTCGCACTTGTCCCCGCTATCCAAGGAGAGGAGTCTCAAGTCCATTCCGCGCTTGACTGTGTCATTCGAGCGCGGACGCGCGCCGCGTTGCGGCAGAGGGCGCGGAATTCGTTGATTTCGGCGGGTTTCTAGCCGCAAATCGCGCGCTTGGCTTCCGCGTACTCGCGCTCGAGTTGCGCGACGAGTTCGGCGACAGGCGCAACCGTCTTGACCGCGCCGATGCCCTGGCCGCTTCCCCAGATGTCGCGCCAGGCCTTGGCTTTCGATCCCTCGCCGGAGGCGAAGCTCATCGTCTTCGCGTCGCGCTCGGGCAGGCTGTCGGGATCGAGGCCGGATTTGACGATCGACGGCTTGAGGTAATTGCCGAATACGCCGGTGAAGTAGGTCGAGCCGATGATGTCGGAGGCGTCGCCGTCGACGATCGCCTGCTTGTATTCGTCGACCGCGCGCGCTTCCGAGGTGGCGACGAAAGCCGAGCCGATATAGGCGAGATCGGCGCCCATCACCTGGGCGGCGAGCACGGCCCGTCCGGTGGCGATCGCGCCCGACAGCAGCAGCGGCCCGTCGAACCAGGCGCGGATGTCCTGGATGAGCGCGAACGGCGAAACCGGCCCCGCATGGCCGCCCGCGCCCGCCGCAACCGCGATCAGGCCGTCGGCGCCTTTCTCGATCGCCTTGCGGGCGAAGCGATTGTTGATGATGTCGTGCAGGGTGATCCCGCCATATCCGTGCACGGCCTGGTTCACGTCCTCGCGCGCGCCAAGCGAAGTGATGACGATCGGCGCCTTCCACTTGACGGTCAGCGCCATGTCCTCTTTGAGCCGGGCGTTCGACTTGTGCACGATCTGGTTGACCGCGAAGGGCGCGGCGGGGCGATCGGGATGGGCGCGGTCATGGGCGCCGAGCGCCTCGGTGATCTCGTGCAGCCATTCGTCGAGCTGGGAGATCGGCCGCGCGTTGAGCGCGGGGAACGCGCCGACGATCCCCGCCTTGCATTGGGCGATCACCAGGGCCGGATGCGAGACGATGAACAGCGGCGCGCCGACGGCGGGGAGCCGAAGCCTGTCTTTGAGAATGTCCGGCAGCGCCATCGAAGCCCTTTTGCTGTTCCCCGCGAGGACGCCCGCTGGCGCGCCGCGCGATCGTTCATATATAAACCGAATTGGTCGAGCCGAGCAAGGCTTGACCCCGGCGCTCACTTCGGCTCGGTCAGCCAGGCGACAAGATGCTTCCCCTTGCCGTCGCGGCCGAGAAGGTCCGCGAGCCACGGCATGAGCGCCCGCGCTTCGTCGAAAAGCGTATGCGGCGGATTGACGACGAGAAGCCCCGCACGTGCAAGAGGCTCCTGGCCATGCGCTCCGGCCGGTCCCGTTCCGACGTCGAGTTCGAGCCGGAGGATGTCGGGCCGGCCGAGCGCGGCGACCGAATTGAGAAAATGGGCGTCGGCGCGGGCTTCCCGGATCGGACGCCAGGCGATGTAAGTGCCGGCCGGCCATTTGCGCAAGGCGCGTCCGAGCGCGCGCTCGACTGCGGTCGCTTCGCCGGGCGCCTCGAACGGCGGGTCGATCAGGACGAGGCCCCGGCGCTCGTTCGGCGGCAAGTAAGCGTTGAGCGCGACATAGCCGTCCGTGCCCACGACGCTGAGCCGGCGGTCTCGCCCGAGCGCCGCGACAAGCGCCGCGCGCTCGTCCGGGTTCGCTTCTGAAAGCGCGATCCGGTCCTGCGGGCGCATGAGCGCCTGGGCGATCGCCGGCGAACCGGGATAGGCGAGCGGCCGTCCCTCCGCGTCATGCGCGCCGACGGCTTTGAGATAGGGGCGCAGGAGTTCGGCGACCGGCGCGGGCGGGGGCGTTGCGAGAAGGCGCGCGATCCCCTCGCGCCATTCGGGCGAGCGCTTGGCCTGCGCGCTCGCAAGATCGTATCGGCCCGCCCCGGCGTGGGTGTCGATGAACCGGAACGGGCTCTCCTTGCGCGCCAGATAGACGAGGATGCGGGCCAGCACGGCGTGCTTGAGCACGTCGGCGAAATTGCCGGCATGAAAGGCGTGGCGGTAGTTGATGGCTAAACCATTGGAATAATTTCGTAATTTAAATCGCGAGGTGGTCACGCTGTTAGCCGAGCTTACAGCGGACAGGAGATCACGATTATAGGCTCTGATTCGCGGCCATCGGGTGGCTTTTGCCCGATGTGAGCAAAATTTTGTTTGCCTCAGAGTTTGTCCGAGAACATCCCGCGGGATTGCATAGTTTTCGCAGCATGAGGCGGATGGAGGCGAGGCGCAGGAAGGCGAGGGCCTTGTGGTCGCGACATTCCCAGTCCTTGGCCAGTCGTCGGCAGCGGCCGAGCCAAGCGAAGGTGCGTTCGACGATCCAGCGCTTGGGCAATGCGACGAACCCTGTGGCTTGATCCGATCGCTTGACGATCTCGACGTTGACGCGCGCCAGAATCCGGTTCACCGCGCTCTGGAACTCCGGTCCCTGGTAGCCGCCGTCGGCATAGAGCTTGATCAGGAACGGAAAGCCGCCGAACAAGCTCGCCATCAGCAGCGCGCCGCCGTCGCGGTTCTGGACGTCGGCGGCATGCACGATGGCGTGCATCAGCAGGCCCTGCGTATCGACAAGGATGTGGCGCTTCCTGCCCTTGATCTTCTTGCCTGCGTCGTAGCCCGTCGGATCAATCGCAGGCCCCCTTTTCCGCGCTCTTGACGCTCTGGCTGTCGATGATCGCGACGGTCGGGCTCGCCTCGCGCGAGGCGGCTTGGCGGCACTGCGCATAAAGCGCGTCGTGGATGCGATCGAGCGTGCCGTCCCAGCCCCACAGGTCGAAATAATCGTACAGCGTCGAGCGCGGCGGCAGGTCCTTAGCGATCGCCCGCCACTGACAGCCGGTGCTCAGGTGTAGTAGTTGGAACTTGATCTGACGGACGGCGTCTGGAGACTGGTCGGGTCCGCCTGTCGGGTTTGCTCAGGCGGCGATCATTTTCTCCTTCGCCAGCGGCGTCGCGTCAAGGAACGTTTGCATCGGCGTTTTGCCGAAGCACCATCGTCCCTGGTGCGGCCTTTCCTCGTTGTAGGTCTTGACCCAATCATCGAGATCGCTCTGCAGCTCGCCGATCGAGCCGTAGATTTTCTTGCGGAAGGCGACGCGGTAGAACTCGTCGAGCACGGTCTTGTGGAACCGCTCAACAATTCCATTCGTTTGCGGGCTTTTGGTCTTGGTGCGCGAGTGATCGACATCCTCAAGCGCCAGGTAGAGCTCATATTCATGATGCTCGGGATTGCCGCAATATTCCGTGCCACGATCGGTCAGCACGCGGCAGAGCTTCACCTCGTGGGCGTCGTAGAAGGGCACAACCCGATCGTTGAGCAGGTCGGCGGCGGTGATCGGCGTCTTGCGGTCATAGAGCTTGGCGAAGGCGACCTTGGCGTAGGTGTCGATGAAGGTCTGCTGGTAGATGCGTCCGACGCCCTTCATGTTGCCGACGTAGAAGGTGTCCTGGGCCCCGCAATAGCCGGGGCATTCGCTTTCGAACTCGCCATGCGCTTCCTTTTCGCTCTTGGCTTTCTCCAGCGCGGCGACTTGGCTTTCGGTCAGCACCAAGCCTTCCTGGGCGACCCTGGCCTCGAGAGCCTTGAGCCGTTTCTTCATCGTCTCAAGATCATGACGCTGCCAGACGCAGCGAACGCCGCCGGCGAAATTGAGTGGCCGTGTTTGCGAAGCTCGTTGGCGATGCGGATTTGGCCATAAGCCGGCTGGTCCAGCGAAAGCTCGACGATGATCGCCTCGACCTCGGGCGGCGTGCGGTTCTTCAGGATCGGCTTTCGCCGCGTCAGTTCCTGCAGCGCCAATTCGCCGCCGGCGTCGTAAAGCTCCTTGAAGCGGTAAAAGCTGTCGCGACTATAGCCCATCATCTTGCAGGCCTGGCTGACGTTGCCGAGCTGCTTGGCCAACTCCAGCAGCCCCACCTTGGCGCGAATGATCTTCCGTTCCTTGGTCATGGTCGTGTGTCCTCTCAAAACGCCGAGGCCGGGCGCTGCGAACCCCGACCTCTCCGCGCCCGGCCTCGGCTTCCGCCTCGGCTATGACACCGAATGTCAGATTAAGTCTTAACTACTGCAGCTCAGGATATACATCAGGCCGTTGACGACTTCGCGCACGACCACATGACGCCGATTGCCGCCGCGCTTGGCCGAAGGCTAAATGGCACACCCTCAATTATGAGTGACGGCGCGTCTCCGAACCAGTGTCGAAGCCCTTCCGACTGAAAACGATCTTCAATCGCTCATCTCCGAGTTGAATATTCGTGATCGCCCTATCCCTCCTGATCGCCACAACCGATCTTGGGGCAGGGCTTCGTTGTTGATGTTATCACGCGGTTAAATGCGGCATGCACCGTGGTCGTTCGGAGCCCTCATGCAGTTCGGCGCTTACACGTTCGTCGAGACCCGGCGCGATCCGCGACCGGCGAGCCGGTCGATGTCGACAAGAGCCTTCGCGGATGTGATCGAGCAGATCGAGCTGGCCGACCGCGTCGGTCTCGACGTGTTCGGCCTCGGCGAGCACCATCGGCCGGACTATGCGGTGTCAGCGCCAGCTGTCGTGCTGGCCGCGGCGGCCGCGCGCACGAAGCGCATCCGCCTGACCAGCGCGGTCACGGTTCTGTCGTCGGACGATCCGGTGCGCGTCTATCAGCAATTCGCGACCCTCGATCTCATCTCGAAAGGCCGCGCCGAGATCATGGCGGGGCGCGGCTCGTTCATCGAGTCCTTCCCGCTGTTCGGCTATGACCTCAACGACTATGACGAACTGTTCGCGGAGAAGCTCGACCTTCTGCTTGCAATCCGCGCCCAGCCTTCAGTCACATGGAAAGGCCGGCATCGCCCGCCGCTCAGCGGCCAGGGCGTCTATCCGCGAGCGCTGCAACAGCCCCTGCCGGTCTGGATCGCCTCCGGCGGCACGCCGCAATCGGTCGTGCGCGCCGGCATGCTCGGCCTGCCGCTGGCGATCGCGATCATCGGCGGGGCGCCGGTGCGATTTGGACCGCTCGCGGAACTCTATCGCGAGGCGGGGCGCCGCGCCGGCGTCGCGGCCGACAGGCTCAAGGTCGGGATCAACGGCCATGGCTTCCTCGCCGACACGACCAAAGCCGCGGTCGAGGCGTTTTTCGCGCCCTATGCCGAGGTGATGAGCCGCATTGGACGCGAGCGTGGCTGGCCGCCCCTTGTCGCGAGCCCAATTCGATCAGGACCGCGCCCCGCGCGGTCACCTGATCGTCGGAACCCCGGATGAGGCCGTCGCCGAAATCCTCGGTCAGCACGAGGTGTTCCGCCACGACCGCTATCTCATGCAGATGCAGGTCGGCCATCAGCCCCAGGCCGCGATCCTGCGCTCGATCGAGCTTCTGGGAGAGGTGGTCGCGCCCCGGGTCAGGGCGGAACTGGCGAAGCGGAAGGCTTCCGCGTGAGACGCGCCGCCGGCCGAAGCAGGGGCAAGCAGAAAAATCCGACACTTTCTTTACAAGAAATCAGAAGGCATGTTATATTATTTCCATTCGTCGGACCGATCGCGCGGCGCGGCGCTTTTCCGGGAGATCGGCTCTCGCGCCCGGGACGCCCGCTCAGGCCCCGCGACCGCCGCGGCGGAGGTCGGAAGGTCGGAAGGAAATTTCTCTGCAACGCATTGAAATTGCTCAATTCGCGGAAGGAAATCGTCGCCGGTGAGCTCGGTTTCCGAAGCTCGCTTCGGGCGCCTGTCGGGGAAAACGCCCGGCAATCGACGGTGAAGAGCTCCTTCTTTGGCGTATCGCGCCGCACGGCGAAGGCGCCTCAAGGCTTCTCCCACGCTCCGCTCCTGGCGGAGCGGAACACGGCGTCGATGACGGCCATGTTGGCGATCGCGTCCTCGAGCGGGAACTCGAGCGGCGCGCCGTCCAGAACCGCGCGCGAGAAGGCGTCGCCCTGCAGCGTGTACTGATCGCAGACCGGGAAGGTCTCGATCCGGCGCCCGCCGCCGAAGAGATCGGCGCCGTCATCGATCGCGATTTCGGTCGGGCGGTCGGACGGGGCGTTGAACGGGATCATGACCTCGATCCGCCCCTTGTCGCCGACGATCGTCACCCGCTGATGCGCCGATGATTGCGTGCCGACCGTGAAGGTCAAATGGCGTCCGCCGGGGAATTCGAGAAGCGCGCCCGCCAGCCGGTCGGTCTTGAACTTCGGGTCCCAGTCGATCGTGGCGACGACCCGGGTCGGCTCCGCGCCGAAAATATAGCGCGCGGTGAGAATGGCGTAGCAGCCGATGTCGTAAAGGCCGCCGCCGCCGGGCGGGCGGTTGCGCACATTGGCGGGATCGAGCAGCCGGTAGGAGAAGAAGGTCTGGATCGCCCGCGTCTCCCCGATCGACCCGTTCCGCGCAAGCTCGCGCGCCCGGCGCCACTGGGGGTGGAACCGCACCATGAAGGCTTCGGCGGCGAGCTTGCCCGAGCGGTCGCGCGCCTCGATGAGCTGGCGCGCTTCTCCGGCGTCGAGCGCGATCGGCTTCTCGCACAAGACATGCTTGCCGGCGGCGAGCGCGCGAAGGCTCCAGGGCACATGTCCCTCGTTGGGAAGCGGATTGTAGATCGCCTCGATCTCCTTGTCGGCGAGCAGGTCCTCGTAAGACCCATAGGCGCGCGGAATGCCGAGCTTGTCCGCGGCGGCCTTCGCCTTGCCCATCTCGCGCGAGGCGATTCCCGCGATTTCCGACACCTCGCCCCGCTGCATCGCCGGGATCACCTTTTCGACGGCGATCTTGGCGACGCCGATCACGCCCCACTTGACCTTGCGCATAGTCGTCGCCCCTCCTCGTTCGCTCGTTCAAGCCTTCGGCGCCGGCACGCGGCCTTCGGCCTGCCGCGCCAGCATCCAGCCCGGATATTCGGGTTTGAGCGCGCTCGCCGCGTCGAGCTTTGCGATCTCTTCGGGCCCGAGCTTAAGTTCGGCCGCGGCGAGGTTGTCGTCGAGCTGCTCTTTGGTCTTCGCGCCGATGATGACGCTCATCACCCCCTTGCGCTGCAAAAGCCAGGCGAGCGCGACGCGCGCGACCGACGAGCCGTGCGCCTTGGCGACCTCCGCCATGGCGTCGATGACGTCGTAGGCGCGCTCCTTGTCGACCGGGGGGAAGTCGAACACCGTGCGGCGGGAGTTGTTGCCGCCGCGCTTCTCACGCGTGTATTTGCCGGACAGGAATCCGCCGGCGAGCGGACTCCACACCATGACGCCCAGGCCCTGGTCCTCGACCAGCGGCACGATCTCGCGCTCGAGTTCGCGGCCCGCGATCGAGTAATAGGCCTGCACCGTCTCGAAGCGCGCGTAGCCGCGCTTGTCCGAGATCCCAAGCGCCTTCATGATCTGCCAGGCGGCGAGGTTCGAGCAGCCGATCGTGTTGACGAGGCCGCGGCTCACGCAATCGTCGAGCGCGCGCAGCGTCTCCTCGAGGGGAGTGACAGGATCGAAGCCGTGGATCTGATAGAGATCCACGTGGTCGAGCGCGAGCCGTTTCAGCGAGGCCGCGATCTGGTCCATGATGTGGCCGCGCGAGAGCCCGACCGTGTTCGGGCCCGGGCCCATGCGGCTGCGCACCTTGGTCGCGATGATGACGTCCTCGCGCTTGACGCCGATGTCGCGCAGCGCCTGACCGACCTGAACCTCCGACTGGCCCTCGGAATAGACATTGGCCGTATCGATGAAATTGACGCCGGCCTCGAGCGCGCGGGCGACCAGTCTTGGTGGCGGCGGCCTGATCGAGCGTCCCGATGTTGCGCCACATCCCGCCGGCGCTGCCGCCGTGAAAGGTCATCGCGCCAAGGCAGATCTCGGAAACAAACTGGCCGGTACGGCCAAGCGGTCGATAGCGCATGAAACGACTGTCCCTGTGTGGAGGATGACGCGCCGCGCGGCGCGCGCCCCATTCAAGCGCACAAGGGCCTCGTCAGGCAAATCTCCGTTTCGTGAACCGGCGGCGCCTCACGCGCGCCGGGCCTTTTCGCCTAAGCCGCCTCTGCTTCGACCGGCGGCGCCATCGCGCCGGTCATCATCGCGACTGCATCCGACATCGTCACCTTCTTCGGATCGACGACGGTCAGGCGGCGGCCCAGGCGATGGATATGAATCCGGTCGGCGACCTCGAACACATGGGGCATGTTGTGCGAGATGAGGATGATCGGCAGCCCGCGCCGCTTCACATCGAGGATCAGCTCGAGCACGCGGCGCGACTCCTTGACGCCAAGCGCCGCCGTCGGCTCATCCATGATGACGAGGCGGGTGGCGAAGGCGGCGGCGCGCGCGACCGCGACGCCCTGGCGCTGGCCGCCCGACAGGGTCTCGACCGGCTGGTTGATGTTCTGGATCGTCATGAGGCCGAGCTCGTTGAGCTTCTCGCGCGCGAATTTCTGCATCGCGGCGCGGTCCATGGCGCGGAACCACTGGCCGGCGAAGCCCTTCGCACGGATCTCGCGGCCGAGGAACATGTTGTCGGCGATCGACAGCGCGGGCGACAGCGCAAGGTTCTGATAGACGGTCTCGATGCCCGCCTCGCGCGCCTCGATCGGCGAGACGAAGCGCACGATCTCGCCGCCGAGACGGATTTCGCCCGAATCCGGAATGACCGCGCCGCACAGCGCCTTGATCAGCGACGACTTGCCCGCGCCATTGTCGCCGATCACCGCCAGGATCTCGCCCGGATAGAGATCGAAATCGGCATGATCGAGCGCGGTCACCCGGCCGTAACGCTTGACCAGCGAGCGGCCTTGCAGAATTGGCGTCTCGCTCATTTCGACACCCTCCGGATCCATTGGTCGAGCGCGACCGCGATGATGATCAGGACGCCAATGGCGAATTCCTGCCAGAGCACGTCGAGGCCGGCGAGCGAGACCGCGGAACGGAAGACGCCGACGATCAAGGCCCCGATCACCGTGCCGACGATCGAGCCGCGGCCGCCGAACAGGCTGGTGCCGCCGATCACCACAGCGGTAATGCTGTCGAGGTTGGCGTTCTCGCCGGCGGTCGGGCTGATCGCCCCGACCCGGCCGATGAGCGCCCAGCCGGCGACGGCGGCGATGAGGCCGGCGAGCACGTAAACGCTGAGCAGAATACGATCGGTGTTGATGCCGGCCAGACGGGCGGCTTCCGGATCGTCGCCCGTGGCGTAGACGTGCCTCCCGTAGGCCGTGCGGACGAGAACGTACCAGACGATGCCGGCCACGATCAGCATCAGGAAAGTGCCCCACATGATCCGGGCCGAGCCGACGGCGAGCTGGTTGCCCATGATCTGCAGAAACCAGGCCTTGTCCTGGATGTCCTGCATCCCGATCGTTTCGCTCTGCGAATAGAAGGTGTTGAGCGCGCCGATGATGCTCAGCGTTCCAAGTGTGACGATGAATGGCGGCATCTTGAGTCGCGTGACCAGGACCCCGTTGAGGTAGCCAAACGCCGCGCCGACAAGGAGCCCGAGCGGGAAGGCGAGGATGGTCGGAACGCCGTCGTAGACCGCGAGGCGTCCCATCACCACCGAGGAGATGACCATGATCACGCCGACCGAAAGGTCGATGCCGGCTGTGAGGATGACCAGCGTCTGTCCAACGCCCAAAATGCCGACCACCATCACCTGCGTGAGCACCGTCGACAGGTTGCTCGCGGCGGTGAATCGCGCCGGGTTGACAATGACGCCGAGAATGAGGCCGAGCACCAGGACGACGAAAGGCACCGTCGTCGGGTAGCTGTGCAGGAAACGCTGAACGCGCTGGAGGAAGGTCAGCCGGTCTTCGTCGAACGAGGCGACGGTGGCCGCCGCGCCGGTCAGGGCCGTTTCGAACTCCTGCGGCGCGGGGCGGCCGGCGTTGGACGCTTGGCTCATCGCTTCCTCGCTTGTTTTCCTCGCGGCGCCGCTTGGCGTCCTGAGTTTGGAGCCGGCGGGAAAGGATCCCGCCCGCCGGCTCGTGTTCGACTTTAGGAGATGTGGCCCCTAAATGCGAGGCGAATCAACCCCAGCAGAGTTTAAGGCCCTCGTCGACGCTGATCGAGGGAACGCCCGCAACCGGATGATCGGTGACGAGCTTCTCGCCGGTGTCTTTGCTCTCAGGTTTCTTGCCGGTCTTGATGAATTCCGCGATCGCCGCGACGCCGTCCGACGCCATCAGCAGGGGGTATTGCTGGGAGGTTGCGCCGATGATGCCATCCTTGACCCATTTCACGCCCTGGCAGCCGCCATCGACTGCGACAATGGTGACGCCTTTCTCCTTGCCCGCGGCTTTCAGAGCCGCGTAACCGCCATAAGCCGCCGGTTCGTTGATCGCATAGACCAGGTTGATGTCCGGCGCCTTCTGGAGAATGTTCTCCATCGCTTGGCGGCCGCCTTCGGTCGCGCCTTTCGTCACGTCGGAGCCGACGATCTGTGGGCTATCGCTCGGGGAATAGTGCTTGGGATCCTTGACCTTGATCCCGAAGCCGGTGAGGAAGCCATTGTGGCGCAGATAGTCGACGGTGGGCTGATTGGGCGCGAGATCGAGCGTGGCGATTTTCGCGTCCTTGGCCTTGTCGCCGAGCGTGCCCTTCGCCCATTGGCCGATGAGCTCGCCAGCCTTGAAATTGTCGGTCGCAAAGTTCGCGTCCGCCGCGGTAATTGGATCGAGCGGGGTGTCGAGCGTGATGACCAGGATGCCGGCCTTGCGGGCCTTCTCGACCGTCGGCACGATCGCCGTCGAATTGCTTGGGACCAGCAGGATGCCCTTGGCGCCGGCGGCCATCAATTGCTCGATCGCCCGCACTTCGCCGTCATTGTCGCCGTCGAACTTGCCCGCATAGGCTTGCGGGGTCAGGCCGAGTTCCTTGGCCTTGGCCTCGAAGCCTTGCCGCATTTTGACAAAGAAGGGATTGGTGTTGGTTTTCGTGATGAGGCCGACGATATCGCCGGCGTAGGCGGTCCCGCCCGCAAGGGTCAAAGACAGCGCCGCGGCAGCGACGGACACGAACAATCCGGAAATCTTGGACACGAGGGTTCCTCCCGATAAGGTCGATACGGCGACATCGATAGCGGCCCAGCCACGGCTGGACGCGAGGCCGTTTTTCCTCGCCGCAACGATTTTCGCGCCGTCATATTGGCATAGGCAAACTTTTGCCCAAGAGTCAAGGATAACTCCATCCGATTGAATAATTCTTGACACGCGTCCCGTTCGGCTCAATGGTTGGGCGAACGGCGTATCCAAGATCGAGGCGGAGGATGAAGGGGCGCATGGCGACCCGGGCGCCTATGCCCGTTCGTGCGCTTGAGGGCGCCGACGTGGCGGTCTCCTCGCCGGTTGCTCAAGTCTCCGGGTCGAACACCGGCGGCGCCAATCAGGCCGGCGTGCGTCTCTACAACGAGCGGCTGCTGCTTTCGCTCGTGCGCCGTTTCGGTCCCTTGTCCAAGGTTGAAGTCGCGCGGCTGACGGGACTGTCAGTGCAGGCGACCTCCGCGATCATGAACCGATTGCAGGCGGATGGTCTGTTGAAGCGGGAGGCCCCGCTCCGCGGCCGGGTTGGGCAGCCGACAATCCCCATGTCAATCGATCCCGAAGGGGCCTATTCGTTCGGCTTCAAGATTGGGCGGCGCAGTTGCGAGCTGGCGCTGGTGGATTTCCGCGGCGTGGTGCATGAGCGCGCGCGCCGCACCTATGCTTTCCCGACGCCGGCCATGATCCTCGAGTTCATCCGCGGCGAACTGCCCGCGCTCGCGTTCAAGCTCGATGCGGCCCAACGAGTGCGGATCGCGGGCCTCGGCGTCGGCGTGCCGTTCCAGTTGTGGAACTGGGAGATTGAGATTGGCGCTCCTCCGGGCGCAATGAGCGCCTGGCGCGAGTTCGACACTGAAGGCGAAATCGCGGCGGTCAGCCCGTATCCGGTCACGCTCTGCAACGACGCGACCGCCGCCTGCGCGGCCGAGTTCTTCTTCGGCGGCTCCTGGCGCCACCGGGATTTCCTGTATTTGTTTCTCGGCGCTTTTGTCGGCGGCGGCGTGGTGCTCGACGGCGCCTTGCGCCTTGGACGCAGCGGCAACGCGGGCGCCGTCGGATCGATGCCGGTCTTGGGGCAGAGCAACGGCGGCGTGGTGTCGCAGCTGATCGCGTGCGCGTCGATCTATCAACTGGAACGCCGACTCGATGCGGCGGGGATCGACCCCTCTTCGATTTGGGCCACTCCGGACTTATGGGGCGAATTCGGGGCGCAACTTGACCTCTGGATTGAAGACGCGGCGTGGGCCCTGGCCCACGCGACGGCCGCGGCGATCTCCGTTATCGACTTTGAGGCGATCGTCATCGACGGCGCGATGCCGGCGGCGGTGCGCGATCGGCTCGTCGCGCGCACGGCGCACATATTCCTGGGCCTCGATCGACGGGGCCTGAGCGAAGTCGAATTCGCGCCGGGGACGATCGGCCACGATGCGCGCGCAATAGGCGGCGCAGCGCTCCCGCTTATCAAGAATTTTGCCCGGGATCGGGAAATCCTGTTCAAGGACTCGATGAGCCAGGCGAGCTGAGCGCAAACGCCCCGGCGTCGCTGGAACTTGGCGCGGAGCGAGTTGACGGCTAAGGTTCCGGCGACCTCGGTCCGGCCAACTCCGCCGAGCGACCGCATTTTCTCTCAACGAGCAAGCAGAAAGCGTCATGGCCGCACGCATTGTCAAGGTTGAGCCGTTCGACCTGGTCGTCTTTGGCGGCACTGGCGACCTGGCCTACCGCAAACTCTACCCGGCGCTGTTCCACCGCGAGCGCCGCAGCCAGTTCTCCGAGCCGACCAGGATCATCGGCGCGTCGCGTCGCCACCTCGACCGCGAGGCGTTCCGCTCCTCGGTCAAGGACGCTCTGATGAAATTCAACGTTATCGACGACGAAGCGGGCCCAGCGACGGAGCGATTTCTGTCCCGGCTCGATTATGTCGCGGTCGACGGGACCGGCGATGGCGGATGGGCGGAACTGAAGGCGCTGCTCGGCGCCGACGAGCGCATCCGCGCGTATTATCTCGCGACCGGTCCCGACCTGTTCGGTCCGCTTGCGAAGCGCCTCGGCGCCGAAGGGCTGGCGAGCTCCCGCTCGCGCATCATCGTCGAGAAGCCGATCGGCAGGGACGGTGAGAGCGCGGCGGCGATCAACGATGTGATTGGGTCCGTCTTCCTCGAGCGCAACATCTTCCGCATCGACCATTACCTCGGCAAGGAGTTGGTGCAGAACCTCATGGCGCTGCGCTTCGCCAACATCCTGCTCGAGCCGGTGTGGAACAGCGCGCATATCGATCATGTCCAGATCACCGTCGCCGAAACGCTGGGCGTCGAGGGGCGAGGCGGCTACTATGAAGAAGCCGGCGCGATGCGCGATATGGTCCAGAACCATATGATGCAGCTCCTTTGCCTCGTTGCAATGGAGCCGCCGAATTCGCTCGAGGCGGACTCGCTCAGGGATGAAAAGCTGAAAGTGCTGAAGGCGTTGCAGCCGATCGACGAAAGCAACGCCGCCAATCTCACTGTCCGCGGACAATATCGCGCTGGCTTCGCCGATGGCGGTCCGGTTCCTGGGTACCTCCAGGACATCGGCAAGGACGCGAGCGGCACGGAGACGTTCGTTGCGCTCAAGCTCGGGATCGCCAATTGGCGATGGGCCGGGGTTCCCTTCTTTCTCCGCACCGGCAAAAGGCTACCGCAGCGCTTTTCGGAAATCGTCGTCGGATTCCGCCGCCTGCCGCACGTCATATTCGCGATGCATCCCGATGGCATGCCCGCCAATCGCCTGGTGATGCGCGTCCAGCCGGACGAAGGGATCAAGCTGTGGATGATGGTGAAGGAGCCGGGCGCGGGCGAGATCCGGCTGCAGCATGTGCCGCTTGACATGAGCTTCGCCGAGGCCTTTGGCGTGCCTCCCGCCGACGCCTATGAGAGATTGCTGATGGATGCGCTGCGCGGGAACGCCGCGCTGTTCATGCGGCGCGACGAGGTCGAAGCGGCATGGAAATTCATCGATCCCATCCGCGACGCCTGGGCGCAGTCGGGCGAACCGCCCCGCCCGTACGCCGCGGGCACGTGGGGACCCAACGCGTCCGTCGCCTTGATCGAACGCGACGGACGAACCTGGAACGAGGAATACGAATGATTGAGACCGATTTCCAACGTGTCGAGTTCGCCAATGGCGAAAAGCTGGCCAAGGGCCTGGCCGAGTGGACAGCCGAGCGTCTGCGGGACGCGATCGCGGCGCGAGGAGTCGCCCTGCTCGTCGTTTCCGGCGGCAAGTCGCCGGCGCGCTTCTTTGAGATTCTGTCGAACGTGGACCTCGATTGGACGCGGGTCGCGATCACGCTCGCCGACGAGCGGCGGGTGGCCGACGACAGCCCGCGGTCCAACGCCAGGCTGGTGCGCGAGAAGCTGTTGCGCAATCGCGCGGAAGCGGCGAGCTTCACCCCGCTCGCCGACGTGCGGTTGCCGGCAGACCGGGAGCTGGCCGCGGCGAGCGCGCGCATCGCCCGTTTGCCGACGCCCGCGGATGTGGTGATTTTGGGCATGGGTGACGATGGACACACCGCGTCGTGGTTTCCCGGCGCCGAAGGGCTCGCCGACGCCATGGACCCGGGGGCGCGGCAACTGGTCGCTCCGATCACGGCCCCGGATGCGCCCGAACCGCGCCTGACCCTCACGGGACGGGTGATCTTGCGCGCCAAGGCAATCGCCCTCGAGATCCAGGGCGAGGCGAAGCTCGCGACCTTCGCCGCCGCGCTGAAGCCCGGCCCCGAGGACGCGATGCCCATTCGCGCGGTCTTGCGGCGCGCGGCCGATCGTCTCACCGTGTTCAGCGCCCAACGCGCCTGAGGGAGCGGCGCTCATCGCCCGGCCCATCCGCCGGCGCGGGCGCCGACGAGATCGCCGATCCGCTTGACCCCGCGCTTCTCGACCGCATGCGCCAGGCCCGCGAGGATCTCCTCGACGACGCCCGCGCCTTTCAGCGCAAGGCCGGTATAGAGCTGGATGAGGTTCGCGCCCGCCTCGATCTTGGCGAGGGCGGTGCCGGCGTCCTCCACCCCGCCGCAGCCGATGAGCGGCATCGCGCCGCCCGTCAAAAGATAGGCCTGGGCCAGGAGACGCGTCGACGGCTCGAACAACGGTCGTCCGGACAAGCCCCCGCTTTCGTTACGGTTGCTCGAGGTCAACGAGCCAGGCCGCGCGAGCGTGGTGTTGGAGACGATGAGACCGTCGATCCGGCGGGTCAGCGCGACAGCGACGATGTCCTCAAGGCCGCCGCCGTCGAGATCGGGCGCGATCTTGAGCAGGAGCGGCCGGCGAGGTTCAGTCTCGTCGCGGACTGCGACGACCCGGGCGACGAGATCGTCTAGCGCCTCGCGCCGCTGCAGGTCGCGCAATCCCGGCGTGTTGGGCGAGGAGACGTTGAGGGTCAGATAGTCGGCGAGCGGCGCGAAGGTCCTGACCCCGAGCACATAGTCGGCGATCCGGTCGGTTGCGTCCTTGTTGGCGCCCAGGTTCACCCCGACGACGCCGGACGGCCGCCGCCCGAGCCGCGCTTTGGCCCGCTCGAAGCCTTGGTTGTTGAAGCCGAAGCGGTTGATGACTGCGCCGTCTGCGGTCAGGCGGAAGAGCCGCGGGCGGGGGTTGCCTTCCTGCGGCCGCGGCGTCAGCGCGCCGACCTCGACGAAGCCGAACCCGAGGCCGAGCATCGCGCCCGGAACCTCGGCGTTCTTGTCGAAGCCCGCGGCGAGCCCCAGCGGATTGGGAAACCTCAATCCCAGCGCCTCGACCGAAAGGCGCGGATCGGACGGCGGCGCCTTCGCAGGCGGCGCGATCTTGAGCGCCGCGATCGCCGCCCGATGGGCGGTCTCCGCCGGCAGGCGCCTCAGGACCGAGCCCGCGACTTTGACCAGCCTCACGGGCCGAGGCTGCCGAAAACATGGCGCCCGTCGGCTCCGAGCCTGAGCGGCCGCGACCAGACGACGGCGCTCATCGGCAGGGGCCCGTAAAGATGCGGAAAGAGCGCCCCGCCCCGCGACGGCTCCCAGCGCAGGGCCCCGCCCAGCGCCTCCGCGTCGATCGCGGCCAGGGTCAGGCCATCCCGGCCGGCGAACCATTTGTCGGCGGTGTCCGGGGCCTGCTCGGCGGTCGAAAAATGGATGAAGCCGTCGGCGCGATCGACCCCCGCGCCCAGAAAGACGCCAGCCCTCTCGGCCTCGCTCCATTCCTCGGCGGCGACAATCTTATAGACAACCATACTCACCAGGGGCGCTCATGCGCGTACACCGTCCGCTCACTCCTGGAGCATCCGTTTCAGAAGCTCAAGCTCTTCGCGCAAGATGGTGTCGATCTGGATCAGCGCCTCGATCTTGCGCACCGCGTGCAGCACGGTCGTGTGGTCGCGGCCGCCGAATCTTCGCCCGATTTCCGGCAGCGAGCGCAAAGTCAGCATCTTGGCGAGGAACATCGCCACCTGGCGCGGCTTGACGACGGCCGCGGTGCGCCGCGACGAGAGGATGTCGGCGCGCGAGACGCTGTAGTGGCTCGCGACCAGCTTCTGGATGTCCTCGATCTTCACCCGTTTGAGCTCGTGGGTGCGGATGAGATCGCGGATGGCTGTCTCGGCCGTCTCAACGGAGAGCGCCGGGCTCCCCGGCGCGCAATGGGCCCTCAGCCGATTGACCGCGCCTTCGAGATCCCGGCCGTTCGAGCGAATGGCGTGGGCGACAAAGGCGAGCACCGCCGGCGAAACGTCGAAATGGGGCTCCTCCGCGCGCGCAGCCGCGACGCGAGCCTCCAGGATCTTGAGCCGCAGCGGTTCGTCGAGCGGCCCGATCTCGACGCAAAGGCCGACGCTGAGGCGCGAGCGCACCCGCTCGTCGAGCAATTCGAGATCGTTGGGAGGGCGGTCGGCGGCCACGATCACCTCGCGCCCGGCGTCGAGCAGCGCATTGAGCGCGTGACCGAACTCGGCCTGGATGTTCTTCCCCTGGAGGAACTGCGCGTCGTCGAAAATGAGCAGGTCGATCGCTCTCAGCCGCTCCTTGAACGCGATCGAGGTCTGAGACTGGAGCGCGGCGACGAAGCCATACATGAACCTCTCGGCGGTGAGATAAATGACCGAGCGCCCTTGGCTCGCGGCGGTATGAGCGACCGCCTGCAACAGATGGGTCTTGCCGAGGCCGACGGCTGAATGGACGTAAAGCGGGCAAAAGGCCGGCGTCCTGCCCCTGTTGGGGTTGGCCACCCGCTGCACGGCGTTGAAGGCGAGCTCGTTGGATCGGCCGAACTGGAAAGTGGCGAAGGTCAGCCGCCGATCGAGGGGAGACCCGGTCAGGGCCTCGCTCGTCGCAGGAGGGGCGGGGGTTCGGGCCGGCCCGCGACTATCGGTGGAAGCGCGGCCGCCGGAAGGCTCGACCGGCTTCAGCGCCGCCCTCACGGGCGAGGCGCATCCGGCCGGCGGGCATTGGGCGAGCGGCGCCGAGGAGCGGACGGAAATCAAGATTTGGCCGACCGGGCCGACTTCGGCGTTCAGCGCCGAAGCGACGTGACCGGAGTAATGGGTCACGATCCAGCTCTTCAGAAAACGGGTCGGAACGGAAAGGCGGGCCTGCCCCGATCCGACCGACTCCAGGGTGAGGCTGCCAAACCAACTGCTGAAGACAGCCTCGCCGACCTCAGCCCTCAGCCGATCGCAGCACCGCCGCCAGGCTTCGCCAAGCGGAGGAGAGCCGGAACCCCCTCGGGCAAAGCGGTCCGGATCGGATTCTTGATACATATCCATGATTTGTCTCAGGCGCGGGACGGACGGCCGGCGATGCGGCGATGCCAGGGGAGCGGATACGGAGTTCGGCCGCTACGTTTGCCTCCAGGGCAATCCGCCAGCCTTCCACCCGCCAACTCCCCCTCTTCGACCCGAACCGTCGAGCGGGCCTTCGAATCCGTCCGACACGTTGAAGCAGGGGGCCCATCCCGCGCTCGTCATTGCAATGGCCGCCTGGCGCGACCGGGCGCCAGAGCGGCACAAGAAGAGAAGCGAAACGTCGGGCTCGACGCCCGCCGACCGCAGCAGCTCTTCAAGGCGGAAGGTAAAATTGGCGTCGACCGCCATTGACGGATAAGTCTGCCATTCCCGGAACAACGGCGTCTTGCCCAGCGCCTGGAGGTCCGGCGTCCCAACGTATGTCCACTCCGCTTGGGTCCGGACGTCGACAAGAACCGAGGAAGAGTCACCCTTGAGTAAGGTATAAGCGTCTATCGCGAGGAGATCTCCGGCGTATCCAGCGAAGTTCTGATGAGACATCACCTCTCCCTCCGCAGTCCACACTGCGGATTTCCGTTGGGTTCTATCCATATTATGAAACCGGGCCAATAAAAATCTGGCCCTCACGTCCGCGTCTTGGCTAGATGCGATTGCCCTCGTAATTTCGCCCCCGCCGTGGCACTAATTCTTATTGTTTACTTACGCTTTCCTCACTTTTACACGCAGACCGCGCTCACGATTTGTCTTGTTCTTGCCAACGTCAAATATGGCACGTGTCGAGCGACGGCGCAACCTTCATTCCGCGGCCAAAAAGCGTCGTAAGAGCGGCGAAAGTGGACAATTATTGAACAACAGTAATATGTTCTTAGGCAAAGGTTTGATTCGAGAGACAAGATCGCGGCCCGGTTGTAACGCGCCGGAACTCAAATCGCCGAACTCCGGCGGATCAGTGGCGCGCTGATTCGCGCGACCGGGCTAGGCGCTGATCCGAACGCCGCAGTGCTTGGCAAGTAAAGGCTTGGCAATTATGAATTTTTTGTGAGCGGTCCACGATCGCCGACGCCGTCGTCAATTCGTTGCAAAATTGTTATGTGTCGTCTCAGCGACAGTGGCCACCTCGCGGACACCGACCCGGGAGGTGCATCGGCGAGCAATTCAAGCCCGCGCCGCGCCTCTGACCGGTCTCTGCCTCTGGTCCGAGGCGATGACGCCATAAAAGGCTGGAATCGCCAGCAGGTAGGCAAAGCCTGCGACCTCGATCACTGCTGCAAGGCCGAAGTTGGTCGCGATGACGGGCGCGGCCGCGGCGCCGATCACTGAAAAGCAGCCGTTGACGCCCCACGCCCAGACGAACATGTGATCCTTGTCAAGACGCCCGAGAGTCGTCATCGCGACCGGCATCGGGAAGCCCATCAGGAAGGCAGGCGGCGCGATCAAAATGAAGCAGATGACGAGGCGGGCCGCATAGGGGATCGCCCCGATCGCGTCGAGCGCATGCTCGAGGAACAATCCGTAAAGAATGAGCATGGCGGCGACGGCGACGAACAGGACCGGCATGACCGTCCGCATGCGGGGCAAGGCGCGTTCCGAGGTCAGCGCGCCGAGACCCGAGAACACCAGCATGCCGGTGATCAGCACTGACGCCGAAATCGTCGGGTTTCCGAGCGCCATGACAAAATGGGCGATGAGCCCGACCTCGACCATGATGTAGCCCGCGCCCAGACAGGCGAAGTAGAGCACGGTCAGCGCCTTGCCGCGCGAGCGCGAAAAGATGGTCCGCCATCCCCAGATCAAGGGTATGGCGAGCAGGGCGGACGCCGTCAGGCAAGCGACGCCAAGGGTCGCCCAGATCAGAAGATAACCCCACTGGTCCTGCAACAGTTCAAGTCTGTCGAGCACGCGTGGCAGGTCGGCGGTCTTGACGTAAGCGGCGAAGTAGGGCGAATCGTTGGTCAGCGCCCGCGTGTTGAACACGTAGCGATCCGCGATCTTGGGCCATTCGCCGGTGATGAGCGCATGCCAGGCGAGCCGGCCCATGACCGTCGCCGGCAGAACGCCGTTGTCTGACTTGCCGGAGGGAGCCGCATCGTCGTCCGCGCCGGCCGAAGCGGCCGGTTCGCCTCCCGTCGGCGGACCCTCGCCGAGGGCGCCGAAAATCTGTTCGACGTAACCGGCCAGCGTGCTGTCGGTTTGCGAAGGATCATAGAAAAGGCCGGGCGAGTAGATTTCGTCAAACGACATGGCGCGCGTGTGGGCGCGCAGCCTTTCGATCTCCTCCGGGGTGAAGCCGCCATTCTTGTAGAGCACCGTCGCCGTCGACAGGTACGACGAGGCGACGAAAAACGAATTGGCCATATGCGCGGGATCGACCTCGCGCGCCGCGGCGGCCATTGTCGCGTAGAGTTTCAAGACCGACTTTGGCGGCTCTTCCTTGTTCCACAACGTGACCGACAGCACGCCGCCCGGCGCCAGCGCGCGCATGTAGGTCTCCATCGCCTCCCGGGTATAGGAGAACTTCTCGACGATGGCGAAGCCGCCGGGATTGGAGAGGCCGACGGAATCCGCAAGACTGAGGTCTATGACGTCAAAGCGCTCGCCCGTGCGCGCAAGGAAGTGACGGCCCTCGTAGTCGATGACGCGCACCTTGGAGAGGATGTCGCCGGTGAACTTGCGGATGACGTCGGAATGAAACGCCTCGAGCACGGCGCGGTTGCCCTCCGCGACCGTCACCTCCCTGGCGCCCGAGTGCAACGCAACCTCGGTCGAGATGCCGCCGCCGAACTGAACGATGAACGTCTTCGGAGCCGATTTGACGATGTAGGGATACACCATCGGCAGGAACCGGAAATACGTCGTCTCCTTGTCGGTCAGATCGCGCATGATTCCGATCGGGCCGTCGCCGTCGATATAGAGGCCGAGATAGGCGTTGGCCGGCATCGTCTTGAGGCTGAAGGCCGCGTTGTCGGAGAGGCCCGGCGCGAAATGCAGATAGGAGCTCGAATACACCTCGAGAAAGCCGAAGGGCGACGAGCTCTCGTAGACTTTTTTCGCATCCGGGAATTTGCGCGCGTAGGCGACGCCCTTGTAGTCATTGGTCGCGAGCGTCTTCAGGCCCGCCATCTGCGGCAGGACGAAATGGCCCGCGAAGGCGGCCACGCCTGCGACGACAAACGGAACCAGCGTCGCGCGGCCTCCGGGACCGAACGCCCATGCGAGACAGGCGGCCAACCAGAGCGCCAATGGCGCGACGATCAGATTGGCGGGCGTGAAGACATACATCGCCAGGAGGAACACCAGGCCGCAAAGTCCGGCCCCGGCCAGATCGGCGAAGTAGACGCGCCCAAAAATGCGGTTGCTCCTCAGAAAGACGCATCCGAGGAAGAACGCGCCCGCCAGGAATGGCGTCAGCTCCGCCAGGAAAATCTGCAGGAGCTTCCACTTCTGCGCCGGGTCGGAAATGAGGAAGATCGCGTTGAAGCCGAGATGCTGCACATAAAGGTTCGCCCCGACTGCAAGCGGACCGAACAGGGCGAGCGAAACGGTCGCGGCTGAGCGCCAATGGCGGGCGAACCAGTCCTTGGCGACTGTCATCACCGCGCTCGCCAGGCCGAAGCCGAGCATCGCCAGACTCACCACCAGCGAGCCGAAATGCGCCCAGCTGCCGACGGCGAAGACTCGCATCACGTCGATCTGGAGCGCGATCACCGAGCCCGCGGCGAGGCCGACGGCGAAATAGAGCCCAAGGCGCGAGCCCGAAGCGGGATCCGTGTCGGGCCGGACCTGTGCGTCGAGGGTGTCGGCGGTCGGGACTTTGCTCGCGTCGTTCATCGGGTCTCGGGGCGACCGGTCAGTCGCGACGGGCCGCGCTTCAGGCCGGCGCGTCGGCGCGTCCGAAGCGATTTCTGCGTCAACCGGGCGCTAGTTATTGTGGGTGCCGACGATATGGTCGCCTTCAAGCTTGGTGAACGGAACGAACGGAACAATCCGTCCGCCGTAGATGTCGGATCGCGCGACCGTCATCTGGCCATCAGGCTGTTGCGTCTTGACCACCTTCAGGACGCGCTGGGCTCCCGGCGGTCCGACCGGAATGACCATGATTCCGCCCGGCTTGAGTTGCTGCAAGAGCGGCGGGGGAACATGGTCGATGCCACAAGTGACGATAATCTTGTCGAACGGGGCAGCCTCCTCCCAGCCGTAATAGCCATCCGCGTTCTTCGTCTTGATGACCTCGAACTCCTTGTACCCGTCCTTGATGAGCTCGTCGTAGATCGACCGTGTGCGCTCGGCCAGCGGCTGGATGATTTCGATCGTGTAGACTTGGTCTGTCATGTGCGAGAGGTAGGCCGACTGGTAGCCCGAGCCGGTGCCGATCTCCAGCACCCTCTGGCCGACCTGGGGATCGATGTTCGAGGTCATCCTGCCAACGAGGTGAGGGCCGGAAATCGTCACGCCATAGCCGATGTCGAGAAAGTCGTAGCTATAGGCGCGGGAGAGATTCTGCTTGAGGACGAATTTTTCCCGCGGCGTCAAAAGGAAGGCATGCTTGTTGCGATCGTTGAGGAGGTCCTCGTTGCGGACCATCACCCCGAACCGGTCGAACCGCTCGCCAAGAAATTTCGGATCCTCTCCCCGGTTCGCCACGCCCCAGGCGATGAACTTCTCGCGATTGTCCATCGGCGGCGCCATGTCGAAGGCGAAAGGCGTCGGCACGTCGGCGAACGCCAGCCGCGGCGCGAGCGAACCCGCGATCAGACCGGCGGCGCCGGCGACAAATTGACGTCTTCGCACCAATGGCCTCCTCAACCGGCCGTTCGCCGGTTCGATTGACGCCGCCTGATATCCTAATCAAACGCAAAACGCGACACCCATGGGCGCAAATTTCAGCACAGATGACGGATCGTCAGGTCGCCCGCAATGCGCGCTCTCAGCCTGTGCAGCGGCTGGGCGGGGCGCCCGTCGCCTGAAGCGTGCGCTCAACCGGAGGCGAGTGTCGAACCAACAATCGCGCAATCGTGAGAGGAAACCGCATTGCGCCGGCCGCGCAAAAGCGACACCTCTAGCCGCTCGCCGTCGCCGGAACGCCCGGCGCCGACCGCCGGCGCCCGGCGGGCCCAACGGCAGGAGGCCCACCTGCTCGACCGTGAACCCTTCGACCGGTCGCGCCGCTCGGTTCGCGGCGCGACCGAGGCCCCGACGCTGCTTCAGCGCTGGCTCGGCTGGGCGGTTCCGGCGACGCCGCAGGAGCGCGCTGCGGCGCTCTGGTCCTTCGCCTATTTCTTCATGCTCCTCGCGGGCTACTACGTGCTCAGGCCGCTCAGGGACCGGATGGGCATCGCCGGCGGCGTCAAAGCACTGCCGTGGATGTTTACCGCGACCTTCCTGACCCTGCTCGTGATGCAGCCGCTCTACGGCGCGCTGGTGGCGAAGCTGCCGCGCGCCCGGTTCATCGCCGTAGTCTATCATTTCTTCGTCGCCAATCTCGCCTTGTTCTGGCTTCTGCTGACCCTGAACGTGGCGCCGGTCATCGTGGCGCGCGTCTTCTTCGTCTGGGTGAGCGTGTTCAGTCTCTTCGCCGTCGCGGTGTTCTGGTCGTTCATGGCCGACCTCTTCGACAGCGAACAGGGCAAGCGCCTCTTCGGCTTCATCGGGGCGGGCGGCACCGCCGGCTCGCTTATCGGCCCGATCATCACCATCGGCCTTTCCGCGCCGCTCGGCCCCGTCAACCTCCTGATCGTCGCAATTGTGCTCCTGGAACTCGCGGTGTTCTGCGTCCATCGGCTCGAGCGCGCGGCCAACGCCCGTCGGGGTCCGCAGCCGGAGCCGTCTCGCGTCGGCGGCAGCGCCTTCGCGGGGCTGTCCGAGCTTTTTCGCTCCCCTTACCTGCTCGGCGTCGGCGCATGGGTCAGCTTGCTCTCCTTCGGGGCGACCATTCTCTATCTCGAGCAGGCCAACATCGTCGCCGCGACGGTTCACGGGGCCGGCGCGCAAACCCGGATCTTCGCCAGCATCGACCTCGCGGTAGGGCTGCTCAGCCTTGCGACGCAGGTCTTCGCCACCGGACAATTGCTCAAACGCTTCGGCTCGGGCGTGGCTGCGGGCGCGCTGCCGGCGGTCTATATCGTGGGGTTCGCGGCGCTGGCGGTCGTCCCGAGCCTCATGGCCGTGGTCACGATCCAGATCGTCCAGCGCTGGATGAACTTTGCGGTCGCCAATCCGGCGCGTCAGGTGTTCTTCACCGTGGTCAGCCGCGAGGAGAAGTACAAGGTCAAGAACGTCATCGACGTGGTGGTCTATCGCGGATCGGACGCGCTCTATGGCTGGCTGTTCGGCAGTCTGGAAGCGCTGGGGCTCAAGATCCCGGCGATCGCCATCTGCGCGCTGCCGGTGGCGGCGGGTTGGCTTGCGCTGTCGGCGGCGCTGGGACGGACTCAGGCGCGCCGGGCCGTGCAAGAGGGAACGGCGGCGGCCGCAGCGGGAGAATGAGGATGAGCCGCATCACCCGACGGGATTTGGCCGCGCTCGCAGGCGCCGCGCTGCTGACACGCAAGGCTTTGGCGCAAAACGGCCCGGGGCCGCTGATCGAACGGGCCATTCCGGGTTCGGGCGAGCGCCTGCCCGTCGTCGGCCTCGGCACCGCACGGATTTTCGACACCAACGACGAGCGAGCCCGGCGCGCAGCCTCGCAGGTCATCGGCGCGCTGGTTGCCGCCGGCGGACGGGTCGTCGATACGGCGTCGTCCTATGGCGAGGCGGAAAGCGTGCTCGGCGATGTGACCGGCCCCGCGGCGCTGCGCGACAGGCTTTTCATCGCAACCAAGCTCGAGGCGCCCGACGAGGCCGAGCTCAAGCGCTCGCTCGCCCGCCTCAGGACGCCGAGAGTCGACCTCCTTCAGCTCCACAACGTGCGTGATCCCCATCAGTCCCTGTCCCAGTTCAAGGCGTGGAAGGCGCAGGGGCTTTGCCGCTATGTCGGAATCACCTCCACCTTCCACGGCGATTTCGCCGCCGTCGAGGCGGTGCTCGGGCGCGAGCGGCCGGATTTCGTGCAGATCGACTATTCGCTCGACGACCGCGAGGCGGAGAAGCGCACCCTGCCCCTGGCGGCCGAGGTCAAGGCTGGCGTCCTGACCGCGCTCCCCTTCGGGCGCGGGCGCCTGTTCCGCGCGGTGCGCGGGCAGGCGGTCCCCGGCTGGGCCGCGGGTTTCGCGGGCAGCTGGGCGCAGTTTTTTCTCAAATACCTCATCGCCGAC
The DNA here is from genome assembly GCA_963742305.1 of uncultured Alphaproteobacteria bacterium. Lineage (GTDB taxonomy): Bacteria > Pseudomonadota > Alphaproteobacteria > Rhizobiales > Beijerinckiaceae > Roseiarcus. Next base: position 30,544 of record CAVULN010000047.1, read on the forward strand.
GAGCGTGTGACGGCTGTCATTCCCGGCACGTCCGACCCGGCGCATATGGCGGACAACCTCGGCGCCATGCGCGGCGCGCTGCCAGACCAGGATCAGCGCAAGCGGATGGCCGCCTTCATCGAGGGCCTTTAGCCTTCCCGTCCCGGCGGCATCGGAAAGCCCGTGTCACAGGAGCCCAATCATGACGACGCATCCGTTTTTTCAGTTCGACCGCCGCAGGCTTCTCGGCCTCGCGGCAGGCGCCGCGGCGACGGCTCCGTTCGCCGCCTTCGCCGCGGCCGGCGGCGATGCGCAGCTCAAGGTCGCCACCATCGGTTCAGGCCGCGAGGGCGGAGCGCTTGGCGCGCTCTTCGCCAAACAGGGCCACCCGGTGATGTTCTCCTCCCGGCATCCCGATGAGCTCAAGGACCTCGTCGCCAGCGCCGGGCCGACGGCGCAGGCGGGGACGGTCGAGCAGGCGGTCGCGTTCGGCGACGTCATCCTGATCGCCGTGCCCTATACCGCGGTCGAAGGGATCGGCAAGGACTACGGCAAGGCTCTCGCCGCCAAGCAACTTGTCATCGACGTCTCGAACCCGATCGCGCGGCGCGACGGCGACGCGATCGCAAGCTGGGCCGCCGAGCAGGGCGGACCCGGCCTCGCCACCGCGAAACTCTTGCCGGGGGCGCATCTCGTGCGCGCCTTCAACGCGATCAATTTTCGCAAGCTGCCTGAGGATGCGCATCGGGCGGGCGAGCCAATCGGCGTGCCGGTCGCCGGCGACGACCCGGCCGCGATCGCGCTCGCGACGCGTCTGATCCGGGAGATCGGCTTCGAGCCGGTGGTCGTCGGGGGCCTGGCGATGGGCAAGTATCTCGTGCCGGGAACGCCGCTCGCCGGAGAACATACCGCGGAGGAGATCCGTCGGATCGCCGCGACCCTCAAGTGATCCCAACGCCGCCCTCGCCGCTTCTCTCCATTCTGCATATCAGAAATAATGCGGCCGGCTCTCCGGTTTGTCAAGAATTTGTTTGCGCGGCGGCTGGCGCCCAGCGGAAAGACCGCTCGTCCTGAAGGCCAAGCGTCGTTATCGGGTTCACATCGTCGCCTGGTTCGGAGCCAGTTCGGGTCGGCCTTTTTCGCCCCGCAGGCCGGCGACGAGGCCTCTGATCGCCGCGGCGAAGTTGCGCGTCGATCCGGCCGCCAGATATTCACCGGTCCTGAGGAAGGACACGAACACGGTCCACGCAAACCAGCCCCGGTGATGCTGGCGCACGAAACGCAGCTTGTTGCGGTTGACGAGATAGACAAAGGCGACGGAACGCCTGGCGCGCTTGCCGGACGCGCCCGACGAACTCCCTCCGATATGGGGCACAATGGAATTATGGGCGTAGCCGACGCCGCACGCCGCCTTGGCGCGAACCCCCCAGTCGAAATCCTCCCAATAGAGCCAATAGGAATCGTCCATGAGCCCGATCCTGCCGATGCAGGCCCGGGTCACATAGAACGAGACCCCGGTCGGCGAATCCATGCGCCGCTCGAGGTCGTCGGGGTCCGGCGGGGGATCAGCGGGGGCGAAAATGTCGACCCCCGTCTGCCTGGCGCTGAGCTTGTGCCACTTCAGGCCTCGCGAGGAGGTGATGTCCGAACGGTCTGCGAACATGATCCGGCTCTGAACCATGCCCTTGCCCCGCCTTTCCGCGTAACGCACCAGTTCGGCCAGGGCTTCCGGCTCGGGCCAAGTGTCGGGGTTGAGGATCCAGACGCCCTCCCAGCTGCGCTCTGGCAGAAAGAGCCTGATCCAGGCATTGACCCCGCCCGGAAAGCCGAGGTTCTCCCGCGCCTGGCCGACGAAAACCGGCGCGCCGGCGCCCGCGAGAGAGAATCGCCGGACGCGCGCAAAGACCGGCGCATCGGTTTCCGCGCCGCCCGCCTCGCCAGCGCAAGGACCGCCCGGGGCCGACAGGGCTTCGGTCAGCGCGTCGAAGGCGCGGGGACCCCCATTCTCGCAAATGAAGACCGCAAACCTTGGGCACGAGCGCTGCCCGCCGAGCGCGGTCAGGCATTTGACGATATCGGCTGCGTTCCCGAACCCCACAATGACAATCGGGACCGCGACGCCGGACAGCATCCGGGGATCGCTCCTCATGCCGCCCGGGATCTGGCTTCAGGCCTCATTGGCGTATTTGCTCATGATCGATACGGTTTTGTCGAAATTGCTCATTTCGAGAATGTCGTCCGTCTCGAGCATCGTGTCGAATTCCGATTCGAGCGCGGCGACCAGGATCATGTGACCGATCGACGTCCAGGCCGGGTAGTCCTGATAAACGAGCTTCGCCGTATTGGCGTCGTCGTCCAGGTCGAAGCTCTCCTTGAACGCGCTGAACACACGGTCCCTTACCGTCATTGGCCACGCCTCCGCGATTTGTCAGGTTTTGCCTGGCGGTTTCTTCTCTGGGACCCGGCACGACGAGACGATTCGCCCCCGGTCCGGATACGCTCGCCACCGCATGCCGAACGGCCGCCATATGCACGGGGACAGCGGAGGAGCGCAAGGCCGGGAGACGGGCGCGCCGGAAGACCTGGCGAGCCGGCCCTTTGAGAGGCTACACCTTCTCGACCTGACCGAATTCGAGATCGACCGGGGTCGCGCGGCCGAAGATCGACACCGCGACCTTGACCCGCGAGCGGGATTCGTCGACTTCCTCGACCACCCCGTTGAAGGAGGCGAACGGCCCGTCCGCCACGCGCACGTTCTCGCCGATCTCGAACCGGATCGCCGCCTTCGGCCGCTCGACGCCGTCGGCCACCTGTCCCTTGATCCGGTCGGCCTCCATGTCCGGGATCGGCATCGGCTTTTTGTCGGCGCCGAGGAAACCGGTCACCTTGGGGGTGTTCTTGATCAGATGGTAGACCTCGTCGGTGAGGTCGCATTTGACCAGCACGTAGCCGGGGAAGAACTTCCGCTCCGAGTTGATCTTGCGCCCGCGGCGCATCTCGACCACCTGCTCGGTCGGAACGAGAATCTCCTCGAACCTGTCGGAGAGGCCGCGCTGGGCGGCCTGCTCGCGAATCAATTCGGCCACCTTCTTTTCGAAGTTGGAATAGGCGTGGACGATATACCAGCGCATGTTCATGGCTGAAGGTTCCGCACCATGCCGAAGCTAACCATGACGGCCGAAACCCAGGACCAGCGAAACGATTTCGCGCAGCGCCTGATCGACGAGGAGGAAGAACAGGCTCACGAACACCACAAGCGCCAAGACGAGCCCGGTGGTGACCAGGGTCTCGCGCCGGGTCGGCCAGACGACCTTGGCGCCCTCGGAGCGCACCTGCTGAATGAACTCAAACGGATTGACCATAGCTTTCGATTTTGGGTTTGAGGCCTCCGGCTCGATGGGCGGCGCCCAGCCAGAAAAACTCGCGGCGCGGGGCCTCCCGGCGCCGCGCCACTTCGACCTCATATAGGAAAAGACCGCCTCCCGCCAAGCGAAATATGACGGCGCGCGGCAAAACTGTCACAATCGCCTGGGCGTTGGGCGCCGCCCGCCGGCTCAGAGGCGGAAATGCTTGGAGAGTTTCAGCCCCTGATGCTGATAACTGGAGGTTGCGTCGGCGCCGTAGAGCGCGTCCGGGGGGCCCGCCAGCTTCTCGTAGACGAGCCTGCCCACCGGCTGCCCGTCCTCGAGCAGAAACGGCACGTCGCGGCTGCGCACCTCGAGAACTGCTCGCGCGGAGGGGCGCCCGTCCGCGCCCTGCCCGAAGCCGGGATCGAAGAAGCCGGCGTAGTGGACGCGAAACTCGCCGAAGGCCGGGTCGATCGGCGCCATTTCCGCCGCGAGATCGGAGGGAATCTGCACTTTCTCGCGCGAAGCGAGGATGTAGAACTGGTCGGGATCGAGGATCAGGCGCCGGTCCGGACGCGCGTGGATCGGCTCCCAGAAGTCCTCGATCGCATAACCGCCGATCCGGCTCACGTCGATGACGTCGCTGTTCCTGATCGCCCGGTAGCCGACGACCGGCTCGCCGAGGCCCCCGAGATCGACCCTGAGCACCACGCCCTCGCGCAGGTCGAGCGGGCCGTCGGTGAGCTCGCGGCCGAGGCGCCGCTTGCGCAGGTCGGCGTCGTCGAGCGAGAACGTGCGCCGGTCCCGCTGCTGGGGGTGGCGGCTTCTGAACCGGACCTGGTTCAGTTTCGTCCCCGCCCTGACCCGGACGCTGAAGCTGCGGGGCGAAATCTCGAGCCAGAGCTCGCCCTTGTATTCGAGCGGCACGTCGTCGAACGCCTCGCCGCGATCGACGATCAGGCGAGTGAAGATGTCGATCCGCCCGGTCGAGCTTTTCGGGTTCGCGGCGCCGGAAAGGTTGGGCCTCAGCTCCAGCCGCTCCATCAGCCGCGCGACATAGACGATCCCCTTCTCGAGCACCGCGCCCTTGCCGGCGAGCGACACCGGCTCCGCGTTCAGGCTTTTGAGCCGGTCGCGAACGGCGACCCCGCGTCCGGGCAGGAAGCTCGCGCGGACGCGATAGGCCTCCTTGCTGAGTCTCAGATCGAGGCTCGCGGGCTGAAGCTGGGACAATTCGAGGGGAATCTCCGCCCGGATCAGCTTCCGGCCGATCATGGCCTTGATCTTCTGCCGTCCGAGCAGGCCGAACGGGGCGGAGAACAGCGCTTCCGCCACCGCCGGTTCATGCGCGTCGAGGATATGGGGAAGCGGCGTCCGGGCAGGCGTCAAGGCTCGAGCCTCAAAGGGCGGTGCTGCGTTGTTAGCGCCTCGCCGTCTTGACGCCAAGACTTCGCGGGCGCTATGCAGAGCTTTACTCGTGGTCATTTGAGCCGATCGGCTTGCCGCCACGTTAAACAACGGGCTAAAAGATCGGGGCGCATTCAAACCGTCGCCTCATCTCGAGCCCATCAGGCGCCGCCGGCGCAGAGGACTTGAGCCGATGACCAGCCCGCGTAAATCCCGCGATCCAAAGACCCTGAGGCCGGCGACGCAACTGATCCATGGCGGGTCGCTGCGCTCGGGATTCGACGAAACGTCGGAAGCCCTGTTTCTCACCCAAGGCTATCTCTACGACACGATGGAGCTGTCGGAGGCGCGCTTCAAGGGCGACGATCCCGGCTTCATCTATTCGCGCTTCGCCAATCCGACGGTGACGATGTTCGAGCGGCGGATGGCGCTCCTCGAAGGCGCCGAGGCGGCGCGGGCGACCGCGAGCGGGATGGCCGCGGTCACCGCGGCGCTGATGGGCCAGCTCAGGGCCGGCGACCACATCGTCGCCGCGCGGGCCCTGTTCGGCTCGTGCCTCTATGTGGTCGAGGATCTTCTGCCGCGCTTCGGCGTCGCCTCGACCATTGTCGACGGCGCCGATCTCGACGCCTGGCGGGCGGCGATGCGGCCAACGACCCGGACGGCGTTCCTCGAATCGCCGACCAATCCGACGCTCGAACTCGTCGACATCGCGGGCGTCGCCGAGATCGTGCATCGGGCCGGCGCGACGCTCGTGGTCGACAATGTGTTCGCGACCCCTCTCTTTCAGCATCCCTTGAAGCTCGGCGCCGATTGCGTCGTCTACTCGGCCACCAAGCACATCGACGGCCAGGGGCGGGTGCTCGGCGGGGTGATCCTGGCGAGCGAGAAGTTCATCGCCGACCATATCCACAATCTCCTGCGCCAGACGGGCCCGTGCCTCTCGCCGTTCAACGCCTGGACGCTGCTCAAGTCGCTGGAGACCCTGCCGGTCCGCGTCGCGGCGCAGACCCGCACCGCCGGCAAGATCGCCGATTTCCTCAGCCAGCACCCGGCGGTCAGGCGCGTACTCTATCCCGGCCGCGCCGATCACCCGCAGGCGGCGCTGGCGAAGCGGCAGATGGAGGGCGGGGGGACGATGGTGGCGCTCGAGGTTCTGGGCGGCAAGGCGGGGGCGTTCCGGGTCGCCAACGCGCTCTCCATCATCGGCATCTCCAACAATCTCGGCGATGCGAAAAGCCTCATCACCCATCCGGAGACGACCACCCACCAGCGGCTCAAGCCCGAGCAGCGGGCGGCGCTCGGGATTGCGCCGGGCCTGCTCAGATTGTCGGTCGGCCTCGAGGACGCCGACGATCTCATCGAGGATCTGGCCCAGGCGCTCGACAAGGCGGCGCCGCGGCTGGACGCCGCCGAGTAGGCGCCCGACGCAAGCGGCGCGGCGCCCGGTCTTCGCCGCCGGAGGCCCGCGCGGGGGCGCCCGGGAGGCTTCCGGCACAACCGAAGCGCGAGTTGGCCCGAAGCTGATTGAAATAAGAGCAAGCAAAAGAGCTGGAATTTATTTCTTCTTATTTCTCGGAATCGGGCCGTATCAATGGGTTACGGGCAATGAAATTGAAAAAAATTTCACCTGTCCCAGCTCGCCTCCCGGGTTGCGCCCGAACCGCCCCGGAGACAGGCAAACGCTGCCCTTGCTTGCGAGAACAAATATGGAACAAATTTTACCTTTTGTCAAGAGCGGCGAGCCATTGCGCCAAGCGAGCCAGTTAACGGGCGTGTAAGCCCGCGGCCGAGCGGGCGCAGCCAACGCACAGCAAATTCTTCACATCGCCTTGAGTTGACGAGGCCGCGACGGAACTCAAATCGGACCGAAACGCTTGTGTTCGATCGTCGGCAATCGGATCTTGCGCCACGCCCCCGGGGGAATCCCAACAAACTTCTTAAACGCGCGATTGAAGGCCGCCTCGGATTCATAGCCGACTTCAGCCGCCGCCCGCGCGACGCCGAAGCCCGTTTGCTCGAGCAGCCGACGCGCGAGCTGAAGGCGCCATCCTTTCAGATAGTGCAGCGGGGAGACGCCGACGTAATCGGAAAAACGCTCGGCGAAGACCGTGCGCGAGAGGCCGGCTTCCCGCGCGAGCCGATCCAGGGTCCACCCCTCGGCGGGGCGCGCATGAATCAGTTGCAGCGCCTTGCCGACATGCGGATCGCGCAATCCGGATAGCCATCCACGCGACTCAGTCGGGAGAGTTTCGAGGTAGCAGCGGATCACCTCGACGAACATAAGCTCGCTCAGCTTGGCGAGGACCGTCTCGCCGCCAGCCCGGCCGCTGCCGCCCTCCCTGAGCGCCATAGTGAACAGGTCGGTCACCCAACGTCCGCCGTCGGTCGGTCTTGTCACCCGCAGCATCGCGGGAAGGGCCGCGAGCAGCGGGTTGAACGGCCGCGCGTCGCAGCCGAGATAGCCGCAGACAAAGCGAGTCCGCTCGTGTCCCTCGCCGCCGCGTATGAGCGTGAACGGCAAATGCTTATCGACAGGCTTGTAGTACATCGCCATGTCTGGCTTTCCCCGCACACCCGCCTCGGAGCCCATCACGTTGGGCGCGCCGCCGGGAAAAACGACCACGTCGCCCGCATTGAGATTGAGAGGCGGCGCGGAGCCATCGCTCAGAGCCGCCCAACAGGACCCGGCCAGGATGGCGTGAAAGGATATGACGTGCTCGACGCCCGGCATGACGGCGGTGGCAATCTCCGCGCTCCCCGGCGATTCGCCGGTCCAGGGGTAACCCGCGTCAATATCGAAATACACTGCGCCGTTGAGCCGCACGGCGCGAAGCACATCGGATACGACGTCCATGCGACCGTTCCCCAATCCGCTGCGTCAGTTGTAACGGCAACTGGTCCCGACCTGCAACCTCGCCGAATAACCTCGGTTAGCGCTTCGCAAGACCGAGCAAGAAAAGCGGACGATCGGGCATTCCAGCGCCGCACGCCGGACACTAACGTTCGGAGAATTGTGACCCACCTTCTTGGAGCGCGCCATGAAAACCGAGACCATTACCCGTTTCGCAACATCGTTGCGTGGATCCGTCGTTCAAGAAGGAGATGCGGGCTACGACGACGCCCGCAAACTCTACAACGCGATGATCGACAAGCGCCCAAAGCTCATCGCGCGCTGTGTCGACGCAGCCGACGTGATCGCGGCCGTCAATTTCGGCCGCGACAACGGGCTGCCCATCGCGATCCGCGCCGGCGCGCACAATGGGGCCGGGTTTGCCAGCGTCGACGACGGATTGGTGATTGACCTGTCGACCATGCGGGGCGTGCGGGTCGATCCGAAGGGACGCACTGCGAGGGTGGGAGCGGGCTGCACGACCGGGGAGGTCGACCACGCCACGCACGCATTCGGACAAGCCGTGCCCTTCGGAATCATCTCGACCACTGGGGTCGCCGGCCTGACCCTTAGCGGCGGGCACGGCTACCTCTCGCGCCAATACGGCCTGGCCTGCGATAACCTCATCGAGGCGGACGTGGTGCTGGCCGACGGCAGCTTCGTGACCGCCAGCGAAAGCGAGAACAGCGATCTCCTGTGGGCGCTCCGCGGCGGCGGGGGGAATTTCGGCGTCGTCACCAGCTTGCTGTTCCGCACCCATCCGGCGAGCGAGTTGTACGCCGGGCCGATCATTTTCGATCTCGCTGACGCTGCTGCCGTGATGCGCTGGTATCGCGAGTTCCAAAAGACCGCGCCGGAACCGTTCTACGTCTTCCTTGGCCTGCAGACCGTCCCGCCCGGAGACCCCTTTCCGTCTGAGCATTGGAACAAGCGCATGTGCGTTCTCCTCGTCGCGCACAACGGCGAGAACGCCGAGGTGGAGGTGAAGGCCATCCGCCGCGCCCTACCAAAGCCGCTTATCGATTGGGCGGGGCCGATGGCCTATCCAGCGCTGCAGAGCATGTTCGATGCGCTGAACCCCCCAGGGATGCAATGGTACTGGAAAGGCGACTTCGTCGCGTCGTTGCCGGACGCGGCCATCGAGGCGCACATCGCACACGCGGCCAAGGCGCCGAGCTACTTCTCGCTTATGCACCTCTATCCGATCGACGGCGCGGTGCAGAAGGCCAAGTGCGGCACGGCCTGGAGCGCCCGCGACGCGGCCTATTCGATGGTCATCGCCGGCATCGATCCGGACCCCCTCAAAGCGGGCCAGTTGAAGGAATGGGCGACAGCCTATTGGCGGGCGGTCCACCCCTATGATCTCGCAGGCGCCTATACGAATTTCATGATGGGCGACGAAGGCGAGGATCGCATCAGGGCCAGTTTTGGCGACAACTATCCGCGACTGAAGGCGCTCAAGGCAAAATACGACCCAGCGAACCTGTTCCGGGTCAACCAAAACATCCGGCCGGCCGATTGACGGCGAGCAGTCCGCGACCGGGCGCGGATTTTTCAACCCTGCGCCTGCGTTTTCATCATGAAACGAGGGCCGAAACGTGCGAATCTGGGCCAAGCAAGAACCCGACCCTAGGGAGCCCCGCCATGCCGTCGCAAGTCTTTTCCGGAACCATTCCGGCCCTCATGACCCCCTGCGGGGACGACCGCCGGCCCGATTTCGACGCCCTTGTCGCGCATGGGAAAACAGCTGATCGGCGCCGGAATGTCGGGGGTGGTCTATTGCGGCTCGATGGGCGACTGGCCGCTGCTCACCGATCGAACAGAGGATGGAGGGCGTCGAACGCCTGGCGAAGGCCGGCCTCCCGGTCATCGTCGGCACGGGCGCGCAGAACACCGATCAGGCCGCAGCCCTCGCCCGTCACGCCAGCGAAAAGGGAGCGCGGGGGCTCATGATCATCCCCCGCGTGCTCTCGCGCGGCGCCTCGGCCGCGGCTCAGCGCGGCCATTTCAGGGCCGTGCTCGAGGCCGCGGTCGACCTGCCGTCGGTCATCTACAACAGCCCCTATTACGGCTTCCAGACCCGGGCCGAGCTCTTCTTCGAATTGCGCAAGGAATTTCCCCATCTGGTCGGGTTCAAGGAGTTCGGCGGCGCCGAGTCGCTCAGCTACGCGGCCGAGCATATCGCCGGACGGGCTGACGACGTCGCGCTGATGGTCGGCGTCGACACGCAGCTGTTCCATGGGCTCGTCAATTGCGGCGCCTGCGGCGTCATTACGGGCATCGGCAACGTGCTGCCGCGCGAGGTGCTGAGGCTCGTCGAGCTTTGCCAGCGCGCGGCAAAAGGCGACGCCCATGCGCGGCGCCTCGCGCTCGAACTCGAGAGCGCGCTCGGGCCCTTGTCGGAATTCGACGAGGGGGTCGATCTCGTCCTCTACTTCAAGCGCCTGATGACGCTCGTCGGCCATGACGAATACGCCCTGCAGCTCAACGCCTTCGACGGATTGAGCCCCTCGCAGGAGGGCATGGCGAAGAGAAGGCTCGCGACGTTCCGCGCCTGGTGGGCCTCCTGGCCGGGCGCGAAGGACTGAGCGCCAGGGGCTGACAGAAATGCGGGTCATCGATTCCCACACCGAGGGCGAACCCACCCGCGTGATCGTCGACGGCGGGCCGGACCTCGGGCGGGGGCCGCTCTCGGAGCGGCTTCGACGCTTCTCCGCCGGGTTCGATCATGTCCGCCGCTTCGCCGTCAACGAGCCGCGCGGCCACGACGCGCTGGTCGGCGCGCTCCTCTGCGAGCCGCATGACACGTCATGCGCGGCGGGCGTCATCTTCTTCAACAATGTCGGCTATCTGGGCATGTGCGGCCATGGAACGATCGGGCTTGCCGTGACGCTGGCGCATATGGGCCGGCTGACGAGAGGGCGCCATCGCTTCGAGACGCCGGTCGGGACGGTCGGCGTCGAACTGGTCGATGAGGAGACGGCCGCGGTCGAGAATGTCGAGAGCTATCGCTTCGCCAGGGCGGTCAGGGTCGAGGTCGAAGGACTGGGCGAGGTCGCAGGCGACATCGCCTGGGGCGGCAACTGGTTCTTCCTCGCTTCCACCGCCCCGCCCTGCGAACTCGAGCTTGCCAATGTCGGCCGCCTGACGGAGGCCGCGACCGCCGTGCATGGCGCGCTTCTGGCGCAGGGGCTGCGCGGCCGGGACGGCGCGCCAATCGACCATATCGAGTTCTTCGCCGCCCCGCGGTCGAGCGACGCGATGAGCCGCAATTTCGTGCTCTGCCCCGGCGGCGCCTATGACCGCTCGCCCTGCGGAACCGGCACCAGCGCCAAGCTCGCCTGCCTCGCGGCCGACGGCAAGCTGCGCCCCGGCGAGGTCTGGGTTCAGGAGAGCGTCATCGGCAGCCGCTTTGGCGCGAGCTTCGAGCCCGGACCCGCCGGCGGCGTTCTGCCGCGCATCAGCGGGCGCGCGTTCGTCTGCGCGGAGACGAAGCTCGTCGAGAGTCCCGGGGACCCGTTCCGGTACGGGTTTGGCGGCGGGCAGCCGACATAATCCCTTGTTCGCTCTGGTGCTCTCGCGCTTGACAGCCCCGCCCTGGCCGTGTCTTGCAGCGGCTTTGCGCCAAGGCGAGAGCCGAGTTCGCCTTTCTTGCGCTGAAATCGGGGAAGTCCGGAGCATGTCAACGGCCTTGGTGTTTCCAGGTCAGGGGTCGCAGACGGTGGGAATGGGCAAGGCGCTGGCGGACGAGTTTCCCGTCGCGCGCGAGGCGTTCGACCGCGTCGACGCCGCGCTTGGGCATAAGCTTTCCACGCTCATGTTCGAGGGGCCCGAGGCGGAGCTGACTCTCACCGCCAACGCCCAGCCGGCGCTGCTGGCGACGAGCATCGCGACGCTCAGGGTTCTTAAGAGCGAGAAGGGCTTCGATCCGGCGTCGCAGGCGGCCTTTGTGGCCGGCCATTCGCTCGGCGAATATTCGGCCCTGTGCGCGGCCGGTTCGCTTGCTCTCGAGGATGCGGCGCGTCTCCTGCGCCTCAGGGGCGAAGCGATGCAGAAGGCGGTTCCGGTCGGCGAAGGGGCGATGGCGGCCCTGCTCGGCCTCGACTTCGGCCAGGCGGTGAAGATCGCCACGCAGGCGGCGAGCGATCTCTATCTCGACCGGCGCGATCTGCCAGGTCGCCAACGACAACGGCGCGGGCCAGGTCGTCGTCTCCGGCACGAAGGCCGCGGTCGAGCGGGCGATGGAACTCGCCATGCTGGCCGGCGCTAAGCGCACGCTGCGCCTGCCGGTTTCGGCGCCGTTCCATTGCGCGCTGATGCAGCCGGCGGCGGAAGCGATGGAGGCGGCGCTGAGGGAAGTCGAGATTCGTCGCGCCCAAACCGCCCCTTGTCGCCAATGTCGAAGCCGAGGCGGTCGCCGACCCGGAAGCGATCCGCTCCGGCCTCGTCAGGCAGGTGACGGGAACCGTTCGCTGGCGCGAGAGCGTCCTCTATATGAGCGCGCACGGCGTGAAGCGCTTCGTCGAAATCGGGACCGGCAAGGTGCTGACCGGCCTCATCAAGCGAATCGCACAAGGCGCAACAGCGATGAGCGTCGGCTCGCCCGCCGACGTCGCCGCCTTCAGCGCCTCGGAACAGCCCTGAGATCCGACAGGAGGGACGAACTCGGTGTTCGATCTGACAGGAAGAGTTGCGCTCGTCACCGGGGCGTCGGGAGGACTTGGGCAGGCGATCGCGCGCGCGCTGCACGCCCGGGGCGCCGGGGTCGCGCTCTCCGGCACGCGGAAAGAGGCGCTCGAAGCGCTCGCCGCCGAGCTCGAGGACCGCGCCCATGTCGCGCCATGCGATCTCGCGGATGCCGCGGCGATCGAGGCGCTGGTTCCCGGCGTCGAGCGCGCGCTCGGGCTCCGTCGACATTCTCGTCAACAACGCCGGCGTCACGCGCGACGACTCTCTTCATGCGCATGAAGGACGCGGATTGGGACACGGTGCTCGCGATCAACCTCACCGCGGCCTTCCGCCTGTCGCGCGCCGCGCTCAGGGGCATGATGAAGCGCCGCTTCGGCCGGATCATCAACATGACCTCGGTCGTCGGCGTCCAGGGCAACCCGGGCCAGGGCAATTACGCGGCCGCCAAGGCCGGCATGATCGGCATGTCGAAGGCGCTCGCCGCCGAGGTCGCGACGCGCGGCATCACCGTCAATTGCATCGCGCCCGGCTTCATCGACAGCCCGATGACCAGGGCGCTCGACGAGAAACAGCGCGACTCGATCCTCGCGTCGATCCCGATCGGACGGCTGGGCTCGGACGAGGACATTGGCGCCGCCGCGGTCTATCTGGCGAGTTCGGAAGCGGCCTACGTGACCGGACAAACCCTGCATGTGAACGGCGGAATGGCAATGATTTGAGAGCCTTGGAGTTGCAGCAAACCAGCGGCGCAAGGGGGCTTGCTTCCCCTCGCGTTGGCGGGAAAGATATGCTATCGACCCCCTTTGTCGCAGGGCGCGGGAGGGGCGCATCATCAAGCGTCAGCGTCGGCGAACCCGAGTGAGCGTGTCGCCGACTTGAGGCATTGAGAGGGCGGCGCGATGGCGAGAAATTGCCCTTGTGCGACTCGATCGGGAAATTGACAAGAAAGTCGGGCCGCGAAGCCCGGCGGATGAGGGAAAAGATAGATGAGCGATGTCGCAGAGCGCGTGAAGAAGATCGTCGTCGAGCATCTCGGCGTGGAGGCCGACAAGGTCGTCGACAGCGCCAATTTCATCGACGATCTCGGCGCCGACTCGCTCGATACGGTCGAGCTGGTGATGGCTTTCGAAGAGGAGTTCGGAGTCGAGATTCCCGACGACCAGGCCGAAACGATCGTGACCGTCGGCGACGCGGTCAAGTTCCTCGAAAAGGCGTCGGCCAAAAAGTAACGGCGGCAAACGCGCCTTAAACAGGCTTTCGTCGAGACGTTCTTGCTTGGAAAGCGCGCGGGCCGGCGTCCAGTCCGGCCCGTCTTGCGTTTGACGCAGCATCTCAGTCAACGCGGTTGAAGGGGAATGCAACGGGAAGCAGTCAGGTTGCGGAAATGGAGCGAATGAGGCGGGTCGTCGTCACGGGTCTTGGCATGGTGAGTCCGCTGGCTTGCGGCGTCGAGGCGACATGGCGCCGTCTTCTGGCCGGCGAACTCGGCGGCGGCGCGGGTCGAGAACTTCGACGTCTCCGACCTCCCCTGCCAGATCGCCGCGCAGGTGCCGCGCGGCGCCGCTCCCGACGCCTTCAATCCCGACGACTGGATGGATCCCAAGGAGCAGCGCCGCGTCGACGACTTCATCATCTATGGCATGAGCGCCGCGACCCAGGCGCTCCGCGACGCGGACTGGGCGCCCAGGACCTACGAGGAGGAGATCGAGACCGGCGTCCTGATCGGCTCGGGGATCGGCGGCCTCGGCGGCATCTACGACGCCTCGATCACCCTGCATGAAAAGGGACCGCGCCGCATCTCGCCGTTCTTCATTCCCGGCCGGCTGATCAATCTGCTCAGCGGGCAGGTGTCGATCGCCCACAATCTGAAGGGCCCCAACCACGCGGTCGTCACCGCCTGCTCGACCGGCGCCCACGCGATCGGCGACGCCGGGCGGCTCATCGCCCTTGGCGACGCCAACGTGATGGTCGCGGGCGGCGCGGAATCCGCGGTCAACCGCCTTTCGCTGGCGGGCTTTTGCGCCTGCCGGGCGCTGTCGACCGGCTTCAACGACCGGCCGAAGCAGGCCTCGCGCCCCTACGATCGCGATCGCGACGGCTTCGTCATGGGCGAAGGCGCGGGCTGCGTGGTGCTCGAGGAACTCGAGCACGCGAAGGCGCGCGGCGCGCGCATCTACGCCGAACTGGTCGGCTACGGGCTGTCGGGCGACGCCTATCACATCACCGCGCCCGCGCCCGACGGCGACGGCGCGTTTCGCTCGATGAGCATGGCGCTGAAGCGCGCCGGCATGGCGGCCTCGCGAGATCGACTACGTCAACGCGCACGGCACCTCGACTCCGGTCGGCGACGAGATCGAACTGCGCGCGGTCGAGCGCCTGCTCGGCAATTCGGCGGCGAAGACGACCATGTCGTCGACCAAATCGTCGATCGGCCATCTCCTCGGCGCGGCGGGGGCGGTCGAGGCGATCTTCTCCATCCTCGCGATCCGCGACCAGGTCGCGCCGCCGACGCTCAATCTCGACAACCCGTCGGTGGAGACGGCGATCGATCTTGCGCCGCACAGCGCGCGCAAGCGGCCGATTCAGGCGGCGCTTGTCCAATTCGTTCGGCTTCGGCGGCACCAACGCCTCGCTCATCTTTCGCGCGCCGGATTGAGGCGGAGCCAGCCGGCGGGCAATTCGGTGTTTCCCGCGGCGCCCGGTCATGCTAAAGTTCGGCCAAGCCGCCGCGCCCAGTGTGTTCATCGCTGGCGGGGTTTGAACGACAGGACGGCGCGCGGGGCGAGAGAAGCGGCATCGACATGAGCGCAGATCACGATCCAGGCGACGGAGCGGCCCCCCGGCCGCGGGTCAGCCTGTTCGGCCGCGCGTCCAAACCTGCGCTCGGCGATCCCCCGCCCCCGGGCCGGCCGCCGCGCAAGCCGCGCCGGATAGGCACTCTCGAGCGTGAGCGGATTGCTCACTTTCGTTCTCCTGGGCGCGCTGGCGACCGTCGGGGGGCTCGCCTGGCTCATGAAGGAAGCGCGAAGTCCCGGGCCGCTGCCGGCTGACAAAGTGGTCATGATCGTGCGCGAGGACGACGGCGGCAGCATTGCCGACCAGCTCGAACGCGGCGGCGTGGTCGACAGCGCGATGTGGTTCAATATTCTGACGCTGCTCGACGGCAATCGCGGCGCGCTTGAAGCGCGGCGAGTACGCGTTCAAGGCGGGCGTCAGCATGAACGAGATCGAGAACGAGCTGATCGCCCATCGCGTGGTGCGATACAAACTCACCGTTCCCGAAGGCCTGACCAGCGAACAGGTCGTCGACCGGCTGCGCGACGACAGCGTTCTAATCGGCGAGATCAGGGAGACGCCGCGCGAAGGCTCGCTCACTCCGGACACCTACTATTTCGAGCGTGGCGACACCCGGCAATCGATTCTCTCGCGCATGGCGAAGATGCAGGCGAAGATCGATCGACGAGATCTGGAAGGGCCGGGCCCCGAACCTGCCGATCCGATCGCCGTGGGAAATGGTGACTCTCGCCTCGATCGTGGAGAAAGAGACTCGACAAGCCTGAAGAGCGGCCGCGCGTCGCGGGCGTGTTCGTCAATCGCCTCGAAAAGCACATGCGTCTCGAGTCCGACCCGACGATCGTCTATGGTCTGGTCCGCGGCAAGGGCACGCTCGGCCGCAGCATCACCAAGGCCGATCTCACTCAGCCGACGCCCTACAACACCTACCTGATCGAGGGTCTGCCGCCGGGGCCGATCTGCAACCCGGGCAAGGCGGCGCTGGAGGCGGTCGCCAATCCGGCGCATAGCAAGGATCTCTATTTCGTCGCCGACGGAACCGGTGGGCATACGTTCGCCGAAACGCTCGATCAGCATCAGAAGAATGTCGCCCGCTGGCGTCAGATCGAGAAGGACGTGAAGGACAAGCTCGCGCCGGACGTCGCGCCGGGCCCCTCGATCCGCGGCTCGATCGAACCGGTCGATCCGGCTCAGTTCGGCGCGCTTGTCGCGCCCTCGCCGGGACGAGGCGCGCCTGCCGCGCTGATCGCCCGCCTCACCAAGATCGGCGCGGGCCGGAAGGCGGAGGCCGCGGCGCTGGCCTCGCTCGCCGCTCCCGGCGCCAAGACCATCGACGACATCGGCGCGGTCGTGACCGGCGTCAACGACGCGCCCGAGGCGGGCCTCGCCTTCTCCGACGCGGACCAGCCCGACGCAGGCGGCGGACCGGTCGCCTCCGTCGCCTTGTCGCCGGCGATGCTCGCGGACCAGAAGGCCCGCGAGGCCAAGTACGGGACGGCAGCGCTGGCTTCCAGCCTCCCTGTCGACGCCCTCGTCGCCGCGCCGGCCGCGGCGCAGCCGGCGACCGCGTCCGGACGTCCGCGCATCTACGACGCTTCCGAAGGCACTCCGCTCGACCCGCTGCGCAACAAGACATACGATCTGAGCTACGCCAAGGTCGTGCCGGCCGACGCTTTGAAGTAAGCCCGCCCGGCGGGCTTCCTCACCCTTGGTCGGACATGCGCTCGTGCGCGAGCGCGAGCGCAATGGCGCAGGCGTTGGAAACGTTGAGGCTCTTGATCGCGCCTGGCAGATCGAGGCGGGCCATCCGGTCGCAGCGCTCGCGCGTCAGCCGTCTCAAACCCCTGTCCTCCGCGCCGAGGACCAGCGCCAGCGGACGCGTGAGCGTCTGTTCGGCGAGCCGGTCTGGCGCCTCCGAGTCGAGCCCGATCCGCCAGTAGCCCATGTCGCCCATCTCCTGGAGCGCCCGCGCCAGATTGGGGACGGTGCAAATCGGCACGTGCTCGAGCCCGCCCGAGGCCGACTTGGCGAGCGCGCCGGCGAAGTCGGGCGAGTGGCGCTCGGTGGTGACGAGCGCGTCAACGGCGAAGGCCGCGGCGGTGCGCAGAATCGCGCCCACGTTATGCGGATCGGTGATCTGGTCGAGGACGAGAACGAGGCCGTTCGCCGGCAATTCCGCGACGTCGACCGGGGCGAGCGGCCGGGCTTCGAGCAGCACGCCCTGGTGAACCGCGTCGCGGGGGCCAAGAGCGGAAATCTCTTCGGCGCTCACGATCCTCATCTCGACCCCGCGCGCGGCGGCGTGGGCGCCGAGGCGCTCGGCCGCCGCGGGCGTGGCGTAGAGGCGGACGAGTTCGCGCCGCGGCGCCTGAAGGGCGGCCAGAACGCTATGAAAGCCGTAGATGAGCGAAACCCTGGCCTCCCGCCGCTCGCCCGGACGGTCGCGATCGCCCGGGCGAGCGGATGGCCGCGCCGCCTCGGCGGCTTGCCGCGCCGTTTCCGCGCGGGGGCGCCCTCGCGGCGGCTTGAGCGAACCGAGGGAGGGAGGACGGCGGTCGCGCTTGCGGGTCATCGGCCGAGCGATCCAAGCGGCGATTTCAAGATGGCGGTGGGCGATGCAGTCCTACCAAACCGGTCTCCGGCGGACAACTTCCCTGCTAACAGGGAAAGAACAGGGCATTGCGGAGTTTCCCGTCTGCTTTGATGACCAACCGGACGGTCTCGTGGCTGATGTCGATCCCGCGCTCGGCCAAGAGATCCTCGACGTTTCGAAGCGACATCGGGGATCGCCCGTACATCATCGCGACCAGACGGATGACCTCTGGCGAGCTGTTGAAATATCGGAACGGATTGCTCATGCGCCATGGCCGACACAGTCATAGTGCGCCCGACGCCATCGGAGGAACCGGTGACGAGGGCCGTCTTGCCGGAGAGGTGGAGGCGCCTGAAGCCTATCATGCTTCGCTCCGTCGCGAGATGAGGTCGGAACGCTCGAACACTCGCGGACGTAGGTCGAGCCCCAGTCCTGACCCCTCCGTCGGATAGACATAGCCGTCGCGGATCGTCGGCGTTTTGGTAACCAGTTCCTCGTACCAGCCTGTATAGAAGGCCCGCACAATTCCTGGATGAAGGGGTTCGGCTGGCTGAACGACATGTGCACAGAAGCGGCGAAGCCGACCGGCAATGGGTCGCCGAAGGGAGACACGACGATCCGTTGTGCATCTTGGCGATGCGGTTCTTGATCGGCACGCTCTGCTTCTCGCGAACCGCTTAGCGATGGCGAAGGACGAAGTGACCCTCTGTGACTTCGTCGTAAATTGAAGGCTCGGCTTTGTGGCCGAGCGGGAAGATGGGCGAGGCAAGAGGCTTGGCGCTCGGAGCTTCGTGGATTCGTCTGCGCCTCGGATCCGCAACCGGGACGGCCGCCATCAACGTTCTGGTGTAGGGATGGCGGGCATCTTCGAACACCGCTGGCCTCGGACCTACTTCGACGAGACGGCCCAGATACATAACCCCAACGTAGTGCGATATACGCTCGACGACCGCAATATCGTGACTGATGAATAGGAAGGATAGTCCCAGGTCCGCCTGCAATTCTGCGAGGAGGTTCAGCACCTGCGCCTGCACCGAGACGTCGAGCGCTGAAACCGCCTCGTCGGCGATGACGAGGCTCGGATGCGAGGCGATCGCGCGGGCGATCGCTACCCGCTGCCGCTGTCCTCCCGACAGTTCGTGCGGATAGCGGTTGAGGAACGAGCGCGGCAGATCGACGCGGTCGAACAGCGCGGCCACCCGATCCGCGATCTCCGATTTCGAGGCGAGGCCGAAGTTGACCAGCGGCTCTGCAACCTGGTCGCGCAGTCTGCGGAGCGGATTGAGCGACGCAAACGGATCCTGAAACACCATCTGCATGTCTCGGCGCGCTTCGCGGAGTTCGACTGGTTCGAGGCTGCGGATTTCCTGCTCGTCGAGCCATATTTCGCCGGATAGCGGTTCGACCAGCCGCACGATGGAGCGGCCGCATGACGATTTGCCGCAGCCCGATTCGCCGACGAGCGAAAATGTTTCGCCTACGTTTATGGAAAAACTCACGTCCTCGACCGCATGGACATTCGCTACGACTCGACGAAGGGCGCCTCCCCTCACCGGATAGCGGGTGGTCAAATTCTTGACTTTCAGCAAACAGTGAGGTTCGCGGCGCGCCTGCGAAACGCTCGGATTGGCGGACACGGAATCGCCAAGCCGGCGCATCGGCGCCGGCTCGGCCGTGCCGCGCATCTGGCCGAGCTTCGGAACCGCCGCCAGCAGCATCCGCGTGTAGTCGGCCTGCGGATTCTCGAAGATCGTCTCGACGCCGCCTTCCTCGACGATCTTGCCGCGGTACATGACGACGACCCGGTCCGCCATCTGTGCGACGACCGCCATGTCGTGGGTGACGAACAGCACGGCCATGCGGTTCTCGCGCTTCAGCCGATCGATCAGCGCCAGGATTTCCGCCTGAATCGTCACGTCAAGCGCTGTCGTTGGCTCGTCAGCGATAAGGAGCCGCGGCTCGCAGGCCATCGCCATGGCGATCACGACGCGCTGGCGCATGCCGCCTGACAATTCATGCGGATATTGCCGAAGACGACGCTCGGGCTCCGGCACCCGCACGCCACGGAGAAGCTCGAGCGCCCGCGCCCGCGCTTCGCCACGCTTCAGTCCCCGATGCGCCTTCAGTCCGTCGACGAGCTGCCGCTCGATCGTGAAAACGGGATTGAGAGACGTCATCGGCTCCTGGAAGATCATGCCGATCTGGTCGCCGCGGAGCTCGCGCATGAATTCCTGCGGGGCCTTGGCGAGGTC
Organism: uncultured Alphaproteobacteria bacterium; assembly: GCA_963742305.1. Lineage (GTDB taxonomy): Bacteria > Pseudomonadota > Alphaproteobacteria > Rhizobiales > Beijerinckiaceae > Roseiarcus. The sequence goes on from CAVULN010000047.1 coordinate 50,497, forward strand.
GATCGTTTCGCCCCTACGTGGCGCGAATTTGAGCTTGCCTCCCGATATTCGCCCGCCGCCAAACTCGACCAGGCGCATGAGGGAGAGGGAGGTGACCGATTTTCCAGAGCCCGAACTCGCCGACAAGGCAGACCGTCTCGCCCGGATCGATCGAAAACGAGACGCCGTCTACGGCGACGATCGACGCGCCATCGGTCCGAAATTCGACCCTGAGGTTCTCGACCGCCAACAGCGGCCGGCCCGTATCGTCCTGCGAGGCGAGAGGACGTTCGGCGGTTGAGGACATGTCCTGGTTTAGCCTCACCTCGTCCGCGGGTCGAAAACGTCGCGAAGAATGTCGCCCGACATGTTGAGCCCGAGCACTGAGATTGCGACGGCGGCGCCGGGCACAAGGCCGGTCCATGGCGCGACATCGAGGTAGTCGCGCGACGCCTGGATCATCAGCCCCCATGAGGATTGCGGCGGCTGGGTGCCGAGGCCAAGAAAGGAAAGGCTGGCCTCAGCAAGAACCGCGAAAGCGAGACTGATCGTGGCTTGGACGATGATCGGCGGCATCACGTTGGGCGCGACGTGCCGAAGGATGAGATTGAAGTCGGTCGCTCCCGCCGCCCGGGCGGCTTCGACATAGGGCATTTGTGTGACGCGGAGCGCCTCGCCGCGTACGATCCGCGCCAAAAAAGGCGTGAAGGCGACGCCGATGGCGATAATGGCGTTGGGGATGCTCGGGCCGAGCATGGCGCTGATGGTCAGCGCGAGCAAGAGCACAGGAAAGCTGAGCAGCGTGTCGACCAGACGCATGAGCGCATTGTCGATGCGCCCGCGATAGAAGCCAGAAATCATGCCGATCGGCAGGCCAAGAACGAGGCTCATCAGCACCGCGGCGGCCGCAATTCCGAGCGATGTTCGAGCGCCGAGCATTACGCGATAGAAGAGGTCGCGGCCAAGTTGGTCTGTGCCGAACCAATGGAGCTCCGAGGGTGGGCGGAGGCGCGCCGTCATGGTCATCCGTGTTCCGTAGTCGGCTGGAATGACGAGGGGGGCGACAATCGCGATTAGAGCCATCGCGATCACCAGCGCGGCGCCGAGAAGCCCTTTGGCGGTGAGAAAGCGCCTCATCATTTCCTACGCAAGCCGGATCCGCGGATCGAAATAGAGATAGAGCAAATCGACGGCGAGATTGGCGAGCATGACAACGGCCGCGATGACGAAAACCGTGGCTTGGATCAACGGAATATCGCGGTTGAGCAGGGCCTGATAGGTAAGCCAGCCCATGCCGGTGTAGTTGAACAGCGTCTCGATGACGATGATCGAGCCAAAGAGGTAGCCGACCTGGAGGCCGGCCACGGTGATCACCGGGCCGATCGCGTTGGCCAGCGCGTAGCGCCAGACGATTGTTCGCTCCTTGAGACCTTTCGCGCGTCCGACGCGAATGAATTCCTGTCCGAGAATTCCCGTCATGGTCGAGCGGGTCATGCGCGTGAGATGCGCCATAAGGCCGAGCCCGAGGGCGAGCGAAGGAAGGAAGGCGTGGGCCAGCGCCTGCACGAGGCTCACTGACGGATCAGCGAAGCCGCTTGAGGGAAACCAGCCAAGAGTCCGGGCGAACAGGAGGATCATCATGATTCCCCAGAAGAAATCCGGCAGGCTCACGCCAACGAGCGCAGCGCTGCTGCTCGCGCCATCCTGCCAGCGATCGCGATGGACGGCGGCCCAAACGCCCAGCGGCACGGCGCACAGCAACGCGATCCCCATCGACATCACGACGATGAGCGAGCTCGCCTTGATCTTCTGGATCAGCAGATCGGCGATGGGAACCTTGAAAACGAGCGAATGTCCCCAATCGCCGGTCGCCATGCCGGCGACCCACCGTCCATATTGAACGACGAGCGGGTCGTTGAGGCCGAGCGTCTTCCTCAATCCCGCGAGCGCCTCCGGATTGCTCTGTGTGCCCATGATCATGGTCGCGACATCGCCAGGAAGAATGGTCGTGACCGCGAAGGTGATGACCGAGATTAGAAACAGCGTCAGCGCAATCGAGAGGAGGCGATTGAAGATATAGGGCATGCGAATCAAAAACCGGTTTCGGTTGGGACGGCCGGCGTTTCTTTCTCACGCCGGCCGCACCATTCATGCCTGCAACCAGACTTTGTGGAACTGGAAATTGCTGCCGTTAGGATGAACGATCGTGTCGAGGCCGCGCACGGAAGGCTGCGCGCCGATTGACCCGTTCCGGAACCAGAGGATCACATCGTGATCCTGGTCGTAGATGCGCTGCTGCACCTGTTTGTAGATGTCGGCGCGCGCCGCGGGGTCGATGGTGACGCGCGCCTTCTGCAGGAGGGCGTCGAGGTCGGGATCGCGGATATGACGGTAGTTGAACGCTCCCGTCGAATGCCAGAGGCTGTAGTAGAGAAAGTCCGGCTCCCACAAGGTGAAGAAGTTCATCATCGAGATCTGGAAGTCCTTGTTGACCCAGACCTGGCTCAGCCAATCGGCCCAAGTCAGCTGCTCGATCTTCATGTTGACGCCAGCTTCCTTGAACCATTCGAGCATGATCTGCGCCGACTCGACGTGATAGGGATAGTTCGTGGTCGCCTTGAAGACGAGATCGAGCTTGCCCGGTCCATAACCGGCTTCGGAGAGCAACTGCTTGGCCTTTTCGATGTCCTGAGGACGATTCTTGAGCGTGGCGTTGTACGAGGGTGAAGTTGGAAAGCTCGGCGAAGCGGTCGTCCGGCCTTCGCCCCATAACGCGCCTTGCAGGAGCGCCTCCTTGTCGATCAGAAGATCGATCGCGAGCCGCACGCGCTGGTCCTTGAACGGCGCGTAATCGTGGTTGAGGTTGACAAAGTCCCAGTTGAGCGGAAACCACGTGACGACCTGGAGCTTCGGGTCGCTCTTCACTTCCTTCATCCGGTCGGCCGGAATGTCGTTGATCATGTGCATTTCGCCAGTGCGAAGCCCCGTGAGTCGAACCGTGGGCTCGGTCACTTCCCGCGCGATCACTTTGTCGAGATAAGCCGGCCCGTCCCAGTAATCGTCGAACCGCACGAGCTCCACCTCGTGTCCGAACTCCCGCCGGACGAACTTGAAGGGTCCGGCGCCGATCGGCGCCTTGCCCTGCTGGTTTCCCGACCCCTGAGGCATGATGGCGCCGGCGCCGTTTTCGGCGAGGCGGCTGAGGAACGGGGCGTTCACCCGGTTCATCTTGATCACGACAGTCAGATCGTCGGGCGTCTCGATCGACGCCACGTCGTTGAACACCTCGAAATTGACCGCGCCCGTTTCCTTGGCGCGACAACGGTCAAAGGAATATTTGACGTCCGCCGACGTCATGGTCTTGCCGTCATGGAACTTGACGCCAGGGCGGAGGTGGAACGTGTAGGTCAGGAGGTCGGGACTCTGATCGAAGCTCTTGGCGAGGCTGGGGATCACGGTGAAATTTTTGTCGACTGTTACGATCGCGTCGTGAACGTTCTGCAGCACCCGGATCGTCGACGCCGTGCCGGTCTGGTGGATGTCCAGATTCTGCGTGGTTTCGGAATGTCCCCAGATCAGCGTCCCACCTTTGACCGGCTGATCCGCGGCCAAGGCTGGACCGGAGCGGAAGCCGCCGAATGCCGCGGTTCCGACCAACGTTGCGCTCGACGTCAAGAACTCCCTACGCTTCATGGCATCCTCCCTCGAAAGAATTGGATCATTGTTTCGAACCTTCGCATTCACCTCCTGGACGACGCCCAAGCGGATTCACGTCGGAAATTCCGGGCGAATGGCGGCTACGTTGAGTTCCTTCTCGAGCGCCATGCCGAGATTGAGGATCGGACCCTCTTCGAACAGCCGCCCCCACAAGGAGATGCCTTGAGGGACCATGAACGCGCGACCCTCAGCCTCGGGCTCTCCCGTCGTCAGCTTGCCCGAACCGAGGGAGGCTGCGCCGCGAGTGGCGAGGTGAAGAAAGCCCGCGCGCAGATGCAGGCAAGGATGTCCTGTGAAATTGCTGCCGATGAGCATAGGCCCGGTCATGAAGGGGCCAATCACCGCGTCGACCTTGCTGAACAGCTCGTCGAGGGCGAGCATGACCCGGTAGCGGAGCCGGTCGAGCTGGACATGATCGACGGCGGATAGAAAGCGCGCCTTGCGAAATGTGTTGGGCCAGGCGCCGTCGTCCTGCCACTTGAGCTTGTCGTCGAGATCGCACAGGGTCAGTTCCTCGAACGCTGCAGCCGCCTCCGCGTAAACCACGTTCATGAGCGCCTCGTAGGGAAGCGCAGGCAGCGAAACCTCGACGATCTTAACGCCAAGACGCCGAGCCGCCGCGAGCGCAGCATGATCGACTTCGGTGGCGCCTTCGCCGAAGGCTTCCGGGAGATAGCCAAGCTTGAGCCCGGCAATGTCGGCCTTGGCGTCGAAGTGGAACGGCGCGTCGATGGAAAAGCGGTCCGCGCCGTCCGCACCGTTGATCGCCGCAAGCACGATCGCGGTGTCTTCGACGAAGCGGCAGATCGGCCCAATCTTGTCGAGCGACCAGCAGAGCGCCATGGCGCCGGTGCGCGACACCCGGCCGAAGGTGGGCCGCAGTCCTGTCGTCCCGCAACGCTGGCTGGGCGAGGTGATCGACCCCAGCGTCTCGGTGCCGATCGAAAAAGCGCACAAGCCCGCGGCGGCAGCCGCGGCGGATCCGGCGCTCGATCCGCTCGAGCCTTCATTGAGGTTCCACGGATTGCGCGTCCAGCCGCCGTACCAGATATCGTTATAAGCGAGGGCGCCGAGCGTCGTTTTGCCCAAAAGCACCGCGCCGGCCGCACGCAGCTTGCGCACAATGGTCGCGTCCGTGTCGGGGACGCGATCTCGGTATGGCTCAGCGCCCCAACCAGTCGCAATTCCCTTGGTGTCGAAGAGGTCCTTCAGTCCATAGGGTAAGCCATGCAGCGGCCCGAGATTGACGCCGCCGCGCAGCAATGCGTCCGCCGCGTCAGCTTCCGCGAACGCCCGCTCGGCGGTGACTGTTGCGAAGCACTCGAGCTTCGGCGCCAGCGCGTCGATCCGCGAGAGGAAAATCTCCGTAAGCCGCCGGCTCGTCAGCGCGCCGGAAGAAATCCAGGCCGAAAGCTCTCCAATCGATGCGAAGGCGATATCCGCACCATCTTTCGGCACTGGTCCGACAGCGCCTTGCGAAAATCGCGGCAAGCCTGGCGAAGGCATGCGGAAGTTCGGCAGACGCGGGTCGAAAGTGGTCGCCGTTGGCGTTGAATTGTCGAAGCGGACCTTCCGCCGAGCGATCGCCGAGGCGATCTGTCCCTCGAGGTTCCCAACCATTTGCTCGCGTTCGGCAGCGGTATAGGCGACCCCCACAAGCCGTTCGGCGCCTTCGATGTCCGCAATCGAGACCACTTCGCCTTCCTACGTCTTCGGGAAGCCGCGATCTTGCTGAAAAGAGTAGGAAGGCTAAAGCAACGAACTCCGTAGTCAATGGGGAGGGAAAGGGTGGACAGCGGTTTTAGGCCATCCCGGGCTAAGATCCAAATTGTCGACCAATAGCTCACCGAGGGGCGTTCCCCGATTGCAAGTTCCGCGATTGAAACCGCCCGAAGCGCGCCTCCTTCAGCGCCGCGATGGTCAGGCGCGCGCTCGTCTCCTGTCACCGAATCGCCACGCCCGTATCCGGATCGAAGACGTGCGCGCGGGCAAGATCGATCGTGAGCCCGACCCGCGTTCCGGCCCGGGGCAGCAGCTTGGGCTCGATGCGCGCCGTCACCTGTTGGTGGCGGTGCGGTACGGTCTCTTCTGCTAGGCCGGTCTCGACGGGTCCGGGGGGAATCGGAAGCTCGAAATGCAGATAACCGTCGGCGCCGGTCATCTCGACCATCACGACGTCGACGTCGAGATCGCCCTCTCCTGGAGCGGCGAGCGAGAAGAACTCCGGCCGGATGCCGAGAATCACGGGGCGGTTCAACCAGCGCTCGAGACGGGGCTTGAGCGCGGCCATCCGCTCGCCGGCCCTCAACGGCGAGGGCAGCCCGGAAATAAGGAGTTCGGGGCCATTCCCGCCCCGCTCGATGCGAGCGCGGGCAAAATTCATCGGTGGGCTGCCGATGAACCCCGCCACGAATAGGTTGGCCGGGTTGTTGTAGAGCTCCGCCGGCGGGGCGCATTGCTGGAGATTGTGGTCGTCTGGATGCGATACCGGGCTCAAGAACGGCCACGCGGTCGCCCATGGTCATCGCCTCGACCTGGTCATGGGTCACGTACAGCGTGGTGACGCCGAGCCTGGCGTTCAGGAGCTTAAGCTCGGAGCGCATCTGGACGCGGAGATTGGCGTCGAGATTGGAGAGCGGCTCATCCATGAGAAAGCAGGCGGGCTCGCGCACAATCGCCCGGCCCATCGCGACCCGCTGCCGCTGTCCTCCGGAAAGCGCCGCAGGCTTGCGATCGAGGAGGCGCTCGAGCCCCAGGGTTCCGGCCGTGGCGGCGACACGCTTGGCGATCTCGGCGCGTGGCAGACGTCTCTGCTCGAGTCCGAAGGCGAGGTTTTGCCGGACGGTCATATGCGGATAGAGCGCATAGTTCTGAAAGACCATGGCGACGTCGCGCTCGCTCGGATCGAGATCGGTCACCACTTTGCCGCCAAGCCGGATCTCGCCGCTGGTGATCTCCTCGAGACCGGCGGCGCTGCGCAGCAGCGTCGTTTTCCCGCATCCCGACGGGCCCACGAGGACCATGAATTCGCCGTGCGCGACCTCGAGATCCACGCCCGCGAGCGCAAGCGTCCCGTCGTGAAAGCGCTTGGATACGTCCTTGAAATCGAGAGACGCCATCAGCCGCGGCCCCGCGAGCGCGACTGGGGGAACCCGAGAAAGGGCGAAGGCGCCTTCGTCATCATCGTCATCCCTTGAGTGAACCGAAGGTGAGCCCCCGCGCCACATAGCGATCGAGCACGAGAAAGATGATCATCGGCGGCAGCATGGCCGCCGTCGCCGCGGCGCCGATGAAGGTCCAGGTGGCGCCGGCGGTGGCGAAATAGCCAAGCGTGCCAATGGGGAGGGTCGCGGTCCTCTGGTTGCTGAGAACGAGAGGGAAGGCCGCGTTGTTCCAGGAGAAGACGAAGGCAAACATCGAGGTCACGATCATTCCGGGCCTGACCAGAGGAAGCGTGATGCGCGCGATCACGCGGGGCCATTTCGCTCCGTCGACGCGCGCCGCCTCCTCCAGCTCGACCGGCACCTCGTCGATGAAGCTCTTCATCAGCCAGACCGAGAACGGGATGGTGATGGTCTGCATGATCAGGATCATCGCGAGATAGGTGCCGCGCAGCCCGATCCGGGACACGAGCACGAAATAGGGAATCAGGAAGGCGACCGGCGGCGCCATAAGAAGCCCCAGATACCAGAGCATCATGTTCTTCCGGCCCCGCATGCGGAATCGCGACAGCGCGTACGCCGCCGGAAAGGAGAAGGGCAGATTGAGGAGGACCGCGCCGCCGGCGACGATGAGGCTGTTGACGAGCTGGTGGCGGTTCGCGCCCGGATCGACGAAAGTCGCCTGGAAAGCCGCCGGACTGGGCGTGAAGAAGATCACGGGAGGAATTGCGAAGACCGTCTCGCTCGGCCGGATGGCGAGGAGGACGAACCAGAGGATCGGGCCGATAAAGACGAGCAGAACGAGGATAAGTCCCGCGTAAATCAGGCCCGTCCGCAAAAGAAGCTTTTTCCTGCGCATCGACCTATTCCCAGTCTCTGAAGACGAACGCGACGTAGAGCCCGATCAGCGCGTTCACCATGATGACGATGATCCAGGTCATGGCGCTGGCGAGGCCGATGTTGAAGTCGACCAGCCCCTGTTGATAGAGCGTGTAACCGAGAGTTCGCGTGGACGAACCCGGGCCGCCGCGCGTCAGCACCAGGACCAGGTCGAAGGTGTTGAAGAGCTGCATGAACCGCAGCATGACCACGAAGGAAAGCGTCTTGCGGATCAGCGGCAGCCGGATGCGCCGGAGGATCGTCCACGCCGACGCGCCGTCGAGGCGGGCGGCTTCGATCACATGCGGCGGAACCGACAGCAGGGCGGCGTAGAGCACGATGGCGCAGAACGGCGTCCACTGCCACATGTCGGCGAAAAGGATGCTCGGCAGCGCCGTCCAGCCGGAGCCGAGGAGCCCCGTCTTGGGGATGGGCACGCCGGCTTCGGCAAGAAGCCAAGGCAGGAGCCCGCCGGTCGGATCGTACATATAGCGGAAGAGAAAGCCGACCACGATCGGGGCGATGGTGGTCGGCATGATGAGGAGCGCGCGCGCCACATTCATTCCCGGCAAAGCGTGGCAAAGAAGGAGCGCAATCACGAGGCCGAAGAGGGCTTCGAGAACCGTGCCGGACACGCTCAAGACAAGCGTGTTGACGACCGAGGCCGTGAAGACGGCGCTGGTCAGCGCCATCCGGTAGTTGCCGAAGCCGATGAACCCGAGCGGCTCCGGACCCATCTGCAGGTTCCAGAAATAGAAACTGCTCTTGAGCGCGAAGAAGAGAGGGAAGATCGTCACCGCGACGAGCAGAACGACCGATGGAGCGATGAGCAGATAGGGGAAGAGCCGGCGGCGGCGGCGCGCCCGGCTTGGCGCGAGTGAGAACGCAGGCGCCCGCGCAATCACGTTATTCGACATTGCTGATCGCGGCCGGCCACGCGGGCCGAGCCGTCGCGCCGAGACCGGCCGCCACGGCTCCGCGGGCGAGTTTTCTCACGCCGAAAGGCTGGCGATGAGCGCCTTTGCCGCTTCCAGCGTGTCGTCGTAGCTCTTCAGCTGATAGGGGATCATGAAGTTGCCCTTCAGCACGCTGGTCCAGAGCTGCGCGGTTTGCTTGGCGCAGTCCTCCGGGCTCATCTCGCCGGTCAGCACCTTGTTGAGGTTGAGGCCGTAGATGCTTTCGAGCGTCGTATAGGTCGGGACGCCGGGCCGACTGATCTTGCCGTTTCCGGCCTCGAGGCCGACGAGCTGGCCGGGCAGGTAAGGATAGATCTTGAGAAGGTCGGGATCCTTGTAGAGCGAGCGCCGGGCGAAATCCGAGAACTGATAGCCGTACTTGGTATAGAGGGCCATCGCCTTCTGGGCTTTGGCCGAGGTCGCCCATTTGACGAATGTCCAGGCTTCGTCCGCGGCGGCCGAGTTCGAAGGGATGCCGAGGCTCCAGCCGCCGGTGCTGCCCACCTGCGGATGATCGGAGTGCGGTATCGGCACGATCCCCATCTTGTCGGCGACGACCGAGTCCTTTCCGGACATGTAGCCGTCCTTGCGGCAGAGATAGAAGTAGGCGGACCACCAGTAGAAGGCGCCGATGTCTCCCTTGGCGAAACGCATGCCGGCGTCGAACCAGTTGTAGTTGATCGCCTCGGGGGGCGAGGCCTTGTAGAGTTCGGCGAACAGCCTGATCGCGTCGACATTTTCCTTGCTGTCGATGGTCGGGGTGAAGTCCCACGGCGCCTCGGGAAAATGCTTGAACCAGCGTGCGCCCATGCTTGCCGCAAGCTGGGTGAACATGTGCACGATCGGCGCCGGCTGCTGTCCCGCCACCACGGTTCCGATCATTGGAGCGCCGCCGAACTTTTGCCCGTTCAGCTTCTTGATCGTGTCGAGATATTCCGTCCAGGTCCAGCTCCCGTCGTCGGGGATCTTCACCCCGGCGGCGTCGATGTAATCCTTGCGGTACATCACGCCCATGCCGTAGGGCGCGATCGGAAGCGACCCGAGCTGCCCGCGCCAAAGGCTGATCGAATAGAGGACGCCGGGAATGAAGTCCGCGATATCGATGTCCTTGTCGGCCTTGACGAGATCGTTAAGCGGCTTGATCCACTTGCTCTCGAGATATTGGCCGAGCCAGATGTTGTCGACCGAAATGACGTCGGCGTCCGGCTGCCCCCCGACAAACGAGGAGACGAGGCGCGCGTTCAGCTGGTCATAAGCAAGGCTCTCGATTGCGACGTCGATGCCGGTCTCCTGCCTGAACTGGTCGGTAACGCCGGCGAGAGCGTAATAAAACGGATCGGCGACAGTCAGCACGCGGATCGACTTCTTGCCTGCGGCGAAGAGACGCTGTGTCGGCAGAACGCTTGCGCCGGCAACCGCGCCGGCGCTTTTGAGGACGCTGCGCCGGGAAATTCGAGACCTTGCGCGTTCCTTCATGGTCAATCCTCCTTATTGTTGCTCGACGGACCGAGGCGATGCTCCCAACGCCGCTGCCCGCCAGCGTTCAGCGCTGACAGCGGAAATGATTGCGGGCGCTTTTGCGAGGCCGACCTCTCCATCAAATGATGTTACAGATTTTCCTGTGCGGCAATAGGCGAGTTGTCCCGCGAGCCCGGCGCGACCTTGCGCTCAAGCCCACCGCCGAATTGACCTTGAGCGAAAGCCAATGGCAGGCTGGGGAGAGGCGAGGCGCGCTTCGCTCGCCAACGGAGGAGAAGCATGGACGATCGGCGAAAAAAGCCGGCGGATCTCGAAGCGCCCCCGCCGGCGGCCCGCGCATTCGCCGACATCCTCGCCGATTTCGTCGATGTGCTGATTCCGGGGGACGACAATTGGCCTTCGGCGTCGAGGGTCGGCGCGCAGGCGGTTCTCATGAGCCGGCTCTCCGATCTCGGCCGCGAGGACGATATCGACCGGATCGTCGCCTTCATCGGCGCCGCGGGCGGCTTCGCGGATAAGAGCGACGCGGAGCGGACAGCGATCGTCGCCGATCTCGAGCGCCGGCATGCCCAGCTGTTCAAGCTCGTCCGCGAAGCGGTCGCTCTCGCCTATTATGAGAGCCCGGCCGCGGCCCGCCGCATTCGGTCGCTCGGGTTCGCCTATAAGCTTCGGCCTCACATCGGCGGCTACTCCATGCCGCCCGTCGACCCCGATCGCGACCGGCCGCATCACAAGCGCGGCGGCCATGTCGGGACGGAAGATGTCCGCCGTCTCGACTTGAGCGGGCTCGACTGGCTTGCGAAGGAACAACGGAATCGCGCCCATGGCGAGTGACCAGCGCGCCGACGTTCTCGTCATCGGCGCCGGCGCGTCCGGCGCGATCGCCTCGCTGGTCCTTGCCGGCGCCGGGCTGAAGGTCGTCTGCCTCGAGCAGGGCGGCTGGGTCGAGCCGGAGGATCATCCGCACTATAGCGGCGACTGGCAGTGGCAGCGCCGGACGCGCTGGAGCCCCGACGTCAACGTTCGACGGCACCCCGACGATTTCCCTGTCAAGAGCGACTCGTCGCAGGTGCTCATGTGGAACGGCGTCGGCGGCTCGACCAATGTCTATGGCGCGATCTGGCCCCGCCTCCGGCCGTCAGATTTTCGCAAAGGGGTCGAGCATGGCCTCGCCCCGAACTGGCCGATGACTTATGAGGACCTTGCGCCCTATTACGAGCGGGCCGACCAGCTGATCGGGGTCAGCGGCCTTGCCGGCGATCCGGCCGTTCCGTCCGAGGGCTACCCCACCCCGCCCCTGCCGATGGGCGCGGCGGCGCGGCGGCTCGCCCATGGGTTCGACCGCCTCGGCTGGCACTGGTGGCCGGCGCCGGCGGGCGTGATCTCGGTCGACTATGACGGCCGCCCGGCCTGCAACGGCTGCGGAGTCTGCAACGGGTGCCCGCGCGGCTCGATGAGCAAGTTCTCGCTCTCGGTCTGGCCGAAGGCGCTGGCCGCGGGCGCCGAGCTCAGGACCTACGCGCGCGTCGTCCGGATCGAGAAGGGCCGAAACGGCCGCGCGACTGGCGCCGTCTATCTCGACCGCAACTCCGGGACGCGCTGTTTCCTCAGCGCCGATGTCGTCGTCCTCGCAGCCAATGGGGTCGGCACGCCCCGCCTTCTTCTCGCCTCCGACAACCTCGCCAATTCATCGGACCAGGTCGGCCGCAACCTTCTCCACCATACGCTTGTCTCCGCTGATATCTGGGTGGACGAGCCGGTCGCTTCTCACATGGGTTATGTCGCCTCGGTGATCTCGCGTGAGTTCGCCGAGAGCGACCCCTCGCGCGGCTTCGTCAACGGCTTCAACTTCAACTGCCTGACCAGCGGAGCCGCCGGCGAGCAGGCGATCGGCTATCTCTCCGACGCCCATGCGCCCTGGGGACGCGACCACCATCGCTGGTTCGAGCGGCATTTCGGGCACGGGATCGGTATCCATGTCATCGGCGACGATCTCCCGAATCCCGACAATCGCGTCAGTCTCGATCCGGCGGCCCTCGACGCCGACGGCGCGCCGGTCGCCCGGCTCCACTATGCGCCCGGCGAGAACGACCGCCGGATGATGAAGTTCATGCTCGACCGGCTTGTCGACCTCGCCTCCGCCGCGGGCGCGTTCGAATACCGGCTGCAGGACTATATCGGCGCCGATGGCGTCTATCGCACGCCGGCGTGGCATCTCCTCGGGACCTGCCGCATGGGCGCTTCGCCCGAACTCCTCGGTCGTCAACCGCTGGCACCAGGCCTGGGATGTTCCGAACCTGTTCATTCTCGACGGCAGCACGTTTGCGACCGGCGGCGTGGTCAATCCCACGCCCACGCTTTCGGCGCTTGCGCTCCGCGCCGCGGAACATCTGCGCGACAATTTCCGCGAGCTGAGGTCCGCGACGAGACCTCTCGCCGCCTGAGTGACGAACGAGCCCGCCTTGACGCAAAGCCCACCGACGGATCGCCGCGCTCCGCCGAAAGACGAGCGCTTCATCTGCACCGCCTGCGGCCATGGCGTCTCCATCCGCGAGATGCCGTCGACCTGTCCGGCGTGCGACGGCATCCTCGACCTCGTGTTCGAGGGCAGGGCCGAGGATCGGGAGCCGGACCGCGACGTTGAATCGTCCGGCGTGTGGGTCTGGCGGAACTGGTTGCCGTCCTGCGCGCCGGAGAACCGGGTGACGCTCGGCGAAGGCCAATCGCCCCTCCTCCGCTGCCAGCGCCTCGGCGAGGAGCTCGGCCTCTCGTCGCTATGGGTCAAGTACGACGCGATCATGCCGAGCGGCTCGTTCAAGGATCGCGCGCTCGCGCTCACCGCCTCGCTCGCCAAGAATTACGGCAAGACGGGCCTCGTCCTCTCCTCGAGCGGCAATGCCGGCGCTTCGGCCGCGGCTTATGCCGCGCGAGCCGGCCTCGCCGCGGTGGTGCTCGCCCCGGCAAGCGCACCGCGGAGCAAGCTCGCGCAAATCAGGGCGGCCGGAGCACGGCTCGTCCTCGTCAATGGAGACACCAGCGACTGCTGCCGGCTCGCCAGGACCGCCGCCGCCCGCATCGGCTGGGTGAACGTGACCACCACATACTACAATCCCGTCGGCGTCGACGGCTACGCCACCATCGCCTATGAAATTGCCGGCGTGCGCCCGGACGTGCTGCTCCTGCCGATATCGAGCGGACCGCTGCTTGCAGGCGTGATGAAAGGCTTCGAGCGGCTGAAGCGCCTCGGCCTCGCTGACAAGCTGCCGCGCCCGGTCGCCGTTCAGCCAAGCGCCTGCGCGCCGACGGTCCGCGCCTTCGAGACCGGGAAGCCGGTCGCTCCCTGGACCCATCAGCCGACGGCGGCCAGCGCCCTCAACGACACGCTCGCTGGCTATGAGCGCGACGGCGACTACACGCTCGCCTGGATTCGCCGCCACGGCGGCGCGGCGGTCGCGGTTTCGGACGAGGAGATCCTTGAGGCGGCGCGCGTCCTTGTGACGCGCGAGGGGATTTTCGTCGAGCCGAGCGCTGCGGCGCCGATCGCGGCCGTCAGACAGCTTGTGGCGTCCGGTTGGCTCGGGCTCGACGAGCGCGTCGTCGCGGTGGTGACAGGACATGGGCTGAAGGATATTCCGGACGCCGTGCTTCCCGACATGCAAAAGCCGATTGAAGTGGACGAGGGAGCGCTCGCGAAGCTGCTCGAGTGAGCCGGCGTGGCCGGCCGCGGATAGAAAGTCTCGCTGACGATCCCCTTCGCGACGGTGAACCATACCTTGCTATCGGTCGTGGCGGACGCGCCGAAAGCAAGCTTGTGCCCATGCTGATCGGCATCTTCATCGGCCATTGGCTCGATCGGATCTTTCACTCCGGACTGTTCTGCACGGGCCCGCTCTTGATGCTGGGCTTGGCGCTCGGCTGCTGGTCCGCCTGGAAATGGATGAAAAGCGCATGACCTGGCTCGCCTTCGCCCATCAGTCCCCTGGGCCATGGCCCTCAGCCTGCTCCTGCACCCCGCCGCCGGCGTCGGGCTCGGGCTGCTCTATTTCCGCGGTGTATGGTGGAATGCGCGCCTGTTCGCCTCGGGGGGCCACGTGACCGCGGCCATAGCCCTTGGTCTCGGACGTGGCGCGCTCACGATTTTCCGATTGTGAAGAGAGTGATCACGTGGCGTATAGGCGGGTGAGCAAAACCGAGGGGCTAATATGCATTCACGATCGCGCTCAAAAGTCCGCTTTGGGTGCGGGCGTATGTCCCAGAGGCCAAACTCGGCAGCATCCGCCTCGGCATGGCCACGATGATCACCACCGACAGCTATCCTGGCCGCGTCTATCACGGCTGGGCCGGATATCTTTCGCCCACCTCGGAGTTCACGCCGAATACCGTGGAGACCCCGGAGTTGCGCGCGGCGCTGGTCTATCGGCTTCGCATCTATGTCTGCGACGCGCACGACGAGCTGCGGCTGGGGACGCGAGATCCGCCAATGCCGCCGGCGGTTGAGCCTGCGCCGGCGCTGCGGCTCGAGGATGTGCGCCGCAACTTCCGCTCGGGCAAGCGCGTAATCGAAGCGCTCGCCGGAATCACCGCGACCGCGGCGCGGGGCGCGGTGACCGGCCTGATCGGGCCGGACGGCGCCGGCAAGACCACCTTGATGCGGCTCATCGCGGGCCTGTTGCTGTCGGACTCCGGCCGGATCGAGGTGCTCGGCGTTGAGGTCGCGCGCGATCCGCTCGCGGTGAAGGCGTAGATTGGCTACGTGCCGCAGCGATTTGGCCTCTATGAGGACCTCAGCGTTCTCGAGAATCCCAATCTGTACGCCGATCTGCAGAACGTGCCCACGGCGGCGCGCAAAGCTCGCTATTCCGAGCTGTTGCACATGACTGGGTTGGGTCCCTTGGCGCATTCCTGTTCCTGGTGCCGTCGATCATCCTGTCCGGCTTCGCCACGCCGATCGCCAACATGCCTGAGTGGGTGCAGGTTCTGACTCTCATCAACCCGATGCCTTATTTCCTTGTGATCCTGCGAGGCGTGTTTCTGGAGGGACGGGGATGTCGCAGTTGGCCTCCCAATACTGGCCGATGGCAGTGATGGCATCAATTACTCTCGCAGCGCCTGCTGGTTATTCCGCAAGCGTGTGGCGGGAGCATCAATTCGTCAGGGCCGCTGTCGATTTACACTCGAACCTGGTCTGCGGGGTGAGGAGCCCTGGAATTGCGACGAAATTCAGTTCGTAGGCCGAGTTCGGACGAATCAATCCATTGAAATGACGGCGGACTCCGGCGGATAGGAAAGTCAGTATATTTCGCAGGACTATCTGGTGGGCGATGCAGGGATCGAACCTGCGACCCCTCCCGTGTGAAGGGAGTGCTCTACCGCTGAGCTAATCGCCCTTAGCTTGAGGCCGACCCTGCTTTATGGCTCGCGCGAGAGCCAAGTCAAGCAGCCGCGGCGAGGGCAAATCCCCGTGCAAGGCGGGAAACCGCTGTCCTCCCGCCGATCGCGCGCGCGACATGATCGATCTCTCGCGTCAGCGAGTTCGGATTGGCTCGACGCGAGAACTCAAAGTCAATGAGGCGCCGTCGGATGCCTGGCGCTGGCGCGGCGCGCGCCTGTCGTAACAGTGACCCAGCTCGTGGCGCTCGCCCGCGGGCCGGCATCATCAAGATCAGGGCAACCCGCATAAGGCTGACGCCGGCGCCACGATTCTGTTGCAGCCGCTGGCGCGACGGGAGATAAAGCGCCATGGGTGAGAAGGACAGGGCTGGCGCGAGGTTCACGCTCGACGAACTCGCTCGCACGATCGATGAGCGCGCGGGCGCGAGCGCGGAGACCTCCTACACCGCGCAGCCTTCTCGACAAGGGCGCCGCGCATTGCGCCCGGAAATTCGGCGAAGAAGCGGTCGAACTGGTGGTCGCCGCCGCGGCGCTGGACGAAAGCGCGGTTCGGGCGGAGGCCGCCGACGTTCTCTACCACCTGCTTGTCGTGCTGCGCGCGCGCGGCGTGGCGCTCAAGTCGGTGATGGAGGAGCTCGAGCAACCGATCGCAGCAGAGCGGCCATCAGGAAAAGGCGTCCCGCGGGCCCGTGAAGACTGGCGCATAAGACCGCCGGGGCCGTTGGGTTTAGGCTGGGGAATCGCAATGGATCGCGCCGACGTTCAACTGTCTCCGTTCCGCCGCTTCACCCGCGACGAATGGGCGCAGCTGCGCGCGGACACTCAGCTCACGCTCACCATCGACGACCTGCGCAAGCTGCAGTCGACGCACGATCCGATCTCGCTCGACGAGGTGGTCGCGATCTATCTGCCGCTGTCGCGGCTGCTCGCGCTCTACGTCGCGGCGACGCAGGGGCTGTTCAAGGCGACGCAGCGCTTCCTTGGCGCGAACGACGGCAAGGTCCCCTATATCATCGGCATCGCCGGCTCTGTCGCGGCCGGAAAGTCGACGACGGCGCGCGTGCTGCAGGCGCTGCTCACGCGCTGGCCGAACACGCCCAAGGTTCAGCTCGTCACCACCGACGGCTTCCTCCACCCCAACGCCGAACTGATCCGGCAGGGCATCATGGACCGCAAGGGCTTTCCGGAGAGCTACGACGGCACGAAGCTCATCCGCTTTCTCTCGGCGGTCAAGGCGGGCGAGCACAACGTCGCCGCGCCCGTCTATTCCCACATCACCTACGACATCGTGAACGGGGAATCGATCGTCGTCGACCGCCCGGACATTCTCATCTTCGAGGGGATCAACGTCCTGCTGCCCAATCGCCTGCCGCGCGAGGGCAAGGAGATTCCGTTCGTTTCCGACTTCTTCGACTTCTCGATTTTTCTCGACGCCGACGATGCGCTGCTGGAGCAATGGTATATCGAGCGCTTCATGGGGCTGAGGACCACGGCGTTCCGCGATCCGCGCAGCTACTTTCGCCAATACGCCGACCTCGACGACGCCGAGGCCGAGGCGACGGGGCGCTCGATCTGGCGGCGCATCAATCTCGTCAACCTGCATGAGAATATCCTGCCGACGCGGCCGCGCGCCGATCTGCTCCTGAAAAAGGGCGCGAGCCACCGGATCGAGGAAGTCGCGCTGAGGAAACTGTGACCGTGATTCGGCGACTGGGGCTCGGCGCCTGCGCATGGCTCCTCGGCGTTCTGACGCTTGCCGCTGCGCCGGCGCAGCTCAAGCCGCCCGACGCCTGTCAGGGCGCGGACCTCTCTCAGGTCGAAGGGCTCGCCGCCGCCGAGGCGCGCGCGCGCGGACGATCTCGTCAACGGCGAGGGCCTGCTGTGGCGCATCGAGAAGCCCGGTCTCGCGCCCTCCTATCTGTTCGGCACGATCCATTCCACCGACGAGTCCGCGCTCGAAATCGCCCGGCGCGCCGCGCAGTCGATCAGCGGCGCCAAGGTCGCGGCGACCGAACTCGGCGGCCCGATCGATTCGGTCGAGAAGGCGAACATCACGGCAGCGATGCTGGCCAGGGCGCTCGATCGCGACCATGACACGCTCGAGGGCGTGATCGCGCCCGAGGATCGCGAGCAAGTGGAGAGCTTCCTCACGGGCCACGGCTATCCGGCCGAATTCGCGCACCACCTGAAGCCCTGGTTTCTCGCCATCCTGACCTCGCTGCCCGCGTGCGAAGTGAAGCGCCAGGCGCTCGATGCCGCCTGAGGTCGACCAGTTTCTCGCCCAGACGGCCAAGGACGCCGGGCGTGAAGGTCATCGGCCTTGAAACGCCGGACGAGCAGCTCGCCGCGATCGCGGCCATGCGGCCCGAGGTCGCCGCGACGCTGCTGACGCTCGCGGCCCGCGACCCGGGCATGAACGACGACCTCTACGCGACCATGCTCAAGCTCTATCGAGAAAGCCGGCCGGCCGAAATCCTCGCGGTCTCCGACGCGCTTGGCGGGCGTGAGCGAGGCGGAGCGCGCGGCCGAGGACGAATTCATGCGCGACCTGCTGCAAGGCCGAAACGCGACCATGGCCGAGCGCGCCGCGCCGCTGCTCGCCTCCGGCGGCGCGTTCATCGCCGTTGGCGCGCTGCATCTTGCGGGCAGGACCGGCCTTATCGAGCGGTTCCGCGCGATGGGCTATACGGTGACGAAGGTCTGGTAGGACGCTGCGGCGAGTTCGGCGCGCAGCCGTGGTCGGGCGCTGGCGGAACAGGCGTGGCTCAGGCGCGCGATTGCCTACGGCAATTTTACCGGCGCTCCTAATGTTTTCAGTGGCTTAGGACCCCGTTTAGTTCCGTCCCTTTTTTGGCGCATTTTGTCGCGCAGAACGAATATACATAACATACATGTTATACAGCTCGGACAGGCAAACCCGGAAGCCCTATTCCCCGTAGGGCGTCCAGATGTTCTTGACCTGGGTCGCCCGGCGCAGGAACTCGCGGCCCTCGGCCTTCGCCCAGTCGATCGCTCCGGCCGGGCGGTCCAGGTCGCCTTGAGATTGCCGGCGGAAAGCGCCTCGACCTGGCCGCGCCCTCCGCGTCGCCGACGTACCAGAGCGCGTCGACGCCGTCGTGTTCGGCGAGCGTCTTCGCCAGCGCGTTCGCTTCGCCGGTGACGATGTTGACGACGCCCGCGGGCACGTCCGACGTCTCGAGCACCGAATAGAAGTCGGTCGCGCTCAACGGATGCGCTCGCCGACGGGACCGCAACGACCGCGTTGCCCATGGCGATCGCCGGCATGACCAGCGAGACGAACGCGAGCAGCGGCGCCTCGTCCGGGACAGACGATCCCCATCACGCCCCACGGCTCGTTCATCGCCAGCGTGACGAAGCGCGACCGGGTCGCATGAACCGCGCCGTCGAACTTGTCGGCGTAGCCGGCGTAAACGAAGGCGCGCCGGATCGAGGCGTCGACCTCCGCTCGCGCCGCGCGCGGCGAGGCGCCGGTCATGACGCTCAGGCGCCGGGCGAACTCGTCCGCCCGCGCGGAAAGATTCTCGGCGACGTAATAGAGCACCTGCGCGCGATTGTGCGCCGTCGCCGCGCCCCACGCGGACGCCTTGGCCGCCGCTTCGACCGCGTTGCGGATGTCCTTGCGGTTGCCGAGCCCGGCGAGCCCGACCTCGCGGCCCTGCGGGATCGAGAACCGCGTAGCTGTAGCCGGAATCGGGCCGCGCCTGCTTGCCGCCGATGAAGAGCTTGGCGGTGCGATCCGGGCCGCTGTCGGCGCCGTTTCGCGCCGGATGAAGACCGGGCGAAGCGTCAAGGCGCGGCGGCCGCGCCGGCTTTGGCCTGGCTTTCGGCTCATCGGCGACCCGATACTCGCTGCAGGCCCTCGCGCCCGCCTTCGCGGCCGAAGCCGCTTTCGCGATAGCCGCCGAAGCCCGCGGCGGCGTCGAACAGGTTGGTCGAATTGATCCACACCACGCCGGCCTTGATGCGGGCCGCGACCTCGAGCGCGCGATTGACGTTCTCGCTCCAGACCGAAGCCGCGAGGCCGTAGCGGGTGTTGTTGGCGAGCGCGACCGCTTCGTCCGGCGTGCGGAAGGTGGTCGCGACCAGAACGGGACCGAAGATCTCCTCGCGCGCCAGCACGGAGGCAGGCTCGACCCCGACGACCAGGGTCGGCGGATAAAAGCAGCCTCGATCCGGAACCGTATCGTTGGCGCGGAAGAGTTCGAGCCCTTCCTCTTCGCCCTCGCGCATGAGCCGGCGGATCCGCTCGAGCTGGACCGGCGCGACGATTGCGCCGACGTCGGTCGATTTGTCGAGAGGATCGCCGACGCGCAGATTCGCCATCCGGGCGCGCAGCTTCGCGTACAACGCCTCGGCGACGCTCTCGGCGACCAGGAGCCGGGAGCCCGCGCAACACACCTGCCCCTGATTGAACCAGATCGCGTCGACCACGCCCTCGACCGCGCTGTCGAGATCGGCGTCTTCGAACACCACGAACGGCGATTTTCCCCCGAGTTCGAGCGTGAGCTTCTTGCCCGAGCCGGCCGTCGTCCTGCGGATCGCCCGGCCGACCTCTGTCGAGCCGGTGAAGGCGATCTTGTCGACATCCGCATGGGCGACGAGCGCGGCGCCGGTCGCGCCATCGCCGGTGACGATGTTGACGACGCCCGGCGGCAGCCCCGTCTCGACGCAGATCGCGGCGAAGGCGAGGGCGGTCAGCGGCGTGAATTCCGCCGGCTTCAGCACAACCGTGTTTCCGGCCGCGAGCGCAGGCGCGATCTTCCAGGCGAGCATCAGCAGCGGAAAATTCCACGGGATGATCTGCCCGCAGACGCCGACTGGCTTCGTCCCCGGAAACTCGCTCTCGATCAGCGACGCCCAGCCCGCATGATGATAGAAATGCCGGGCGACGAGCGGAATGTCGATGTCGCGCGATTCGCGGATCGGCTTGCCGTTGTCGATCGTCTCCAGAACCGACAAGAAAGCGCTCCCGCTTCTGCACGTGGCGGGCGAGCGCATAGAGATGCTTCGACCGCTCGAAGGGAGAGAGCGCCGCCCATTTGGCCTGAGCCTTGCGCGCTGCGGCGACCGCGGCGCCGATGTCCGCGGCCGAGCCTTGCGTGACGCGCGCGATGCGCTCGCCGGTCGCCGGATTGAAGACGTCGAACAATTCGCCGGGCTTCGTGAAAGCGCCGTTGATGAAATGCCCGAAGCCGGCCTTCGTGCTCGTCGAGCCAGGCCCTGACATGCTCGGCTGCCTTCGGGAGCGGGACCGTAGTCCATCGTGCGCAGGATGTCCTTGATCGCGCCCATGTGACCCTCACGCCATTGCGTGGCGATGGGCGGCCGAATAGCGCCCGGTCGCATAGTGGTCGAGCTGACGCTCGATGTCGGTCAGCAGACCGCTTGCGCCGATGCGGAACAGATCGGGCTGCATCCAGGGCAGGCCGAGCTCCTCCTTCATGAGAATGAGCCAGGCGAGAGCGTCCTTGGCCGTGCGCAGGCCGCCGGCGGGCTTGAAGCCGATATCGACCCCGGCGCGCTCGCGATAGTCGCGCAAGGCGCGGACCATCACCAGACTGACTGGCAGGGTGGCGTTGACGTCCTCCTTGCCTGTGGAGGTCTTGATGAAATCGGCGCCCGCCTGCATCGCCACCATCGAGGCCGCATAGACGTTGCGCAGCGTTTTCAGGTCTCCCGTGCCGAGGATCGTCTTCAGATGCGCCCGCCCGCAGGCTTCCCGCATCGCGGCGACCTCGTCGTAGAGCGCGCTCCAGTCGCGCGCCAGCACATGCGCGCGGGTGATGACGATGTCGATCTCGCGCGCTCCCTCATCGACCGCGTAACGGATTTCGTCGAGCCGCTGCCTGAGCGGCGTCAGCCCGGCGGGGAAGCCGGTGGCGACCGAGGCGACCGGAATCCCTGAGCCCTCCAGCGCCTTGACCGCTGGCCCGACCATGGTGGGATAGACGCAGACCGCGGCGACCGTCAGGCCCATTTCCGCAAGATCGAGCGCGGCGAGAAGCTCCCCGCTCAACGGGTTGCGCGCCTTGGCGCAAAGCCGGCGTACGCGCTCCGGGGTGTCGTCGCCTGCGAGCGTGGTGAGATCGATGCAGGTCATCGCCTTCACAAGCCACGCCGCCTGATATTCCTTCTTGACCGACCGGCGGGCAGTCAGGGTCGCCGCACGGCGCTCGACCGCGCTCGCGTTGACGCCAACGCTTTCGAACCAATCGGGAGAAAGCGGCACGCCCGGATTGCGGGGCCGGTTATGTCCGGCCTGGCTGGATGTGACGACCGCCTGGTCCACGGCGCCTCCTTTGCACGCATTGGGCCCCACAAGCATGTCACGATCGCGACGCGAAGTCCAAAACCGCGTGGTCGCGCGTCCGCGGGCGACGGGGTCCGATGTCCGGCGCCGCGTCCTTGGGGCAAAAGCCGAACCAGACGTTGGTCGAACCAGCCCTTTTTGGGCTTTACAAGCGGCGCCTGAGCGGCTTGATAGGCTTTTGCCTTCATCGGGGGAAACGCATGCGCTCGGCCGAGCGGCGAGAATGAGCATGGACGACGTCCTCGTCACGGAAGGCCTCAGCAAGAGCTTCGGCGATTTCCAGGCGGTGAGCGACGTTTCCCTCCGCATCAAGCGCGGGACGATCCATGCGCTGATTGGGCCGAACGGCGCGGGCAAGACCACCTGCTTCAACATGCTGTCGAAATTCGTCTCCCCGACCAATGGCCGGATTGCGTTCAACGGCCGCGACATCACCCGACTCAAGCCGGCCGACGTCGCGCGGCTGGGGCTCGTCCGCTCTTTCCAGATCTCCGCGGTCTTCTCCAATCTGACCGCGCTCGAGAACATTCGCATCGCGCTCATGCGAAAGCGCGGCGACTCGTTCGACTTCTGGCGCTCCAAGGCGGCGCTGAGGCCCCTCAACGAGCGGGCGCTGGCGCTGCTGAACGATTTCGGCCTCGCGAGCTTCGCCAATTCGAAGGCGGGCGAGATCTCCTATGGCCGCAAGCGGGCGCTCGAGCTCGCTACGACGCTTGCGATCGATCCCGAAATGATGCTGCTCGACGAGCCGATGGCGGGCATGGGCCACGAGGACATCGACCGCACCGCCGACCTCATCCGCCGCGTGTCGGCCAACCGAACCATCCTGATGGTCGAGCACAATCTCAAGGTCGTCGCCAACCTCTCGGATCGCATCACGGTGCTCACGCGCGGGCGCGTGCTGGCCGAGGGAGACTATCGCGAGGTGTCGGAGAACGAAGAGGTGAGAGAGGCCTATCTCGGAGCGGGGCATGACTGAGGCGGCTCTCGCACGCGCCCCGGCCGCCGAGGGCGCGACGGTGCTCAGGGTCACGGGCCTCCAGGCCTGGTACGACGAATCGCATGTCCTGCACGGAGTCGATCTCGACGTGCGGGAGGGCGAGGTCGTGACCCTGCTTGGGCGGAACGGCGCCGGCAAGACGACGACGCTCAAGGCGATCATGGGCATCGTCCGCAAGCGGACCGGTTCGGTCGTGTTCGACGGCAAGCAGCTCATCGGCCTTTCGATCGATCGCATCGCCCGGCACGGCGTCGCATTCTGTCCGGAGGAGCGCGCCATATTCGCTTCCCTCACGGTCAAGGAGAATCTGTTCCTGCCGCCTGAGATCGCCAAAGGCGGCGCGATGAGCGCCGAGCAGATCTATTCGCTCTTCCCGAACTTGAGCGAGCGGCTCGCGAGCGGCGGCGGCAAACTCAGCGGCGGCGAGCAGCAGATGCTGGCGATTGCGCGAATCCTCAGGACCGGCGCGCGATTCCTGATGCTCGACGAGCCGACCGAGGGACTGGCGCCGGTCATCATCCAGCAGATCGGCCGCACCGTCGCCGAGCTCAAACGGCAGGGGTTCACGATCCTGCTGGTCGAGCAGAATTTCCGCTTCGCCTCGACTTTGGCCGACCGGTTTTTCCTGATGGAGGACGGCCGGATCACCGACGCCTTCGCCAATTCGGAGCTCATGGGCCGAATGGACCGGCTGCACGAAGCGCTGGGGGTGTAATGACCACTGTCGAACGGCGGGCCGCCCGGTGAACCTCTTCGGCCACACGATCAGCATGCCGCAGCTCTATGGCCAGCTGCTGATCGGCCTCATCAATGGCTCGTTCTATGCGCTCCTGAGCCTTGGACTGGCGGTCATTTTCGGCATGCTGACGATCGTCAACTTCGCTCACGGCGCCTTCTACATGATGGGCGCTTTCGCCGCCTATTTCCTGTTGCACTATGCGGGCGTCAACTATTGGTGGGCGCTGATCCTCTCGCCGCTCATTGTCGGGGCGATCGGGGCGATCGTCGAGCGCCTGTTCCTCAAGCGGATCGCCGGCTTCGACCCGCTCTACGGGCTGCTCCTCACCTTCGGCCTCGCGCTGATCATCCAGGGGCTGTTTCAGAACTATTTCGGCGCGTCCGGCATGCCCTATGCGATCCCAAAGCAGCTCGCCGGCGCCTATAATCTCGGCTTCATGTTCCTGCCGGTCTATCGCGGCTGGGTGATCCTCGCCTCAGCCGTTGTGTGCTTCGGGACCTGGCTCATCATCGAGAAGACCAGGCTCGGCGCGTATCTGCGCGCGGCGACCGAAAACCCGACCATGGTGCGCGCATTCGGCATCAACGTGCCGCGGATGGTCACGCTGACCTATGGCTTCGGGATCGCGCTCGCGGCGTTCGCCGGCGTGCTCGCCGCGCCGATCACCCAGGTCCGTCCCGGCATGGGCGCCGACATCATCGCCGTCGTCTTCGCGGTGGTGGTGATCGGCGGCATGGGATCGATCATGGGCTCGATCGTGACCGGCTTCGCGCTCGGCGTCGTCGAAGGGCTGACCAAGGTCTTCTATCCCGAGGCGTCGAACACGGTGGTGTTCGTCATCATGGCGATCGTCCTTCTGATCCGGCCGACGGGCCTTTTTGGACGGGCGCCCTGACATGGACATCGAGGCCTCGATCGCCCCAGTGGACATGACGGCCCAGGACCGCCGCGTCAACGCCATCGCGTTCGCGGTCATGGTCGCCCTGATCGCCGTCGCGCCTTTCGTCGCCTATCCGTTCTTCATCATGCAGGCGATGTGCTTCGCGCTGTTCGCCTGCGCGTTCAATCTTCTGATCGGTTACGCCAACCTTCTGTCGTTCGGGCACGCGATGTTCCTCGGGATCGCCGCTTACGTCTGCGCCCACGCGGCCAAAGTCTGGGGGCTCGAGCCGGTTTCGGCGATCGCCCTCGGCGTCGCCGTCTCGGCGGCGCTCGGCTTCGTCACCGGCGCGCTCGCCATCCGCAGCGCCGGCATCTACTTCGCCATGATCACCGTCGCCTTTTCGCAGATGGTGTACTTCTTCTGCGTCGAAGCGCCCTTCACCCATGGCGAGGACGGCATCCAGGGGGTTCCGCAGGGCCGCGCGCTCGGCTTCATCGACCTCAGCAATCCGTGGATTCTTTATGTGTTCGTCTCGGTCGTGTTCCTGTTCGGCTTTCTCGTCGTGCAGCGGGCGGTCAACTCCCCGTTCGGCGAGATCCTGAAGGCGATCCGCGAAAACGAGCCGCGCGCCCTTTCGCTCGGCTATCGCACCTTGCAGTACAAGCTCGCGGCCTTCGTGCTCTCGGCGGTGATCGCGGGCCTTGCCGGCGCGACCAAGGCGCTCGTCGCGCAGAACGCGTCGCTGACCGACGTCTCGTTCTCAACCTCGGGCGAAGTGGTGCTGATGACGCTGGTCGGCGGCATGGGCACCTTCTACGGCCCGGTGGTCGGCGCGCTGATCGTCGTTGCGATGCAAAACTACCTCGCCCAGTTCGGCGAGTGGGTGACCGTGATCCAGGGAGTGGTGTTCGTCGCGTGCGTGCTGGCGTTCCGCCGCGGCATCGTGGGCGAACTCGCGGCGCGGGCGAGAATCTCGCTATAGACCGAACTCGGGCGGTCCTGTCGGCTCTCGCTCCAGCCAAGAGGCGGACGGATTCAGCCGTCGTTTGGCCGGGCCGGCCTGAGATCGAGCGTCCCAGGAACAGTCGGCCCGGCGCTGGGGCCGTCACCGCATTGCGGCGAGGCGAGGATCGTCAGTAGAGGACGCAGCGCCGCACGCCGCCAACAACGCCGTAGCGGCGGCAGACGGCTCCATGCCGCGCCGCCACGGCGGGTCTGCGGACTGCGACCGCGCGGTTCGGACCAGCGCAGCCAGCGTGGTAAACCCCTCTCGCGCATACAACAGCGTGCGCGTCATGCGTGTTGCCGAACGTCATGCCGAAAAACGCGCCGCCCGCGATGGCCGCAAGGACTAGAGTGCGCATGGACTGCCTCCCTTGATTGGTTCGGGCGGCCGCATCCGGGTCGGGCGTCGCCTGAAGTGCGTCTACCGCTCCCGCCGCTCGTGCGCAATGGGCGCGCGTCGCAGCAGGCGGAGCTTAGGCGACCCCGCGCAGCAGCGCCAGCAGCTCGCGATGCATGATCTCGTTTCCGCAGCAGATCGAGCCGGTCTCGAGGAAGTTGGCTTCGCCGTCGGCGCCGGTCACGAAGCCGCCGGCTTCGCGGATCAGAATCGATCCCGCCGCGATATCCCATGAATTGAGGCCCCGCTCCCAGAAGGCGTCGAACCGGCCCGCGGCCACATAGGCGAGATCGATCGCCGCGCAGCCCATCCGCCGCACATTGACGATCCGCGTCATGACAGCCTTGAGCTCCGCCACGAACCGTGGATGCTGCGCCGCCTTGCCGAGGTGAGGAATTCCGCAGCCGAAAATCGCCTGCGAAAGGTCGCTGCGTCCGGCGACCCGGAGGCGCCGATTGCCGCCGAACGCTCCCTGTCCCTTCTCCGCGACATACATCTCGTCATTGGCCGGATTGTAGACGACGCCGGCGACGATCTGCCCCTCGCGCTCGAGGGCGATGGAAATCGCGAAAATGGGAATCGCGTGCAGGAAGTTGGTCGTCGCATCGAGCGGATCGATATGCCAGGTGTGGCTCTTGTCCGTCCCTTCGACGCGCCCGCTCTCCTCCATCACGAAGCCATAGCCGGGACGCGCCTTGGCGAGATCCTCATAGAGGGTCTTCTCCGCCCGCTTGTCGGCGAGGCTGACGAAGTCGCCCGGCCCCTTCATCGACACCTGCAGCTCGCTCACTTCGCCGAAGTCGCGCTTGAGGCCGCGCCCCGCCTTGATCGCGGCGCTGGTCATCACGGTCATGAGGGCGGAGCGGATCATCGACGTTCGTCCATCGGGCTTAGGGCGGGCGCGAGGAGCTTTATGGGAGGCGCCGCCGCGGGGCAACCGGGCCCGTCCATCAGTAGAGATATGGAACGAGGCGCCAGGTGCGGCTCCGATAGGCGGCGTATTCAGCCCCGAAAGTCTCGGCGAGCAGCCGCTCCTCGGCCTCGATGCGCGCGATGAGGACGATGAGCATCATGACGGCGATGGCGACGCCAACGCCGGAGCGGAAGGCCAGCCCCCAGCCGAGCATAAAGATGAAAAGCCCGAGATAGCTCGGGTGCCGAATGAACCGATAAAGCCCGCTGGTGACCAAACGGTGCTCGGGCTGGATCGCGACCAGGCCGCTGAAGCGTCGTCCCAGCACGAACACTGGCGCAAGGCGAAGAACCCCTCCGACCAAGTAGAGGAGAAGCCCGAGCCAGCGCACGCCGTCCGCCCCGAAGGTGAGAAAGTCGATCCGATCCGTATAGGCGGGCAGCCAGGCGTCGATCACGCCGAGCGCCCCAAGAACCGCGATCACCCAGCGATTGGACCGGTCCTCCCTGACGCCGGAGCCGATGTGGCCCTCGCTGAACAAAGCCGCAAACCCCAGCGCGATCGTGACCACCGCGACAGCGGTCAGCTGCGGATAGGAAAAGAATTGCCCTGGGCCGCCGGCCCCGGCGATCGCCAGGCCCAGATAGACCGCGAGGCTGAGAATCGTGACCAAAGCCAACCACAGCTTTGACATGGGCTCATTCCTTCGCATGCGGCGCCCCGAGGGTCCCTCGTGCGCATATAGGCGCTGGCCATCGCCGCGGTTACGATTCACGCTTGCCAAAACCAGCCGAGCGGACGATTCGTTGCCTCGAATTTGCGGCCGCGGGGCGGCAGGTCCAGGGGAAAGAATCGGTCCATGCCGTCCGATCTAGAAATCGCGCGATTAACGCGCCTGAGGCCGATCGCGGAGATCGCCGCAAAGATCGGCGCGCCCGAATCGGCCCTGCGCCCGTTCGGCCGCTTCATCGCCAAGCTCGAATATGACTTTCTCCGCAGCCTCGCTGACCGCCCGGACGGCAAGCTCATTCTGGTCACCGCGATCAGTCCGACTCCGGCCGGCGAGGGCAAGACGACCACCAGCGTCGGCCTCGCCGACGCGCTGAGCCGCATCGGCCGCAAGACCATCCTCTGCCTGCGCGAGCCTTCGCTCGGACCGTCCTTCGGAATGAAGGGGGGCGCGACCGGCGGGGGCCGCGCCCAGGTTGCGCCCATGGAGGAGATCAACCTCCATTTCACCGGCGATTTTCACGCCATAACGTCGGCGCACAACCTGCTTGCGGCGATGATCGACAATCACATGTACTGGGGCAACCCGCTCCATCTCGACCAGCGGCGCATCGCCTGGCGGCGCGTGCTCGACATGAACGATCGCGCGCTTCGCGAGATCGTCATCGGCCTTGGCGCGGGCAACGGCTTTCCGCGCGAGGACGGCTTCGACATCACGGTCGCTTCCGAAGTGATGGCCGCGTTCTGCCTTGCCCTCAGTCTCGAGGAGCTCGCGGAGCAGCTCGGCCGCATGCTGGTCGCCCATGCCCGGGACAGGCGGCCGATCACCGCCTCCGACCTGAACGCCGCCGGGGCGATGACCGCCCTCCTCAAGGACGCGCTCAAGCCCAATCTCGTGCAGACGCTCGAAGGGACTCCCGCTCTCGTCCATGGAGGCCCGTTCGCCAACATCGCCCACGGCTGCAATTCCGTAATGGCGACGAGGGCCGCGCTCAAACTTGCCGACTATGTCGTCACCGAGGCGGGATTCGGCGCCGATCTCGGAGCGGAGAAATTCTTCGACATCAAATGCCGCAAGGCCGGACTCAAACCGGCGGTTGCGGTGCTCGTCGCCACGGTGCGCGCGCTCAAGATGCAGGGCGGCGTCGCCAAGGACGCGCTTGGCGCAGAGAACCTGCCCGCGCTCAAAGCCGGCCTCGCGAACCTCGCTCGCCATATCGCCAATCTGCGCAAGTTCGGACTGCCGGTCGCCGTCGCCGTAAACCGGTTCGACACCGACTCTGCGGCCGAACTCGCATTCGTCGAACACGCCGTGGCCCGGGAATTCGCGGTCAAGACGATCGTGTGCGACCACTGGGCCCGCGGCGGCGCCGGCGCGGAAGATCTCGCCCATGTCGTCGCGGCTCTTGCGGACGCCGGCGAAGCGCAGTTTCGACCGCTCTACGCCGACGAGATGAGTTTGTGGGAGAAGACGCGGACGATCGCGCGCGAGATCTACGGCGCGGCCGACATTGCGGCGGAAGCGCCGGTGCGGGCGAAATTCGAGGAACTCCAGCAGGCCGGCTGGGGCCGTCTGCCGATCTGTGTCGCCAAGACCCAATATTCGTTCTCGGACGATCCTTCTCTCCTCGGCGCGCCGAGCGGGCACGTTCCAAGGATCCGCGATGTTCGTCTGCGGGCGGGCGCCGGCTTCGTCGTCGTGCTGATGGGCGACATCCAGACGATGCCGGGCTTGCCGCGGGTTCCCGCCGCAGAGAGGATTCGGGTCGTCAGCGGCGAGATCGACGGCCTCTCCTGACCGATCCAGGATTTGGGCTTAGCGCGGCGTCGGCGCGTCCTCGCGCAGAAGCTTCTCCGCCTTCAGCATCCGCCAGAGCGCGGCCGGCAGCTTGGCCCTCATCATCGCCGCGTTCCGTGCGACCTCGCTCGCGCGCTGCGCGCCGGCGATGACGCTGACCACGGCAGGGTGGCCGAGCGGAAAGCGCAGCGCGGCTTCCGGCAACGCGACCTTGAAGCTCTTGCAAATCTGCTGGATCCGCCGCACCCGATCCTTCACCTCCTCCGGCGCCGGGCCATAATTGTAATGGGCGTCGGCCTTGATCCCGGTGGCGAGGATGCCGGAGTTGAACGGGCCGCCGATCACGACGGCGATGTTCTTTTCGACACAGAGCGGCAGGAAACTCTGCAGCGCCCCCTGTTCGAGAAGGGTATAGCGGCCCGCCAGCAGGAAAATATCGAAGTCGCCGGCGCGCGCCAGCTTCTCGGTGATCTCCCATTCGTTGACCCCGGCGCCGATCGCCTTGACCGCGCCGGATGCGCGCAGCTTGTCGAGAGCCCTATAGCCGCCTGTCATGAATTCCTTGATGCGCGCGTCGGAAGCTTCCTTGCTCCCGTGCGTCGAGACATCGACATCGTGGCAGTAAACGATGTCCAGGCGATCGAGGCCGAGACGTTCGAGCGAGAACTCGAGCGAGCGCATCACCCCGTCGTACGAGTAATCGAAGCGCTCCCGACGCGACGGCGTCTCAAAGAAAGCGTCCGGCCGCGTTCTCTCCTGCGGTTCCGAGAGATCGAGCAGCCGGCCGACCTTGGTGGAAATCAAATAGGAGCCGCGCGGCTTCGGGCGCAGGAACCCGTTCAGCCGGGTCTCGGAAAGTCCCAAGCCATAAAGCGGCGCGGTGTCGAAATACCGGCAGCCGGTCGCCCACACGGCTTCCAGCATCAGGCGCGCTTCTTTCTCGGTCATGGGTCGATAGAGATTGCCGAGCGGCGCTCCGCCGAAACCAAGTTCGGTGAATTGAAGCTCCACCCCGCGTCGAGTGGTGAATTTCCGGACTCGCGCACTCCGCGCATTCGCGCCGGCCACCATCAATCCTCCCCTCCCCTACAAGCGCGAGAACACATCGGGTGGTTCTGGGCGCGTGGCGCCCGGCTCTCCTGGCCCGCGCTCGAATGACCTGCCACACGATCAACGCCGCGCCAGCGAGCGGAATCGGGGGCAATGCGGCGATCCTGTTGCCTGATGAATGGACAAATCTTCAGCGCTTCCCGGGGACAAGTCAAGCGATGCATGACCCCTCCACGATTTCAGGCGTCCTGGCGCTCGGACAATCTCGAAATCGCGCTATCGGTTCTCGCGCAACCATGCACGATCCTTCGATGCGATAAAGGCGCGAAGTCGGGGCAGGCCTGGATGATCTGGGGACCTGGCCTCGAGATCGGCGAGGATCTTCCGCAACGCCCTTCGCGCGACAGGCCAGTCGTAAGAGCCTTCCTTCAACATCAGGCGCGCGTGGCGGATCGAGCGGCGCACGATTTCATCTATCAAGCGGTCCATCGCGGCGCCCGCTGCCCCTCCGTCGGCGACAACATGGGAAGCGCATGGCAACCGCGGCGCCGCTTACGTCATCGGGTAAGCGTCCCGATTTGGCGCAAGGCGCGTGACGGCGACCACCGCGACGGGCGCCCCCGCATGAGCCGGACGGGTCAATTTGGAACCTGAGAGCGCTCGTGGGCCGCGAATGCGGATCAATGAGCGGCGATTGCGTCAGGCCGGCGCGCGCTGGCTGTAACCAAGCCGTTCGTTCAGCCGCGCGATCAGATCTTGCGCCGCCTCGGCGACGATTGTGCCAGGCGGAAAGATCGCGTCCGCGCCCGCTTCGCGAAGCGCTGCGAAGTCCTGGGGCGGAATGACGCCGCCGACGACGAGCATCGTTTCATCAAGACCGAGCTTGCCGAGCGCTCTCTTCAAGGCCGGCACAAGCGCGAGATGACCGGCGGCGAGGGATGAAACCCCGACGATATGGGCCCGCCCTTTGGCGGCCAGCGCCGCCACTTCTTCCGGCGTTGCAAACAGAGGTCCGATCTCGACATCGAATCCAAGATCGGCGAACGCCGAGGCAATGATCTTCTGCCCGCGATCATGGCCATCCTGCCCCATCTTGGCGACCAGAATTTTCGGCGCGCGACCCTCGTTCTCGGAGAAGGCGCGGGTCATCGCGATGACCCGCTCGTTGACCCCCGCATCGCGTCCGGCTTCCGCCAGATAGACGCCGGAAATGGCGCGCGCTTCCGCAACGTGACGGCCGAACGCCTTCTCGAGCGCGAGCGAGATTTCGCCCACCGTCGCCTTTGCCCGCGCGGCTTCGACGGACAGCTGCAAAAGGTTGGCTTTTCCCCGCGCGCCTTCAGTGAGCGCAGCTAATGCAGCCTGTGTCGCCCTCTCGTCCCGCTCGGCGCGGAGCCGTTTCAATTTCTCGATCTGCTGGGCGCGCACCGCCGCGGCGTCGACTTTCAGGACGCTCAGGTCACGCTCGATGGTCGGCGCATGAATGTTGACGCCGATCACCGACTGGCGGCCCGAATCGATGCGCGCCTGAGTCCTCGCCGCCGCTTCTTCTATGCGGCGCTTGGGCAGCCCGCTGCCGATCGCCTTCGCCATCCCGCCGAGACGCTCAACTTCCTCGATGTGCGCTTGCGCCCGCGCGGCCAGTTCCGCCGTGAGACGCTCGACATAGTAGGAGCCGCCCCAGAGGTCGACGACCCGCGTCGTCCCAGTCTCTTCGATCAGGAAAAGCTGGGTATTGCGAGCGATGCGAGCCGAGAAAGGGGTCGGCAGGGCCAGCGCCTCATCGAGCGCATTGGTGTGCAGCGACTGCGTATGCCCTTGTGTCGCCGCCATCGCCTCGATCTGAGTGCGCGCGATGTTGTTGAGAGGATCCTGCGCGGTCAAAGACCAGCCGGATGTTTGGCAATGGGCGCGCAAAGCAAGCGATTTGTCCGATTTCGGGCCGAAGCCCTTGACGATACCCGCCCACAGCTTGCGCGCGGCGCGGAGCTTCGCGACCTCCATGAAAAAATTCATCCCCACCGCCCAGAAGAACGAGAGCCGTGGGGCGAACGTATCGATGCTCATTCCGGCGGCGAGCCCGGCGCGCACGTATTCGAGACCGTCGGCAAGGGTGTAGGCGAGCTCGAGATCCTGCGTCGCGCCCGCCTCCTGCATGTGATAGCCGGAGATGGAGATCGAATTGAACTTCGGCATGTTCGCCGCGGTGAAGGCGAAAATGTCGGCTACGATCCGCATCGAGGCGGCGGGCGGATAAATGTAGGTGTTGCGGACCATGAACTCCTTGAGAATGTCGTTCTGAATGGTCCCAGACAGCGCCGCCATCGGCACGCCCTGCTCCTCGGCGGCGACAATGAACAGCGCCATCACCGGCAGCACGGCGCCATTCATGGTCATCGACACGCTCATCGAATCGAGCGGGATGCCGGAGAACAGGGTGCGCATGTCGTAAATGGAATCGATCGCGACGCCCGCCATGCCGACGTCGCCCGCGACGCGTGGATGGTCCGAGTCGTAGCCGCGATGCGTGGCGAGGTCGAAGGCGACCGAAAGGCCTTTCTGGCCCCCGGCGAGATTGGCGCGATAGAAGGCGTTCGACTCCTCCGCGGTCGAGAAGCCGGCATATTGCCTCACCGTCCACGGCTGGGTGAGGTACATGGTGGGATAGGGCCCGCGCAAAAATGGCGGGAGCCCGGGCCAGTCGTGGACAAGATCGAGTCCGGCGCGATCGGCAGGCCCGTACAGCGACTTGACGTCAATACCCTCGGGCGTCGTCCAGATTTGGCCGGCGCCGGCGCCGATCGGGCAGCGGGGGGCCGCAAAAGGCACGTTCGAGAAGTCGGGGATTGGACTCATGACGTCGCCGCCTGGGCCTTCGCTTCTATCCCGATATGGCGATAGAGCGCGTCGAGCGCAGCGACCGCGTCCGCGCCGGCGAAAATAAATTCGTCAACGCCCGCAGCGCGCCAGGCTCGCTCGAATTCTCCAGCTCGGCCGGCAAGCGCGACGCCTCTTGCGCCCGCGGCCTTGAGCGTTGTCGCGAAGGCTCCCGCCTGTCCTGCATAGATCTCGTCGGTCCCGCACAGGCAGACGAGCGGCGCGCCGCTCGCCCGCAGGCGTTCGGCGGCCTCTTCCGCCGTCGCGCTCTCGCCGTCGTAGACGGCTTCGAGACCGCCGGCCTCCAGCCATTCACGCACGAACGCCACGCGGCGTCGATGCCCGGGTTCCGGCCCCAACGCGCGAGATAAACCTTCGGCCGCCCGCCGGTCCGCCGAAGAAAGGCGTCGGAAAGATCACGCAACCGCTCGAACGGCTCGGCAAGCCGGATTGGCTTGAGCGCGCCTTCGTCCGCCGGGGACGGTTCCCGCTCCGGCGCGCCCGCGGCCATTTCGACCGGCGGCTCGGCGAGATGGGCGTGCGCGCTGACTCCGGTGATCGGCGATTTCAGCCGGGCGACATTTCGGGCGAGCGCCGCAGCCTGGGCGGCGACCTGTCGCTGGAACGCGCCATTCGCGAGCGCCGCCGGCAGGCCGCCCTGCCGTTCGATCTCCTGAAGGACCCCCCAGGCCTTGTCGCAGAGCGCTCGGGTCAGCGCCTCGAACGCGCCGGCGCCGGCGGCGGGGTCGGCGACAAATCCGAGGTTGGATTCGCGCAAGAGGATGAGCTGGGCGTTGCGCGCGAGGCGTCGCGCGAGACCGTCAGGAAGGCCGGCGGCGAGCGTATGCGGCAGGACGCTCACGCTGTCAGCGCCGCCGAGGCCGGCCGCGAACGCAGCCGCCGCCCCGCGCATGACGTTCACATATGGATCGCGGGCCGTCATCGTGCGCCAGGCGCTCTCCGCCTGCACATGCACCGCGCGAGGCTCGAGGCCGCAAGCCTCCTCGACGCGCGACCACGCGATACGCAGCGCGCGGAATTTCGACAATGTCGCCAATTCATCCGCGTCCGCCGCCAGCCGGAACGCGATCAGCCTGCGCGCTTCGTCAAGCGTCAGGCCCGCCCCTTCAAGCAGCCGCAACAAGCGGACTGCGGCGGCAAGCGCAAAGCCAAGCTCCTGCGCCGGACTCCCGCCGGCCGCATGGACCGCGCGGGCGTCGGCGACCAGGAACGGCCCGCGGAAGCCCTTCCTCCGCAGGTCAAGCGCCGCCTCGAGGCAAGGCGCCGCTTGAGCGCGCCAATCGGCCGGAAA
This sequence comes from uncultured Alphaproteobacteria bacterium, assembly GCA_963742305.1. GTDB lineage: Bacteria > Pseudomonadota > Alphaproteobacteria > Rhizobiales > Beijerinckiaceae > Roseiarcus. The sequence continues at coordinate 85,093 of CAVULN010000047.1, forward strand.
TGGCCCACGGGCCGCACCGGCGAAAGGATCGAGCCCGAACGCGACCGCGCAGTCTTCAGGTTTCGCGCCCGAGCGTTCGATCAGGGCGCCAAAGCGGAGCGCCTGGCCGGGGCCGTCGGGCCCAAGATCGAGCTCGAAATGCGCGCCCGCGTCGAAGCTGCACGCCGTCAAAGGCTTTGTGAAGCGAGGCGGAATCGAATCGCCTGAGGCCAAAACCGTAGGCGCCGACCGCGCCTCCAAACACGACCTGCAAACCGTCCGCGCCGCTGGCGAGGTCGTCGAGCGCCTGGGCGTTGGCCTCGCCGGCGTCGGGGTGATCGAGCCGCGCCATGACCCGCCAGGGGCCGCCGGATCGAACGGCTCTCGGGCCTTCCGCCGCGCGATACAGAGGTTCGATCCGGACGCCGTCCGCGGTCTCCGACATGAGCGTTTCGAAGCTCGCGCCCTTGAGCGCGGCTTCAGCGGCTTTGCGCCAGTCGGCTTCGGTATAGGCGGGAAAAAGGCTTGTGGCCTCGCCCATCGCCAGCCCCGCTAGATGAACTGAGAAAGCCCGGGAATCGCGGCGGAGATCTCGCCCACCACCTCATCGCCCGCGACTTCGCGCGCATAGGCGAAAACTTCCTTTCCGATCGTCTGGATCTGCTCCATGTCGAGCCCCAGGCCCAACAATTCCGAGCCGAGCGCCATGAGTTCCACCCCCGCCCATCGACCCGGCGGCGACGCCCATCAGGCCTTTCAGGCCCGAGCCCATGCCCTCGCCTCCGGCCTTCGCGCTCGAAGCGATAATCGCCGGAAAGGCCGGCGCCTTGTCAAACAACTCCTTGACGACGCTTTCAGGCGCGTCGCGCTGAAGGAAATCGCCGATCAGGGCGACCGCCTTGCGGGCGACGTCCGGGTTGATGTTCGCGGCGGTCGCGACGCGGGCAATCAGGTTCTCCATTTCACGCTCCTGGGTGGCGCGGAAAGAGCCCGCGACATGAAAAGTGTCTCGCTTCTCGCGTTGCCGAAATCAAGCGCGCTGCGGGCTGTTCTTCGGCGGGCCGCCGAGCCGACGCTCTCTACGGCGCAGCATCATAGCGAGCCATGATGTTCTCACATATATAAATCAAACGTAACAATTATTTCCCGCTCTGGATCGCCAGTATTTTTCTGACATATCTCATCACAAAGCGGACAAATGCCGTAAATCCTGATTAACAAAATACAAAATAGAGACAAGCGATGCCTAAATTGCATGACTGAGGCGCGATGTCGCTTCTACCACCGCTTGCTGGGCGACATTATGTTGCAGTGCGGTAGGCGTAAGGCCTGCCGGAAAAGGAGCATACAATGACCCCCATCAAGACGATTTCGGAGAGGCTGACCGCTTGGCGCCGATATCGCGAGGCGGTGCGTGAATTGTCCCAGCTCTCCGACCGTGAGCTGGACGATATCGGCATTCGTCGCGGCGACATCGAATATGTCGTGCGCCATTCCGTCGCGAGCAAGGCTTCGGCCTGATCGCATAGTCCTGACAAAGCCGAGACGCGCCGCTTAAAGAGCGGCGCGTCGGCCCAAGGGCGAGGCTCAAGGGCGGCGATCCTTCCCTGATGACGCCTTAAGACAGATTGACGCCGGCGCGAGGCTTTGTGACAAGCCCAGTCGATGCGCCCGATCCACATCATCGGCGGCGGACTGGCCGGCTCGGAGGCCGCGTGGCAGGCGGCGAATTTCGGAGTCCCGGCGGTCATCCATGAAATGCGGCCGCACCGCACGACAGCCGCCCACCGCACCCCCCATCTGGCCGAGCTCGTCTGCTCGAATTCGTTCCGCTCCGACGATTCCTCGACCAACGCGGTCGGGGTCCTGCATCGCGAGATGCGCACGCTCGGTTCGATCGTGCTCAAAAGCGCCGATGGCCACCAGGTGCCGGCTGGAGGAGCGCTCGCGGTCGATCGCGACGGCTTCTCGCAGGCCGTCGAAGCGGCGGTTCTCGGCCACCCGCTCATCACCCTCGACCGCGGCGAAATCGCCGGCCTGCCGCCGGCCGACTGGGACAACGTGATCATCGCGACCGGGCCGCTCACCTCCCCGGCGCTGGCCGAGGCGATCGGCGCCTTGAACGGCGAGGGCGCGCTCGCCTTCTTCGACGCCATCGCGCCGATCGTGCACCGTCATTCGATCGACATGGACGTGGCGTGGATGCAGTCGCGCTACGACAAGGAGGGACCCGGCGGGGCGGGCGGGGCTTATGTCAATTGCCCAATGACCCGCGACCAGTACGGCGCTTTCGTCGACGCGCTGCTTGAGGCGGAAAAGACCGAGTTTCGCGAATTCGAGGGCACGCCCTATTTCGACGGCTGCCTGCCGATCGAAGTGATGGCCGAGCGCGGGACGCGAGACCCTGCGCCATGGGCCGATGAAGCCGTTCGGGCTCACCAACGCGCACAATCCCAGGGTCAAGCCCTACGCGGTCGTGCAGCTCAGGCAGGACAACGCGCTCGGCACGCTGTTCAACATCGTCGGCTTCCAGACCAAGCTCAAATACGGCGAGCAGGGGCGCATTTTCCGCATGATTCCGGGCCTCGAAAACGCGGAGTTCGCCCGGCTCGGCGGCATCCACCGCAACACCTATCTCAACTCGCCCCGCCTGCTCGATGCGCGTCTTCGCCTGAAGCGCTCGCCTCGCCTCAGATTCGCCGGACAGATCACCGGCTGCGAGGGCTATGTCGAGAGCGCCGCGATCGGCCTGATCGCCGGGCGCCTCGCCGCGGCCGAGCGGCTCGGACAGGAGCTCGAGGCGCCGCCGCCTCCGACGACCGCGATCGGGGCGCTCCTGGGTCATATCACCGGCGGCCATATCGAGAGCATCGACGCCGGCCCGCGCTCGTTCCAGCCGATGAACGTCAATTTCGGCCTCTTTCCGCCGATCGCCGAGCCGCGCTTCGATGAGGCGGGAAAACGCCTCGCCGGCCCCGAGCGCGGGCTCGCCCGCAAGCGGGCGCTCTCGGCCCGCGCCGAGCGCGATCTTGCGGCCTGGATGGACAGGGCTCGCGAGCGCGCGCCGTTCGTCGAGGCTTGAGGGCGGCCGAATTCCGCGCGTCGACCCGGTGCGCGGTTCTGGCGCCGGCTCAATCGTTTCAGCGGCTTAGGCGCCTTTTTCTGTCACTCGAAACGTCCGCTGAAGGCCATATATACATTGTGTAATTTGTATATATACCCGAGCCCGGCCCAGCCGCTGCTTCTTCCCCTGTCGCGCCGTGGACAGCCTGCCCGACCTGACCGATAATCGCCGTCACGCGGGCGGGAAACGCGATCATGGACCTCGGCGAATGGCTGCGCGGTCTGGGGCTTGGCCAATATGAATCTGCGTTCCACGAGAACGGGGTTGACGATCAGGTCCTGCCTGACCTGACGGAGGCCGATCTCGAAAAGCTCGGCGTCCTTTTGGGGCATCGCAAGCGGCTGCTGAAAGCGATCGCCAGACTGACAAGCGGCGGCGACGAACCGGCTCCCCCAGTTGCAAGGACCGATCCGAAGCCGCGCGACGCCGCCGAGCGCCGCCAGCTGACCGTCGTGTTCTGCGATCTCGTCGGCTCGACGGCGCTCGCCGCCGGGCTCGATCCGGAGGACATGCGCGAGATCATCGCCGCCTATCACCAATGCTGCGCGAGTCTGATCGAGCGCAACGGCGGCTTCGTCGCCAAATACATGGGCGACGGCGTGCTCGCGTATTTCGGCTATCCGCTGGCGCACGAGCACGACGCCGAGCGCGCGGTCCGGGCCGGACTTTCGATCGTCGACGCCGCCCCGAAGCTCAAGACAGCCGCGGACGCGCCCCTGCATGTTCGGGTGGGCATCGCGACCGGAGTGGCGGTCGTCGGGGATCTTCTCGGCTCGGGGGAATCGCAGGAGCGCGGCATTGTCGGCGACACGCCGAACCTCGCCGCCCGGCTGCAGGGGATCGCCGCGCCCGACAGCGTCGTCATCGCCGAAGGCACGCGAAGACTGCTGGGCGACCTGTTCGAGCTTGCCGATCTCGGCCCCCGCGCCCTCAAGGGCGTCGCTGCGCCGGCGCGCGCCTATGCGGCGCTGAGAGAGAGTGTGCAGGAGAGCCGGTTCGAGGCGCTGCACGCGGGCGGTCTCACCGCGCTCGTCGGCCGCGAGGAAGAAAGCGAACTCCTGCTTCGTCGCTGGGCCAGGGCGAAGGCGGGCGAGGGCCAGGTCGTGCTGCTCTCCGGCGAGGCGGGCATCGGCAAGTCGAGGCTGACAGCGGCGTTCCTTGAGCGGCTCGCGGGCGAGCCGCATGTACGCATGCGCTATTTCTGCTCCCCGCAGCATACCGACAGCGCGCTCTTTCCAATCATCGGCCACATGGCGCGGGCTGCCGGGCTCGCGCGTGACGACGAACCAAAGGCGAAGCTCGACAAACTCGACGCGCTGCTTGCACGGTCCGCGACCCCACGCGAGGACGCCGCGCTGATCGCGGAGATGCTGTCTCTGCCGAACGACGCACGTTATCCCGCGCTGGAATTCTCTCCGCAGCAGCGCAGGCAGAAGACGATGGAGGCGCTGATCGGGCAGATCGAGGCGATCGCGCGCGAAACTCCGGTCCTGATGATCTTCGAGGACGCGCACTGGGCCGATCCTTCGAGCCTGGAAGTGTTCGGACGGCTGGTGGACCGGATCGACGCGTTAAGGGCTCTGCTGTTCGTGACCTTCCGGCCGGAATTCGCCGCGCCGTGGGTCGGTCGTCCGCATGTCGACGACGCTGACGATCAATCGGCTGACGCCGCGTGAGGCGATGGCGCTGATCGATCGGGTCGCCGGCAACAGGCGACTGCCTGAGAACATCGGCAGGACATTGTCGAGCGCGACCGACGGCGTCCCGTTGTTCGTCGAGGAAATGACCAAGGCGGTGCTGGAGGCCGAGGGAGAGGACGCGGCGGCGAAGGCGACGGCGGCGGTTCCTTCGCCTGCGCTCGCCGTGCCAGCCAGCCTGCACGCTTCGTTGATGGCGCGGCTCGACCGATTGGGCGCCGCCAAAGCGGTGGCGCAGATCGGCGCGGCGATCGGGCGGGAGTTTTCGCATGCGCTCTTGGCCCTCGTCGCGGAGCTGCCCGAGCAGGAGCTAAATTCGGCGCTCGACCGTCTTCTTCAGTCGGGACTGCTGTCGCGCCAGGGCGCGCCGCCGGACGCGACCTATCTCTTCAAGCACGCCCTGGTGCAGGACGCTGCCTACGGCACGCTGCTGCGCGAGCCTCGCCGCGCGCTGCACGCGCGAATCGCGGAAGCGCTTGAAGGCCAGTTCGCCGAGATCGCCGAGAACCAGCCGGAGCTGCTGGCGCGTCACTGCTCGGAGGCCGGTCTGATCGAGAAGGCCGCGCTCCTTTGGGGCAAGGCGGGACAGCGGTCGCTGGCGCGCTCGGCGCTCGTGGAGGCCGCGGAGCAGCTCACGCGCGCGCTCGCCCAGATCGCGGCCTTGCCAGCCACGCCTGCGTTGCGGCGCGAGCAAATCAAGCTACAGGTGGCGCTTGTAAACGCGACAATGCAGACCAAAGGATATGCGCGCGCCGGAAACCAAAGCATCCGTGGAGCGGGCGCGCCTGCTTATCGAACACACCGAAGCATTCGGGGAGCCTCTCGAAGACCCGCTTGCTGCTGTTTTCCGTTCTCTACGGCTTCTGGGTCGCGAACTTTGTCGCGTTCAACGGTGATGTGACGCGCGAGCTGGCGGCACAGTTCCTGGCGCTCGCGCAGAAGCAAGGCGCGACCGTCCCGCTCATGATCGGGCATCGTCTCTTGGGCGTCTCTCTGCTGTGTCGTGGGCGACATCGCGGAAGGACGCGATCGCATCTCGATCGCGCGATCGCCCTTTACGAGCCGGCCGAGCATCGTCCGTTGGCGACGCGATTTGGCCAAGACGTCCGGGTGACAGTGTTGTACTTATCGGTCGTTGGCTCTGTGGGTGCTCGGCTATCCCGAGGCCGCGCACGCGGACGTCGAGCATGCACTCGCGGATGCGCGCGAGATCGGCCACGCCGCCACGTTGATGTATGCGCTGATCTTCACGCAGGTGATCCGTATTCCACTGGGGAAATACGATGGCAGCAAAAGCGCAAGGCGACGAAGCTCGTCGCATTGGCAGACGAAAAAGGCGCCTTGTTCTGGAAGACGCTCGGACGCTAATGTTCAAGGTTGCGTGCTTTCGCCCTGACCGGCGAGACCTGCGAATGCGGTTCACGTGATTATCTCCGGAATCACAGCCTTCCGGTCAACAGGCGCAACAATCTGTGGACGCCGTCATGTTTTGTCGTATTTGGCGAGAGCCTACGCCGAACTTGGGCCAATTCGACGACGCATGGCGTTGCATCGACGAAGCAATGAAGGCGGTGGAAACAACCGAGGAAAGGTGGTGCGAGGCGGAGGTCCATCGCACGGCCGGCGAAATCGCGCTGCATGTCGCCGGACGCCGGACACGGCGAAGGCGCAAGCCCATTTCGAGCGCGCGCTCGAGATTGCGCGCGCGCAGCAGGCGCAGTCCTGGGAACTGCGCGCGGCGATGAGCCTGGCGCGGCTGTGGCGCGATCAGGGCAAGCGCACGCAAGCCCATGACCTTCTCGCGCCGGTCTACGGCTGGTTCACCGAGGGCTTCGACACGCTCGACCTGAAGGAGGCAAAGGCGCTGCTTGATGAACTGGCGTAGGAGCCGAGAAATCCGCTTGCATCGGGAGGGCGAACGCGGCAGCGTTGCGCCTGGGCGGGTCACCGACGCCGAGACTGAAGGCCTTAAGGCCCCGGTCGAGGCCGACCACAAAGCACAGGGAGGATAAAATGGCGCCACACCCAACCGCCGCGGCGCGCTCAGCGCCCCTACGCGCCGCGCTCGGCGCGGCTTCAGCCGCTTTCGCGCTCGCCATCGCGCTGCCGGCCTCGGCGGCGGACACGGCGCCGATCAAGATCGGCGTGATCGCCGAGGCGCAATCGGTCGCGGGCTCCTCGATCCCGCAAGCGGCCCAGCTCGCCGCCGACGAGATCAACGCCAAGGGCGGAATCGACGGGCGCAAGATCGAGATCGTCTCCTACGACAACCATTCGTCCTCCGCCGAATCGGTGCGCGCCTTCCAGCGCGCGGTGAGCGAGGATCACGTCAACGCGGTGATCGCGAGCTACATCAGCGAGGTGGTGCTGGCCCTCGAACCGTGGTCGGGGCGCCTGAAAACGGTCATGATCACGCCCGGCGCGGCGTCCGACGTCATCACCCAGAACATCGCCAAGAACTATGAGCAGGAGAAATACGTCTTCCACGGCTACCTGACCTCGAGCGCGCTCGCGGGGCTCGTCTGCGACGCCGGCAAGGACATGCTGGTCGACGGCCTCAAGATGAAGACGGCGGTGATCATGAGCGAGGACGCCGCCTGGACGACGCCGCTCGACGCCGGCTACGAGGCCTGCCTGCCGAAGATCGGGCTCAAGGTTCTCGACCACATCCGCTTCTCGCCGGACACGACCGATTTCACCCCGATCTTCAACAAGATCGAGGGCGAGAAGCCGGACGTGATCATCACCGGCATCTCGCATGTCGGCACCCAGCCGACCGTGCAGTGGAAGAGCCAGCAGGTGCCGATCCCGATGTTCGGCATCTCATCGCAGGCGACCAACTCCACCTTCTGGAAGGACACCAACGGCGCGACCGAGGGCGTGATCTACCAGGGCGTGTCAGGTCCCGGCGTCGCGGTCACTCCCAAGACGCTGCCGTTCGTCGACGCGTTCTCCAAGAAGTTCGGCAACATGCCGTCCTATTGCGGCTACACCGCTTACGACGACGTCTACATGATCGCCGACGCGGTCAAGCGCGCCGGAAGCCTCGACAGCGACAAGCTCGTCGACGCGATGGAGAAGACCGACTACGTCGGCACGATCGGGCATGTCGAGTTCCTGCCGAAGGGCAATCCCCATGTGCATGGGCTGAAGACCGGCAAGGGCTTCATCACCGGGCTCATGCTGCAATGGCAGAACGGCAAGCAGATCAACATGTGGCCCGCCGAGCTCGCCAACGGCAAGCTCGAATTCCCGTCCTTCATCAAGATCGTCGCGGGCAAGTGACCGCGGGCGAACCCGCCGCCGTCCAGGATTAGCGGCTCAAGGCGGCGGGCCGCTCGATGCTGTTCTGGCAGATCCTGATCGACGGCTTCGCGATCTCTTCGCTCTACGCCCTGGGCGCGACCGGCTTCACCCTGATTTTCGGGGTGACCGGGGTGCTCAACCTCTCCCATGGGGCGATCATGGTTGCGGCCGCGGTCGCCGCCTGGGCGGCCTCCGGGGATCTGGGGGCGGGCGCCTATCTCGCCGCGGCGTTCGGCGTCGTGGTTGCGCTCCTGCTCGCGCTCGCGACCTACTACCTCATCGTCCGGCGCCTGCAATTGTCGCGCGCGGTGCGCGAGGAGGAGAAAGAGATCTTCATCCTCACCGCGACGCTGCTCTGGGGCATCATGATCCAGGAGGCGATCGCCTATCTCTTCACCAACAACGCCAAGACCGTGCTGCCGATCGTCGACGGGGTGGTGAGGATCCTCGGAGTCCGCACGCCGGCGAACGAGATTTTCACCGCGTTCGTCTGCTGGGCGACGATCGGAGGCCTGTGGCTGTTCGTCAACCGGACGAGGGCCGGGAAGGCGGTGCTCGCCGCATCGATAAATCCGCGCGGCGTGACCCTGCTCGGCATCGAGCTCTCGACCGTTTATGTCGGCGTATGGGCGATCTACGGCGACGCTGGCGGGCGTCGCCGGCGTGCTGCTCGGCATGTTCCTGGGCGTTTCCTCCTATAGCGCCGGGCCGCTGACCGCGAGCGCGTTCTCGATCGTCGTGCTCGGCGGGCTCGGCAGCGTCTCGGGCTCGCTGATCGCGGCTTACGTCGTCGGCTATCTCGAGACGCTCACCGCCTATCTCATTTCGCCGGCCTATCGCGCGATCCCCGCCCTCCTGCTCCTGGTCGCGGTGATGTACGTGCGCCCGCGCGGGCTCATGGGCAGGCGATAAGCCATGCTGCGCCGCGCGCTTCTGTCCCCGCCGGTTCTGATCGGCCTGGCCGTGGCCCTGATCGCGGCGACGCTGCCGCTTGCCGTCTCGGGCTACGTGCTGGGGCTGCTCACGATCGCCTATTACTTCGGCGTATTCTCGATGGCCTGGGACCTCCTGTTCGGTTTCGCCAACGAGGTGAACTTCGGCCCGACCTTCCTGATCGGCCTCGGCGCCTACACCGCCGGCATCCTCGACAGCCTTTATCAGCCGCCGATCGCGGTCTGCGTCGCGGCGGGGGTGCTGGCGGCGATGATCGGCGGGCTCGTGCTCGCCTTGCCCGCATTGAGGGTCCGCGGACCCTATTTCGGCCTTACGACCCTGGTCGCCGTCCTCATCCTGCAGAACTTCATCGTCGTCGCGGCGGGCCTGACCGGCGGCGAGATCGGCCTTACGATTCCGGACGTCATTTCGATCAGCGACAAGGTCAATTACTGGATCGCGCTCGGCTTCATGAGCGTGAGCGCGGCGATCCTCTACGGGCTCACCCGCTCGCCGGTCGGCCTGATCCTGCAGGCGAGCGGGCAGGATCCGGTGCAGGCCGGCGCGCTCGGGTTCAACGTCGTCAAGCACAAGCTTGCGGCGTTCCTGGTCAGCGCGTTCTTTTCCGGACTCGCCGGCGCGCTTATGGCCTTCTACCTCGGCACGGCGTCGGTCGGAACCTTTGTCGACATCACCGTCGGGGTGCAGGTGATCATCGGCGCGGTGCTCGGCGGACGGCGGACCATTCTCGGCGCCGTGCTCGGCGCGGTGTTTCTGGTGGCGCTCGGCGAGACGTTACGGCCGCTCGGCGACCTCGCGACCTTCATCGTCTCGGCCGTTGCGCTCATTGTCGTTCTCTTCTTCCCGGCCGGCCTCCTCGGCATGGTCAAGGGCGCGCGGGAGGCGACATGAGCGAGCCCAGGCTCGAGGTCAGAGGCCTGCAGAAGCGGTTCGGCGGCCTGACCGCCGTCAAGGATGTGAGCTTCTCCGTCCACGCGGGCGAAATTCTCGGACTCATCGGGCCGAACGGATCGGGCAAGTCGACGGTGATGAAGTCGATCCTCGGCGTCGAACGGCCAGACGGCGGATCGGTTCGCGTCGATCAGCAGGAGGTTTCGGGCTGGCCGCCACACCGGATCGCGCGGCTCGGCGTCGGCATGGTGTTCCAGCATTCGCGTCCGCTGCATCGGCAGACGGTCCTCGAGAACATCCTGCTCGGGCTCTTGCCCGATCGGCTGCTCCATGTGCTTCCCGCCGCCGCGACGGACGCGCGGGCGCGCGCGATCGCCGAGCGGGTCGGACTGACCGGCGTGCTGGGGCGACGCCCCGCGACGCTGCCCTTCGCCGACCTGCGCAGGATCGAGATCGCCAAGGCGATCGCGCGCGATCCCCAAATCGTGCTGATCGACGAGCCGTTCGCTGGCCTGACCGCGCGCGAGACGGCATCCTTCGCCAGGCTGATCACCGAAATGCGCGACGACGGGCGCGCCGTCCTCATCGTCGACCACAATGTGAAAAGCATGGCCGCGCTGGTCGATCGCGTCTACGCCATGCATGTCGGGGAGAAGATCGCCGAGGGCTCGGTTGAGCAAGTCATGGCGAACGAAACCGTGCGCAGGGTCTATCTGGGCGGCGCGCTGGAAACGGCGGCGCGGCCCGAGTTCGCGTTTCGCGACATTCAGACTCCATTTCTCGAGATCGAGAATCTGAGCGTCGTCTATGACAAGGCGCAGGCGCTCGAGAATGTCTCGCTGCATGTGCATCAGGGGGAATTCGTCGCCGTCGTCGGGCTGAACGGCGCCGGCAAGACGACGCTGTTCAACGCGGTCTCGGGCCTCCTCCCCTATTCAGGCGACGTCCGCCGGCAGGGACGGCCCTTGCGCGGCAGGACCGCCGCCAGAATCGCGCGCGAGGGAATCGTGCAGTCGCCGGAGGGCCGCGAGCTGTTCGGCGCCATGACGGTCAGCGAGAATCTCGACATGGGCGGGCACAGGCTCTCGGAGAAGGACAGGAGCGAGCGTTTGGAATGGCTGTTCGACCTGTTCCCGATCCTGCGCCAGCGACAGGGTCAGACGGCGGCGACCCTCTCCGGCGGCGAGCAGCAGATGCTGACCATCGCCCGCTCGCTTATGATGAAGCCCGACCTTTTGATCCTCGACGAGCCGACGCTCGGCCTCGCGCCTGTCATCATGGAGCAGATTTCGAAGGCGCTCGAGCGGCTCAGGCAATCGACCGACATGACGGTGCTGCTCGCCGAGCAGAACGTCACATTCGCGCTTCCGCACGCCGACCGCGTCTACGTGCTCGAACATGGCCGGATCGTCTGGGAGGGGGAGCCAGGCCGCTTCGCGGCGGAAGCGGGGGAGCGGTACCTGTAGTTTAGGCGCCGGTCACAGCGCCTCGGTCAGCTCGATCTCCTCGCCGCGGCCGCTGCGGTTGTCGACGACGACGATGGCGACGCCGCTCAGGACGATGAGTGCAATCCCGGCGAGCGCCAGCCCATTCGGCAGCGCGCCGAAGACGATGAGCCCCGACAGCACCGCCCAGACCGCGAAGCTGTAGAAGAAGGGCGCGACCGCCGCGGTCCGGCCGAGCCGGTAGGCGAGAAGGACGCCGGCGTGGCCGAAAGTGACGAACAAGCCGGCAAGGGTGAGAAAGGCCAGATGCCATCCGGCCGGCGCCCGCCAGCTCTCGAAGCCGACCGACATGAGACCCGACGCCAGCATCACCATCACATTGGTCCCGAAGGTCATGACCATGACCGGAATGCGCGCCGGCGCCGCCCGCCCGGCAAGATCGCGCGCCGCAATCAGAACCGCGGACGCGAAGGCGAACAGGGCCGCGGGCGAAATCCCGGCGGGCCCCGGCTGGGCGACCAGAAAGGCGCCGGCGAAGCCGATCAGAGCCAGCGCGACCCGCGCGGCGCCGACCCTCTCGCGCATGAGGAAAGCGACGGCCAGGATCAGGATCAGCGGCGCGGTCTGGAGAATGGCGACCGCATCGGCGATCAGCATCCGGGACAGCGCGATGATGTAGCAGAGCACGCTCAGCGTCTCGCACCCGGCCCGCAGGAGCGCGCGAGGATCGAGCGCGGAGGAAATGGCGCGCCAGTCCCCGAGCGGAATGAGCAGAAGGCCGCAGGCCACAGCGGCCGCGACGCCGCGCAGGAAGAGCACCTCGAAAGGCGGAAGGTCGGCGGTGGTCAACTTCATGAAGCTGTCGCCGACGACGAAAGAGGCGGTTCCGGCGAGCATCGCGGCCACGCCGCCGAGATTCGAGGTTCTGCGCATGAGGGCGGCAGTGTAGGCCGCGGTCTTTTCCGCGAACACGGCGGAAAAAGGCGGTTTCAACCTTATCCTCGACAAATGAGAGGCGCGGCCCTCACCGCGCCCGCGCCCAGCGCCAGATCGCCCATTGGCGGCGGAGCGGCGAGGCTTCGCAGACGGCGTCGAAGGGGCGACGGCCGTTGTGGTCGAGCCGGTCGAGATCGAGCCGCAGCGGCGCAAGCGGAACGAACGCCGGCAGGATCGCCGGGCCCGAAATCTCTCAGCCGGCGCTCGGCCTCGGCGAGGTGCTCGCGCGCCAGGGCCCTGAGTTCCGCGCAGGCCGCAATGACGCCGGAGCTTGGACGGCGGACGTCGAAATCGGCGGCGCTCGCTCCATGGCGGGCCGCGACGTCGGTCGGGATCAGGGTCGGCGCCGATCCGGCCTTGAACGGCAGCTCGATGAGGCGCCTCGTCAGCGCCAGCGCCATTCCGGCGGGCGCGTGCGCCTCCGCCCGGTCGAGGTCCTGTCCGCCCGCCGCGATCCGCGCCGCGAGCCTCAGCCGCGCGCCCTCGCTCTCGTCGGCGAAGGCATGGAAGGCGGCGAGGTTGAAATCGTCCTGCGGCGCGATCTCCTGGAGCCGGGCGTCCAGCATCGCGTCGAGCCACGCCCGCGGCAGCGCGTAAGCCTCGATCGCCGCGCCGAGCGCGAGCGCGACCGGATTGCCGGCCGCTTCGTCCGGCCGCTCGCCGGCGATCGCCTCCCGCCACCAGGCGAGCCGCATCGCCGCCGGATTGGGATCGCGCGCGCGCTTCAGCGCATGACGGATTTCGGCGTCGAACGCCGCGAGCGCCGCAAGGCCGTCGCGGGCGCTGGTCTCCGCATAGAGCGAGCCCAGCCACTGGTCGCGGGCCTGCGCCCGGGCGAGCGCGGCGCAATGCCGATAGGCCTCCGCGAGCGGGCCCAGGCCCGGCGGGGCACGTTGGGTCACGGCGCGGCGATGAGCGCGGCCGCGACGCGGCGGCCTTCCGCCTGCATCACATTGTAGACACGGAGCGCGGGACCCGTCGCCATCGCTTCGAAGCGAAGGCCCGCGCGAGCGAGCGCGGTTCGCGACGCTTGCGGAATCGGCGCCATCCGCTCGCCCGTCCCAACCACAAGAAACTCGATCGAGCCCGGGCTCTCGGCGCATTCCGCCAGGACGGGCGCGAGCGTGATCGGATCGAGAGCCTCGACGCTGGTCGCGGCCAAAGCCCGGACGCCCCTTGGGGTCGCCAGGATCGAGCCTTCGTGCCGCATGCCGGCGAAAGCGAAGGCGCGAGCCCCATGCGCCGCGATCGGATGGCTGCCGGGCGCGAACGCGGGCGCTGGCCGCGCCTCGCTCACGCCTTCTCCTTCGCCTTCACGCCTTTCACATCCGCGCCGGCGATGTCCTTCTCTCGCATCCTGTCGAAGGTGTCGGCGCGCACGCCCATGTAAATGAGCATCGGCGAGCAGATGAAGATCGAGGAATAGGTCGCGACGAAGATGCCCCAGATCATCGCCGCCGAGAACGAGCGGATGACGTGGCCGCCGAGGAAGAACAGCGCCAGCAGCGCGAGAAACACGGTCGTCGCCGTCATGATGGTGCGCGGCAGCACGGCGTTGATCGACATGTCGATGATTTCGGCGGTCGACAGGCGCTTGTATTTACGCATCACCTCGCGGATCCGGTCGAGCACCACCACCGTCTCGTTGAGCGAGTAGCCGACGATGGTGAGGATCGCGGCGATCGAGGTCTGGTTGAACTCGAGCTGGGTGACGCAGAAGAAGCCGACCGTCAGCAGAAGATCGTGCATCGTGCCGATGATCGCCCCGACCGCGAACTGCCACTCGAAGCGGAACCACAAATAGGTCAGGACCGCGATGATGGCGACGACCACGCCGAGGGTGCCGCGCTGGACGAGCTCGGCGGAAACGGTCGGGCCCACCGAATTGACGCTGCGGAACTCATAATCGGCGCCGAACGGCGTCCTTGAGCTTGGCGATCGCGGTCTGCTGGCCGGCGTCGCCGCCCGGCTGCACGTTCAACTTGAGGATGACATCCGATTCCCCGCCGATCCGCTGGACTTCGACGGGTCCCAGGCCGAGGCCCTCGGCCTTGGCCCGAACCCCGGCGATATCGGCCGGGCCGCTTTTGGCGCGCATGTCGACCTGGGTGCCGCCCGCGAAGTCGATGCCGAAATTCATGCCCACGAACAGGAACATGAGGACCGAGACGATCGACAGGAACGCCGACAGGGGATAGCTCACGCGGCGGAACCGCATGAAGCCGAACTTGGTGTTCTCGGGCGCGAGCCGAAGCAGTTTCATGCCGCAAGTCCCGTTGTGCGCCTGGCCCCGCTCATATCGGCAGGGTCTTCGGCCGCGACCGGTGATACCAGAGCGCGATCATCATGCGGGTCATGGTGACCGCGGTGATCACCGAGGTCAGAATCCCTAGGCCCAGCGAGACGGCGAAGCCGCGCACCGCGCCCGAGCCGAACAGATAGAGAATGACCGCCGCCACGAACATCGTGACGTTGGAATCGACGATGGTCGCGAAGGCGCGGCGGAAGCCGGCGTCGAGAGCGGATATGACCGAACGGCCGAGATGCGCCTCCTCGCGGATGCGCTCGTAGATCAGCACGTTCGAATCGACCGCCATGCCGATGGTGAACACGATGCCGGCGATGCCGGGCAGGGTCAGCGTCGCGCCGAGCAGCACCATCGAGGCGAAGATGAGCAGAATGTGCACCGCGAGCGCGAGATCGGCGAACACGCCGAAAATGCCGTAGGTCGCGATCATGTAGACGACGACCAGCGCGGCGCCGACATACGCGGCGCGCTTGCCCGCGTCGATCGAGTCCTGGCCGAGCCCCGGTCCGACGGTGCGCTCCTCGATCACGGTGAGCTTGGCCGGCAGCGCGCCGGCGCGTAGCAGGATCGCCAGGCTCGAAGCCTCCTCAAGACTGAAATTGCCGGTGATCTGTCCGGTGCCCCCGGTGATCGGCGAGCGGATGACCGGCGCCGAAATGACCTTGCCGTCGAGCACGATGGCGAACGGACGGCCGACGTTTTCCGACGTCACCCGGCCGAACTTCTGGCCCCCGCGCAGGTTGAAGCGGAACGTGACATCCGGCTCGCCCGTCTGCTGGTCGAAGCTCTGCTGGGCGTCGACCAGGTCCTCGCCGTCGACCATGACGCGCTTCTCGACCTCAATCGAGCCGCCGCCCTTCTGCATCGGCAGCGTCTCCACCTCGTTCGGCGGCTCTCCCGGTTGAGCGACCAGGCGGAACTCGAGCTTGGCGGTCTGGCCGATCATGTTTTTGAGCGCCGTCGTATCCTGGCTGCCGGGCGCCTCGATCAGCACGCGGTTCGGGCCCTGCTGCTGGATCAGGGTCTCCTTGGTGCCCATCGCGTTGATGCGGCGGTTCAGGACTTCGATCGATTGCCCGACCGCGTGGCGCACCTTGTCGGCGATGGCCGCGTCGGTCAGCGTCAGCCGGACCCCGTCGGGGGTCTGCGTCACGTCGAGCGTGCGCCCGTTTCCTCCCGCGAGCGGACCGCCGATCGGCTGGCTCAGCGAACCCAGGACCTCGTACGCCTTGGCGCGCTCGGCCGCGTCGGCGATGCGGACGACAACCCCGCGCGGCTCGACCGAGATGCCCCCCGAAATGGCGATCTTGCCCTCGCGCAGTTTCTGCCGCACGTCGTCGCGCAGCGCCTCGACCTGGCTCTTGATCACCGAGGGGGTGTCGACCTCCATCAACAGATAGGCGCCGCCCTGCAGGTCGAGGCCAAGCACGATCTGGCGCAGCGGAATGAAGCTCGGGAACCGCGCGGCAAGGGCCTCGACCGTCTGAGCCGGCATGAAGCTTGGCACGATAATCAGCACCGCGGCCGCGACGAGCGCCAGGACGGAGGCCAATTTCCAGTTCGCGAAACGGAGCATCAGGCTTTCTATCTCGGAGGAGACTTAACTCGCGCCCGGAAGCCGGGTCGGCCCCTCAGGGATTGGAGGCGTCCTTCTTGGAAGAGGACTTGGCGGGCGGCGTCGAATCCTTGACCGGCTCGCCCTTGGCGCGCACCTCGGCGATGCCGGAGCGGGCCAAACGCACGCGCACGCTGGGCGCGATCTCGAACTCGACCTCGTTGTCGTCGACCGACTTGGTGACCTTGCCGATGAGACCCCCGGTGGTGACGACGACATCGCCGCGCCGCGCCGCCTGCACCATCTCGCGCTGCTCTTTCGCCCGCCGCTGCTGCGGGCGCCACAGCACGAAATAGACGATCGCGATCATGGCCACGATCGGCACGAGTTGAACCAGCGTGTCGCTGCTGGCCCCAAAGGGACCGGCGGCTTGCGCGTAGGCGGCGGTGATCAGCACGGGGGACGGCAACTCCGCGACGCGACGACCGCGCCGTTCATCAAGGGGTCGTCAAAAAGGCGCCGCATATATAACGGGGGGCCGCGCGAAAGCAACGGCCCGAGGGTGGACGAAGGTCTCCCCTCCGCGCCGCCTCCATTCCGGCGGCAGCACGCCTTTCCTCCCCGGCGCGCCGCCGCTATAAGGGCGCCCCCGCGATTTGAACGCGGGCCGGAGGGGAAAGAATGAATAAACAGGCCGCCGAATTTATCGGCACATTCGCGCTCGTGTTCTTCGGCTGCGGCGCGGCGGTCGTCGGCAGCATGGGTTCGGGGCCGGGCGCCGTCGATCTCCTGGGGATTGCGAGCGCCTTCGGCTTCGCCATCGTGGCCATGGCCTACGGCATCGGGCCAATCTCCGGCTGCCACGTCAATCCGGCGGTGAGCTTCGGCGTCTTCGTCGCCGGTCGAATGAGCGCGGCCGACATGGTCGGCTACTGGATCGCCCAGGTTCTGGGCGCGATCGTCGGCGCGGCGGTGCTTTACCTCATCCTGTCCGGCAAGGCTCAGGGCTGGAACGGCGGGCTCGGCCAGAACGGCTGGGGCCCGGGCTACCTCGGCGAATACAACGTGGTTTCGGCCTTCGTGTTCGAGGTGGTGGCGACCTTCCTGTTCCTGGTCTGCATTCTCGGCGTCACCCACCCGTTCGCGCCGACCGGCTTCGCCGGCCTCGCCATCGGGCTGACGCTGGTCGTCATCCACCTTGTCGGCATCAACATCACCGGCACCTCGGTCAATCCGGCCCGCTCGATCGGCCCGGCGCTGATCGGCATCGCCTCGAAGCCGGCCGCGGTCGGCCAGCTCTGGCTGTTCATCGTCGCGCCGCTGATCGGCGCCGGCGCGGCGGGCCTCCTGTTCCGCGAATCCGCGCTGCTCGACGCTCCTCGGAAGGCCTGAGCCAGGCGAAGGATCGCGCGCCCAGGCGATGAGCGCGCGATCCTCCCGCCTCATCACGCGGATTCGGCGTTCTCCGGGGCGGGTTTCGCCTCGCCGGAAGGCGGAGCCTTCACGACACCGGTCGTCAGATTGACGATCACGTTCTTCCAGATGTTGTCGTTGGGCACGATTTTCACCGGCCCGTCATCCGTGCGGATGTAGGTGCTGAAAATGGTCACGTGGGTGACCTTGCCCTTGATGCCGCCCCCGACCTCGACTTCATCGCCGACGTCGAATGGCTTGAACACCATGATGAGCAGCCCGCTGGCGAAATTGCTGAGCGTGCCCTGCAACGCGAAGGCGACGACGAAGCCCGCCGCGCCAATCACGGCGAGCAGGGGCGCCAGGTTCACCTCGAGCGCCGACAACGCAAGCAGGAAGCCGATCGCGACAATGACCCGCCCCGAGGACGAGATAATGAAGTCGCGCAGGAGTTGCGAGGTCACATGGTCGCCGCTCATGACCCGCCGCAGGATCATCCGCACGATCCGGGCGACGACGACCGACCCAATGATGTAGGCGAGAAACGTCCCGACGTCCCGGGCGACCCTGAGGCCGCCTTCGTCGGAAGAAAGCCAGCCTGAAATTCTCGCCAGAGTCGCGGTCCGGTCGGTGACGTCGATCTTGATGCCGCCGATCGAGGCGATGTAGAGGCGGTACGGCTTGCCGTCGCCGCCCTTGGCTTCGAATTTGTCGAGCACGAGCTTCAGGCGGTCGACAAGCGCGGTGCGCTCGCCCATCAACTGGGTGCTGTAATCGACCAGCTGCACCTTGACGTCCGTCTTGGCGGCGGTCGCTTCATCCGCCTTCTGGGCAAGCTTTTCGGCCTTTTTCGACGTATCGGCCGCCGCGACGGCGGCCCCTCCGGTTGCTGCTGCCGCCGCCGATCCGGCCGCGGCGGGCGTTGATTGCGCCAGCGTCTTGATCTGGTCCGTCGCCGCGGCTTCCTTCTCGGTCGCCGCGACCACTTTCTCGACCTTTGCGCTGTCGCCGGCGCCCCCGGATTTCTTCGCCGCGGATTCGGCGGCCTTCTGCAGGATGTCCTTGTCGTTTGCCGACGGCGCGGCCTCGGCGCCCGCCGCGGGGGCGCCGGAATCCGTGATCGCCTTCGGCGGAGGGGCCGCATCGGCCTGCTTGGCCATCGCCGCGGTGGCCGCTTCGGCCTTCTTCTCCTCCTTCACGGTCTCCTTGCTCGCGGTCGTGACCGTCTGGGCGAGATTTTTCTGCGCTTCCGCAAGGCGCCGGGCGGCGGCCTCCCTGTCCTTGTCGGATGTGGCGGCTTTAACCTCTTCGGTAGCCTTGGCGAGATCGGCCGCAGCCGCCTTCTGCTTCTCCAATTGCGCGATTTCGCGGTTCTTGCGCCGAACATCGAGTTCGGCTGCGGTGATTTCGCGCTCCTTGGCCCGCAAGAGCGCAAACCAGCCCTTGGCCTCGGTTTCTGTCTCCTCCATCGTCATCGGCGCCAGGAGAAGCTCGAGATCATCGAGCGCGATCTGGGGGTCCTTGGTGGTGGCCGGCTCAGGCTCCCTGGCGGCGGCCTTCATGTCCGACGCGGTCGTGGGGGACGAGGCTCCGTCATCGGCGCAGGAGGCCGGCGGCGCGCCCATGCTCAGAACAATTGAGAGACCAACCGAGGCAAGAACCCGATTTAGAATGTGACCATCGCCGATACGGCGCCCCCGACATCGAATGGAGTCCGCGCCTGCGCCTGACGCTCGACGGATAGCATACACCAAGCCCCGGCCAGTCTGAACCTCTCAGCGAGGCTCGCCCGAGGCGCCGCGGCCAGCGGTTGGCCGGTCGATCTTGCCAGCGCGCGCGGGCCGCGCGAAAAGCGCGCCCATGCTGCACATCAGCGCCCTCAGCTACCGGCTCGGCGAGCGTCTCCTCATCGACAGCGCCAGCGCGGCGCTGCCCTCGGGCGCGCATGTCGGGCTCGTCGGGCGCAACGGCGCGGGCAAGACCACGCTCTTCCGCCTGATCCGCAGCGAGCTTGCGCCCGAGAGCGGCGAGGTCGTCACGCCCAAAGGCGCGCGCATCGGCGGCGTCGAACAGGAAGCGCCGGCCGGCGCGGAAAGCCTGATCGCCTTCGTGCTCTCGGCCGACAAGGAGCGCGATGCGCTGATGTCCGAAGCTGAGACAGCGGGCGATCCGGAGCGCATCGCCGAAATCCAGACCCGGCTGGTCGATATCGAGGCGCATACCGCGCCGGCGCGGGCGGCCCGGATCCTCAAGGGTCTCGGCTTCGACGAGTCGGCGCAAAACCGGCCGCTCGAGGAGTTTTCCGGCGGCTGGCGGATGCGGGTCGCGCTGGCCGCGGTGCTGTTCTCCGAGCCCGACCTCCTCATGCTCGACGAGCCGACAAACTATCTCGACCTCGAAGGCGTGCTGTGGCTGACCGAATATCTCAAGACCTGCCCGGCGACGATTCTGGTCATCAGCCATGACCGCGATCTGCTCGACGACGTCGCCCGTCAGATCCTTCACCTCGACCGCGGCAAGCTGACCTTATGGACCGGCGGCTATTCGGACTTCGAGCGCCAGCGGCGCGAACAGCAGATCCTGGCGGGGAAGGCGGCCAAGAAGCAGGAGCAGCGGCGCGCCCATTTGCAGGCCTTCGTCGACCGCTTCCGCGCCAAGGCGTCGAAAGCGGTCCAGGCCCAGTCGCGGCTCAAGATGCTGGCGAAAATGGCGCCGATCGCGGCGGTCGTCGACGAGAGCGTGCAGCCGTTCAAATGGCCGCCGGTCGCCAAGCGGCTGAGCCCGCCGATCGTCACCATGGAGAAGGTCAGCGCCGGCTACGACGGGCGGGCGGTGCTGTCGCGCGTCGACCTTTCGCTGGCCGACGACGACCGCATCGGGCTTCTCGGCCAGAACGGCAACGGCAAGACGACCTTCGCCAAGCTGATCGCCGGCCGCATCGAGCCGATGTCGGGCAAAATGACGCGCGCCAATCGGCTTCAGGCCGGCTATTTCGCCCAGCATCAGATCGACGAACTCGAGCCTGGCGGCAGCGTCTACGACCACGTGGCGGAGCGGATGCGAGGGGAGCCGGAATCGAAGATCCGCGGCCGTGCGGCGATGATCGGCTTTTCCGGCGCGCGCGCCGACACCAGGGTCGAGGCTCTGTCCGGCGGCGAAAAGGCGCGCCTCATGATGGGCCTTGCCGCATTCGACGGACCGCAGCTCCTCATCCTCGACGAGCCGACGAACCATCTCGACATCGACAGCCGCGGCGAACTGATCGAGGCGATCAACGACTACGAGGGCGCCTGCATTCTGGTGTCGCACGACCGGCGCCTGCTCGAAGCCTGCGTCGACCGGCTGTGGCTCACCGCCAACGGAACGGTCAAGCCGTTCGAGGGCGACCTCGCCGACTACGCCCGATTCGTGCTCGGGCAGGCGGAGGGGCCGCGGCAAAAACCCAGGCGCGAATCCGCGCAGCCCCCGCCCGGGCCGAAGCGTGAGCCTCAGCTCAGGCGCGAACTCGCCGCGCTCGAGGACAAGATGACCCGCTTCCACGATCTTTTGCGCCGGGTGGACGAAGCGCTGGCGAGCTTGAGCGCGGACGGCGCAGACGCGCTCAAAGTCGCGGATCTCGCGGCCAAACGCGCGGACCTCGAGCGCGCTCTGACGACGGCGGAGGAATCATGGTTCGAGCTCACGGCCGCGGCCGAAGAGGCATGACGGCGCTGCGAGGGCTGGGCGGGGCGCTTGTGTTCATGAGCGCGACGTCCGCGCTCGCCGACGAACCCAACCCGTGGCCGGCAAGCTTTGTCAGTCGGCTCGAGGCGCTCGCGCTGATCGAGAGCCTCAACGCCGACCTGCTTTCCCATGACAGCGCGACGCTCACGCTCGAGCGCTGGTGCGCCGATCACAAGCTCGCCGATCCGCCCCGCATCGTCGCCGAGCGCGTGCGCGATGTCGTCAAGCCGGCAAGCGCCGAAGTGCGCGCCGCGCTCGCCGTCAAGCCGGACGAAAAGCTCGGCTATCGGCGGGTTCGCCTCAAATGCGGCGACCACGTGCTCTCGGACGCGGACAACTGGTACGTTCCCTCGCGGCTCACACCGGAGATGAACCATCTGTTGGACACGACCGACACCCCGTTCGGCAAGGCGGTCGCCGCGCTCCATTTCCACCGCCATACTGTTTCCGCGGACCTGCTCTGGCGCCCGCTGCCGGAGGCCTGGGAGATGGGCGCGGCCGCCGCTCCGGGGGAAGACGGCGCGCTTCCGATTCCCGATCACGTCCTCGAGCATCGCGCGGTCCTGTCGAGAGCAGACGGCGAGCCGATCAGCGAGGTGGTCGAGACCTACACGGGCGAGGTTCTGGCCTTCCCGCCGCTGAAATAGCCGCGGGGGCCGGGCGCCAGTCAGGAAGGGAACGCCAATGTTCGCGAGCAACCTGTTTGCAGGCAAAAAAATTCTTGTCACCGGCGGCGGCACCGGGCTCGGCAAGGCGATGGCCGAGAAATTCCTCGGTCTCGGGGCCGAGATCGCCATCTGCGGCCGGCGCAAGAGCGTATGCGACGCGACGGCGGCGGAACTCATGAAAGCGCATGGCGGGCGCGTCTCAAGCTATGGCGTCGACATCCGCGACGCGGCCGCAGTCGAAGCGATGATCGAGGAGATCTTCCGCGAAGGCCCGCTCACCGGCCTCGTCAACAACGCCGCCGGCAATTTCATCTCCCGCACGGAGGACCTGTCGCCGCGGGGATTCGACGCCATCGCCAATATCGTCATGCACGGCACCTTCTATGTGACGCAGGCGGTAGGCAAGCGCTGGATCGCCGCCAAGCAGAAGGGCGCCGTCGTCTCGATCGCGGTGACGTGGGTGCGCAACGGCGGTCCGTTCGTCGTCCCCTCGGCGATGAGCAAGGCGGCGATCCAGGCCATGACCATGTCGCTCGCGCAGGAAT
This sequence comes from uncultured Alphaproteobacteria bacterium, assembly GCA_963742305.1. Taxonomy (GTDB): domain Bacteria; phylum Pseudomonadota; class Alphaproteobacteria; order Rhizobiales; family Beijerinckiaceae; genus Roseiarcus. Next base: position 107,697 of record CAVULN010000047.1, read on the forward strand.
GGGGCCGCCATGGCATTCGCCTCAACGCCATCGCGCCGGGCGAAATCCCGACCGAAGGCATGAGCAAGCGGCTCATGCCGGGTGTCGAACCCGGCGCGTCGGCCGCGCGCAATCCAATGGGGCGGGTGGGACGCCTCGAGGAATTGCAGAACCTGGCGGCGTTCCTGATGTCCGACGGCTGCGACTGGCTGAGCGGCGAGACGATCGCGATGGACGGCGCCGAGGCGCTGGCGACCGGAGGCAATTTCTATGAATTGCGCCGATGGGGCGACGCGGAGTGGAAAGCCGCGCGCGAAGCGATCCAGGCCGTGAACACGCGCGACAAGGCTCAGCGCACCTGATACGCTCGGCCCGCTCGGGACCGCGCTGAACGATCCGTGCGCCGCCACGTTGTGCTGACTGCGTGAAGGAAAGGTCGGAATGGCGTCGCGTAACGCTCCCATCCTGGCGATCGTCCCGCCGCCGGTTCAATTCGCGGTCGTGTTTCTGGTCGGGATCGGACTCGATTGGCTCGCGCCGTGGCGCCCGGCGTGGATGGCGATCGGCGCCGTGCGATGGGCGGGCTTGGCGCTCACGGTCGCAGGCTGCGCGCTCGCCGCGGCTGCGGCCGGACGGTTTGTGCTCCGGCGCACGACGCTTCATCCGACCGGACAACCGTCGCGCCTCGTGGTCAGCGGCGCGCACGCATGGTCGCGCAATCCGATGTATCTGTCGTTGACCGTCGTCACGATCGGCCTTGCGCTCGCGCTCGGAAGAGCGTGGCCGCTGGTCCTGTCGGTTCTTCCCTGGGCGTCGATGAACTGGGCGGTCATCCCGTTCGAGGAGGCGCGCCTCAGCGCAACCTTCGGCCATGACTATGCGGACTATTGCCGGCGGGTCCGGCGCTGGATTTGAGGCGACGCGGGCGAAAACAAGCTCGCTTTGACTTGCAAACGCGACTCCATTCCGCGAGGCTCCGGGAGAGACGGCAAAAAGGGGACGGCGTGAGCAGGATACTCGTCATTGGAGCCGCCGGGCTCATCGGGGGAGAGGTCGTCAGGGCGCTCGGCGAAAGCCAGTGCATCCGCGCGTCGCGCAATTCGGGCGAACGCGTCGACATCTCCGATCCGAAATCGATCGCGGCGCTGTTCGGCCGGTTAGGAACGGTCGATGGAATCATTTGCACCGGCGGCGCCGCGCGTTTCAAGCCCTGGGCCGAGTTGACGGACGACGACTGGTCGTTCTCCCTGGCCAACAAATTGTTCGGTCAGGTCAACGTCGTCCGCTACGGCCTGAAGGCTGTCCAGGCAGGCGGCGCGATCACGCTCACGACCGGTTTGGCTTCGCAATATCCCGCTCCAGGAAGCGCGATCATCACCACCGTCAATTCCGCAGTCGACGCTTTTGTCCGCGCGGTCGCTGCGGAGCCGTCAATCTCCATTCGGGTCAACGCCGTCTCGCCGGGCTGGGTCGCGGAGACCCTGCAGGCGCTCGGCCGCAATCCGGCCGACGGCATTCCGGCGGCCGAGGTGGGCGCGATCATTGTCCGGCAGTTCCGCGACGGCGCGACGGGCTCTGTGGTCCCTGCGGCGGTCAAGGTCTGACAGCGGCTGATAGCGGCAATTGTGACGCGCCGAGTCGCCGCCCTGCGCGGCCGCGCTTTGACAGGCGGCGAAGCTTCGCCTAGCCCTTCGGGTCATGCAACGGACGTGGCTAGAGGAGCCCCTGGCGTCGCGGTGGGTAGCGGAAGGGACCGGGCTCGCCGCCGATTGGGCGGTCGTCGCCTTCGGGGTGTTCCTGTTCTGGATCTCGGGCAGCCACCCGTCGCTGATGCCGGTCTGGGGCCCTTGGGATTTCTCGCCCCCAATCTATCTGGCGACGGCGCTCACGCTGCTCTGGTTCTTTCGCGGCGTCGCGCTCGCGCCGCCGAAGGAGCGGCCCCCGGTCTGGCGGCGCGCGCTTTTCGTAATCGGGGTGCTCGGCGCCTATGCCGTGCTGCAGACGCGGTTCGAATATTGGTCACAGCACATGTTTTTTCTGAACCGCATCCAGCACGTCGCGATGCATCACTTAAGCCCCTTCCTGATCGCGCTGAGCTGGGTCGGCGTCACGGTCAAGCGCGGCATGCCGCGCTGGGCGCGCGGCCTGGTCGAGAGCCGTTTCGCCGGCGCGGCGATCCACGTGTTGCAGCAGCCTTTGCTCGCCGCGTTCCTGTTCGTCGGGCTGTTCTATTTCTGGCTGATCCCTGCGGTTCATTTTCGGGCGATGATCGACGCCAGGCTTTACGCGGTGATGAACTGGACCATGGTTCTGGACGGAATCCTGTTCTGGTGCCTGGTTCTCGATCCGCGACCCTCGCCGCCGGCGCGCGTGTCGTTTGGCGCCCGGGCGGCCCTCTCGCTCGCCGTCATGTTCCCGCAGATCCTGCTCGGCGCGATCATCGTCTTCTCGTCGCGCGACCTTTATCCCTATTACGATCTCTGCGGCCGTCTTTTCCCCTCGATCAGCGCGCTCGACGATCAGCAGTTCGGGGGCCTTATAATCTGGATTCCCCCCGCGATGATGAGCGTGGCCGGAGTGCTCGTGGTCATGAACGCGATGAGGCTCAGCGATGAAACGATTGCGGAGACCGACAAGGACGCCGCCGCCCTCGCCGCGCTCTCACGCCGCTGGACTGGCCTGTAGACTCCTGCTTTGCGCTCTGGCGCTCGCGTTGTCATTTCCAGCGGCGCTGGCGGAGGAGCCGGGGCTTACAATGAGCCAGCCGTGGCTGCAACTCATCACGCCCTCCCGCCCGGCGGCCGGATATTTCGTCCTGTCGAACCCGACCGGGCGGACGCGAACGCTGGTCGGCGCCGCTTCGCCCGGATGCGGCGCCCTCATGCTGCACCGCAGCGTCAACGACAACGGTCAGGAACGGATGGAGATGATCGACAGCGTCCCCGTGCCCGCGCACGGCGAAGTCAAATTCGCGCCCGGCGGATACCATCTGATGTGCATGTCGCCCACCGCGGCCGTGGCGCGCGGACGCTCGGTTTCTGTGACCTTGCGCTTCGAGGACGGCGGTTCGCTCGCGGCGAGGTTTCCCGTGCGCGGCGCGACCGGCGATTGAGCGTGCGCTCAGATGAACTGCATGAGCCACGCGAGCAGGCCGGGCGAATTGACGTCCTCGACCAGACGGCGGAGATCGGCCGTGACGCCAGCGATGTCGCCCGCCGCGGAGCCGAGCGAGGGAATGAGCAGGCGCGCGGCGCCAGTGGTGTCGAAGACATAGATCGCCGAGCCGTGCGTCACCTCGTAAGCGTGCGTCGCGGTCGCGGGCGTGACGGAATAGGCGATCCGATAGCGGCGCGCGAGCGCGGCGATCTGATCGGGATCGCCGCGCAATCCGTCGATCTGAGGCGCGAAATTCTTCACATAGTCGGCCAGTACGGCAAGCGAATCGCGATCGGGGTCGACCGTCACGAACAGCAGGCGCACGCGCTCGGCGTCCGGGCCCAGCCTCTTGAGAATCTCGGCGACGTTGGCGAGCGTCGTGGGACAGACGTCCGGGCAGAAGGTGTAGCCGAAATAGAGCATAGCGATGCGGCCGCGATAATCGGCTTCCGTCACCCGCTTTCCGTCGGACGCCCGCGTCATGGCGAACTCGAGTGGCCGCGAATCGCCCGATATGTCGATGGCGCTCCGATCGTCGCCGCTTCGGCAGCCGCCGATGAGCGCCGCGCTCAGTCCCGCGGCCGTCAGCGCGATCGCGCGGCGCCGGGTCGCTGAAAGAGCGGTCGGCGGAGCCGGGATGGATTCCTCAAATGACGCCCGCGAGCGCATGGATGAGCTTCCGCGTATTGGAACAGCGTCCGCCTTCGCCCGGACGCTCGTTCCAGCCAACCCCCGTCACCACTGCGGCGCGCCGCGCGCGGCCTCGGCGAGCGACGCGGCGAGATAGGGCGCGAACGATCGCCAAACCTCGACATGGAACGTCGCCTCGGCGCGCCGCCACAGCACGATCTCCGCCTTGTCGAACAGGGTGCGCGTCGCAAAACCGACCGGAAACGCCGCGAGGCCAAGGTCGAGCGGACAGCCGGCGTTGACGACCCGCGCGGCGGCCGGCCCGCTCGCGACGAGGCCGATCTGGCGATGCGAGACGTCGACCAGGCTGTGCGCGGTTCCCTCGAGCACCGACTCCAGCAACTCGGCGATCGTTCCGGCGTCGGCGGCGCCCGCGATCAGGAGCCATTCGTCCGGCCCAAGCCATAGCGCCGCGCGCTCGCCCTCGCCCGCCGGGCCAGGCCGCGAAGGCGGCTCGGCGCCGAAGACCATCCCGCAGGCGACCCGCACCGCCTCGCCGCCCCGCAGGATGAAACGCGCCGCCGGCGGGGCTTCCGCCAGACGGAATCGCGGGCCAACGGGAAGCGCAAGACCTTCGAGCGGCGAGCGGGCGTGAACCGCGGCGTCAGCCATTGAGGCGCGCTCCCGGCTTGTCGTGGAAGACTGGGCCCACGACCGTCACCCGGACCGCGCGGCCGGGCATGGGGACGTAGAGCCCGGCGCCGATGCGCGATCTGCCGGCGGCGACAAGCGCGAGCGCGATCGGCCGGCCCACAGCCTCGCTCATGTAGGACGACGTGACGTGGCCGAGCGCGGAGGAGCCGGTCGGCGGGTTCGCGCTTTCGGTCACCTGCGCGCCCTCTTCGAGCATGACTTCTCGGATCGTCGGTCAGAAGCCCGACGAGTTGCTTGCGGTTCGGGGCCAGCATGTCGGGGCGCGCGAGCGAGCGTTTGCCGACGAAGTCCTTCTTCGCCTTGCCGATCGCCCAGTCGAGGCCGAGATCGGCGAGCGTCACCGTGCCGTCGGTCTCCTGGCCGACGATCACATAGCCCTTCTCGGCGCGCATCACATGCATGGCCTCCGTGCCATAGACGCACCCGCCCTGCTTCTGGACCTCGCGCCACGCCGCCTCCCAGACGCCGCGACCATAGTGCGAGGGGACGTTGATCTCGTAGCCGAGTTCGCCGGTGAAGCTCACCCGCATGAGCCGCGCCGGGACGCCGCACGCGCGCCCCTCGCGCACGCTCATGTGCGGCATAGCGCCGTTCGAGAGATCCACGCCGTCAAGAAGGGGCGCGATCGTCTCCCGCGCTTTCGGTCCCTGCGCCGAGATCGTCGCCCATTGCTCGGTCACTGAAGTGAGCCAGACCCTCAGATCGGTGAACTCGGTCTGCAGATAGTCCTCCATCTGCGCGAGCACGCGCGGCGCGCCGCCGGTGGTCGTCGTCACATGGAACCGGTCGGGCGCGAGACGGGCGATCACCCCGTCGTCCATGAGGAAGCCGGCCTCGCTCAGCATGAGGCCATAGCGGCAGCGCCCGACCTCGAGCTTCTGGAAAGCGTTCACGTACATGCGCTCGAGGAACGCCGCGGCGTCGGGGCCGGCGACCTCGATCTTGCCGAGCGTGGAGCCGTCGAACAGGCCGACGGCGCCGCGGGTCGTGCGGCACTCGCGCGCGACCGCCTCGCGCATCGTTTCGCGAGCTTGAGGGAAATACCAGGCGCGCTTCCACTGGCCGACATCCTCGAAGGCGGCGCCGTTCTCGGCGGCCCACTCATGGATCGGCGTGCGGCGGACGGGGTCGAACATGTCTCCGCGCGCCGGGCCCGCAAAAGCGCCGAAAGTCACCGGCGTATAGGGCGGGCGGAAGGTGGTTAAGCCCACTTCGGGGATCGGCTTTCCGAGCGTGTCGGCGGCGAGGCCAAGCGCGTTCATGTTGGAGAGCTTGCCCTGGTCGGTCGCCATGCCGGTCGTGGTGTAGCGCTTGATGTGCTCGATCGAGCGCATGCCCTCCTGCACCGCGAGCGCGACATCCTTGGCGCAAACGTCGTTCTGGAAATCGACGAAGGCCTTCGCGCGGCGGTCGGCGCGGGGCGGCGGTCCGGCTCCCTCCCGCGCGGCGACAACGCCGCCGACGGTATAGGCGCGCGCGCTTCGCGCGGCGAAGCCCGCGGCGCCCGCCGCTGCGCGCCCCGCCGCGTCTCCTTCGGCGAGCGCGCCTGCCAGATCGAAGGTCGCGTTGCAGGCGCCGGCCGAGCGCTCGCGCTGCGCCGACGCTCCCGGCTTGAAAACCTGCATCGCCTCGTCGAACACGAGCTTGCCGCGCGATTGCGAGAAAAGATGAACCGAAGGCGTCCACCCGCCCGACATCAGGAGCGCGTCGCAGGCCACGGTTCGCCTCGCGCCGGACACGTCCAACCGCACCGCCCTGACCCGAAGGCGCCCGTCGGCCCCGAGAAGCTTCGCGTCCGCCACGACCTCAATGCCCGCGGCGCGCGCGGCGTCCGGCAGCGGTCCGTTGGCTTCGGGGCGCAGATCGGCGATCAGCTCGACCTGGACGCCTGCCTTCTTAAGGTCGACCGCGGCGCGGTAGGCGCTGTCATGCGACGTCGCGACGACGACGCGCTCGCCGGCCGCGGCGCCATATTGGAGAGCATAGCGCCGCGCGGAATCGGCGAGCATGACGGCCGGCCGGTCGTTGTCGGGGAAGACGAGCGGACGCTCGATCGCGCCCGTCGCCAGCACCACTTCGCGCGCCCGCATCTGCCATAGGCGCTCGCGCGGCAGATCCGGGTCGGCGATCAGGTCGGGTTCGGCGAACGCGCTCGCTCAGCGCGACGAAGTTCTGCGCGTAATAGCCGAACGTCTGGGCGCGCGACATCAGCCGCACGTTGGGCGCCGACCTCAGCGCGGCGAGCGCGCCCTCGAGCCAGATCCGGGCGCTCGCGCCGTCAATCTCGGCCTCGGTCTCGGCGAGAAGCGAGCCGCCCGGCGCGGGGTTTTCGTCGCACAGGACGATCCGCGCGCCGCTTTCGCTCGCCGCCAGCGCCGCCGCGAGGCCCGCGGGCCCGGCGCCGACAATCAGAACGTCGCAATGGTCGAAGGTTCGCTGGTAACGGTCGGGATCCTTTTCGCGCGGCGGTTGGCCGAGGCCCGCGGCGCGGCGGATGAGAGGTTCGTAGACGCGCTTCCACGCCCAGCGCGGGCGCATGAAGGTCTTGTAGTAGAAGCCGGCGCCGAACAAAGGCGAGATGAGGTCGTTGACGGCGCCGAAATCGGACTTGAGCGACGGCCAGCGGTTCTGGCTGGAAGCGGCAAGCCCGTCGTAAAGCTCGATCTGGGTCGCCCGCAGGTTCGGGGTCACGCGGCCGGGCCCGCGCTCAAGGGTCACAAGCGCGTTCGGCTCCTCGGCGCCGGCGGTGAGGATTCCGCGCGGCCGGTGATATTTGAACGAGCGCCCGACGAGATGAACGCCATTGGCGATGAGGGCCGAGGCGAGCGTGTCGCCGGCATAGCCCTGATAGAGGAGGCCGTCGAACGTAAAGGCGAGCGGACGCGAGCGATCGACGAGCCCAAGCCCGTGCAAACGAAACGGCTGGCTCATGGCGCTGGGTCCGGTTCGCCCGGCCGCGAGGTCCGGCCGCGGCTCGCCCGCCTTGTAGGTCGCGAGAATCCTGTCGCTCACCGTATCGCGCAGGCAATTGAAGAAGCGCCCGCAGCCGTGGGCATGGCGCCAGCGCTCGGCGATGACGCCCTTCGGGTTCGAGCGGAAATAGAGGAAGTCCGCCCATGCCTCGTCGGTGAGGGCGCCCGGATCGGGGGCCCGCGCGATATGCGCTTCGCCCCCGTAGGCGAACTCGATCTCCGGGCGCGCCATGCCGCAATAGGGGCAATCGATCAAAAGCATCGGCTCAGATCTTCACCTTGGTCGCCGCGGTTGCGGAATCGCCGGTGTTTGGCGTGCCTGCGGGCTCGATCAGCAGAAGTTCCGTTTCCTCGTCCGCGACCGGACAGTGCTCGACGCCGCGCGGCACGACATAGAGTTCGCCCGGTCCAAGCGTCACGTCGCCATCGCGCATCTCGATTCTCAGGCGGCCGCGCAACACGAGAAAGAGATCATCCGTGTCGGGATGAGAATGCCAGACGAAGCGGCCCTGGACCTTGACCACCATCACGTCATGGCCGTTGAAAGCCGCGACGACTTTCGGCGACCATCGCTCGGAGAACAGCGCAAGCTTCGCGGCGAGATTGACGGCTTCGACCATAGGCGCGCTCAATGCGCGACCGCCGCCGCGGCGGCTTCATCGATCAGCCGGCCCGAGCGGAAGCGGTCAAGGGTGAACGGCGCGGCGATCGGATGCGGCTCTCCTCGCGCGATCGTGTGCGCGAACACATGGCCAGAGCCCGGCGTCGCCTTGAAGCCGCCGGTGCCCCAGCCGCAATTGACATAGAGGCCCGGAACCGGGGTCAAGCCGATGATCGGCGAACGGTCGGGCGTGACATCGACGATTCCGCCCCAGTTGCGCAGCATGCGCATGCGGCGCACGGTGGGGAAAAGCTCGCAGATCGCCTCGAGCGTGTGATTGGCGACATGCAGCCCGCCCATCTGCGAATACGACGTATAGGCGTCGGTGCCGGCCCCGATGACCAGCTCCCCCTTGTCCGATTGCGACATATAGGCGTGGATGGTGTTCGACATGACGACGCACGGCATCATTGGTTTGACCGGCTCGCTGACCAGCGCCTGCAGGGGATAGCTCTCGAGCGGCATCCGGACGCCCGCCATGGCCATCACCACCGACGTGTGGCCGGCCGCGACGACGCCGATCTTGCTTCGCCGCGATCGGCCCTCGCGTCGTCTCGACGCCTGAGACGGCGCCGGACGCGTCGCGCCTGATCGCGGTCGCCTCGCAATTCTGGATGATGTCGACGCCGCGCGCCGAAGCCGCGCGCGCGTAGCCCCAGGCGACCGCGTCGTGCCGCGCCACTCCGCCTCGCCGCTGCAGCGCGGCGCCCGCCACCGGATAGCGGATGTCGCGGGCGATATTGAGGATCGGGCAGAAGGCCTTGGCCTCCTCCGGCGTCAGCCATTCGTTGTCGACGCCGGCCAGGCGGTTGGCGTGCACGTGCCGCTTTCCGACCTGCACGTCATGCGTATTGTGCGCCAGCATCATCACGCCGCGCGGCGAATACATGACATTGTAGTTGAGCTCCTGCGACAGGCCCTCCCACAGCTTCAGCGCGTGATCGTAGAGCGCGGCCGATTCCTCCCAGAGGTAATTGGAGCGGATGATCGTGGTGTTGCGTCCGGTGTTGCCGCCGCCGAGCCAGCCCTTCTCCAGCACCGCGATATTGCGGAGGCCGTGCTCCCTGGCGAGGTAATAGGCGGTTGCAAGCCCATGCCCGCCCGCGCCAATGATGACGACGTCATAAGCCGCCTTGGGCTCGGGGTCGCGCCACTGCTCCGGCCAGCCGGCGTTGTGCGCGAGCGCCTGCAGCGCCACATTGACAAACGAAAACCGCACTTAAGCGCGCCTCAAGAATAAGTCCCGGGCCGGACGATTGCCCGCTTCCGCTCGGATTTGCGAGAACAATTTCTGGGCGGCGGCGAAACTTTGTTGCGGCCGCCGGCTATCCGGGCGATGGCGTACGGCGCGCGGCTAGCGGGCGCAGCCCACGAGATCCTTCTCCTCGATCGCGAACACCTTGCCCGCTTCGATCTTCACGCCCTTCGCCATGCACGAGCGCCCGTCGGCGAGCTTGAGCCGCGCGTCGTAGACGCCAGCCGCGACGCCCAGGACCTTTACCCGCTCGTCATGATCGACCGTGCCGTCGGGATCGTTCTTGGTCTGGTTGGGGCCGAACTCGGACGTGCCCGCGGGCGCGAGCTCGAGCGATTTCACGGTCGACGACGTCAGGTTCCAGAAGCGCGTGTCCTTCGCGGCTGCGGGTTGCGCAAGCAGCATCGCCGCAAAGCAAAACCCGCCTAGAGGAATTGGGCGCCCTATCATCCCTGCCGTCCCTCCGTCGCCTGGCGCGGGCTGCGCGCCCAACCTCGATTCTGGACGATCATGGCGCCCCGTCCGCGCCGAGACAATGAGCGCGCTCGCCAGAGCGCCGGGCTCGGGGCGAATTCGCGCACAAGTTGAATCTGGGGGGCGCCGCCGACCCGGAGAGCCGGCCCTACTTCACCGCCTCCGCCGTCGGCTCGGCGACATGAGCGCGGGCGTGCTTATGCTCCTCGATGCGCTTCGCCTTCGCGCCCGCTTGCCGGGCAGCCTCGGAGAGCTGGTACATTTCCTGATGGTCGAAGTCATCGGCTGTCCGCAGCGCTTCGTCGGTGTAATTCTTGGCGTTCGGATCGCGTTCGAGCCGGCGCGTCCAGAAGTGGATTTTGGCGAACATTCCCACGATCCGGGCATAGGTGACGACCTGCCCGCCCCAGTGACGCGTATAGAAGAGAAGCGGATTCTCGAGCGGCAGCCCAGGCCGGCGGTCGCGGCGGTAGCGCCGTCGGATGATGCCGCTCTCGAGCGGATAGATGTTGTAGAAGTGGAAGCTCGCCCAGAACCAGGTGAGCAGATAGGCGACGGTGTCCGGTCGCGGTCCGCCCGCGACCGCCCGGCGGATCACCGTCTTGATGTGGTCCTCGGTGAAATAGGTCCGCCACGCGAGGCGATAGGCCTCCTGCCATTCCTCCCGCGTCATGCGGGGATGGTCGGTCGTGACGTGCTCGAGATCGAACTTGTTCAGGTCCGGGTCGATATCGACGCCCTTCGCCACCGCCTTGGCGTGATCCTCGCTGCCGGGCAGCGGCGTCAGGATCGAGAATTCGAGGATGTCTAGCGGCAGCTCGCGCTGGATGATCTGGATGCGCTTGACCAGCGATTCCTGCGTGTCGTTGGGGAAGCCGATGATATAGCCGCAATAGGTGATGACGCGATGCTTGCGCCATTCGAGCAGAAGCTCGCGATAGTCGGAGATGTGGTTCTGCTTCTTCTTCGCCGAGGCCAGATTGTCGGGGTCGATGTTCTCAAGCCCGATGAACACCCGCTTGACGCCGGCCGCCACCGCCTTCTCGATGAAACGGGGAATCTTGTGGCAGGCGGTGTCGACCTGAATGATGAAGCGCGAGTGGATGCCCTGCTGGCGCAACTCGATCAGCCGGTCGAAGATCGATTCCCAGTTGCGGTTGCGGGCGAGATTGTCGTCGGTGATAAAGAAGTAGCGGACGCCGTTGGCGACATTGATCCGCACCAGCTGCTCGATGTCGTCGGCGGTGCGATAGCGCGACTTGCGGCCCTGCACGTTGATGATGGTGCAGAACGAGCACAGGAACGGACAGCCGCGCCCGGCGTCGAAGCTCGAGATCATGCCGAGCGTACGGCCCACGCGCTCGGGGGGCATGTAGGGTCCGGTCGCGCCCTCGAGCCCCGGCAGGTCATGGAGGTAATTGTAGATCGGCTTGAGCGCGCCCGCCGCGGCGTCGCGCAGCACTTCGTCGAACCGCCCCTCCGCTTCGCCAGCGTAGAGCGAAACGCCAAGGTCGAGCGCTGCTTTGAGCGAATCAGGCGTCTCCGGCAGCATCGAGAGGCAGCCGGAAACATGGAATCCGCCGATGCAGACCTGAACGCCCGCCGCTCTCAAGGTGCGCGCGCAATCCATCGCTCGCGGGAACTGGTTCGACTGGACGCCGACGAAACCGACCATGCCAAAGCCGCCATTGCCCTGAATCTGGCGGGCGATGCGGTCTAGCCGGATGCGCGTGTTGGTTTCGTCGATGGGGAAGATCTCGATGTCCACGTCCTCGCCAAGGACTTGATCTTCCATGCATTTCTGCGCGATGCCGAACAGGCAGGCGAGCGAATTGGAGGGCAGGGCGGACTTCCACCACTGGATGACGTAGCCCTCGTCGTCGTAGTGGGAGCACTTGACAAGGAAAAGCAGAAATCGTCGGCGCGCTACGCTATCCGGCATCCTGGCTCCCCGCGATGTTTTGACCCGCCCGATTCTTGCCCCGCATTCGCCGCATCCGGCGGCGCCGAGCGTTACCAGCCTTTGGCCGAAACCACAATCGCCGCTTCGGCTTGAATCTGCAGTCTTCGCTCAGCGCGAGACGGTCACCCGCAAGTAAGTCGCCGGAATTAGTGTCGCGTCCGCGTCCCGGCTCTGGTTGTGGCTGTTGAAGAGATTGTCCAATTCCCGCTTCAGATCGCCGGCGCGGCCGTTCTTCTCGGCCGCCTCGAAGGCGTTCATCGTTGGCCCATAGTATTTTCTGAAGGCGTCGACCAGTTCCGACGCCGGCGAGGGAAAGCGAAACGTATAGGCCTCCCTGACGAACGCGATCCGGTCGGCTGGGACGCCGGCGGCGCCAAACCGCTCGATCACCTGACTTTCGACGCCCCAGGTCATGGGGCTGACGAACCCCTCGGGCGGAGGAGGAGAATAGGCGGAGCTGATTTTCAGGATTTGCGCCACCAGCGTCGGGTCGTTGGGAATCCAGTTCCCCATCACGATCCGCCCGCCGGGCCGGGTCACCCGCGCCATTTCCCTGGCGACGTCGAACGGCTTCGGCGCGAACATCGCCCCGAAAATGCTCACCACGAGATCGAAGCTCGCGTCGTCGAGATCTCCAAGACTGGCGGCGTCGCCTTCCTGAAACCGGCAGTTCGTCAGCCCCGCTTCCTTCGCGCGCCGGTTGCCCGCCTCGACGAGGTTTGCGGCGATGTCGATTCCGAGCACGTCGGCGCCAAGACGGGCTTCCGGCAACGCCGTCGTTCCATCGCCGCAGCCGAGATCGAGGACCTTCATGCCCTTCGTGACGCCGAGTTTCCCGACAAGCTCCTCCCCGCTTTCCCTCATGCTGGCAGCAATGCGAGTGAAGTCGCCCTTTTCCCAGAGCGCCTTGTTCGGATTCATGAGCTTTCCTCCATGGGCCGTTTCTAACTGAGACGCCGGTCCGCCGCTCTGGGTAGAATTACGAACTTGACGATTTTTTCCGCCGGTCCGCGCCGTCCCGGCGTCTCAAGCGTCGATCCGCTTGATGAACCAGTTGAGGATTCGCGCCCAGATCTCGTCCTTGCCGACGAGGTCCTCGACCCCGTGTTCGAGGTTCGGGTTGTCGTTGACCTCGATGACGACGATCGAGCCGTCGGTCTCCTTGATGTCGACCCCATAGAGGCCGGGGCCGACCGCGCGCGCGGCCTTGAGGCCGATGTCGATGACCCTCGGCGGCGCGTCGGCGATGGAGAGCGTCTTCGAGCCGCCCTCCCGCGCCCCGTTCGGCCCGTGCTTGATGATCTGCCAGTGGCCGCGCGCCATCTGGTACTGGCAGACGAACAGCGGCTCGCCGTCGAGCACCCCGACCCGCCAGTCGAACTTGGTCGGCATGAATTTCTGCGCCAGGAGGAGGTCGGTGTCCTCGAACAGCCTGTCGGACAGCGTCTTCAACTCCTCGACGGTCTCGACCTTATGCACGCCGCGCGAAAACGAGCCGTCGGGGATCTTGATCACCATTGGCCATCCGAGCAGGCGTTCGGCCTTGAGAAGGTCGTCGTCGTCGGCGAGCATCACCGTCGGCGGAACGGGCACGTCGTGCGCCTCCAGAAGCTCGTGCAGGTAGACCTTGTTCGTGCAGCGGATCATCGCCTGCGGATCGTCGATGACGGGCATGCCTTCGGTTCGCGCCCGCCTTGCGAAGCGATAGGTGAAATTGTCGATCGAGGTCGTCGCGCGGATGAACAGGCCATCGAATTCGGCGAGTTCCGCAAGCTGCTTGCGGGTAATGAGTTCGACCTCGACCGAGTGCTTTTCGGCGATCCGCTGGAAATGCCGGAGGGTCTCGACGGAGGACGGCGGCAGCGCCTCGTGCGGATCGTGCAGGACGGCCAGCGAATAACGGGGGATCGGGCGCCCGCGCGGGTTGCGCCATTCGCGCTGGGTGTGGCGGTGAAGGCTCGAGCGGAAGAACTCCGCCTCGTCCGGCCCAAGCTTGGCCAGCGGACGGGCGCGCAGCCGCTCGATCTTCCAATATTTGCCCGGCGTGATGGTGACTTCAATCGCAGGACAGCGGTGCCAGTCGAACAGGAGCCGGCCAAAAGCCTCGAACCGCGGGTCCTGCACGTAGCCGAAGCAGAACAGAAGGTCGAAGGTCGTATCCTCGCTCGCCTGCGCCTTGGCCGCCGCCGCTGTCAGCGCCTCCTGCAGCTCCGGCAGCGACTGCTCGTAGAGTTTCAGTTCGCGCAAATCGAGCATCGTCTCGACGGTCGGGATCACCCGATGCCCGCGCGCCTCGGCGAGCAGGGAGGCGTAATAGCCCTTGGACTGATAGTTGTACGAGCGCGACAGATTGACGATCTTCGGCCGCCCGAGAGCGGCGAACAGTTTCGGGCGGGCCAGATAGTCGCCGGTGGTGATGACCTTGTGCGGCGTCTCGGCGTTGGGAAAGTCGCGCGCCTGATCGACCAGGATGACCCAGCCGGTCATGGCGCGAGCCGCCCGGCCCGTGCGGAAGATCGCGACAGCTTTGCCATGATGACGGCGGGAAGTCCTGAAGTTCGACGCGAAGGGGGTTCGACGATCACCGGCGCGACTCAGCTCCGCGCTTCTCCGAATCCCCTAGCGTGGACGCGATGCGCGACGCAACGGTCCCACGGGCGTGGACGGGGGATTGTTCCCTGTTTCGCGATCGCGGACGGCGAGCAGGCGCTTCTCGTAGCGCAGCGCGGTCGCCCCGTCCGCATAGTAATCCGCGTGCTCGCCGACCTGGCGGAAGCCGCAGCTCTCGTAGAGCGCGATCGCCGCCCTGTTGTCGTAGCGCACTTCGAGGGCAAGAGCCGCCCGGCCGCGCCGGCGCGCGTAGGCCTCGCAGGCCTGAAGCAGCGCCCGGCCGACGCCGCGTCGGGCAAATCGGGCGCCGACCGCGAGCGAATAGATGCGCAGCGCCCTCGCCCGTTTGCGCAGCGAGACCAGCGCGTAGCCAGCGAGTTCCCCGTCGATGGTCGCCGCGATCACCGGCCGATGGGGGGCGCGCAGGAATTCCCGCAATGAGCGGCGCGACACCCGGTCGGTTTCGAACGCCTCGTTCTCGAGCCGCGCGATGACGTCAAGATCGCGAGGGCGAGCTTCGCGAATGACAATGCCGCTTTGCCGCCAGTTGGTCATGGGTAAAATGGCCGACCCCCGTCCGTCCATCTTTATCCACGCCCGGAGCGCCGGATCCACTCCTCTTCGTCGATCGTCTCGACGCCGAGCTCCCGCGCCTTGGCGAGTTTCGAGCCCGCGCCCGGCCCGGCGACCACAAGGTTCGTCTTGGCCGATATCGAGCCCGAGACCTTGGCCCCTAGCCGCTCGGCGAGCGCCTTGGCTTCGTCGCGGGTCATCTTTTCCAGCGAGCCGGTGAACACGATCGTCTGGCCGGCGAGCGGATGGCCGGCGGCGACCGCCTCCATCGGCTCGATGGTCACCTCCTGCAAGAGCGCGTCGAGCGCCGCCTCGTTGCGCGGCTCGGCGAAGAAATCGGCGATCGCCTCGGCGACGACTGGCCCGATGCCCCCAACACCAGACAGTTCCTCGGCGGCGTTTTCGGCCCGCGCCGCCAGGCGCAACGCGTTCCAGTCGCCAAAATGGCGCGCCAGGCGCCGGGCGTTGGTCTCGCCGACATGGCGGATGCCGAGCGCATAGAGGAAGCGGTTGAGAGCGATCGTGCGGCGCGCGTCGATGGCGTTGAACAGGTTGCGAGCCGACGTCTCGCCGAAGCCCTCCCATTCCCGCAAAGGCGGATGGCCCTGCCCGTCGCGCGCCTTCAGGGTGAAAATGTCGGCTGGCGTGCGGATCAGGCCCTCGGCAAAGAACAGCTCGATCAGTTTCTCCCCAAGCCCCTCGATGTCGAAGGCGTTGCGCGATACGAAGTGCTTCAAACCCTCGACCGCCTGCGCGGGACAGATGAGCGTGCCGGTGCATCGGCGCACCACGTCCTTTTCGCCGGTCTTCTCGTCGATCTCGCGCAAGGCCGCCGAGCCGCAGACGGGACAGGTTTCGGGGAAAACATAGGGCGCCGAATCCACCGGCCGCTTGTCGAGCGCGACCGAGAGGACCTGCGGGATGACGTCGCCCGCCCGCTGCACCAGCACGGTGTCGCCGACCCGCACATCCTTGCGCGCGATCTCGTCCTCGTTGTGCAAAGTGGCGTTGGAGACGACGACGCCGCCGACCGTCACGGGCCTGAGCTTGGCGATGGGCGTAAGCGCGCCGGTGCGCCCGACATTGATCTCGATCGCCTCCACGACCGTCGTCGCCTGCTCGGCCGGGAACTTGTGCGCGACCGCCCAGCGCGGCGAGCGCGACACGAAGCCGAGGCGCTGCTGCAGCGAAAGATCATTGACCTTGTAGACGACGCCGTCGATGTCGTAGCCGAGCGTCGCGCGCTGCTGTTCGATAGATCGGTATTGCGCCAACATCTCGGCGGCCGAGCGGCAAAGCTCCGTTAACTTGCGATTGGTCGGCAGGCCGAACCGGCTCATGGCCTCGATCGCGCCGAGCTGCGTCGAGGCGAAGGGCTCGCTGACTTCGCCCCAGGCATAAGCAAAGAATTGCAGCGGCCGCTCGGCGGTGATGCGCGGATCGAGCTGGCGCAGCGAGCCCGCGGCGAAATTGCGCGGATTGGCGTAAATCGGCTTGCCGGCGGCCGCCTGGCGCGCGTTGAGCGCCTCGAAGTCGGCGTGAAGCATGTAGACTTCGCCGCGCGCCTCGAAGACTTTCGGCGCGCCTTTGAGCCGCTTGGGGATCGCCTCCACCACGCGCACATTCGCGGTCACGTCCTCGCCCTCGTAGCCGTCGCCGCGCGTCGCGGCCTGAACGAACTCGCCATCCTCGTAACGCAGGCTGCAGGAGAGCCCGTCGATCTTGGCTTCCGCAACGACCTCGAGCGGCGCGCCCTCGCTCATGCCCAGAAACCGGCGCACCCGGGCGCAAAACTCCTCCACCTCCTCGTCGGCGAAAATGTTGCCGAGCGACAGCATCGGCGCGCGATGGCGGACCTTGGCGAATTTCTCTGACGGCGCCGCGCCGACCCTGCGATTGGCGGAGTCCGCATCGGCGAGTTTAGGGAACCGCTCCTCAAGCTCGCTATATCGCCGGCGCAGCCCGTCATATTCGGCGTCGGAAATGATCGGCGCATCCTCGCCGTGGTAGCGCCGGTCGTGCCCGGCGATCTCGGCCTGAAGACGCGCATGCTCTTCCCGCGCCCTGGCGAGGGTGAGCTTCGGCGGTTTCGGTTCGGCGGTCATGGGCGGCAGGTTTAGCGCAGCGCGGACGCCGGTGGGAAGGTGAAGCGGCTTAACCGGCGGCTAACCCATTTGCGCGATGGATTGTCGTGGCGAGACGCCGGTACGGGGTAACCCGCGCGTCATGAGATGTCGATCCGCCTGCCCGACACTCGAGATCGCCGATGCGCGCCCTGATCAGCCTGTTCCTTGCTGCGATTCTGCTCGCCGGATGCTGCGTCGGCGGCAATCCGCCTCTGTGGAACGGGGGGCCGCCCCCGTTCAACGCCTTCCAGGCCGCGATGCGGCTCCAGGTCGGCATGCCGGCCGACATTGCGATCCTGCTCACCGGCACGACGCCGACCTCGGCCGAAGCGAAAAGCTGCGGCGTCGCCGGCGGATTCGAATGGCCGTGCCAGGTGTTGACCTTCGGATGCTGCGAGGGCAACCAGCTTATCGTCTACATTGCGCCGACCCCCGACGGCCGGGGCGCGGTGAACAGCTGGTCGGTCGGCAAGCGCGGAACCACGTGGGGGTGAGGCGTCGAACGAGCTGAACGACCGGCGAACCGCGAGACTTCCAGCGGGCCCTTCCGAGCGCGCTGAGCCTCAGAAGCGCCCCGGATTCGCCCAGTTGTCGCCGGTCTGCTCTCCCTCAATGTCGGCCGGCGGCATTCCCGCCTCCAACAACCACTTCATTCCTGACCCTCAAGGAGCGGTAATGACCGACGCAAGCCAGTCAGTGCGGTTTCCGCGCGATGAGCCATTGCACGCGGCGTCGTGGGCCAACAGCGGCGCGTCGCAGTTCAGCAAGGTTCCCGAAGTCGTTTTCGGGTTCTGGATCATCAAGATACTCGCCACGACGCTCGGCGAGACCGGCGGCGACGCGGTGACCATGTCCATGAATCTCGGCTACGCGGTCGGGACGCTGATCTTTCTGGCGATCTTTCTGGCTGCGGTCGCGGTCCAGATCCGCTCAAAGCGCTTCAACGCCTATCACTACTGGCTGACCATCGTCGCGACGACGACTGTCGGGACGACGATCGCCGACTTTGTCGACCGTTCGCTGGGGATCGGGTATCTCGGCGGCTCGACGCTGGTGTTTGCATGCCTGATCGTCTCGCTTGCGGTCTGGCGATGGTCGGAGAGTACGGTCTCGGTCAACTCGATCGTCACGCCAAAGGCCGAAATGTTTTACTGGGTGACGATCCTTTTTTCCCAGACGCTTGGCACCGCGCTCGGCGACTGGGTCGCCGACACAAACGGCCTCGGCTATGGCGACGGCGCAATCCTTTTCGCAGGGGCGCTCGTGGTGATTCTCGCGCTTTACGCCTTTACGGACACCTCGCGCGTGACGCTGTTCTGGGCCGCCTTCATCCTCACTCGGCCGCTCGGGGCGACGCTGGGCGACCTGCTCGACAAGCCGCATAACGATGGCGGCTTCGCGATCAGCCGCTATCTCGCTTCCGCGATCCTCGCCGGGCTAATCGTCGCGCTGATCGCGGTGTTGCCGAAGCGGGCCGGCGCCCATCCCGGCGCAGATGGCAAACGCGCGTGACCGGCCACGCTGGGCACCCTGAGCCGCAGCGACCGCTCAGGGCCGGGCAGAGGGCGAGAGGCCGGAACGCCAGAGAGGGCGGCCCTCCACGTTCGCGACAAAATCGCCGATGTGCTTGAGATAGATCGGGACCAGCGGCTCTCCGAAGTCGTGCCCCATGCCGGGAACGATGACGAGCTCCGCGCCGGGGATGCTTTCGGCGGTGTCGCGGGCGCCCGCCGCGGGGATCACCGGATCGTCGGCGCCGTGCATGACCAGCGCCGGACAGCGCACCTTTCTCAAGAGCGCGTTGCGAGGCTCGGCGGCGATCAGAGCCGCCGACTGGCGCGCGAGGCCCGCGCCGTCGAAGGGCGCGCGATCGATGCGGCGCTCGGCAATCGCACGCATCTCCGCGTCGCTCACCGGAAACCCCGGACTGGACAAGGCCCGCTGGACAAGAACGCTCGCGTCAATGAGATCGCTGCGGCTCATGCTCTTCGGCGGGCTGAACAGCACCGACATCGTTTCGCGGTCGCCCGGCGGCAAGTCCCGCCGTCCCGTGGTGGACATGATCGAAACGAGGCTCTTGGCCCGGTCGGCATGATTGATCGCAACAAGTTGGGCGATCATGCCGCCCATCGAGCCCCCGACAACATGGGCTCGCTCGACGCCGAGCGCTTCCATGAGCCCGACGGCGTCGTCCGCCATGTCGTCGAGCGTATAGGGAACGTCCGGCCGCTTGCCCGCCATCGCCTCCGCCAGCAGGGCGCGCGGGTCCGGCGCCGGCAGGGAGGCGAGATGGGTCGACTTGCCGACGTCGCGGTTGTCGAACCTGACCACCCGAAAGCCCTTGGCGGCGAGTCCCTGGCAAAGCGCCTCCGGCCACAAGATGAGCTGAGCGGCGAAACCCATGATGAGCAGAATGAGGGGATCGCGCTCCCGCCCGAAGCTTTCATATTCAATCTCGATCCCGTTGGCTCGAACCTGCGGCATGACGGCCCTCCGGCGACTCTCCTTCAGCACCCTTAAGCAAGGTTGCGCCGGCCCGCCACCGACGCCGGCTCGGACCCGGCCCGAAACCAATTTGCGTCGGGAGATTACGGCAGGCCCTCTGGCGCGATCTTTCCCCCCGTCCCGCCGCGGCGAACGAATTCTTGACAAATCCGGAATTGTCGACGACTATTTCTGCTCTTAGGAAAATTGGCGCGGGGCGGCTTACGGTTGCGCAGCGAAACCGAAAAAGCGGAGCTAAGCGACCGAAAACAGGCGGCCCCGTGAAAACGCGAAACGAAAACAGAACCAAGCCTTTGAAAACGGACAATCCAGCGAAATGCCTGATTCGGCGCGCGTAAGGATTCCAAGGACAGACGGCATGCCGGCGAAACGATTGGTTTCGCCTGGCGAAAAGAGGGTTTCGAGAACTCTTCAGGGCCGCGTCGGCGACGCCCGGCAAATCACGTCCGGCCTGGCGGTCGCAAAGTTGCGCAAAAGATCATCAAGGCGACTGAAATATTTCGCCGTAACAAGCTATGACAGCCAGGCTTTCCGCGAGCGGCTCGAACGCCACGGCCTTGTCGACGGCGTGGCGTGGAAGGGGCGGCGCAATCAACCCCTTGAAGCCTGGCAGAAGCTGATGAACGCCTGGTCGTCGAGCATCCGCTGCGGCCTCGAGCGCCAACGACTGGGAGGCGCAGATGCGGATACTCGCTCTGGGCGCAGCGCCCTGCGCCGCGGCGCTGAGTCCGGCGCTTGCCGCGCCGGCGGAGGCGAAATCCTGCTCCGAACGGCTCAGGACCTGTCAGGGCTTTTGCGCCAAGACCGAGAGCGGCTCAGAACCAAGCCCTTGAAAACAAACAATCCAGCGAAATGCCTGATTCGGCGCTCATAAGGATTCCAAGGACTTACGCCATGCCCTGCGAAACGATTGGTTTCGCTTGGCGAAATGAGGGTTTCGAGAACTCTGCAGGGCCGCGTCGGCGAAAATGCGGCGAGTACCGGCAGGCGTGCCTCGCCAGCGGCTGCTGGGCGAGCAAGTACGTATCGAAGGAATGCGGCTTCGCCCGGCGGTAACGCTGCGTCATTCGAGAACCCGCGCGCCCTCGTCGACCGCCTCCGCGGGCGCGACCCATCTGAAGCCCGAGAGCTGATGGCGCGCCCAGGTGAACTGCCGCTTGGCGTAGTGGCGGGTGTCGAGCTTCGAGCGTCGCGCCGCCTCGTCGAGGGCGAGCCCGCCTTCGAGATAGGCAGTAAGATGCGGAACGCCGTGGGCGCGCATGACCGGCAGCGCCGGATCGAGCCGCCGCGCTCTCAACGCGGCGACTTCCTCGAGCGCGCCGTGCGCGAGCATGGCGTCGAACCGCGCGTCGATGCGCGCCCCGAGCTTCCGTCCGGTCGGGCGCAAGGTAGAGGCCCCCCCATTCGCCGGCCGCCAGCGCTGGCGGCGCGCGAGCCCCGAGGAACGAGACAAGCGGACGTCCCGTCGAAGCCAGGATTTCGAGGGCGCGCAAGGTTCGCTGCCGGTCGCTCTTGTTGAGGCGCGCGGCGGTTTCCGGATCGCGCGCCCGAAGCTCGCCGTGAAGCTCCGCCGTGGCCCGGCCCTCCGCATCGCGCCGGACCTTAGCGCGCACTGCTTCCGGCACCGGCGGCATGTCCGACAGGCCATCGGTCAGGGCGCGAAAATAGAGCCCGGTTCCGCCGACGAATATAACCGGCCGCTCGCCGATCTCGGCGAGACTCTCGCGCGCAGCCCGCGCCCATCGGCCGGCCGAAAAATTGACCGCTCCGTCGATTGCGCCGAACATCCGGTGCGGCGCGAGCCGTTCCTCGTCCGGCGTCGGCCGGGCGGTCAGGATCCTCAGATCCCGGTAGACCTGCATCGAATCCGCGTTGACGACGACCGCCCCGAACCTTTGGGCGAGCGCCAGCGCCGCCGCCGATTTGCCGCTCGCCGTCGGGCCCGCGATGAGAAGCGCCCGCTTCACTGGATTGGCCCCATCTCTGGGAGGGTCACGTCACCCGTCCTCGTCGTCACGCTGGCCGCCGATCGGCGAAGGTTCGGCTCAGCGAAGCAACATTCGACCGGGCGGCGCAAGCCCTCCGCCGCGGCAAGCGCCGGTCCGCCCGAGAAGGCGTTGACGAATCGTTTCTTGCTCGGTTCGCTTGCCAGAGCGCGCTCCCTTAAGCTAATTCGCGCCGCAAAAGCCGCTCCTCCGGCAAGCGTCGACCAATCCCTGATGAAAGCGACCCCATTGAGCCTGATCAAGCCTTTTCGCGCCTTGCGGCCGGCGGCCGGACGCGCGGCTGACGTTATCGCGCCGCCCTATGACGTGCTCTCGAGCGCGGAGGCGCGCGAGCGCGCGAAGGGCAAACCCTGGAGCTTTCTCCACGTGTCCAAGGCCGAGATCGATCTTGATCCGGCGATCGATCCCGCATGACTGAGTCGATGTACGCCAAGGCCGCCGAGAATCTTCGGGGAATGATCGAAGCCCGTGTGCTCGTCCGGGATTTGAAGCCCTGCTACTACGCCTACCGCCTGACCTGGCGCGATCGGGTCGAGACCGGCTTTGCCGCGGTCGCTTCGATCGCGGCTTACGCGGGAAATCGCATCCGCAAGCATGAACTGACGACGCCGGTCAAGGAGGACGACCGCGTGCGCCAGATCGAGGCGGTCGACGCCCAGACCGGGCCGGTCATGCTGGCCTATCCGGACGCGCCGGAGATCGACGCTCGGCTCGCGCGCGCGGCCCAAGCGAAACCAGCGATCGACGTGACCGCCGACGACGGCGTGCGCCATCAGCTCTGGGTGATCGAAGACGAGGCGGCGATCGCCTCGCTCACCGCCGCGGTCGAGGCGCTCCCCGCCCTCTATATCGCCGACGGCCATCATCGCGCGGCGGCGGCTTTGCGGGTGGCCGAGGCGCGGGGGCGGAAGGAGGACGGCTATTTTCTCACCGTTCTTCTGCCCCAGCGGGAGATGACAATTCTCGACTACAACCGCGTGCTGCGCGACCTGAACGGACTGAGCCCCGACGCGGTTTTGCGGGAAATAGGGCGCCGGTACACGGTCGAGCCGAGCGATGAGCCGATGCGTCCCGCTCAGGCGGACGAGGTCGGCCTGTTTCTCGGAGGGCGCTGGCGCCGGCTCAGGCTCAAGGGCGAGGTTGCGATGCAATCGGCGCGGCTCGGCGATCCGGTCGCGCTTCTGCCGGTCACCCTGCTCGCGAAAAACATCCTCGAGCCCGTGTTCGCCGTTTCGGATCAGCGCCGCGACAAGCGGATCGACTTCGTCGGCGGCGGTCGCGGCCTTGGCGAACTCGAACGCCTAGTCTCGTCCGGCGCTTTCGCCGTCGCCTTTGCGCTTTATCCGACCGAAATGCGCGACCTCATGGCCGTCGCCGACGCCGGCGCGATCATGCCGCCGAAATCGACCTGGTTCGAGCCGAAGCTCGCCGACGGCATGGTTAGCCACGTGCTGGATTGACGATGGCGCGCAAGGTCGACGGCGGTCTTAGCGCAACGCGTTCGCGAACCCTATTTGATCACTTCCCAGAATATCCCGGCGACGCAAATGAAGCCGAGAGTGAAGACAACCGTTCTCACGTAGGGGATGGCCGCCCAATAGACGATGGCGTGTGCGAGCCTCAGCCAGAAAAAGCTCATCGCCCAGAGGGCTGTCATCCCGTTCGCTTTTCCGCCGATTTGGGCGACGATCACCAGCGCGGCGAACGGAGCGAAACATTCGACCGCGTTGAGATAGGCGCGGTGAGCGCGTTGGCCCCATAGCGGGACTGGACGGGGCGTCGGGTCCACGTAATTCGCCGGCGCCAGTCCGCCATTCGTCATTACCTGGCAGATGATGTACGGGATCCAAAGCGCCGCTGTAAGCATCGCCGTGCATGCGAGATACCAAAGGTCGGTTGTCATGAGTTTTCCCTCCCGCCCGAGGCGTGTCGGACCGATCTCCGACCACGCCGGCAGGACATAGACGCACGGTGATGGGCTACTTCGACAGCCGCGCCCAAAAATCGTCGGTTTTCGCGCAGCCCCTCACGGCTCTCGGCCCACTTTGACGACCGCCAATGTCCTCGTTTGCTATAAGCTTTCCCTACCCCGGAGGCCTTTCTCATGAAACTCGCCGATCCCACCCTGCTCAAAGACAAATGTCTTGTCGACGGCAAGTGGGTTGGAGAGGGGGTTCGCCCGATCGCCAATCCCGCGACCGGCGCGGTTCTCGCCAAGACCCCGCGCTTCGGCGAGGACGAGACGGTTCACGCGATCGAAGCGGCGGAGCGCGCTTTCGGCCCGTGGGCGAAGACGCTGCCCAAGGAGCGCGCCCGGATCCTCAGGCGCTGGTTCGAACTCATCATTGAGAACCGCGACGACATCGCCCTCATCATGACCAGCGAGCAGGGGAAGCCCCTTGCGGAAGCGCGGGGCGAGGTGGACTACGCGGCCGGCTTCATCGAGTTCTTCGGCGAGGAAGCCAAGCGCATCTATGGCGAGGTCAATCCGACCTTCCGCGCCGATTCGCGCATCGTCGTCGTCAAGCAGCCGATCGGCGTGGTCGCAGCGATCACGCCGTGGAATTTCCCCGCTGCGATGATCACCCGCAAGGTCGCTCCCGCGCTCGCGGTCGGCTGCACGGTGGTCGCCAAACCCGCGGGCGAGACGCCGTTGACCGCGCTTGCGCTTGGCGAGCTCGCGCTGCGCGCGGGGTTTCCGCCAGGCGTCCTCAATCTCGTGACGGGAGACGCGCGCGCGATCGGCAAGGCGATGTGCCGCCACAAGGCCGTGCGGGCGATCGGCTTCACCGGCTCGACTGAGGTCGGCAAACTTTTGATGGCCCAGGCCGCGGACACGGTGAAGAGAGTCGGCCTCGAGCTTGGCGGCAACGCGCCGTTCATCGTCTTCGACGACGCCCACGTCGACGCGGCGGTCGAGGGAGCGATCATCTCGAAGTTCCGCAATATGGGCCAGACCTGCGTCTGCGCCAATCGCATTTATGCGCAGGAGGGGATCTACGACGCCTTCGTCGCTAAACTCACCGCCGCCGTCGCCAAGCTCAAGGTCGGCGACGGAACCGAATCGGGCGTGACACAGGGGCCGCTCATCAACGAAGCGGCGGTGAAGAAGGTCGAGGAGCATGTCGCGGACGCTGAGAAGAAGGGGGCGAAGGTCGCGATCGGCGGCAAGCGGCACCAGCTCGGCCGCACCTTCTACGAGCCGACCGTGCTTTCGGGCGTCGATTCCTCGATGTTGGTTGCGCGCGACGAGACTTTTGGGCCGGTCGCGCCGGTCTTTCGCTTCAGGGACGAGGCCGACGTGATCGCCCAGGCGAACGACACCCAGTTCGGCCTCGCGTCCTATTTTTACGCCCGCGACCTCGGGCGGGTATGGCGGGTGGCGGAAGCGCTCGAATATGGCATGGTGGGCATCAACACCGGGGCGATCTCGAGCGAGCTTGCGCCCTTCGGCGGCGTGAAGGAGTCCGGCATCGGCCGCGAGGGCTCGCGCCACGGCGTCGAGGAATTCGTCGAGATCAAGTACATGCTGATGGGCGGGCTCGATCGATGATCATTCCCTCGCCGCCCGCGCCGTCTCTTGGGTCTGCGCCTCGCGCACGATGTCCCTCAGCTTGACGAGTTGCGCCTCCAGCGCCTCGAGGTCTTCCTCGGCCATCCGGCCCAAGCGTTGCCGCGATCCAGCGGCGCTGGACGGCGATCGCCTTGTCCGCCATCGCGCGGCCGGCGTCGGTGAGGTGGATGGCGTGCTGGCGGCGGTCATTGGCCGTCGGGCGGCGCTCGACCAGGCCCGCTTCGGCCAGCCGGTCGATCAGGCCGGAGATGTTGCCCTTGGTGACGTAAAGCCTTTTCGCCAGTTCCTGCTGGCTCACGCCCTCTTTTTCGGTCAGCGTTGTCAACACGTCGCATTGCGGGATCGAAACGCCGACCTCTCGCAGGCGCTCGCCGACCGCCGACTGCATGCGCGCCTCGAGGCGGATCAGACGAAACCAGAACTCGCACGGAGCGATCGGGATTCTGCCGGTCAGGCATTGGGCGCCCTCCTCACATCACGGGCCTCATGACGGCCTAAACCCATGAACGGCCTCAGAGAAACTCGACTTTCCGCGCATTGCAAAGGGGCGCCGGGGGCGCCAAAATGAGTCCGATGAACAATCCGCGCGCCGCAATCAAGCGTTGAAAAGCCGCATCGGGAGGAATCGCATGCTCGGACGGATGCAGGACTGGCCCCTGCTCATGCACAAGATCATCGACTTCGCCGCCATCCAGTTTCCGGAGCAGGAGGTCGCCTCGCGCACGGTCGAAGGGCCGATGCACTACACCAATTATCGCGACATCCGCCATCGGGCGCTCAAGGTCGCCAAACGCCTCCATCGCGAGGGAATGAAGCACGGCGACCGGATCGCGACGCTCGCCTGGAACGGCTATCGGCACCTCGAAAGCTGGTACGGCATAACCGGCATGGGCGGGGTCTACCACACCGTCAATCCGCGCCTGTTCCCCGAGCAGATCGCCTGGATCATCAATCACGCCGAAGACCGGATGGTGATGACCGATCTCACCTTCGTTCCGCTTTTGGAGGCGATGGCGGATCGATTGCCGACGGTCGAGCGGTTCGTCGTCTTCACCGACCACGCCCATATGCCGGCGACCACGCTCAAGAACGCGGTCGCCTACGAAGACTGGATCGGCGAGGTCGACAGCGACTTCGCATGGGCCGAGTTCGACGAGCGCACGGCGGCGGGCCTCTGCTACACCTCGGGCACGACCGGCAATCCGAAAGGCGTGCTCTACTCGCATCGCTCGAACGTCCTGCATTCGATGATGGCGAGTTCGTTCGAGAGCCTGATGGTGACCGCCTACGACAGCGTCCTCCCGGTCGTGCCGATGTTTCACGCCAATTCGTGGGGCCTCGCGCTCTCCTGCCCGATGCGCGGCTCGCGCATGGTGATGCCGGGCCCGCGGCTCGACGGCGCCTCGGTCTACGACCTTCTGGAGAGCGAGAAGGTGACGATGACCGCCGCCGTCCCGACCGTCTGGCTCGGCCTCCTGCATTACCTGCGCAAGGAGAACAAGCGGCTGACGACCCTCAAGTTCGTCGGCATCGGCGGCTCGGCCTGCCCGCCCGACATGATCCGCGCCTTCGAGGACGATTATGGCGTTACCGTGCGCCACGCCTGGGGGATGACGGAAATGAGCCCGGTCGGCTCGGCCGGCGCGATCAAGCCCGCAATGACGGTGCTTCCCCATGAGCAGCAGCTCGCCGTTCAGGCCAAGCAGGGCTGGGCCCCGTTCGGCGTCGAGATGAAGATCGTCGACGACGAGAACAAGGCGCTGCCGTGGGACGGCAAGCGCTTCGGCAGCCTGAAGGTCAAGGGGTTCGCGGTCGTCGAAAGCTATTTCAAGGACGAGGGCGGCAAGATTATCGATGAGGATGGCTTCTTCGACACCGGCGACGTCGCGACTATCGATCCCGAAGGCTTCATGCAGATCACCGATCGCGCCAAGGATGTGATCAAATCGGGCGGCGAATGGATCTCGACCATCGATATCGAGAACCTGGCCGTCGGGCATCCAGACGTGGCCGAGGCCGCCGTGATCGGCGTCGTCCACCCGAAATGGGACGAACGGCCGTTGCTCGTCGTCGTGGCGAAGGAAGGTCATTCGCCCAAGACTGGCGAGGTGCTCGAATTCCTCAAGCCCCGCATCGCCAAATGGTGGATGCCGGACGACATGCAGGTGGTGAAGGAGATTCCCCACACCGCGACTGGCAAGATCAACAAGTTGAAACTGCGCGAGACGTTCAAGGACTACAGGCTGCCTACCGTATGACGGACGAGCGGGACCTTCACCGCTTTCCCGATCCTCGCCCGCGAGCTGAGCTGCGGCTCTTGGAACCCAGGGCGGGCGAACAGCGCACGGCCGCCTCGAACACCGAAGCGAGCCCATCCGCGAGCTGATCGTCGGTATAGGCGAGCGGATCGTTCATGCTCTCCACCATGCCCTTCATGGTGAGCACACCAAGGGCGGAGGTGAAGGCGAGGAACGCCATCAGGCGCGGTTCGGCCGGCAGCGTGCCCGCCCCCTTTAGCTTTTGCGTCGCGCCCTTGAGGAGAAGGTCATTTAGCGGCCGCACGCGCGCGAACTGCTTCGCGCCGAGTTTGACCGCGCCTGACCCCGCCACCTGACCGAACAGGAAAGCGAGGCGGAAGTCGTCGAGATTGGCCGCGAAAGCGGTAATCGTTTCGCGGACGATCGCCCGCAGCGCTTCGCCGCCGTCGGCCGCTTTCTCAACCGCCGCCTCAACCGCCTTTGCTTGCGCCTCATAGGTGGCGAAGACCAGCTCGAAGAGGAGCGCATCCTTGGAGTCGAAGTAATAGTAGAGCCCGGCCTTGGACAGGCCGGCCTCCGCCGCAACGAGATCGAGCGTCGTCGCCGCCACGCCCTCGCGCAGCAGGACCCGCCGCGCCGCCTCGAGGATTTCATCGCGCGACCGCTCGCGGCGGCGCTGCCGTCGGGCGAGGCGGGGCGCGGAGGCCTGCGTCGCCGGCGCGTTGTCAGGGTCTGCGGCCATCAATCCTGATCATTACCGTGAGTAGACAATTTGTTCAAGTCTTGACTTTTTCGACCAATAGTCGAAAAATGCGCCTCGCAGTCAAAGCCGGAGAGAGGTCGAACGGGATGGACGCGCTGAGTTTCGCCAATCCGGTCTTTGCGGCCTACGCGGTCGCGGCAACTCTGATGATTCTGATGGCGTCGGCGGTGTCGTGGCTGACGGTCGCCCGGATGATTCGGGTCAATGGCGGGTTCCGTTCGCCCGAAGACCTGCGAAAGACGCCGTTCAATCCGAGTCCCGACCCCAGCCAGCTCGCGCCGAACGAGAGCGTCGAGCGCATCCGCCGCATTCAGGGCAACAATGTCGAGAACATCCCCTTCTTTCTTGCCGGCGGCCTGCTCTACGTTCTGACTGCGCCGTCGCTTGTCATGGCCCGCCTTGCCTTCTATGGCTACGTCGTCTCCCGTTTCCTGCACTTTCTCGCTTATCTAACGGCGCGGACCCATGATGTCCGCTCGATCTTCTGGACCATCGGCTCGTTGATCCTGATCTTGATGACGGTGAGGGCGCTCATGGCGGCTGTCGGCGTCTAAGGGGTCGCCGATTTGGCCTTGCGCGGGCGGCCCTGCTGCCCTATATGGCCCTCTCAACGACATCTCATAGCTCTCCGGTAAGGAGAGACAAGTTGAGAGTGGGCCCCGGCCGGGACCCGCTCTTTTTTATTGCCGCCAAGGTCGCATGGCTGAAAGGACGCTCCGAACCGCCGCCGAGCCCGCAGAAGGGCTGGACGAGCCGCGCCTGATCGAAGATTCGGGCGCTGCAGAACACATCGGCCGGATCGCGGCGCAGGTCGCTCGGGACCTGGGCTATCGTGTCGTCCGGGTGAAGATTTCCTCAGGCTCGGGCGCGACGGTTCAGATCATGGCCGAGCGTCCTGACGGGACGATGTCAATCGAGGATTGCGAGGACTTAAGCCAAGCGTTGTCGCCGGTGTTCGATGTCGAGGAGCCTGTCAGCCAAGCCTATCGGCTGGAGATATCCTCCCCGGGGATCGATCGGCCGCTCGCCCGCGAATCGGATTTCGCGCGCGCAATCGGCCACGAGGCGCGGGTCGAAATGGCTGCGGCGATCAATGGGCGCAAGCGTTTTCGCGGGCGTCTCTTGAACGTCGCGACCGGGCCTGATGGGCCTGCCGCGCGGATGGCGCTCTCTGCCGACGACGGAAGCGACAGCGAGATCGAGTTGCCGATCCGCGCTATGGCCGAGGCGCGGCTCATCCTGACCGTCGAACTGATCCGCGCCGCGCTCCGGCGCGAGAAGGCGGCTCTCAAGGAGGCGCGGCGAGCCTCCGGCCGCAAGGCCGGTCCTGCGTCCAAGCATAACCGAAACGAACCCAAAGCCGCGGCTCGCGGCGCGGCGAAAACGCCCCTCGGGCCTGATCAAGGAGAATAACCCCATGGCCGTCAGCGCCAACCGACTTGAACTCTTGCAGATCGTCGACGCGGTCGCACGGGAAAAATCGATCGACCGATCGATCGTTCTCGCGTCGATGGAAGACGCGATGCAGAAGGCCGCACGCTCGCGTTACGGCCAGGAGACCGAAGTCCGCGCGGAAATCAATCCCAAGACCGGCGAGATCCGGTTCTCGCGGCTCCTGCTCGTCGTCGATGAGGTCGAAAACGAAGCGACGCAGATGACACTCGCGGAAGCGCAGAAGAAGAACCCGTCGGCGCAGATCGGCGACTGGATCGCCGAATCCCTGCCCCCGTTCGACTACGGACGCATCCCCGCCCAAGCGTCGAAGCAGGTGCTGGTGCAGAAAATCCGCGAGGCCGAGCGCGACAAGCAATATGAGGTCTACAAGGATCGCATCGGCGATATCATCAACGGCGCAGTCAAGCGGGTCGAGTACGGCAATGTCGTGGTCGATCTCGGGGGCGCTGGCGCGGGCGAGGCGGTGGTGCGGCGAGACGAAATGATCCCACGCGAAATGTTCCGCCCCGGCGACCGCATCCGCGCCTATGTCTATGACGTCCGGCGTGAGACCCGCGGACCCCAGATCTTCCTTTCCCGCACCCATCCGCAATTCACCGCGCGCCTGTTCGCACAGGAAGTCCCGGAGATTTACGACGGTATTGTCGAGGTGAAATCGGTGGCCCGCGATCCGGGCTCGCGCGCCAAGATCGCGGTGGTGTCGAACAATTCCTCGATCGACCCGGTCGGCGCATGTGTCGGCATGCGCGGCTCGCGCGTGCAGGCGGTCGTCAATGAATTGCAGGGCGAGAAAATCGACATCATCCCCTGGTCTCCGGACTCCGCGACGTTCATCGTTAACGCGTTGCAGCCTGCGGAAGTGATGAAGGTGGTGCTCGACGAAGACACCACCCGCATCGAGGTCGTGGTCCCCGACGATCAGCTGTCCCTGGCGATCGGCCGGCGCGGGCAGAACGTGCGCCTCGCCTCGCAGCTCACCGGCTGGGACATCGACATCCTGACGGAAGCCGAGGAATCGGAGCGCCGGCAGAAGGAATTCGCCGAGCGGACGCAGACCTTCATGGAGGCGCTCGACGTAGACGAGACGGTCGCGCAGCTGCTTGCCTCCGAAGGCTTCCGCACGGTCGAGGAAATCGCCTATGTCGAGCCGCGGGAGCTTGCCTCGATCGAAGGCTTCGACGGCGACACGGCGGCGGAAATCCAAGCCCGCGCGCAAGGCCATCTCGCACGGATCGAAGCCGAGTTCGACGAGCAGCGCAAGGCGCTCGGCGTGTCCGACGATCTCAAGGAGATCGGCGGCCTGACGACGCCGATGCTGGTCAAGCTCGGAGAGAACGGCGTGAAGACGCTCGAGGATCTCGCGGATTGCGCGAGCGACGACCTCGTCGGCTGGATTGACGGCGATACGGCGAAGCCGGGGTTCCTCTCCGGCTTCGACGTGTCGCGCGTGCAGGCGGACGCGATGATTCTCGACGCGCGCGTGCGCGCAGGCTGGATCGAAGCGCCCACACCCGTGGAGGAGAGGCGGACGCAGGAGGGCGAAGCGGAAGAGAGCGAAGGCGCATAGGCGGAAGACAGGATCGTTTCAGTTGCAGACGAACGAGAGAGCCGGGTCGGAGCGGACCTGTATCGTCACGGGGACGAAGGATGTTCCTGAGGCGATGCTTCGCTTTGCGCTCGGCCCCGACGGATCGGTTGTCCCCGATATCCGCCGGAAGCTGCCCGGACGTGGAGTGTGGACGCGGCTGAACTTTGAAACGGTGCGCCGGGCGGCCATGAAACAGGCGTTTTCGCGCGCATTCCGCGCCGGGGCGGAAGCGCCCGCTTCGCTCGCCGAGACGGTCGACGCGCTTCTGGAACGCGACGCGCTGCAGGCGCTGTCGATCGCCAACAAGGCGGGTCTCGTCCTCGCCGGCGCGGTCAAGGTCGATTCCGCGATCGAGACAGGTCAAGTCGCCGCGCTCATTCAAGCGAGCGACGGAGCGGCGGACGGAGCGGCTAAACGAGCCCGAGCCCTGCGCGCGAATCTCGGGCCGGCGGCGGCAGCCGTGGCGCGCGTCGATCTCTTCACTTCTCGTCAATTGGATTTGGCGTTGGGGCGAGCAAATGTGATACATGCTGCCCTTAAACATGGGGCGGCGAGTTCGGCCTTTCTCGCAAGGGCGGATCGTTTGCGCCGTTACCGCGAAGGGGAAGCGGCGGCGGCCGCCGGAAACGTGTGTGGCGGCGAGACGGCTGACAAGGCCCGCACAATCGGCGGGCCCGTCAATTTGGCTGAGAAGCCAAGCGGTTAGGAATTGGCATGAGTGAAACGAGCAATACCGACAAGCCCCTCGGCGCCGCGCCGCCGAAGGCGACTTTGCATCTGAAACGTCCCGTTGAACAGGGTACGGTGAGGCAGAGCTTTTCGCACGGGCGCAGCAAGGCGGTCGTTGTCGAAAAGGTGAAGCGGCGGATTTTGACGCCGGGAGAGGCGTCGGCAGGCGCGCGCCCGGCGCAGGCGGCGCCCGCCGCGCCGGCGCAGGTCGCGCCAAGCCCCACCCTTGCCGGCGTGGCGCGACCCGTCCCGGCTGCGCCGGCGAAGCCCACCCCTCCCCCCCCGCCCAAGACGGGCGTGGTGCTACCGACGCTGACCGACGAGCAGCGTGAGGCGCGCGCCCGGGCGCTGAACGACGCGCGGGCGCACGAAGAGGAGGATCGCCGCCGCCAGGAAGCGGAGGCCGGAGCCCGGCGCGAGCGCGAGGCGCGCGACCGCTTCGAACGCGAGGCCGCCGAAGCGCGCAAGCGCGAGGAAGAGCTTCGTCGCGCCCAGGAAGCGAATTTCAAGCGGCAGTCTGAGGACGAAGCGCGGCGTCGCCTTTCGGGCGGCGAACCCGCGCCGTCCCCGTCGGTCCCCCGGGCGCTCCAGACCGCGTCCGCAGCCATTCCCGGCGCCCCGGCCCGCGTCGCGGGCGGCGAAGAGGAAGAAGCGCGGCGGATCGTCAAGCGTCCCGCGCTCACCCTCCCCGGACAGAAGGTTGTCGTGCCGACGCCCCGGCCGACCCGCGGCGCCGAGCAGCGCAACCGGGGCCGGCTGACGGTCACCAGCGCGACTTCGGGCGAGGAAGAGCGTACGCGTTCGGTCGCCTCGTTCCGTCGGCGCACGCAGCGCCTGAAGGGCCACGGGGCTCTGGACCAGAAAGAGAAGATTTCGCGCGAGATCGTGCTTCCGGAAGCCATCACGATCCAGGAGCTCGCGAGCCGCATGTCCGAGCGCGCGGTCGACGTGATCAAGCTTTTGATGCGCCAGGGCCGCATGGTGACCCTGACCGACGTGCTCGATGCCGACGACGCCCAGCTCATCGCCGAGGAAATGGGCCATTCGGTCAAGCGCGTCGCCGAATCCGACGTCGAGGAAGGCCTGTTCGATCAGCCCGACGACGAAGGCGCCTCCGTTCCGCGCCCGCCGATCGTCACCATCATGGGCCATGTCGACCACGGCAAGACGTCGTTGCTCGACGCGATCCGCCACGCCAATGTGGTGGCGGGCGAAGCCGGCGGCATCACTCAGCACATCGGCGCCTACCAGGTCGTTGCGCCCGGCGGCGAAACGATCACCTTCATCGACACGCCCGGCCACGCCGCCTTCACCGCAATGCGCGCGCGCGGCGCGAAAGTCACCGACATCGTCGTTCTGGTCGTGGCCGCCGACGACGGCGTCATGCCGCAGACCATCGAGGCGATTCGCCACGCCAAAGCAGCCAAAGCGCCGATCATCGTCGCCGTCAACAAGATCGACAAGCCCGAAGCCGATCCTCAAAGGGTGATGCAGGAGCTCCTGCAGCACGACGTGCAGGTCGAGGCGTTCGGCGGCGACACGCTCGCGGTCGAAGTGTCGGCGACCAAAAGAACCAATCTCGACAAGCTGCTCGAGGCCATCGCGCTGCAGGCCGAGCTGCTCGATCTCGTCGCCGACCCCGACCGCGGCGCGGAAGGCACGGTCATCGAGGCCAGGCTCGATCGCGGCCGCGGGCCGGTCGCGACGGTGCTTGTGCAGCGGGGCACGCTCAGGGTCGGCGCGCTGGTCGTCGCCGGATCCCACTGGGGCCGGGTCAGGGCGCTGATCGACGACAAGGGGGCGACGCTTGAGTCGGCCGGACCCTCGACCCCGGTCGAGGTGCTGGGATTCTCCGGCGCGCCGGAGGCGGGCGACCGCGTCGCGGTCGTCGAGTCCGAGGCGCGGGCGCGCGAAATCACCGAATATCGCGAACGCCAGAGGCGGGAGAAGCTGGTCGCGCGCGGCCCCGCCGTCAGGACCTCGCTCTCCGACATGATGAGCAACCTCAAGGCGGCGGGTCACAAGGAGATGCCGATCGTCCTCAAGGGCGACGTGCAGGGATCGGTCGAGGCGATCACCGCGGCGCTCGAAAAGCTTGGTAACGACGAAGTCATGGCGCGGGTCATTCACGGCGGCGTCGGCGGCATCACCGAATCCGATGTCACGCTGGCCACGGCGTCGAAGGCGGTCATCCTCGGCTTCAACGTGCGCGCCCACAAGGAGGCGCGCGACCTCGCCGAGCAGGACGGCGTCGAAATTCGCTACTACAACATCATCTACAATCTGGTCGACGATGTGAAGGCGGCGCTCTCGGGCATGCTTGCGCCGACGCTGCGCGAGACGATGCTCGGCAACGCGCAAATTCTCGAATTGTTCGACATTTCCAAGGTTGGCCTGGTGGCGGGTTGTCGCGTGACCGACGGCGTCGTGCAGCGCGGCGCGCATGTGCGCCTCATTCGCGACAGCGTGGTCGTGCATGAGGGCAAGCTGTCGACGCTCAAGCGCTTCAAGGACGAAGTCGCTCAGGTGCAGGCCGGGCAGGAATGCGGGATGGCGTTCGAGAACTACCACGACATGCGGGTGGGCGACGTAATCGAGTGCTACAACGTCGAGGAGATCCGCCGCACGCTATAATGCCCCCGCGGGCGGAACGATGGTGTCATGCGACCCAACGTCGCCCCGCGCCCTTTGGCGTTCGGCGCCGAACGGCCCGAACGTTCGTCCTTTCCGATCCCGAGCGCGCCGGTTGGCGGATATTGCTGAACGGGACCGGGGGGGCCGCTGACTTTGGCGGCGCTGCTCGGATTTTCGCCTAGGGCCCTGGCGACCTGAATCGGCATTCACGCCGCCCCGATGCTGCAATCCCGGCGCCTCAAAGGAGAGCGCAATGTCCCGGTCTATTTCCAAGCCGCACGGCCCGCGCCATAGGCTCGAGCGGGTCAGCGAACTCATCCGGCACGCGGTCGCCGACATTCTCGCTCGCGGCGAGGCGCCCGACGAAGCATTCGATCGCCATCCCGTCACTGTGCCCGCTGTGCGCATGTCGCCCGACCTCAGGTTCGCGACAATCTGGGTGATGCCGCTTGGCGGCGAGGACGCGGCCGCGGTCCTCGACGCCCTCGACCGCCACAAGAAGGAACTGCGGGCGCTCGTTGCGCGCCGGGTCAATCTCAAGTTCGCTCCCGATCTGCGTTTCGAGCTGGATGGGAGCTTCGACGCCCGAGCCCGCATGGACGCGCTCTTGAAATCGCCGGCGGTGGCGCGCGACCTAAAGGGCACCGGCGACGGGGACAAGGAATGACCGGGGCGCCTCCCAGGAAGGGCCAGCAAGGAGAGCCGCGGCAAAGGCGCCCGCCCCGGATCGAGATCGACGGCTGGATCAATCTCGACAAGCCGACCGGCGTCTCCTCGACCCAGGCGGTCGGGCGGCTCAAATTCCTGTTCAACGCCAGGAAGGCGGGTCACGCCGGCACGCTCGATCCGCTGGCTTCGGGCGTGTTGCCAGTCGCGTTCGGGGAAGCGACCAAGACTGTGCCGGTCGTTCAGGACGGGGCCAAGACCTACCGTTTTCGCGTGCGCTGGGGCGAGGAAACCGCGACCGACGACGCCGAGGGGCAGATCGTGGCCCGCTCGGAGCGGCGGCCGGCTCCCGCCGAGATTGAAAGTCTGCTGCCGCGCTTCGTTGGCGAGATCCTGCAGACGCCGCCGACCTTCTCCGCCATCCGCATCGCAGGCGCCCGGGCCTACGATCTGGCGCGCGAAGGCGAAACCTTCGAGATCGAGCCACGCTTGATCCATGTCTATCGGCTCGAACTGATATCGGCTGAGCCGGACGCCGCAGTGCTTGAGGCCGAATGCGGCAAGGGCGCCTATGTGCGGGCGATCGCGCGTGATCTCGGCCGCGCGCTCGGCGCTTACGGGCATGTGATCGAACTCAGGCGGACTCGCGTCGGCCCATTTTCGGTCGATTCAGGCGTCCCGCTCGATCGCCTTCCGGATGACGCGGATCTGATGGCTCGCGCCATTCTGCCCGTCCAGGCTGGGCTGGCCGAGATCCCGACCCTGTCCCTCGATCGTTCGGGCGCCGCGATCGTCCGGCGCGGCCAGAAGCTGTTGCTTCGTGGCTCCGGCCCGACCCACGGGCGCGCCTATGTCGAGTGTTTCGGAACGCCGGTCGCCTTCGGCATCGTCGAGGACGGCTATTTCGTCTCGACCCGGGTGTTCAATCTTGCGCGATAGGCGGCAAGCTTACTTCCACGCCTCGAACGCCTTTTCCAGCATCGCCTGGCCTTCAGGCGACTTCTGAAACACGACCTTGGCGATACGGTCGTCGTTGAGCAGAAGCGGGAAGTCGAACCAGGAGCGGGTCTTCATCAGGTCGAGGTTGCGGGCGGTGTCGGCGTCACCCTTGGCGAGCGCGATGAGGAAGTAGGTGTCGCTGATTTTGACCTTCACGCTGGTCAGCGCCTCCGCCGCGGTCGAGTCCTCCTTGCGCATCTGCGGCAGGCCAACGTCCTTGAAGCCGGTGATCGGCGCGCCTTCGGCGAAGGAGAATTTGAGATCGATCGTATGCGTCGCCTGCAGCGTCGGATCGGTGTTCTTCCGCAAGGTCATGGTGGCGTGCATCTTGAGGTCGGGAATGTCGGCTTCAGCCTTGACCGCGACCGTCGCTGGTTGCCCAGGTACGGGCGGAATGAGCGACCAGGTCGTCGAGCCTAGGCTGACGACCGGTTTCTGAGGATTGTCAGCCGAGGCGACAAGCATCGCCGCTCGGCCCGCCGACGCCGCCGCGGCCGGGTTCGCCGCTTGCGCCGGCGGGCTCAGCGGCGCAGCCGGCGCGCCTTGAGCGTTCGGCTGGTCCGCTTTCGGCTCGCTCGCTGGAGCGGGGGCAGGCGCAGGCGCAGGCACGACCCGTTCGGCGATCTTTGCTGGGGGCTCGGGAGCGGCGGGTTTCGAGGTCTCGGCCGGCGGCTTGATGGCAAGGTCCTGCGGCTTCTGGCGCATGAGGATCGCGGCGCCCGCGACCGCGAGGACAACGCCAAGCAGGACCGCCGCCGCGATCCACAGCATCCGTTTCGGCCTCGGGACCTCGACTCCCGGCGCGACCGGACGCTGGCTCTCCATTTCCGGCCTCGGCGCCAACCCAAGGGGGTTGATCTCGGCCGCCACCTCGGGCGCTTCGGCCGATTTCACCGGTTCGTCGGAACGGGTCGCAACGACCGGCGGGGCGCCGCCGCCCTGGGCATCGTCGGCCCTCGACGGCCGCACGGCCCTCGCCGGGTCAAGCGCCGCGAC
Organism: uncultured Alphaproteobacteria bacterium; assembly: GCA_963742305.1. GTDB lineage: Bacteria > Pseudomonadota > Alphaproteobacteria > Rhizobiales > Beijerinckiaceae > Roseiarcus. The sequence goes on from CAVULN010000047.1 coordinate 144,983, forward strand.
CCCTGGCAAACCGTCGTCCTTGCCGCCTTTCGCCCCAACCGGCGGCGCGGCGCGCCCGCCTCTCGATCCATAAGCGAGAGGCGAATTCACGGTCGCGGCGGCCGTCTGCGGCCACGCAGGCGCGGAGGACGCTGCAGCCGTCGGCGCCGCTGCGGCCGTCCTGCCCGCCGGGGCGATCGGCGCCCGTGGATTCGCGGCGGGCTGGCTCCGCGCCGGCGCCGGGGGCGCGGATCGTTGCGCGGCTGCGGCCTGAACCGGCGCGTTCGCCGCTTGGCCCGACGGGCTTGGCGAGCCTGCCTGAGAAGGAGGCCGCGCCGGGGCCGCAAACGTGGGGGCCGGGGGCGCGGCGGGGCGCTGGATGGCGGCGGCTTGGGGCGCGGGCGCCGGCGAAGCGGACGGCGACGCGCCAGCTTGCGGCGCATATTTGCTCTCGACCTCGGCGATCGCCGCGTCGAGCGCCTTCTCTTCGCGCGCAATGTCGCTTTCCGGCAACGGCGGGCGCAAGCTTCTCAATTGTTCGAGCAGCGCCTTTCGGGCGCGGCCATAGATCGTCGCGCGCGTCGCCGGGCTGCCGGCGTTCGGCAAATTGGCGACGGCCCGCATGAGCAGCGAATGATAATCAGCCATAAACGCGTCCGCTCAACCGCTCCGCATGAGGGCGGGAAGCGGTCCCTTAGTCCTGAAACGGATCGTGCACAAGAATCGTATCGTCGCGCTCAGGACTCGTCGACAATAAGGCGACCGGCGCGCCGACCAGTTCTTCGATCCGGCGCACATATTTGATCGCCTGCGCCGGCAGTTCGGCCCATGAGCGCGCCTTGCTGGTGGCGCCGTCCCAGCCTTCGATCGTTTCATAAACCGGCTCGACGCGCGCCTGGGCGAATTGCGAGGCCGGAAGATAACTGATCTCCTCGCCATTCAAGCGGTAGTGGGTCGCGACCTTGATCGTCTCGAAGCCGTCGAGAATGTCAAGCTTGGTCAGCGCCAGTCCGTCGATCCCGCAAGTCAGGACCGCCTGCCGCGCGAGAACCGCGTCGAACCACCCGCATCGGCGCGGGCGCCCGGTGTTGGTGCCGAATTCGCGGCCGCGCTCGCCGATCAACCGGCCGACCTCGTCGTCGAGTTCGGTTGGGAATGGGCCTCCGCCGACCCGCGTCGTGTAGGCCTTGGCGATACCGAGCACATAGCCGATTGCCCGCGGCCCAAGGCCCGAACCCGTCGCCGCATTGGCCGCGACCGTGTTCGAGGACGTCACGTAGGGGTAGGTGCCGTGGTCGATGTCGAGCATCGCGCCTTGCGCGCCTTCGAACAGAATGCGCTTGCCCGCGCGCCGCGCGCTGTCGAGAATCTCGTACGTGGGCGCCATGAACGGCAGAATCCTGGGCGCGACCGAGACCAGTTCCTCGCGAATTGCGGCCGCGCCTGTAGGCGACAGACCCAACCCCCGGCGCAAAGGATCGTGATGGGCGAGCAGGCGATCAATCTTGCCGCCAAGCTGATCGGGGTCGGCTAGGTCCATGAGCCGGATCGCGCGCCTGGCGACCTTGTCCTCATAGGCCGGGCCAATGCCGCGCTTTGTGGTGCCTATCCCGGCTGCGCCGCCGGTCCCCGACTCTCGATGGGCGTCGAGTTCGCGGTGCAGCGACAGGATCAGCGGCACGTTCTCCGCGATCTTGAGATTCGCAGGCGTCACTTCGATCCCCTGCCCCTCGAGCGCTTCGATTTCGCCTATGAGATGATAGGGGTCGAGCACCACGCCGTTGCCGATTATCGACAGTTTGCCGGGCCGGACGATGCCGGACGGCAGAAGCGCGAATTTGTAAGTCTTGCCGTCGATCACTAGGGTGTGGCCGGCGTTGTGGCCGCCCTGAAACCGCACCACGACATCGGCGCCGACCGACAGCCAATCGACGATCTTGCCTTTTCCCTCGTCGCCCCACTGGGCGCCGACTACGACAACGTTGGCCATCGTCGAAGCGCTCTTCCGGTTATTGAAAACGTGCAAAGCCCCGGCGCGGGCAAAAAGCCGAGCCGGGGCGCGTCGCGGCCCCCGCCTAAACGATCAGCCCGCCGTAGTAAAGGCGTGGCGCATGGCCGGGCTTTACCCACGAAAGCGCCCACATTGAAGCGAAAAACCTGATCGCACGGCTTGGATTGGCGGCGGCCCTCTCTATATCCGGGGCGCGGCCAGTCTGGCCGCGGGAGCGCGGGCGCTTGGTTGAACCGCACGCTCCATCCTTCATTGACGTCGCGCGCTCGTTCGCGAAAGACCGGTTCATGCTTTTCGCGAGCCGCGCTCCAGGGAGAGCGAGATGACCCCCGAAGAACGCCAGATGCTCGGCGGCCTTTTTCAACGCGTCAACGCCGCGGCCGCGACGCCGCGCGACAGCGAGGCCGAAGCCTTCATCAACGAGGCGGTTCGCGCCGCGCCCCACGCGCCCTATGTGCTGGCGCAAACCGTGCTCGTCCAGCAGCACGCCATGGAGGCCGCGGCGAATCGCATTTCCGAACTCGAGGCGGCGGCGCGGCAGGGAGGCGAGCAAGGCCCAGAACAAGGCAGCTTTCTCGGCAATCTCGGCAAGACGATCTTCGGCGGCGGGCCTTCGGCTCCGCCCCCGCGCGCGCCTCGCCTCCGCCTCCGGGTTACGCTCCCGCGCAGCCCCAAGGCTATCCGCCGCCTCCGCCAGGCTATCCGCCCCAGCCGGGCCCTTGGAGTCAGCCCCAGCCATCGCGCGGCGGCGGCTTCCTGCAGAATGCCGCCTCGACCGCGGCGGGCGTCGCCGGCGGCGTCGCGCTCGGCAACCTTCTGGGCGGTCTGTTCGGCGGCCACGGCGGCAGCCTGTTCGGCGGCGGCGCAGCCAACGCGGGCGTCCTGGGCGGCGGTAATCCGGCGGAGGTGACGGAGATCAACAACTACTACGGCGATCGGCCGGACAGCGGCGACGAGGCCACCAACTTCGATCCCGGCGCGGCGGGCGTTCAGGACGCCAATTTCGACAATCTCGACGATTCGAGCTTCGACGGCTCGGATGGTTCGTCCTTCGACGACGGCGGCGGCTACGACGACGTCTGACCGTCGCGCTCGACCCACTGATCGGCGAGCATGAAGCGATTGTGGCCGCGCCTGGCTCTGGCGCGGCTTCGCTTTGGAATGTCGATAAAATCGCGGGCAGCCGCTCTACCTCAAGTGGTTCACGGCTTCGGTCAAGTGCAGGTCGCCGTAAATCCGATGCTGCCCTTAAACGTCCCTGGCGCAACTTCATCGAATGTAAAGCAAGACTCCTTGCCTTTGCGGCATTTCGGAAATTTGTCGCACAAGCGATTGCCGCTAATCCGCCATGTTCCAACGCGGACCCCACTCGGGTCAGTTACCTTGGCAGAACCATCTGACGCATAAACACTCGTGCCGCGCATCTTCCCGTTCGCCCACGTACAGGTCTTTCCGACAATCTGCTCCTTTAGCTGATCGCCGCTAAGTCCGGCAGCCCAGGAAGAACCCGCGATAAGTAAGAATGGAATCAAAAACAGCGCGGTTCGCATTTTGTCGTCCTCCAATTATGGGGTCATTAGACCTCGCGGCCGCGAGTCAAACATCCAACTTCAGGCTGGTCAACTAAGGTAGCGCCAACGGCTCGGCGTAAGCGCTCCAACAGGCCGCGGTCGCATTGACTCCCGCCGCAGGTTCTGTTGACAAAAGACGCCATCCCGTAAAATCTGGCTCTTGGCCGGAGCGGGTCGGACGACGATCGCTGCATTCCGTCGCATCGCGCGCTCGAAGCCGCCCTCGCCAAGATCGGATCCCCGCTGGGGCCGGAGGCGCGATTTCTTCGCCTCATCGCGGCGTCGGACCGGATCTGGATCACGATCGGCGATCCACACGAACCGCGAAAACTGGCCGCTTACGAGTATTTCGACGGCGTCGCCTCCGAGCGCGGCGACCCGACGTCAGACGCGGTCAATGGCGGCTCATGCCGGCCGGCGCGGTCGAACTGATCACGTTCTCCAAGGACCGACACTATCATCCGACCAATACTGAACTCTTGGTCGAGATCCGCGTCGTGAGCGACGGCGAGGGATACACAAAGTTCGGCCTCGACGGGCACGATCTTTTGGCCTGCTGCCGGTTTCGTGGACAGGCAGTTAAGCTAATCCGACCTTCCTTTCGAACTCAACCGGGCTGAGGTAGCCGATGGTCGAGTGCCTGCGGATCGTGTTGTAGAATCTTTCGATGTAGTCGAACACGTCGGCCCTGGCGGCGTCCCGCGTACGGTAGACCTTTCGGCCGATCCGTTCGGTTTTTAGCGACGAGAAGAAACTCTCCATCGCAGCGTTGTCCCAGACGTTGCCGGACCGGCTCATTGAACAGGCGACGCCATTGTCGGCCATCAGACGCTGGAACTGCTCGCTCGTATATTGGCTACCTTGGTCTGAATGATGCAGCAGAGCGTCTGGCCTTCCGCGCCGCCAGATCGCCATCACGAGCGCATCCGTGACGAGTTGGGCGGTCATCTCGGCCTGCATTGACCAGCCGACGACTCTTCGCGAGAAGAGGTCGATCACGGCCGCGACATAGAGCCAGCCCTCGGCCGTCCAGATATACGTGAAGTCAGCGATCCACCTCTGGTTCGGTCGCTCAGCGGCGAATTGCCGATCGAGAGGTTGGGAGCGACGGACGGCGATCTTGCGTCGTTGTCTTTTGGAAGCCGCCGACGTCGCGGGCGAGCGCGCAGGGCGTTCATCCGCATCAGGCGCTCGACCTTGTGCAGGCCGCAGGAGAGACCTTCGGCGAGCACGTCCCGCCAGACGCGGCGGGCGCCATAAGTGCGAGCGCTCCCTACGAAGCTCGAGCGGATCTTTGCGGTTAGCCCTTCGTCCGCCGTCTCGCGGGCGCTTGGTCCTCGACGAAGCCAGGCGTGGAAGCCGGAGCGCGAGACGTCCAACGCCTTGCAGAGCCATGATACTGGCCAGACATGCCGATGCTTCGCGATGAAAGCGAACTTCATCGTGCTTCCCTCGCGAAGAACGCTGCTGCCTTTTTTAGGATGTCGCGCTCCGCCCGCAGTTTGGCGTTTTCCTTGCGCAGCCGCTCGATCTCAAGTTGCTCAGGCTTTCCCTGGCCATGGCCAGGGAAAGCCTGCATTGGATCGGCGCTCAACTCCTTCGCCCAACGCCGGAGCATGTTCTCATGGATCTCCAGACCCGAGCCGCCTGGGCCACGCTGACCCCGCGCTCCCGGATCAGTCGGACCGCCTCAACCTTGAATTCTCGCGGAAACACTCGCCTTCCCATGGACCACCTCCGGTTTCATCAAACACCTTTTCTCGGTGTCCACGAAACCGGCAGCAGGCCACTTTAGCCTCACGACCTCGATCGTTAGGTCTCGTCGAAAGCCTTGGGGGCGACCAGAGCCTCGCGTCGGCCGCTAAGCGGATTGTCCGGGTCCCAGGCATAGCGCAGCGTCTCGAACCGCATCGCGCGCGCGTCGACCATGAGGAGCCGCCCGACAAGTCCCTGATCGCCGTCGCCAAAGCCGCCAACCATCTCGCGGATAGCCTCCAGCGCCATCAGCGAGCCGAGCACGCCGCCGAGCGCGCCGAGCACGCCGGCCTCCGCGCAGGTCGGAATGGTCCCCGGCTCCGGCGGCTCGGGAAAGAGGCACCGATAGGTCGGGTTGGGCTTGCCGTCCGCGCCGTCCTCGTATGGCTTGAGCGTCGTCAGCGTGCCGTCGAACTCGCCGAGCGCAGCCGAGACGAGCGGGCGGCGCTCATGAAAGCACGTATCCGAGAGCGCATAGCGGGTGGCGAAATTGTCCGAGCCGTCGAGCACGACATCGAAGCGCCGGACGATCGCGCCCGCGTTGTTCTCGTCGAGGCGCACGGCGATCGGCTCGACCACGACATGCGGATTGATCCGGGCGATCGCCGCTTGCGCGCTCTCGGTCTTCGGCCGCCCGACGTCGCCCGTTGCGTGGATGATCTGCCGGTGCAGATTGGATAGCGAGACGACATCGTCGTCCACGATCCCGAGCGCGCCGACGCCGGCCCCCGCGAGATATTGCAGCGCGGGCGAGCCCAGGCCCCCCGCGCCGACGACCGAGCGCGCGCGCTTTCTTGAGCTTGTTCTGGCCGGGGCCGCCCAGCCCATGCAGCACGATCTGGCGCGCGTAACGCTCGATCTCTTCGCTCGACAGGGTCATGAGCGCGTACAGCTAACACGCCCGCGCCGAACGCGCGAGCAGCGCGCGCCGCTTCCGCGAGCGGCGAAAGACGAATCCGGAACAATGTCGCGCGCTCCCGAGTTTAGCCGAAGAACCGTCCGTGGAGGGAAACGATGGCGCGGCATGGATTTGCATTGACGTTGCTCGCTTCGCTGATCGCCAGCGCGGCTTGTGCGGAAACCGTCTCTCCGGAAGCGGACGCCTGCAAGGCAAGTGGATTGCTTGCGCTCCAACAGAAGTATCCGAAGGTCAAGGACGTGCTGATCGATCTTGACAGCGCCAAGATCATCAAGACCGAGACCGCAATCGAGGACGTTCCGATCCGGACTGTCGTGATCGGCGACGCCTACGTGGAGCGGACAAAGTCCACCAAACCGCAGACGCTGGTGTGCGTGATTGGCGATAAGGGCAAGGTTCTCCTCACCTTGTTCTCCGACAAGTGAGCGCTACGCCTGCATCCGATAGCGCTCGCCTTTCCCCAGCATGACGCCGTTCGCGCCCGCGACGCCGAGTTCGAGGCTCTCGGCTACGCGATGCGCCCGCTCGATGAACCGCTCGGCGGCCGCGGGCGGACAAAGCTCGCGCGCGGTCTGATCGAACAGAGCGAGCCAGCGGTCGAAATGGATGGCGTCCACCGGCAGCGCCAGATGCTTCGCCATCGGCTGGCCGTGGTAGCGCCCGGTCATCAGCGTCAGCGACGACCAGAACGCGAACATCCGTTCGAGATGCGGCTCCCAGTCGGCAATGCGCAATTCGAAGACCGGCGCAAGCATGGCGTCCTGCCGCACCCGGACGTAGAAGGCGCGGATCAGCCTCTCGATCATTCCCTCGTCGATGCCGGTCTCTTTCTGGGTGAGCGCGACGATCTCGGCCCGCCGCTCCTCGGCGCTGCGAAACTCATGGTCCATTCCTGAAAACCTCCATGGCCTCTTCACGGGCGCGCCTAGAGATAGTCGGCGGGCACCCTCGCGAACGCCGCGCGGCACAAGCGGTCCACGAGCACCGCGCGCCATCGCTCGCCTGGGGCGGATCGTATATCCGCTTCACCTGGATGCCGGGCTCGGCTTCGGACATGTTCACGCTCGCGCCCGACTTTTCCAATCCCTCGCTCGTCCCTTATATGAGGGGCGACGGCTCCGCGCGCCAGTCATCGCTGGAATGATGGCTTGCTGAGCCTTTCAAAGGCAGGCGGAGAAGCCCATGTCCATCGCAGATCCGATCGTCATCGTCGGCGCGGCCCGCACGCCGATGGGCGGCTTTCTCGGCGATCTCAAGGACGCGCCCGCCCATGCGCTGGGCGCCCGCGCGATTTCCGCCGCGGTCGAGCGCGCGGGAATCGCAGCCGACACTGTCGACGAAATCCTGATGGGCTGCGTCCTTCCGGCGGGCCAGGGCCAAGCGCCGGCGCGTCAGGCGGCGATCGGCGCGGGGCTCCCGCTCGCGGCCGGCGCGACGACGATCAACAAGATGTGCGGCTCGGGGATGAAGGCCGCCATCGTCGCCCATGACCTCTTGCGCGCCGGCTCCGCCGACGTCGTGGTCGCCGGCGGAATGGAGAGCATGAGCAACGCGCCCTATCTGCTCGACCGCGCCCGCGCCGGCTATCGCATGGGCCACGGGCGGACGATCAACTCGATGTTTCTGGACGGCCTCGAGGACGCTTACGACAAAGGCCGGCTCATGGGAACCTTCGCCGAGGATTGCGCGGAAGCCTATCAGTTCACCCGCAAGGAGCAGGACGCCTACGCGCTGACCTCGCTGGAACGCGCCAACCGAGCGATCAAAGACGGCTCCTTCGCCTGGGAAATCGCGCCGGTCAGTGTGAAGGCGGGCAAAGCCGAGACGCTTGTCGCGACGGACGAGCAGCCGCCCAAAGCGCGCCCTGAGAAAATCCCCACCCTCAAGCCCGCTTTCCGCGACGGCGGCACGGTGACGGCCGCCAATTCGAGCTCGATCTCCGACGGCGCCGCGGCGCTCGTGATGATGCGCGAAAGCGAGGCCGGCCGGCGCCGCGTCAAGCCCCTCGCCCGCGTCGTCGCGCATGCGGCCCATGCGGCCGCGCCGAAAGACTTCCCGACTGCACCGATCGGCGCCCTGCGCAAGCTTCTCGAGAAAACCGGCTGGGACAAGGAGTCCGTCGATCTCTTCGAGATCAACGAGGCCTTCGCCGTCGTCGCGATGGCGGCGATGCGCGACCTCGCCCTGTCCCACGACAAGGTCAACGTCAACGGGGGCGCCTGTGCGCTCGGCCATCCGATCGGCGCCTCGGGCGCGCGCATTCTGGTGACTTTGATCGCCGCTCTGCGCGCACGCGGGTTTAAACGCGGCGTCGCGTCGCTGTGCATCGGCGGCGGCGAAGCGACGGCGATGGCGATGGAGACGGTCTGACTCCGGGTGAGGACGGCGCGAGCGCCGCCCTTGTGGCGGCGCTCAATTTCGGACATGGTTCGGGCCGCTGCCGGGCTGACATGTCAGCCCGGCTTCTGAGAGATCTCAATACAGCCCGCTCGTTATTGGCGGCGCCGTCAGAAAGGGAGGAGACAAATGATTGCCTTGAACCGCCGAGCGGCTCTGTTGGTCACTGCCGCAGGATTGATGCTTTCCGCGACATCAGGCGCGTTTGCGGACCCCAAGCACCTCACCATTCTGGTGACCTTCCCCGACATGGCTTTCCCATTTTTCACCCACATGGCGACGCAGGTGAAGGCGGAGGCGGACAAGCTCGGGGGCATTGACATTATCTTGGCGGATGGGCAGCGCTCCTCGCCCAAACAGACCGCCGACATCGAGGCCGCTATCACCAAGGGCGTCGACGGGATGTTCCTCGATCCGAACGAGGTCGACGCGTTGGCGCCGGCCGTCCAGGAGGCGGTGGACGCCAAGATTCCCGTCGTCACCGTCGACCGCCGCGTCGACAAGGTGCCGGGCGTGCTGGCCCATGTCGGGGCCGACAATGTGAAGGGCGGCGAGGCGCAAGGCGAACTCATCGAGAAGTTGTTCCCGAACGGCGCCAAGGTGATGAACCTGCAAGGCCAGTCTGGGTCGAGCCCCGCCATAGACCGCAACAAGGGTCTGCATAACGTGCTCGACAAGGCCAAGGACAAATACAAGTTCGTGTTCGAGGACACAGCCGGCTTCGACCGCGCCAAGGGCTTGTCGATGACCGAAACCGCGCTCGACGGCATGAAATCGCCGCCTGACGTCATCGTCTGCGCCAATGACGACATGGCCCTCGGCGCCTTGGAGGCTCTGAAAGCCCGCAACCTGATCGGCAAAGTCAAGCTGATCGGCTTCGATGCGTTGCCCGAGGCGCTCGGCCAGATCAAGGCCGGGAACATGACCGCAACAATCGAGCAATCGCCTGGCGGTCAGAGCCAGAAGGCGCTCGACACCCTCGTGGCCTTCATCCGCGACGGAAAGCAGCCGGCTGCGAAAGTGACCTTGTTGACGCCGGTCGCCATCACCAAGGACAATCTTGATCAGGCTGAACGCCTCAGCGAAGTGAAGTGACGAGACGGCGGTCGGCAAAGCGGCGATAGGCAATCAGGCGCGCCGGACGAACAGGTTCTTCGTCCGGGTTCCTCTCTCCTTCGCCGCCTGCCGGTCGTCCTCGCCGAGCCGTTCTCCGCTCAAAGATTAGACATGATCGAGCCGTTCCTCCGTATGTCGGGGATCAGTAAGCGCTTCCCCGGCGTGCAGGCGCTTGACGATGTGGGGCTCGAAGTCTCCTCCGGCGAAGTCCATGCGCTGCTTGGCGAGAACGGCGCCGGCAAATCGACTCTGCTGAAGATATTGTCGGGCGCGCAGCAGCCGGACGCTGGCTCGATTTCGCTGGAGGGCCAACCGGCGACCCTCGCCTCGCCGCAGGACGCGCAGCGGCTCGGCATCGTCACCATCTACCAGGAGTTCACGCTCGCGCCGAATATGAGCGTGGCTGAAAACGTGTTTATCGGCCGGGAGCCCGGCGCAGGACCCTTTGTGAATGGGCGCAAGATGGCCGCCGACACGCGGGCCATTACCGACCGGCTCGGGCTCGGCCTGAAGCCGCACGCGCGGGTGCGCGATCTTTCCGTCGCCGAGCAGCAGATGGTGGAGATCGCCCGGGCGCTGTCGATGCAGTCGCGACTGATCGTCATGGACGAGCCGACCTCGGCCCTTTCCGCGGCGGAGGTTGAAAAGCTGTTCCGCATCATCCGCGATCTGAAGGCGCAAGGCCTCGGCATCATCTTCGTCACCCATCGGCTCGAAGAAGTGATGCGGATCTGCGACCGCTACACGGTGCTGCGCGACGGCCGCCAGGTCGGCGGCGGCAGGATTTCTGACACGAACATAGACGGAATCATCCGGCTCATGGTCGGCCGCCAGGTCGACGCGCTCTTCGCCCATCGCGCGCCGGCCAAGACCGGCGCCGTCGCGCTCAAGGTGGAGCGGCTGTCACGCCGCGGCACGGCGCAGGACCAGAACGCGACGGTTCTCGACAATGTCTCGCTGGAGGTGCGGCGCGGCGAAATCCTCGGCTTGGCTGGCCTGGTCGGCGCCGGGCGGACGGAGCTGGCTCGCGCCGTTTTCGGGGCCGACCCGTTCGATTCCGGCCGCGTCTTGATTGACGGCCAGCCAGCGGCGATTCGCTCGCCGCAGGACGCAATCCGGTGCGGTGTCGGCCTGGTGCCCGAAGACCGCAAGCAACAGGCGCTTTTCCTGGCGCTCGGCGTCCGATTCAATCTGAGCATGGCCGCGCATGAGCGGATCCTGCGCGGCGGGATTTTCATCGACGAGGCGGCTGAACGGCGGATGGTGGACGACTACCGGAAGGCCCTGAATATCCGGATGGCGAGCCAGGACCAGATCGTCGGCAATCTTTCCGGCGGCAATCAGCAGAAGGTGGTGCTCGCCCGCTGGCTCGCCTTGCAGCCGAAAGTGCTGATCGTCGATGAACCGACGCGCGGCATCGACATCGGCGCGAAGGTCGAGGTTCACAATCTCCTCTTCGAGATGGCGCAAAGGGGCATCGCAATTATCGCCATTTCGTCGGAACTGGCCGAGGTGCTGGCGATCAGCGATCGGATCGTGACGATGCGCGAGGGCCGGATCACCGGCGAGATCGACCGCGAAAGCGCCAATGAAGAGCGGCTGATGACGATGATGACCCTCGGCGACAGGGCGGCGTAAGCTGGAGACCGGCATGACCAAAGCAAGAGGCGTTGAAGCCGCGGCGCCGGGCCGGACCGATCTGGTCGGGTTGCTCGCTCGCTTCGCCCCCCTGGTCTTTCTCATCGTGCTGATGGTGGCATTCTCCATCTTTCAGCCGCGCTTCCTGAGCCCGCTCAATCTGTTCAATGTGATGCGCCAGGTCTCGGTCTTTGGCCTGCTCGCCATCGGCATGACTTTCGTGATCCTGACCGCGGGCATCGATCTTTCGATTGGTTCGCTGCTCGCTTTCGCCGGCCTCGTCGCGGCGGCTGTCGACAAGGGGGGCATTTCAAACCGCTTTTCGGTTGGCGCAGGCCAGGACGCGCTCGGCTATGGCTGGCCGCTCGCGGCACTGGCCGCCGTCGCGGTCGGCCTCGCTGGCGGCTGGCTTCAGGGACAGGCGATCACAAGGCTCAAGGTGCCGCCCTTCGTCGTGACGCTCGGCGGCATGTCGGTGTTTCGCGGCGCCGCGTTGCTGTTCGCGGGCGGCGGACCGATCAGCGGCTTTGATCCCAAATATGTCTGGTGGGGCCAAGGCAAGATCGGACCCGTGCCGGTGCCGGTGATCATCTTTGTCGCCTTCGCCATTCTCGCCCATATCGCGCTTCGCTACGCGCGCTACGGCCGGCAGGTCTATGCGGTTGGCGGCAATTCGGAGGCGGCTCGCCTCGCCGGACTCAACGTCTTGCGGGTGGTCAGCAGCGTCTACGTGATCATGGGCTTTTTCGCCGGTCTCGGCGGCTTCGTGCTTTCCGCGCGTCTCAATTCAGCCGAAGCCGTCGCCGGCACCGGCTATGAGCTCACCGTTATCGCCTCGGTGGTGATCGGCGGCACCAGCCTGTTCGGCGGTGTCGGCACGATATTCGGCACGGTGATCGGCACGATCCTCATTGGCGTGCTGCTCAACGGCCTCGTCCTGATGGAAGTTTCGCCCTATATCCAGCAGATCATCATCGGCTTTATCATCGTGCTGGCGGTCGCCTTCGACACCTTCGCCAAATCCAGGCGGCGGAGAGCGTGACCTCGGTACGCGAGACGTAGAAGCGGGCCTGACAGTCGAACGGCATTCCGGAAGCCTGGTTTAAAAAACGGCGCTCGACGCCGAGAGTTTTATGAGGACCGGAGCGCGCGTATCTCCATCATGGCCCGAATCCCCCTCGGAGTCAGCCCGAGCGCAGGACGCTTGGGCCGCGCGCGCCGTCTCAAACGGCCTTCAGGCGCGCCCATTCCGACCGGGGCCAGAATTCTCCAGGCCCAGCACGTCCGCCATCGAATAGAGGCCGGGCTTGCGGTCCCTTGCCCACAGCGCCGCCTTCAGCGCGCCGCGGGCGAACAGGGCGCGGTCCTCGGCATGATGGCTGAGCACGATCCGTTCGCCTTCGCCGGCGAAGATGACGCTGTGATCGCCGACGACCGTGCCGCCGCGCAGCGAGGCGAAGCCGACGTCGCCTGCGCGGCGCGCGCCGGTCAGGCCGTCGCGGCCGCGCGCCGAATGGTCCTTGAGCGGAACGCCGCGCCCCTGAGCCGCCGCTTCGCCAAGCAGGAGCGCCGTGCCGGACGGCGCGTCGACTTTCATGCGGTGATGCATTTCGACGATCTCGATGTCGAAATCCTCGCCGAGGGCCGACGCCGCCCTGCGCGCCAGCGCCGCGAGAAGATTGACGCCCACGCTCATGTTGCCCGAGCGCACGATCGGAGCGTGGCGCGCCGCAGCGGCGATCCTGTCGAGATCGTCGTCGCTGAGGCCGGTCGTGCCGACCACATCGACGATGCGCGCCTGCGCGGCGAGTCCGGCGAGCGCGACGCTGGCCGCCGGCGAGGAGAAATCGATGATCGCGTCGGCGCCGAGCAGCAATGGCAGCGGATCGGCCACGATCTTGAGGCCGACCGATGGACAGCCCGCGAGCTGCGCCGGATCCTGGCCGAGCCAGGGCGAATCCTCGCGCTCGAGCGCGCCCGTGAGCCTGAAGCCGTCCGACTCATGGATCATGCGGACGACCATGCGCCCCATGCGGCCGGCGGCGCCGCTCACGATCACCCTCATGTCGGCCATTTCCGCTTCCCCGATCGGCTTCAGCCCGGCTGCGGGCCATCATAGCCTTCGATGATCACCAGATCCGCATCGCTTGCAGCGTCGCGCAGCTTGGCAGCTTCCTGATATTCCGGGGAATCGTGGCAGGCGATCGCGGTCTCGTAGTCGCGAAACTCGATCACCACGTTGCGCGCGCGCGCCGTTCCCGCCGCGACATGGCGCTTGCCGCCCCGCACCAGGAACCGCGCCCCGTATTTCGCGAACGCGACCCCGTTGGCCTTGATGTATTTTTGATAAGCCTCGGGATCGCGCACATCGACATGGGCGATCCAATAGCCCTTCGCCATTTCCTACGCTCCCTCGACCAGAACCATTTCGATCTCAGCCGCGCCTTCGCGCAAGGCGCGCGCCGCCTGGTATTGCTCGGAATAAAAATAACGGCGGGCCGCGTCGTAGGTCTCAAATTCCAGGATCACATTGCGCGCCCGCGCCTTGCCCTCCAGCGCCTCGCTCCGCCCCCCGCGCGCGAGCGGCTTGCCGCCATGGTCGACGATCGCCTTGGTCGCGGTCTGGACGTAGCGCGCATACGCCTCCGGATTGGTGATGTCGACGCGCGAGATGATGTAACCCTTGGGCATGCTGGCTCCTTCGACGACAGGCGGTCGAGACTAGCCCGGCTGCGCCGCCAATCAAGTCAGCGCGGCGCTGATTTCCGTCACGATCGCTTCGGCGGCCGCGCGCGGATCGGCCGCCTCAGTGACCGGGCGGCCCACGACCAGATAATCAGCGCCGTTGCGGATCGCCTCGGCTGGCGTCGCGACGCGCTTCTGGCCGCCTAAGCCCGCGCCTGCGGGCCGAACGGCGGGGGTGACGAGAATCATGCTTTGGCCAACGGTCTCCCGCAGCATCGCCGCCTCCGCCGCGCTCGCCACCAGCCCGTCGACGCCAAGCTCCTGCGCCTGCTCGGCGCGCCGCCGGACCGTCTCGGCCACCCCGAAGCGATAGCAGGCCCCGGAAAGATCGGCGTCGTCGTATGAAGTCAGCACCGTGACGGCGAGGATCTGCGTCCCCGATCCTTTCGCGCCGGCGACCGCGGCACGCATCGTCTGCGGATAGGCGTGGACGGTGAGGAATCTCGCGCCGAGCCTCGCCGCCTGCGCGGTTCCCCGCTCGACGGTGTTGGGAATGTCGTGCAGCTTGAGGTCGAGAAAGACCTGTTTGCCCGCCTGGGCGAGTTCCGGGACGAGCTTGAGCCCGCCGCCATAGGCGAGCTCCATGCCCACCTTATAGAAGACGGCATTCTCGCCGATGCGTCCGACGAGGCGCCGCGCCTCGTCCGGGTCAGCAACGTCGAGCGCGACGATGAGACGGTCGCGCGCCGCGAGCGCGCTGCGTTCACCGGCCTTTGGGGGCATCGGCGCTCCTCCTGTCGAGCCGATACGTCCACACGAAGGCCGGCGGCAGATTGAGCAGGATCGGCCGCGAGCGAATCGCGGAATAGCGGTTGGCGCAGACCTCGCGGGGAATGGGCGAGTGAAGGCCATAGGTGAACTGGACGAACACCCCCGAAGGCCCCATGAGCGCGAAAGCGTCGGCGATGAGCTTCTCGCGCCGGGGCGGAGGCTGGTTGAGCAGCGGCAGGCTGGACACGATCGCGGCGATCGGCCGGCCCTTGAACGGCGCGAGCGCGCGCGGAAGATCATAGGCGTCGCCCTGGACGACCTTGGCCGGGGCGAAGCGCTTCTTCAGAAGCTGGCAGAATCCCGCATCATATTCGACAAGCACCAGTCGCCTGGGCGCGACGCCGGTCTCGATCAGCGACTGCGTCACCGGACCGGTGCCAGGGCCGAGTTCGACGATGAGGCCCTTTGGCGGCGATCCGGTCGCCGTCGCCATTGCGCGCGCCAACGCGCGACCCGACGGGGCGACCGCGCCGGTCAATCGCGGCGAGGCGATGAGCGTCCTGAGAAAGCGCGCTTTGTCGGCGAGCCCGGGCCGACGCGGCTTGTCCGACGCTTGACGCTGCATGAAGGCTCCGCGAAACGCGCCGGGGCGCCTGACGCCGTTCCGCGCGCGCTTATATCGGCCGGAAGCGCGCCTGCAAAGCAGGGGCGTGAGTCTTGGAGCCCGCTGCGCTCTGAAGGACTTATGCCCATGGCCGCGAAGTCGCCGGCGATCGCCGCCGGCCCGGTCGAGCGCGAGATTGTCGCGCGCCTCGCCGCGGCGAAGTTCCGCCTCCGTTTCGACAAGGTGGCCCTGCGCTTCGTGACCCTTGTCAAAGCCGCGCTGGCCGGCGCTGTTCCGGAGGGGGAGAGCGTCGTCTTCACGATCACCGCTCCGATAAGGTCGCCCGCGAAGGCGGCGCTTGCGGTTGAAAGCCTGGCGCGCGCCTGCCCGCCCGGCTCGGAGCGGCGCGCAACCATCCACGACAACGAGGTTCGAGTCCGCCGGTTGACGGGCGTTCCGAAGCGCATGCCGAGAGCGCTCGGTTTCGTGCACAACGTCGAATCGGACGCAGGCGCCGTTCTCGACCTCGCGGAAGCGCGGCTCACCGAGACCAGCGGGAAAGACTAGCTCCGGGAGACGCGCCCGCGCCGGACGCCGCCTCAGGTCCTGCCCTCGAAGAACTCCTTCATCTTGGCGAAGAAGCCCGCGCTCTCGGGGTGGGTGGTGTTCGAGGACTCGGACGCGAACTCCGCGAGAAGCTCGCGCTGCCGGCGCGTCAGGTTTTGCGGCGTCTCGACATTGAGCTGGACGTAGAGGTCCCCCGAATCGCGCGCGCGCAAGACCGGCATGCCCTTGCCGCGCAATCTCAACTGGCGACCCGACTGGGCGCCTTCGGGGACGCTGACCTTGGCTTCGGTCCCGTCGAGCGTACGGACCGTGAAGTCGCCCCCGAGCGCCGCCTGCACCATCGAGATCGGCACCCGGCAATAGAGGTCGGCGCCATCCCGCTGGAAGAACGCATGCGGCTTGACGGTGAGGAAAATATAGAGATCGCCCGCCGGCCCGCCGCGCATCCCCGCCTCGCCCTCGCCAGTCAAGCGGATGCGGGTGCCGTCCTCGACGCCGGCGGGAACGTTGACCGAGAGCGTCCGCTCCCTGGTTACGCGGCCGGCGCCGGCGCATTTGTCGCACGGGTTTTCGATCGTCTGCCCGCGGCCGTGACAGGAGGGGCAGGTGCGCTCGATGGCGAAAAAGCCCTGTTGGGCGCGCACCCGCCCATGTCCGCCGCAGGTCTTGCAGGTCGCGGGCCTCGACCCGGCGCGCGCGCCCGAGCCGCCGCAAGCTTCGCAGCCGACCGAAGTCGGCATACGGATCGTCGCGGTCTTGCCGTCGAACGCTTCTTCGAGGGTGATCTCGAGATTGTAGCGCAGATCCGCGCCGCGCTCGCGCCCCGACGAATGACGGCCGCGCCGGCCCCCCATCATGTCGCCGAACAGATCGTCGAAAATGTCGGACATCGAGGCCGCGAAGCCGTCGCTCATTCCGCCGTGGTCGAACGCGGCATGGCCGTAACGGTCGTAGGCTGCGCGCTTCTGGGCGTCGGACAGGTGCTGGTAGGCCTCGTTCAGCTCCTTGAACCGCGCCTCGGCCTGCTTGTCGCCCGGATGCCGGTCGGGATGACACTGCATCGCGGCCTTACGGAAGGCGGACTTGAGTTCAGCGTCGGTCGCTGTTTTGGAAACGCCGAGGGTCTCGTAGAAATCGCGCTTGGCCATCGTTCAGCGCGTCCGCAGCCTATGCATGTCTCGGCCCGCTCCTCCTGCGCTGCTTCGTCGCGGGCGGACGGGCGCTATTCCCGCACTGGCCCTAGCATCCTCGGGCGCCGTCTCCACGCCAGTCAGACCTCCGTCCGCCATCGCGGCGCCCCCTCCAAAAGGCATGGGCCAGCCGCGCTTCGGGCGGCCGGCCCGTTGGTTTAGGACTTCTTCTTGTCGTCGTCGACTTCGCGGAATTCGGCGTCGATGACGTCGTCCTTGGGCTGCTCGGCGGCGCCCCCTTCGCCGCCGTCGCCAGGCGCTCCGCCCGCGGCGGCTTGCGCCTTGTACATGGCTTCGCCGAGCTTCATTTGGGCCTGCATCAGATCGTTGGTGCGCGCCTTGATCGCTTCCACGTCCTCTCCCTGCAGCGCGGTGCGCAAGGAAGCGACCGCGGATTCGATGGCGCTGCGATCGGACTGGGCGACCTTGTCGCCGTAATCCTTGAGCGCCTTTTCCGCGTCATGGGCGAGCGACTCGCCCTGGTTCTTGGCGTCGACCAGTTCGCGCCGCTTCTTGTCCTCGGCGGCGTGCGCCTCGGCGTCCTTCACCATCCGGTTGATGTCGGCCTCGCTCAGGCCCCCCGACGCCTGAATGCGGATCTGTTGCTCCTTGTTGGTCGCCTTGTCCTTGGCCGTCACATTGACGATGCCGTTGGCGTCGATGTCGAACGTCACCTCGATCTGCGGCACGCCGCGCGGGGCGGACGGTATGCCGACGAGATCGAACTGGCCGAGCGCCTTGTTGTCGGCGGCCATCTCGCGCTCGCCCTGGAAGACCCGGATGGTGACTGCGGTCTGATTGTCCTCGGCAGTGGAAAACACCTGGCTCTTCTTGGTCGGGATGGTGGTGTTGCGCTCGATGAGGCGGGTGAACACGCCGCCCAGCGTCTCGATGCCGAGCGAAAGCGGCGTGACGTCGAGCAGGAGCACGTCCTTGACGTCGCCCTGGAGCACGCCTGCCTGGATGGCGGCGCCGACGGCGACCACCTCGTCCGGGTTGACGCCCTTGTGCGGCTCCTTGCCGAAGAACTGTTTGACGATCTCCTGCACCTTGGGCATGCGGGTCATGCCGCCGACCAGGACCACCTCGTTGATCTGGCCCGCCGAAAGACCTGCGTCCTTCAAAGCCTTGCGGCAAGGCTCGACCGTACGTTGGATGAGGTCGTCGACCAGAGCCTCGAACTTGGCGCGGGTCAGCTTCAGCGCCAGATGCTTCGGCCCGGTCGCGTCGGCGGTGATGTAGGGCAGGTTGATTTCGGTCTGGGTCGCCGAGGAGAGCTCGATCTTCGCTTTCTCGGCCGCCTCCTTCAGGCGCTGGAGCGCGAGCTTGTCCCTGGTGAGATCAATGCCCTGCTCCTTCTTGAACTCGCCCGCCAGATACTCGACCAGGCGCATATCGAAGTCCTCGCCGCCGAGGAACGTGTCGCCGTTGGTCGACTTCACTTCGAACACGCCGTCGCCGATCTCCAGAATCGAAATATCGAACGTGCCGCCGCCGAGATCGTAGACCGCGATGGTGCCGGTTTTCTTCTTGTCGAGGCCATAGGCGAGGGCCGCCGCGGTCGGCTCGTTGATGATGCGCAAGACCTCGAGGCCGGCGATCTTGCCGGCGTCCTTGGTCGCCTGACGCTGGGCGTCGTTGAAATAAGCCGGAACGGTGATGACCGCCTGGGTCACAGGCCCGCCAAGATAGGCCTCGGCCGTCTCCTTCATCTTCTGCAGAATGAAGGCGGAAATCTGCGAGGGTGAGTATTGCTTGCCGTCGGCGGTCACCCAGGCGTCGCCGTTCGGGCCCTTGATGATCTTGTAGGGGACGAGATTCATGTCCTTCTTGGTCATCGGGTCGTCGAATGTCCGCCCGATGAGGCGCTTGATCGCGAAGAAGGTCCGTTCCGGGTTGGTCACCGCCTGGCGCTTCGCCGGCTGGCCGACCAGCCGCTCGCCGTCGTCGGTGAAGGCCACGATCGACGGCGTCGTGCGCGCGCCTTCCGAATTCTCGATGACCTTGGGGGTCGAGCCCTCCATGACAGCGACGCACGAATTGGTCGTGCCAAGGTCGATGCCAATTACTTTCGCCATTTCTTCTTTCCCCTACTCATGCGCGAGACCGCCCGGCCCCGGAGCAGCCAAGCCCAGTTGGAAGAATTCCGCCGCGCGCTCAAAAGCCGTCGGCTTAAGCTCTTCCGATCTCCGTCTCTCAACGCTCAGATTTCCGCTGGATCCGCGCATTTTCCTTGCGCCCGAACCGGCCAATCGGGGCGTATATAGGGGGGGTGAATCGGCCGCGCAAGGCGCGCAAGCAGCGGATTCTTCTGGCCTTGAGCTCCTTTTTCCGAGCCGCGCACACCTTCCCCTTTGTCGCCGACGCTTCTAGACTCGACCGATGACGCGACGCCTCCTTCCCCTGATTTGCGGCCTCATCGCCCTGGCGCTTGCGGCAAGCGCGACGCAGGCGCAGCTCATGCTCCCTGGCGCCGCTCCCGCCGCGCGCGAGGGAGCGAACGTCGCGCCTGCCAGGCACAGAACCTCGGGGGCGTCAGGGAAGGAAGCCCGGACTGGGGCCAAGGGCGCCAAGGCGGGTCTTGCGCCCGGGATCGCCAGCGTCGCCGGGCGCCCCCTCATGCTCAACGGCAAGTCGGGACTTTTGCAGATTTCCGGCGACGACAAGAACGCGACCATCGAAAAGCTCGAGCTTGCCGGCGAAGGCGTCTCCGACCCCTCGCAGCGATGCGTGGTCGACATTGTCGGCGAGAAGCCGATCCTAGCGACCAGCGCTGGCCGCCCCGACGGCCTCGAGCGGTTCGAGGCCGACGTTCCGGCCTGTCCGTTCGCTTTCGACGTTCTCGAGGGCGCGGTTCTCGTGCCGCCCCAGATCACCGCGTGCGTGTTCAAGGCCGCCGACTGCCGGACCAGCCCGGCCGGCCTTTGGGGTCCCAGCGGGGACTCGCTCGCGGGCGTCGCCGCCTCGATCGTCAAGGAACGGCCGGAAGTGGAGAAGACGATGGCCAAGGTCGTGCGCGCGATCGAGGACCGGGCCAAGGACGACCCGGCCGCGGCGAGCCTCGCGCGCGATCAGAACGGCTTCGCCGGCCAGCGCGACGAGCTCTGTCGCGACTACGCCAAGGAGAGCCTCCACGGGTATTGCGCGCTCAGGGCCACCCAGGCCCGGACGGCGCTCCTTGAGACGCGGCTCGAGGCGCTCAAGGCCACAACCGCGCCAGCAACGGCGAGCGAAAAAAGCAAGAGGGCGAAGCCGAAGAAGGGCGCGAAGCAGCCTTGATCGGATCGCACATGGGGTCTTGGGAATCGTGAGGGGATCCGATGACGCAAATTCCGACCGGCGCGGGCGACGCGGTGACGGGGTCCGGCGCCGGCGAGCACGCCCATTCGCTCAAGGCCAGGGCGGTCGACGAGTTCCGGCGGTTCTTCGTGCTCTTCCTCTATCTCTGGGTGTTGTTCGGTGTTTTCGTGCTCAACCAGGGCATCGTCCTGCGTGAGCACGGATTCAATTTCCCCATGCAGGGCTTCGCCTTCATCAACGCCCTTGTCTTTGCGAAGGTGATGATGCTGTTCGAAATCTTCGATCCCGGACGGTGGCTGCGCAAGAGGCCGCTGATCTATCCGATCCTCTACGAGACTTCTGCTCTTGACGGCCCTCTTTCTCGTCGCCCACTTGCTCGAAAAGGCGATTGAAGGACTGCTCCGGGGAAAGACGATCGCGGAGAGCCTGCCTCCGATCGGGGGCGGCGGTCTCACTGGATTCCTCAGCATCACCGCTATTCTTTTTATCGCGCTGATCCCATTTTTCGGTCTGAGGAATTTGAGCCTGGCCATGGGCGAGGGGCGGCTCTGGGCGGTGATTTTTGATCAGCCGTCAGCGGAAGAGGGCGACCGGCGAAGAGGCGCGCCCGCGCGACCCGCGTAGTTTCCCGGTCGCGTCGGACCGGCCGAAGACTTTATCTCTGAGGCCCGCTCGGCTAGCTTGGCCAAAGATCCGGACACGGCTCTCGCCCGGGTCCGCCGTGCAGGGGATGGCTGCCCATGTGGAATGAATTCAAGGAATTCGCGCTCAAGGGAAACGCGCTGAGCCTCGCCATAGGCGTCATCATTGGCGCGGCGTTCGGCAAGATCGTCGACGCTCTTGTCAACGACATCATCATGCCGATCATCGGCATCGCCGGCAAAGCGGACTTCACCAACTATTACATCCCGCTCTCGAGCAATGTGACCGCGACCAATCTGGAAGACGCGAGAAAGCAGGGCGGCGTTCTCGCCTATGGCGACTTCATCAGCGTGGTGATCAACTTCGTTATCGTCGCTGTCGCGCTGTTCATCGTGATCAAGGGGATCAATGTCATGACCAGGAAGGCGGCCAGTGAGCCGCCTCCGCCCGCGCCGCCCAGCCAGGAAGTCGTGCTCCTGACGCAGATCCGCGACCAACTGGCCAAGCGGCCGTAAACGGCCGACGACCGGCCGGCCGTCTCGAGGCTCACTCGGCCGCCGCTAAATTGGCCGCTTCCGACGCGGCTTCGCTCTCCCGCTCGATGAGGGAGCCGCCCCGGTTTCGCGCCATCCAGAATGACGCCTGCGCCAGGAGGCCGGAGGCGAGCAGCACCGTGGCCGAGGCGAGCGCGGGATTGGCGCCGAAGCCCGCGAGCGCGACCAGCGCCGCGCCGACAGCCATCTGGATCGAGCCATAGAGGCCGGAGGCCGTTCCGGTGATGCGCGGGTTCACGCTGATCGCCTGAACGAGGGCGGCGGGGGCCGCGGCGCCCACTCCGACGCTGAAGGCGAACATCGTCGCGACGATTCCGGCCAGCGTCTCCCGGTCCGCCGCCACGAGGGCGAGGAGCAAGGCCGCCGCCGCGACGCTCAGCGCGTTGGAGACCACCAGAAACCGGTTGAGCGAAAAGCGCCCGATCAGCCGGCTCGCGAGAAGGCTGCCGAGCCAGAGGCCGGAGACGAGCAGCGCGAGATAAATCCCCACGCTTGCGGTCGACACATGCAGCCGATCGATGAAAATGAACGGCGCGCAGGCGACGAACGCATAGAGGGATGTCGTCGCGCAGGCGCCGCCGATGGCGAAGCCCAGGAACTCCCGGGACCCCAGGAGACCAACCGTGTCGCGCGCATATCGCGAAGCGCTGAAGACCACCGTCTCGGGACGCGTCTCCGGCAGAATGCGCCACGCGAGCGCGAAATTGGCGACCCCCAGGGCGACAAGCCCCATCAGGATCGTTCGCCACCCCCACAGATCGCTAAACCCGCCCCCGATCAGCGGAGCAATCGCGGGCCCCGCGGTCACGAGCAGATTGGTAAGCGCAAGCCGTCGCGCCGCCTCGTGGGCCTGAGAGGTGTCGCGGATGATGGCGCGGGCGAGCACCAGGCCGGAACATCCTCCGACCGCCTGGAGAAAGCGCGCCAGGATGAGGATGTGGACGTCCGGAGCAAAGACGGTGGCGAGGCTCGCGATCGTGAATATGGAAAGGCCCGCGAGCAGCGCCGGCCTCCGGCCGAAGCGATCCGACGCGGGCCCATAAACCAGCTGACCGACCGCCAGGCCCAGGATGTAGAGACTGATCGTCAGTTCGAGCGCCGCAGGGGTCGCATGAAGGTCCCTGGCCGCGGCGGGCAGCGCCGGCACGAATATGTGCATGCCGAGGGTGCCGCTGAAGGTGAACAACCCCAAAAGCCAGAGCGGAACAATGGCGCGACCGAGGCTCATGGGTTTGCTGCCCGCTTGCGAGTCGCTCGTCTCCGTTCGCGGATCGGGGAGGCTCAGGAGCCGGTCCCGGACCGTTTCGAGCAGGCGGAGCGACCGCACGAGGTCGTCGTCCGAAACCTCGCCCAGGACGGCGTCGCGAATTTCGAGCGATACGCGCTCGACCTGATCGACCGTCCGGCGTCCGCGCGGCGTGAGCGCAAGGCTCTTGGCGCGGCGGTCTGCGCGGTCCTCGCATCGCTCGATGAGGCCTGAATTTTCAAGCGAATCGAGCAGACGAACCACCGAAGATCCATCGAGGGACAGAGACGCGGCCAGTTCGTTCTGACGCATCGGAGCTTCAGAGCGAGCGATCCGCAGCAAGGGCAGCCATGTCGCTTCCGTCAGTCCATAGCCCTGCAGCCGGCCATCGACCGCACGCCGCCATTCCCGCGCCACATGGGCGACGAGAGGCGCGAACCGCGCTCGGGCGTCTTTCGGGGCGGACGTCATAGCGACCCAATACATGACATATAAATTGATGATATGTCAATTATCTCACGCGCCCCTGCCCCTATCCGTTAGCTGGCGGTTGTTCGGCCGCCCCATAGTCGCCGCGGATTGATGATCGAGTCCTCGCGCGACAGACCTGTTGGAGGCGCGAAATCATGATGCGACACCGGCTTCTTCCCCTTGCAGCGCTCGCGGCTTTGGCGATTGCGCCTGCCGCCCGCGCCGACTCGGATCAATCACCCGAACCGGCGATGGAGAGAATGCAGCATTGGGCCGCTGACCACGATGCGTTCCTCGACGCGAAGCTCGCCGGTCTCAAGGCGGGCCTGAGACTGACCTCCGGACCAGGACAAACTTTGGCCGCCGTTTGAAGCGGCGGTTCGCGACGCAGCGAAGCTGCACATGGAACAGATGAAATCGATGATGGAGCGGATCCAAAGGATGCACGAGACAATGATGCGAGGGCGCGCCCGACAAAGCGGTTTCTCCCATCGACCGCCTCGAGGCGTTTGGCCAGGGCATGTCCGCGCGCGGCGCGGCGATCGAGAAGGTCGCCGCCGCCGCCAAGCCTCTATACGCGAGCCTCGACGATTCGCAGAAGCGACGCTTCGGGCTGCTCGGCCGGAAACTCTTCATGATGGGGCACGGTCATCACGGCCACGGCATGATGCACGAAGGAATGATGGGCGGGATGGGGATGACGGGGCGGCGGCCCGAAAGACTGGAGTGGATGGAAAACCATCATCACGACATGGACGACCACGACGACATGGACGACCATGATCGACGGGAACTCCGACGACTAGGCTCTCTCGCTCATAAGTTCGAGGCCGGCGGCGTTCGTTCGAATCGCTGCCGGCCCATGGTGGTTTTTTGCGTGCGCGCCGAGGGCGCCTGCGGATTACTTGCCGTTCTTCTCGAGCCAGGCCTTCATCTGGGCAATCTCCTTCTCCTGCGCAGCCACGATGTCGTTCGCCAATTGCTTGAGCTCGGGGTCGGTTCCGTATTCGAGCTCCACCTTGGCCATGTCGACCGCGCCCTGATGATGCGGAATCATCATGAGCACGAAATCCTTGTCGGGCTTGCCCGTCGGCTTCACGTGCATGCCCCTCATCATGGTGGCCATCGATGCTGCGAAAGCCTTGTCGGCAGGGGTCGCGGGCGTCGATTCAGATCCATGCGCTTGATATTATCCATATCCTCCGCGCCGGCGCCGTACGCCGAGACCGCGAACGCCGACACGACCAGGATGGCGGCGAGAGACAGACGTTTGGTCATGGAGAGTCCTCCTCGGTTGGCGAGCGGCTTGAAATCAGGCGGGCTTGGGCGGCGGACGAAGCTGGACCCTCCGCAGCCGAAGCGCGTTGGCGACGACGCTAACCGACGACAGCGCCATCGCGGCGGCGGCCACCACCGGCGACAGCACGAGCCCGAAGGCCGGATAGAGAATTCCGGCCGCGATCGGCACCCCCGCCGCGTTATACATGAAGGCGAATGTAAGGTTCTGGCGGATGTTGCGCATCGTCGCCTGCGAGAGGCTGCGCGCGGCGACCACGCCGCGCAGATCGCCGCCGAGCAGCGTGACGCCCGCGGATTCGATCGCGACATCGGTTCCCGTCCCCATCGCAATCCCGACATCGGCGGCCGCGAGCGCCGGGGCGTCGTTGACGCCGTCGCCCGCCATCGCGACGACCCGCCCTTCCCTGCGCAGACGTTCGACCGCCTTGCCCTTGTCCCGCGGCAGGACGTCGGCCTCGATTTCCGCAATGCCGAGCTTGCGCCCGACCGCCTCCGCGGTCGCCCGATTGTCGCCGGTGAGCATCACGACCCGCACGCCCGCCGCTTGAAGCGCCCGAACCGCATCGGGGGTCGTCGCCTTGACCGGATCGGCGACGCCGAACACGCCGCTTGGCCTACCGTCGAGCGCCGCGAACATCGCGGTCGCGCCGCCGCAGCGCAACTCGTCCGCCAGCTCTGCGAGCGGGCCAACGTCAATTCCGGCCGACTCCATCATGGCTTGATTGCCGAGCGCGATCCTGCGGCCATCGACGGTTCCGCTCACCCCCTTGCCCGAGACGCTCTCGAAGCCTCCGACCTCGGCGAGCGCGAGATTGCGATCGTTGGCCGCACCGACGATCGCGGCGGCGAGGGGATGCTCGCTCAGACGCTCGAGACTGGCCGCGAGGCGCAGGAGTTCGTCCTCGCTGGCGCCCGTCGCTTTCACCGCCACAACCCTGGGCTTGCCTTCGGTCAGCGTGCCGGTCTTGTCGACGATCAGCGTATCGACCTTTTCCAGCCGCTCGAGCGCTTCGGCGTTCTTGATCAATATCCCCGCATGAGCGCCCCGTCCCACCCCGACCATGATCGACATCGGCGTCGCCAGACCCAGCGCGCAAGGGCAGGCGATGATCAGAACCGAGACCGCCGCGACCAGTCCATAAGCCATGCGCGGCGGCCGGCCCGAAGATCGCCCACGCGACGAAGGCGAGAACCGCGACCGCGATAACCAGGGGCACGAACCAGCCTGAGACCTGGTCGGCGAGGCGCTGGATGGGCGCGCGGCTGCGCTGCGCTTCCGCCACCATCCCAACGATCTGGGCCAGCACGGTCTCGCGGCCGATCCGATTTGCGCGCATCACGAAGGCGCCGCTCGCGTTCATCGTTCCGCCGATCACCCGATCGCCGATCGACTTGCTGACCGGCATGGATTCCCCGGTCAGCATGGACTTATCGACCGCGCTTCGCCCCTCGACGACTTCGCCGTCCACCGGGACCTTCTCGCCCGGCCGCACCCGCAATGTGTCGCCGACCCTAACCTTATCGAGGGCGATCTCTTCGTCCGCTTCATTCGCATGCGCCAGCCGCGCGGTCTTCGGCGAAAGGTCGATGAGCGCGCGGATCGCGCCGCCAGTCTCATCCCGCGCCCTCAGTTCGAGCACCTGTCCGAGCAGCACCAGGGTGGTGATGACCGCCGCCGCCTCGAAATAGACCGCGACGGCGCCATAGGCCCCGCGAAACGCCGACGGAAACAGGCCCGGCGCGACGGTGGCGACGACGCTATAGGACCAGGCTACGCCGACCCCCATGGCGATTAGCGTGAACATGTTGAGGTTGCGGCTCTTGAGCGACGCCCACCCGCGTTCGAAGAACGGCCATCCCGCCCAGAGCGCGACCGGCGTTGCGAGCACGAGCTGAACCCAGTTGGAAAGCCTTTGCGGCAGGAACGCATGCAGGCCGGTGAGATGCCCGCCCATTTCGAGCGCGAACACAGGGACGGAGAGCGCCAGCGCGATCCAGAAGCGCCGGGTCATGTCGGCAAGCTCGGCGCTCGGGCCAGTGGCTTCCCCGGGGATTTCAGGCTCGAGCGCCATACCGCAGATCGGGCAGCTCCCCGGATGGTCCTGACGAATTTCTGGATGCATCGGGCAGGTGTAGATCGCGCCCTTGGGCGCCGGCTTCGAGGGCGCCCGCCCGGCAGGGGCGGAAGAAACATGACCGTGCGCGCCGTGATCGTGGCCTTCATGCGCTGCATGGGCGCAACCCGCATGCGCCGAGGCCTGAGCGAGAAACCGCTCAGGCTCCGCAAAGAACTTTTCCCGGCAGCCGGCGGAGCAGAAATAGTAAGTCGCGCCCGCGTGCTCGGCCTTGTGCCTGGCGGTCGCCGGGTCGACCGTCATTCGGCAGACCGGATCCTTGACGAGCGGAGCTTGGCGCTGGCCGGGTTCATCGCGAGGGGTCCCTTGTGCTCCATGAGGGCGGGGCGTAGACCTTCCTGCCATGGGAAGGTCAAGCGGATTTCTGGCCATGAACATCGGCGCGGCGGCCGGGGCGAGCGGAGTGACCGCCAAGATGATCCGCCATTACGAGGCGATCGGCCTCCTGCGGCCGCCCGAGCGCCGCTCGAACGCGTATCGAGACTACGGCGAGCGGGATCTTCATGAATTGAGATTTATCAAGCGCGCGCGACGGCTCGGCTTTTCAATTCCCGAAATCGGCGAACTCCTGGCGTTGTGGCGCGACCGTGGCCGTCCGAGCCGGGAGGTCAAGCGCATCGCCGACGCCCATATCGGCGACCTTGAGTTGCGGATCGCCGAGATGCAGGCGATGGCGGGCACGCTTCGGGACCTTGTCGCCGCCTGCCATGGCGACGATCGTCCGGACTGTCCCGATCCTCGACGATCTCGCGCTGGGCGGAGGCCGAATTGATCGCGCTGAGGCAGGACGCTAAGCCGCGGTCGCGAAGCGAGCAAAGCCTGGCGGTCGAAATCCATAAGCGTCGTCCCCCGCGCCGAACTGACTGGCATCGTGTCGGGATGGAAGGCGCTGGAAAAAACGGGAACCGGCGTGTATGCAAACGTCCGACGCCAATGTGTTCAGCGGCGAAATCGTGTTATCTTGAAAGTTCTGCGGGTCCCTGCTGGTTACCCGGGCGTTCACCGATTGCAGGTCGCCCTTCCGTAACGCATTCTCGCTTTCCTGAAGGAGCTGAACAAGGCTCTCGCGGTAGAAGGACATAACGCCGCCGTTCGATGGAGAAACGTCATGGCGTTCGCAGTGTCGAAGCAGGGTTGTTCGGCCTTTCTAGCTGTTTCGGCTGCCATTGCGGGTCGCTCTGACAGGATCAGCCCAGGCGTCGGTGATCGAACTTTCTCCATCCTTTCCGCCGCTCCCGTTTTCTTTCGCATCTCCGACCGGCGCGGCTGCTTTGACATCGCCGCCGTATGCGTGACGCCGGGGACATTCACCCTGACCTCGGCCGTGTCGACTTTCCTCCCGGCTGTCCAGGACATTTCCGCGAATGCGACTTTCACTGGTTCGCTGACGCCGCTGCCGCCGGCGAGCGGTTCGCTGGGAACATTCACGCTATCGGGAACAGTGGATCTGTCGGTTCTGGGGCGCATGTCCGATGCGGAAACCGGGTCCTGGACGACCGAGATCACGGGGTTGTCGTTGACCGGCCCTTGTTAGGCCTCGGCACGCTGTCGGCGACGCTGGAGCTCCTTGCACCCGTCGAACGGAACCACAACGATCACGCCCATCGGCCAGACGAGCGAATTCCGGATCAGCAGCTCATTCGACGTGTTCATGGATGTGACGCTCGACCGAGCGGACGCTGCCTCCGCTGCACACGACGGTCGGTCCGATTCCGGTCGAGGCGGCGGCGCCCGAGCCGGCGTCCTGGGCGATGATGCTGCTCGGTTTTGGCGGCCTCTTTTTCGTCGGCTATCGCAACGCCAAGAACGGCCAGACGGGCCTTCCTGCCGCCTGACCGTCACCTGCCCATGAGTTGGGAGAGACCGGCCTTTCTCCGCCGCGGCGGGGAGCGACTGTTCCGATCCGCGGTGCATTGCGCTTGCCCGTGACGCCCCGCTGGTCCATGAGGCCGAAATGAACGTCGCCTCGCCCTCGCCCACAGCCAACTGGCCCGATCTCATCCGCCCTGTCATGCGCGACGTCAAGACGAGCGGCATCGTCGAAGTGTTCGACTACGGCCGCGGCCGGCAGGGCCTGATTCCGCTCTGGGTCGGCGAGGGCGACCTGCCGACCCCGCCGTTCATCATCGAGGCGGCCAAGGCCTCGCTCGACCGCGGCGAGACGTTCTACACCGCGCAGGCCGGCGTCCCGGAACTGCGCGCGGCGATCGCCGCCTACATGACCCGGCGTCTACGGCGCGGCGCCCGGCGGGCACGCTTTCTCGCCGGAGAATTTCTTCGTCACCATCGGCGGCATGCACGCGATCGAGATCGCGACCCGGCTCATCGTCGGCCCCGGCGAGGAAGCGCTGATCCCGACGCCGGCCTGGCCCAATTTCGTCGGCGCGCTGGAGATATCCGGAGCGCGCGCCGTGCCTGTGCGGCTCGACAAGGGGACGCGCTGGAGCCTTGATCCCGGCAAGCTCGAAAAGGCGGTGACGCCCTCGACCCGCCTCATCTTTCTCAACACGCCCGCCAATCCGACCGGCTTCATCGCCACCCGCGAGGAAATCGCCGAGACGCTCGCCATCGCGCGCCGGCACGGGCTGTGGATCGTCGCCGACGAGATTTACGGCCGCATCACCTATGACGGCGTCCGCGCGCCCTCGTTCCACGACGTGATGGCCCCCGACGACAAGATCCTGTTCGTGCAGACCCTGCTCCAAGAACTGGGCGATGACCGGCTTTCGCATCGGCTGGCTCGAGGCGCCCCGCGAGCTTGGACCGGTGATCGAGAACCTCGTCCAGTACACGACCTCGGGCGTGCCGGTGTTCAATCAGCGCGCGGCGACCGCGGCGCTCGGCAGGGCGAAGCGACTACCTTGCACGACGGGCAGATCGAGCGCTTCCGGCAATCGCGCGACATCTTGTGCGAGGGTCTGGTGGCGACCGGGCGGGTGCGCTTCTCCGAGCCGGAGGCGGCGTTCTATCTCTTCGCTCGATCGACCGCTTTCCCGAATTCCCCGGCGCTCGCGCTTCGCCTGATCGACGAAGCCGGCGTCGGCGCTCGCGCCCGGCGTCGCCTTCGGTCCCGGCGGCGAGGGGCATCTCAGGCTCTGCTTCGCCCGCGATCCGGATCAGATCGCCGAAGCGACCCGGCGGATGGCGCGATGGCTCGCGGCGTGAGGCTGCGGCGGGCGTCTTAAAGCGCCGCGGACGCGGGGGAACCCGGAGCTTTCGCGGAACCGCAGGCTGGGCGTTTTCGTTGTCAGGCGTTCAACGAGGCCAAATACGATGCCGCCATGGCGAACAGGCCTCTCGGCGCTGCAACAAACTAGTCGTTAATTGCTAGGCGCCACTATCGGGAGATGTTCATGCTGGCTCGGCCGCGTGCTCGAAGCGTCCTCTACATGCCCGGCTCCAACGCCAGGGCTTTGGCGAAGGCCAAGACATTGGCCGCGGACGCGCTGATCCTCGATCTCGAGGATTTGGTCGCCCCCGACCAGAAGGTCGCGGCGCGCGGTGAGGTCGCCATGGCGGCGCGCGCCGGGGGCTTCGGCGGCCGGGAGGTCGTGATCCGCGTCATGGGCTGCATACGCCATGGGGCGAGGATGATCTCATTGCCGCTTCGGCCGCCGGGCCGGACGCCATTCTCCTGCCTAAGGTCGACGGGCCGGGCGCGATCATGGCCGCGGCGCGGACCTTGCGCGAAGCCGGCGCGCCCGACCGGACGCGCATCTGGGCGATGATGGAGACCCCGAACGCCATTCTGAACGCGGGCTCGATCGCGGCCGTCGCCGCCGATTCGACCTCGCGCCTTCAGGTCATGGTGATGGGCCTCAACGACCTCGCCAAGGAGACTTGGGCGAGGCTGACCTCCGGCCGTCCGACCATGACCGCATGGATAGCGGCCTGCGTGGTCGCCGCGCGCGCCCACGGCGTCGACATCGTGGACGGGGTCTTCAACGACATCCAGGATCTCGACGGCTTCCGCGATGAATGTCAGCAGGGCCGCGACATGGGCCTCGACGGCAAGACCCTGATCCACCCGGGCCAGATCGACATCTGCAACGAAGCGTTCGCGTCCACTTCCGCCGAGATCGAAAGCGCCGCCGCCATCATCGCGGCGTTCGCGCTGCCGGAAAACGCGGCAAGGGCGCAATCCAGCTCAACGGGCGCATGGTCGAACTCCTGCACGCCGACATGGCGCGCCGGACGCTGGCGATTGCCGATGCGATCGCCTCGCGGACCAAGGCGGCGGCTTGAGGCGTCCGGTTCGGACGAGTTCCACCGGGTTGCGCGGGCGTTCCTTACGGTCAACGCCGCTCCCAAAGCCGCCCGCGATCTCCGCCCATCCGGCTCGCCTCGGGCCTGACAATTCCTGGCGCCGACCGAGCCTTTTCAAAGGCTTAGGCGCGAAAACCTGTCACAAGCTCACGTTCGCGACGGAGAGCTCGGCGCGCCGTCCGTGGCTCGCGGGCGCGCCCGATACTCCCTGTGTTGCACAAGTAGAACAAAACACGAACCTTGTCAAGGAAAATCTCGCGTCGCATTTCG
>CAVULN010000048.1:0-83276 GCA_963742305.1 uncultured Alphaproteobacteria bacterium
TGGGGGTGGAGGAGGTCGCGAGCGTCGCATAGAACGACCAGGTGGTGTACGTGCAATTCGCAGGCGAAGTGCTGAATTTGCCCGGCAGGGCGCCGAACTTGTAGCCGTAATAGGCGCACGCCCCCGACGCGTTGGTTTTCCTGAAGCTCAGCGCCCCCGAACTCGGCAGGTAGGCGAGCCAGTAATTGCCGGCGGCCAGCGGGATCGGCGTGGCGACATTGGCCGTATTCCAGCCTTTGGTCGGGGTAAAGCTCACGGTCGAGGCTTTGAGCGCGCCAGGCCCACCCTTGGGACCGGTTGCGTCATAGATCCCGAGGATCAGCTTTCCGCCAGGGGCGGTGACGTAGAACGACAGGCTCTGGATAGTCGCGGCCTGGCCGAGCTTGGCGCTCTGGGCGAGCAGAAGATTGCGGTTTTGCGAGTTGTCGGCGGACAGCACCGCCGTATCGCCGATGGTGATCGACTGTGCCTGCGCGGCGCTGAACATGGCCGGAACGCAGCTTGCTGCGATGAGGCATTCGCGAAGAAAGCGCATTTGAAACATCCCCTCCACAAGTCCGGATTCCGATTAGAGGCGTGTCGCTGGCCGTATTGGCATTGTCGGAGACCAGCCTTCGTCAGAGCGTTAGCGGCAAGGCGCGCATTTTATTCTTTGCCGCCTATTCTCGCCTGGACTCGAGCCCGTGATTGGCGCCTCCAGCCCAAGCGAGGGCACCGCCCTTGTTCGGCAATCAACTCCACAGCGTCGTGTTTCAGCGGCAACGTCCTTCCGTGTACTGTCCAGTTCTGGGCAGTGAAGTTCATCGAGGTTTAGCGGGCACGTGAGCCGGTTTATGGCAGGCAGCCCGGGACGATTTGCCGAATCTGATCACCCAATTTGAACTTTTTCCTCTCGTTGCACCTCGTCAGAATCCAGGTCTACTGATAAATTTAACTGTAGGTGGCTGGAATTACTGTTTATGGAGTGTTTTTACCTGCGTCTCTAATATCATAGCAACCAAATTATCGATCATATGTCCAGCCGTTCTTGTGTCTCCACATTTATGTTGGTCACACCTTCTCCTGATCGACTAATTCCTGCTTATGTTTCCTCATTTATGGGGAGGCTTTATTAAGCAAACTGGAGGCGTCTATTGCCTTACTCGGAATAGATATTTAAAAACTTCATGGCGCGATAAACATTCTAAAATCGACCTCCTTTCGGAACCCGTGGTATTTCATAACGCGAGTTCAGCTTCTGCCTCGCCTTCCGATTCGCGTTCATGCCCGTATCGGCCCTGCAATGCTCGTTTTGCGTTCGACAAAGCCGGAGCCGGGAGAACGCGTCATTCGCCGGGACCCCAACGGCGATTGGGCCTCGCTCGGCCCTCCCTCCCCCGGCTGCGCGGTAAGGTGCCGCGCCTTATCCCGGCCTGTGAAACGTGCCCCGCGCCGGTTCGGCTCGCGCAACAAATTATTGAAAAGGCGGCAATCACAATCCGCCCGCGCTCCGGCGGAGGCAGACGGCGTCTTTGCTGGCCCCCGTGAACCGCAACGGCGGCGGAAGACGCCCGTCCTTCCGGGTGGACCGTTTGCCCGCGCTCTCGGCGGGAGGACGTGATTTGTAGGGCGGCGTCGCTGACGCCCCGCCGGTTGGGTTCTTGGCCCGTCGTGAGACGGGTGTCCTGATGGACGCCCGATCGACGAGGATCTACAGGCCGCCCTGGTTTGGCGACCCGGTTTGGCGGTTGTGAAGTTGCGCGAAGGAGCGGCTCATGTAAATTTGGACGGCCGACTGGGAGATGATGGAGAGACGGTGCGCGCACGGCGACGCCTGGGCACAACCTAGAGGTGTCTCTCAGTGCCGGAAAAGAAAATCTTATTTTTTTGCTCGTAACCCTTTGAAAAGTCGAGACTACGAGGAATAAGAGCGAATAAAACAAGCTTTTGCTTGCATTTATTTGCATTCCCTTGCCTTCGCTTGGAAGCAATTCTCGCGCTGGTTGAATCTCCCACGGACCGGGCGGCCCTGGCGCGCCTTGCTATCCCAGGGGCGCGTAGCCGCCGAGGCGTCGGGCGAGCGCCGGTTCGTCGGCGCCCTCGCTGACGCCCACCACGGCGCCGAGGACGATCGCGTGGGAATGGCGCTCGATCGCCTCCTCAAGCAGGCAATCGAAAGCCGCGATCGCATCGGCGAGGACGGGAGCGCCGGTCGAGAGCGTCACCCATTGGGCGCCGTCGAAGCGGCGGGCGCCATGCGCGCCGCCATGTCCGCTGAAGCGATGGGCAAGCGCCTCGTGGCGCGCAGCGATGAGGTTGACGGAGAATGCGCCGGCCTCACGCAATGCGGCAAGGGTCGAGGAGGAGCGCGCGAGGCAGACGATGAGCGTGGGCGGCGCGAGCGAGAGGGAGGCGACGGAGACGACCGTACAGCCGCGCCGCGCTTCGCCCCCGCCGCAGGCGACGATCGCGACCCCCGAGGCGAACAACCGCATCGCATGGCGAAAGGCGGCGCCGTCGGCGTGGCGCACCCGCCGGTCGCTCACGCGCGCGCGCCCCATGTCTTCTCCGAGGCCTGAGCGAACATGGGAGACCCCCTCAGGGCGCGTTTCGATTCACCGGCGCCGAATTGTCAGGAAACGGGTTGCGGCGTTCATTGGGCGCGCGCCGACGGCCTGTCAAGGAACGGCCGCCGAGGAGTCAATTCATGACGATGACCGAGACCAGCCGGCCGTAATCCGGTTCCTTCCGATGGGTGGCGCGGCGATAGCTGAAGAAGCGCCGCTCATCGGCGTAGGTGTCGAGGCCGAGATCCTCAAACCGGCCAATTCCGGCGCGCCGCGCGCGTTCGGCGATGTAGGCGTTGAGGTTGAACATCGAGTGGCCCGCTCTCCGGCTCGGGGTGAAGTAACGAGCCGGGTTCTCGCCCGCGACGGCGAAGGCGGCGACGAACTCGGGGCCAACCTCGTAGGATTTGGGCCCGATGCAAGGGCCCAGCGCGGCGGCGATACCGCCGCGCCTCGCGCCGAGCCGCTCCATCGCCGCGACGGCGGCTTCGACCACTCCGGCGAGCGCCCCTTTCCAGCCCGCATGCGCTGCGCCGATGACATGCGCGCGCTCGTCGGCGAACAGGATCATGCCGCAGTCTGCGCCCGTCACCCCGAGCGCCAGGCCCGGGGTTGCGGTCACCAGGGCGTCGCAGCGGGGGCGCGCGTCCAGCGCCCAGGGCTCGGAGATGGCGACCGCGTCGGGCGAATGAATTTGGTAGGGCACGGCGAGTCGCCCGGGCTCGACCCCGAGCGCGGCGGCGGCCCGGGCGCGGTTCTCGCTCACCGCCTCCGGCGCGTCACGCGAGCCGACGCCGACGTTCAGAGACGCATAGACCCCTTCGGAGACGCCGCCGAGGCGGGTGAAAAACCCGTGCGCAAGGCCCGGAAGCCGCAATGACTCCGCGGTCAGGAACTGAGCCGCGCTCACGCGGACTTCGGACCTGCTGGCTGAAAGCCGGGCGGCGGTCGCAGCCTGCGGTCGGCGACCGCCATCACCTTGAACAGCGCGCCCATTTCCCCCTGACCCTTGCCAGCCAGCCGCGCCCGCGCGCGTTCGAACTCCTCCGCGTGGTCGAGAGTAGCCCGCTCGGCAAGCGCCTTGGTCCTCAAGTCGATGCCGATGGCGCGCAGGAAATCGCCCTGATCGATCGGGCCATAGACGGCGGCGCCGGCGGCGCTGGCGCTCCGCGCCATCGCTGCGAAATCGACATGCGCGGTGAGGTCGCACTCGCCGGGCGAAACGAGCGGGTCGACATAACGGTGCGCCCGCAGGGCCTGCAGCGTGTCGCCAAACCGGGTGACGGCGTGGCCGTAGTCGATCAGCAGCGCCGCGCCGCCCTGTTTCGCGATCCGGGCGCCAAGTTCAAACATCAGCCGATGGCCGGAAGGGTTGACTTCCAGGATTTCACCGTTCGCCGCGTTCGCTCTGATATAGGGCTCGGCCTTGTCCGCAACCCCGAAGACAAGCGCGCCGTCGCCGTTTGCGCGGATTGTGCGCTCACGCCACTGGCCGCTCACCCGCACAAACTGGCGCACGGGCAGGGCGTCGAGAAACTCGTTGCCGATGACGATCGCCGGTCCGTCCGGAACTTCCTTGAGCGTCTGCGCCCAGGAGACCGCCACCCCGCCGTCTACGAGCAGATCGTGCTGCATCGCGGCCAGCGCCGGGCTCGTCTCGACCAGCCGGACGTCGAGCGCATTGCGAAAGGCCGGGACAATGCGGGCGGCGCGCAGCGCGTCGCTCATCAGCGTGCCGCGGCCCGGCCCCAGTTCGACGAGCCGCACGGGATCGGGCGAGCCCATGCTCGACCACACTTCGGCGGACCAAAGCCCAATCAGCTCGCCGAACATCTGGGATATCTCCGGCGCGGTGGTGAAATCCCCTGTCGCGCCGAATGGATCCCGGTTCATGTAGTAGCCGTGATCCGGGTGGGCGAGCGCCAGCTGCATGAACTGTTCGACCGTGATCGGTCCGCGCTCGACGATCAGCGCCCGGATTTCATCGAGGAGCGGGGTCATGGCGAGAATTCCCGCCGCCGGCAGCTCCACGCCATGAGCGCGACGCCGACGATGATGAGCGGAAGGGAAAGGACCATTCCCATCGTGAGCCCGTGTCCAAGGGCCTCGAGGCGCGGATCGGGTTCGCGAAAGAATTCGCTGAAGATGCGCGCCGCGCCGTAGACGATGGCGAACACGCCGGTAAGGAAGCCCGGACGGCGCAAAGCGCCTCTTTGGGCGAGCGTAAAAAGGATGACAAACGCCAGCAGTCCTTCGAGAAGCGCTTCATAGATCTGGCTTGGGTGGCGCGGTTGGCCGTCCGTCCCGGGAAAGACAACCGCCCAAGGGACATCGGTCGGGCGGCCCCAGAGCTCAGGACGAATGAAGTTGGCGATCCGGCCGAAGAAGATCCCGATCGGCGCCGCGAGCGAGCAGAGGTCGAGCACGGTCAGCGCGGGCGCGCCATGGCGCCGCGAGAACAGGAGGACGCCGATCAGCGCGCCGATCAGCCCCCCATGAAAGGCCATGCCGCCTTTCCAGATCTTGAGGATCTCGAGCGGATTGGAGAAGTAGTATTGCGGATCGTAGAACAGCACATTGCCGAGCCGTCCGCCGATGATGACGCCGAAGGCGCAGTAGAGGAGCAGATCGTCGATTGTCTCGGCATTCGGGCGCTTCCGCCCGTTCCAGTACCGGTCATCGGAGACGATCCGGCGAATGAGCCGCCAGCCCAGGACCAGTCCGGCGATATAGGCGAGCGCGTACCAGCGGATGGCCAGCGGGCCCCATT
This sequence comes from uncultured Alphaproteobacteria bacterium, assembly GCA_963742305.1. GTDB lineage: Bacteria > Pseudomonadota > Alphaproteobacteria > Rhizobiales > Beijerinckiaceae > Roseiarcus. The sequence goes on from CAVULN010000048.1 coordinate 5,317, forward strand.
GCACGAGAATGGGATTGATCGCCGGAAAGGGCAGAACGAGTGTCGGCATCGGACGCCCCCAGATGCGCTGGGGCCGCGACGACGTCAAGTGAGCCACGCCGGATCGTGCGCGGGCCGCCCGGTTGAGCGGCCGCGCGATCGGCGCAAACGGGCTCGAAGCCTTTGAGAATCGAGCGGGTCTGCGCGAGTGAGACGCCCCGCTGACGGCGATAACGGCGGAACGATCGCGGGGATCGGCGACATCGTCGCGCGCCTGTCGAAACGACAGCAAGCCCGCATGATTCGCTGGCCCCCGCGCTGGCCGGCGCGCGCGGGCGCCGGCCAGCCAGTCTTGCGTTCGCCCGCTCGCTCGGGCACGAAGGGCGGGCGGGGCGCCAGGTGAGCCGTTGAGATCCACGACCGGGATGAAACGCGTTCACGACCTCGCATGGCCGGTCATCGGCCTCAGCGCCGTCGCGGTGTCGTCCTGGCTCCTGTTCAAGGATCTTCGCGGGCTGTCGCTCGCCAGCCTCAAAAGCGCGCTGTTCGCAATTTCGCCGGCCCGGTGGCTGCTCGCGATCGGTTCGACCTCCCTCGCCTATTTGGCGCTGGCCTGGTACGACCGGATCGCGCTCTTGCATCTTGGCCGGCGCATCGGCTGGCGATACGTGGCTGTGGCGTCGTTCACCACCTATGCGCTCGCCCATAACATCGGCGCTTCGGTCTTTTCCGGCGCGGTCGTGCGGTATCGGGCCTATTCCGAGAAGGGGCTTAGCGTCGGTGAGGTCGGCGTTTTGGTTGCGTTCTGCTCGTTCACCTTTGCGCTCGGAGCGGCGATGGTCGCCGGCCTTTCGCTCATGTTTCAGCCTGAACTCGCCCGGCGGTTCGCCGGCGCGCCGCTGTGGCTCGGCCAGGCCGTTGCGGCGGCGCTCGTGGCGGCGCCCGGTCTCTATGTCATCGGCGCGCTCCTGCATTTTCCTCCGGTCAAGCTCGGCCCTTTCCGGCTGGTCTACCCGCGTCCGCCGGTCGCGGCCCGGCAAATGGTCGCGGGCCCTCTCGAGCTGATCGGCGCGTCGGGCATCATCTATTTCGCTCTTCCCGCAGCGGCCAATCCCGGCTTCGCGGTCGTGCTCGGCGTTTTCGTCGTCTCGTTTTCGATCGCGCTCATCAGTCACGCGCCCGGGGGCCTCGGCGTGCTCGAGATCACGTTTCTCAAGGCGATGCCCGACGTGCCGCAGGCCAATGTGGTCGCCGCGCTCCTGGTTTTCCGGCTTCTCTATCTGATCCTGCCGCTGATCTTCGCGCTGATCGTGGTGCTCGACTACGAGCGCAGGCGCTGGCGCGCCCCGGCGGCGACGAGAGGAGGCGATCCCGATGGCCGCCGCAATTCCGATCACTGACGAGGACGTTCTTCTGGCGATCGACCTGCAGGCCGATTTCATGCCGGGCGGGGCGCTCGCGGTCGAGGGGGGCGACGCGATCACGCCCCTCGTCAACCGCTTGGCGGCGCGGTTCGGGAACGTGGTCGTCACCCAGGACTGGCATCCGCCGAGCCACGCCTCGTTCGCGGCCGCCCACGCGGGCGCGAAGCCCTTCGAGACGAAGCGCCTCCATTACGGCGACCAGACCCTCTGGCCCGAGCATTGCGTGCAGGGAACGCCGGGCGCGGCGCTCGATCCCCGCCTCGCGACCGATCCCGCCTTCCTCATCCTGCGCAAGGGCATGCATCCGGGGATCGACTCCTATTCCGCCTTCGTCGAGGCCGACGGCAAGACCACGACCGGACTTGCGGCGCTGCTCAGGGCGCGCGGGGTCAGGCGGGTCTTCGCCTGCGGGCTCGCGACCGACTTCTGCGTCGCCCATTCGGCGCTGGACGCGCGGCGCGACGGCTTCGAGACCTTCGTCATCGAGGACGCCTGCCGGGCGATCGACGCCGACAATTCGCTCGAGCGGGCCTGGGCGCGGATGAACGCCGCCGGCGTCCGGCGCGTCGAGTCGGCCGAGCTGCTGGGCTAGCGGCGCCTAGAAAGAGGCGGCGGAATTCAACCAGAGGGCGAGTTGCGGGAAAGCCAATTGAAATAAAAGCAGGCAAAACGCCTTCAATTTACTTCCACTTATTTCTCGGAATCTGGGCTTTTCAATGGGTTACAGCCGAAGAAATAGAAAAATTTTCCTCCCGTTCGACTCGCCTGTGAGGTTGCAGGAAAGCATGTCCCGCGCCCTTCCCGATCTTCGCCGGGCGCCGGTCGCTCGGCCTATCTCTGACCAACAGAAAATATGGTACTCTCATTTCTGATTTTGTCAAGATAACAATTGGCAACCCCGGTCGACAGCGACCCGTGGCACGAATTGGCGCGGGGCGCTAATATGAGGCCGCTCCTTGACCACGTATGGGGCGTCTCCTGCGGCCAGGATCGTGCCTGCGCAAGCGACTGGCCTCGCGCCTTCGATCGCTGACAATCGGCTCCTGATGGTCTTGCAAGCCTTCATCGATGATAGCGCAGATGAAGGCGGAACGTTTGTTCTCGCCGGTCATATCGCTACCGCAGAGGTCTGGATGAGCTTCACCAAAGAGTGGGAGGGGATGTTACCATTTGGAATTCGGGGTAAAAACGGCGCGCTCTATTTCAAGATGAACGAAATGGCTTCTATTCCAGATAGAATGGAGAGGGTTGGAGCGCTTTATCGCGTTATTGAAAATTACGATATAATATCGATCTCATGTCAACTAAACGTATCAGAATTACGCCGAGCGCAGTCAAGATTTTGCGATTCTTAATAAAACTTTTGATTGGGGACCGTATTCCGATCCGTACATTTGCGCTTTCCGGGGCCTAATGGATAGTGTTCATGATCTACGATTAAATATTCCTGCACTGCCCAGCAGCGATACGATTGATTTTATTTTTGATAATCAATCACAGAAAAGAGTAATATTACAATCATGGGAAGAATATGTCGAGACTAAGCCACCTGAAGTTAGGCGCTTTACGGGAGCGCACCACGATTTGAAGATGATAAAAACTTCATACCCTTGCAAGCTGCTGATCTATGGGCGTGGTGGATTAGAAAATGGTAAAATGATGGCAACCTGGTTAGCGGAAGAGAGCCCAAGGGTTTTTTAAAGTCGCCGGGTTTTGTTGAGTCGAAACGTCCACGAAAATCGATATTAATATCATATACAGAAGATCATCTTGCGCAATGGTGTAAGGATCTATTATCCGCTACTTTTCCTAACGAAGTTATTTTTGACTCTCGATATGACGGGGTGAAATGGCCGTAACGAGATTTCAATCGAATTTGTCGTTCGCGGTGCGGCAGCAGCCAGCGATATGTCCGGTTTAGGGGGCGTGCGGTCGGCCGCGAGGCAACCGCCTACGCCGCCGGATTCGAAAAGCAACTCACGCCGCGACGTCGGCGACCACCGTGTCGAGCAGGGGCGCGCCCATCGCAGTCACCCGGATGCGCCCGCGCTCGTCGCGCTCGAGAAAACCGTCCTCGATCAGGCTCGTGAGGCGGTCGGGATCGATCGCCCGGCCGCTCACTTTCTCGAATGCGCGCGGATCGACGCCTTCGCTCAGGCGCAAGCCCATCAGCAGGAACTCGTCGCCCTGTTCCTCGCGGCTCAGCGCCATGCTCTCGACGAGGCCGTTGCCCTCGCTCTCGACCAGGGTCAGCCACATTTCCGGGTGCCGCTCGGTCTCCTGCGCCACCCGCCCTTTCGGCGTGACCAGGCGCCCGTGGGCGCCGGGGCCGATCCCGGCATATTCGCCGTAGCGCCAATAAATGAGGTTGTGGCGGCTCTCGCCGCCGGGGCGGGCGTGGTTCGACACCTCGTAGGCCGGCAGGCCGCGCGCGTAGGTGACTTCCCGCGTCGTCTGGAACAAAGCGAGGCTCAGCTCCTCGTCCGGGAGCCTGAGCTTGCCCGCGTCGCGCAGGCGCTCGAACATGGTGTCGGGCTCGATGGTGAGCTGATAGAGCGAGACATGGTCGCCGACGAAGCCAAGCGCCTCGGCGAGCTCGCGGCGCCACGCGGCCGCGCCCTGCCCCGGCCGGCCGTAGATGAGGTCGAAGCTGAACCGGGGAAAGAGGGCGGCGGCGAGCTTGACCGCGGCCAGCGCCTCGGCGACCGTGTGCCGGCGGCCGAGCGCCTTGAGGTCGGCGTCGTTCAAGGCCTGCACCCCGATCGACAGCCGGTTGACCCCGGCCGAGCGATAGCCGCGGAACCGCCCGGCCTCGACGCTGGTCGGATTGGCCTCCAGCGTGATCTCGGCGTCCTTGTCGAGACGCCAGGCGGAGGCGATCGCGTCGAGGATGCCCTGCACGGTCTCAGGCGCCATCAGCGAGGGAGTGCCGCCGCCGAAGAACACCGAGCGCACCACGCGGCGCGGCGCAAGCGCCGCGCGATGGGCGATTTCGGCCCTGAACGCCGAAAGATAGCGCGCCTCGTCGATTCCCCCGCCGCGCACGTGGCTGTTGAAATCGCAATAGGGACATTTCGCCAGGCAAAAGGGCCAATGCACATAGACCCCGAAGCCGGGGTCCGCGTCGGCGCTGGCGACGGCTGCGGTCGCTGGGCGAATTATCGTCCCGTTATGCCAGCGAACCGAGGGCCGCGCCAGCCAGGGAGCGGCGGGGGTCGGGGGTCAGCTTGATGGCTTCCGGCCTTGGTAAGCGGCCGAGAAGTCCTGCGGCGGCGTTGTCACGGCGAGATAGACGAACGGCTCGCTGCCGGTGTTGCTTACGCCGTGGATCGCGCCGGGCGGAGTGCGCACGACGTCGCCGGCCTGCAATCCGTCCGTCTCGCCGTCGGCCATCAGCAGCCGGGCGCTACCCTGCTCAATGAGCCAAATCTGTTCGCTGATGGGGTGCGCATGTCTTGCCGAGACGGCGCCCGGCTCCATCGTGACGCGCGTGATCGTGACGCGGGCGTCGGGCGCATTGTTGGGCCACACGATCTGCACGGATCGAAGCCCAGAATTCTGCAAGGTCGTGAAGTCCGCCGCCGAGAGACGTTGAATGGTCAAGGTCGCCGGGCGAATCATCCTGCGTTATGCCAGCGAATTGTGGCGCGCGCCAGCGCCCCAAGGGTCGCCGTCAGAAGCCCGATTGAGACAAGGCCGGTTCTTGTCACCCCCGCGAAAGCGGGGGTCCAGGAACATCGGGCGCTTGACCGCAGTGTGCTATCACACCTCGATCAGGCCGCTCAGCCGGCTTGCGTGCAGTTTCCGTTGGCGAAGGCGTTGGATGATCGAGCGGCGCTACAGCGTCTACCTCATGGCGAGCCGGCCCAACGGGACCCTTTATGTGGGCGTGACGAACCATCTCGCGGCGCGAGCCCTTCAGCATCGCAATGGGTCAGGCTCGAGCTTCACCGCCCGATACGGCGTCAAGATGCTCGTCTGGTACGAGCATTACAGCGACGTCAGGGAGGCCATCGCGCGGGAAAAGCAGGTGAAGAAATGGGAGCGGCGGTGGAAGCTCGAACTGATCGAGCGGTTCAATCCGGCTTGGCGAGATCTTTACGAGACCCTGAACGCGTGATTTTTGTGAGGCCTGCGGCGGCGGCCCTGGACCCCCGCTTTCGCGGGGGTGACAAGCTCTCAGGTCGCATCCGCCGCCCTGAAGGCGACGCGGCCCCGTCACAAAGCCTCGTCGCCGGTCTCGGCGGTGCGGATCCGCACCGCCCGCTCGATGGGGAGAACGAAAATCTTGCCGTCGCCGATCTGGCCGGTGCGCGCGGAGGTCTGAAGCGCCTCGATGGTCGTCTCGACCTCGTGGTCGCTGACCGCGATCTCGAGGCGCACCTTCGGCATGAAGGCGACATTGTATTCCGAGCCGCGATAGATTTCGGTGAGCCCCTTCTGGCGGCCGTAGCCGTTGGCCTCGCTCACCGTCATGCCCTTGACGCCCAGCCGGTCGAGCGTCGCTCGCACCTCGTCAAGCTTGAACGGCTTGATGACCGCCAGGATGAGCTTCATGGCCGCATTCTCCTGAGAAAAGCCGAGGGCCTTCGCTATGCCGGCAAGGCGGCCCGCGCAAGCGCGCCTTTGGTCGAGGTCCGCCATGGCTCCGCAGTTCGACCATCGCCGTATGGACCGCGGAACGCATTTTTGCTTAAGCTCCCGGGCCTGGGTCCCGGCCAGCCTCCGCCCGCGAGCGCTTCTGAGAGACGGACCCAGCCTTCCAGGAGGAGAGCGATGAGATTGCCGAGCGCGAAGTCCCTCATTCTCGCTGCGATCGGAGCGGCCGCGCTCATCATTCCGGCGCTGGCGCTCTCGGCCGAACCCAAGGTGCTCAGGTTCGCGTTCCAGGGCGAGCTGAAGACGGTCGACCCCTACCAGATCAACGAGAGCTTCAGCCTCTCCGTGAACGGGGCGGTCTACGAGGGGCTGGTCCGGCGCGCGCCGGACATGAGGCTCGAGCCTTGCCTCGCCACGAGCTGGGAAGTCCTCGATCCGCTGCACTGGCGCTTTCATCTGCGCAAGGGCGTCAAGTTTGACGAGGGCCAGGATTTCACCGCCGACGACGTCGTCTTCTCGGCGGCGCGCGTGCGCGGGCCCGGCTCCGACCTCAAGGGCCGCATCCCCGCGGACGCCAAGGTGGTGAAGGTCGACGACTACACGGTCGACTTCATCCTCAAGACGCCCGATCCGCTGCTGATCAACGAATGGGAGACCTGGGGCATCTTCTCGAAGAGCTGGTCGGAAGCGCATGGCGCGACCGAAGCGACCCCGATGAACGCGACCACCCCACCCTATGCCGGCCTGCACGCCAACGGGACCGGCCCCTTCATCCTGGTCAGCCACGAGCCCGGCGTGAAGACGGTGTGGAAGCGCAATCCGAACTGGTGGGACAAGCCGAAAGGCAACATCGACGAGGTGGTGTTCACCCCGATCCCCAACGCCGCGACGCGGGTCGCAGCGCTATTGTCCGGCGAGATCGACTGGATGGACCCGGTGCCGCTCAACGATCAGGCCCGGGTCAACGCCAATCCGGCAACCAGGGTGCTCGCCGGGCCTGAGATCCGCACGATTTTCCTCGGCATGGACCAGTTCCGCGATGAGCTCGGCCATTCGAACGTCAAGGGCAAGAACCCGTTCAAGGACGTGCGCGTGCGCAAGGCGTTCTACGAGGCGGTCGACGAGGATGCGATCAACAAGAAGGTGATGCGCGGACAGGCGACGCCGAGCGCGCTGATGATCGCGCCGTCGCTGTTTTCGCTGTCGAAGGAGTTCCACCGCCTGCCGTTCGATCCGGCGGAATTGAAGAAGCTGCTCGCCGAGGCCGGCTACCCGAACGGCTTCGAAGTGCAGATGGATTGCCCGAACGACCGCTACGTCAACGACGAGCAGATCTGCCAGGCGGTGGTCGGCATGCTGGCCAGGGTCGGCGTCAAGATTGACTTGAACGCCGAGCCGAAATCGAAATTCTTCGCCGCGATCTCCGCCGCGGGAGGCTTCGACTCCTCGTTCTATCTCCTGGGGTGGACGCCCTCGACGCTCGAGAGCTTCAACGTCTTCCAGTACATCATGGGCTGCCGCGATCCGAAGACCAACTGGGGCGGCAACAATGTCGGCGACTATTGCAATCCGAAGGTCGACGCGCTGGCGCGCGAGGCCCTGCAGGAGGGAGACGAAGAGAAGCGCGACGAGATTTTCGCCAAGGCCTGGAAAATCTCGCTGTTCGACGACATCGGCTACATTCCGCTGCATCAGCAGGCTCTGGCCTGGGGCGTTTCCAGGTCCACGCACGTGATCCAGCGTCCGGACAATTATTACATCTTCTCCTGGGTCAAGAAGGATTGATCGCCTTCATCCTGCGCCGTCTGCTGGGGTCGATCGGCGTCCTGATCGCGGTCGGCCTGATCGCCTTTGCGATGTTCCGCTATGTCGGCGATCCGGTGAACCAGATGGTCGGGATCGAGACCTCGGCCGCGGAACGCGAAGCCTTGCGCCATCAGCTCGGGCTCGACCAGCCGGCGATCGTGCAGGCGGCGCGATTTCTCATCCATGCGGCGCGGTTCGATTTCGGAGTGAGCTACCAGTTCAAGCAGCCGGTCGCCGATCTCATCGGCCAGCGGATGCCGGCGACTCTCGAACTCGCGCTGGTCGCCTCGATTCTGGCGCTGGCGGCAGGCGTTCCGATGGGCGTCTACGCCGCTTTGCGCCGCGACAGCGCGCTGACGAGGGCGTTTCAGGCCCTGTCGCTGATCGGCATATCGCTGCCGACCTTTCTCATCGGGATTTTGCTGATCTACCTGTTCGCGGTTGTCCTCGGCTGGCTGCCTTCGTTCGGCCGCGGCGACGTGGTGCATATCGGCTGGTGGACGACCGGCCTGCTCACGGTCTCCGGGCTCAAATCCCTCATCATGCCCGCCATCACACTGGCGCTGTTCCAGATGACGCTGATCATGCGCCTCGTGCGGGCCGAGATGCTCGAGGTCCTGCGCTCGGACTATATCCGCTTCGCTCGCGCGCGCGGGCTTTCCGAGCATGCCGTCCATTTCCGGCATGCGCTCAAGAATACGCTGATCCCGGTGATCACCGTCGTCGGCCTCCAGCTCGGCTCGATCGTCGCCTTCTCGATCATCACCGAGACGGTGTTCGCCTGGCCGGGCATGGGCCAGCTGTTCCTGCAATCGATCCAGAACGCCGACGTTCCGATCATGGCCGCCTATCTTCTCCTGATCGCGACGCTGTTCGTGGTCATCAACCTCGTCGTCGATCTCATCTACGTGGTCGTGGACCCGCGGCTGCGCGCTCACCTCGATCGCGGGCAAGGGCTGAAATGAGGGAGATCGCGGCGCCGCCCGAGAGTGCGTCCGGTTGGGACCGAACGCTGGCCCAGCGCCTAAGCGACAACGATCTTCTCGCGAGCTTCCTCGCGTCCAAGATTACGGTGGTCGCCGGAATCGTGACCGTCGTCCTCTTTCTTGCGGCGCTGCTCGCGCCATGGATCGCGCCAACCGATCCGTTCAACCCCGCCACCAATTACCTTGCCGACTCGCTCGACCCGCCGAGCTTCCTCTCCGGCGGCGACCCGCGATTCCTTTTGGGCACGGACGACCAGGGGCGCGACATGCTGTCGGCGATCCTCTATGGGCTGCGCGTGTCGCTGGCGATCGGATTTTTGAGCGTTGCGCTCGGCGCCGCGATCGGCGTCTCTCTCGGGCTCGTCGCCGGATATGCGGGCAAATGGACGGATGCGGCGATCATGCGGATCGCCGACGTGCAGCTCACCTTCCCGGCGATCCTCATCGCGCTGCTCCTGGATGGCGTCGCCCATGCGCTGCTCAAACCCGCAAGCCGCGACGAGTTCGCCTTCGTCGTTCTGGTGCTCTCGATCGGCCTCTCGTTCTGGGTGCAATATGCGCGCACCGTGCGCGCTTCCGTCATGGTCGAGAAGAGCCGCGATTACGTGCTGGCGGCGCGGCTGATCGGGCTCTCGCACCCACGCATTCTCGTCTCCCACATCCTCCCCAATGTGATGGGCCCGGTCCTGGTGATCGCGACCATCAATCTCGCGCTCGCGATCATCACGGAGGCCACCCTGTCCTTTCTCGGCGTCGGCCTGCCGCCGACCGAGCCCTCGCTCGGGACGCTGATCCGCATCGGTCAGAACTACCTGTTCTCGGGCGAATGGTGGATCGTCGCTTTCCCGAGCCTCACGCTCGCGATCCTGGTGCTGGCGGTGAACCTACTCGGCGACTGGCTGCGCGACGCGCTCAATCCCAGACTGAAATGACCGCGCCGCTCCTTTCGGTGCGCGATCTCAAGGTCGAGTTCGCTTCGCGCAAGGGGCCGCTCATCGCGCTCGACGGCGTCTCGCTCGACATCGGGAGAGGCGAGGTCCTCGGCGTCGTCGGCGAATCGGACGCCGGCAAGTCGCTGACCGGGCTCGCCATCATCGGCCTCATCGATCCGCCCGGCCGGATCGCCGGCGGCGAAATTGCGCTCGACGGCGAGCGCATCGACAATCTGCCGCAGGCGAGAATGCGCGAGATCCGCGGACGGCGGATCGGCATCATCTTTCAGGATCCGCTGACCAGCCTGAACCCGCTGATGCGCGTCGGCGATCAGATCGCCGAGACCATTCAGGTTCACAAGCGGGTCGGGCGGAAAGAGGCGAGGGCGCAGGCGATCGCCTGGCTCGGCGAAGCCGGCGTGCCGTCGCCCCAGACGCGCGTCGACGGCTACCCGCATGAGTTTTCCGGCGGCATGCGCCAGCGCGTGGTCATCGCGCTCGCGCTCTGCGCGGAGCCTGAGCTGGTGATCGCCGACGAGCCGACCACCGCGCTCGATGTCTCGGTGCAGGCGCAGATCATTGCCCTCCTCAAGAACCTGACCCGCCGGCACGGCGCGTCGGTGATGCTGATCACCCACGACATGGGCGTGATCGCCGAGACGGCCGACCGGGTCGCGGTCATGTATGCGGGCCGCATCGCGGAAATTGGCGAGGTCCGCGAACTGGTTGGCGATCCGCTGCACCCTTATACGCAGGGCTTGATGGCGGCGATCCCGACGCTCGAGGCGCGACCCGAGCGTCTCATGCAAATTCCTGGCGCGATGCCGCGGCTTGCGGCGCTCCCGCGCGGATGCGCGTTCGCGCCGCGCTGCCCGCGCGCCTTCGAGCGCTGCGCGAAGCGCCCGCCGCTGATCGCGGTCGGCGATCGCGGCGCGGCCTGCTGGCTCTACGACCGCCGCCCCGCCGCCATGGACATCCGGACTTGACGAGCGCCGACGCGATCGTCGAGGCGCGCGGGCTCACCCGCACCTTCGACATTTCCGCCCCCCTGATCTCGAGGCTAATCGGGCGCGAGCCGCGCCGGACGCTGACCGCGGTCGACGACGTCGACTTTGCGATCGCCCGCGGCGAAACCTTCGGGCTCGTCGGCGAGTTGGGCTCGGGCAAGTCGACGCTGGCGCGCATGGTGGTGGGGCTCGTCAAACCGAGCCGGGGACACATCACGATCGACGGCGTCGACCTGGCTCAGACGGGGAATTCGAGCGGCGCGGCGGGCGGTCCGCCGGCGGATGCAGATGATCTTCCAGGACCCGTTCGCTTCGCTCAATCCGCGCTGGCGGGCAGGCGACATCGTCGCCGAGCCGATCCGGGTGTTTGGCGCGCGAAAGGCAAGGGCCGGCGGCTTGAGCAAGCGCGCGGTCCGGTCGCGGGTCGGAAAACTGCTCGAGCTCGTCGGCCTCGATTCCGCGGACGCGAGAAAATTTCCGCACGAATTCTCCGGCGGCCAGCGCCAGCGGATCGCGATCGCGCGGGCGATCGCCGCCCACCCCGATCTGATCGTCTGCGACGAGCCGACCTCGGCGCTCGACGTCTCGATCCAGGCACAGATTCTGAACCTCATGCGCGATCTGCAGGAGAGGCTCGGCCTCACCTACCTCTTGATCACCCACAATCTGGCGGTGGTGCGGTTCATGGCGACCCGGGTCGGGGTGATGTATCTCGGCCGGCTCGTCGAGATCGGCGAGACCGACGCGCTCTTCGCAAGACCCCGCCACCCCTACACGCGCATGCTCCTCGACGCCTGTGCCCGACCTTTCGATGAGCGGGCGCCCGCGCAGCGCGATCGGCGGCGAGCCGCCCAACCCGATCGATCCTCCGCCCGGATGCCCGTTCCATCCGCGCTGCCCGCAGGCGATCGCGATCTGCAAGACCGAGCGGCCGGCGTTCCGCGACAATGTCGCCTGTCATCTCGCCGCGGCGGAGGAACCGGGAGCGGCTATCGGATGAAGGCGCGATTCCGCGTTCACTCGCTGTTCAGCCTCAGGTGGGCCTTGGGAAAATAGAGCCCCACGAGGCGCCGGTCCCACCACCGCCCGCCGGCGTTTTTCCCGGCATAGGTGTATTGGTAGAGCTCCGCCCGCACATAGGCGGCGGCTTGTCCGGGAAACGGGTTCTTCTCAAGGAGCGCCGTCACCGAGGCCTCGTTTTCGAGCAGGCGCTCGAGAAAGCGCGAAAACCAGGGCGACCGCCCGGCATTGTCGAGCGCGGCGAACCACATCTGCCAGTCGAGTCGCGGCTGGTGAGGGATGTTCCAAGGCGGACGGCGATTGAGGTCGCCGGGCTTGTAGCGGAACTCGTATTCGCGCCAGTGCACGCCGTCGTCGGACCCCTCGACGACAATCTCGTCGCGGGTCGTGGTCATGACCGCGAACAGGCCGTAGGGGCTGGTGAGGTGGAACGGTTCGAACAGGTCGTCGATCGCCGCGGCCGGCGCGGGCGGACTGCCGCCGAACCGCTCGTCCATCTGCACCAGAACTCAAGGCCGCCAGCAGGAGGGCCGCCGCGTTGACCGCGATCGTCGCCGCCCGCCGCGGCGCCTGCGGATGGGCTGGCATGAGCGCGACAAGGCGAGCCGGCGCGAGCCGCCGCAGCGCCGCGTCGTCGAGGAGCGGCAGGCAAAGCAGCATGGTCTGAAGATTGAACCAATTGTAATTGCCGGTAAGGAGAATGCAGGTTTGCAGCATGACGATGCCGAACGCGGCGACGAATCTTAGGCGGCGTGGACAGAAGATCAGGAACGGCAGAGCAAGCTCGACGACGAACACCGCCCCGGTCGCGGCTCTCAATGCGCCGCCGGGCAAGCGCGCCGCATACCACGCGAGCGGCGTCGGCAGAGGCTGGGTCAGGAAGTGGTAGGAGAGCGCCGAGAGATTGCGCCAGTTGGGATCGCCGCTGATCAGCTTGACGACCCCCGACATGAACATGAAGCGGAACAGAAGCCAACGCGCGAGCCACACGCCGGTCGTCGGCCTGAAGCTCATGAGGAGGGCGACGATCGTGGTCTCCAGCAGGAACGTGTCCCACTGGAAGGTCATGAAGGTCTGCCCGGCGTAGAGCAGCGAGAGATAAAGCGCGTAGATCAGAACGAGGCTGAGGCGCGGCAGGAGATTGAGCGTGAGCGTCAGGGACGCGACCGCCCCGGCCCAGCACACGCCCTGAATCGCGAGATCGCTGTCGTTGAGCCAGAACGCCATCGGGACGAAGACGAAACGCGCCGCGCCGAGACGGGGGGCGAGCGCGTCGACGAGTTCGGAGAGCGGCAGGATGCCGCGGGCGCCGATCAGCCCCTGCGCCTGGACGGCGAAGGAGACGAAGGCGCAGAGGGCGACAAGCCCAAACAGGCGAAGGAACAGGAACGAGACAAGCTCGTAGCGCGGAGGCTCAGGGTCCCTTCCCCACAGCATGCGGCTCAGGCGGAAGAAGGCCCCGCGGCGCCGGGCGATGAAGGCGTATGCAAGCTCGGAGATGAGGCGCGAAGCCGGGCAGATGTCGATAGAGAGCGAGCCAAAATCCCCTGCCCCGCGCTTGCGCGAGCGTGAGGAAACTGGCTTGCGCCGCGCTCGCGCGGCGCCCGTCGGGCGCGATGAATTGCACCGCGCGCTTGAATTCCGCTTCCGGGATCGCCGGATATTGCGAAAGAACCTGCTGATAGGGACGGTATTCGACCCGATCGCCGGTCAGCTTCGCCCAATAGCGCGCCCAATAGAAGCAGAACCCGCAATCGCCGTCGTAGAGGAGCTGCGGCCGCGCGCTGGCGGCGGGCGCTTCGACGGGATGGACGGGCTGGTTTCCGGATAGCTCTTGCACGGCATCAACGAGGGCTCACGCGCGCTCACTTAGTCAGCGCCTTGTTGGCGAAACTGTGGGCCGTTATCCTCCGAGCGCGAGCATCTGCGATATGAGCCCGATCTGGATGGCGTCGTGGCGCGCCCAGGACGCGCTCGGCAGACAGAACGCGCCGATCAGCAACACAGGCTTATGCTGTTTTTGCGCCGTCAAGGCATAGGTAATTCTCCCTATTGCCAAGTCGGCTTGGCGGCTGGGATCAGTAGAGGGGCCGGGGTTGGCCAAGCCGACCGTCCTCGGGTGTTTCGATAAAGGTGCGTCCAAAAGACACGCTAATCTAAACTCGGGAGGAACACATGGCCTATCAGGACGATTCCATTCAAAATTCTGGCGGGGCGGTCTCACGGCGGACGCTGGTCGCCGCGATGGCCGCTGGCGCGGGGGCAATAGCCCTGGGGGCTCGGGATGCCGCGGCGCAAACCGGACCGGCCGCGCCGCCGACCACCATCACCAGCCCGCCGCGCGATTTCGGGCCCAACGGAGCGCCGACCACCTATTTCACCGACCCTGACGTCCTCACCGTCGATCCAAGCTTCCCCAGCCAGCCGAATTCCGCAATCCAGCGTCTGTGGACCGGAGCGCTGTGGTCGGAAGGGCCGGCCTGGAGCGCCCAAGGCCGTTATCTCGTGTGGAGCGACATTCCCAACAACCGGCAATTGCGATGGCTGGAGGACGACGGCCGCGTGAGCGTGTTCCGCTTGCCCTCGAACAACAGCAACGGCAATACGTTCGACTTCCAGGGTCGCCAGGTCAGCTGCGAGCATCTCACTCGGCGCGTTACCCGCTACGAACTCGACGGCGCCGCGACCATCATTGCTGACAACTACAACGGTAAGCGACTCAACTCGCCTAACGACGTGGTTCCGCACCCAGACGGCAGCCTCTGGTTCACCGATCCACCCTATGGCAGCCAGCTCTACGAGGGCGAGCCCGACGCGGCGGGCGGGCCAGTCAATGTAGCGGGACACCTGAATCCGAAGATTGGCCAGCCTGCGGGATTCGTGCCCCTCAAGCGAGAACTGCCTACCAACTGCTATCGTTGGGATCCGAGCGGCAAGCTCGACATCGTCGTCATGGAAGAGCAGGTTCCGGACCCGAACGGCATCTGCTTCTCGCCCGACTACAAGAAGCTCTATGTCATCAGCACAGGCAAGGGGCCCGGTGACACCGGGCCCGGCGGCCAAGGAAACATCTATGTCTTCGATGTCGGCGCGGACAACAAGCTCTCGAACCAGAAGCTGTTCACCGACTGCGTGGTCGACGGGGTGAAATGCGGCCCGGACGGCATGCGCGCCGACGTCGACGGCAACCTGTGGGTCTCGAGCAATGCGGGCCGGGCGGTCGGTTACAGCGGGGTGACAGTTTGGAACCCAGCAGGGAAGCTCATCGGCCGCATTCGAATCCCAGAAGTGGTCGGCAACGTTTGCTTCGGCGGCCCCAAGCGCAACCGCTTATTCATGGCTGGAAGTCAATCGCTCTACGCACTCTATACGGCTACTCAGGGCGCCGCTCCCGGCTGAGCCGAGGTCGGCCAACCTCCAGTGCACCGGCAGGCGGCCGACGAACGACGCGTCGACCGCCCGTTGGTTGTGCAGTGCTTAGCAGTGGACCACGGGCGAGACGTCTCGTTCGGCGGTCAGACCTGATAGTAGCGTTTGGCGCGCTCGGCGGCGCGCTGCGCAGCCGCTTTGGGCGTCTGGTTTCCCGTGCAAGCCTCGCCGAACATGTCGACGACCACGAAATCTCCCATCACCGCGGCCGAAGCGGCGCCGAGCGACCCGGCATAGCCGTTGTCGAGCGCGTACTTCAACCCGTCGCGGAAGGGCGTGACCTTCGGATCCTCAGTCCACACCGGATTGTCGTTCCACGCCGGCAGCGGGGGCGACACATAACCGTTCGCGGCTTTCAGCCAGACATCGACCTGCGGCGAACTCCCACATGAAGCGCAAATATTCCCGCACGGCGTTTGGATACTTGGTGTAGCTGTACGCATAAGTGTTGAGCATGAGCTGCAACTCGGTGGGACGCCCGACCGGACCAATCGGGGCGTTGGCATGATTCATGTCGGCGGCGATCGCCTTCAGAGCGGGATCGGGCGAGTTTTTGGCGACGGTGTAGATCGAAATGCCGTTTGTCGTCACTCCAATCTGATCCGAGAGAAATGCTTTGTTGTTGCTCGGGTCGAGCCATGACAGGGCTCCATCGATGCAGTTCGCAGAGAGTTGCACAACGTATTCAAGGGCGGCGACGGTCTCCGGGGAGTCGAGGACGACCTTGTTGCTGCTGTCGACGACTTTGCCGCCGTGGGCCCACAAGCACCAATGGGTCCAGGCGTTGGCGTCGCCGGTCGCATGGCCGAGCGCGAAGCCGGCCGGCTTCCCCACCTTCTTCAACCCCTGGCACAATTTTAGGAACCCAACGGTGTCCTTGGGGAACTCCTCGAAGCCGGCGGCGCGCATGGCGCTCACGCGGTAGTTGAACGTGCCGATCGGGCTGCCCTGCGGCAGCGCGATCCACCGGTCATGGAGCATGCCGTATCTGCGTGTGACAGGGTACCAACCGCCGTATTTGGCGCCGAGATATTCAGCCAAGTCAGTCATGTCGAGCAGCTTCTCGGGGAATTTGAACGGGTCGTCGTTGGTGCCCATGATGATGTCCGGGCCGGCGCCGACGTTGGCGGCGACCGACGCCTTCGGACGAATGTTATCCCAGCTTTCGGCGTCAACGCGGACTTTGACGCCTGTCTGTTCCACGAACTTCTTGGTGTTTGCCGCGAAACTCTCGAACTCCGACTGGACGAACTGCTTCCAGCGCAGCACCCTGATCTGGGCGCCCGGTTCGGGAGCGGGGCCGTTCCAGGTCGGCGCCGCCGCCGCGCCTGCTGTCAAAAGCGCGGTTCCGACCGTCGCTGCGCTTGCCTTCAGTGCGTCGCGCCTTGTAATGCCGCTCACGGAATCCTCCCTTATTGCGCCGCAAGCTCGCGCCTCGCGGCAGTTCGCTGGGTCGTCGGGGTCGAATTCGAGAGCTCGGCCCCTCGGCGCCGCGACTATGGTGAGCGCCAATCTGGGCGAATTTCGACCTGCCGGGCAAGCCGAAAGCCGGATGAACCACGCGTAGGAACGGACAATATAAGGCCGCGTCGCCCCGGAGATGGGCGACGCCCCGGAACTCTATTCCCTTCGGCTCAAGCGGGGTCCCTCACGCCGTCTCCTTGATGCGATGAGCGCATCAGAAGCCTGCGTCGGGAATGACCCGCACCGCGCCGCGCCAAGCGTCGGCATGGCGACCGCGTCGAAATAGCCGCCGTTGGCGATCTGCCCTCTGCGCCGTGCAGCACCGCGACCCAAGATCACCCACGATCGCCATCTCGTCGCGATAGCCGCCGGTCGCGCCGTTAGCCGAAAGACGGGAGCGCGCGCGTTACTTCTCGAGATCGGCGAGCGTCGGCATGCGGCCGTTCGGCGTCAGATGATTGATGATCTGCGGCAGCGCGGCGGCGAGCTGGTTCAGGAGTTCCTGCTGGCTCATGCCCGTCTTCTGCGAAAGCTGGTTCAGCACGTCGGCGCCGAGCGCCGAGCCGAGCTGACCTGGCTGGACCGGATCGTTCGGCCCGTGGCCGACCCAGGAATTGACCTGGGGGCCGACCCCGCCCGCGCTGAGCTTGCCGATCAGGTCGTTGAGGCCGCCGAGAATGCTGCCGGCCGGCGCGTTCGTCGGCACGGGCTGCGGCGTCGGTTGCGGAGGCGCGGACGCCGGCGCGGAGCCGCCGCCGAACATCTTGCCGAGAATCAGCGCGCCCACCGCGACGGCGATCGGCGTCGCCAAACTGCCGCCCGGCACTGCGTTCTTCATCGCATCGTCAAAGGCGCCCATCGTTCTTCTCCATGCAAGCCGAAAACGCCGCTCCTCCGACACAGCCTCAGGCTGCACTTCGGGGATCTGACGGCCGAGAGTACCCGCTTGCGTTTTCCCCGTCCATACCGCACATTCGCCCGATCGACTCGCGGGGGACGGGAGGCTACGACATGGGCGCTCTGATTGCTTGGATCATACTGGGCTTAATTGCTGGATTTATCGCGAGCAAGATTGTCAACAAGACCGGTTCGGGCATGCTCGTGGACATCGTCCTTGGCGTTGTCGGGGCCATCGTCGGCGGCTTTATAGGCAATCAGATCGGAATGGGCCCGACTGCGCATATCCTGTCGATCTGGAACATTGTCCTGGCGATCGTTGGAGCCGTGATTGTCTTGTGGGTCTACCACGCAGTCGTCGCCAAGGCCTGAGTTGAGTTTCGATTGCCGTTGAATGTGGCGTTCGACCGCGCGTTAAGCGCGGCGGGGAGGCGGCTGCACGCGCCCTGAGCAGTCTCAATCGCCGGGGCGCCAGCGCGCCGCCGACCGGTCGTCCTCCTCTTTCGCCTCGACCCAGCCTTCGAGGCCGCCGCCGGGCCGGATGACCCGCTTCCAGAACGGCGCGCGGGTCTTGAGGTAATCCATCAGCATTTCCGCGGCGGCGAAGGCCGGGCCGCGATGAGAGGCCGCGACGGCGACGAGGACGATCCGCTCGCCCGGCGCGATGCGCCCGTACCGATGAATGACGATCGCCCCGAGCAATGGCCAGCGCGCCTCCGCCTCGCCCGCCGCGCGCGCGATCTCATCCTCGGCCATGCCGGGATAATGTTCGAGTTCGAGCGCGGCGAGGCGCCCGCCCTCGTCGCGGCAATAGCCCACGAAGCTTGCGATCGCGCCGACGTCCGTTCGCCCGCGCGCAAGCGCCTCGGCCTCCGCTCCGGGATCGAAATCATGCCTCTGGACGCGGACGCTGGCCATTCGCTCAGCCGCCGGTCATCGGCGGAAAGAACGCCACTTCCTTCACGCCCGCGATTTCGTGCGTCGCTCCTGGCGTGAACCCGGTCCAGCGCGGCGCGAACGACGGCGGGCTTTTCGAACGCGTGCGCGTAGCCTTCGCCTCGCCGGGAGAGCCAGGCGACAAGATCGCCGACCGTCATGACCGTTGGCGGCGGATCGAGCTCTTCCTCCGCCCGGCCGACGCGCTCGCGCACCCAGGCGAAATAAAGCGCCTTCATCGTCTCACTCGCTCCCGGCGTGATCGTAGCTCGCCTTCATGTAGTCCCAGCCGGTGTAAAGCGTCAGGGTGGCGGCGATCCACAGGAGCACGATCCCGGTCGCGATCGACCCCGGCAGCACGGCTTCGGCGGCCGGCCCGGCGATCAGGAAACCCACGGCGATGAACTGGATGGTCGTCTTCCACTTGGCGAGAGCGGTTACCGGCAGCGGAACCCTGAGCTCGGCCAGATGCTCGCGCAGGCCCGAGACCAGGATTTCGCGGCACAGGATGACGATCGCCGCCCATAGGCTGAGACCGGAAATCGTCTGATTGGCGGCGAGGACCAGGAGGACCGCCGAAACGAGAAGCTTGTCGGCGATCGGATCGAGCATTCGTCCGAGCGAGGACTGCAGCGACCACGCCCGCGCCAGATAGCCGTCGAAGAAATCGCTGATTTCCGGCGGCGATGAAGATCGCGAGCGCCGTCCATCGCGCCCACGGCTCATTCGGCCAGAACAGGAACCCGGCGACGAGCGGAACCGCCGCG
Organism: uncultured Alphaproteobacteria bacterium; assembly: GCA_963742305.1. Taxonomy (GTDB): domain Bacteria; phylum Pseudomonadota; class Alphaproteobacteria; order Rhizobiales; family Beijerinckiaceae; genus Roseiarcus. The sequence continues at coordinate 24,563 of CAVULN010000048.1, forward strand.
ACCCGCGCGTAGGTCAGGATATTCGGCAGGGACCAGTTGCGGCTGAACTGGGGGGCGGTCGAGGAAACCATATCGGGGGCAAGAGACATCGGGCCCGTCCGCCCGTCAATAGCGCGCTTAAATCGCTAGGCGGGGTTGCGCTGGCGAACCAGCGCGCCCGTGCTAAAATTCCTCTGATTTTGCAGATTTTTGGAGCCGAAAACCGGCGCCCATTTTTCGGCGATCATGCTTGGGCGCGCGCGCCATCCCGGGAAGCGCGCCGACGAAAGCTGGGGATGAGCGCGAGGAAGGCGGCCCCGCCGTCGTTCCTTCGTTTAGTGTCAAGGTCTTCCCTGCCGCCAGGATCACGCGCCCCATGCCGAATGTTCACGTCGTCGCTCATCCGCTGGTGCAGCACAAACTAACCCTGATGCGCGACAGGACCGTCTCGACCAAGGGCTTCCGGCAGCTCATGAACGAGATCGGCATGCTGCTCGCCTACGAGGTGACCCGCGATCTGCCGCTCGAAATGGTCGAGGTGGAGACGCCGCTGGCCAAGACCGTGGCGCCTACGATTTCCGGCAAGAAGCTGGTGTTCGCGCCGATCCTGCGCGCCGGGGTGGGATTTCTCGACGGGATGCTCAATCTCGTGCCGAGCGCGCGCGTCGCCCATATCGGGCTCTATCGCGATCCCCAAACGCTCGAAGCGGTGGAATACTACTTCAAGGCCCCTGCCGACGTGGCCGACCGGCTGGTCATCGTGATGGACCCGATGCTCGCGACCGCCAATTCAGCGGTCGCGGCGATCGACCGCCTCAAGCGGCGCGGCGTCAAGGACATTCGCTTCGTCTGCCTCCTCGCCGCGCCCGAGGGGATCGAACGGCTGACAAAGGCGCATCCCGACGTGGAAATCTGGACGGCGGCGGTCGACGAGCGGCTCAACGACCACGGCTACATCATTCCTGGCCTCGGCGACGCGGGCGACCGCATGTTCGGCACGAAATAGCGGCGCGGCGTTTCAGGGGGCTGCGCCGCGGTTGAGCGGCGTTCCGGCCTCGACCTCGCGGGGGAAGCGGGGACGCCGACAACGGCTCGTCTTACTTGGTGCGGCGCCGGCGTTGCTGGCCGAGGCCCATCTGCTTGGCGAGCGCCGAGCGCGCCTTGGCGTAGGCGGGAGCGACCATCGGGTAATCGGACGGCAGACCCCACTTCTCCCGATATTCTTCGGGGGAGAGGTTGTATTGAGTCCGCAAGTGCCGCTTCAACGACTTGAACTTGCGGCCGTCTTCCAGGCAGATGATGTAATCGCTGGTAATCGACTTCTTCGGCGGGACGGCGGGCTTGGCGGCTTCGACGACGACCGGTTGAGCGCCAGTCGCGACCCGCACGATTGCTGCGTGAACGTCGCTGAGAAGCGCCGGCAACTCGCTTGACGGCACAGAATTGTTCGACACGTAAGCCGATACAATCTCCGCGGCCAGTTCAACGTGATTCGTGGATTCGCTCATTGTTGATATTACTCCAGAAAGCCACCTGCGGAGAGCGCCTCTTGGCGATCAGCTTCAGGCCATTCTACCCGCCCGACCACAGCGAGCAGCCTCATTCTTTGTCGCGCGTTGCGACTTTGAAGAACTTCGATATAGCGCAAAAGAAATCGCTGCACAAGACAATGTGTGATCAATTTCAACTAAGGCGCCCGCGGAGATCGTCCGAATACTCAAAATGAGCCGCCCTCGGGATGCTGGATTCGCACAAAAAAATAACTTCATTCACTTGACAAGGCCCGGTAATGGCGCCCGAACGCTTGCGGCAAATCATCCCGGCCCGTGTTGAAGGCCGTGGGACGCGCACGCGAAAGATTGGGTTTTCCGCCGAACTCCGGACGGAAAGGATTGGGTTGGCGAACCCGCCCGACCCTGCTTGGGCCGTCTTTGGTTTCATAAGGATTCCGGCAGGCGAAGCCTATCCGGTTTCCAGCCGTCCTGGTTTGCGCAAAGTCACGGGTCGCCTTTCGCCGGGAAGACAGGCTTCTTTCACCTGCGCCGGCGCCTCGCGAACAATGATCGAGCCGAGATATGGCGGGCGTGAGGATGTCATTAAGGCCAAAAGCGCCTATATGCGGCCTCAATCCGGTCGATCGTCTGCTTACGAGCTCCAATGCGGCATCATAAGACGTCAACATTCATCGCCGCGCGCAACAACGCCGCGCGGCGGGCGACGCTCATGGGAACCGCGCGGCATCTGTGGCCTTACATCTGGCCCACGGACCGCGCCGACCTGAAGCTGCGGGTGTTTCTCGCCGTCGCGCTGATGCTGTTGTCGAAATTCATCACCATTGCGATTCCCTATTCCTTGAAGTGGGCGACGGACGCGGTCGCCGGCAAGCTCGCGTTCGACGCGGTCCCGCTGCCCCACGTTCTGATCGGAGCGGCCGCCCTGACCGTTGTCTATGGCGCCTTGCGCGTCCTCATGGCCCTTACCCAGCAGGGGCGCGACGCCCTGTTCGCGGCGGTCGCCATGAACGCGGTGCGGCGTCTCGCGATCGAGGTGTTCGAGCATCTGCACCGCCTGTCGCTGCGCTTCCATCTCGAGCGCAAGACCGGCGGGCTGACCCGCGTCCTCGAACGCGGCCGCAACGCGATCGAGACCATCGTGCGCACCTCGATGCTGACCGCGGTTCCCACTGCCGTCGAATTCGCGCTGGTGGTCGCGGCGATGCTGATCTCGTTCGACTGGCGCTACGTCGCGGCGATCACCGTCACGGTCATCGCCTATCTGATCTATACGACAGCGGCGACCAATTGGCGCATCGGCATCCGGCGGTCGATGAACGAGAGCGACACCGACGCCAACACCAAGGCGATCGACAGCCTGCTCAACTTCGAGACGGTCAAGTATTTCGGCGCCGAGGACCGCGAGGCGGCGCGATACGACAGGGCGATGGCGCGATATGAGCGGCTGAGCGTGCGCACCTACGTGTCGCTCGCGGTTCTCAACGCGGGACAGGCGTTCATTTTCACCATCGGCCTCACCGTGGTCCTCGTGATGTGCGTCGCCGAGATCAGGAACGGAACCAAGACCGTCGGCGCCTTCGTGCTCGTCAACCTGATCATGCTGCAGCTTTATCAGCCGCTCAATTTCATGGGGATGGTGTATCGGGAGATCAAACAGGCGATCATCGACGTCGAGGCGATGTTCTCGATCCTCGAGCAGGATCCCGAGATCGAGGACCTTCCGGGCGCGGCGCCGTTGAAGGTGAGCGCGGGCGCGGTCTCGTTCGAGGACGTCGAGTTCGCCTACGATCCCGGGCGGCTCATCCTGCGCGGCGTCTCGTTCGAGGCCCGCGCGGGGCGCACGCTCGCGATTGTCGGGCCCTCGGGCGCGGGAAAATCGACGATCTCGCGGCTCCTGTTCCGGTTCTACGAGCCGAGCGCGGGGCGCATCCTGATCGATGGACAGGATATCCGCGCCGTCACCCAGACCTCGCTGCGCGCGGCGATCGGCATGGTGCCGCAGGACACCGTGCTGTTCAACGATACGATCCTCTACAACATCGCCTATGGCCGCGACGGGGCGAGCGAACCGGATGTGGACGCCGCCGCCGAGAATGCGCAGATCGACCGCTTCATCCGCTCGCTGCCGCAAGGCTACGACTCTCCGGTCGGCGAACGGGGTCTCAAGCTCTCGGGCGGCGAGAAGCAGCGGGTCGCCATTGCGCGCACGATCCTGAAGGCGCCGCCGATCCTGGTGCTCGACGAAGCGACCTCGGCGCTCGACTCCTTCACCGAGCGCGACATTCAGGCGGCGCTCGAGCGCGTCTCGCGCGGGCGCACCACGATCGTCATCGCCCATCGCCTGTCGACGGTGGTCAACGCCGACGAGATTCTGGTGCTCGACAAGGGCGTCATCGCCGAGCGTGGCGCCCATCATGAGCTTCTGGCGCGGGGCGGAATCTACGCCGCGATGTGGAATCGCCAGAGGCAGGTCGACGCGGCGCAGGAACTGTTGCGCCAGGCTGGCCGCGAGGACGATCTCGCGGCCCCCGACGATCTCGTCCCTCAGCCCGCGCCGTGACATCGGAGGCGTTTGGCGCCATGAGTGCGCGGCTGTAACGCTCTTCAGGATGAGGCCGTGGGGTCCGGCCCCGTTCCAGAACTCCACCTTTGTACTTATGCGCGACTTGTTTGTGGGCGCCGGCTAAATGAGCATCGTCAAATCGCTGCGCGGCCAGCTCGCGCCGATCCACCCCGAAGGCTATCTGTTCGTCCTCGGCTTCGCCGTAGCGGCGCTCGTCCTGTGGTGGCTATGGACGCCGCTTGGCTGGCTTGGCCTCGTCGCTGCCTTGTGGTGCGCGTATTTCTTTCGCGATCCGGCGCGGGTCACTCCGGTCAGAGGCGACCTTGTCGTCGCGCCCGCCGACGGGGCGATCAGCTTCGCCGGCTTCGCCGCGCCTCCGCCCGAGCTCGGGTTTGGGCTCGCGCCGCTGCAGCGGGTGTCGATCTTCATGTCGGTCTTCGACTGCCACGTCAATCGCTCGCCCGTGCAGGGCCGGGTGGCGCAGATCGTCTACCACCCGGGCCTTTTCCTCAGCGCCGACCTCGACAAGGCGAGCGAGGACAACGAGCGCAACAGCATCGTCATCGACGCGCCCGCCGGACGGTTTGGCGTCGTGCAGATCGCCGGGCTCGTGGCCCGGAGAATTGTGTGCTTCACCCACGAAGGGGCGCTTATCGCGGCGGGCGAGCGCATCGGCCTCATCCGGTTCGGCTCGCGCGTCGATGTCTATCTGCCGCCGGGCGCGCGGATCGTGGTCGGTCTCGGTTCGCGCGCCGTCGCCGGCGAGACGGTGATCGCGCGAATGGCGGCCGAGGCCGAGACCCCAACCTTTCAGCGGAGCTGAGGCGTGAACGAATCCGCCCCTCCGCAAAGCACCCCGAGCGCGGACCCAGCGACGTCGAGACGCCGCGGTTTGCGGGCGGTTCCGCTCAGGCTCCTGATCCCCAACCTCATCACGCTCTTCGCGCTGGGCCTTGGGCTAACCGCGATCCGTCTGGCGATGGAAGGGAAGATCGAATGGGCGGTGAGCGCCGTCGCCGCCGCGGCGGTGCTTGACGGCCTCGATGGCCGGATCGCGCGCGCCTTGAAGGGGACCTCGCGCTTCGGCGCCGAGCTCGATTCGCTTGCCGACTTCGTCGACTTCGGGGTCGCGCCGGCCCTCATGCTGTACGTCGCCAACCTGCAGGCGGCCAAAAGCTTCGGCTGGGTCGCGGCGCTTCTGTTCGCTATGGCTTGCGCGCTGCGCCTCGCCCGCTTCAACGTCATGATCGACGAAGACCAGCCGGCGTGGCGGAAGACATTTTTCGTCGGCATGCCGGCGCCGGCGGGCGCGATCGTCGGCCTCCTGCCGATCTACCTTCATTCCGCATTCGATCTCGCGGCGCCGACCCTGCAATTCGCCGTGGTCGAGAGCCTCTACGTGCTGGCGGTGGCGCTGTTGATGGCGAGTCGGGTGCCCAATTTCTCCGGCAAGGCGATCGGGCGGGTGCCGCGCGAATATGTCTCGGTGGTGCTGGTCGGCGTGGCGGCGGCGCTCCTCATCCTGTTCAACTTTCCCATGCAGGCGCTGGTCGCCGTCACGCTCGTCTATCTCGCCTCGATCCCGTTCGCCGTCAGGCGTTACCGCGCGTTCGAGCGCAGGGCGCGGTAGAGCGCAGTATTGGACGGATGATGCGCTAGCACGGCCCGCAGCGCTGATAACCACTGCCGCAGTGTGAGCTACGTCACGGTGCCGACACGGGGTTTGTGTTACAAACACCACTTCGAAGAGAGTTCGGTCAACGGCTGTTTGGGCGTTATCGACTCTTGCAGTTCGGCGTAGATATTTGAAAACCGCGTCAAGAGACGCGACCTAAATTTTTTCGTTTATCGAATTGTTGTTCGGACATTTATTGGAACTGGAGTTACGAACATGAGGAAATTTGTTATTCGCGCGCTTGCCGCTGCTGTTCTAATCGGCTCAGCCGCCCCGGCCTTCGCTGATTATTGGTATAACGGTCGTCTTTATTGTAGCTTTGGATGGCATTACGAATACGATGGTTACGGCAACCCGTGGTATGTCTGCAACTGAAAGAGATTGCCTGGCCGGGGCTCAGCACCCCGGTCAGCGCCACAGCCGGATGGAGGGCCCCATGAAGGCGGCTATCGTCCAAATCAATGAAGTGATCATGGCTGCGCTCGTTTTTGGCGTGGTGATCGGCATTGTCGCCCGGGCGCTCGACGCGCAATCGATTGGCGCGATGGAGGCGGCATTGTCGCCTACTGCTTGTCACATGTTCCATACTATCTGTCCCGTTACCCTGTATTTAGGCAATGGCCACGGCGCCATGTAGGAGCCGGGCGACGTCACAGGCGAATGCGCGGGAGCTTTCGTGCGTCGCCGAGCAAGACGGTTAGGCGCGGGACGGCTCGGACAACGCCGCCCTTGCGCTTGAGCGCGGACAAGGCATCATGGCGGAGATCTGGCTTGATCCGACGGTAAGCGCCGTCAGGTTCGAGCCAGGGCTTTGCGTTCCGCAGCTCTCTGGGACCGGCGCCGAATGGGTATGCAAGGGTTTAATGCGTTCGTCAGCCAGCCATTGGCTCGGGGAGCCGTCGCCATAATTTGCGCATCCGCTCTCGCGGGCTGCAACAGCAAGAACGCCTATGTGGCGCCGCCGCCGCCCAAGGTGATCGTGGCGCAGCCGCTCGAGCGGCCGGTGACCGAGTATCTTGAACTCACCGGCAATACGCAGGCCTTCGCCTCCGTCGATCTCGTGGCCCGCGTGCAGGGGTTTCTGACCTCGATCAACTACGTCGACGGCTCCACGGTCAAAAAGGGCGCGCAATTGTTCGGCATCGAGCGCGACATCTATCAGGCCCAGGTCGATCAGCAGGAAGCTGCGGTCGCCTCCGACGAGGCGACCGAGGAATACAACAAGGCCGAATATGGACGGCAGGCGGCGCTCGCCCGGCAGGATTTCGCCAGCCAGGCGACGATGCAGGAGTGGAAGTCCAAGGCGGATCAGGCGGCGGCCGAGATCAAGAACGCCCAGGCCGCCCTGTGGCTCGCCAAGATCAACCTCGGCTATACCCAGGTGCTGGCCCCTTTTGACGGCGTGGTCACCAATCACCTCGTCGATGTCGGCGCGCTGGTCGGGGTCTCCGGCCCGACCAAGCTCGCCACGATCATCCAGACCGATCCGCTCTACGTCTACTTCACCCTGAGCGAGCCGCAAATCCTGGCGATTCAGAGAAACCTCGCCAAATACGGCGTGAGCCTGCGCACCTCTGGCCTCTCCGACGTGCCAGTGGAGATCGGGCTGCAGGGCGAGGACGGGTATCCGCACAAAGGGCGCCTGGATTACGCCTCGCCGCAAGTCGATTTCGCCACCGGCACGCTGACCGCCCGCGCCATATTCGACAACAAGGACGGCAAGCTGCTGCCGGGCCTGTTCGTCAGGGTGCGCACGCCGATCGCCGAGCACGACAAGGCGCTCATGGTCCGCAACGATTCGATCGGAACGAGCCAGGAAGGGAGCTACGTGCTGGTGGTCGGGGCCGACAACGTCGTCCAGAGGAAGGTCGTCACGACTGGGATCCGCGACGGACAGTTGCGGGTGATCGAGAAGGGCCTCAGCCCGACCGACTGGGTGGTGACAGAGGGCGTTCAGCGCGCTTTTCCGGGCGCAAAGGTCGAGCCGGAGCATAGCCAGCTCGCGTCGGCCGAACCGCATCCGGCGGCGCCCCCCGCGAAGACCGCCCCCGCCAATTCGGATCAGAAATGAATCCGCAAGGCCGGGCGGGAGCGATCTCGCGCTTCTTCATCGCTAGGCCGGTGCTGGCCAATGTGCTGGCGCTCGTCTTTGTCCTGATCGGCCTGGTCGCGCTTTTTAACCTGCCGAGCTCCCAATATCCGAACGTCGTCCCCCCGACCGTGCAAGTGACCACGCGCTATCCCGGCGCGAGCGCCATGACCCTCGTCGACACCGTCGCCCTGCCGATCGAGCAGAACGTCAACGGCGTCGAGAATATGCTCTACATGCAGTCGACGAGCGCGAGCGACGGCACCTACAGCCTGATCGTCACTTTCGCCATCGGCACGAATCCGGACCAGGACGAGATCCTGGTCCAGAACCGCGTGGCCGCGGCGATTTCGTCGCTGCCGAAGGAAGTCCAGCTCCAGGGGGTGACGACCAAGAAGCAGTCGACCTCGATCCTCGAGTTCGTCGGGCTCGTCTCCCCCGACAGCCGCTTCGACAGCCTGTTCCTGTCGAACTATGCGGTCATCAATGTGCAGGACGAGCTGCGCCGCCTGCCGGGCGTCGGCGATGTCTCGGTGCTTGGCGCTGGGCAATACGCCATGCGCATCTGGCTCGACCCGAACCTTTTGCAGGCGCGCGGGCTGACCCCCCAGGACGTCATCAACGTCATTCAGCAGCAGAGCCAGGAAGTTGCGGCAGGGCAGATCGGCGCGCCGCCCGCGCCGAAGGGCCAGGACTTTCAGTATACGCTCGACCTCAAGGGCCGGCTCGACGATCCGCAAGAGTTCGAGAACATCATCGTCAAAGTCGACTCGGCGAACGGCGGACAAATCACCAGGCTGCGCGACGTCGGGCACGCCGAGCTCGGCGCCCAGACCTACAGCGAATCGTTCAATCTCGACGGCCGGCCCGCGGCCGGCATCGCCGTCTCGCTCCTGCCCGAGGCGAACGCGATCGCGGTGTCCAACGAGGTCCAGGCGAAGATGGACGAGCTCGCCAAGGCTTTCCCGCAAGGCCTCGACTATGTCGTCCCCTACAACACGACGAAATTCGTCAAGGCGGCGATCGGCGAGGTCTATCGCACCCTGATCGAAGCGGCGATTCTGGTGCTGATCGTCATCCTCCTCTTCCTGCAGGACTGGCGGGCGATGCTGGTGCCCGCGACGACGGTGCCGGTCACGATCATCGGCGCCTTCGCGGCGATGGCGGCGCTCGGCTTCACCATCAATCTTCCGACCCTGTTCGCCATCGTGCTCGCGATCGGCATTGTCGTCGACGACGCGATCGTCATTGTCGAGGGCGTCGCGCGCTATGTCGAGCAGGGCCTTCCCGGCCGCGAAGCGGCGGCGAAGGCGATGGACGAACTGACCGGGCCGGTCCTCGGCATCACGCTCGTCCTGATGTCGGTGTTCATTCCGGCCGCCTTTCTGCCCGGGCTCACCGGGCAACTCTACCGGCAGTTCGCGCTCGTCATCGCCGCCACGGCCTTCATCAGCGCCATTAACGCGCTCACCCTCAAGCCGACGCAAAGCGCATTGTGGCTGAGGCCGCCCAAACCTCCCGAAAGGCGGAACTTCGTCTATCGCGGCTTCAACGCCGTCTACGGCGTGGCGGAGCGCGGCTACTCGGTTCTGATGGGCGCGATGGCTCGTCACAGCCGGGCCATGGTCGTCCTCGCCCTCGTTCTCGCAGGGGTAGCGATTTGGGGGCTCACGCGGGTGCCGACCGCCTTCCTGCCGAACGAGGACCAGGGCTATCTGATCGTCGCCACCCAACTTCCCGACGGCGCCTCGAAGGAGCGCACGGACAGAGTGCTGACCCAGATTCAGGGGATCGCCAGCAAGATCCCCGGCGTCGAGCACGTGGTCACGGTCAGCGGCATATCCATTCTCGACAACAGGGCGAGCCTCGCCAACGCGGGCGTCGCCTTCGTCGTGCTGAAGGACTGGGACACGCGCCTGAAGGCGAAGGGGCAGGATCTGCGGTCGATCTACCTTCGCCTGAACGGCGAACTGCAGAGCGTCATGGGCGGTTTCTCGTTCGCTCTTCTGCCGCCTCCCATTCAGGGCATCGGCAACGCGGGCGGCTTCACCATGCAGGTCGAGCTGAGAAACGGCAATTTCGACTATGCGCTCCTGCAGACGCTGGCGAACACCGTCGCCGCGCAGGCCAACGCCCAGTCGTCGCTGCAAAGGGTCGCAACGACCTTCCGCGCCGGCGCGCCCCAGATCTTCGTCGGCATCAACCGGATCAAGGCCGAGACGCTCGGCGTCACGGTCGGACAGGTGTTCGCCGCCCTCTCCGACTATGTCGGATCGAATTACGTCGGCCAGATCACCAAGTTCGGCCATGTGTTCCAGATCTACGCCCAGGCGGACAGTAAGTTTCGCGCCGATGTCGAGGACATCCGCAACCTCAAGGTCAAGGCGGGCGACGGAACCATGACCCCGATCGGCACGGTGGCCGAGATCAGCGAAGTCCAGGGGCCCTCGCTCATCAGCCTTTACAATCTCTATCCCTCGGCCACCATCGTGGGCGGCCCGGCCACCGGGTTCAGTTCCGGACAGGCCCTCGACCTCATGGAACAGATCGGCGCGCATGTGCTTCCGACCGGGACCGGCTTCGAATGGACGGCGATGTCGTACCAGGAAAAGCAGGTCGGCTCGCAGACCTATTACGTGTTCGGGTTTGCGCTGCTGCTCGTCTATTTTGTGCTGGCGGGGCAATATGAGAGCTGGCTCTTGCCGCTTGCGGTGATCCTGGCGGTGCCGCTGGCCCTGCTCGGAACGGTCGGCGCGCTCACCTACTTCGGCGCCACCAGCCAGGCCGCCGCCCAAAGCGGCGTCGCCGCCAACAACCTTTACACTCAGATCGGCCTCATCCTTCTCATCGCGCTCGCCGCCAAGAACGCGATCCTGATCGTGGAATACGCCCGCCAGCGGCGGGACGACGGAATGGAGATTCTCGACGCGGCGGTCGAGGGCGCGCGCCTGCGCTTCCGGCCGATCCTGATGACGTCCTTCGCCTTTATCCTCGGAGTCCTGCCGCTGGTTCTGGCGACGGGCGCGGGCGCCGGCGCCCGAAGGTCGATCGGCTTTGCGGTGTTCTTCGGCATGATCGCCTCGACCTGCCTCGCGGTCCTGTTCGTGCCGTCGTTCTATGTGGTGATGCAGAGCATCGAGGAGTGGCGGCAGCGAAAGCGGGCGCCGGAGAGCGCCGCTCCCGCCGAGGCGAAGGAGGCCGCGGGCCCCTCGCCAGTCTGACGATGAGCGTTCCGCTTGGTTTGACGCGCGGGCGCCGATAAACTGTCTTTCGAAAAATGACGCGAGACGGCGCTGGGCGGCGGGCGCGGCCGGTATTACAACCTTGCGGTAGGACAGATCGCCCCCGGCGTGCTAGAGCGCGGCTTGCGAAAGTCGGAGGCGCTCTCCCGCAAGCGGCGATTATGAACAAGGAGCCTTATGTCGAAGGAAGAACTGCTCGAATTTCCTGGATTCGTCGTCGAGTTGCTGCCCAACGCGACCTTTCGCGTCAAACTCGAGAACGATCACGAAATCATCGCCCACACCGCCGGCAAGATGCGCAAGAACCGCATCCGCGTGCTCGCCGGCGACAAGGTGCTGGTCGAGATGACGCCTTACGATCTGACCAAGGGGCGGATAACCTACCGTTTCAAATGACCTTGAGCCTCGGGCGGCGCGACGATCGCCCTGCCCTCCGTTCGCACCCATGCCTCGTGCTTGCCTCCGGCTCGCCGCGCCGGCTCGCGCTGCTCATGCAGATCGGCGTCACCCCCGAGGCGGTCCTGCCGGCGGAGATCGACGAGGCGCCGCGCCCGCGCGAGGCCCCGCGCGCGCTTGCCGAACGGCTGGCCGAGGAGAAGGCGCTCGCCTCGGCGGCGGTCGCGGGCGAACGGGCCGATCTTATCCCCTTCCTGACGCTTGGCGCGGATACGGTGGTCGGAGTGGGCCGGCGCATCCTGCCGAAATGCGAAACGGCCAGCGAGGCGGAAACCTGCCTTGCTCTCCTGTCCGGCCGCGGCCATCGCGTCTTCACCGGCCTTGCGGTGGTCGCCGCCAGCGGCGCCGTGCGGCGCCGCCTGGTCGAGACCCGGCTCAGATTCAAGCGCCTGTCGCGAAATGAGGTCGAGGCCTATCTGGCCAGCGGCGAATGGCGCGGCAAGGCCGGCGGCTATGCGATCCAGGGCCTTGCCGGGGCGTTCGTCGAACGGCTGGTCGGCTCCTACTCCAATGTCGTCGGCCTGCCGCTCGCCGAAACGGCCGCGCTGCTCGCCGGCGAAGGCTATCATGTCCACCGGCGCTGGGACGCGAGCCCCGTTCAATGACGGCCAACGACAACGAATCCCCTGGCCCGCGGCCGGGTCCGCCCAAGAGCGAGCGCAAGTGCCCGATCTGCGGCAAGCCGCGCAGCGAACGGTATGACCCGTTCTGCTCGAAGCGCTGCGCCGATGTCGATCTGCACCGCTGGCTGAAGGGGAGCTACGTCATTCCCGGCCCGCCCGCGAAGGAAGAACCGGACGACCCCGACGGATAGAGTCCGTCCGTCGCGCGAACTTAAGCGCTTCTGCTCCGTCCGTTTCCGTTGGACTTCGCCGGCCTGCGGCTCGCCTCGATCCCGGCGATGAACTCCCGGATGCGCGGGGCGATCAGCTTGCGAAAGCGGGAGCCGTTGAAGACGCCGTAATGGCCGACCCCTTCGGCGAGATAATATTGCTTTCTCGACTCGGGGATATTGATGCACAATTCATTGGCGGCGTAGGTCTGGCCGACGCCCGAGATGTCGTCCTTTTCCCCTTCCACCGTCATGAGTCCGGTCCTGCGGACCGCCGTCAGGTCGACTTGCTCCCCGCGATGGGTCATCTCGCCTTTCGGCAGGGCGTGGCGCACGAACACCGTTTCGACCGTCTGCATGTAATACTCGGCCGTCAGGTCCATCACCGCCAGGTATTCGTCATAGAATTCGCGCTGCTTTTCGGCCGAGTCGCCGTCGCCTGCGACCAGATGCTTGAACATGTCGAGGTGAGCGTTCACATGGCGGTCGAGATTCATCGCCATGAAGCCGCCAAGCTGAAGAAAGCCCGGATAAACCTCGCGGCCGAGGCCGGGATAAGGAAACGGCACGGTGTGCAGGCAATTGCGGCGGAACCATTCGACGCCGCGCTTCTCGGCGAGCTTGTTCACTTGGGTCGGGCTGCGGCGGGTGTCGACCGGACCGCCCATCAAGGTCATGCTGGCCGGGGCGTTCCGGTCGCCGTCAGCCTCCATCAGCGCCGCCGCCGCGATCAGCGGGACCGACGGCTGGCACACCCCGATGGTGTGAACCCCCGGGCCGAGATGAGCGAGAATCTCGCGCAAGTAGTCGATATAGTCGTCGAGGTCGAACGGCCCCAGCGCCAGCGGAACCATTCGAGCATCCGTCCAGTCGGTGATGTAGACGTCGAAATGGGGCAGGAACGCCTCGACCGTCCCGCGAAGCAGGGTTGCGTAATGGCCGGACATCGGCGCGACGATGAGAAGCTTCGGCTGGCCGGCGCCGTTGGGCAAGTCCGGCCGGACGAAGCGGATGAGATTGCAAAACGGCCTGCTCCAAACGATGTCCTCGAGAACCGGGTAGGCGGCGCCGTCAAGGTGGATTTCGTCGAGCCCGAAGACGGGCTTGCCATAACGGCGCGTCATGCGCTCGAACAGTTCCGCCCCGGCCGAGATGTTCTTGCCCAGCAGCGTGTTGGAGAGCGGGTTCCAGGGATTGCGGAACACGAAATGCGCCGCGTCGGAAACAGCCCGCGCCGGCGCCAGCGCCGCGTGGGCCATCTCATACAACTGGTAGGGGTAGGTTGATGGCATAAAGGTGGCCCCCGCCCGGCGCCAACGAGTCGCCTGACATGTCAGGCTATCGTCCGTCCCGAGACATATCAATCGAGTCTTAAGGATTAGATCACAACTCAGGTTGCGGGCCTGGCGCCGGCGAGGCCGCCCGGCGCGATCCTTGCACCCCGATTTTCAGGCTCCCTGCTGGCTCTTCAGCCGGACGCCCGCGTCCGACAGCATGGTCGCCAGTTCGCCGGACTGGAACATTTCGCGGGTGATGTCGCATCCGCCCACGAACTCACCCTTGATATAAAGCTGGGGAACGGTCGGCCAATTGGCGTATTCCTTGATGCCCTGACGAAGGTCGGGGTCCTCGAGCACGTTCACGCCGACGACCGGCGCGCCGAGGTAGTCCAGGATCTGGATGACTTGCCCGGAAAAGCCGCATTGCGGAAATTCTGGCGTCCCCTTCATGAACAGGACAACCGGGTTCTCCGAGATCACCTTCTCGATAGTTTCGCGAGCATTCGCCATGGCGCTGGTCCTCATCCGAGCGGGGTCAAGGTCCCGCCGACTCCACGCCGCTTGATATAGCGCGGCGGGGCCTTCGCCGCCAGCGGACGGCGATAAAAACTGGAGCGCGCTGCGGAGAAACCGGAACCATTGGGCGAAATGAACGCGCGTAAGCGTCGCCCGATCAAGCGACGGCAACGCCCTCGATCTCGATTTTCCAAGCCGGGTTGGCGAGGCCGCCGACGATCAGAGTGCTCGCGGGCCTGCGGTCGCCAAGCGCATTGCTGCGCGCCTCGCGGGCGACGGCGACATCACCGCCGTTCGGCAGGATGGTGGTGACCTTGACGAGGTTGTCGAAGGTCATGCCGGCAGCCTTCAGCTGCGCTTTGAGATTTTGCCAAGCGAGGCGGCTCTGCTCGGCGATGTCGTTGGGGATCGTGCCGTCCATCCTCTGGCCGATCTGCCCGCTGATGTAGAGTGTTCGGGTGGCGCCTGAGACTTCGACGGCCTGTGTATAGGCGGCGACAGGACGGTACGCGTCAGAAGCATTGAGGTCGCGGCGCTGCATGGGACTCCTTCTGCTCGTTTGGCTCCAAACGGGTAAGGCGCTTAGTCGGCAATCTTGTTCTCAAATCGTTGCTGTAGGCCCTTGTGCGCCGTCTCGTTGCGTCGAACCATGAGCGCGACGGCTGCCTCTGACGCCTTGTCGGGATGGCCCCCATCGAACGGCGGCGCCGGATCGTACTCAATCCCAAGCTGAATAGCCTGCGCGACTTCCGGTCCCGCCAGTTCGGCGACCATGCGGAACGCGAAGTCAATACCCGAAGTGACGCCGCCTGCGGTAAAGAGATTGCCGTCACGCACGATCCGCCCTTTTTCATGCATCGCGCCAGTCAAAGGCAACAGGTCCACATAGGCCCAGTGCGTCGTGGCCCGACGCCCCTTTAGCAATCCTGCCGCGCCGAGAAGAAAGGCGCCCATGCAAACGGAGGTGATATATTGGGCGCGCGCGCTTTGCTTGCGAACGAAGTCAACCGTCTCGTCGTCGGCAATCGCCCCCACGATGCCTGGGCCGCCAGGCACGCAAATGACATCGAGTTGCGGACAGGACTCGAATACGCAAGTTGGCATGATTCCGAGACCGCGGTCGCTTAGGACCGGTTGCATCGACTTGGCGACAATGTGTGTTCGCGAATGTGCGAACGCACTGGGAGCCGAGAGGGACGGAGGGGTCCCCAAACGGCTCAAGACTTCAAACGGGCCCGTGAAGTCTAACTGCGTGAGGTCGGGGAAGATTACGAAGCCAACGTGGAAATCTGACATGCCCCTCCTCCTCCGCACTGACTGGCCGTGCGCTCACCATCGCGTAGGCGCAGGCGCCCCCGAAGGTCGATCCGACGGCTTCAAAGCTAGCATCTCGATAGGTCGCTCCTTGCTAGGCGTCGAAACCGGTCACGCCGCGTGAGCTTGATCCTGGGGCGATCAGCCGCCGGTCGTGTTCATGTGACGCTCGGTCGCCGGCGCCGACTTTCGCGCGATGACGAAATCGTGTCCCCTGGGCTTGCGGGCGATCGCCGCGCGGATCGCCTCAAGGAGCGGACCGTCGGACGCGGAGCGGCGCAGCGGCTCGCGCAAATCCGCCGCGTCCTCCTGGCCGAGACACATATAGAGCGTGCCGGTGCAGGTGACCCGCACCCGATTGCAGCTTTCGCAGAAATTATGCGTAAGCGGGGTGATGAACCCAAGACGCCCCCCGGTTTCCCTGACGTCGCAATAGCGCGCCGGACCGCCGGTCGCGTAAGCCGACGGGATCAGGGTCAGCGAGCTTTCAAGCCGGGCGCGCAATTCGGTCAGAGGCAGGAACTGCTCGGTCCGGTCGCGCTCCATGGCCCCGAGCGGCATCACCTCGATGAACGTCAGGTCGAACCCGCGCCCATGGGCCCATTTCACCATGTCCAGGGCTTCGTCCTCATTGAAACCCTTAAGGGCGACCGTATTGATCTTGATCTTCAGCCCCGCCTCGGAAGCCGCGTCGATCCCGGCCAGAACGGCGCTCAGATCGCCCCAGCGCGTCACCTGGCGAAACTTCTCCGCGTCGAGCGTGTCAAGCGAAACATTGATCCGCCTGACGCCGCAATCGGCCAGTTCGGAGGCAAAGCGGGCGAGCTGGGAGCCGTTGGTGGTTACGGTGACTTCATCGAGCGCGCCAGCGGCCAGATGCCGGGAGAGGCCATGGAACAGCGACATCACATTGCGCCTGACCAGCGGCTCGCCGCCGGTGACGCGGATCTTTCGGGCGCCCAGGCTGACGAAAGCCGCGCATAGCCGATCGAGCTCCTCGAGCGACAGGATGTCCCGCTTGGGCAGGAAATTCATGTCCTCGGACATGCAGTAGACGCAGCGGAAGTCGCAACGGTCGGTGACCGAAAACCGCACGTAGGAGATCGCGCGTCCAAACGGATCCACAAGCGGCTGAAGGGCCGGAGGCGCGTGCGCGTTCATCCCTTAAGCATATAGACGCGCGACAGCGCGAGGGAAAGGCGCCTCGCGGCCGCGCCTCCTGGTCAGCGCGTCACAAGGACGCGCGTGCCAACCCTCGCCCGGCCATAGAGGTCGATCACGTCGTCGTTGGTCATGCGGATGCAGCCTGACGAAACCGCATGCCCGATCGTGTCGGGCTCGTTCGAGCCGTGGATCCGGTAGAGCGTGCCGGCAAGATACATCGCGCGCGCGCCCAGCGGATTGTCGATCCCCCCCGCCATGTGGCGCGGGAGGTCAGGCCGGCGCCTCAGCATCTGCGGCGGCGGCGTCCAGTCCGGCCATTCCCGCTTGTGGCCGATCCGCGTGACGCCGGCCCAGGTGAAGCCGGGGCGTCCGACCCCGACGCCGTAGCGCAGCGCCTGATGATCCGGCAGGACAAAATAGAGCCGGCGCTCGCCGGTGCGGACGATGATGGTGCCCGGCGCTTCCCTGCCGTCAAACCGGACCGTCTGACGCGGGATCGGCGAAGCGACCGGCTGCAACTGCCAATCCGGGGCGGTCGCGAATCCGGGCGCCGTTCCGGCGCTCAGGAAGAGACCAGCCCAGATCGCGACGCGAATGAGAGTCCTGCCCATGATTTCCCCCTCAAAGCCCAATCGATGACTTCAAAAGACCGAGCGCCAGCCCAACTTCCGGTTCGAGGCGGCGCTGTGGCGCAATTATGGCGAGAGACCGTCCTCATGCAATGCGCCCGGCCCGGCCGGGATTCGCAAATTCATCATTTGCGTTAACTTGTGGCGAAGAAGACACATCAAATTCGCCGATTCCGGCCTGTGCCCAGGGCTTCGATCGCGGCGAGGCGCTCCGCTTCAGCGAGGTCGTCGATGGTGTTGGCGTTGAAGAAGGGATCGAACGGCTCGGCGGCCCACGCGACGGTCGCAACCCGGCAGCGGCCGGCGAAGTCACGAACCTTGCGGACGCCTTCCACATAGAGGGCCTGGCGCAGCGGATCGCGCAACGCCACCCGCCAGAGCCCGATCACCGGGTGCGGCCGCCCGCTTGAGGCCGCCAGCGCAAGCTCGGCGCCCTTCGCCTCCATCTCCTGGCTCAATCGTAGCGTCAGGTCGCCGGGCAGGAAGGGACAGTCCCCCGGGACGCTCAGAACCGATTGCGCGCCGGGACGGCTGGCCGCGGCCCAGTCGAGCGCCGCGAGGATTCCGGCGAGCGGTCCCGGATGATCCGCAACCCCGTCGGGAATGACCGGCAGGCCGAACGGCGCGAAGCGCCCGGGATCGCCATTGGCGCTGAGAACGAGGCCGTCGCATTGCGGCTCGAGCCGCTCGATGACGCGGGCGAGGATCGTGCGCCCGCCGATCGCGCGCAGCGGCTTGTCGCCGCCGCCCATGCGCCGCGCCAGTCCGCCGGCAAGGATGACGCCCGGCGCGCGGGAGCTTGACGGCCGTCACGCCCGCCACCCCCTGGCGCGCCGCGAGCTTGACGCGGCGCGAACGATCCGCGCATGTCGGGCGATGGCCGTCATCAGGCTGGATCTGTCGGGACTGAAGTGCCCCCTGCCGGCGCTCAAGGTCCGCAAGGCCTTGACCTCGCTCGCGCCCGGCGACCGGCTGGAGGCGCGCTGCACCGATCCGCTTGCGGAGATCGACATTCCGCACCTCGTCGGGACGACCGGCGACCGGCTGGAGACGATCGAGCGCAGCGAGGGCGTTATCGTGTTCCGCATCGAGAAGTCCGCCCTGACCCTTGCGGCAAAGACGCCTCCGGATTGACGGCCGGCCGGCGGCGGGCCGGATACAACCCGCAAAGGAACCGGCCGAGTCCATGCGCCTCAGGCGGCTTCGCGCCATGCCGCCGCTCCCGCCAAGATGAGCCCAGCGCAAATCACAACAGCTCAGAAGTCGCTCGCGATCCCCTTCACCTCCCAGTCGCCGTAGCGCGCCGGATCGAGCCCGCCGCGGCCATTGAGCTCGCGCGGGCGAGCAGGCGTCGCCTCGGCGCGCCGCGCCTCCGCTTCCTCAAGCGCCCTCCGGGCCGGGGGCGGCAGATCGCGCGCGGCCGGCTTGTCCGCGTCCAGGCCCACGCCTGGTTTCGCCTCGTTCATGTCGCGTGGCCCTGTTTCGCGCCGGCCGGTCCGGCAGCCCGTGGATTTGGCGAGGACTCTTATAGCGCAAGCACGTTAAGGTGAGCAGCTCTAGGCGAGCGCGCCGCCCCGGCCGGCGAAAACAGCGCCTTCGGTTCCCGATAGCCGGCTACACTCGTATAATCTCCATGATCGGCGGCCATCAATTCTGATTCGGGAATCGCGAGGGTCATTTTGGCGCGGCAATCCGGCGGGTTTCATGCGGGCGGGTTTCATGCCCGCCGTCCTGAAACGCCGGCGCCTCCGACGCCGGGCATGGCGGCGCGGGTCGCGGCCGCCCGCGCCGTCGCCGAGGCGCTCACCCTGTCGCGCCCGCTCGAAGAGCGGCTTGCCGCCGACCTTGCCCATGAAAGGGGCGGCCTCGACGCGCGGGACCGGGCGCTGGCGCGCTCGATCGCCACGGTCGCGCTGCGCCGGCTCGGCACGATCCGCAAGGCGCTGGCGCGGCGCCTGGAAAAGGGCTTGCCCAGGCGCGCCGGCGCGCTCGAGTGGACGCTGATCGTCGCTGCGGCGCAGATCCTGTTTCTCGACACGCCCGACCACGCGGCGGTCGACCTCGCGGTGAAGGCGGCCAAGGCCGACCCGGCCAGCGCCCCGTTCGCCGCGCTCGCCAATGCGGTGCTCCGCGCGATCGCCCGCGACCGCGACGCCATTCTCGCGAGTTCCGATCCCCTCGACGACGATACGCCCGCCTGGCTCGGCCAGCGCTGGCGGGCGGCCTATGGCGAGAGCGCAGCCCGCGCCATCGCCGCGGCGCACCGCTCGGAGCCGACGCTCGACCTCAGCGTCAAAAGCGACCCCTCGCGCTGGGCCGAGCGGCTCGGCGGAATCGTCCTGCCGACCGGCTCCGTGCGCCTCGACACGCACCAGCCGGTCCAGGAACTCGAAGGCTATGGGGAGGGCGAATGGTGGGTGCAGGACGCGGCCGCCGCTTTGCCCGCGCGGCTCATTGCGCCCCGGCCGGGCATGCGGGTCGCCGACCTTTGCGCGGCGCCTGGGGGAAAAGCCGCCGAACTCGCCGCGGCGGGCGCCGATCTCACCGCGGTCGACCGCTCGGCCGAGCGGCTCAAGCTCCTCGCCGCCAATTTCGAGCGCCTGCGCCTTCATTGCGAGATCGTGGTCGCCGACGCGCTCGCCTTCGACGCCCCGCCGTTCGACGCCGTGCTCCTGGACGCGCCCTGCACCGCGACCGGCACCATCCGCCGCCACCCCGACGTCGCCTGGATCAAACGGCTGGGCGACCTCGGCCCCCTCGTCAAGCTGCAGGCCGATCTCATCGACAAGGCGATCGCGCTTGCCCGAAGGGGCGGCGCAATCGTCTATTGCGTGTGCTCGCTCGAGCCCGAAGAGGGAGAGGCGCAGATCGCGGCGGCGCTGCGCCGCAACCCGGACGTCCGGCGACTGCCCATCGCCGCCGACGAGATCGGCGGGCTCGCCGAATGCGTGACCCAAGCGGGTGACCTGCGCACCCTGCCCTCATGCCTGTGGACCGACAATCCGAGACGCTCGGGGCTGGACGGCTTCTTCGCCGCGCGGCTCGTCAAGAAGGGTCAGCGCGACTGAACCGCCTCACTGAAAGAAGGGAAACAGGCCCTTCCCGTGCTGGCGCAGCCATTCGGCGCTCGATTCGGCCTGATAGAGCGGCGTGTTGTTGAAGTTCCAGGCGCGCTCCTTGGGCGTGAGCGACTGGGTGGGAATGACCGGCCCCCAGCCGTAGGAGCCCCAGGACGACGAATTGCCCTGCTGGGCGAGAGCCGCGCCGGGCAGGAGGGCGAGGGCGGCCGCGAGGCCGATCGCCGACAGGGGTTTGGACATTGGTCTTTCCTTTTTGCAGGTCGTCGCCGGATCGCGCGTCGAGCGCCCATCCAGACGTGAACACCGGGGCCCGGCCGAATATTCGTGGCCCCGCGGAAGCTTCCGGCCGCTCGTGAAAGTCGGAAGGCGAACCGCTCATGGATTGCGATTGTGGCGATAGTGGCCGTAGCCATTGTGATGGCGAAGCCAGTCCGCCCCGGCTCTCGCGCGCATCTTGCTTTCGTTGGCGTGGTTCCACGACCGCTGGAAGGGGGTCAGCGATTGCGTGGGGACGGTGGGACCATAGCCCTCCGTGCCGTAGGACGACGAGTTGCCGTTGACCGCCAAGGCGGAAGCGGAGGGAAGGGCGAGCGCGGCGGCAAGGCCGATGAGCGAAATGATCCTGAGCATGATCTGCTCCTTAAGAAGCGTTGGCGCTTAACCTCAGGTAAGCGCTCGTTGAGATCGGACAATACCCCAGCGCCGAGGCGATGACATTTTCGTGAGCCGCTAACCTGGGGCCGATTGCCGGGGTCTGGCGTTCCTAAAGCGTTTTCCGCGCCTCTTGAGCTGTGCTATTGCGCCGCAACATAGGGGCGCGGCGGAACTGGGGCGGTAGCGGGAATGGCCACGGATATTGTCAAAATCGGGCGGGCGCTGATCTCGGTTTCCGACAAGACCGGTCTCCTCGATCTCGCCCGCGCGCTGAAACCCTTCGGCGTTGAGCTCCTTTCGACCGGGGGCACGGCCGCGGCCCTCAACGGCGCCGGCTTCGCGGCGGTCGACGTGGCGCAGATCACCGGCTTCCCCGAGATGATGGACGGGCGGGTGAAGACGCTGCATCCCAGGCTGCACGGAGGCCTCCTGGCGGTCCGGTCCGACCCTGCGCATCAGGCGGCGATGATCGCCAACGACATCCCGCCGATCGACCTCCTCGTGGTCAATCTCTACCCGTTCGAAGCGGCGCTCGCGCGGGGCGCTTCGTTCGCCGACAGAATCGAGAACATCGATGTCGGCGGCCCGGCGATGATCCGCGCCGCGGCCAAGAACCACGACGATGTCGCCGTCATCGTCGACGTGGACGACTATGCCGCGCTGATCGACGAACTCAAGCGCAACCAGGGCGCGACCTCGCTCGCCTTCCGCCGCAGGATGGCGCAGAAAGCGTTCGCCCGCACGGCCGCCTACGACGCGGCGATCTCCAACTGGCTGGCGCAGGAGACATCCGAGGAGGCGCCGAAATGGCGCGCCGCCGGCGGCGTCCTGCATCCGCGCTCCGGCGCGCTGCGCTACGGCGAGAACCCGCATCAGCGCGCGGCGCTCTACCTGACCCCCGAGACGCGCCCCGGCGTCGCGACCGCGCGGCAGGTCCAGGGCAAGGACCTGTCCTTCAACAACATCGGCGACGCCGACGCGGCCTACGAACTGGTCGCCGAATTCGATCCCGCCGAGAGCGCCGCGGTTGCGATCATCAAGCACGCCAACCCCTGCGGCGCCGCGACCGGCGCCTCGCTCCTCGAGGCTTACGAAAAGGCGCTCGCCTGCGATCCGGTCTCGGCCTTCGGCGGCGTGGTCGCCCTCAACCGCAGGCTCGACGCGGCCGCCGCCGCCAAGATCGCCGAGATCTTCACCGAGGTTATCATCGCTCCCGGCGCGGACGACGAGGCGCAGGCGATTCTGGCGGCGAAGAAAAACCTCAGACTCATGCTCGCGGGCGCCCTGCCCGATCCGCGAGCGCCGAGCCTTTCCGTGCGCACCGTGGCCGGCGGGCTCCTGGTCCAGGATCGCGATCATGGCGCGCTGGAAGAGACCGCGCTCAAGGTCGTGACCAGGCGCGCGCCGACGGCGGCCGAAATGGCGGACCTCCGCTTTGCCTGGGTCGTCGCCAAGCATGTGAAGTCGAACGCCATCGTCTACGCCAGGGACGGCGCGACGGTCGGCGTCGGCGCGGGCCAGACGTCGCGGGTCGACGCTGCCCGCCTCGCGGCGCGCAAGGCCGAGGAGGCCGCCGAGATGGCGGGGTTGCCCGAGCCGCTCACCCACGGCTCGGTCGCCGCCTCCGACGCGTTCTTTCCGTTCCCGGACGGGCTTGTCGCCACCATCGAAGCGGGCGCGACCGCCGTCATCCAGCCCGGCGGATCGGTGCGCGACGCCGACGTGATCGCGGTCGCGGACGAAGCGAACGTGGCGATGGTCTTCACCGGCATCCGGCATTTCCGCCACTGACGGCCGGCGCGCTTTCGCTTAATGACGCTCATATATTGTTAATTATTTTCCGCGTTTGATCCGCCGCCGCCCGGCCCCGCAAGGGCGTCTCAACCCAAAATCAACCGTTGAATCGCATCGGTGTTCGACAGACCAGGCTGAGACGGACCGTCGCTCAGCCTTCGCCGATTGAGACGCTCGGCTTCGATAAGTGAGTGGAGGTCGTTTATGAGGGTTGCTCTGCGCCTGATCGCGCTCGCCGTTGGATTGGCCGCGGCCGGCGCCGCCGCGGCCGGGACGAAGCAGCCGAGCCTCGCCTCCATTGGCGCGACGGCCGCCGGCGAGGAAAACGACTACCTGGCGTCCGCGAACCTGTGCGCGAGCCTCGTCGATCAGGTCAACGCCAGGGATCGCTCCAGCAGCAATGCTTTCCGCGAGTCGAGCGCGCCCGACTGGCGCGCCGACGACAAGACGATCGCAGACTGCCGGTCGCAGGCCGGTCGCGGCGACGCCGCCGCCGCCTACGCCCTCGGGATCATGTATCGCAAGGGGCTCGGGGTTCCGCAGGACCCGGCCGAGGCCGCGAAATGGCTCCGCAAGTCGGCGGATCTGGGGCTGGC
Source organism: uncultured Alphaproteobacteria bacterium (assembly GCA_963742305.1). Classification (GTDB taxonomy): domain Bacteria; phylum Pseudomonadota; class Alphaproteobacteria; order Rhizobiales; family Beijerinckiaceae; genus Roseiarcus. The sequence continues at coordinate 47,940 of CAVULN010000048.1, forward strand.
CCGGGCCCAGACCAGTCTCGGCGCGATGTACGCCTTCGGCGAAGGCGTTCCGCAGAGCCGGGCGGAAGCGATGAAGTGGACGAAGGCCGGCGGCCGAACAGGGCGACGCTCGCGCGCAATATGTGCTGGGACTGATGTATTGCGACGGCCACGGCGATCCGCAGGATCTTGTCCAGGCCCACATGTGGCTCAATCTCGCGGCCGCGCAGGGCCTGAGGCAGGCCGGCGCGGCCCGCGACCAGGTCGCGGCATGGATCGGGTCGCCGGCCGAGACCGCCAAAGCGCAGCAGATGGCGGTCGAGCGCAGCGCGGCGGGGGCGCGGCTGGCGGGAGAGATCCAGCCGAGGCCGTGACGGAGACCAGAGCGCTCGGCTATTCGGTCGAATCGCCGCGCGCTCTACCGGTCGGGCGAGACGATCACCGAAATCCGCTCGCCCGGGACGCCGCTGAACTGGAGCGCGAGCGGACGGGCCGGCAGATCGAACTTGACGCTCTTGCGCGCCCCTTCGCAGTCCTTCGCGCCGCTGAACGCGATCGGATGCAGGTAGGCCCCGCCGTCAAGCACGTCGACCCAGGCCGCCGGGGGACATGGTGAGCCGGTAGACGCCCGGCTTCGCCGGCGCGGCGAGGGCGAAATGGCCCGCGAAGCTTGAAGGATATTTCGACGCCCGCTCAGGCGCCTTCGGCAACCCGGCGGCCGACAACGGCTGAAGCTCGAGCGTCGTCGCGACGCCGTAGGCGACCGCTCCGCCGTTGGGGAGCGAAGGCTTGTCCGCGCGGACGAGCGCCGCCCGGTCGCTTTCGATCGACCATTTGAACCCGCCGCAGCCCGACCCCTCCTGCGCCTGAACCAGGCCCGGCGCCGCGATCAGCGCGACCGCCGCGAGCCATCGGCGGACGGTCATTTCGAGGTCACGGCCGTCGCGGGCGGATCGGGGCTGCGCAGCGTCTCGGCCTTGGCGCCATGCAGGAACTCGACCGCCGCCTCGAGCTGCGTGTCCTTGGCCCGGTCCGGCGGCACATAGGCGTCGGAGCCCTTCTCCTCTTCGCCGGCGTTCTTCAGATGTCCAGCGAGCGAGGCTTCTCCCATGCTCGAGACCTTGCCCTTCAGGTCGTCGGGAATGTTTTCGAGCACCCTGATGTCGGGCACGATCCCCTTGGCCTGGATCGAGCGGCCCGAGGGCGTGTAGTAGCGGGCCGTGGTCAGCTTGAGGGCGCCATTCTCGCCGAGCGGCAGGATGGTCTGAACCGACCCCTTGCCGAATGAACGCGTGCCGATCAGCGTCGCGCGCTTGAGATCCTGAAGCGCGCCAGAGACGATCTCCGAGGCGGATGCCGATCCGCCATTGATCAGCACCACGACAGGCTTTTGCTGCGCGAGGTCAACCCCGGAGCGAGCGGAGTAACGCTGCACCTGGTCCGGATTCCGGCCCCGCGTCGAAACGATTTCGCCGCTGTCGATGAAGGCGTTGGTGATCTCGACCGCCTGGTTGAGCAACCCGCCGGGATTGTTGCGCAGGTCGAGAATATAGCCCTTGAGCTTCGCCTGTCCGGGGTCGGCGCGAAAATGATCGAAGGCCTTGCGCACCCCGTCATACGCCTCCTGGTTGAACTGGGTGACGCGGATATAGCCGATGTCGCCGCTCTCGAGGTGCGAGCGCACCGACTGGACATGGATGATCTCGCGGACGATCGTGACCTCTCTGACGTCCCGGTTCGCTCCCCGCTCGACGGTGAGCCTGACCGACGACTTGGCCGGACCGCGCATCTTGTCGACCGCTTCCTTGAGGCTCATTCCCTTGACGGGCGTGTCGTCGATGCGAGTCACCAGATCGCCGGACAACATCCCGGCGCGCGCGGCCGGCGTGTCGTCGATCGGCGTCACCACCTTGACCAGGCCGTCCTCCATCATCACCTCGAGGCCGAGGCCGCCAAATTCCTCGCCTTTCATGCTGCTCTGGAAGTCCTGCAGCGCCTTGGGGTCGAAATAGTTCGAATGCGGGTCGAGCGACGACAGCATGCCGTCGATCGCCCCCTTGATCATTTTCTGGTCGTCAGGCTTCTCGGCGTAGTTGTCGCGGACCTTGTTGAACACCTCAGCGAACAGCGCGAGCTTGTCGTTGGCGCTTGACCCCGCCGCCCGCAGCGCGCCGTGAGAGGCGCCGACCAGGACGACCCCGGCGGCGACCCCATAGGCAAGATAGGAGAGACCTTTTCTCATCGGCCGAAGTCCGCTTCGCGCATCAGTTCGGCTTGGCGGGGCCAGTCTGGCCCGGGCCGGACGGCGCGGCCGGCGCCGCGGGCGGATCGGACTTCGGCGGGGCCGCGTCGGCCTTGACCGCCGGCTCCGGGTGCTTGACCCCATGCAGGAGATCGACGGCGGCGATGAGCTGCTTGTCGTCCTTCTCGTTCGGGGGCACATAGGCCTGCGACGCGCTCGTATCCTCCTTGCCATTGGCGAGATGGCCCTTGAGCGAGGCCTCGCCCTTCATGTCGTCCTTGCCCTTGAGGTCCTCAGGCACATCCTCCAGCACCTTGATGTCGGGTTCGATCCCCTTGGCCTGGATCGAGCGGCCCGAGGGCGTGTAGTAGCGCGCCGTCGTCAGTCTCAGCGCGCCGTTCTCGCCGAGCGGCATGATCGTCTGCACCGAGCCCTTGCCGAACGACCGGGTGCCGATCAGCGTCGCGCGCTTGTGATCCTGCAGGGCGCCCGAGACGATTTCCGACGCCGAGGCGGAGCCGCCGTTGATCAGCACCACCAGAGGCTTGCCGCCCGACAGGTCGCCGCCCGGCTTGGCGTCGAAGCGCTGCGTCTCGTCGGCCGTGCGGCCGCGGGTGGAGACGATCTCGCCCCGGTCGATGAACGAATTGACCACGTCGATCGACTGGTCGAGCAGGCCGCCGGGGTTGTTGCGAAGGTCGAGGATGTAGCCCTTGAACTTGTCGGCCGGAATCTCGCTGTGCAGCTTGTCCATCGCGGCCTTCAGGCCGTCTTCGGTCTGCTCGGTGAACTGGGTGATGCGGATATAGCCGATGTCGCCGTCCTCGACGTGCGAGCGCACCGACTGGACGTGGATGAGCTCGCGGACGATGGTGAAGTCCTTGACGTCCTTCTTCGGGCCCCGGACGACCTTGAGCTTCACCGCCGAATTGATCGAGCCGCGCATTTTCTCGACCGCCTGATCGAGCGTCAGCCCTTGCGTCGACTGGTCGTCGATGGCGGTGATGATGTCGCCCGAAAGCACCCCCGCCTTGGCGGCCGGCGTGTCGTCGATCGGCGTCACCACCTTGATGAGGCCGTCCTCCTGCGTCACCTCGATGCCAAGCCCGCCGAACTCGCCCTTCGTCTGGACCTGCATGTCGCGGAACTGTTTGGCGTCCATGTAGCTCGAATGGGGATCGAGCGAGGACAGCATGCCGTTGATCGCGGCCGTGATCAGCTTCAATTCGTCCGGCTTCTCGACATAGTCGTTGCGGATCTTGTCGAACACGTCGCCGAACAGGTTCAGCTGCCGATACGTATCCGCCGCCGCGGCATAGGCGGCGGGGCTCATGTACATCAGCGCCTGCGGCGCCGTGACGGCGGCCGCAGCCCCCAAAACAACTCCGACTCCCAGGTAACCAGCTTTACGAATCATCCGCGCGCCTTCTCGATGTCTGACTTCGCCCACCACGGCCCCGGATCAATCGCAGCACCGTCCTTACGCAGCTCGATATAGAGCACCGGCCGCGATCCGCCAACTGCAGCGGCCGCCGCCATGCGGGCGGATCCGTCGCCCATGACGCCGACCGGCTCTCCCGCGAGGACGAACTCGCCGGACTGGACATTGATTCGGTCCATGCCGGCAAGCAGGACATAATATCCTCCGCCCGCGTCGATTATCAAGAGTTGCCCGTAACTGCGGTAGGCGCCGGCGAAAAGAACCGCCCCGTCCGCGGGCGCGGAAACGGTCGCCCCGGCGGGCGTCCCCAAGAGGACCCCCCGTTCCGTGCTGCCGAGCCCGTCCGGGTCGCCGAATGACTTCAGGATCGCGCCTGCGGCGGGCAGCGGCGCCTGTCCCTTGGCGTCGGCGAAGGCGATTTCGGGCTTGAGGCGCCCGGGATCGCCGCGGCGCGCGGCCTTCGCCCTCTCCTCGATGTCGGTCGCGACCGCCACCTTGGCCGCATGAGCCGCGGCGGCCGCGGCGATGCGGGCGGCGTTTTCGGCGTCGAGCTTGGCGATGAGATCCTTGAGCGAGGTCGCCCGTTTGCCAAGTTCGTCGGCGCGCTCCTGCTGGGAGCCGAGCGCGTCCTGCGCCACGGCCAGGGACTGCTTGCGCGCGTCGATGAGCGCGGCGAGGCGCGTCTTGTCGAGGGCGAGCGCTTTCCCCCGCTCGGTGAGTTCGTCGCGCTCGCGGGCGATCAACTCGCGCGTCGTTGCGAGGCCGTCGAGGTCGCGGCGCGCCGCTTCGACCTCCGATTTCAGTTCCGGAATGAGCGAGCCCATCACCGTCGCCGCGCGCACCGCCTCGGCCATGTCGCCCGGCCGGACGAGAATGGCGGGGGGAGGATTGGCGCCCATCCGCTGAAGGGCGGCGAGCACGTCGGCGATCACCGCGCGCCTGCGCTGAAGCGAGCCCGCGAGCTGATCGGCCGCGGCGTTGAGAGCGGCCAGCTTGTCGGCAGCGGCGGCCGCGCCGCGTTCGGCGTCCTGCACCTTGGCCGTGGTGTCGATGAGCGCGGCGGCGAGGCGCGCCCGATCGGCGCGAACCGACTCGATCTCCGCCTCGATCGCCCGGCGCTGATCCTCCGACTGGCGCAGCGTATCCTCAACGCCGCGCAGCTCCATTTCGGTCTCCGCCCGCTGCGGGCCGGACGACGCCGCGGGCGGATTGGGCTGGGCGGGGTCGGCGAACACGCCCGACGCCGCGCCGAGCGAGGCGAGGAGAGCCCCAGCCCCGGCCCAATTCATCCGATGCGCCTTGAGCGTTGCGACATGCGCGGCAGGGATCACCAAATCTAGCCAATATCGGGGCGTTTCAGCGTCTTGCGAGGATTTTGCCACTATCGCGCGTTCATGACCGCCAAGTCCAGCCGAAATGCGGGGCTTAGGCCCGATGATAGGGGTGGCCGGCGAGAATCGTCATCGCCCGGTAGAGCTGTTCGCCGGCCATCACCCGGACGAGCTGGTGGGGCCAGGTCATCGCGCCGAAACTGACGATCCGGCGAGCGGCGGGCCTTAGCGACGGGTCGAGGCCGTCCGGCCCGCCGATCGCGACCGCGTAAGCCGGCGTCGAGGCGTCCCGCGCCCGGCCGATGTCATGCGCCCATTCCTCGCTGGTCGCCGGCGGCCCCCGCTCATCGAGCAAAACCAGGGCTGCGCCCCTGGCCACGGCGGCGAGGATGCCCCTGCCCTCTTCCGACCGCCGGTCGTCCGCCCGGCGGGCGCGCAATTCGCTGATTTCGCTCAGATCGACGCCGGCGAGGCCCGCGCCCCGCGCAGCCTGCGCCAGTCGCTCGAAGTAGCGATCGAACAGCAAACGCTCCGGCCCCGCCTTGAGTTTGCCGACGCAAACCAGCGCGAGGCGCATGGTTCAGACCTGCCCGCGATCTCCGGGCCGGTCCGCGCTCCACATCTTCTCGAGATTATAGAACCGCCGGACATCCGGCCGGAAGATGTGGACGATGGCGTTCTGCGCGTCGAGCAGCACCCAGTCGCAAAGCGGCATGCCTTCAACTTTCGGTGAAGGGTAGCCGGCGTCGCGACAGGCTTTGACCACCCGGTCGGCGATGGCGCCGACATGCACGCTGGAACGGCCGGAGGCGATGATCATTCGGTCGGCGAGGGTCGTGCGGCCGGAGAGATCGATCGAGACGATCTCCTCGGCCTTGGCGTCCTCGAGTCCATTGACGATGATCTGCGACAAGAAATCGGCCGTCGGCGAGTTATCGGAGGCGGCCGGGCTGCGGACGTCAGACGCCGCAGCGGGGTGAGGCATGAGGTTCAGCGTCGCGTTCCTCTTCACGCGGGGTCGATTCGCGCCCGCGAATGTCCAAAAGATGCGATCTTGAGCGTCGCATTTCAAGCTTGCCCCGGCCAAGCGGCAGTTCACATCGTCAACACGATCTTTCCGGCATGCCCGGGGTTCTCGATCCGCTCGTGCGCCTTCGCCGCCTCCGCCAGCGGAAAGACGGAATCGATCACCGGCCGGCAGCGTCCCGCTTCCAGGAGCGGCCAGACCCTGGCCCGCAAAGCATCGGCGATCACCGCCTTTTCCGCGGGAGAACGGGGGCGCAGGGTGGAGCCCGTGTGAATGAGGCGCTTGACCATGATCGGCCTCAGATCGACCGTCGTCTTTTGGCCCTTCAGAAACGCGATCTGTACGATCCGCCCATCCAGCGCCGCCGCCGCATAATTGCGCTCGACATAGTCGCCGCCGACCATGTCGAGAATGACGTCGGCGCCCCGGCCCTCGGTCAGGCGAAGAGTCTCGGCGACGAAATCGGCCCTGGCGTAATTGACGCCGAGATCGGCGCCGAGCCGCTCGCACAACGCGGCTTTCTCGTCCGATCCCGCGGTGGCGACAACGCGCGCCCCGAACGCCTTGGCGAGCGCGATCGCGGTCGTGCCGATGCCGGAAGCGCCGCCGTGAACCAGCAGGGTTTCGCCCGCCTTGAGCGCCCCGCGGTCGAAGACATTGGTCCAGACGGTGAAATAGGTCTCGGGAATCGCCGCCGCCTCGACGGCGTCAAGGCCCGCGGGAATCGGCAACGCATTGGTTTCATGGGCGGCGCAATAATCGGCGTAGCCGCCGCCGGGAACCAGGGCCGTCACCCGGGCGCCCAGGGGGTGAATCCCCGCGTGCGGCCCGAGCGCAACGACTTCGCCAGCGATTTCGAGCCCGAGCACGTCGCTCACGCCGGGCGGCGGCGCATATTGACCCTGGCGCTGAAGGACGTCCGGCCGGTTGACGCCGGCGGCCTCGACCCGGATGAGAATTTCGCGCTCCCCCGGAACCGGACGCGGGCGCATGTGAAGCTCGAGCGCCTCCGGTCCGCCTGGATGGGGCGCGACAATCGCGCGCATCTCGTCTTTGTCAGCCACGCCGCCCTCCCGTCGTTTCGGCTGGAACTCTCTCGGGCCTCGGCCGCTTTGCGTCAATCGCCGATCGGGGAGGCCGTCGCCCCGTCCTGAGGCGGCGCGGCGCGAAAGGCGTCAAGCGCCTCCGCGCGGGCCGAGAACGCTGCGAGATTAGGGTAGCGGCTGGTGTCGATAACGTCCGCAAGAAGGGAGCCCGCAAAGCCGAAGGCGCAGACGACGGCAATGTCGGCGATGCCGAGTTCCCCGGCGATCCACCCCGATCCGGGCAGTTCGGCCTCCAATGCGCTGAGACCCGCGGTCAGCTGGCCCATGACCCGGTCGATCCATGGCCCGTGCTGCTTTTCAGCCGGGCGCAGCATCCGCTCATAATAGCGCTGGACCGCCTTTTCCATGACCGTCAGCCCAACCCCGGTCGCGCGCAGCGCCGCCAGGCGCTCAGGCGGCTTCGACGGCGTCAGCGCCGCGATGCGCGGATCGACGCCAGTGAGGTAGTCGAGAATGACGCTCGAATCCATGAGCGCAACGCCATCGTCGGTGAGTAGGGTCGGCGCCTTCAGGAGAGGGTTGAGCTTCGCGAATTGATCGATGTGCCGGAAGAGCGAAATTGGCCGATGTATAAATGGAGCTTTTGCGATGATCAGCGCAATCGCGACCCGGCGCACGTAGGGCGAATCAAGCATTCCTATGAGCTGCATAAGGTCTCCTCGCTGGCGGGTCGCCGAGTTTAGGAACAAGAAGCCAGCAAAACGCAAGGGAGAAGCGGAAAATTCCCCCCAAAGGCCAGCTTGCGCCCACTGCCCATGCGCGGTAACTAGCATGTTGGCGCGTCCGGCCGAATCGCGGGCGCCCAAATCGGGCGAAATACAAAAAGCGAGCGAACAGCAGTTTGACGACCCTGGCGGCTGCCTTTCCGCGGGTGGGCTCCCGCGGCGACCGCTCGACGATCGGCCCCGACCTTGGAGTCGAGCCGCCGATTCGATTGGGCGATGACCGGCTCGACCGCAACGAGCGGCGGAGCGCGTCGCTCCGGTGGCTCGCGGGCGCGTCGCTGGCCGGTCTCTGCGGGGTGACCCTGATCGGGGCCGCGCTCTATCTCGATCTCGACAGCGAGACCGACTTCGCCGAGGCCCCGGAATTCACCGCCGCAACGCGCCCAGCGGACTCGGAGGGGACGGGCGTCAACCCGATGAAGGGCGACCGGCTCCTGCGGCCCGTCGACATTGTCTCCGACAAACAGACGTTCAAGGCCCCGGTAACCATCAAGGTCGGCGACCGGGAGGTGGTGAAGGCCCGGCCGTTCACTCGTCTTGAGACCACGCTGACCCTCACCCCGACCGGGTTCGCCGACGCGGTGCCCCCGTTCAACCCCATCAAGATCACCAGCGGCGGCGCGGACGTCGCCGAGCCGTCGCCCGATCCCGGCCCGGTTCAGGACAACGCGGAGGTGACCTTCCGCGTCCAGGACCTCACCGCGAGCGATACGGCCCAGATTTCGGGAGACCTGACGCAGGCCGAGGCGGAAGCGCAGGTGGTCGAGACTTTGAAAGCGTCCACCGACGCCCAAAAGGCGCCGACGTCGTTGCCGCCGCAGATCCTGCTCGCCCGGACCAGCCGGGCGAGCCAGGCGTTGCGCGAGCTCTCCGCCTACGCGACCGTCGGGAGCGTTTCTCCCAGCACGCCCTTCGCCTCGATCGAAGTGCGGATGATCCCCGAAAACGTCACCAACGTGGTCAAATCGAGCCCGGACGACGCCTCCCCGAGCGAGAAGCTCGTTCAGATGCGCCACGGCGAGAGTTTCGAGGATGTGCTCAAGGCGAATGGCGCGAGCCCGGACGAGGCGGCGGCCATCCTGGCGGCGTTCGGCCTCAAGCGCGGAGAATTGCCGGTCGGCGAGGGTCAGAAGATCATTCTCCTGCCGGAAGAGCCCGCCTTTCGGGGAGGAAAGTCCGGAATCGCGCGGGTCTCGGTCTATGCCGACGACCAGCTCAAGGCGACCGTCGCGGTCACCGACAGCGGCGCCTACAAGCCTGTGACGCTTGGCGCCGCACAAGGACAGCGAAAGCCGAAAGCGCCTGACGACGGGGGCGCGGGCGGCGGCATGAGCCTTTATGAGAGCCTCTACGAGACGGAGCTCAAACAGGGCGTGCCGCGGTCGATCATCGACGTGACGACGCGGATTTTCGCCAACGATGTCGATTTCCAGCGCGCCACCGCGCCGGGCGATTCGATCGAAGCGTTCTACTCCGACCCCGACGACCTCAATCCGCGGCCGGAGCTCCTGTGCGCTTCGATGACGGTGCGGGACCAGACGTTCAAGTACTACCGGTTCCAGACGCCCGACGACAACATGGTCGATTACTACGACGAAAACGGCCGCTCGATGCGCAAGTTCCTGGTGCGCAAGCCGATCGCCGAGGGCGAACTGACCTCGCCGTTCGGCATGCGCTATCATCCGATCCTGCATTATTCGCGCATGCACACCGGCGTCGACTGGGCGGCGCCGATCGGCACGCCGATCTTCGCCGCGGGCAATGGAACCATCATCCAGGCGGACTGGGATTCGGGCTACGGCCGGCGGGTCGAGATCCAGCACGCCAACGGATACGTGACCACGTACAACCACATGTCGGGCTTCGGCCGCGGGATCGCCGACGGCGCGCACGTCGTCCAGGGTCAAACCATCGGCTATCTCGGCGAAACGGGACTGGCGACCGGCCCGCACCTGCACTACGAAGTGATCATCAACGGCAACTTCGTCGACCCGATGGCGATCAAACTGCCGCGCACGCGCGAGTTCGACGGCAAGATGCTGGCGGCGTTCAAGCGCGAGCGCGATCGCATCGACCAGCTGATGGCCGAGTCCCCCTCGGCCGCCGCGATGGCGGCGGCGAAGCCGGCGAGCGCGCCCGGCGCGACCGCCGAACTTCAGCTGAACTCGACCGCAAGCCCGCCGGCGGCGCCCGCGCCGAACCCCAGCGCGGCCCGGATTTCGCCCGCGCCCAAGCCGGTTCCGCGCAGCTCCGCCAGCGATACGGATTGACGGCTTTTCGACAGTTTCGCCCCCATCGGATCGAGAACGAGCCGGTGGTGCCGGTAGCGCGGTTCGGCAAGGCCGAGCAGCGTCTGAAGGAGCCGGTGGACCGCGGTCGAGGCCAAAAGGTCGCGCCCGCGCACGACGTCGGTTACGCCCTGCAGCGCATCGTCGACCGTGACCGCCAGATGATAGCTCGCCGCGAGATCGCGCCCGCTCAGGACCACGTCGCCCCAGCTCCCCGGCGCCGCCGGAGCGAGCGAGGGAACGGCGCCCTCGCCATACTCGGTCCAGTGAAGGCCCGCCGGCGCGGCGTCGAGCGCGCGGCGCATGTCGAGGCGGAACGCAACCTTGTCGCCGCGAGCGAGACGCTCGCGCCTTTCGGCCGCGGAACGCGCGCGGCAGGTTCCGGGATAGAGCGGCGCGCCGTCCGGGTCGCGCCGGCCCGCGAAGGCGCGCGCGATCTCCGAGCGGCTGCAAAAGCAGGGATAGACGAGGCCCTGCCCGTCGAGCCGGGCGAGCGCCGCCGCGTAGTCGCCGCGATGCTCGCTCTGCCGGCGCGGGCTTGCGGGAAAGCGAAGCCCGAGCCAGGCGAGGTCGTCCAGGATGGCGGCCTCGAATCGCGGCTTGCAGCGCGTGCGGTCGAGGTCCTCGATGCGCAGCAGCGCGAGCCCGCCGGTCTGCGCGGCGAGACGCTCGTTCATCAGCGCGGAATAGGCGTGGCCGAGATGGAGCGCTCCATTCGGCGAAGGCGCGAAACGAAAAATGGGCGGCGTCGCGGGACTGTCAGCGGCCATGGCGGCGAAGCGAAGCGTTAGGCCCGCCGGGCGGGCAACCCGGCGCGCCCGCGGACCCAGGAAGCGGGTCTACCATCCGGGCCCCCCGATCGACGACGAGGCGGGGTTGAGCGAGGCGGCCCAGCGCCTGCGCGCCAAGGATCCGGAGCTGATCGATCGCCTGACCGCGATCGGCGGCCCGCCGCCGCTTCGCCGCAGGGAAGCTGGCTTTGCGGGGCTCGCCGCGATCGTCGTCGCGCAGCAGGTGTCGACCGCCAGCGCGACCGCCATCTTCGCCCGGTTGCAGGCGCGCATCGCGCCCCTCGAGGCGGCGCAAATCGCCAGGGCGACGGAGGAGGACTTGCGCGCCTGCGGGTTGTCGAACGCCAAGATCCGCACGCTGCGCGCGGCGGCGCAAGCGGTCGTCCAAGGCGGCCTCGATCTCGAAGGCCTCGGCGGCCTCGACGCCGAGGACGCACATGAGGCGCTGGTCAAGGTCAAGGGCGTGGGGCCGTGGACGGCGGACATTTTCCTCCTGTTCTGCCTCGGCCATCCCGACGCCTTCCCCGCCGGCGATCTCGCGTTGCAGGAAGCCGCGCGACTCGCCCTGAACCTCAGGCGGCGCCCTGACGCCCGGAGGCTCGAGCGCATCGCCGAACGCTGGCGACCCTTGAGGGGCGTCGCCGCCCGCATGCTCTGGGCCTATTACCGGGGCGTCAAGGCGCGCTCGGGGATGGCCCTGGCCGGCGGTTCAGGCTAAGCGAAACCTCGGATCAACCCGGAGCCAACCCTGATGAGCGCCGTCCTGGACGGACCCCGCGTCCCCGCGGCCGCCGGCCGAACCAGCCAGCTCGTGGTCTTCCTCCACGGCTATGGCGCGGACGGAAACGATCTCATCGAGCTGGGGCGTCAATGGCGCGCCGTTCTGCCCGAGGCGGCCTTCGTCTCGCCGCACGCGCCCGAGCGCAGCCCGGCGACGCCGATGGGCCGCCAGTGGTTCGCGCTTTCCAACCGGCCGCCTGACGACGACGCCGGCGCCGCCGAGCGATGGAACGGCGCGGTTCACGCGCGGGGCGCGATCGACGCCTTTCTCGACGCCGAGCTTGCGCGGCTCGGCCTCGACGATTCGAAGCTCGCGCTGGTCGGTTTCAGCCAGGGGGCGATGATGGCGCTGCACGTGGGCCTGAGGCGCCCGCGCGCGCCGGCCGCGATCCTTGGCTTTTCCGGTCTCCTGATCGGCCCTGAGCGGCTGAGCGAAGCGACCGCGCGCGACGGGCATGGGCGCCCTCCCCCGATCCTGCTCGTCCACGGCGAGCAGGATCCCATGATCCCGTTCGAAGCGATGTTCATGGCGGCGGAAGCGCTGGCCAAGGCGTCCATCCCGGTCCAGTGGCATCTCGCGCTCGGGATCGGTCATGGGATCGACGGCGAGGGCCTGCGTCAGGGCGGGCTTTTTCTCGCCGGGGCGTTCTCAGAGCGCAGGCGCTGAGCGCGTCCGCCCGGGCGCGCCCGTTTTCAAACCCTCGATGAAAGAGCTCCCTGGCGGCGCCAGGCGCGCCGCCGCGCCCCTTCCGCGCGTCCCGGTCCCAGGTTCCGGAGTGTGACCCAGATCACAGCGCGCCCCGCGGAATGAGGTTAATGATGGGTTAACAGATCGGAGGAGTTTCGTCGTGAAGAGGATCCTGGTCGCGGTGGCCTGCCTCCTGCCTTTGGCGCTCGCCGCCGAGGCAGGCATCAACCGAAATTCTCCCGAGGCGGCCGTCAAGGCCGCATATGCGGCGGATCAGGCGGCTATTCAGGGCTGCGGCCCGGGCGTCATGGACGACAACACGCTGAGGGCGCGCTTCTTCTCGCGTTCGCTGTTGCGCTCGATCGCGGCGAACGAAGTCGTCGCCGGCGGGCGCGACGCGCCGGCCGCGCTGCTCCGCGACCCCTTCAGCGATGAGGCGCCCCATCTGGTCGCGCTCAGCATTGCTCCGATTTCGGAAGCTCACGACCAGGCCAGGGTTCGGGCCGAATTCGCCCGCGGCGACGGCGCGCGCGAGCAGTTGACCTACGCCATGGTGTTCGAACGCGGCCAATGGCGGATCGACGACATCGCCTACGCCATGCTCGACGGTGAAAGCCACAACTTGAGAGGGATGCTCGCGGCGGACTAGCGCAAACGATTGTGAGCGGTCCGTCGTGAAACTTGCGCGAGGGGAGATCCAAATCAAGGATGCGTCATAGGTCGACGTAAGTCCCGTTTCGGGCTTTCGGACGCACCGCCCCGGCGGCGATCCTTTTCGGGTCGTCCTTGATTTGGATTTCCCCTCGCCGCTTTTCTGCCCGAGAGGGCGGAGCGCAACAGGGCGCCGAGCGCGCGTGTCATGCGTGTCGAGAAGGCCCCTTCTCCCCCCGGCTCTCCGCGCTTTGCCGCCACATTTGACGCTGGACCGTGATCGGCTGCGCGGGCGCGCCAACCGCGCGCAAGCCGTCAGCCAACAGACTCCGCCCGCTCCAAACCCCAACACGCTTTACAGGCGAGCGCGGATGTGGGTAGTTATACCTATTGCCGAGTTCGCTTCGTGACTTGATCAGCCTTTGGACGCAACCTAATATTCGAACTGCGAAGGGAGGGTTTCCGTGGCGCTTTCCTATTTCGATGAGGTTGTCGGCGGGGTCCAGCAGCTCTGGGTCACCGACGGGACGTCTCTGGGCACGCACGTCGTCGCCACGTTCGGCGCCAACGCGATCAGCGATCTCACGACGATCGGCAGTCGCGTCTTCTTCTCATTGAACGATGGGACGCACGGGCAGGAGCTCTGGACGTCTGACGGAACCGCCGCCGGAACAGTGATGGTTGCGGACATCAATCCTGGCTCCGGCGGCTCCTTCCCGGCCAATCTGACCGATGTCGGCGGCACGCTCTACTTCGAGGCCAACGATGGCAGCGCATGGCGTCGAACTGTGGAAGTCGGACGGGACCGCCGCCGGAACGGTGATGGTCAAGGACATCGCGCCTTTAGCAACGAGCTCCTCCCCGGGCGACCTGACGAACGTCAACGGCACGCTTTACTTCGCAGGCCAATGACGGCGCGGACGGCACCGAGCTGTGGAAGTCGGACGGGACCTTCGCCGGAACGGTCATGGTCAAGGACATCGATCCGGGTGCAACGGGCTCCTCTCCGCAGAATTTGACGAACGTCAACGGCACGCTCTTTTTCGAAGCCGACGACGGCACGCACGGGTTCGAATTGTGGAAGTCGGACGGGACCGCCGGCGGAACGGTCATGGTCAAGGACATCGATCCTGGCGCATCGCAGCTCCTCCCCCTTCGATCTGACGAACGTCAACGGCGAGTTCTTTTTCACCGCCACCGACGGGATGGATGGCTTTGAACTCTGGAAGTCGAACGGGACCGCCGCTGGAACCGTCATGGTGAAGGACATCGATCCGGGTGCGCGGGTCATCGGAGCCGACCAATCTGCCAACGTCAACGGGGTGCTCTATTTCGACGCCAGCGACCCACGCATGGCGATGAGCTGTGGAAGTCGGACGGGACCGCCGCCGGAACGGTGCTGGTCGCGGACATCTATCCGGCTGCAACCGGCGCAACTCCGAACAACTCCTTCCCGTCCGATATGACGAACGTCAACGGCGAAATCTATTTCAGCGCCAACGACGGCGTGCATGGCGTCGAATTGTGGAAGTCGGACGGGACCGCCGCCGGAACCATGATGGTCAAGGACATCGATCCGGCTCAACCAGTTCCGCCGAACAGTTCGTTCCCCTTCGACCTGGCGGCCGTCAATGGGGCGCTGGAATTCTACGCCTACGACGGAACGGGCACAGGGCTGTTCCGCTCCGACGGGACCGCCGCGGGCACGGTCGAGCTTGCGACGAACGTACAAACGACGACGCCCCTCGGGGTGACGGCGCCGCCGGCCGGCGACTTCAATCGCGACTTCAACGCCGACGGCTTCTCCGACATCCAGTGGCACAACAACAACGGCCAGGTCGCCATCTGGGAGATGAACGGGACCAACCAGATCGCTGGCGGAAGCCAGATCCTCGCGCCCAACCCCGGGCCGGGCTGGAACGAGATCGGCGCGGGCGACTTCAACCGCGACGGCCATTCCGACATCCTGTGGCAGAGCGCGAGCGGGCAAATCGCGATCTGGGAGATGAACGGGACCAACATGATCGGCGGGGGGACCGTCAGCTCCAATCCGGGGCCGAGCTGGAAGGCGGTCGGGACTGGCGACTTCAACGCCGACGGCGCCGCCGACATCCTGTTCCAGAACGCCAACGGGCAAGCCGCGATCTGGGAGATGAACGGGACCAACATCATCGGCGGCGGCGCGGTCAGCCCCAATCCCGGACCGGGGTGGACCGCGGTCGGAACCGGCGATTTCAACGGCGACGGCCATTCCGACATCCTCTGGCAGAACGCCAGCAGCGGCCAGACCGCGATCTGGGAGATGAACGGGACCAGCATCATCGGCGGCGGGACTCTCGGCATCAACGCCGGCCCGGGCTGGAAGGCGGTCGGAACCGGCGATTTCAACGGCGACGGCCATTCCGACATCCTTTTCCAGAATACGGGCAACGGCCAGGCGGCGATCTGGGAGATGAACGGGACCAACGTGATCGGCGGCGGGACGGTCAGCGCCATCCCCGGGAACAGCTTGGCATGCGATCGGAACGAGCGACTTCAACGGCGACGGCCATTCCGACATCCTGTGGCAGAACACGAGCGGCCAGGCCGCGATCTGGGAGATGAACGGGACCACCCAGATCCCCGGCGGCAGCCAGGTCCTCGCCGCCAATCCGGGGCCCAGCTGGCACGCGGTCCGGACATGACGAGTCCGGCCCGGCGCGTCTCGCGGACGGCGCGGGTTTGCGCGGGCGCCTCATGAAGATCGGCCGTCGGCCGAAGGCGGCCGCCGCGCCCATCGCGCGCGACCCTTCCGGCGCGTCTTCCACGGACGTATGATATCGAGCAGGTTTGCGCTGGCGGACCAACGCAAGCCTACTCTGAGGGCGCGCGCGGAGGAGGCTTCGATGCGCGACGGCTTGCGGATCGGTCTGTCTTTGTGCGGCGCGGTCATGCTTGCCTGCGCCGTTTCGTCAATCCTCCGCGTCGAGAGCGGCGAGCGCGCCTGTCGCGGTGGACGCGGCGGTCGTTTTGGCCGCGGACGTCTCCCGCAGCATCGACGACGACGAGTTCGCGCTCGAGCGGCGCGGCTATGCGGACGCCATTCAAAGCCGGCAACTGATCGACGCGATCTCGACCGGGCCGCATGGCGCGATCGCGCTCGCCTATGTCGAATGGGCGGGCGACGGCGAGGAGAGGGTGGTCGTCGACTGGGCGGTGATCCGCAATCTTGCCGACGCGCGCGCATTCGCCGCCGCGCTGACCGCGGCGCCGCGCTCGTACTTCGGGCGAACCGCGATCGGCGCGGCGATCGATTTCTCTTTCGCCCTGTTCGCGGAGAACGCCTTCGAGACCGGCCGCAGGGTGATCGACGTCTCGGGCGACGGCACCAGCAACCAGGGCCGCCCGGTGACGGCGGCGCGCGACGCGGCGGTCGGGGCGGGCGCGGTGATCAACGGGCTGGCGATCTTCAACAGGAAGGCGGCGGCGCTGGGCGGCTATCTCGCCCTGCACACCAACCCGCCCGGCGGCCTCGCCCAATATTATCGCGACAATGTGATCGGCGGCGAGGGCGCGTTCGTCGTACAGATCGAGGATTTCCGGACCTTCGGCGACGCGATGATGCGCAAGCTCGTCAACGAGATCGCCGACGCCCGGCCGCCTGGCGGCTGAGGCCGCCCGTGCAGCTTCGGATGTCTGAAGCGACGGCGCGATCTGGACCAGGGGAGGGACTTCATGGCGCTTTCCTATTTCGACGCGGATCCTGACGGTCCGAACGAGGTCCAACAACTCACGGTCAGCGACGGAACGGTTTCGGGCACGCAAGTCGTCGCCTCGTTCATAAACACCGGACCGCCCCTCGATTTCACGACGATCGGGAGCCGCCTTTTCTACATCTTCGCCCCCGATGCGCCACAGGAGGAGCTGTGGACATCGGACGGGACAGCGGCCGGGACTTTTCTGCTCCAGGATTTTGCTTTGAACTCCGTGGCCGACCAGCTGTTCGAGCTGACCAACGTCGACGGCGCCCTCTACTTCCCGATCGATGACGCGGCGGGCGGCGAACTGTGGAAGTCGGACGGGACCGCCGCCGGGACCGTGATGGTCAAGAACTTTGGCGCGGGCTGGACCCCAGGCGACTTCACGAACGTTAACGGCACGCTCTACTTTGACCTCCTCGGCGCGACCAGCGATCAGCTCTGGAAGTCGGACGGAACAGCCGCCGGGACCGTGATGGTCAGCGACATCGGTCCTTTCGACCTGACGAACGTCAACGGCGCGCTCTACTTCTCGGCGGATAGCGCCGCGAGTGGGAGTGGAGATGAGCTGTGGAAGTCGGACGGGACCGCCGCCGGAACCCTGCTGGTCAAGGACATCGTTCCGGGGGCAGGCGGCTCCGATCCCTCGGATCTGACCAACGTCAACGGCACGCTCTACTTCAGCGCCCAGGATGGCGCGGACGGCTTTCAGCTGTGGAAGTCGAATGGGACCGCCGCCGGGACGGTGATGGTCACGGACATCAATCCGGGCCCGCTCGGCATGAAGCCGACGGATCTGACCAACGTCAACGGCACGCTCTACTTCAACGCCTACGACGGCGTTCATGGCTATGAGTTGTGGAAATCGAACGGGACTGCCGCCGGAACGACAATGGTCAAGGACATCTGGCCGGGTTCGGGCGAGTCCAATCCGCAGAATCTGACCGACGTCGACGGCATGCTCTATTTCACGGCCAACGACAGCGTGCATGGCGTCGAGTTATGGAAATCCGACGGGACCGCCGCCGGAACCGTGATGATCAAGGATATCGACGCCGGCGCCGGAAGTTCATCGCCTTTCGACCTCACGGCCGTTAACGGGGGTGTTGAATTCTACGCCTACGACGGCTCGGCCGAGGGGCTGTTCCGCTCCGACGGGACGGCCGCGGGCACGGTCGAACTGGCTAAGGATGTAAACCCGGATAGCGATGGCCTTCCGTCGATCGGTGTGACGCAGACCGCCGACAACGACTTCAACGGCGACAGCTTCTCCGACATCCTGTGGCAGAACGCGAGCGGCCAGCCCGCGATCTGGGAACTCGACGGGACCAGCCAGATCGCCGGCGGCGCCCAGGTGCTTTCTTCCAATCCCGGACCGGGCTGGACCGAGGTCGGAAGCGGCGACTTCAACGGCGACGGGCATTCCGACATCCTGTGGCAGAGTGCGGGCGGGCAAGTTGCGATCTGGGAGACGAATGGGACCCATGTGACCGGCGGGGGAACCGTCAGCTCCAATCCGGGACCAAGCTGGAAGGCGGTCGGGATCGGCGACTTCAACGACGACGGCCATTCCGACATCCTGTGGCAGAACACAAACGGCCAGGCCGCGATCTGGGAGATGAACGGGACCAATGTGATTGGCGGGGGAACCGTCAGCGCCAATCCGGGGCCAAGCTGGAAGGCGATCGGAACCGGCGACTTCAACGGCGACGGCCATTCCGACATCCTGTGGCAGAACGCGAGCAGCGGCCAGGTCGCGATCTGGGAGATGAACGGGAGCGCCATCATCGGCGGCGGGACTCTCGGCATCAACGCCGGCCCGAGTTGGAAGGCGGTCGGAACCGGAGATTTCAACGGCGACGGCCTCTCCGACATCCTTTTCCAGAACACGGGCAACGGTCAGGCGGCGATCTGGGAGATGAACGGGACCAGCGTGATCGGCGGGGGGGTGGTCAGCTCCGTTCCCGGGACCAGCTGGCATGCGATCGGAACCGGCGACTTCAACGGCGACGGCCATTCCGACATCCTATGGCAGAACACGAGCGGTCAGGCCGCGATCTGGGAAATGAACGGGACCACCCAGATCCCCGGCGGCAGCCAAATCCTCGCGGCCGATCCCGGGCGCTAGCTGGCGCGCCGTCGGCGCCTGAGGAGGCGCCGGCCCGTTACTGCAGGCGCGGGCGCTTGAGGAAGCTCGAGCGATCGGCCGAACGCACCCGCACCCCGATCGGCCGGCCGTCGCGCACGATTTCGATCGGGATCTCGACTCCCGCGGAACCGCGGGCCCAGACCTTGTGATAAAAGTCGCCGAGGCTCTCAATCCGAGACCCGCCGACGCTGGAGAGAACGTCGCCGCGGCGGATTCCCGCCTCCGCAGCCGGCCCGTTGTCGGCCACGCTCGCGACGATGACCTCATCGCCATTTTCGGCCGAGAAAACGCCAAGCCACGGGCGCGCCGGCTTGTTGACCCGGCCGAAGCGAAGGAGATCGTCGAGGATCGGCGCCAGAAGATCGATCGGCACGATCATGTTGATGTCGCGCGGGGCGGCTCGCTCGCTCAGCTGCTCGACATGCAGCGAGCCGATGCCGATCAGCCTGCCCGCGCGGTCGATCAAGCCGGCGCCGCCCCAGAAAGGATGGGCGGGCGACGTGAAGATCGCCTCGTCGAGGAAATATTCCCAGTAGCCGGCGAATTCGTGCTTGCCGACGATCATCGCCTTGACCGGCTTCGTCCCCCCGCCGGCCGCGACGGTGACGGAATCGCCGAGCTTCGCCTCGCTCGAGCGGCCAAGTTCGAGCGCCGGGCAGTCGAGGTCGCCGAGCGCCTGAATCAGCCCGAAGCCGGTCTCCGCATCGACGGCAAGCGCATGGGCCGGGGTCACCCGCCCGCCCGCGTCGGCGAGCCAGACATTCTCGGCCTCGGTGATCACATAGCCGATCGTCAGCACCAGACCGCTGTCGCGGATGACGACGCCGCTCCCCGAGCGGCTCTCCCCGAGCGCCTGGGCGGTGAAGGCGTCCTCGGGAATCGTCGATTGGACGGTGACGATCGATTTGAGCGCACGGGCGAGGTCGGACCCCGGGCCTCCGTTCCCGTGGCCCGATTGCGGTTCATCGCGGCGCCGCTTCTCGGTCATCGACCGTGTCCTTTCGGCTTTCAAGCGGGCTTAAGGGCCGCTTTGGCGGCCGGCCCGCGCCAATCACCCTGATTTCGATGCGCCATGGCCGGCATCATTGGCCCCCAATTGTGGCGCTTTCGTTCCATTCCTGGCCGTGCTCGTCGAGCACGGACTGAAGATAGAGCCCGTAAGCGCTCTTGCCGAACCGCCCGATCAGGCGCCTGAACTGGGCGGCGTCGATGAGCCCGAGGCCGAAGGCGATCTCCTCCGGGCAGCTGATCTTGGTCCCCTGCCGCTGCTCAAGCGTTCTCACGAAACTCGCCGCGTCGATCAGCGAGTCGGGCGTTCCAGTGTCGAGCCAGGCGTAGCCTCGCCCCATGCGCTCGACGTTCAGCGCCCGGGCCTCGAGATAGATGCGATTGACGTCGGTGATCTCGTACTCGCCGCGCGCCGAGGGCTTGAGCGATTTCGCGATCTCGACCACCCTGGAATCGTAAAAGTAGAGGCCGGTCACCGCCCAATGCGACTTGGGGACCGCGGGTTTCTCCTCGATCGAAATGGCGCTGCCCGAGGAATCGAACTCGACCACGCCGTAACGCTCGGGATCGGGGACGTGATAGGCGAACACCGTCGCTCCCCGCTCGCGGCCGGCGGCGCGCCTGAGCTGATCGCTCAAGCCCGCGCCGTAGAAGATGTTGTCGCCGAGCACCAGCATCGTCGGCCCCCCGGCGATGAACGTCTCGCCGATGACGAAGGCCTGCGCGAGCCCGTTGGGCTCGGGCTGTTCGGCGTATTCGATCCGCATGCCCCAATCGGCGCCGTCGCCGAGCAGGCGGCGGAACATCGGCAGGTCATGGGGCGTCGAGATGATCAGCGCTTCGCGAATCCCCGCCAGCATCACCACCGACAGCGGATAATAGATCATCGGCTTGTCGTAGACGGGCACCAGCTGCTTCGAGACCGCAAGCGTGATCGGATGAAGCCTCGTGCCGGCGCCGCCCGCGAGAATGATGCCCTTCATCGCCCCGCCTTAAGCCACAGTCCCGGCCTCGGCGATCACGCCGAGCCGCTCGCCGGAATAAACCTTCTCTCTCAGCGGGCGCCACCACCATTCGTTGTCGAGATACCAGCGCACCGTCTTCTCGATGCCGGTCTCGAAAGTTTCGAGCGCCCGCCAGCCAAGCTCGCGCTCGAGCTTGGTCGCGTCGATCGCATAGCGCCGATCGTGTCCCGGCCGGTCCGCGACGAACGAGATCAGCGATTCGTGGGGGCGCGGCCTCGGGCGAAGCTCGTCCAGAATGGCGCAGATCCGCTTGACCACATCGATGTTGCGGCGCTCGTTGCGGCCCCCGACATTGTATTTCTCGCCGATCCGGCCACGCGCCGCGATGAGGTCGAGCGCCCGGGCGTGGTCCTCGACATAGAGCCAGTCGCGCACGTTCTCACCCGCGCCATAGACCGGCAGGGGCTTGCCGTGAACGGCGTTGAGAATGATGAGCGGGATCAGCTTCTCGGGGAAATGATAGGGACCGTAATTGTTCGAGCAGTTGGAGATCAGTCCCGGGAAGCCGTAAGTGCGCGCCCAGGCCGACACCAGGTGATCCGCGGCCGCCTTGGAGGCGGAATAGGGCGAGCTTGGATCGTAGGGCGTCTCTTCCAAAAACGCGCCGTCAGACCCAAGCGAGCCATAGACCTCGTCGGTCGAGACATGGAGGAAACGGAATGCGTCCCGCCGCGGCGGCTTGAGCATGCTCCAGTAGGCGCGCGCCGCCTCGAGCATGGTGAACGTTCCGACGACATTGGTCTTGATGAAAGCGCCGCTGCCGGTGATCGAGCGATCGACATGGCTCTCGGCGGCGAGGTGAATGACGTGGTCGGGCGCGAAGGTCTCGAACGCCTGCGCGACCGCGCCTGGATCGCAAATATCGGCGCGGGCGAAGCGATAGTTCGGCGCATTGCCGATCTGAGCCAGGGACTGCAGATTGCCGGCGTAGGTCAGCGCGTCGAGATTGAGCACCGAGGCGCCCTCGCCGACCAGGCGCCGGCACACGGCCGAGCCGATGAATCCCGCCCCGCCGGTCACAAGCACTTTGCGCTGCATCAAGACCCCTGTCCCTTGTGGCCGCTTGTAGCCGCGCTCGGTAGCCCGTCGAAAGACGGGCGTTCTTTCGAACGCCCTTTGGAGCGCGGCCGACGCGGTCAACGACCGCGTCTACAGACGCTTCGCGCGGCCCTCAGGATGAGGCCGGCGGGAGAAGGCGGTCGCAGCAGGCCGCAACCGACGCCCGCCAGTCCGGCAGCCTCAGGCCGTATACGCGAGCAAGCTTTTCGTTGTCGAGGCGGGAATTGGCTGGCCTCAGCGCCGGGGTCGGGTAGTCGGAGGTCGCGATCCGCTTGACCCGGGTCGGGCGACGCCCGCGCGCCGCGGCCTCGTCGAAAATGCTTTCGGCGAAATCCGCCCAGGTTCCCTCCCCCGATCCGGTCATGTGAAAGACGCCCCTCAAAGCCGGCGAAGGATCGTCCTTCACCCTTGCCGCGACCGCGATCAGGGCGTCGGCGATGTCGAGCGCCGACGTCGGATTGCCGCGCTGATCGGCGACCACGCCGACCTCGTCGCGCGTCTCGTTGAGTCTGAGCATCGTGCGGACGAAATTGGCGCCGAACGGGCTGTAGACCCAGGCGGTGCGCAGAATGACGCTGTCCCCGCACCGTTCGGCGACAAGCTGTTCGCCCATGAGCTTTGAGCGTCCGTATGCTCCTGTCGGGCCGGTCGGATCGTCCTCGCGATAAGCGCGGTCGAGCGCGCCCGCGAACACATAGTCGGTCGAAAGATGGAGGAGCGGAACGCCGAGCCGCGCCGCGGCCTCGGCCACATGCCCCGCGCCCTCGCCGTTGACGCGGGTTGCGAGCGCCTCGTCCGCTTCGGCCTTGTCCACCGCGGTATAGGCGGCGGCGTTGACGATCACGTCCGGGCGCGCCGCTTCGAGCGAGGCGAGAACGGAGGCGCGGTCGACGAGGTCGAACGCCGGACGGCCAAGCGCGATCACTTCGGCCTTACTTCCCGCGCGTTCGATCAGCGAGGTCGCGACCTGGCCCTTCGATCCGGTGACCGCGATCCGCATCATTCGAACAGGTCCGGCGCGTCCTTGAGGCGCGGCCATTTGCGGTCCTTGTCCGATAGCACGAGGGCGGCGCCGAGAGCGGGCCAGACGATTCCGATCGCGGGATCGTCCCAGGCGATTCCGCGGTCGCTGGCGGCGGAATAGGGCGCGGTCGTCTTGTAAAGAACCTCGCAGTCGGGCTCCAGGGTGAGAAAAGCATGGGCGAATCCGACCGGGACCAGCAACTGGCGCCAGTTTTCCGCCGAAAGCTCGACCGCGACATGCCTGCCGAAGGTCGGCGACGAGCGTCTGATGTCGACCGCGACGTCGAGGATGCGGCCGCGCGCGCAGCGCACGAGCTTATCCTGCGCGAAAGGCGGCGTCTGGAAGTGCAATCCGCGCAGGGTGCCGGGCGCCGCCGAATAGGAATGGTTGTCCTGCACGAAGGTGAAATCAAGGCCCGCCTTCATCCAGTCGGCGCGGTTGTAGACCTCGGAGAAAAACCCTCTGGCGTCGCCGTGCTTCTTCGGCGTCACGATCTTGACCGCGGGAATTGCGGTCTCTTCCACCTGCATGAGCGACCCCGTCCTTTCTCCCGGGGCCCACATCCCCGGCGGCGCCCTTTTGCCAGAAGCCGCCGCCCGCGGCTATTCGCTCTATCGTTTTCGTTTCGACAGGAGCGATCGCTCGCGGGAAGACGCATCGCCGCGCGCGATCAACATGTGGCCGAACCCCGTGGGGCGAGACGACTGCCAGGCAAGCCTGATGTTGAAGGACGAAAATAACGTAACCAATCAGTAATTTATGAACTTGCAGACGGCGAACCCGCGCCGGTAGCTCAAATCCAATGCGAACATTGAGGGTGGAACTAAACGGGGTCGTAAACCGCTGAAATCATTAAGGGGCGCCGGTAAAAATACCGCTAGACCGGAATCCGGCCTCCTCACAGCCGCGCGCGAGCGAGCTTCTGGAAGGCGCGGGCGCGATGGGAGAGCGCGAGCGAGCCGTCGGGGGGAATCCCGTGCTTTTCCTGCGAACTCATCTCGCCGAAGGTGCGCTCATGCCCGTCGGGAAGGAAGATCGGATCGTAGCCGAACCCGGCCGTTCCGCGCGGCGGAAAGACGAGCGTCCCGTCCACCCGGCCCTCGAACGTCTCCTCGGCGCCGTCCGGCCAGGCGAGCGCCAGCACGCTGATGAAGGCCGCCCGCCACGGCGGCGCGGCGCCTCGCGCCTCGAGCTCCCGCTTGACCCGGGCCATGGCCGCGCCGAAGTCCTTTGTTTCGCCCGCCCACCTCGCCGAATAGACGCCCGGCGCGCCGTCCAGCGCCTCGACGCAGAGTCCGAAATCGTCGGCGAGCGCCACGAGCCCCGAGGCGCGCGAGGCGGCGAGCGCCTTAAGGATGGCGTTGTCGCGGAAGGTCGACCCCGTCTCCTCGGGCTCGGCCAGGCCGAGGGCGCCGGCGCCGACCGGCTCGACGCCGAAGGGTCTCAGCAATTCGCCGATTTCGCGCAGCTTGCCGGAATTGTGGGTGGCGGCGACGAGGCGCCCCGCAAGGCGCCCGTGCGCGCCTGAGGCCTCGCCGCTCAACGGACCACAATCTTGTAGCGCTGCCCGGGAACGATCGCGACGCCGCGCTCGAGACCGTTGAGAATCAGGAACTGATCGAGCCATTGCGGCAGGAAGCCCATCCGCGCGGCGAGCGTTTCGGGGTCGTCGCCGGTCTGCGCCTCCACGATCCTGATCTTCTCCGGCGCGGCCAACGCCGCATCCTGCGGGGTGAGGGGACGAAAGGAGTCGAGAGAGGCCATGAAGCGCGAATCGACCGCCGGCGAAAGATCGTGGGCGGCGTAAATGAGACGATAGAGCCGGCCATTCAGGCGCACGGCCCCGAGGCGGAAGCTCCACTGGTCGCCCTTGGCGACCGCGGTGGCGCCGTCGAGGCCGCCGATCTTCCTCGATTCGATCGATGTCGTCTTGACCCCGTCGATCCAGTCCGAGCCGATGGCGCTGGTGACCGGCGTCGACTCTGGAATCGCGATGCTGTCGAGACGCAGCGCCTGGCCGCCCCCTGCGCCAACGCCGATGAGCGCCGCCGGCTGATTGTCGAGCGCGAAGCCATCGGGCGCGTCGAAGGCGAAGCCGAGCTTCGGATGAATGAAGGCGTCGCCGTGCACGACCCCCTGGGACGGGTCGTCGCCGAAGGCGAGGCCGTCGATGGCGGCGAGATAGGCGTTGCGGCCGGTCTCGCCGGTCCCCGGCGGGCCGTATTGCCGCGCCGCCGCGTTCGCCTGGGCGATGCGCTCCGGCGTCGAGGGATGGGTCGCCATCATGTCGGGACGGTTGGCGGAGCCGCCGCCCGACACCTGTTCGCGAAACGCGCTCCACTCGCCGAGCGCGGTGAGGAATCGGGCCGCGCCGTAGGGGTCATATCCGGCGCGGGCGATGGTCCTGATGCCGATCTGGTCGGCGGCGAATTCCTGCTCGCGGGAGAACCGGGCGATCGCGAGCTTCGAGCGGGCCTCGACTTCGTCCTGAGCCTCGCGTTCGCCGAGCACCTGCGAATTGACGCGCGAGAACAACGCGGTCGTCTTCTCGAACTCGGCCCGCTGCGCCGCGTGGCGCGCGGTGATGTGGCCGATTTCATGCGCCATGACGGCGGCGATTTCGGCGGTGTCGTCGGCCAGCGCGAGAAGGCCGCGGGTGATGAAGATATCGCCCGAGGGCAGGGAGAAGGCGTTGACGATCGGCGAATTGAGCACGGTGAGATGGTAGGCGGGCCCGGCGCCGTTCGAGGGCGGCGCGAGCTTCGCAAGAACGCCGTCGAGATAAGCCTGGGTCGCCGGCGCCGAATAGACGCCGCCGAACGCATCGATCAGCCGCTTGCGTTCCGGATTGGGCCTCTCGGCCGAAGCGGGACGCGGCGTGGGCTGCGGGACGACGCTGACCGGCCCGGGCGGCGGATCGATCGTCACGCAACCCGCAAGGCCGAGCGTCACCCCGGCGATGAGCGCGATCAGAACGCGCCGCCCGCGCCAGGGCGCAGCCATGCGTCCCAGATTGTCCGGCTCGCCGGTCATGGATTCGGCTTCGCTTCTCCTGGCGCGCCGGCGGGACGCGCAATTTCGATCATCGCCGGGTCGGCGACCTCGATTCTCGGACCGAACCGGTCATCGAGGGCGCCGCGCGCCCTGATCGTCTGTCCAACCAGCGCGACGGCCGGCCGTCCCTCTCGCGCGAGCGCCGTCTCCAGTTTTCGCGCGACCGCGATCGTCGGGCCATCGCGGGGAACAAGCTCAAGATACAGGCGCGAGCGCGCAAATCCAACCCTTCGCACCAGGCCTTCGATCACCACAAATCTGCCGGAGCGGCGGCGCAGCGCGGCCAGATTGGACGACTGGATTACGCTGAAATCCGGGTCGCGCCAAACCCCCAGTCCCGCCTGGCGCGCCCCCTCTTCGATCATGAGCCGCTCCGCGGCGCAACCGCGCGTCTCGTACTCGGGCCGGACGCGGGCGTAGCCTGCCGCCAGCAGCGCCGCCGCGGTCGATTCGGGCTGCGCGCCGGGCATGGACAGGTCGGCGACCACCCTTCCCCAGCGATCGGTTCCGCCGGCCAAGAGGATCAGGTCCGCTTCCCGGCCGAGCAGCCGCTCACTCAGGAAATCGCGCGCGGCCTTCGCGAGTTCGGGCGCGCCACGGTCGCGGCTGGGCGCGTCCAGCCCCCCGAGCCTCACGGTCCTGCCGTCGCCAAGCTCGATCTCGAGGCGCTCGTTGACCCCGACCGCCTGAACCGGCCCGGCGGACCGCCCGCAGGCCGCGCCCGCCGGGAACGCGAGCGCGAGGGCCGCGAGCGCCGCGCAGGCGCCAAAGAAGCGCCTGAAGCGACAAGCCGGCGCTGAGCGGTGCGCGAGGCGGAAATTCATGTTAAGGGCATGCCGCGCCGGGTTTGACTTGTCCACAATGGTTTTGACCCGGCGCCGTCGATTTCAGGGTCCCGGTAGCTCAGCTGGATAGAGCACAGGTTTCCTAAACCTGGGGTCAGAGGTTCAAGTCCTCTCCGGGACGCCAATAAAATCAAACAGTTATATTGATACGGCGGTTGAGTAAAAAGATTGGGGTAACGCTAGGGTAACGCCCTTCTCGCAGCCCGGAGGGCCATGAGTTCGCACTTTCAAACGGCAATTCTCGCTGTCCTCCCGAATAAGGATGAACAGGGAATTCCGCCGCGCCAAATCTTCGAGCGGCTCGGAGTTGAGCACCCGACGCTTTTCTCAACGCGCCTCATTATCGCGGGCGCTCTCGCGGCTTGCCGCCCAAGGTCTCGTTGTCGGCCTCCGCACGAGCATTGAATCTCGTCATCACTACTGGCGGAGCAGACGCTGACGCCAGCCTCAGAGGCGCGCAATTTGGGCACGCCCAGGCCGTATCTTGTGAATTGTGTTTATTTTGAGTTGAAATAGTGGCCGGTTGTGCTACTTTTGCGTGCGGAGGGCACGCTATGACGACGCAAGCATATCTGGCCGCGACAATCCCGCCGACCAGCGATGAATGGATGTGGATGGCAGACTCCCACCTTCGCGCACTGCTCGCAGCCTACGTGATCGCGAACGGTTCCCCTGCGTCGGTGAGATCGCGTGCCGGCGAAGGAAATGGGTGATGTCGTTACGGAACTCGGCAGAGCCGCAGACTTTCATCGCAGCTTCGCTGAGCTTTGCGAGACGGCAGAGCGTCGGCTCCTCGATGTTGCAATGAGCGCGGCATAATACCAAAGGTCATGACGACTGACCGACGTGAGCCCAGTCTCGCATTCCGATGGATGTGATGGTTTCGGGCTCGGCGATGAGCTTTCGCCAGGCGTCGCAGGCGGCGTCGACAATGGCGTCGTAGTTTTCGAAGACGGTGTTTGAGAGCCAGTTCTGGCGGAGATACTGCCAGACGTTCTCGACCGGGTTCAGTTCAGGCGCGCGGGACGGCAGGAAGATCGGCGTGATGTTTTCGGGCACGTCGAGCTTGCCGGTGGTGTGCCATCCGGCGCGGTCGAGCAGCAGCACGGCATGGGCGCCCTCGGCGACATTGCGCGAGATTTCGTCGAGGTGAAGCTGCATCATGTCGGTGTCGGCGTAGGGCAGCGCCAGCGCCGCTCCGACGCCTCGGGCGGGGCAGATCGCGCCGAACAGATAGGCGTTGTCGTAGCGCTGATCGGCGGGCTGCCTGGGCCGCGTTCCGCGCCTGGCCCACTGGCGGACAAGGCCGTTCTTCTGGCCGATCCGGGCCTCGTCCTGAGAACCAGATCTCGACCGGCGTCGTCTCCGGCAGGCCTTCGAGATGAGCCTTCAGCGCGCGCGGGAAGTTTTATGGAATGGCCCGCCCCTCCTTCCGGCGTCGTAGGCTCGCCGGCGGTTCAGGAGGAGGAATGGGTATGGATATTGCGGTGCTTGGCGTCGACCTCGGCAAGAACGTCTGCAGCGTGGTTGGGCTGGATGCGTCCGGCGCGGTCGTGATGCGGCGTAAGGTGAGACGGGAGACGCTGATTGCTCTGGCGGAGAAGCTTCCTCCGTGCGTTGTCGGGATGGAGGCCTGCTGCGGCGCCCATCATCTCGGCCGCGTGTTCGCCGCCCACGGCCACGATGTCCGGCTGATGTCGCCCGAATATGTTCGGCCCTACGTCAAGGCGCAGAAGAACGACGATCGCGACGCCGAGGGGATCGCGGAAGCGGCGACGCGGCCGACGATGCGGTTTGTCGAACTGAAGAGCCAGGACCAACTCGACATGCAGACGCTTCATCGATCGCGAGACCGGTTGGTCGGGGAGCGGACGGCTCTGATCAATCAGTTGCGCGCCATCCTGCTGGAGCGCGGATTGGTCGCGCCGCAGGGCAAGCGGAAGCTCGAGCAGTTTCTGAGCGTACTGATGGACGAACAAGGCGGAGCCGACTTGAGTCCACGAATTGCTCTGCTCGTCGCCGACGCTCGGGCGCAATGGGCCGAGCTCGATCGACGAATCTCCGCCTTCGACGCCGAGTTCGTCCGCTGGGTGAAGGAGAACGAAGAGGCTCGCCGGCTGACGACAATCCCAGGCATTGGCGCGATCGTCGCATCTGCCCTTGTCGCCGCCGTCGGTCGGGCGGAAAGCTTCGAGCGCGGGCGCGATCTCGCGGCGTGGCTCGGCCTGGTTCCCCGTCAGTTCACCACCGGCGGCAAGCCGAAGCTACTCGGGATCAGCAAGCGGGGTAACAAATACCTGCGCAGGCAGCTGATCCATGGAGCGCGGGCGGCTCTGCCCTATGTGGCTGAACGCGACACGCCGTTGGGTCGATGGGCCAAAGAGCTCTCAGGCCGTGCTCATCGCAATGTCGCGATCGTCGCCTTCGCCAACAAGCTGGCGAGAATCGCCTGGGCGGTGCTGCGGCGCGGAGAACGGTTCGCCGTCACAGGAGTGGCAGCGTAGAAGAGCTCGGCCGATCGCGTTCAAAGCGTCCATCGGTCAACAGGGGTTTGCGAGAGGGTGCGACGGGATGGCCTGACAGTCGAACGGCGCTTTGGAAGCCTGGTTCAAAAAACGGCGCTCGACGCCGGAAGTTTTATGAGGACCGAAGCGCGCGTATCTCCATCATGGCCGGAGGAAGCTCCTCGAGGCCGGATACGTTGAAGCAGACTGGATCAGCCGCCAATCTCGACAAACCCCCTTGCGAACGGGGCGGGCCATACGTTTTTGAAAGCCTCGACGATCCGCTCGTCCTGCGCCGGATGCCGAGGCCTGGCGCTGATGTGGGAGAAGCCGAGCTTCTTCAGGAGCTTCCCGACGTAGCGCTCGTGGAAGTCGACGCCGAACCTCTCGGCGATGACGCGCTTGAGGTCGACCCGCCGCCAGCGCACGACGCCGTCCTTCTCGCGGTCCGGGCCAGCCTCGACGATCTGCGCCGACCTCGGCCAGTTGCTCGGCTGACAGGCGAGGCTTGGGACCCTCCGTCCAGTTGTCGAAAAGCCCGTCCGGACCCAAGGCGTTGAAGCGATGAACCCAGTCGCGAAGCGTCTGGCGGTCCATGCCGCCGATCTTCGCCGCCGCCCCTCGGTCCATTCCGTCTCGAACCGCCTGCCAACGACAGAAGCCGCCGGCTCTGGTTGACGTCCTTCGACCGGCGGGCCAGCACCCGCAGCTCCTCCGCCGAATAGTCCTCTCGCAATCTGACCGCCGGTGAGCGGCTCATACAGCCTTCGCCCGCGCTCGTCTCCCTTGGCGGATACTTTCCGGCTCTTTTCGGTCGGGGTGTCCACTCGCGGCCTTCCTTCCTTCAGGCCAGCAAGAAGACGCGATCCCAAGTCGGCTCTACATTGGTCGCCGCCGCCAATAGAGAGAGAAGCACCCCAGCCGAGCCCTCCAGAAGCCCTGGCTGATCGACCCGGGTTCCGCCAGGCTCCCAGTTGCGATAGCCCAAAATACTGTCCGGTTCGTACGCCGACAAGAGCCACCCGACAAGGTCGCCAGCCGCATCGGCGAACATGGGGAGCCAAGTCTCGTTCGCAAACCGCAAGGTCGCCTGGAGCAGTCCCGCGACGCCATGGCAAAAGGTCGGCAAATCAATCTGTCGGTCGGCAAAGGGCCGACGGTAGACGACCGCCATCGCCTCGATCGCCAGCTCGCGCCATTCAGGCCGGCCTCGCGCTACGCCTGCGAGCCAAAGCGCGCGCGCCACACCCGGCGAGCCGGGGGCCGCCTCTTTTTTTTCCTTTGCGGCGGAATAGACGGGGCAGCCGGTGTGTTTTTGCCATGGCGCGCACTTTAGCCCTCGCTGAAGGCGCGCCCCTTGCGCCCTCGCGTAGGTGGGAGAACTGCGCGGGGGCTGCTTGCTCCCCCACAATTCTGCGAAATTGACCATTTGAGCGCCCGGCTGCAACCTGCAGTTTCTCCGCGCGCTCCTCTCCCAGGGCGCGCCCCTTCGCCCCGCGCAGACCCCCAATGCGCGGGGCGATTGATTTTCTTTGTTCTTTCTCCGTTCTCATATCACCGCTATCGGGCGTGTCGCGAACCTGCGGCGCCGAATATTCCACCGCGCCCTCCGCGGTCTTCACCTTGCCCGTCCGATAGCCGTTGCGGTAGCCGGCCTTTTCGCCCTCGCCGCGCTCATAACGCTCGCGGCCAAGGACATCGGAGACCTCGCCCTCGAGCGCCTCCTCGACGATCAGGCGCAGCGCCAGGCGGACCAGATCGCTTCGCCCCGCCGCCGTTCCCAAATCTCCGTTCATCAAGGCGCGAAGCTCCTCGCGCGTGCGTTCGGGTGCGGATAGTCTCTCCATCGGGATGCTCCCTGGGGCCTCCGGCGCCAACCGAAAGCCGCCTTCCTGTTGCGATTCAGGCAGGGTGCATCCCAACCCCCTCACATGGGGTGTATCCAGTCAAGCTCGATCATCTCGGCATTGCGCCTGCTCCTTTGGCGTTTGGATCCGAAGCGTGAGCCCGTCTCTTCCATGCAGCCTGACGACCGCATCACCTCACATCCGGTCGAGCTTGTGGCTCGGACCATAATCCCTCATGCTCGAGGGTATCGGGCTCGGGTTGGCGGGACCATCCTTTTTCACGGCGTGTTTCAGCCCAGGGGGTTGTCCGCGGTCGCCGCCCGCCCGGATCCGGCGAAGCCGTCGCGTTCGGCTTCGCTGGAATGGGTCAAGTCATTAAGCCATCGTTGGCGTGTTGGAGTGGGGTTAAGTCATCGATCGGGTCATGCCGCCTTGAACACGGCGCCCTCGGGAACGACGCCTTGGGTGACGTAGCGCCACAAGGCGACGAGGAGTTTGCGGGCCAGCGCCACGATGGCGATCCGGCGGATCCGTCCCTTCGCAGCACCGACCCGCGCCTGAAACCAGCGGCTCAACGCCGAGTCCGGCTGGTGACGCAACCAGAGCCAGGCAAGCTCGATCATCGTCTTGCGCAGGCGGCGATTGCCTGACTTCGAGATGCCCTGATCCCGTTCGACGCCGCCGCTCTGCCAGGGACTGGGCGCCGAATCCGCCGTAAGCCGCCACCTGGCGTCGGTTGCCGAAGCTGCGAAACAACGATTCCAGCCAGAGGAGCGAGGCGAACTCAGGGCCCAAGCCTTTGAGCTTGAGAAGCAGAGCGGCGGGGTTGTTGCGCTCCTCGGCATCCATGCGGATGAGCGCGTCGCGGGCGCGTTCAACCGCAGCCAGTTGCGTCGTCACCAGCGCGATCCGATCGAGCTCCCGGCGGATTTCCTCCTTCAGCATCGGCGGCAACTCACGGCCGTCGCCGGTTCGCAGCGCCTCGAGTCGTTCGAAACGATCGCGCCGAAGTGGATCGTAGTCCTGGACGCCTTGGCCGCTGAGCAGGCCCCTGACTCGATTGGTATGCTGAATGCGTTCCTTGAGCAGCGTGCCGCGCTCGCGCGTCAGGCGCCGGCGATCCTCGTCTTCCCGGCTCGGCGCGCGAACCATGGAACAGACCCGCCGCTCCCCGCGAGCCCAGGCCATCAGCGTCCGCAACAGCGTCTCGCCGTCGATCGCATCGGTCTTGGCCCGCCGATGCCGCCGGTCGACCGCGATCGAAGCCGCGTCGACGACGTGGCTCTCGATCCCGTTGGCGAGCAGCAAGCGATGAATCCAGAACCCGTCCAATCCCGCTTCCTGAATGACGATCGCTTTGACCTGCACGCCGTAGCGCTGCTCGGCCTTCCCCCTCGACCGCGAAAGAAGCTCAAGCAGGCCGGCGCCGTCTCCACCCTCAACCACATGCTTGGAAAACTTCTCGCTGCCCGGATTGTTGATCGTCACAACCCATTTCGATTTGCTCAATTCGAGCGAGGCGAACAGCGTGATATCATTCGAGCGGGCGGTGGTCGCGACAGCGGTCGCGGAGGTGACAGACTGCATCGGTTGCCTCCATGCTGGTGTGGAAGCTCAGCCTACCAAGTCAGGCCGCCGTCCACCCGCATAGGATCTTTTCCAGCAATCCTAGGCCTTCACCGGGACTTTCGTTGCAGTAGGCCAGATCGCCGATCAGCGGCTCGGCGTCTGCCACCCTCGTCTTGTCGGTCGGGTACCAGTTCTTACCAGTGTCGAAAGACAGGGCGGTCCCGTCTACGCTGTGGATGATGCGTCCCCTGATCTCGGCCTTGGCAAAGTCAGGGCTGTTGGAGAATTTCTTCTCCGCCTTGGTCTTGGGGGCGTCATCGGGTCGGAAATCCATCATGCGGCTCGTCGGCGCCGTTCTCATGGAGCACAACGACGATTGGCAGACGCAAAATCGCTACATGCAGATTGAAGGCTTCACAAGAGCCGGCCGACAAGACTGCCGACCTCAAGCCGTTGCAGATTACACCCAAGGCGGCCTGACCAATGACCGCCTCAGCTACATTCGAAAATTACACCACATTGACGGACGTGACTTGGGAGCGCCGTATTCCATCGCGTCGCAGCATCGCGCGCAGGTCTCGCGCCCCGGCTGCAACTTGACCGGCTCAGAGCAGCGCAGGCACTTCCGTAACTTGCTCTGGCTCTTGAAGGCGAAAGACCTCTTTGGACAGGCCGAAGAGGTTGCACATGCTAGCGGAATGTGCGCCAATAGAGTGGGACGGCGAGAGGATACGAAGCGTTCGGAGGGCGAGTTATCCCGACCCGATTGAAGAGCTTGTCCGCATCGTGGGGGGGGCGGACCCGCGCCCTTGGGGCGATGCTCACCGCCGTCAGGCACCTGCGCGCCGCAGCGCCCGACCCGTCGAGGATAGGGAGTGAGCCCCGACCAGTGCCGGCAGGCGCGTGACACCCTGAAATGGACGCCCAGCGAGCTCGCAGAGGCCGCCGCCGTCACGCCTTGGGTTATTGTCGCGTTCGAGGAAGGTCGGGAAGTATCGCCGGCCCAAGAGGAAGCAATTCGGTCTGCGCTCGAAGCCGTAGGGATCGGCTTTCCATTCGAGTCGTCAACGGCCGCGCTCGGCCGGCGGGCGTCACTTACTCGCCTCGCGATCGAAATGAGGGCCATTAGCTTGTCCGAGAAAATGCTCCGCTAGTTGGAAGTCCGGTCGGGCTGCCCTTCGATCGGCTTGCGTTCGTCGGCTGCCCTCGGCCGAGGCTTTCGTTCGCCCGCGTATTCAAACATTTTGGCCACCGTGCGATCTCGCCAGACATTGCGTTTGCCCGGCGTTTCGATCTCCATCATGGTCAATTGAAGCGCTATCCCATGCAGCGTCTCTCCGCTGTCTCGCAATTTGCAAAGAAGCGGCAGATAATTTAGCGCGCGCGCCTTCGCTCTTTCTCGCATGGCTCGGACTTGGGCCTTTCTCGCCGCGGCTGAGAAACGATGCGTTATCGGATTCGGATTGCCGAATTTCCGACCACGCGCTTTTGCAGCAGCAAAGGCGGCCTTCGTGCGCTCCGAGATCAATCGCGCCTCGTATTCGGCCACGGCCGCAAGAATATGGATCGTGAAGCGGTTCGCGAGCGGCATGTCGGCCGCGATAAAATCAACTCCGCTGTCCATCAGGCCAGCAATCATCGCGGTGCTGCGCGCCAAACGATCGAGCCGCGCAACGATGAGTCTCGCGTCGTAAACGCGACAAAGCCAGAGAGCTTCTTTGATTACGGGTCGATTGTCCTTTCGGCCGCTCTCGATTTCAGTCAGCTCACCGACGACGTTTCCAGGGTTCGTCTCCAGGTAGCGCCGCACGGCGTCATGCTGAGCCATCAAGCCGAGCCCCGATCGCTTCTGTTGTTCGCTCGACACCCGGTAATAAACAACCAAGGGGCGAAGGCTCATTGACCCACCTGTGAGCGAAGCGAAGGCACGTTGAGCGCTCGCATCAGGTATCGTCGGATCGAGGCGGGTCCCCAATTCCCGCGCTGGGGCGCTTCGATGCCTCGCCGGCGCAACTCGGATGCGATCGTCGCATAGGACGCGCCTTCGTCTCGTAATGTCAGCAACAGCAGTCTGATCGCGGAGAGCCGCCGGCTCACTCTGACTTGCGCAGTGCCCGTGCGCTTCATCTGCAACCCATCTGTTTTGGGCGCGAACTCTTCGGCTGTCATTCTAGCGATCCTCCAAATCGAGCCCGCGGTCCAAGGAGCGTTACGAGCGGGGCGAATCCCTTGCGCGTTGAATTGGTCGGCTATGACGCGATAAGACTTGCCATCCGCGATCGACCGCCAAATCAACGGAGCTAGATCCCGGGCCCGGGCCTCGCTACGAGAGCGCCTCGCCAGAGCGCTCAGTTGCTGGCAGCCCGGAGGAAAGCGACGAACTATCTCTCGTTTTGGCTTTGCGGGCTCAACGCCGTGTTCCCTAAGGGCTGCGATAGCCGATTTGGTTCGTTCCGATTGCAGTTGT
>CAVULN010000049.1:0-73063 GCA_963742305.1 uncultured Alphaproteobacteria bacterium
TCGTCCGGCCTGTCGCATGATCGCCTCCTCCTGCCGCGTCGGCCAGTCAGTCCGGACGCCCGTTTCGACTTCGCCGTCACGCAGGCAAGGACTTTTCCATGCGACGCTTGATCCGCTAGGCCGACGGCTCGCCCGTCCGCCGCATCGGCCGACCTCAAAATCGGCCAAGCTGACTGTCCTGACGGCCATTTGGGCAATTCTACTTATTGCGTGCAGCTTCGTCGCCTTTCATTCTGGCGCTGCGGAAAGCGGTAAGTCGAACCTCGGGCAGACGGTCTCGCTTCCTAACAATCGGGATGAAGCGCCGTGAATTCCAACCTTTGCGTGCGGCTTTGGCCACTGGTGATCGCCTTGCTGCCGTTCTCCGCTGTCGACAGATCGGCGAGCGCGCAGCAGTGCAGGGCGGGAGCCAGCGGTGCTGGGCTTCTTCAGCCCCTGCCGGAGCTTTACTTCATAAGCCGAATTCCCATGGCCGACTGTGTGGACGACGGCGTGCGGGCCGAATTCGTCCAGCTCAAGCCCGGATCCGATTTGCCGCCAGATCAGCGCCTGCTCGGCGGCAGGCGGCGTCGGAAAATTCCTTCAAGCCGTTACCTTCGACTGCAAGACCAAGCATTTTTCTGGATATTTTGGTCTCGACGGAATGACGTTCGGAATTCTTGATTGGACATCAAATAATCTTCCACCAATATTGCGAGCTTTTAAAGATAGAAACGTAGTGAAGTACCAGTTGTGTTGGAAATCTCGGCTTGCAGATGAGGAACGGCTGCCTCGATCCGAACTGGGCCTGCAGCCAGAACAAGCAGGGCTATTTCATGTGCGACGCACGTTTCCGCCCCGCCTTCGCGGCGGCCGTCAAGGACGACGATTTTAGAAGGCGCAGGTCGACGTAGCGCTCGGCGAGTACGAGGCTCGCCTGCGGCGTTACTCGGATCTGGGATTGAAGACGGAATACGGAAACACCGCTTTGGCGGTGCTTGCGAATAATCTCCGCAATACTGAAGCGCGCCGTCCTGCAACGTGGAAGAGACGGTGCGCCGCGCAGACCGACGAAACAAGGCTTGTCGATTGCATGTTGGCGCAGTATGCGGCGAACGCCTGCAGAGGAGGCGAACGGCGCACCTCGGAGGACCGGGTAAGAGCGATCAAGGCCGTATTCGCAGGATCGGCGCCGAGCGAGAACATACATCCCACCTCAAGCGACATAGTCTCGTGCGCCGACACCTGGGGACGGTAAAGGCCTGAACGCCGCGGGCAGAGGCAAGCGGGTCGGCGACAATCCAGAAAGCGGGAACATCGGGTCGTTCCTTTCCCTACCCCCCCTGCCCCGGTTCGTCCGCGGCGTCGGCTGGGTCTGCGCCATGCGAGAGCCCAGGGCCGGGGCGCACGATCTTCTCGTCGCGCGCGGGCGCCGGCGCCGGCGACCATGGACGGTTCTCGAGCGGGCTTCGGTCGCTCGTGAGTTTGAAGCCGCTCTCGCTCCAGGTCAGGCCGACCGCGCCGAGCCTTGCCAGCGCCTGATCGTCGAGCACGAATTTCGCGTTGCAGTCCGGCGGCGCGGCGAGCGCGCTGACCACGACCTCGGCCCGCGCGCAATCCTCGTCGAACGCGAGGCGATCGAGGACGATCGAAAGCGATTCGCCTTCCGGCAGGGCGGCGACGCAGCCGAGGCGGTCGCAGGGCGCGTCGAAGGCGCGCGTTTCAGCCGGATCGCGCCCGTCGCCATCGGCGGTCAGCCATTGCTCGGCGGCGAAGCCGTTGAAGCGCTTGCCGACGACCTCAAGCGCGCCGTCGGCGTCGCGGACCGCGGCCAGATCGCCGGACGGCGCGACGATCACGTCATAGCGCGGCCCGTTCATCGCGGCGGCGATCCCGATCAGCGCGAGCGGCACAGCGCTCAGACGGAACATCCAGCTCCGCCAGATGGCCGCGCACATCACGGCGAGCGCGAGAAACGGCAGCGCGTAAGGCGCGAACGCCCTCACATGAACGGTCGAATGCGGCGCCTCGGCGATGAAGCGCGCGACCCAGAGGATGAACTTGATCCCCGCCCCGACATAGATCCACACCGGCCCGTCGAGCCCGAGCGGATAGAGCGCGGCGCCCACGAGCGCGCCCGGCACGGCGAAGACCTCGATCACGGTGAGCGTCAGCGGATTGCCGATCAGCACATAGGGGCTCAGATCATGGAAGTGATAGGCCATGAACGAAGCGGTGGCCGAGGTCGCGAACGCGGTGGCGATGAGAAGCGCGAACGGCTTCTCGACGAGATGGGCGCCGAAAAATCCGGACTTGGGGACTTCGCCCCGCTTCGGCAGAAACGGATCGGGATCCCGGTCGAGCGCCGCCATCCGCAACTCCATGACCGCCACCAAAGCGGCGACGGCCGCGAACGACAGCTGGAAGCTGACGCCGAGGATCGCCTCCGGCGAGATGGCGACAACGGCGAGAACCGCGAAGGCGAGATTGCGCATGGTGAGCGCCCGCCGGTCCATGATCACGGCGGAGAGCACGATCAGCGTCATGAACAAAGCCCGCTCGGTGCCGACGCGCGAGCCGGTCGCGAGGTCGTACAGGATTGATCCCGCCATGGCGACCAAAGCCGCCCATTTCTTGATCGGATAGCGAAGCGCCAGCGCCGGCGAGAGCGCGAGGAGGCGGCGAGCGACGACAAAGAAGATTTCCCGCCACCAGCGTCATCTGCACGCCGGAAATCGTGATGATGTGGAAGATGCCGGCCTCGCGGATCAGGTCCTTGGCGTCGTTGGAGAGAAAGTCCCGCTTTCCCGTCACCATCGCCGCTGCGATCGCGCCTTCGTCGCCCCCGATGATCGCGTTCACCCGGAGCGCCAGGCGATTGCGAGCGTGATCGATCGCCGCGTCGAAGCGCTGCCGGAAAGTCGCATCGCCCGGCGGGGGCAGCGGCCGGATCGGCCCCAGCGCCGAGCCGACCGCGCCGACCCCGGCGAAATACGCATCGCGGGCAAAATCGTATCCGCCCGGCAGCGCCGCCCGCGAGGGCGGGAGCAGGCGCGCCTTGAGTTCGACGTAGTCGCCCGCCGCGACATCGGGCGTGGCGCGGGTCGTCACCCTCACCCGGCGGGGAACCTTGCCCTGCGGCATGCCGTCGGCGCCGGTGACGCCGATCACCATGCGCGCGCCGACCGTCCTCAAGTCCACTTCCTCGACATAGCCCTGCAGCGAGACGATGCGGATGCGGTCGAGCACCGGCGCCGCGACCCGGGCCGTGCGCAGCGACATCGACAGGAAACCCGCGAACAGAGCCGCGATGGCGAGCGAGGCGCCGAGAGCGAGAGGCCGGCTACGGGAAACCCACGCGAGCGCCCCAAAGAGCGCGGTCATCAGCGCCGGCAGCCACATGGCGGGCTCGCGGTCGGCGGCCAGATTGAGCGCGACCCCGCCCATCGCCGCGACCGGAATCCACAGGAAGAAGCGCCGCTCCTCGACCTCGCGCGCGAGCGCCCTTGAGAACGCGCCGCGCCAGTCCGGCGCCCACGCGGCGGCGCACGTGAAGCCGGCCGCCGCGGCGAGAGCGCCAGTGCGGGCAGGTGTGGCCATTTGGGATCAGACTATCGCCAGCCTGACCTTGGGGAAACCAGCCGATTTGGCTAGGCGCGCCTAGACAATTATACGGTTGAATCGCGTTGTTTAGTCGACCTGGAGAGCGGTGGACCGAACGCTAATGCGGATCGGTTTTGGTTTTCTCCGAAACTGACTTTTTCGCTTTGAAATCCTTCGATTCAGGGGTTGGAAAAGCTTGGATTTCCTTGGATTCTCTCGTCCGAAATGAGCCTTTTCAATGGGTTACACGAGATTTTCGCGAAAAAATTTTTCGCGCGGCCTTTCCCCCGCACTGAGCCGCCTGCGACAGCGGGACGCGCTTTCGGCATGTGGGACGGCGGCGTTGATCATGGGCTAAAGCCTACCGTTATTTCTGATTTTATGCAAGAAATTGTCGGCTCTTATAGCGTTATCTGTTGGTACGGTCCGTTTCCGATGGCGCCTTTTATCCATTGTGGGGGGTCGAGTTGCTGGCCCCAGGCTTCGAGGGCGCGCCGCCAACCGAGGTAGCTTGGCAGGTTCTTGGTGGCGACGCCGTTGAAGCGGGTGAGCCATCGCTTGAGGCGGCTGTGGTAGGCGTTGACATTGTTGATGTGCAGATGGGGCGCCTCTGAGGAGGGCTTTCCCGGCGAAGGCACGGCGTGAAAGGGAATTTTCGCCTTCCGCGCGAAGGCGGCCAGCGGCTTGCCGCCATCGCCGACCAGATGATTGCCGGAGGTCACGACCCCTGTCAGCGCGGCGGCGATCGCGGCGCTGTCGTCCTGCGGCAGAACGGCGTCGAAGGTCGCGCCCTTGCGGTCGCGGGCGACGAGGACGGGAATGTTGTCCTGATAGGCCCCCGCGTGCCGCGCCGTTCCGCCGCGCTTGCGCGCCTTGCGCGGCAGATCGGACCAGCGGCCCTTGAACGACTCGAGGATAAATGTTTCATCGGCCTCGACGATTCCGCTTAAGCTTCGAGGCTTGTCCTCGGCCGGCGCGCGCAGAAACCGATGTCGCCAGCGGAACGCCGTCGTCGGATGAACGCCGAAGCGCCGCGGTCTTGGCCAGGCTCTTGCCCTCGATCATCGCGCGCGCGTGATCGAGCCACTTCTCCTTGTTGCGCAGATGCGCCATCGGCGTCCTGGTCAGCGCGTTGAACGTGCGCCCGCAAGCTTTGCAGCGGAATCGCAATAGCCCGTCCGATCGGCCCCAGCCGACGATTTCGCGGCTGGCGCAATGTGGACAGCCCTCGCGCTCCACCCGCTCAACCCCAGCCGTTCCGAGCGCGTCCTCTGTCCGTTTCCCCTTGGGCTTCGTTGAAGGACCGGCCGCGACTGCAGCCTTTTCCAGCGCCGCCATCGCCTCAGCGCGCTGCACCGCGCTCATGCCCGAAACCGCAGACAGCCAAACCGCAAAATCCTCAGACCGCATCGAATCGCTCCTCAATCCGAACCAGTCTGACCTAAATCGATAGATAACGCTATCAGAGCCAAATTGTCGGCTCTTATCGCGATTCCTGTTGTTTTCGAGAAACTCCACTCTCCGGCAGTCATGGCGCGCTTGTCGCACGGCTGTCCGGCATAGGAAATGCTTGCATGGGCGCACGGCGTTGATTCTACTCGGATCCTGAGTTTCGCGACTCATCGGGACACGGGAAAGGATCAAAGCCGTGCGGCACAGGGATAGCGTCTTTCACGATCTTCTGAAACTCGTCCCCTGGACGGCCTTCGACAGGCTGGCGGAGGCGTATGGGGCCGACGCCGCGGCGCGCAGCTTCACCTCGCGCCGACACCTGAGCGCGCTTCTGTTCGCGCAATTGAGCGGCGCTTCTTCGCTGCGGAAGATCGAGGCGACGATGGCGAGCCATCAGGGCCGGCTCTATCACGCAGGCGCCGTCGCGCCGAAGCGCTCGACCTTCGCCGACGCCAATCGCGCCCGCGATTTCCGGATCTTCACCGGCCTGTTCGAGGCGATGCTGGCTCAAGCCGGCCGCGGCTCCCGCCGAAAGATGGCCGACGCGGTGCGGCTGATCGATTCGACCGGGCTGAGGCTGGCTGGCGTCGGCGCGGAATGGGCGCGTTTCTCGACCGGCGTCTTCGGCGTGAAGAGCCATGTCGTCTACGATCCCGACCTCGGGCGCCCGGTCTACCACGCCGTCACCGCCGCCAACGTCAACGACATCACGGCCGCCAAGGCAATGCCGGTCGAAGCCGGCGCGACCTATGTTTTCGACCTCGGCTATTACGACTTCGGCTTCTTTAGCGAGCTCGACGCGCTCGGCTGCCGCCTGGTGACGCGCTTCAAGACCAACACGCCGTTGAACAGCCCGCGCGACCTGCCGCTTCCGCCCGGATCGGCGCTGCTCGGCGACCGGACCGGATTTCTGCCGGCCCGACAGGCGATGAACCGCAGGAACCCGATGCAGGACGCCGTGCGCGAGATCGTGGTCAGGACCGAGAGCGGCGAGACCCTGCGCCTGATGACCAACGATCTCGACGCGCCCGCCCAGGAGATCGCCGATCTCTACCGGCGCCGCTGGCGGATCGAGTTGTTCTTCCGTCTGATGAAACAGACGCTGAGGATCACGAAATTCGTTGGAAGATCGGAAAACGCCGTGCGCATCCAGATCGCCGTCGCCCTCATCGCCTATCTTCTCATGCGCGCCCTGCAACAGATCACGAAAGACGTTCCTGGCTTCCTCGAGCTCGTTCGACTCGTGCGCGCCAATCTCATGCATAGAAAAGATCTCACACGGCTCCGCAAACCGCCGCCTCCCCCGCCGCCCGACTCGAACCAGCTCCAACTCTGCTTGAGCTCAACTTGAACCGGACAGCCGTGCGCTTGACGCGGCCATGACGAAAACCAGAGCGCCAACAGGTATCTCCATAAAAGCAGGCATTTTATTGCTGAAAAGCGGAATCGGCCGTACAATGATTTCAAATGAACGAAGCCGCCGGCGGTGGCGTCGGCCGAAAGGCAAAAGGTCAGGGGCGATGCGCTATACGCATGTGTGGTCGGTCGGCGAAGCGGAGAAGATTTTTTTATTTCTTCGACCCTAACCCATTGAAAAGCCCAGATTCCGAGCAATAAAAAGAAATAAAATGAAGGGAATGGCCGGCTTTTTATTTCGGCTCATTTGAACAAATTTACATAGTATTACGCGCAAGGCGCGGGCCGCCGGCAGCCCGAACCAATCTACTCGAAGCGCGATCCCAAGCGACAACCACTTATCCGCATCTGCCGGCTCTGGCGCCTGTCGCGTCCATCCGAAGGAGGTGTCGCCCGGCGCAAAGCGGCAAGCGAAAAGCTGGGCGGCCTTGGCGATGCGGTTGCGGCCTGGACACGCGCCGACGATGCTTCACCGTGCGGATGTCGAGGCCATGCGTCTCGGAAAAGCTCTCCGCGGGCATGTCGCGAAGCCAATCCGGCAGCGCGCCGCGAGCGGGGCGCGGGCGTGGAATCCGATCGATCAGAGCCGGGTCGCAGCGGAATATGACGCGCATGGATCATCCCGCCGGTTTCAGTAAGGTCTGTGCGACCGCGTGGCGCCAGCCCCGATAACGCTCCTCCCGTTCCGCGTGGGCCATAGCCGGTTTGAAGCGACGATCCAGTTTCCAAGCCTTGGTGATCGCCTCGGGGCCGGACAACAGCCCCGCTTGCCATCCGGCGAGGAAAGCGGCGCCGAGCGCCGTCGTCTCGCGAACCGTCGGCCGGTCGACTGGCGCGTCGAGGATATCGGCCAGGAACTGCATCGCCCAGTCGTTCGCGGTCATGCCGCCGTCGGCGCGAATCACCGTCTGCGGAAGATCGCCGGCGTCGGCATGCATCGCCCCGATAAGATCGCGAGTCTGGTAGCCGACGCTTTCGAGCGCGGCGCGAGCCAGTTCCTTGCGCGAGCAGCCGCGGGTGAGGCCGACGATCGCGCCCCGCGCCTCGCTATCCCAGTGGGGCGCGCCGAGTCCGGCGAAGGCGGGAACGATGTAGACCGGGTGGGTGGGGTCGGACGCAGCCGCGAGCGCCTCCGTGTCCGCCGACGCGGCGACAACGCCGAGTTCGTCGCGCAGCCACTGAATCGTCGCGCCGGCGGAGAAGATCGAGCCTTCGAGCGCGTAAGTCCGCCGGCCGCCCCATTGATAGGCGATCGTCGTCAGCATGCGATTGGTCGAGCGGATCGGTCTGGCGCCGGTGTTGAGAAGGACGAAGGCGCCGGTGCCGTAGGTCGCCTTGACCATGCCGGGCTCAAAGCACGCCTGGCCGACCAGCGCCGACTGCTGGTCGCCGGCCATCGCCAGAACCGGCAGCGAGGCCCCGAGATGCTCTTTCGCCGTGTCGCCGAACCGGCCGGCGGTGTCGCGCACTTCGGGAAGCAGGCTCGAGGGCACGCGAAATAGTCTGAGAAGATCCTCGTCCCAGACGCCCTTGTGGATGTTGAACAGCAGCGTGCGCGAGGCGTTGGTCGCGTCGGTCGCGTGGACGCCGCCGTTGGTCAGCCGCCAGAGCAGAAAGGAATCGACCGTGCCGAACGCGAGTTCGCCTCGCTCCGCTTGCGTTCTGGCGTCAGCGACGTTGTCGAGGAGCCAGGCAATCTTGGTCGCCGAGAAATAGGGGTCGATCAGGAGGCCAGAGCGCTCGCTCACAAACGTCTCGGCGCCCTCCGCCCGCAAGCGCGCGCACTCGTCCGCAGTGCGGCGATCCTGCCAGACAATAGCGTTGTGGATCGGCTTGCCAGTCCGCCTGTTCCACAGAAGCGTCGTCTCGCGCTGATTGGTCAGGCCGAGCCCGTCGAGTTCGTGTCCCGAGGCGAGCGCGGCCGACATCGCCCGGCGGAGCGTCGCAAGCGTCGTGCCCCATAGATCCTCGGGATCGTGCTCGACCCAGCCAGGGCGGGGAAAATGCTGCGGGAATTCCTGCTGCGCGGCGGCGAGCGCGTCGCCCGTCGCGCTGAAGACGATGGAGCGCGTCGAGGTCGTGCCCTGATCGGCCACCAGAATGTTCGAAGTCATCCCGCCCTTCCTGTTGTTCGGCCTCGTCCAGAACGCGCGGCTCGTCAAAGAGATCGCCAATGAGCTGTCGGAGGCTCAGGAGGAGGCCTCGTGCGCATCAGCGCGCGCCGCATCAAGTTCGCGCTCCCGTTCAGCGCCGCCGGCGCCGTCTCACTCGCGGGCGAGGGCGTGCTCGACCGCCTTTCGCATCATCGCCGAAAATCCCGCCTGGCCGACCGCGCGAGGCTCGACCCAGAAACAGCCGGCCGGGGCAGCGCCTTCGAAATTCGCCGCATAGACGGTGAGCCTGAGCGCGA
The DNA here is from genome assembly GCA_963742305.1 of uncultured Alphaproteobacteria bacterium. Classification (GTDB taxonomy): domain Bacteria; phylum Pseudomonadota; class Alphaproteobacteria; order Rhizobiales; family Beijerinckiaceae; genus Roseiarcus. Next base: position 8,861 of record CAVULN010000049.1, read on the forward strand.
AATGAGTGAAGACCTGCTCGACATGGCCCAGCCTGCGCCAGCGCGCGGCGACCGGCGCCGCGCGGGTGAGCCCGCTGTCTGCCGTCTTGCTCGTCCAGGCGGTGCCCGGCAGTTCGACGGTCGAGGCGAGAAGGCCGCGCGGCGGGCGGCGGCGGGCGAGAAAGGCGCCGTCGGAACGGCGGACGAAGAACACCGCGCCCTGCCGGCCCGGCCTTGTCCTCGCCTGGCCGCGCCGGGGATAGGCCTCGGGTGTCCTGGCCCGGAACGCCGCGCAATCCTCAGCGAGCGGGCAGGAGCCGCAATCGGGATTGCGCGGACGGCAGAGGGTCGCGCCGATGTCCATCAGGGCTTGCGCGAAATCGCCCGCCCTTGTCTCCGGCGCGAGCGCGCGCGCCGCGCCAGCGATTTCCTTTCGCGCGCGAGCGACCGGCGCCTCCAGTGCGAGAAGCCGCGCCAGAATGCGGGCGATATTGCCGTCGACGGGCAGCGTCTGGCGGCCGAAGGCGATCGCGGCGATCGCCGCCGCGGTATAGGCGCCGATCCCAGGAAGCGAGCGCAAATGCTCTTCCTCGTCCGGAAATCGCCCGCCGCGCCGGGCGATCTCGATCGCGCAGGCATGCAGGTTCCGCGCCCTCGAATAGTAGCCGAGACCGGCGAAAGCGCTGATCACAGCGTCGAGCGGCGCCTGGGCCAGGTCCTCGACCCGCGGCCATCTGGCGATGAAAGCCCGATAGTAGGGGCTCGCCGCCCGGGCGGTCGTCTGCTGCAGCAGCACTTCCGAGAGCCAGACCCGATAGGGGTCGGGCTTGTCGCCCGGCGGCGCCCGCCACGCGAGCGCACGGCGGTTCTTGTCCCACCACGACAGCGTGCGGACGACGATCGCCTTTCGCTCCGAGGCGAGCGCGCTTACATTGGCGCCCATGCTTTTCCCATTCCCCATGTCGCGGCGATGATGAAGCGCGGACGCGGCGGCGCCAAGCCGCTGGCTGAATTCACGCACGCGCTGGTCGCCGAAGCGCTGGCCGCCCGGGGCTTGAGCGAGACGAGTTCTGATCGCCGACTGGCCGGCCATCGCCGGGGACCATCTTGCCCGCCACGCGCGGCCGATCGAGCTCAAATGGCCCCGCGCCGCGAGAGGCGATCCCGAGGCCGCGCCCGTTCCCGCAATTCTGGTGCTCAGGGTCGAAAGCGCCTTCGCGCTCGAGGCGCAGCACAGCGCCGCGGTGATCGTGGATAGGGTGAACGCGCATCTCGGCTGGCGATGCGTGGGCAAAATCGCTTTCCGGCAGGGCCCGTTGCCCCCGCTGCACGAGAAACGTCGCCGGACGTCCGCGCCCTCGGAGGCGGCCGAAGCCGCGGCCCGCGCGGCGGCGGCCCGGATCGACGATGACAGCCTGCGCGACGCGGTCGAGCGCCTCGGCGCGCGGGCGATCGATCGCGCGGACCGCCTGCGCAGCGCGCCGGGCGTCCGGCCCGCGAAGCAAGGCTAGCTCCATGATCTCCCGCCATCCTCTCGCCGGACGCACCGTCCACCGCATGAACGGGGCCGGAAACGCGATCCTGGTCGCCGACATGCGCGGTTCGGCCACAAGGCTCAAGCCGGACGACGCCCGCGCGATCCACCGCGCGCGGGGCTTGAACTACGATCAGATGATGGTTCTTAGCGATTCCACGGCTCCGGGAACCGCGGCGGACGCGCTCATCTTCAACAACGACGGCACGCTCGCCGGCGCCTGCGGCAACGGGACGCGCTGCGTCGCCGACCGGCTTTGCCGCGAGCTCGGCGTCAGCGCGGTCAAGATCAGGACCGAGGCCGGCGTAATCGCCTGCGAGCGGCTCGGAGAATGGTCCTACCGGGTCGACATGGGCGCGCCGCGGCTCGAATGGGACGCCATTCCGATTGGGCGCCCCGTCCCGGACACCAGGCGGGCGAATCTGTGGCCTGACGGCGGAGGTCCGGCGGAGCTGGGGCCCGCCTCGCTGGTCAATATGGGCAACCCGCACGCAGTGTTCTTCGTGCCAGATCTCGAGCGCATCGACGTGGCGGCTCTCGGCCCGAGAATCGAAGCCGAGCCGATATTCCCCCAGAGGGCCAATGTCACTTTCGCTCAGGTTCTTGCTCCGGACGAAGCGAAAGCGCGGGTGTGGGAGCGGGGGGCCGGGCTCACGCTCGCCTGCGGCTCGGCCGCCTGCGCGACCGTGGTCGCCGCGTCGCGCCTCGCGCTCATGGAGCGCAAGGGAAACGTGCGTCTGCCGGGCGGCGACCTCGAGATCGAATGGCGCGGCTCAGACGATCATGTGCTGATGAGCGGCCCGGTCGAGTACGAGGGCGCGTTCATTCTCGACGACGCTCTGTTCGAAACCGCGGCCCCGTGAGGGTCGGCGTTGGCGCGGAGGATGGCGCGGTCAAGCTTTCGGGCCGCGTCGACGCCATCGATTGCGCGCGCGGCCTCGCCCTTCTCGGTATGGTCGCCTACCATCTGAGCTGGGACTTCGCCGATTTCCGGCTCGCTTCGCCGATGCTGCCGTTCACCCCGCCGATGCGCCTCCTGTCGCACGCGGTGGCCAGCGCGTTCCTGGCGCTGGTTGGCGTGTCGCTGGCGCTTGCCCATCGCAAGGACCTGAACGCGCGCGCATTCTGGCGCCGCCTTGCGATCGTCGCCGGCGCGGCGGCCCTGGTGACGCTGGGCAGTCGCGTCTTCGCGCCGGGCGAAGCGATTGCTTTCGGCATTCTCCACTGCATCGCGGCCGCGAGCCTTGCCGCCTTGCCGCTCGTCATGGCGCCGGCGTGGGCGTCGCTCGCGCTCGGCGCCGCTGGGATCGCCGCGCCATTCCTTATCCGCTCGCCCCTGTTCGATCCGCCCTGGCTCTTATGGATTGGCTTGGGCGAAAGGCTGCCGGATACGCTCGACTGGCGCCCATTCCTGCCCTGGGCGGGCGTCGTCTTCCTCGGCCTTGGCGTGGCGCGGCTCCCCGGCGCGATCGAGAGGCTGACGGCGCCCGGCCGCTGGCGGGCCGGGTCGGCGCCGGCGCGAACGATATGCTTGGCCGGCCGCCACAGCCTGCCAATTTATCTCGTGCATCAGCCGATCCTGATCGGGCTGCTCGCGGCGCTCACCGCGTGGGGTCCGCTCGCGCCGAGGGCCGACCGGGGCGCCTTTCTTGCCGCCTGCGAGCGCGCTTGCGTCAGGGCCGGTCGCACGGCCGCCGACTGCGACACAGGCTGCCGCTGTGTCGCCGACGCGGTCGAACAGTCAGGTGACGCCGACCGGCTGGCGACGATCACGCCCGAGCGCCGGGCCGAGATCAAGCGGCTCGCCGACGCCTGCATGGGGCGGTAAACTTGGGGGGCGAAGCCCGCGGCGCCCACGCTGCCTCAAGATAGCGCACAACCCGCCTCACTCGCCGCGCCCCTTGCGGTTTTGGCGCCGCTCGCGCCTTTTCAATGGGTTAGGCGCCAAAACCTGTCACAAATTTCGCGCCTTGAGAAAACACATAAATTATACGTTCTATTGTTCAAAGCCGCGCCGCTCGACCCAACAGCAAATCGCTCCAGGAACCCGACATCAGGGCGGCGAGCACGATTTTCACTCCTCTCCCGTTCGCAACGGACAGCTTCGATACCCGCTCGCCTGCGCGCCGCGCGAGCTCCGGGGAGACGAGCTTCTGCGGAATGGCCGCCTCGCCCGCGAGGCGGGGAGGGTCGCCTTCACGGACGAGGCGGCGCCGGCCCCCAACCTCAGTCGAGGCCGACCATTACGTCGGTCGCCTTGATCACAGCGTAAGCCTTCTCGCCCTTCTTCAGCTTGAGCTCGTCGACCGCTTCGTTGGTGATCGACGCGGTCACGGTCGCCCCGCCCCCCAGATCGATACGCACATGCGCCGTCGTCGCTCCCTTGACGACGTCGACGATGGTTCCATGAAGCTTGTTGCGGGCGCTGATTTTCATCGGCCTTCCTTCCTTCAGAATTTGCTCAAGACGCCAGAGCCGCGCTATGTACCACAGCATATAGCGCGGGACGAGTCCTCCGGGAACAAAGCGGCGCACGAGGCCGCCTCGCCAGTTCGTCACGCATAAAGGAGATCGCCTTGAAGCTGACCACGCTTGCAACCGCATGTCTCGCCCTTCTGATCTCGCCTGCGGCGGAGGCGCAAGCGGGCGTGACCCATGTCGCGGTCGCCGCCAACTTCACCGAGCCGGCGAAAGAAATCGCCGCTTTGTTCAAGCAGAAGACCGGCCACGAGGCGGTGCTGATCTTCGGCGCGTCGGGCGCCTTCTTCACCCAGATCACCCACGGCGCGCCGTTCGAGGTGTTCCTGTCGGCCGACGAGGAGCGCCCGAAGGCGGCTGTCGAGCAGGGCTTCGCCGTCCCCGACAGCCGGTTCACCTATGCCATCGGCCAGCTGGTCCTGTGGAGCCGGGTGGTCGATGTGACCGATGGCGAAGCGGCGCTGAAGGCCGGTAAGTTCGCCAAGCTGTCGATCGCCAATCCGGTCGCCGCGCCTTACGGGACTGCCGCCGTCGAAACGATGAAGGCGCTCGGCGTGTACGATGCGCTCAAGCCCAAGATCGTCCAGGGCAATAGCATCGCGCAGGCGTTCCAGTTCGTCGACACGCGGAACGCGGAAGTGGGCTTCGTGGCCCTGGCCCAGCTTTATGGCGTGACGGCGGGAACGCGCTGGGAAGTTCCGTCCTCTCTCCATGCGCCGATCCGGCAGGATGCGGTGCTGCTGAAGACCGGGGCGGACAGCGAGGCGTCGAAGGCGTTCCTCGCCTTCCTCAAAGGTCCGGAAGCGCAGGCGATCATCGAGCGGTTCGGCTACGCGCTTAAGTGAACGCGACATGTTGGGGATGCCGCCGGAAATCTGGGTCCCGATCAAGCTCACGCTCGAACTCGCGGCCATCTCGACGCTCTCGCTGATCGTCGTCGCGACGCCGCTCGCGTGGTGGCTCGCGCGCTCGAAGGCGTGGTACAAGGAGGCCGTCGCCGCCATCGTCTCGCTGCCGATGGTGCTGCCGCCGACCGTGCTCGGCTTCTACCTTCTGATCGCGCTCGGGCCCGACGGACCGGGGGGCGCGATCGCTTCGCTGTGGGGCGCGCGGACGCTCGCCTTCACCTTCACCGGTCTCGTCATCGGCTCGATCATCTCGTCCATGCCATTTGTCGTGCAGCCGATCCGCAACGCCTTCGCCGCTGTCGGCGACCGGCCGCTCGAGGTCGCGGCGACCTTGCGCGCTTCGCCCCCCCGCGCCTTCTTTACTGTCGCGCTGCCGCTCGCGAGCCCCGGGCTGCTGACCGGCGCGGTGCTCGGCTTCGCCCACACGGTCGGCGAGTTCGGCGTGATCCTGATGATCGGCGGCAGCATCCCCGGCCGCACGAGGGTCATGTCGACGGCGATCTTCGACTTCGTCGAGACGATGCGCTGGCGGGAGGCGAACCTGCTCGCGGGCGGCATGGTCGCGTTCGCCTTCGCGGTCATCCTGTCGATGATCCTCATCGAAAAACGCTTCGCGCGAGCTGGCGCGTGAACGCGTCCCCCGCGATTCGCGCGGAGTTCCGCGGAACGATCGGAAAGTTCGCGCTCGACGCCGGCTTCACCGCGCCGGCGAAGGGCGTGACCGCCCTCTTCGGCCCGTCCGGCTGCGGCAAGACCACGGTCTTGCGCTGCATCGCGGGCCTCTTGCGGGTGAACGGAATCTGCGAGATCGACGATGAGGTCTGGCAGGACGAAAACGGCGCGTTCCTGCCGACCTACAGGCGCCCGCTGGGCTATGTCTTTCAGGAAGCGAGCCTGTTTCAGCATCTCTCCGTGCGCCGCAATCTTTTGTTCGGCGCGCCGCGCCGCGAGACCCCCAGAGGGAAGGGATCGATCGCCTTTGACGAAGTGGTCGAGCTCCTTGGCGTTGGGCGCCTGCTCGACCGGTCCCCGCGCAATCTCTCAGGCGGCGAGCGCCAGCGGGTGGCGATCGGGCGCGCGCTGCTGTCGGGCCCCAAACTTCTTTTGATGGACGAGCCGCTCTCGGCCCTGGATCGCGCGACCAAGAACGAGATCCTGCCGTTTCTGGAACGGCTGCGTGACCGCCTCAATTTGCCGGTCGTCTACATCACCCACGATATTGCCGAGGTCGAGCGCCTCGCCGACCAGATCGTGCTGATGGACACAGGGCCGGGTGATCGCCTCAGGCCCGCTTGAGGAGTTGCAGAGCGATCCGTCGCTGCCGCTCGCCATTGCGCGTGACGCCGCGGTCAGCCTCGATGGGGTCGTGCGGGCGAGCGACCGGAGCTACGGCCTCGTCACCCTCGACGTGCGCGGCGGTTCGTTGATCGCGCCGGCGCCCCCGGCCACGCCCGGCGAGCGGCGGCGCATCCGGGTCGATCGCCGGCGACGTGAGTCTCACGCCGCGAAAAGCCCGGTCCAAGCTCGATCCTCAACGTTCTGCCCTCTCGCATCGTCTCGATGCAGCCGGTCGACGTCGAACGAGATGGTCGCCGTGCTGACGCTTGGGCGCGGACGGCGCCGGCGCGCGGTTGCTGTCGCGGCTCACGCGAAAGTCATGGGAGGCGCTTCGGTCTCGGCGAAGGGGCGAGCGTCTATGCTCAGGTCAAGGCGGTCGCGCTGGCGGCCGGACGGGGCGATCTGGGCTGACACCTCCCGGCCTCTGGCGCAGTCGCGGCAAAGGATGCAATCGTCAAGCGGAGCCCATCCATCGGGAGCAAACCTTGACCAGTCTGTTCGACCTCACGGGACGCGTTGCGATCGTCACCGGCTCGTCGCGCGGCATCGGGAGGGCCATCGCCGAGCGTCTGGCCGAGCACGGCGCGACGGTGATCATCTCCTCGCGCAAGGCGGAGGCCTGCGCCAGGACCGCGGCTGACATCAATCTCACGCGGGGGCGCGAGGCGGCGAAGCCGATCGTAGCCAACATTTCATCCAAGGCCGACCTTCGCCGCCTCGCCGACGAGACGATCAGCGCCTTCGGGCGCATCGACATTCTGGTCTGCAACGCGGCCTCGAATCCCTATTACGGCCCGATGGGCGGGATCTCCGACGATCAGTTCCGCAAGATCCTCGACAATAACGTCCTCGCCAACCATTGGCTGATCCAGATGGCCGCGCCCGGCATGATCGAGCGCAACGACGGCTCGATCATCATCGTCTCCTCGATCGGCGGCCTCAAAGGTTCGCCCGCGATCGGCGCCTATAACATCTCCAAGGCCGCGGACCTTCAGCTCGCGCGCAATCTCGCGGTCGAATGGGGAAAGCACAATGTGCGCGTCAATTGCATTGTTCCGGGCCTGATCAGGACCGACTTCGCGCGCGCCTTGTGGGAGAATCCGCAGACCCTGAAGGCGGCGACCGCAAGGACGCCGCTCGGGCGAATCGGCGAAGCCGACGAGATCGCCGGCGCCGCCGTCTATCTCGCCTCGAGGGCCGGATCGTTCATGACCGGACAGATGATCGTCGTCGACGGCGGGGCGACGATCGCCGGCTGAAGACTTGCGCCGTGAGACAGACGATGAACGAGGCGCCCGAGACCGGGGCCGGGATGGCGGCGCCCGCCTATCGCGCCTTCGAAAGGATTTCTGGCGCGCTCGACAGCGGAGCGCTCATCATCTGCGATCACGCCTCGAACGCCATTCCTCCGGAGCTCGGGACGCTCGGCCTTGAGCGCAACGAGCTCGGCCGTCACATCGCCTATGACATCGGCGCGGGCGAAACAGCCCGCGCGCTCGCGCGGCTCATCGCGGCGCCGGCCGTGCTCTCCACCTATTCGCGCCTGGTCGTCGACCCGAACCGGGGCCTCGACGATCCCACGCTCGTCATGCGCTATTCCGATGGCGCCATCGTGCCGGGCAACGCAACCATCGACACCGCCGAGATTGCCCGCCGCAGCGCGCGCTTCTGGGCGCCCTATCGGCAGGAGATCGCGGCGGCCGCCGATGCGATGATCGGGACTGGCGAGCCTCCGGCGCTGATCTCGATCCATTCGTTCACGCCGGTCTGGCGCGGATTCCGCCGGCCGTGGAAGATCGGGATCTTATGGGATCGCGACGGGCGCCTTGCGAAACCGCTGATCGAGGCGCTGCGCGCCGAGCCTGACCTTCGCAAAGACGACGTCGGCGACAACGAGCCTTACGGCGGGGGCTTGCCCGGCGACACGATCGACGCAATCGCGACCTCCCGTGGATTGGCCAACGCGTTGGTCGAGATCAGGCAGGATCTGATCGCCGAGAGCAAGGACGCGCTCAGGTGGGCCGAGCGGATCGCCCGCCTCTTGGGGCCGATCCTCGCCGATCGGGGGGCGCGCGCGCCGGCGAATTTTGGCGCCCACGTCCGGGGCGACTTCTCATCGCCGGGGAAAACCCCCCTCCGTGACTTGACGCGAGGAGACGTTCGGAGCGATCCGTCGCGCTCGAGGAACCTTGAGCGAGGTCACGGAAATGAACATGGCGAAGCCGAACGGCGCGAGGGCGGACGACGCGAAAGCGGTGGCGCCCGGGGAAGTCAACGCCGGCCATCTGCTCGCCTTCATCGAGCGGATCGAGCGCCTCGAGGAAGAGAAGAAGGCGCTCACCGGCGACATCAAGGACGTCTACGGCGAAGCCAAGGCGAACGGCTTCGACGTGAAGATCATGCGGAAGATCGTCTCGATCCGAAAGCAGGATCGCGACAGCCGGATCGAGGAGGAGACCGTGCTCGATCTCTACCTGACCGCGCTCGGGATGACCTGACCGGCGCGGCTATCGCGCCAAGGCTTACGGCCGGCGTCCGAGAACGCCAGCCTTGAGCCGGGGTGAAGAAGCCGTCGATGCCGCCGGCTTCTCAAGCCGCCTGTTCGATCTCGCCTGCGAGGGGCTGCGCGCCGACGGACTTCGCAGCCCGGCTCTGGCCCTTCTGCAGCTGGGCCTCGACCGTTTTCAGAGCGTCGATCTCGTTCGACTTCTGGACCGCCGCGATCTCCCGCACCATCCGGTCGAGCGCGGCCTCGTACAGCTGCCGCTCCGAGTAGGACTGCTCCGGCTGCGCCTCCGAGCGGTAAAGGTCGCGCACGACTTCGGCGATCGCGTTGATATCGCCGGAGTTGATCTTGGTTTCGTACTCCTGGGCCCGCCGCGACCACATCGTCCGCTTGATGCGGGCCCGGCCGGTCAGAATTTCCAGCGAGCGCCTCGCGGTGTCGGAGTCGGATATCTTGCGCATTCCGACGCCCGTGACCTTGGACGTGGGGACGCGCAACGTCAGCTTGTCCTTGGCGAAGCTGATGACAAACAGCTCGAGTTTGAAGCCGGCGACTTCCTGCTCCTCGATCGCGACGATCTGGCCCACTCCATGAGCGGGATAGACGACGAACTCGTTGAGCTTGAAGCCTTGGCGCTGGCCTGCGCTCTTCAATGCCTTCACCGTTGACGACGCTTCTTCCGGCCCTGCCGCCTTCTGGGCTTTCACGGCAGGCGCCGCGGATGCAGGCGGCGCCGATCTCGCTGGCGGCGCCAATTCGGTCGGATTGGGGACGTGAGCGCTGTGACCTGCCCCCGGCTTCACTCCGGCAGCAGGCTTCGCCACATTGTCCGCGGCCGCGCGAATCTCCTGCGCGCCGCGGCTCTCGGGCGGCGCCTTCGCTTCCTGTTCCTTCAAATGCGCCTTGATGGTCGACGCCCTCTTACGGACATCAGCGCTTTTTGTCGTTTTTCTCAGGCTTTTCGACGTCGCCGCTTTCCGCTGGGCGGCCTTGACGGGCCGCTTCGCCGCGGCAGAAACAGGCCGCGTCGCTCCGGCGACGGCGCTTTTCCGCTTTCGTTTCAGAAGCTTGGATTCCGCGGATTTCACTTTGGATCGAGTCGCTTTGCCAGTCTTCCGAGCAACTCGCGCATTCGACGCGGGCTTGCTCTTGCCGACGCGGCTTCGGGCGCTGGACGACGACGTCGCCTTGGAGGCGCGCTTTGCAGTTGGTTTCACGCGGGATGCCAGTCCGGTTTTCTTTGTTTTTGAGCTTGTTGGCTTCTTCGATTTCTTACGCGCCGCCATTGTTAACCTCTCCACGCGCGAACATCACCGCATACGCTCTTACTGCGCGCACGAACACACCTTCAGGATCCGCGCACGAATACTGCTCTTCAAGAGGGTAAGCTGACTTTTCCTGTCGGCGAAATCAGCCGCGTCCGACTTCAGGACGCTAAGCGGCTTCCGCTCGACGGTTAATTACTCGTTTAGCACAAAACCGTCGAAAAATCAAAGAAGAAGATAAGCCGGCGAACTCGGCCGCGGCGGGGTCATGATTAACCATGGCGCGCGATTGACCACGGGGGCGCGCGCCGGGAATTGGTTCAGTCCCCCTGCCCCGGCTCGGGAGAGAAAAACTCGGCGAATTTGTTCGATCGGCCGTCGAATTCCTTGGCGTCGGGCGGCGGTTCTCTCTTGCTCGTTATATTTGGCCAGGATTTGGCGTATTCCGCGTTCAACTTGAGCCAAAAGGCGAGGTCGGGCTCGGTGTCTGGCTTGATCGCTTCCGCCGGGCATTCCGGTTCGCACACGCCGCAGTCAATGCACTCATCCGGGTGAATGACGAGCATGTTGTCGCCCTCATAGAAACAATCGACCGGGCACACCTCCACGCAGTCCAAATATTTGCACTTTATGCAGTTTTCGACAACCACATAGGTCATATGCAGATCCTCGTGAACTCTATTACGCGACGGGCTTTACGCCATTGCCCGCCGGATTTCCAGATGGATCCGCCCAAGTCTACCCGGGTCGACGTCTCGACCCCGACGTTGAGCGGAGGACTGCGTTAGGGGCGCTTGGTGGCTTGTTCCTCAAGCAGCGAGCGGAGTTCGAGAAGCTTGGCGAAGGGCGAGTTCGGGTCAACCTTGGCCCGCGGCTGCGCCCCCGCCGCTGGATTTGAACGCATATCACGATCGCTCGCCCGCTTGCGATGCTTTTCATTGATGTCCGTGCCAGGTTGTTCGGCGCCCGGGTCCGCACGCTCCGCGCCCTTGCCCGCTTCCGGACGCCGCTTTTCGAGGCGCCCCCGTTTGGCCGGCCGAGCCTGGCTCTGATCGCCGGCGTCGGAGCGGCGCGGCGTTGCGCTTCGTGAGCGGTCGTTCTTCGCCGGGCGGCGATTTGGCCTTATCCGGCGATGATCCGGCCGCCAGACGACGATCGTTCCGGCGTCGCTCGTCTGGGTATCGTCCGGGCCCGAAGCCTGCGAAGCGGAACCCTCCTCGGCGCCGTGGGCTTCATCGCCGGCAAAGCCGGATGGATCGGCGGAGGCTGGAGCCGGGTCGCCATCCACGGGCGGCTCGACATCGTCGAGCAGCGCCGCGTCCGAGGCGGCGATGGGGTCGATCGCCGCCGCGTCTTCGCTCGTTTCTTGCGCCGGCGGCGGATCGTCGCCCTTGGACGCCTGCGCGTCCGCCGACTCGATGGAGCCTGGCTGGCCGCGCGATTCGTCGGCGGGGGCGCCGAAAAATTCCGACCGTTTCATTTCGACCGGCTGGAATCGCATGGAACGCAAGATCGAAGCGAATTGCTCCCCTGAGCATCCGGTCAGCGACGTCATCTGTCCGTTGACGACGAATCCCTTTGAGGCCGGGCGGCCTTGCGGAAGGCTTGGGCCCTCCGGCGCAACGCCCGGCCGTTCGCCGACGATCGCCGCCCGGATCATGCCGCCAAGGCGTTCAATGATGTCCACCCGGACAATCCGCTCGCCGCACGGCCGATACCCGGCGACCCGATAGCCCTCGGACGAAATACCAGCGTCCAACGCGAGAGACGTCCGGCCCGAGGCGGCGATGGGGGCAAGCGTTCGCACAAGCTCGCCCGCGTCGCCGGGCGCATGAAGGCTCCACAGTTGAAGGGCGAGCGTTCTTGGCCCCGGCTTGATCAGCGCCGGGACGAACAGGTAATAAGCGCCGAAGCGAACGCCTTGCTTTCTCAGCTCCGCCCGGTCGTTTTGAGACAGCGCGTTGATCTCGGCCCTGAGCGGCTCGCGCTCGAGAATCCCAAGCGACCGCGCGAGCTTGCCCGCCAGATCCCGAACGGCCTCCGGCCCCTCCTGAAGAGCCTCGAGCGCGAACAGCGGTGCAAGAACGCGTCGCGTCGTCGCCGCGATCCAGAGTTCGACCCGCATCCGGACCGTATCTCGAGACGCGTCCGGCAACGACTCATCGGCCAGGATCACAGCGTTGGGGCTGAGCAGACCCGGCCCGCGCGCGAGTCGCGCGACCGGGTCTCCCAGCCATCGAATGACGCCGTCGTTTGAAAGCACAATCGCCGAATCGACGGCCTGGTGAAAGCGCGCGGCGCGCGCCTCCAATTCCAGTCTCAGAGCATCGCGCCAGGTATCGCCGTCCACTGGGTGGGCCGCGCCACGATCGTCGGCGCCGACCACCTGAAAGCCTTGAACGGAGGAAAAGTCGTGGCGCGCCTCAGGCCCGACGGCCGGCAGATCGTTCTCCTCGGAGCCGGGCCCCGGTTCCACCATCACAAGCTCCTTAAACAGGGCGGAGACTGCACCCGATCATGGCCGGCGGCAACATCCTGCTGCGGCGGGCCGGCGCTTCTCCAATCCGCGAGTTGCTCAGGCGAACGCGCGATCATCGTAGTCTTCGGGCGAAGTCTCGTCGGCCGCTTGAGAACGCAGCGCCAGGGACAGCGCCGCGGCGACCAGAAAATTGACGATGACCGCCGTCAGTCCGTTATAGGCGGCGAAGCCAAGGCCGAGATCGAGATGGCCGGCAAATGGAATATCCCAGTTCAGCGCGTGTACCGGAGTCCAGGCCGCCCCCGTCCAGGAAAGGACGGTCCCGACGATCATGCCGGCCGCCCAGCCGATCAGGAGCGCCGAGCCGCTGAACCAGCGGGTGTAGAGCCCGAGGATCATCGCCGGGAAAATCTGGACCATCCAAACCCCGCCCAGCAACTGCAGGTCGAGCGCGAACCGGGTCGGCATGACGAAGATCGCCGCGAGCGCGCCGAGCTTCACCACCAGCGAAACCAGTTTGGCGAGGACCGATTCTTCCTGCGGCGACATTCCAGGGTGGATGAACGGTTTCCAGATGTTGCGGGTGAAGGTATTGGCCGCGCCGATCGACATGACCGCCGCCGGCACCAGCGCGCCAAGCGCGATCGCGGCGAAGCAGAAGCCCGCGAACCAGCTGGGGAACGCCCAAAGCATGAGCTGAGGCACGGCGTCCTGCGGGGTCGCGACCTTGACCCCGGCGGCGATCGCCATCAGCCCGAGAAGGGCGATAAGCCCCAGCGCGACGGAATAGGCGGGCAGCGTCATCATGTTGAACCGAATGGCGCGCCCGCTCGAAGCCGCAAGCGTTCCCGTCAGCGCATGCGGGTACATGAACAGCGCCATCGCCGAACCGATCGCCAGCGTGATGTAGGGACCGATTTGACCAGGCTTGCAGCGTCAGCCCGGCTGCGAGCTTGGGATTGGCCGCGACCCTGGCGTCGAACGCCTTGCCCGCGGCCTCGAAGATGGCGCCGAAGCCGCCAAGCTCGTGGGGAATGATGACAATAGCCGCGATGACAAAAATATAAATCATCGCGTCCTTGACGAACGCGATCATAGCCGGGGCGCGCAGGCCGCTCTTGTAGGTGAAGAGCGCCAGTATGACGAACGCGATGGTGATCGGCGCATGCGCCATGATCCCCTGGCCCGAGAAGCCGAGCGCGGAAATGACCTTCTCGAGGCCGACGAGCTGGAGCGCGATATAGGGCATCGTCGCCAGGACGCCGGTCGCCGCGACTGCAAGCTCCAATCCCTTATGGCCATAGCGGCCAAGCACAAAGTCGGCGGCGGTCATGTAGCCATGCTTGTGCGAGACCGCCCAGAGCCTGGGCAACGTCAGGTACAGGAACGGATAGATGATGATCGTGTAGGGCACCGCGAAGAACCCGAAGGCGCCGATGGCGAAGACGACCGCGGGAACCGCGATGACCGTATAGGCGGTGTAGAGATCGCCTCCGAGCAGGAACCAGGTGATCCAGCGGCCGAAGCGGCGGCCTCCGAGGCCCCATTCGCCGATGTGTCCGAGATCGCCCGCCTTCCAGCGCGCCGCGACAAAGCCGAGCACCGACACGAGGGCGAAAAAGAATACGAATACCGCGGTCGCGACGACGTTGAGATGCTCGAACATGCCTAGTCCCTGCCGATCCGGTCCGCGGCGAGGATGGTAAGCGCGGAGATCGGAACAAGAATGAGCTGGAACCAGAAAAAGAACGGAATGCCGAAAAGGGTGGGCGGAATCGAATTGTAGAGCGGGACCCAGAGCGCCAGAATGCAGGGGACAAACAGGAGAAGATACTTCATGGTCCCCCCGGATCGGCGAATGCGGCGCTTGCAGGCGCGCCGGTGATTGAGGCCTCGTGTCTCGATCTACCGGGATTCGGCCGCCCGGTCGAGGGTCCTCGCGATCCCGATGAGCCCGGGCTTGAGCGGCCTTCCCCGCTTTCGCAGCGCCCCTCATCCGTGATAACGAGCGGCCGATGACCGCACGGCTCGATGCACGCTTTTCAACTCTCGCCGCCGAACGCCGGGCGGCGCTCGTCACCTACATCATGGCCGGCGATCCGGACGCCGGGACGTCATCGGCGCTTCTTGCCGCCTTGCCTGCGGCGGGAGCGGACATTGTCGAACTCGGCATGCCCTTCAGCGACCCGATCGCGGACGGTCCCGCGATTCAGGCGGCGGGGCGCCGGGCGCTGGAGGCGGGCCAGACCCTGCGGGGGACGCTCAGGATGGCCAAGACGTTCCGCGCCGCGGATTTGGATACGCCGCTCATTCTGATGGGCTATTTGAACCCCATATATGTTTATGGGGTCGAGGCGTTTCTGAGCGACGCCAAGGCCGCCGGCGTCGACGGGCTGATCATCGTCGATTGCCCGCCCGAGGAGGATGACGAGATTTGCCTGCCGGCGCGCCGCGCCGGGCTCGCCTTTGTCCGCTTGGCGGCGCCGACCACCAGCGACGCCCGCCTGCCGATGATTCTCGAAAACGCCACCGGCTTCGTCTACTTTGTCTCGATCACCGGAGTCACGGGCGCCGCCGCGGCGGACGCGGGACAGGTCGCCGAAGGCGTTGCGCGGCTGAGAAGCAAGACTGACCTGCCGGTTATCGTCGGCTTCGGGGTAAAGAACGCCGAGAGCGCGAAAGCAATCGCGGAAAAAGCCGATGGCGTCGCGGTCGGGACAGCCGTCGTCGAGGCGATCCGGCTTGCGCTCGAAGGCGGAGGGTCAGGCGCCTCGGCCGTGGCGGCCACGACCGAAGTCGTCAGGAAACTCGCTCAGGGCGTGCGGGCCGCGGGAAAGCGAGCGCCGTCAGGCGTTTCAGCATGAAATGAGGCTAGGCCGCGCATGAACTGGATCTCGAATGTCGTGCCGCCCAAGATTCGCTCGTTCTTGCGCCGCGACACGCCGGAAAATCTTTGGGTCAAGTGCCCGGAGAGCGGGGAACTGGTCTTCCACAAGGACCTGGAAGCCAATCTCATGGTCGTCCCCGGGTCGGGCTATCACATGCCGATCACCCCCAGAGCGCGCCTCGCCTCGCTCTTTGACGATGGCGTCTACGAGGAGTTCGCCACCCCCGAGACGCCGTCCGATCCGCTAAAGTTTCGCGACATCAAGCGCTATTCGGACCGGTTGAAGGAGAACCGCGCCAAGGCGGGAACGGCCGACGCGATGACCGTCGCATCCGGCAAGCTTAAAGGGCAGGACGTCATTGTCGCGGTCCAGGACTTCGCGTTTCAGGGCGGAACCCTGGGGCTCGCGGCGGGCGAAGCGATCGTCGCGGGCATGCTTGCGGCGGTCGAGCGGGCGACGCCGTTCCTCATTTTCACCACGTCCGGCGGGGCGCGCATGCAGGAGGGCATGTTCGCGCTCGCGCAAATGGTTCGCACGACGATCGCGGTCCAGCGTCTGCGCGCCGCCAGGATTCCCTATATCGTGATCCTGACCAACCCGACCACCGGTGGCGTGACCGCCTCCTACGCGATGCTCGGCGATGTCCACATCGCCGAGCCCGGCGCGGTGATTGGCTTCGCCGGGGCGCGGGTGATCGAGCAGACCATTCGCGAGCGCCTGCCGGAGGGCTTCCAGCGCGCCGAATATCTGCGCGCCCATGGAATGATCGACATGGTCGTGCCGCGGCCGCAGCAGCGGGAGGTCCTCGCGCGCCTGTGCCGGCTGCTGACACGCGTCCCGGCGCCGGTCGCGGCCTGAACGAACGGAAGTCTTCAGCGATCATCGCCCGGCGAGAAGGTAATTCTCGACCAGGTAGGCGATGCCCCGCGTCCACGATTTGTCGGTATTGCCGCGAATGTCGACGCTGTGGCCGAACGTGAGTTTGCCGGTCTTAACGTCGCCCATATAGACGTTGATGTTGAGGATCAGGTCCGAGACCTTCTGGACAACGATCCATGCGACGGCGTCGGCGCCGAGCTCTTTGCCGTAATCGAACGCGCAGCCGCCGCATGAGCCGATCTCCGGGCCGGCGGCGATTTTCGCCGCGAGCTCGGCGGGCATGGGCACGAATCGGTATCGGCCGGACGCTTCGAGCCTGGACTTGAACAGCGATTCGATCGTCGCCAGGCGCGCCCGCTCCGCATCGGTGGTCGGCTCCAGATCCGCGTGATCGTTGAGGAACTGGACGGCGAGCAAGGCGACGCTCGTGACCGGGCCGGATGGCGCGGCGGCGCCCGCCAAGCAATCGCCAAGGCCAAGGCTACTGAAGATCAGGAACGCCGCCAGCGCGGCAAACGGCGCACGGCGGACCAGAAGCAACCTTCTGCTGACGCGGCGCTGACCTAAGCCAGCGTGGGATCGCGTCCTGGCTTCGCAACCGGTCATTGCCTCATCCTTTCCGGGCGCACATTCGCACGCCGCCGGCGTTGACGCCCGCCCTGGGGTCGCGCTTGTCCCGCCGGCCGGACTATCGCAGTATGAACACGTCCGGCGCCATCCATATTTGCGCCCGGACATAAACCGGAGAGGATCGCCCATGCCTGCACTCATGCGGCTGCTGTTGCGCGCCTCATTCGTGGCGGCGGCGCTGGCAGGCCTTGGCGTGGACGCGTCGGCGCAAATTCCGGGCGGCACGATCAAGATCGGCGTGCTCAGCGACTTCTCCGGTCCGTTCGCGGACCAGGTCGGCAAGGGGTCGCTGGTCGGGACTGAGCTCGCGGCCGAGGATTTCGCCAAGGAGGCCGGCGGCCTCAAGGTCGAGATCGTTTCCGCCGATCATCAGAACAAGCCCGACATCGGGGTCTCGATCGCGCGGCGGTGGGTGGACGAGGAGGGCGTCGATGCGATCGTCGACCTCGCCAATTCCGGCGTCGGTCTCGCCGTCAACACCCTCATGCGCGAGAAGAATCGCGCGATGCTGGCCTCCGCGACGGCGACCTCGGACCTGACCGGAAAATTCTGTCAGCCGACCACCGTCCAATGGGCCCTCGACACCTGGGCGCTGGGATCGGCCGTCGGCCGCACGATCACCAGGATGGGCGGTTCGACCTGGTACTTCATCAGTTTCGAATATGCTCTCGGCAAGGCGTTGCAGCGCGACGCGACCGAAGCGATCCAGAAGGCTGGCGGCTCGGTGGTGGGTTCGGTGGCGCATCCGCTCGGCGCGACCGATTTCGGCTCCTATCTGTTGCAGGCGCAAGCCTCGGGCGCGAAAGTGATCGCGCTCGCCGACACCGGCGCCGACGCGATCAACGCCATCCGCCAGGCGGCCGAATTCCGTGTCGTCGGGCCCGACACGCGGCTCGCGGCGCTGTTCCTGCAGATCACCGATATCGACGCGCTCGGACTGAACGCGGCGCAGGGCCTGATCCTCTCGGAGGCGTTCTACTGGGATCTCAACGATTCGACCCGCGCGTTCAGCGCGCGCTTCGCCGAACGGATGGGCGGCAAAATGCCGACCGAGGATCAGGCGGCCGCCTATTCGGCGACGCTCGCCTATCTGCGCGCGGTGAAGAGCGCAGGCACGATTGAGGGCGACCGGGCGCTCGCCGAGATGAAGAAGGCCCCGATCGACGATCCGTTGTTCGGCCATGTCGTCGTGCGCGCCGACGGGCGCGCGACGCACCCGATGTACGTGTTCCGGGTCAAGGCGCCGGAACAATCGAAGAGCCGGTACGACATCTATGATCTCGTCGAGACGATCCCGCCGGACGCGGCCTTCCGGCCGCTCGACCAGGGCGGCTGCGCGCTGGTGAAGTGATTGCCGAGACAGCCTTTGGCTCGAGGCGACCAATTCGGCCCGAGCCAAGGGAAGGCGCGTTTTCCTTCCGGGAAACGAGCAATTTCAAGGTCCTGCGGAGAATTTTCCTTCCGGCTCCCCGTGGCCGGCCTAACCCCTGGACGGCGTTTCGCGACGTCTACCCCCAGCATTCGAGTTTACCCGATTTTCTCTAAAAGTAAAGGTTTTTCTTGTTTTCCTAATTGTCAGGATCGCGGCGAGCCGGCCCGATCGTAGGGGCTTCCGGGTTGCACGGACCGTCGAAGCGCTTCTGTTATGATGGCGCATGATCGTTGTGATGGAGGCGCGCTTATGACCCAGGAATCGAAAGAACGAGCTTACGAGCCCGACGAGATCGAGGCGCGGCTCAAGCACGAGCTTCCCCACTGGCGCTACGAGAACGGCTGGATCAGGCGCCGCTTCCGCACCGCGAGCTGGAAGGGGACGCTGATGGTGATCAACGCGGTCGGTCATCTGGCGGAGGCCGCCTGGCATCATCCGGATATCGCCGCCTCCTATGCGTGGGTCGAGGTGAAATTGCAGACCCACACCGCCAAGGGGATCACCGACAAGGACTTCGAGCTCGCCCGCAGGATTGAGGATTTCGTCTCGTGGCGCCCCGGCCAGGAGGAAGCGCTCGAAGGGACGCCGTCCGGCGACCAGCGCTTCGCCTATATCAAGTACGATGAAAAGTGACCGCCTCGCCGGTCGGGAATGAGCCGTCTCCGTCGGCGGCGCCGTGATTGACGACCGTCGCGACGCCTTTCTCAGGCTGATCGGGGCGAAGCCGGTCATCATGGGCGTTCTCAACGTGACGCCCGATTCCTTTTCCGACGGCGGCCGCTTTCAATCGCTCCCCGCCGCGCTTGCGCAGGCGAGCAAGCTCGTCGCCGACGGCGCCGACATCATCGACATCGGCGCGGAATCGACGCGGCCCGGACACAAGCCCGTTCCGCTGGAAGAGGAGTGGCGACGGCTCGAGCCGTCTGCTCGCGCCTCTTCTGGCTGAGGTCGCCGCGCCCTTTTCGATCGACACCGCCAAGGCCGAAATCGCGCGCCGCGCCGTCGCCCTCGGGGTCCCGGTCATCAACGACGTCTGGGGACTGCAAAGGGATCCGGCCATGGCCGACGTCGTGGCCGGAACCGGCGCCGCGGTGGTCATCATGCACAATCGCGAGAGCGTCGACCCCGGTCTCGACATCCAGGCCGACCTCTGGCGGTTCTTCGAGCGCTCGCTGGCGCTCGCCGACCGCGCCGGCATCGCGCGGGGGCGCATCCTGCTCGATCCGGGAATCGGCTTCGGCAAGACGAAGGCGCAGAACCTCAGGGCGCTCGCCTTGACCGGCGCTCTGCGCGCGGCCTTCGATCTGCCGATTCTCGTCGGCGTGTCGCGCAAGCGCCTGATGAGCGAGCCGACCGGCGGCGCCGGCGTCGAGGAGCAGCTGATCGGCACGCTGGCGGCCAATCTCGCAGCGCTCGCTCGGGGCGCCTCCGTGTTCCGCGTCCACGACGCAGCCGAGCACGCCGCCGCCTTTGAGGTGTTCCAGGCCATCGCGCGCGCCGGTTGAGCCGCGCCCGCTCACCCTGGCCCGCGCAGGGCCTCGATTTGCGCCGCGAGCGCCCGGGCGTCGCCGTCGTTCATCGCCGCGCGCGGGTTTTGGACGCAAATCTCGCCCACCACATGCGCGGGCCGCGCCGACAGCACGAAGATCCGGTCGGCAAGCGCGATCGCCTCGTCGACGTCGTGGGTGACGAGCACGGTGATCATGCCGCGGCTTTCGACGAGCCTGATGAGATCGCCATGCAGCTGGCGGGCGAGCGGCGCGTCGAGCGACACGAACGGCTCGTCGAGCAGCAGCAGAGTTGGCTGGACCGCGAACGCGCGAGCGAGCGCCGCGCGGCGCGCGAGACCGAGCGAGAGCTCGCCGGGAAAATGCGTGCGGTGCTCGGCGAGGCCGAGCGCGGCGAACAGAGCGCCGATTTCGTCTTCGCTCGCTTCCGGCGCGGCGAGGCGCACATTGTCCTCGAGGCTGCGCCACGGCAGGAGCCTCGGCTCCTGAAAGACCATGCCGACCCGGCCATGCGTGGGCAGGTGGACGGAGCCTTCGAAGTCGCGATCGAGGCCGGCGAGAATGCGCATGAGCGTCGATTTGCCGCAGCCGGACGGACCGATGAGCGCGCCCGTCTCGCCGTCGTCGAGCGCGAAGGACAGACCGGCGATGACCGGCACGCCCTGTCCGGACGCGGTCCGGAAGGATTTTTTCTGAACGCGCGCTTCAAGCCGCCGCGCGCGGTCGCCAACGGGAGACATGACGTTCAAAGGGCTGCACCACGAGGGTTTCGATGATCAGCATGATCGCCGTGAAGGGCAGGGCGTAGGCGAGCAGGAGGGGCACGTCGAACAACTGGAAGGCGGTATTGATTTCGAACCCGACGCCATTCGGCCGGCCCATCAGTTCGACCACCAGCACGATCTTCCAGACCAGCGACAGGCCCGCGCGGGTGGCGGCGGCGAAATAGGGGGCGAGCTGGGGCGCAACGACGTGAGCGAGCCGCTTCTGCCGCGAAAAGCCGAACACCCGCGCCATTTCGTCGAGCCTTGAGTCGAGCGCGCGCACGCCCTCGCGGATGGTGACGACGGTCACCGGCAGTTTGTTGAGCGCGACCGCGCCGATCGCCGCCATTTCGTTGAGCCCTCCCCAGATATAGGCGAGCACGATGATCACCAGCGCCGGCAGGTTCAGAAGCACGATGATCCACGGGTCGGCCACGCGATCGACGAGCGCGTTGCGCCCCATCGCATAGCCGATCATCGATCCCACGGCCATCGCCAGCAGGAACGCCGCCGCGACGCGGGCGAGCGTGGCCCCGAGCGCCGAGAACAGCGCCCCCGACGCGGCCTCGGACTCCATGGTCGCGAACACCGCCATCGGGCCTGGAAGGAGCCGCGGATTGCCGAAATGGGCGGCGAGCTGCCATAAGCCAAAGAGCGCGGCGAGCGAGATGAGACGCAGCGCCACGCGCTATCCGCCGGCTGCGGGATCGTAGAAGAGGCCGGCGTCGAGCTCCTTCGCATCGCCGACCAGCTTCCGGCCCCCCAGCTCCGCGAGGCGCCGATAGAGAACGGCCGCGTCCGCGGCCTCTTCGGCCACCGTCCGCTTCGGCACGCCCTCGAGATAGCGCTCGCGGTAGACGGCGAGCGCCGCGTCATCCTTCAGGCGGAGCCGCGCCTTGATCGGCGCCCAGGCGCTCGGATCTTCGGCGAGGATCCTGCGCGCCTCGGCTGCCGCGGCGAAAAAGCGCTTGAGCGCGTCCTTGTGCGAGGCCGCGAAGTCCTCCTTGAACACATAGCCGATCATCGCCACTGGCCCGGTCGCGCCGAGCGCCTTCTCGACGTCGGCCATCTCGATCGCGCGACGGAACCCGCGCCCTTCGAGATCGGCGGCGAAATTCCAATATTCGAGCGCCGCGTCAGTCTCGCCCTCGGCGAGCTTCTCGGCGATGAGCGGCGGCGCGCCGTAGGAAGGCCGGGCGTCCCTGGTCAGGTCGTGTCCCTCGGCGAGCGCCGCCGCCCGCAGCAGGAGCCAGCTCTTGTCGAGCGCCCCGCCGGCGACGCCGATCGACCGGTCGGCGAGATCGGCGATCTTGTGGACCGGCGAATCCTTTGGCGCCATCACCGCGCCGAGCGCGGTCGAATAGGGGGTGAACAGGAGCTTGTCGCCGAGCGCCCGTTCGCGCGCGGCCCAGAGCCAGTCCTCGACAACGAGATCGGCGCTGCCGCCCTCGATCGCGATCTTGCCGGCTTCGGTGGAGGCGAGCTCGGTCGTCTCGATGTCGAGATTGGCGGCCTTGTCGAGCCCGCGCGCCTTGATCACTTCGATCTCCCAGGACGCGGTTCCCGTCTTCTGGAGGGCGATGCGCAGGCGGTCGGGGGCTTCGGCGCCGGCCGCCAGATGCGCGCTCGCGACGACAATGAGGGCGGTGATGAATATGCGTCTGATCATGACCATTCCTGGGTGTGCCTCGCGCGCCCTATCCGCCGCGGCGCATGAGCATGCCCCGCGCCGGATCGTAGGCGATGACGGCGCCGCCAAGGAACACGATCGTGCAGCCGGCCACGACCGCGAGCGACAGCCAGTCGACCTGCTGGTAGAAGGCGAAGCGGATGAGTTCGACCGAATAGGTGAAGGGATTGAGCCGGCAGACAGTCGCGAGCCACGGGCTTCCTTCCTGCACCCGCCACAGCGGGTAGAGGGCGGAGGAGGCGAAGAACATCGGGAAGATGACGAAGTTCATGACGCCGGCGAAGTTCTCGAGCTGCTTGATGACCGACGACAGCAGCATGCCGAGCGCGCCGAGCATGAGGCCGCTGAGGGCCAGCGCCGGCAGCACCGTCAGATAGCCCCACCAGGTCGGCGGCTCGATCTCCCAGAAGTAGGCGACGACAAGAAAGGCGTAAACCTGCAGAACCGAAACGGCGACGCCGGCGATCAGCTTCGAGGTCAGGAGAAACCAGCGGGGCGCGGGGCTCACCAGCAGCATCCGCATGCTGCCCATCTCGCGGTCGTACACCATCGACAGCGACGATTGCATGCCGTTGAACAGCTGGATCATCGCGATGAGGCCGGGCGTGATGTAGACCTCATAGAGAACATAGGTGTCGTAGGGCGGCATGATCGACACGCCGAGCGTCTGGCGAAATCCGGCGGCGAAAATGAACAGCCAGACCATCGGCCGCACCAGCGCGGAGATGAAGCGTTCGCGCTGGTGAAGAAAGCGCAAGCCCTCGCGCCACACGATGCCGTAGAGGCAGATCAGGCGCTGCGGCCAGCCGAACGGCCGCTCGCTGGCGAGGAGAGCCCCGCTCACCCTTCGCCTCCTTCCCCGCCGCCGGTCAGCGAGGTGAACGCTTCTCCGATCGAGCGCGCGCCCGCCGCGCCGACGATGGAGCGCGACTCGCCGTCGGCGAGCACGCGGCCCTTGTGCAACACGATCACGTGATCCTCGTCGCGAATTTCGTCGACCAGATGGGTCGCCCACAGGACGCCGATTCCTTCGCCGGCGACGAGCCCCCGCACGACTTGGAGAATCTCCGCCCGCGCCTTGATGTCGAGTCCCGCCGTCGGCTCATCGAGCAGCAGCATGCGCGGCTCGTGCAGCAGAGCGCGCGCGATCTCGACCCGGCGCATCTGACCGCCAGACAGGAAGCGCACCTTGTCGTCGGCGCGGTCGGCGAGGCCGACGCGCGCTAGCTGGATTGCCTGGCGCGCCCGCGTCTCGCGCCGTCCGAGCCCGTGCAGGGCGCCGTGATAGGCGAGGTTCTGGGCGACGCTGAGATCGGGATCGAGCGTGCGCTGCTGGAACACGACGCCGAGAGCCGCAAGCGCGGCGCCGCTCTCTCTCGCGACGTCGCGCCCGAAAATGCGCACCACGCCCGACCGGCTCACATAAAGATGGGTGATCACCGAGAAGAGCGTGCTCTTGCCCGCGCCGTTCAGGCCCAACAGCACGGTGAAACTGCCCGGCGCGACGTCGAAGTTCACGGAATCGAGCGCAACCCGCGCGCCATAGGCGTGCGACACCGCCTCGACCGACAGCGCGCTCAAGGCCGCTTTCAACGCCCCATCGGCGGCCACGGTCATTGTTTCGAGATCGCGACGCCCCAGGGAAACGATCCGACTGCAATCGATTTGATCACCTTCAGCGCGGCCACGTCGATCACCGATACGTCGTTGGAGACGCCGTTGGTCGTGAGGAGATACTTGCCGTCCGGCGTCAGATCCAGCTGCCAGACGCGCTGGCCGACCAGGAGATACTTGATCACCTTCTTGGTCGCCTGGTCGATCACCGCGACGCGATTGGCCGGACCCAGCGCGACGAAGCCGAGCTTGCCGTCGGCGCTGAAATGGATGCCGACCGGCTGGATCAGTTCCTTCGCCAGTCCCGGCACGTCGAAGGTGATCGTATGCGTGACCACATGCTTGACAGGATCGATGACGCTGACCGTTCCGCCGACTTCGGACGACACCCACAATTCCGAGCCGTCCCTGGTGTATTTGGCGTACCGCGGACGCGGAGGCACAAGAACGTTGGCCACGATCTTCTTGTTCCGCCAGTCGATGAAATGGGCCATGCTGGTGGTTTCGGAGGTGTTGACGACAATCGAGCCGTCGGGACTCACCGCCACTCCTTCGGGCTCGACGCCAACCGGAAACTGGGAGAACACCTTGCGGGTGGCGACGTCGATCGCGGTCAAAAGGGCGTTGTTTTCGTTCGCCACGAACAGGAGCTTCCCGTCCGGGCTCAGGCTCAACTGCTCCGGGTCGGGGCCGGACGGCATCTCGCCGATCTCCTTCAGGGTTTTCGTGTCGATGATCGCGATCGTATCGTCGTCGCCGAGGCAAACGAACATCTCCGCGCCGTCCTTGCTGAGCGCGATGCCGCGCGGCCTCTGGCCGGTCTTGACGGTGCGCGTCACCTCGAGCTTGTCGACGTCGATGACCGAGATCGAATTGCCCTTCTCGTTGGTGATGTAGGCGGTCACCGCCCAGGCCGGCGAAAGGGCGCAGAGGCTCGCCAGAAGCGCGAGCGCGCCGCCGCGAAGCGCGAGGGCCTTCAGTGAAGTTTGCATTTGGTCTCCGGCCGGTCGAAGCCGAGGGTGTCGAGTTGCGAGGTCTGATGCAAAAAGCCTTCCTGGGGCGAGACCGAGACGGTCCCATGGCCGTCGGTGAGCAGGATCGGCTGGCGCAATTGCTGGTCCCAGTCGCGCACGGTCAGCTTCTGTCCCTTGAATCCGGCGACCTCGAAGTTGGGCGAGACGAGATTGTCGTGGACCGTCTTGGGGTCGGCTGACTTTGTGTGCGCGACCGCGTCGCCGATCATGCGGATGGCGAGCCAGGCCTGGTAGTCGCGCGCATTCATCGGGCGCTTGAAGTTGCGCTCAAAGCGGTTCTGCAGCTGCACCGCGCCCCAGAACTCGTGGCTCGGGTCCCAGCTTGCCGGCCGCAATCCGGCCGAACCGACGACCGGTCGGGGATCCCAGGTGCGATAGGGCAGATAACCGGCGAAAACCTCGTTTTCGTCAGCCGCGACGAGCACATCGTAGGCGGGCGCGTTCTGGGTGAAGACCGGCATCTGCTGCTGCGTCTGGACGCTGCCGGAGTCCGAGCGCCGGCCCCCGCCGGTGTCCTTGTAGACGCGCTCCTCGACGATCTTGGCGCCGAACTTCTTGGCCGAGCGCCGATAGGCGTCCCCGAGCAACTGGTCCTCCGGGTGCGACCCGACCACCAGCAGCCAACGCCTCCACTGCTTCCAGATCAGATATTCCGCAAGCCCGTCGGTCAGCATCGAACGGCTCGGGCCCACATGAATGACGTCGGCGCGGCAATCCTCCTGACGCAGACTGTCGTCGGGCGCGCCGGCGTTGAACACGAGGGCGCCTGAGGGCCGGGCCGCGTCGGCGACCGCGAGAAGTTCGGCGGCCGGCAGATCGACGATGAAGAAGCGCACGCCGTCGGCGAGCATCTTGTTCAGCGGCGCGACCGGATCGTCGCCCTGAGCGAGCTTTGCGTCGACGACCGAGAAGGACTGATCGAGAAAGCGGCCCGTGGTGTTGTTGTCGTCCATTCCCATCCGCGCGCCGGCGATGAAGTCGTCCGCGGCGGGGATGTCGAGGATCGAGATCGTCTCGCGGGAATGCGTCTGGCGGATGACGCCGACCTTGACCGCGAGCGGGTCGGCGAGGGCGGGCTGCGCCGCGGCCGCGAACAGCGCGAAGGCTGCGGCGAAAAAGGCGCAAAGCGCCTTCCAACGATCGTGGCGGCAGGAAAGGCGGGGCGAATGCTTAAGCTTTGCCTGAATTGTCGACATCTCGCGGGGCAAATCCTTCTCTGTCGAAGATGAACCTCGCCACCCGTCCCAGCTGGCGACGCTCTCCTCGCGAGCAAGAGGCCCCCGCGGCCCTTGCGTCCCGATTATCGGCAAGCTTCATTGGGAATTCGACGACCTCGTTCCAGGCCGCGGGCAATCAGTCAGGACGCCGGCCCGGATGGATCCCGGCGGCGCGCCGCGCCCGCATCGCGAGGCCATGTCGCCCGCTCGGCGGGCCTATCGAGGCGTTCATCGCCAGCGAACCAGCCGCTGGGGATAGCTGGGCTCGACACCATGGAGATTCGGATCAAAACCGCTCGTCAGGTCCGGTCCGCAAGGCCTCCTCGCGATCTCCCGCTGAGGCCGCGCGGCGCTCTTGGCGCCGCCCGGCCGGCCTTCCTCCACTTCGTCCGCGTTAAAGCGGATAGACCCGTCTCGCGTTTACATCTCCGCCGACAGATAGGCGGTGACTTCCATGCCGGCGCAGACTTCGACAACAACAGGAGTGGTCCAGCTCATCTCTTGAACTCCTTCGTATTCCTCGTGGGCGGTTCCTGTCCCACAACGAGGTGATTAGCACCCTTCGCGCGCCGCGTCACGCGCTTTGAACGGACGGTTGACCGGCGGCGCGCTGAGGTTAGGCCGCGCGCGCCCCTAGCCCTCGGCCGCTCCGCTTGCTAAGTCACGTGCGGCGGCCCGTTCAACCGGCAGGTCGCCTCGGGACACGCTGATTTGGGAGGAGCACGTGAGGGTGTCGAGGTTTTGGGTGGCGGGAGCGGCCCTTATCGCTTCGATCGGCGCCGCGGCGGCGCAGGACGCAGCCGCCGGCGAGAAGGTCTTCGCCAAGTGCAAGATCTGCCATCAGATCGGCGAGGGGGCGAAGAACATGGTCGGCCCGGTCCTCAACGGCGTGATCGGCCGGAAGGCGGGAACCTATTCCGGCTACCATTACTCCGACGCCAACGAGAAATCGGGCATCACCTGGGACGAGGCGGAGCTCAAGAAATACCTCAAGGACCCGAAGGGCGTGGTTCCCGGGACCAAGATGGTCTTTCCCGGCCTGCCGAACGAGAAGGACATCGACAACGTGATCGCCTATCTCAAGCAGTTCGGCCCGGACGGCAAGAAAATGTGACGGCCACGAGGCGGCTTCAGATCGCCTCGAGATCGGCTCTCACGATCCGCCGCTCGTGCAACGCGGTCGCGATCAGGGCGCCGGAGACGCCCGCGGCCTTCAGCGCCTTGAGGTCGGCCGTGTCGCGGACGCCGCCGGCCGCATAGACTTCGCGGTCCTGCGCGATCGAGCGGATCGCGCTCAATCGCTCGAGATCGGGGCCGGCGCCGCTGCCCACGCGGGCGAGCGTCATGACGATGACCCGGCGCGGCCAAAGCGCAGGCTCGGCCAGGATCTCGGCTGGGCCCTGAAACGCCTCGCCGCGGAAGTCGAGCGACAGCACGACCCGCGTCGAGTCCCGATGGCGCGCGATGAGCGCGCGGTCGCGCTGCGATTCCGAGCCGATGATCGGCGCGCCGAGACCGGCGCCGATCAGAGCCTCGAGCGCGTCCGCCTCCGCCGCGCCATTGTCGATCCACATCTTGAGCCCCGGAAACTCCGAGCGCAGGCGGGCGAGCGCGGAGAGATTGTCCCCCTTGCCCACGATTGCGTCGAGATCGGCGACATAAAGGGTCGGAAACGGATAGACGGCCATGAGGCCGCGCACGACAGCGATGGGGTCGCTGGTCGACGACAGCGGCGTTTCGAGCGGCCGGTAGGCCGAGCGCTCGCCCATTCGCGCGCGGACGACCTCGCCGCCCATGAGGTCGATGACCGGGATGGCCTGCAAGCTTCGAGTCTCCTGATGGCGGGGCGCGCCGTCGCTTTGTAGTCAGCCGCGGTCAGCGACCGCGGCTACAGTCCAGCGAAGACCTGCGCCGCCTTCTCCTTGAGCCAGCCCCACGCCTCGGCCTCGGCGGGGCCGGCCGTCTTGCCGATGGCGATTTCAAGGCGCTTGAGTTCCGCCTCGATCTCGGCGCGGGGCAAAAGATGCAGGCGGCTGATCAGCACCGCCGCCTCGATCACGGCGCCTTGCGCGCGATTGAAGCCCTTGAACGGCGCGTGCGACGCCTCGTGCGCGACGCGGCAGACAAAGCGGGGCCTGAGCGCATCCTCGCGCACTTCGATGACGACGAGTTCAAGATGCGCCAAGGTCTCCTTGAGACGCGGCGCGGCGACGACCGCGGCGGGGGCGAGCGGCCAGTCCCGGCGCCCGGTCAGACATCCGGCGAAGACGCGCACGTCGTCGGTGAGGTTGGCGACCGCGAACGGCGCCTGGCGCAGATTGTCGAGCGTGGTCGAGGGATGAAACGGCGCCAGGATCCATTTGTCGCCTTCGGCGATCAGTCCCAGAGGCGCGAGATGCGGTTCGCCCCGCGCATTGACCGTCGCGACAATGGCCTCGCGGATCAGGGCCATCGGCTCACTCGTTCGGCGCACGCGCGCGCAAGGTGTGGCCGGCTTCGGCGAGCCGGGTCCGGTCCTCGGCGCGCCGGTCGGTCGCGCATCCCCAGTCGAGCGGCCCGTCCTGCGCGTAGCGCTTGCCGAGCTGAAAGGCGATTTCGGCCTTCATGAGCTCGGCGCCGAGATAAAAGGCGTGCGCGCCGTCGGTCTCGACGCCGAGCTTGTCGAACAAAGCAAAAGCGTCGGACGCGACGAAATGGCCGGCGCGGTTATAGACGTGAATTCCGTCCTCGGCCGCTTCGATGCGGTAGTTGTCGTCCTTCACCTGGGCGGCGGCCTCCGCGATCTCCTGGGCCGAATACGGGAAGGGCTTCCGGTCGTGGATCTGCAGGAGCGCCGGTCCATAGCCTCTCGGCAGGCTGTGGTCCGCCGCCGCCGCATACATGATGCGCCGCGCCGAATCATGCTCCTCGATCGTGCGCCGCGTGTGCGGACTCACATGGACGACGAGCGCGTTGGCGATGCGGAGCTCCGAGCAGATTCCAAGCAGCAGCGCGGTCGCGCCCACCGAATCGGCGTCGGTCAATTCCGTGAGGTTGCCGGTTCCCATCAGCATCTCGGCCTCAGGGAATCGCGCGCGGACCTCGCGATAGCGCCAGAGGGACTCGGCAAAGCCGAAATGGATCGGATCGAGGACGGGATCGAGAATGGCGCTGACGCCTCGCTTCCGCGCCTCTTCGTGGGCGCGATAGAGCGAAGCGAGATCGCCGTGCGGAGATGGAATCAGCACCGGCCGCGCGCCGGTCTCCCCGGCGATCGAAAGATTGCGCTCGTCGAGGCTGAGCAGATAGTCGGCGCCCGCCGCGCCGCCCCGGCGCAATTCGCTCGCGTCGGCCGAATCGACGCTGACGGAAAACCCCCGCGCCTTCAATTCCCTGACCGTGTCCTCGAGATGGGGAAAGGGCGTGTCCGGCAGGCAGCCGAGGTCGATGACGTCGGCGCCCTCAGCGCGCATGCGTTCGGCGCGCGCGACAAGCGCCCCGACGCTCATCTGCGAGGCGTCGACGATCTCGGCGAAGATCCTCAGCGCATGGCGCGTGAGATCGAGCGCCGCGCCCGCCTTGCCGAGGAACTCGGGCAGGTCCTTCAGTTCGTCGGGGCCGCGCTCGAAGGGGGCGCCGAATTCCTGCGAAAGGCGCGCGAGGTCCGCGCGGCAGCGGCCCGGCGCGATGACCCGATCGGCGTGAAGCGGGCGGGGCAGCCTGCGCATGAGGATGGACTCGGTCATCAGCGCCGCGACCTTGACGCCGACGTTCACGATTTCCCAGTCGAAGGCGGTCGGCGCCATCCCTTGCAGGACCTTCTCGAGACGGCTCTCGGCGAGGCGCCCGGTCAGGAACAGAAGGCGCTCCCTCATGGGCCGATTTCGCTTCGCCGCCGCGGCGATCGCCTCGCTAAGCTCGGCGATCGAGTCGACCGTCGTCGCGCCTGCGAAGGCTCCGAGCCGCTCGCGGTTCTCGAGGTCGATCGGGCGCGGATAGACCTTCACCATGCCTTTCGGCGCTTCCGTCTCGAGCTCGGGCGCGGTGTCGCAGGCGAACACGATCGCCGGCACCCGGCACTTTCCCGCCTGCGCAAAGACATTGGTGATGAAATCGTCGGAGATTCCATAGACGAACTTGGCGACCGCGTTCGAGGTCGCCGGCGCCACGATCAGCGTGTGATAGACGCCGTAGTAGAATTGCCCGACCGTGAACGAACTCGCCGACGTGTCGCGGTAGACGCGGGCCGAGCGCGGCAATTCGAGCTCCTGCTTGTACATGCGCAAGACTTCGGCGCCCGCCTTGCTGAGGAAGAGGTCGACATGCTCGAGCTCGCGGATCAGGCCGAGGCTTTCTTTAAGGAAATGACCGGAGCCGGTGAGCGCCCATCCCCAGCGCGGCGTCTTAAACTTTGTCACGTGATTGGCCGGCGGTCTTTTTTCAGGTCCGCTACGATTTCAGGAAACAGAGGGCGCCGCAACCCTTCGGCGAGCCTTGAACTGTCAGCGGGCCCCGCGAGACAGGCGCGAACGCCGCTCGCCTCAAGATAGCGCGGAAAAAGGGGATCGACAATTCCGCGCGCGGCGAGGTCGCGGGCGCCGACGGACGGGGCGTCGAAGCGGCCATGTTTGACGAGCACGAGACGGCTTGCGCCGAGCGCGCCCGCGAGCCAGGCGGCGAGGCTGTCGGAAGTCAGGTCCCAGCTTTCCGGAAGCCGGGCGGCGCGCGCCATGGCTTCGGGCGACCACACGGGAACCCTGCCCGCCTTCAGCGCGCGACGGATCGCGGAACGCGACGCCGTCAGTTCGAGCGCGGGATTGAGGCTCGCGAGCGCCAGGCCGAACTGGGCCATCGCCATCAGCGCCATGACATGCGCGGCGCGGTCGTCATAGCCGATCGGGGCCTGCGCTTCCCGCACCGCCTGCGCAAAGGGGCCGCCGCCTGGCACGATGGCGATCGAGCCCGCCTCGGACGCGATCGCGTTCAGCCAGTCCTTGAGGTGCGGGCCGGTCGCGTGACTGCCGCCCAGTTTCACGACGGCCAGTTTCATGACGCCGCGCGGGACGTATCCCGGAACCGGCTCCCGGCCCGAGACGCGCGCGGCCGTCGCCGACAACCGGATCCTTCTTCGAGCCGCCGCGCTCGGCGCGGCCCTGCGAGGCATGCGGACGGAGGAATCCGGATCGCATCCAATCGCTGCTTGAGAGTTGCCGCGTCGTCGCATAAGGGCGTTATATCAAGTCCCGCGCGTTTCGCCGCGCCGGTCCGCGGGTTTGGTGCAAATCGTCGCCCCGGGATTTGGGAGGATGAGTGAGCGTCGTCATCGGCTGGGACATCGGCGGAGCGCATCTGAAGGCCGCGCGGGTGAAGAGCGGGCGGGTCGAGGCGGTGGTTCAGGCGGCGACGCCGCTGTGGCTGGGACTGGAGAGCCTCAAGGCGGCGTTCGCGGCCATCGGCGCGGAGCTCGGCGCGGCCGATCGTCACGCGATCACCATGACGGGCGAATTGTGCGACGCCTTTCCCTCGCGCCGGGAAGGGGTTGTGGGTCTCGCCGCGATCGCGGCGAAGAGCCTCGCGCCCGCGGCGCCGGGCCTCTACGCCGGCCGCGCCGGATTTGTCGCGCTTGGCGAAGCCGCGGCCCACGCCGCTGACATCGCCTCGGCCAATTGGCATGCGACCGCTGCGCTCGTCGCGCTCCGGGCGCCGGACGCGCTCATGATCGACATCGGCTCGACGACCGCCGATCTCATTCCGATCGCCGCCGGGCGGGTCGCGGCGGCCGGCTACACCGACGCCGAACGGCTCGCCGCGGGCGAACTCGTCTATACCGGAATGACGCGCAGCTTCGTCATGGCGCTCGCCGATCGGGCGCCGTTCCGCGGCGCCTGGACGC
This sequence comes from uncultured Alphaproteobacteria bacterium, assembly GCA_963742305.1. Classification (GTDB taxonomy): domain Bacteria; phylum Pseudomonadota; class Alphaproteobacteria; order Rhizobiales; family Beijerinckiaceae; genus Roseiarcus. Next base: position 40,876 of record CAVULN010000049.1, read on the forward strand.
CGCTCATGAACGAATATTTCGCCAGCTCCGCCGACGTTCATCGCATTCTCGGCGACTTGCCCGACGGCGCCGACAAGATGGCGACCGCGGACAGCCGGGAGAAGACGGTCGAGGCTTCGCGAGCGCGGCTGGCGCGGATGATCGGGCGCGAGGCGGAAGAGGCCGCGGATTCGGAATGGAATGGGCTTGCCGCCTTTCTCGCGGAGGCGCAGATCCGCCAGATCGCGGACGCCGCCTCGCTGCGCCTGTCGCGCAACGATGTGGCGGGCGATGCGCCGGTGGTCGCGGCGGGCGTCGGAGAAGGGATGGCGGCGGAGGTCGCGCGCCGCCTGCGGCGCCCTTGCGTCGGATTTTCCGCGCTGATCGAGGGCCCCCCGGAAGCCTCGCATTGCGCGCCGGCGGTCGCGGTGGCATTGCTTGGCGCGGGGCGGGCGCGCGCGGGGAAGGCCAGGGAGGGCCGATCATGCGCTTGACCAGCGTGGCGCTATATTTGGCCGGCGCCTATCTCGCCGGCGTCCCCGCCGTCATGGCCGGGCCGGCGGCGGTCAACGACTACCCGACCCCGGCGCGCGCCGACTATGTCTTCGCCTGCATGAAGGTGAACGGCGATACGCCGGCGGCGCTCGAGCAATGCTCGTGCTCGATCGACGTCATCGCCTCTCTGCTTCCGTATGACGCCTACGTGGCCGCGTCCACGGTGGCGTCGATGGACCAGGCGACCGGACAGATCGGCTCGATGTTCCGCGGCACAACCGTCGCGCGCGACGCCCTCGCCCGGCTGAGGCGCGCTCAGGCCGAAGGGGAAGTGCGCTGCTTCTGATCGGTTGCGAGCCTCCAGCGGCTCGGCAGGGGGCAAGAAAGTCCATAGCCGAAGGGCAATATAGACGGAATGCCACTTCAAGATTCTGGAAGTTCGACATACTGCCCAGGACGCAATGACACCAACCGTCCAGGTTTCCTCTTGCGCTCGGGATTCTGTCGGCATATTCTCGGGATGGTTTCGGCTGCACGAGCGTCGGGGAACGGGAGCCCTGGCGCACTTTCGGAGGCAAGGCGAGAGTCCCGCGAGCCTTGAGCGCTCGTTTCGCCCTTGTCGTGACACGCTGCCGGCGCCGTCCCAACTGAGACTGTCGGTGCAACGACCCTTCGGCCTACCGCGGTTCGCTTTGCCAGACATCTAACCGGGAGGAAAGAATGCGCAAACTTCTGCTTGCCAGCTGCTTCGGCGCCGCGGCCTTGTTCACAGCCGGGTACGCCGTCGCCAATGACGAACTTGCGAAAATGGCGGCCGACCCGAATCAATGGGTGATGCCCGCCGGAGATTTCGCCAATACGCGGTATTCAGAGCTCAAACAGATCAACACCGAGAACGTCCACAAGCTCGCTCCGGCCTGGACTTTCTCGACCGGCGTCTTGCGCGGACACGAGGGCGCGCCGCTAGTTATCGGCGACGTGATGTATCTCCACGCTCCGTTCCCCAACACCGTCTTTGCGCTCGACCTCAACAACGACGGCAAGATCCTTTGGAAGTACGAGCCCAAGCAGGATCCCAACGTCATCCCGGTGATGTGCTGCGACACGGTCAACCGGGGCTTGTCCTACGCCGACGGCAAGATCTTCCTCCATCAGGCGGACACCACCCTCGTTGCGCTTGACGCCAAGACCGGCAAGGTCGACTGGTCGGTCAAGGACGGCGATCCCTCGAAGGGCGAGACCGGCACCGACGCGCCGTTCGTGTTCAAGGACAAGGTGTTCATCGGCGTGTCCGGCGGCGAGTTCGGCGTTCGCGGATGGGTCAGCGCCTACGACATCAAGGACGGCAAGCTGGCCTGGCGGGGCTATTCCGAAGGCCCGGATTCCGACACCCTGATCGACCCCGAGAAGACCACCAGCCTCGGCAAGCCGGTCGGACCGGAACTCCTCGACCAAGACCTGGCAAGGCGATCAGTGGAAGATCGGCGGCGGCGACACCTGGGGATGGTACTCCTTCGATCCGAAGCTCAATCTGATGTACTACGGCTCCGGGAATCCTTCGACCTGGAACCCGTCACAGCGGCCTGGCGACAACAAGTGGTCGATGACCATCTGGGCGCGCGACGTCGATACCGGCAAGGTCAAGTGGGTCTACCAGATGACGCCCCACGACGAATGGGACTATGACGGCGTCAACGAGATGATCCTCACCGACCAGAAGATCGACGGCAAGGACCGCAGCCTGCTCACCCATTTCGATCGCAACGGTTTCGGCTACACGCTCGATCGCGCCACCGGCGAGCTCCTGGTCGCCGAAAAGTTCGATCCGAAGGTGAACTGGGCCACCGGCATCAACATGGACAAGGCTTCGCCGGACTATGGACGGCCGATCCGCGTCCCGGCGATGTCGACCGAAACGGCGGATGTCAACCACAAGGGCATCTGCCCGGCGGCGTTGGGCTCCAAGGATGAACAGCCGGCGGCCTATTCGCCGGAGACCCAGCTCTTTTACGTGCCGACCAACCACGTCTGCATGGATTACGAGCCGTTCAAGGTGAGCTACACCGCGGGTCAGCCCTTTGTCGGCGCGACGTTGTCGATGTATCCGCCCGCGGGCGACAGCAACATGGGCAACTTCATCGCCTGGGACGGCAAGACCGGCAAGATCGTGTGGTCGGATCCCGAGCAGTTCTCGGTCTGGTCGGGCGCTCTGGCCACTGCCGGCGGCGTCGTCTTCTATGGCACGCTGGAAGGCTATCTCAAGGCGGTCGACGCCAAGACCGGCAAGGAGCTTTACAAGTTCAAGACTCCGTCGGGCATCATCGGCAACGTCATGACCTACGAGCACGGCGGTCGCCAGTATGTGGCGATCCTGTCGGGCGTCGGCGGTTGGGCGGGCATCGGCCTTGCGGCCGGCCTGACCAAGCCGACCGATGGTCTGGGCGCGGTCGGCGGCTACGCGGCGCTCTCGAACTACACCTCGCTCGGCGGCACGCTTACCGTGTTCGCGCTGCCGACCGATTGATCGACAGACTGACTCCACGGGGATAGCGGGTCCGGCGCATGCGCGCAAAGCACGCGCCGGACCTTTTTTTGCCGCCGATTGTCTGAGAAACAAACGTGACAACTTCCAAACTGATGCTCAGCTTCGCGTTCGCGCTTGCTTTCGCCGCGCCGCTCGTCGCCCGCGCCGACCCGCCGGGCGACCCCGCCGCGGTCAAGCAGGACGAACAAGGTATGTGGCATGACAAGAACGGCGATCCGACCTACAAGGTCGACGCGGACGGAACCGTCGACTGGAACACCTTTTCAGGTTTTCGCCGTTATAATGCCGCATGTATCGTCTGTCATGGCCCCGACGGCGCGGGATCGAGCTATGCGCCGGCGCTTGCTGATTCGTTGAAGACGATGGGCTATGCGGAATTTTTCGGAACCGTCGTCAGCGGCAAGCAGGATCTTGGCGCCGGCAAGGAGCTGGTCATGCCGGCTTTCGCCGACAACAAGAACGTGATGTGCTACGTCAATGACATTTATGTCTATCTGCGCGCGCGCTCCACGGGAGCGGTTGGGCGCGGACGGCCTGACAAGCATGCTCCCAAGCCTCCAGCCTTCGCTGCGGCGGAAGACAAATGCATGGGCCCCGGTTGATGAATGAACATTCGAGCGGCGCGGGCCTGCGCCGATCGGCCAAGGGAGGCCTTCTCGCCCTGGTTGTGGCTGGCCTCGGGTGCCTCTTCCCCCACGGCGGGAGCCGCGCGCAGGATGCGCAAGGCGCCATCGAACTCGTGGATCCGCACGTCTTTCGCGCCTGCGCCGATCCGCGCGATCTTCCCTTCTCCAACGAGGCCGGCGAGGGTTTCGAAAACAAGATCGCGGAGCTTTTCGCCCGCAAGCTTGGCAAGTCGGTCGCCTACACCTTCTATCCGGACGCCACCGGCTTCATTCGCAACACGCTGAACGCGCACCGCTGCGACGTCGTTCTGGGGATCGCCCAGGGCGACGACATGGTCCAGCCGACCAGTCCCTATTACCGGACGAGCTACGTGGCCGCCTATCGCGCGGACGGCCCGCTGAAGGACCTGACAGCGCTGAACGATCCGCGTCTGAAAAAGGCGCGGATCGGCGTCGTCGCGGGCACTCCGCCAGTGAGCATTCTCGCCGAATACGGACTGCTCGGGCGGATCAAGTCCTATCAGTTGGTCGTCGACACCCGCTACGATTCCCCATCGCACCAGATGATGGACGATCTCGAGCGGGGCGACATCGACGTCGCGCTGCTGTGGGGTCCGCTCGCCGGCTATTACGCGATGAAGGCCAAGACCCCGCCCGCGGTGGTTCCGCTGGTGAAGGAGCCCGGCCGCCTCCCCATGGTCTTCCGGATCGTCATGGGGGTCAGGCATTCCGATCAGAACTGGAAGCGCGCGCTCAACAAGCTGATCTCCGACAATCAGGGCGAGATTCAAACGATCCTGCGCTCCTACGGCGTCCCGCTGCTCGACGAGAACAACAAGCCGATCCCGCCCTGAGCGCGGCGGCGCCCTGTAGGCGCGGTCGCTGACCGCGCGCTGTTGCGCTTCCCAAAGGGCGTCAGGAGGGAGGCCCGTCCACCGACGGGCCATGGAGCGCAGCCACCTGAGCGCACCGAAAAGCCGGGCGCGCTACAAAGCGCTTTGCACCGCGCGGGCGATCTCTCCGATGCGCTGCTCGATCAACGTCGGCACCTCGCAGACATACGAAGCGGTCTGGCGGCGATCATCGTAGATGCGGATGTCCCAGAGCAGCTTGCCCTGAGCGCCAGCGCCAGGCGGCGCCGCGCTGTCGGTGTTCTGGTCCGGCGCCTTTTCGACCACCTCGTTCTCCGCACGAATGCGATCGGCGAGCGTATTCTGCCTGCGGCCGAGCCGATCGAGGCCGTCGATGACCTGGGAGCGCTGCCGCGACAAATCGTCGAACGCCGCAGCGAAGGCGCGCAACAGCTTGGCGTCTCCGTCGGGGCCGGCCTTCGCCTTGAAATCCGCGATCGCCTTCTCGACGTCGGCGATGGGAACGCGGCGCTGAGCCATTTGCGCCTTGAGGTCGGCGACGTCGGGCTCGTTGCGCCAGCTCTGGGAGTTCAGATCGAGCTCAGGCCCGGCCCAGATCGCGGCGAGCGAAAAGGTCGGGGTCTTGATCTGCTGGCAGGGCCAATCCGGATCGAGCTTGGCGCCGGTCTGAGCGACCGCCTGCGGCCCAAGGAGCGCCGCCATCGCGATCGCGAGGCCGGCGCGGATCGAACCATGCATTTGCGTTTCCTCTCACGCGCAAGATAGGATTGCGGCGGCGGCCAATCAAGCCGCCGAACCTCATGGGCGCTGTCGCTCTTGACCTCGTTCAGCCTCAGAAAACGCGCGGCGGCGCTCTTGGCGATTGCGTGAATCGGGACGCGGCGCGATGACGCGCATGCTCGCCAGCGTCTCCGGCGCGGCCGAGGCCGAAGTTGTCGCGCAGCTCGGCGCCGACGTCGTCGATCTGAAGGACGCCCGGCGGGGGGCGCTCGGCGCCGTCCCGCTCGACGCCGCGCGCGAGGCGGTTGCGGCCGTCGCTGGACGGACCGAGACGAGCGCGGCGCTCGGCGATCCGCCTTACGGCGAGGACGCGGCCATCGCCGCCGCCCGGGCGCTCGCCGCGATGGGCGTCGATTATGTCAAGCTCGCCGTGGATGGGCCGGCGCTCGACCGGCTCGGCTCCTCCCTGAGCGGGCTTGCGCGCGAGGTCGGCCTTGTCGGCATGATGTTCGCCGACGAGGAGCCTGACTTTGGCCTCCTCGCCCGGCTCTCGGCGCTCGGGTTCAAGGGGGCGATGCTCGACACCCGCGACAAGAGCAAAGGCCGCCTCATCGCGCACCTCGATGTCGTGCGGCTTGGCCAGTTCTGCGCCGAGGCCAGGGCGCAGGGCCTGATGAGCGGGCTGGCGGGCTCGCTCGAGGCCCCCGACGTCCCGCGGCTCCTGCTCGTGCGTCCGGACGTCCTTGGATTCCGGGGCGCTCTTTGTCACGCCCACGACCGGCGAGGCGCGATCGATCCCGCCGCCGTCGCTCTCATCCGCGATCTGATCCCGCGGGTGCGGCCGGTCCCCGACGCTTCGCCGAAGATCGACTGGCGACTGCTCGCCCGCGGGATCATTGGCGGGCGCGACCAGGACGGCGAGCTCGATCGCGTGTTCGTGCGCGACTTCGTCGTCTCCGCCGCGATCGGCGCCTATGACTACGAGCGCGCCATCCGTCAGCGGGTCGTGTTCGACGTCGAGGCCCTGGCGCCGCGCGCTGGCGCGCATGGCGGCGACATGCGGTCGATCTTCTCCTACGACCTCATTCTCGACGCGATCCGGCTCGTGGTCGGGCGCGGCCATGTCGATTTTGTCGAGACCCTGGCCGAAGAGGTCGCCGCGATCCTGTTGCAGCATGCGCGCGTGCGCAGCGTGCGCGTCTCGATCCGCAAGCTCGACGTGATCGAGGGCGAGGTCGGCGTCGAAATCCGCCGGGAGCGCGGCTCGGCCCCGGCTGACGCGCGCCCCGCGGGCGCCGTCGACCGGGGCGCGTAGAGCGCACGCGCCGCTCGCCTGCGTAGAGAGCGCGCGGGCTTGAGGCCGCGCCGGCTTCCGCCCGATCGCGGCCGCCCCGAGCGGGTGGGACTAAAGGACCGCATTTGAGTTCAGAAACGAAAGGACAAGCCGTGGCGATCGCCAAGAACACCATCTGCCTATGGTACGACAAGGACGCCGAGGCCGCGGCCCGCTTCTACGCCGAGACTTTTCCTTTGAGCTCGGTGGGGGCCGTTCATCACGCTCCCGGCGACTACCCGTCCGGCAAGGCGGGCGACGTGCTGACGGTTGAATTCACCGTGGCGGGCGTCCCCTGTCTCGGCATCAATGGCGGGCCCGCCTTCAGGCATAACGAAGCCTTCTCGTTTCAGATCGCCACGGATAATCAGGAGGAGACCGACCGCTACTGGAACGCCATCGTCGGCAATGGCGGCCAGGAAAGCGCGTGCGGCTGGTGCAAGGACAGATGGGGCGTCTCCTGGCAAATCACGCCCCGCGTGTTGACCGAGGCGCTGGCCGCCGGCGGCGCGGAAGCAAAACGCGCTTTCGATGCGATGATGAAGATGAGGAAAATCGACGTGGCCGCGATCGAAGCGGCGCGGCGCGGCTGACGGCTTGCGCTGCACGCGGCGCATTCGCGCACGTTTCGTGATTCGCGCCGGCAAGCCGCGGGCGCTCCTTACGCGAGCGAGCGGGCGAGTTCGAACGCCTGACGGAAATCGAGCCGAAGCGGGGTCTTGCTCTCGGTCATCTGCCTGAACAGGCCCGACTCGGTCCGGTACTTGACGTTGCCGATCGCGAGCGCTCCAATTCCGAGCGCGCCGCGCTCGCCGAGCGGCGCGCCGTTGGCGTGCGCGTCCACCCCCTCGACGCCCGACGGCGGCACCGCGTTGACGTCGGCTGCGATCAGCAATTTCGCCGCGCCGGCGATCTCCGCGGCGTCGAGCACCCGCGCGCCCGCCTTCGCCGCGGCCAGAACGACTTCCGTGCGCGCGAGGATCGCCGCCTTCGCCTCGGGCGTCGAGCCGTCGGCGACGGCAAGGCTGACGCCGAACCTGCGATTGACCTCGGCGGCGTGGCGCGCGGTGCGCTCGGTTCCCTCGCGGCCGACCAGGGTGACGGACGCCCCCTCGAGCGCGGCGATCACGGCCGAGGCGGTTCCCACCACGCCAGTCGCGCCGAACACCGAAACGGCGAGGCCGCGAAGCGCGCGGTTCTTCTTGTCGCGCAGCGTCTTTTCCACCACCGCGATCATCGCGGCGGCAGTGGTGAACGAGCCGGCAGGGTCGGCGAACAGCGAGATCTCGAACGGCTTGAACAACGCCTTGCCTGCGGCGTCGAGCATGTCGAGCGCAAGGAGCGCATCCTTGCCGCCAATGAACACGCCCGTCCGCGCAGCGTCCCGCGGCGAGCGCGAGAACATCGCGTCCTGGACGAGGTCGGTGATCTGGTCGAGCGTGACATGGGTGTAGGAAGCGGTCGCGTCGAAGCCGGCGTCGAGCGCCATGTTGACGTCGAACGGGCTCATGTGCGCGAGCGGCGTCATCATGTGCAGGATGTTCTTGGCCATCTGTCCTCCTGAGCGGTCACTGGACCGAGACGCCTTCCTCCTCGCGGATCTCGGCGCCGCGCTCGCGCGCCTTGCAGATCCTGATTTCGATCCCCGGTTCGCATTCGGGGCGCGCCTCGCGAGCAATGAATTCCGCATGGGTCGGGTCGGACGCGAAGGCGAAGCCGGTCGGTCCCCAGGAGCTCTGGCCGATCCCGCGCGCGCCGAGCGCCTTCAGTCGCGCCGCGGCCCGGCCGACCGCGGCGCTCAGGAAGCGCCCGCCGCCCTGGGCCTGAGCGAAATGATCGCCGACGATGTCCTGAATGGAGGCGACGCCGTTCCCGAAAGCCTCGAAATCGTGTTCGGCGGCGCCTGGAAGGACCTGCATGAGCGCGCGGCGGCAGATTTCGCTCGCCGCGCTCGCCGGAAAAGACGGCAGGCGGGCGAACGCCCGGGTTTCCGCTTCGCCATGGGCGCCCTCGACGCGCGGGTCGAGGATCAGGAGAACGCGCCAATCCCGGGGGAAGCTCATGTGCGCGATCACAGGCGGAACCTCGGTCTTCGCTCCCCGGCCCGCGTCGACCGCGAGACCGCCGCGCTCGAACAGGGCGACGCCCACGCCTGAACGCGCGCCCCGGTCGAGCAGGCGCGCGTCCTCGCGCGAATTGAGCGCCAGCCCCTCGAGGCGGCGGAACGCCGCGGCGATCGCCAGCGCCAGCTGAGTCCCGGAGCCAAGTCCGGCATGCGGGGGAATCGCGTTCGAGACGATCACCTGTCCGCGGGCGTCGAGGCCAAGGCTCTCGCAGACGCGGCGCGCCACGCGCAGGCTGCGCTCGCGCTCCTGGCCCAGAACTTCAAGCTCTCGCGCCTCGCGAAGCTGAACGCAGGTCCCGAAGGCGTCGATGGCGAGGCCGATCGACCCGAACCGCCGGCCAAGAGTTCCAGCGAGATCGAGAAAGCCCAGATGCAGGCGCGCCGCAGCGGTGACCTGAACGCCTTTCAACTCGAGCGCCTCTTTTCCATACGCGGTCGCCGCTTCAACGAGGGTGTCGGAACATCGCGGAACTTCGCACATTTTGTCAGCCGCCGCACGCGCGCGCATCGAATCGCAATGTTGCGGCGCGCGATGCAAAATGCGATGCTTTCCCGATCAAGGGCAGAACAAGTCCGCTCGAAGGCAGGTGGGCGATGATGGAGCTCATTCTGACGGTGTGCGCGCTGAGCGCGCCGAGCCAGTGCGAGGAGCAGCGGCTCGGATTCGTCGCGCAGGAGACGGTGATGCAATGCATGATGCAGGCGCCGCCCTATATCGCGCAATGGGCTGGTGAGCATCCGGGGAAACGCGTGACCCAATGGCGGTGCGCCTATCCCGGCGACGAGAAGACCTAGCCGACAGGCGCAAGGTCCGCGCAACGATGAGCGCCATGCCTGTCGCGGACCGACGCAGGGGAGGCGCGCCATGAGGCTGACGCAGGGCGTGCTTGCGCTTGTGCTTGCGGCCGCGCCGGTCTGGGGCGCTGTCGCGCAGGCGCAGGAGGCCATGCGTGGCCTCGACCTCACCTCGCCCGACATGACGAAGGCCGAGATGACGCGCGCTCAGGTGGAAGCCGCGCTTCATGTGGTGCCACCGGGGCGAGGAGCGGATTTCGGCGGCAAGCGGCTTTCCGGGCTCGATCTGTCCGGCCTCGATTTCACCAACGCAAACTTCCGCGCGGCGCGGCTCAACCACGCGAACCTGTCGCACGCCAAGCTTGACGGGGCGAAGCTGGACCAGGCATGGGCGCTCGATGTCGATCTTACGGGAGCGAGCCTCGTCAAGGCGAGCCTGTTCGCAACCCAGATGGCCGGCGCGCGGCTGGACGGCGCCAATCTCACCGGCGCGCGGGTTACCGCCGATCTTACCGGCGCGCACCTGGTCGGCGCCCGATTCGAGGACGCCGATTGCAGCGCCGACGAGAAGAACCAGTCGATGGGCCTCATGCGAGCCACGTTCAAGTCCACCGATCTCAGCCGCGCGGATTTCGCACGGGCCAATCTCGCCCGCGCCGACTTGCGTTTCGCCAAGCTTGACGGCGCTAACCTCGAAGGAGCGAGTGTTCGGGAAGCGGACGCAAGCGGGGCCGATCTCCGGGGCGCCAATCTTCAAGGCGCGGACACGTCGGGGCTGGACGTCAATTCCGCGCGGATCGACGCTGCCAGCGTCCCCTTGCTCGCGAAGGCGGTGAACCTCGATCGCGCCCGCCGCCAGTGACCCAAGAAAGGCGCCGCTATCGCGGGTCCTTGGGGGGCATACGCGGCGGGGGGAGGGGCGTGAAATTGACGGTCTGCTGCACCCCATGCGCGGACTGAGGGTCGAGCGGGCCGCCGGCCGACGGATCGCCGCCGCCTGTCGTGGTGATGACCGAAGGCGTGACCTCGCGGGCCGTCGCCTGCGCCGAGCCGCCCTCGCCGTTGCCGAAGTCCGCGGTGCGGCCGCCCTGGGGCTTGCCCTCGGCGCTCGCCTTGACCGCGGCTTCCGTCCTTTCCGCGAGATGGACGTTATAGGGCAGACGGTAGGCGCGCGGAACGCCGCTCGGGAAATTGTCGTCGTCCAGCGCCTCGACCCACAGATGGATGACGCCGTCAGGTTCGCTGTCGAGCGAGTGAGGCTCGATGATCCGGGCGTCCAGGAGCTTGAATTTCGCGGGCAGCGGATCGGGCGATGACCAGCCGAGCAGCCCGCGGGCGGCAAAGAAGCCGATCACGTAGAAAGAGCTGGTCAGCACGACGAGGCCAGCCTTCACTGGCCAGGGAATCCTCGCGAAGACGCAGATGACCAGCAGCAGCACGCCGAGCAGCGCGTACGCGATCGAGAGCCAGACGATGTCGGATGCGAGGCTCATCGCAGGCTGCTTCACGTAGCCGGTTTTCGGGTCGAGGTCGGCGCCATTCTGGCGCACGTTGCGAAAGGTCTCCATCAGCGACTTCGGCCGCCGGGTGACGTCGATCACTTTGCCGGCGCCGTCGAGCGTGAAGCGCACGGCGGTCTTCTCGTCGCCGGTGTGATCGACGAAGACCGAATCGTCAAAGATCATCTGCGCGGTCGGATTGAGCTTCTGCACCTTGACCGTCGCCGGCACTGGCTGGCCGGTCGTCGCCAGGAAATGGCTGACGTTGACCGTGTATTCGCCGGCGAGCAGGCCGCGGATGGTGACGATCTCCTCGCGAATCGGCGAGGTGATCTTCTTGCTGTTGACCACGATGAAATCGTTGGCCCCGCCGCGGTCGTCGCGGTCGAGCACCATGAAGCCGGCTTCGCGGTTACGGTACCAGGCGATGTTGCCGGCGGGGTCCTGCACAAACAGGTCGAGATCGTCGGGATGGTTGTCCGGCCAATCCATAGTGATGATGAATTCGGCCTTCGAGTCAATCTTGCCGTCTTTGGCCTCGGGCGAAATCGCGAGCAGCGCGAGAAAGAAGAGGAACGCCACCACCTGCAGCGCCTTGAACAGCATGACGCTGAAGGGGTCGAACGGCTCCTCGCGCGGATAGAGGCCGAAATCATCGATCATGCGCCAGGCCCGGGATCGTGGGCGCGCTCGAGCGCCGGCACGACGCGCGTCTCGGTCAGCGTAACCGCGCGCGAGAACACCTTCGCGGTCGCGGCGTCGAGCATATAGTACTGGATTCGTAACAGGATCGAGCCGACGAGGCCCGCCAGCGTCGCATACATCGCCACCGCCATGCCCTCGCTCATCAGGCCCATCGACGATTTCATCGTCGACTTGTCGCTGACATCGAGGCCGGCGATCGGCGCCAGCATGATGATGAAGCCGATGATGGTGCCGAGCAGACCGAGCTTCATCACCGTGTCGCTGGCGAACGAGCCGAAGCCGTTGGTGCCGCGCAGGCGATCGGCGAGCGAGCGCAGGAGGAGCGTCTGGTCGAGCCGCCCTCGCCCCTGGGTGCGCGCCTTCAGGGCGAGGTTGCGAATATGCTCAGCAACGATTCCATCGGGCAGAGCCGCGGACGATTCAAGATCGGCGGCGCCGGCGCCGCCCCGCTCGATGAGGGCCGCCGTCCGCCGCCCCGCATCGCCTTCGCGCGAGACGGCGATCGTGCGCCAAAGGCAATGCAACGAAGCGCCCACATAAATCAGGGCGATCACCGAAGAGAGATAGGTGCGGTCCGACTCCACCATCAGGCGGATGAGGCCATAGCGCCACAACAGCACCGCCGCAAAAACGGTCACGCCGGTAAAGATGAGCCAGCGCAAGAGAGGCGCGCGATCCGTCGAGGACCATGCGGAGCCTTGCTCCGGCGAGAAGACGGCGGCGGTCATGCCAGTTTCCTTCCAAATCGCGCGCGACCAGCCGGGCGAAGGATAGCGGTCGCGGCGGTAAGCGCAAGGCGCGGCGCAGATTAAGGCTGCGGCAGCAGGATCTCGCCCTTGCCGAGCGCGGCCATGTCTCCCGCGAGACGCCTGAGCGGCCGGCGGAACAGCCGCGCCAGCTTCGCGCTGGCCTCGGCGACATAAGCCGCCAGAAGCCGCGAGGCGACCAGATCATGCTCGCCGCAATCGGCGAAGGTCGGCGAGAGAAGCGCCGCGCCCCGGCCGATGAGGATCGTGCCGCGCCCCATCAGATAGCCCGGCAATTCCCCGGCTTCGCCGCCGATCGCGAGCGTGCCCGCGATCATCCGGCTCCCAGCGTAGGCGCCCGCGCGGCCCTCGATGAGAATGATTCCGCGCCGCAGCCTGTCGCCGGCGCGCTCGCCCGCGCCGCCGCGCACATGGATGAGGCCGCCGCTCATGCCGGTTGTCTCGCCGCTGAGCGGACCTCCGAGCCGCTCGCCCGCATCGCCTTCGATGGCAAGCGTCCCGCCCTTCATTCCCGAACCCGCGAACGGGCCGGCGGCGCCGTCAATGGTCAGGCGCCCGCCCGACATCAGGCGCCCCGCCTGGACGCCGGCCTCCCCTTCGACGATGATCGAGCCCCCGGCCAGCCCGAGGCCGACGCGATCGAACCGCGCGCTGCCGCCTTCGATGAGAATCGCGGCCGGATCGCCCTTGCGGATGCGGAACACGTCTCCCGCCGTGACGCGGGCGCGCGTCGTTCCCAATTCGATCCGCTCGATCTCCGCGACCGTCTTGCCGGCGAGAGTCTGCGGGACGAGCGGCGAGAGATCGAGCCGCTGGGCAGGAGGCTCGCGCAGCGAGAAGCGCATCGCGCTCAATGGAGGAGATCCTTGAGATGGTAGTGATGCCGGCCGAGCTTGCCGCCGTAGTTGCCGGCGCCGACGCGCGAGGCGCCCTTCTCAGGCCCCATCTCGACGATTGCGGCGAGCCCCGCCCGCATCGCTTCCGCGACCGCCTCGCTGGTCAGGCCGTCGATGACGATTTCCAGCACCGAGGCGATTTCAGGGTCGAGAGCGCTGTCCACCGCGCCCTTGAGAGTGGGGCAATAGCGGTCATTGGTGGAAGCGCTCGCGCCCTTGTATTTCGAGCCGACCTTCGAGCCCGAACGGGCGATCCCGCCCGGAAACGGCATGATGACGTCGGCGACCTCGCGCATCGCCGTCACCGCCGCCTCGGTCGCGCGAAGCGTCTTCGCCGGGCTCTCCCCCATGACGATGAGATTGCCGCCGCCGACGGCCTTCTTGGTGAGCCAGGTCGTCGATTCGCAGACGAACTCGCCATCCATCACCGGCACCCGCCAGTACCGGCGGGCGCCGAGGCGCTTGGCGATCTGCCAGCCGTCGCCGAAGAAACGGATCGCATCGCCGAGCTTGAGCCTGTCGTCGCCCGCGTCGAGCCCCGCGTAGCACGCCGAGCCCGGGCTCGTGAGCACGCATTGACCGACGCGATTCTGCAGCTGCTTCTGCAGTTCCGCGGTCGAGACGGCGAACATCAGCACCCGCACGCCGGGGCGCCCGTCCGGCGTCTCGCGGGCTAAGAGCGCGCTCTCGACCGCCGCCTCGCAGCCGCAGGCGATGACCGAGGTGGCGAAGCCCGTCATCGTCTGCGCCGCCTGCCGGGCCCAACGCGCCGTCGGCGCGGTGATGACAATCGCGGTCGCGCGCATGTCGAAGGCTTCCGCGAACGTGTCGTCGATGGCGACGCCGTTGGCGTTCAGCGCGCGCATGCGATGGTCTCGAAAGGTTGCGGCCGCCCGATTGCGCTCTCGGGCACGCGCAGACAATCGGCCGGCAGGCCGTAACGCTCATCGTAATATTCGCTCATGCGGCGCCGCATCGAGGCCTCGACAGTCGGCGTCAGGCATAGGGCCCGGCCATACCGGGCGTGCGTGACCTCGCCGTCGCGCACGACGAGCTCGCCGTCCTTGTAGACGCGCGCCGCCGCGCGGAACATTTGGGCGATGTCCTTGCCCGGACGATAGAGCGCGACATCGGCGCGCGCGCCGGCGCCGAGATGACCGCGATCGGAGAGGCCGAGCAGTTTGGCCGCCGCCGCGCGGGTCATCGTGGCGATTTCGGTCAGGGTGTATTCGCGGGTCAGCGACGGCAGCGTCGTCACCGCCAGCGCCTCCGCCGGCAGGCGGGACAGCCACTCGGCTCGCACGTCCCTGCTCATCAGAAGCGCGAACAGATCGGGATAGGCGGTGAACGGCGCGCCATTCGGGTGATCGGTGGTGAAGAACACCCGCCACGGATCGTCGATCAGGAGGAACAGCTCGAGGCCTGCCGCGAACTGCACCGCGTTGTGGAAGCTCCCGGCGCGATATTCGTAAGGCACCATTCCGCCGCCGTTCGAATCGCCGTCGATGATGGCGTATTTCCTCGGCCGCGCCTGGCCGCGGGCGGAGAATTGCCTGAGCACGTCGGACGAGATCGTCACCGTCTGCCCGAACATCGCCTGGCCCACGTCGATGGTGACGGTCTTTGCGGCGTTGACCGCCTCGGCGATCTGAGGCGCGGCGGAGGAAAAGCCCTGCGGTCCCTCCTTGCCGTAGGCGTAGAACTGAAGATGCGCGAGGTGCAGCGGCAAATCCTCCGCCGCGGCGATGGTCGCGAGCGCGGTCTCGAAGTTTCCCGGCAGGCCGAGATTGTTGCAGTGAAGGTGCAGCGGATGCGGAACGCCGGCCTCGTGGACCGCCTTCTGCAGCGCTTTCACGATCGCCCGGCTCGTCACGCCGTAATGGGGAACCACGTCGTCAAGGGAAAAGCTGCGGATGTTGTCCTTGAACGCCGCCACGCCGCCGGGGTTGACGACCTTGATCCCGAGCGCCCGCGTCGCCTGCAATGTCCAGGCGACGTGATCGCGGATCGCGCTTGCGCCGTCGCCAGAGCGCATGAGGCCGAGCGTGAAATCGTCATTGCCGAGAATGGTCAGGATCGCCTTGTCGATGATCGGCGTGTCGGCCAGTTCGAGATGCGCGTGCAGGGCGTGATGCGGCGAGATCGCCGGCTCGACCACGGTGGTGAAGCCCATCTCGGCGTAGAGCCGCCCGGTCTCGAACGTCGTCCACCCGACTTGAGACAGCGGCGTCGAGGAGGGGCGGCGCGCATGGGCGCGATGCTGTTCGGGCAGCATCAGGCGGGCGGTGTTCACGTTGGCGCCCGCGATATGCGAATGGATGTCGATGCCGCCGGCCATCGCGATGAGTCCGGTCGCGTCGACCGTTTCGTCCGCGCGCGCGTCCTGGGGGGCCGCCACGATCCGGTCGCCGCGGATCCACAGATCGCCGATCTCGTCGCGCCGGCTCATGGGATCGACGATGCGCGCGCCTGTGATGCGGGTCAGCATGATGAAGCGTTCGCTTCTTCAAGGCAGGCGCCGATGCGCTCGATCGCTTCCGCGGCGCTCGGCGTCGCGCTCCGCGCGGAGGCTTTCACGGCGCCCAGCGTCCCCGCGTCGGCGAGGTGCATGACCGCGTCGTGATCGACGCCAGGGCGCCCGATCGCGATCCGCACTTCCGGCGCCCTGGCGAACTCCGCCGTTCGCCCGCACAAGGCAATGACCTTGGCCGCTCCGGCCCATGTGGGCGGCGCCGCGCCGAAGGCGGAGATCCACAACACGCAGTCCGTTTCTCCCGACGCGACGAGGCGCTCGGCGTCGAACCGCCACGGGTCATGGATCGGTCCGCCAGGGCCAAACCCGGTCCGCATCGGGAAGCCGGTCATCCACCCGCAAGCGGCGAGCGCGCCCAGGCCATTGTCCGGCGCAGGAAGTGGGAGCGTCGAGAATCGCGTGGTTTCGTTGAGCTCGCGGATGAGGCCGTGGAGCATCTCGATTTCGAGCGCCCCGAGACATTCCGCCGTCCAGACCGCGACCCCGAAGCGCGCGGATTTCAGGGCGGCGGCGAGCGCGTCGAGCGCCGCCAGGGGAACCGGGGTTTGCGCGACCGGCCGCCCTTTGGCCCGCGCCCGGAGCGCGGCCAGATTGGCGGCCAGCGTTGCGCCGCGCCCCGCTTCCCAAATCTCAATATCGTCCTCGAACCCGCGGAGCCTTGCGCCTGCGGCCGGCGCCAGCCACATGACGCGCCGCTTGACCTCCGCGCCTTCCGGCCTCGCCGGCGGCACGAGCAGCCGTTCGGCGAGATGAGGCCAGGTTTCCGTCAAGCCGTCGCCCACCAGCATGACGATGTCAGCGCGCACGCGCGCTTCAAGCGGCGTCGTCAGCATGACGCCGGTCTCGCGCAACGAGTTCGAGATCGCGCATCAGCGCCGCCGAACGCATGTGCTCGATGACTCCGCCGGTCCGTTCGGCGAGCGCGATCGCCGCCCTCGCTCCCGCGATATCCGCGCCCAGGCCCGCGATGAGCGGTTGAGGGCTTCGCGCGAGAAGCCGGGCGGCGGCGCGAGCCGCCTCGTCGAGCGACGCAGGTTCGCCGCCGACCGACGCCGCGGCGCTCGCGGCGGTTGGCTCCTTCAGTGGCATCGGCTCCGCCCGAAGTTCAGCGCCGGCGCCCGCGCGCCCCGCCGGAAATTTGCGACTCGACTGGACAAATCCCGGGCGACCGGGTTCAATCGCACCGCGATCATTCGCACCTCAGCGACAAACAATAGCGCAGCCCGAGGAAATGCCTAGCCCTTGTCGCCAAGTTCCCGAACCGCCCGGCATCGGCGTCGAATGATCGACCGTCCGGCTATTCTCGTTGTGGCCTATTCCGCGCGCGCGCTCGCGTTCTCCGCCGCGCGCGCCGGATTCGCTCCGCTCGCGATCGACGTTTTCGGCGACGACGACACGAGAGAGGCGAGTCTCGCCACGGTGAAGCTCGACGGCGGATTGGCGGATGGATTTAAGTCCGACAGGCTGGCCCGCGCCGTCGAAACGCTGGTCGGCGTCCATCGACCGGTCGGCCTTGTCTATGGAGCCGGCTTCGAGCATCAACCGGAGTCGCTCGCCGCGATCTCCGGCGTCACGAGGGTATTCGGCAATAGCGCGGCGACGTTGGGCGCCGCCAAGGACCCGCTGGCGCTCGCGCGGCTTTGCGAGGCGAACGGCGTTCGCCATCCCCGAATTGCGTTTTCGCCGCCCGATGACCCCGAGCTCTGGCTTGTGAAGAAGCGGGGCGGCGCGGGGGGCGCCCATGTGGCCGCGGCGCACGGGGCGACGCCGGTTTCGCCGGACTGCTATTATCAGCGTCGCATTGCCGGAACGAGCGTCTCGGCGCTCTTCCTGGCGAGCGGAGGACAAGCCGACATCATCGGGCTGAGCATGCAATGGACCGCGCCAACCCCGGGCTCGCCCTTCCGATATGGCGGCGCCGTCGGACCCGTCGAGGTCGGACACGCGCACGCAGGAGAAATCGCTCGCGCCGTCGGCGTCGCCGCTTCCGAATTGGATCTCGTCGGCCTCAACAGCGCCGATTTTCTCCTCTCCCCCGATGGGGTCTCTCTCATCGAGATCAATCCGCGGCCCGGCGCGACGCTGGACGTGTTCGAATCGAACGAGGCCCCGCTGTTTCAGCGCCACCTCGCCGCCTGCGAAGGGCGTCTTTCGCCGATCCCCCGGAGCATGGCGTGCAAAGCCGCCGAGATCGTTTACGCGCCCTGCGACATCGTGTTGCGCAAGGAAAGGAACTGGCCTGACTGGGCGGTCGATCGATCGCCGCCGGGAACCCTGATCGCCGCCGGCGATCCCCTGTGCACCGCGCTCGCCTCCGGCCGGACGGCCGATCTGGCGCGGGCCTGCGCAGCGAAGCGGGCGAAGGACATCATCGCGCGCGTGGGGGAGGCGGCTCATTGAGCGAGGTCGAGACCCTGAGCGTCAATCGACGCGCGGCCGAACTCACGGCTGCGCTCAGGCGCGACGCGACCCTGTTGAACCTCGGCGTCGCTAAAGGACCCGTCGGGGAAACGCTGATCGACGCAGGCGCCAGGCGCCGCGGCGGCGTCGAAGCGGGCTTGCGCATCGCCGAGATCTGCATGGGCGGACTGGGAACCGCGCGGCTTCTCCCGGACAGCGCGACGCCCCGCTGGCCCTGGTCGATCGCGGTTCATTCGCCCCAGCCGGTCATCGCATGCCTCGGCAGCCAGTATGCGGGCTGGAGTCTTTCCCACGGGGCCGGCAAGGACGCGTTCTTCGCCCTCGGGTCGGGCCCCGCTCGCGCGCTCGCGCAAAAGGAGGCGGTTCTGAAGGACATCGGCTATCGGGACGAAGCCGATGTCGCGACCCTGATCATCGAAAGCGGGCGTCCGCCGCCGCCCGAGATCGTGGAGAAGGTCGCGCGCGACTGCCGCGTCGCGCCTTCGGCCCTGACGGTGATCTATGCTCCGACGCAAAGCCTGGCCGGGTCGGCGCAGGTCGTTGCGCGGGTGCTGGAAGTGGCCCTGCACAAGGCGCATGAACTCAAGTTTCCGCTGTCCTCCATCGCAGGCGGCATGGGCGCCGCGCCGCTGAGCCCGCCGCATCCGGATTTTGTCACGGCGATGGGCCGCACCAACGACGCGATCATCTACGGCGGGCGCGTCCAGCTCTTCGTCACCGGCCCGGCCGCGGACGCCAAGGGTCTCGCCGAAGCGCTTCCGAGCCGCGTCTCGCGCGACTTCGGCGCGCCTTTCGCCGAGATTTTCAAGCGCTTCAAGGGCGATTTCTACGCCATCGATCCGATGCTGTTCTCTCCGGCCGAGGTCATCGTCACCGCGATCGACAGCGGGGAGAGTTTTCACTCAGGCGCCGTGCATTTGAAATTGCTCGATGCCTCGTTCGCCTGACGAGGCGGAGAGGGCGCCGGACGGCCCGACGATTCTCGTCGTCAGCGATCAGCGCGATTGGCACGCGCGCCAGATGGAGGCGGCGTTCGCCGCGGCCGGCGCGCGGGCCCTGCGCATCGATCTTGCCGCGTGCGGGTTCGACACGAAAAGCGCGAGCGGACTCACGTTGCCCGTGCTGGGAGCGCGATTGCCCGACGCGGTGCATGTGCGCACGCTCTCGGCGGGCTCGTTCGAAGCGGTCACCAAGCGCCTCGGCGTCCTGCATGCGCTCCGCGAACGTGGCGTCGTCGTCTGGAATGATGCGCGCGCAATCGAGCGCTGCGTCGACAAGTCGATGACGAGTTTTCTCATCGCCCGCGCCGGCCTGCCGACGCCCCCGACCTGGACGATGGAATCGCCCGAAGCCGCGCGCGCGCTCGTCGAACGCGAGGCCTCCCGCGGGCCGCTGGTGCTCAAGCCCTTGTTCGGCGCGCAGGGCAAGGGCTTGCGGCTCATTCGAGGCCCCGACGATCTTCCCCGCTCCGAGGACGTCGCCGGCGTCTACTATCTCCAGCGCTTCCAGCCGAACGCGGCGAACGACTTCACCGATTACCGGCTGTTCGTCTTGCGTGGCCGGGTGATCGCCGCGATGATGCGCCGCGCCTCGACCTGGATCACCAATGTCAAGCAGGGCGGCGAACCCTCGGCCGTCGCGCGCGATCCGAGGATGGAGCGTCTCGCCGTTCAGGCGGCGGAAGCGGTCGGCGCCGAGATCGCCGGCGTCGACGTCATGGCCGGCGCCGACGGCGCGCCGACCGTGCTCGAGGTCAACAGCATGCCGGCATGGAGCGGCCTGCAAAGGGTGAGCAAGCGCAATATCGCCGAAGCGATCGCATCGGCGCTGATGGACGAGCTCTCCCGCAGCGCTTCGCGGCGGCGCGCTCGATGAGCGGTTGCGAGCGTCCGGATCGCGGCGGCCTATGTCGAGGCGTGCCTGGCCGAACTCGACGCGCCGAAGCCCGGCAACGTGCATCGGTTCGCGGCCGGCCACGGCATGCAGGCCGCGGACTTCGTGCGCAGCGCGGAAGCGAGCGCGGCCTCCGTCGCGGCAAAAGGCGCGCGGGTCGGAACCCGCGTCCGCGCCGCGGTCGAGGCAACCCTCGAGGCGGTCGGCCAGAACACCAATCTTGGAATCATCCTGCTCTGCGCGCCGCTGGCGGCGGCGGCCGAGGCTGAAGACGCCGCCCTGCGTCCGGCGCTCGCGCGGACGCTCGATCGCCTCGACCGGACGGACGCCGCCGACGTTTTCGCCGCCATCGCCGCCGCCAATCCCGGCGGCCTCGGCCGCGCCGCCCGGCACGACGTGAACGCTCCCGCCGAGGCGACGCTCGGGCAAGCGATGGCGGAGGCGGCGGAGCGGGATCGGATCGCACGGCAATATGTCACCGCGTACGAGGACGTTTTCGCCCTTGGCCTGCCGGCGCTGGCGAGCGCCCGCGAACGGCTCGGCGACGGGCGCTGGCCGACGCTCGCCGTCTATCTCATGTTTCTGGGCGCGATCCCCGACACGCATATCGCGCGGAAATTTGGCGTGGGCGCCGCCGAGGCGGTCCGCCGCGAGGCGGCGGGCTGGGGACGCGCGTTCGCCGCCGCTCGCCATCCCGATGAGATCGAGGGCCGGCTCATGACCTGGGACGCGGCGCTCAAATCGCGCGGGATCAACCCGGGGACGAGCGCCGACCTGACGGTGGCGACTCTCTTTGCCGCCTCTCTTCGGTCTCTCCGCGGCGAGAAAAGCTGAACCGCCATCTTGCCCTCAAGCGCCAACGATGCTTGAGTTGCGCCGACTATCCGGCCAACCGATCCTGCCTTAAGCGGGATGCTGACAACAAGGATAGCCAGTCCGCCTCCGCAATGGGCGGGGGGCGTACGTGGTTTGGCTTAATCCGAGGGAGGAGTTCGCATGGCGAAGATCAATAAGCTCATGGTTGGCGAATCGCTGATTGGCGACGGCAATGAAGTCGCCCACATTGACCTCATCATCGGCCCGCGGGGCAGCGCGGCGGAGAGCGCCTTCGCGAACGCGCTGACCAACAACAAGGACGGTTTCACCGCCCTCCTCGCGGTCGTCGCTCCCAATCTGGCGACCAAGCCCTCGACTGTCATGTTCAACAAGGTGACGATCAAGGGCGCCAAGCAGGCGGTGCAGATGTTCGGACCCGCGCAGCACGCGGTCGCCAAGGCGGTCGCCGACAGCGTCGCGGACGGCACGATTCCCGCCGCCGAGGCCGACGACCTGTTCATCTGCGTCGGCGTCTTCATCCATTGGGATGCGGCCGACGACAAGAAGATCCACGACTTCAACTATCGCGCCACCAAGGAGTCGATCGAGCGCGCCGTCAGCGGCAAGCCGACCCCGGCGGAAGTCGTCTCCCAGCGCAACTCGGCCAAGCACCCGTTCAGCCCCTGAGACGAACGCGACGCGCGGGAGAAGGCGTCTCCCGCGCGCCTCTTCACTTTCGATCGTTTCGGCCGGTCACGGGCTCCGCCCGTCGAGGGCGATGCGCATGAGGTCCATGGCCGAGCGCGCGCCGAGCTTCTGCTTGAGCTGGGTGCAGTTGTTGGCGACCGTCTTGTAGGAGACGTCGAGGGCGTCGGCGATCTCGGCCATCGTGCGTCCCGCCGCCAGGAGGCGGAGAATTTCAAGTTCGCGGGCGCTCAAGTTCGAGATCGCGTCGGGGCTGGGATCGGCGCGCAGAAAGGCGATCCGCCGCGCCATCTCCGGGTGCAGATAGCGGCCGCCCTTCGCCACCACCTTGACCGCGCCGGCGAACAGGGCCGGATCGTCGTTCTTGGCGATATAGCCCTTGGCGCCCGCCTCGATGGCGCGCGCGGCGACGATCGGGTCGTCATTCATGCTGAACACGATGAGGCGCGCGTCAGGCGCCCGCTCGATGACGCGGCGCATAAGCTCGAGCCCCGAATAGCCCGGCAGGTTGATGTCGACGATCGCGACGTCAGGCTCGACATCGAAATAGGCGGCGTATCCGGCCGCGCCGTCCTGCGCCTCGACGACCTCGATGTCTCCCTCGCCCTCGAGCAGCGCGCGGCACCCCGAGACGATGATCGGATGATCGTCGACGATGAGAACCCGCACTTGCCAACTCCCTCATGGGACCGCCGATCAGGCTGTCCGCCCCGGGGCCGCGAAGGGACCGGCGCCATGTCCCGCCACCATTGACAAGGCCCCCGGGCAAAATCAACGGTGAGGCGCGAGAAGGCGTCGGCGGATGTGGCGTTCAATTTCCCTGACCAATCGGGTCAATCTGATCTTCGCGTCGCTGTTCGCCCTGTGGGTCGCGGTCGACGCCGTCCATGACGTTTTGCAGGCGAGCGGAAGGGCCCGCGCCGAAACGCAGAGCGCGATGCGCCTGACCAGGGATTTCGTCGCGACTTCGCTCGCCCGCTCGCCCGAGGCCCCTGAACCGGCCGCGATCGAGGCGCTGGTCGCAAGCCTCCAGCACCTGCGCCATGTGCGCGCGGGCGTTGGCGATCCGTCGCTTGCCGCCTCGATTCTCAGCGAGGAGAGCAAGGAGTCCACCGCGCCGCGGTGGTTTCGCTCGCTCGTCAGCGCGCCCGCCGAACTGGCGGTCATCCCGATTGCGATGAAGAACGGCGGGACGAAGTCGATCATTCTGGTCGCTGACCCCGCGGACGAGATCGACGAGGTCTGGAACGAAGCCCAGGAGAACGCGCTGGTGGCCGGAGCGATGGCGCTGGCGGCGATCGGCTTGACCAGCCTTCTGGTCGGGCGTGCGATGAGGCCGCTCGGCGTCGCCGGGGCGACGCTGGCCAGGCTCGAAGCCGGCGACTATTCCGCCCGCGCCGAAGACCGCGGGTCTCCCGAGATCCGCGATCTCAACGCGAAGCTCAATTCTCTCGCGGAGACGCTCGATGGCCTGAACCGCGCCAACCGCGAGTTGATGGGGCGCATTTTCGACGCGCACGACGAGGAGCGGCAGCTCATCGCCCACGAACTGCACGACGAATTCGGGCCCCACCTCTTCGCCCTGCGCGCGAGCGCCGCGGTGCTGGCCAGGACAGTCGGCGATCAGCCCGCCGCGCGCGCCGCGGCGAGCGCGATCGAAGCTGAGGTCCGAGAGCTGCAAGGCCAGAACCGGCGCATCCTCGCCGATCTGAGGCCCGCCGCGCTCGAGGAGCTCGGTCTTGTCGCGGCCCTCGAGGCGCTTGTCGCGCATTGGCGCCGCGCCGAGCCCGGGGTCATGGTCGCGCTCGACGTCGACCCGCGCGTCGCGCGCCTCAGCGACCGGGCGAGCCTCACGGCCTACCGGTTCGTCCAGGAGGCGCTGACCAACGCCTTTCGCCATGCCGGGGCGACGCGGATCGAGGCCTCGCTCAAGTTTGAAACGCCAGCCGAGACGCCCGCCTTGCGCGATCCGGCGCTCGCCGGCCTCGTCGTGCGGGTGGCGGACGACGGGCGCGGGCTCAAGGGCGAGGCCGAACCGGGGATGGGGCTCGTCGGCATGCGCGACCGGGTCCGCCTCATGGGCGGATCGGTCAGCATCGGGGCGCGGCAGGGCGGCGGGGTCGCGGTCGAAGCGCGGTTCGCAACCGCGCAAGCCGCGCCGGGGCGGGAGAAATTCCCGGCATAGGCGGGAGCGGATCCCGGGAACGCTTCCCATCATTGAAATGTCCCGCTTCGCCCGGCGCTGCTACTCTGCCGCTTGTCGCGGGCGGGCTCATCGAGATGCTCGGCGTCTCGACCGCTCCCGTGGGGGCCGGTTCGCGACTCGTTTTCGTGGCGGGCGGGGGCCGCAAGGGGGGAAGAATGACGACCAGAATTGCCGGGCGTCTTGGGTTGGCCGGCGCGGTTCTCGCCCTTGCGACGATCGGCTCTCAGGCCGAAACGATCGAGCTTCCCACGTTCAACATCGTCCCGACGACGCCCCTTGGCGGGGGCGAGATCGACGCCGCCAAGTCTCCATTCGCCGTCTGGCAGACGGGCTCGCAGGACATCCAGAACTTCAACGATTCGACGCTGCCCGACACGCTGGCGCGTCAGGCGCCGGGGGTCACCGTCGGCAACCTTTCGGGCAACGACTTCCAGCCGGACCTCAGCTATCGGGGCTTCGACGCCACCGCTGTCTCGGGCACCCCGATCGGCCTCGCCGTCTACCAGAACGGGGTGCGGATCAACGAGGCGTTCGGCGACACGGTCAACTGGGAGCTCATCCCCGAGAACGCGATCGACAGGACTGCGATCATCGCCGGAAACCCGATCTTCGGACTCAACGCTCTCGGCGGCGCCGTCACCGTGACGATGAAGAACGGCTTCACCTGGCAGGGTTTCGAAGCCGATCTTCGCGGCGGCTCATTCGGTCGCGCGCAGGAGGAGATTCAGTTCGGCAAGCAGGTCGGCAACTACTCGGTCTACATGGCCGCGACCCAGATCAATGACGGCGGCTGGCGCACCGACGGAAACTCGCAAGTCACCAACTTTTACGGCGATGTCGGCTACAAGGCGAACGGGTTCGAGTTTCACCTGCAGCTCACGGTAGGGTCAAGCCAGCTCGGCGCCGCAGCCTTCACGCCGCTCCAGCTGCTGCAGAACAACTGGGGCAGCGTCTACACCGTTCCCCAGACCACCTACAACAAGATGGCGATGGTCCAATGGAACGGGGCTTACGCCTATTCGCCCACGTTGAGCTTCCAGGGCAACGCCTATTTCCGCGCCTTCAACCAGTCGCATGTCGACGGCAACCCGACCGATCTGGAAGCCTGCCCGCCGTATTCGTGCCTCGATGGCGCCCCGGCGCATGACACGCTGGGCGGGATCATTCCCGACCTGTCGAACGGCGGGACGACCGATCTCGGCGAGATCGACCGGAACTGGACGCAGTCGCGCTCTGTCGGCGCAAGCGTCCAGGCCGTCGAGACCGGGCAACTCGCCGGCCACGACAATACGCTGACCGTCGGCGCGTCGCTCGATTACGGCTGGACGCGTTTCAACGGCAACAGCCAGTTCGGGACAATCTACAACAACAACAACGCCTCGTTCCCGGTGATCGGCTCCCCGTTCATCATCGACGAGCCTGACAGCTTCCTGAACCCGATCATGGTCCATACGAACAACACCTATACCGGGCTCTACGCGCTCGACACCTATAGCGCGACCGACCGGCTGACGGTGACCGCGGGCGGGCGCTTCAACTACGCGGGGATCAATCTCCAGGGCTCCAACGGCGCGCTGCTCAACGGCTTCTCGAACTTCATGCACGTCAATCCGACCCTCGGTTTCACCTACAAACTCACCCCCGACATCAATTTCTATGCCGGTTATGCGATGACCAACCGCGCGCCGACGCCGCTCGAGCTCGGCTGCGCCGACCCCGAGTTCCCGTGCATCATCGACAACTTCCTCGTCTCGGACCCGAAGCTGAAACAGGTGGTGGGCCAGACCTACGAGGTCGGCTTCCGCGGGACGAACGCGCTGAGCCAACTGGGCCTCGGTCCCGAATGGGGCAAGCTGCAATGGTCGGCGGGACTGTTCCGCACCACGCTCGACAACGACATCCTGGCGCAGCAGAGCGAGGTTAGCGGCTTCGGCTATTTCGCCAATGTCGGAACGACGTTGCGCCAGGGCGCCGAGGTCAGCGCGCAATGGACCGGCGACAGGTGGTCGGCCTACGCCAATTACACCTATATCGACGCTGTCTATCTGACGACCTTCCTCGAATTCGTCGCCCAACAATCCGCTGGCCGACGAGATCGGCTTCATTGGCATCACCAATGGAATGCCGATCGCCGGGATTCCGAAGAATACGGTCAAGGTCGGCGTCGACTACGCGGTGACCGACAAGTGGCATGTCGGCGCCGACATGGTCGCCCCGTCCGGCCAGGTCCTGTTCGGCAACGAAAACGGCGCGCTGCCCCAAGCCCCAGGCTACGCCGTCTTCGGCTTGCACACGTCCTACCAGGTCGCCAAGCAGGTGCAGATCTATGGCCTGATCCAGAACCTCTTCGACCAGCGCTTTTACACCGCCGGCGGTCTGTTCGACACCTCCGCGCTGCCGAACACGGCGCCGTCCCTGACCAATCCGACGGCGTTCGGGCCAGCCAGGCCGTTCGCCATCTATGGCGGGATGCGGATCACGCTATGAGACGGACAGGCGCGCTTGCGGATCGTCAGCGCCATGGCGCCTGGCCAGATGGCCGCTAAAGAGGGTGTCGTGCGACGAAGACAGTTTCTTTTCGCCGGCCTGGCTTCGGTTCTCGCCGCGCCCGCCGCCGCCCAGGAGCAGAAGGCCGACGCCGAACTCAGTCTTGACCCTGTCAAAGGCACGGAAGAACTGGAGTGGGCCCCTTGGGGCGGACAAGAATCGTGCGGCTGATTTGACCATCGGCCGGGGATTGAGATCCTCGAACTGCTGCGGGCTGAGATAGCCCAGCGCTGAGTGTAGACGACGAGCGTTGTAGACCTTGTCGATGAATCTCGGAAGATCGTCGGCGACATCAGCGAAGGTTTCGTAGGCCATCGGATAGACGGCCTCGACCTTCAGCGTCTTCATGAAGCTCTCCGCCTTGGGATTGTCGTATGGGTTGCCGCGCCGTCCCATTGAGCCGACAAGACCGTGGCGGAGCAGCGCCTCCCGATAGCCCTGCGCGGCGTATTGCGAACCGCGGTCGCTGTGGTGAATGCATCCTGGCGGCGGCTTTCGCCGCTCGACGGCCGTGTTCAGCGCAGCCAGCGTCAGGCGCACGTCGATCGAGCGGCTGATGGCATAGCCGATCGCTCGGCGCGACCAGGCGTCGAGGATCACCGCGACATAGGCGAAGCCCTCTCGGATGGCGACGTACGTGATGTCTGCGACCCAGAGCTGGTCAGGCCCGTCAATCGTGAGGTCCTTGGCGCGAATGGGATAGATCGGCTGGTCGTGGTCGCTGTCGGTCGTCGCCACATAGCGGCGCCGTCGGCGCGGCTGGAGATCGTGCTCGCGCATCAGTCTCCGGACCTTCTTGTGATTGACGATCAGGCCGCGATGTCGAAGCTCGGCCCGAACGCGCCGCCAGCCATAGAATTCGAATTCCTCGCAGATCCCGGAGATCGCCTCGACGATCGCGGTGTCGTCCTGCGCGGCGGGTTTGTCGTAGAAGGTCGAGCGGGCGATTCCCATCAGCCGGCATCCTTCTGCAACGCTGAGGCCGGGGGGCCGACAACGGCGGATATAGTCGCGCTTTTCGGCCGCGGCGCGCTTTTCACAGCCCCCTTTAGAAACTCAAGCTCCAGCGCCTGCTTGCCGACAAGCCGCTCGAGCGCTGCGATCCGGGCTTCATACTGCTGGAGAAGATCGGCGGCTGCGGCGTCCTCGTCGAAGGCGCAGGCCTCGTACTTCTGAACCCAGACCCGGATCAGGTTACGGCAGATGTCATGTCGTTTGGCGAGCCCATGAAGGGTCTCGCCGGCCAGGAATTCCTGAGCGACCTGGCGCTTGAACTCGATGCTGTGCGTGCGATGCTTGGCCATCGGCTTCCATCCTTCGAAAGCCCGGCACAAGGGTCAATTCCTGCTTGCCCAACCGTCCGCCCCAAGGGGCCCACTCCAGCGAACGGGGGCTTTGTGATTGCGGTATGGATGACGGCCGCACGCATGTCCGCGGCAGCAGGACGGGAGTTGCAAGCGGGCTCGAGGGCGTAGCATGTGCAAGCTCGCAGTCTCGCGGTTAATTTTGCGGTTTTTCCGCGCCTCCTTCGTCAGGCAAGCGCCGCATTGGCCGCCATTTGTG
The DNA here is from genome assembly GCA_963742305.1 of uncultured Alphaproteobacteria bacterium. Classification (GTDB taxonomy): domain Bacteria; phylum Pseudomonadota; class Alphaproteobacteria; order Rhizobiales; family Beijerinckiaceae; genus Roseiarcus. The sequence goes on from CAVULN010000049.1 coordinate 68,917, forward strand.
CTGCCCTCGCACACTGCAATTGGCGTTACGACCCTCCTCGGCATGAGGGCTCAATGACGGAAAACGAAGCACGCTCGAATGAAGCGGAATGGCGGGAGCTCTTCGAGCACAGTCCACTTATGTATTTCATGGTCGACGCCGTCGGAGTAGTCCTTTCAGTGAACGACTCTGGGGCCGCGGAGCTTGGCTATCAAGTCGATGAATTGGTGGGAAAATCCGTGTTGGGAGTCTTCTCTGATTCGGATCGGGAGCGGGTTCGAAGAAATTTGGACCTATGCCTGGAAAGACCCGGTCAGTTGAACACCTGGGAGGCCCGAAAGATCCGCAAGGACGACACGACATTGTGGGTAAGCGAAAGCGCCAAGGCTGTCGAGCGCGCGCGCGGCGACGTAGTTGTCCTCATTGCGTGCGAAGATATCACTCAGCGAAGGCGCGCCGAAGAGGCGGTGCGGGACAGCGCAAAGCGGTTTCGCGCCTTGATCGAGCACGCCTTCGACGTGGTGCTGCTCCTGGACCGTGATTGCGGCCTCCTTTATGCTAGCCCTTCGGTCGAGCGGGTGTTGGGGTATGCGCCGCGAGAACTGGTCGGCCGCAACGGTCTCGATCTTATCCATCCCGACCAATGCGAAGACGCCAGGAGCCAATTTGCCAGAGCATTGGTAACCTGAGACAGCGTCTTCACAAGCGAGCGGCTGATTCAACACAAATACGGAACGTGGCTCTGGACTGAGAACACGATGACGAACCTGCTGAGGTCGCGGCCAAGGGTGGACGACGATGGCGCTATTATGTGTCTCAGGCCGTCCTGCAAGATCGCAAACACGGGGCGGGATCCGTCGCCCGGGCGCCTGCGCTGGAGATCGAGCGACGGGTCACAGAAGCGGTACGCGCGGCCTCGTCCGCTTCCAATAGGCAGGGTTGGCATGCACCGCTTCAGCCGAAGGCGAGCAGCCACAGCGCGTCAACCGATTGTCCCGCTATGCGCCCGAGCGACCACGATGCAACCGTACGCGCCGCCATCGAGCGCGTCGTCATCTCTCGAGCGACGATCGAGATCGAGCTGGCCGAGGAGATGGCGAGTGACGATCAGAATCGCATCCTGATCATCCCCTGGACGCCGCCGTCGCCCCACCGTCGCCGCGAGATCGTCCAAGGCGAGGGCGACAGCCCCTCCGCCACGCGTCCGATGAGAACCGAGGCGCGCGCGCTCGTCATCGACGCGCTTCGCGACGCCCATCACTGGCTCGACGAACTGATCACCAGTCCCCACCTAACCATCGAATCGCTCGCCGCGCGCGAAGGCAAAACTGAACGTTGGATCCGCCGAACCATCTCGCTGGCTTTCCTTTTGCCCCGCCCTCGTCTCAGCGGCGATCGACGGTCGACTGCCTCGCGGCTTCGGGGTCAAGCGCCTGATGGACCTTCCCATGGCGTGGCCAACCAATGGTCGGCGTTGGGGCTAAGGGCGCACGCCGAACGCTGATTGTAAGTCCGAACGGTTCGCGATCTCATTGGGACGAGCACCCTGCCAAGAAGAGGATTGCTCAGCATGTTGGTCGCAGCCGCGCAGTCGGGAACCCAAAACTCGGCGTCGGAACTTATTTCCGCGTTCGCCGGCCAAGGCCCGTCCTTCTCGAAGAATAGACCCGGCAGACCATCAGCTTCCGCGCTAACGCACTAAATAGTCGAGGGATTGTGGGCGCACAAGACCCAGGTGGTTCGCGGCACACGCGAACTCGACGGCGCCGCCGCTTCCCGTCCTGGCGGGCCGTAGTGTCGAAAGCGCCCCGCTGGATCCAGCCTAGACCAGCGCTCCTTCCCTCGCCCTACGAGCGCCGCACGCCTGGAAGGTTTCTCCGCTCTCGACGAGGGTCGCCGTGCGGCCCGTCGCGGCCTCATACCGGCGCACAATCACGTCGACATAGAGTGGGTCGACCTCAAGGCCGCGACAAACACGCCCGGTCTTCTCGGCGGCGATGAGGGTCGAGCCCGAGCCGAGGAATTGGTCGATGACGATGTCGCCGCGATTGGTGAGGTCGAGGAGCGCGTCCTCGAGCATGGCGGTTGGCTTGACGGTCGGGTGGTCTTTGAGTCCTCGACGGGCGTCGGAGCCAAGTGACGAAGCGCCGGGATAGGTCCAGACGTTCGATCGCCAACGACCACGTTTGCCCAGTTCAACGTTATTGACGTGCGGCGCTGTCCCTTTCCTGAACAGGGGCAGAAGTTCATGCTGCGAGCGGTAGAGGCTGCCCATGCCGGCGTTAGTCTTCGCCCAGACGATGAGATTCTAAAGGCGCCAGGCCGAGGCTCCTCACGGCAGAATGCACGGCCGGCAGGCCGCGCCAGTCGATGAATGTACCGAAGATCCCGCCGTCGCAAAGATAAGGCAGGACGGCCGCTATCCAGGCTCCGTTAAAGGCAAGGAACTCGGCGTCGGTCATTTCGCCTGACGCCATGGCGAACTCTCGGTGATCGCCCCGGGTCACATTGCCGGCGACCTTTACGTTATAAGGCTCGTCGGTCAAGACGAGACGGGCGGAGGGGTCGCCTTCCAACAATCGAGACAACAACCGAAGGATGGGTCGCGTCGCCACACACGATGCGATGCGGACCGAGTTGGAAAATATCGCCGACCCTGGCGACAGCAGTTGCGGAGTCGGGCTCAAGCGGCCCCTGCTCCAGCCCCTCGGCGGCGTCGCCGAGAATGACATGGTCGATCTCGGCAGGTGAGAAACCTGCGATTTCGATAGGCGCGTCAAGAGCAGGATCAGTTCTTCAAACTCGATCTTCAAGCGCGTCGAGGTCCCATTGGCCCTTTTCCGCGAGACGATTGACCGCGAGCTGCTCAGCACGCGTTGTTCTTCCCGGCTCAGGTGTCCGATGCGGACGCAAGGAGGACCGATCAAGGCCACAATTGCTTGGCGGCTTCGTAGCTGACTTCGCCGTGGATGATCTCGTTGTCGCGACCCACAAGGAGAGGAACGCAAAAGCCTAGGGCGCTGATCGAAGAAGCAACCTCCCGAACATGAGCCATATCAAGTTTGCGGACCTTTCTCGGCGAAGGCCGAAGGTCTGCGATCCGAATGTCGGAAAGCTCTAATCGTGGGAGGATGTCATTGCGCTGAGGGCGTACGGTCTTAGCCTTGCCCAGCCGCTCCTGCTGGCCCCGGCGAAGGTGGCTCTTTTCGCGTAACTGATTAGTAAAATGCATTCGGAGACCGATCCGAATTCGCGCGATCAATCACGACCATCTCCAACATCGACAAGATAAAAGGGCCCGGGTACCTTTCTGCCGTACGGACTGGAGGATCCAAGGAGTTCGCTGCGCAGGTTGAGTACCCCCTCGAGCTTCGCGGCCTCGATTGCCGTGCTAGTCTTCTTCGCTGTCTTCACCGCGGAGGGTCCTCCTGAAAGCCTCCGCCGCCTCTTCGAGCGTCATGTCCTCTGTAATAGTTCTGACTACCTTGCGCTTCTCGAGCGCGCTCACTTCGCGATCTACAGCCATCATGACGGGTATGAACTTGGGATCACCTTTGAGCGCTAACTTCGTCGCAGTCATCGCGATTGCTTCTCGAGACGTGACCTTGCGCACTCTTCCGCTTTCTTTTATAAGTGATCTTTCTATTCAGCTCCTGGCGGAAATAGGTCATCATATTCTTGGCTCCTGTAGGTCGGCCCTTAGGATTTCCGCTCTGACCCGGCTTCCACCGCGTGGATAGCGGCGTACGTCCCTTGCCCACCACGTAATTGTTATTGCCTCGCGAACCATTGTCATTCATCGAACTGCTCTTTCCGCCGGCGCTCATTGCAACTCTAGATTCCCCAGGCCAGTTCAGGTATCCAGTCCTAGAACTGCATCGCTGCAGTACCTCTGACATAGCGCAGAGCCGATCACAATGCAAATGCGCAATTGATTTTGCTTCGCTCGAGCGCTAAGGTGGCTTGAATTTGGAGCCGAGGCGCTGATGGTGACGGAGCGTGAGACGACCTTTGGATACGCCGCGGTCGAAAAAGCGCTGATGGCTGTCCACGACTTCGGCAAACAAAAGCGAGGTGTGTTCAAGGGTCGTCTAATCCATTTCCAACGACTAAAGATCGTACGGGCGGCGCCGGGAAAGGGCCGGCGTATCGCCTATCGAAGAGAGGA
>CAVULN010000050.1:0-22359 GCA_963742305.1 uncultured Alphaproteobacteria bacterium
CTGGTACAAGGCAACGGCTCTGCCGACGAGCCGAGCGGTAAATCCGGCATCGCGCATTTCCTCGAGCATCTGATGTTCCGCGGCACGAAGGCCGTTGGACCGGGTGCCTTCGCGCGCATCATCTCGCAGAATGGCGGGCGCGACAACGCGTTCACGACGCATGACTACACGGCTTTTTTTCAGACATGTCGCCGCCGACCGGCTCCCGAGCTCGTGGATGAAGCTCTCGAGGCCGACCGCATGGCCAATCTTCAGCTCAGCGACAAGGTCGTGACGCCCGAGCGCGACGTCATCCTCGAGGAGCGCCGCATGCACTCCGACAGCGATCCCGGCGCGCAACTCGGCGAGGCGGTCGCAGGCGGCGCTCTTCACCCATCATCCTTACGGAATCCCGGTCATCGGCTGGGGGCACGAGATCGAGGGGCTGTCGCGCGGAGGACGCGCTGGCCTATTACCAGCCGCTTCTACACGCCTCGAGAACGCCATTCTGGTGGGGCGCCGGCGACGTCGAGGCCGGATGAAGCCACGCGCGCTGGCCGAGGCGTCACTACGGCGCGGATCACGCCGCGCGGCGGCGCCATTGAGCGCAGGCGCGCCCGATGGAGCCGCCGCCGGTCGCGACGGCGGCTGGTGACGGTCGCGGACGACAAGGTCGAACAGCCCGAGCTGGCAGCGGCATGCTATCTCGACGCCCTCGGTCGCGCACCGCCGCGCCGGGCGAAGCGGAGGCGCTCGAAATCGCCGCCCATCTCCTGGGCGGCGGACCGACGAGCTTTCTCTACCGCCGGCTGGTCATCGAGGAAAAGCTCGCGGTCTCCGCCTGGGCCTATTACCACGGCGCGGCGCTCGATCAGAGCCGCTTCATCGTCCACATGACGCCGGCGCCCGGGGTCAGGCTCGAGACGCTCGATCACGCGTTCGACCGGGCGCTGGCGAGCTTCGCCGATGAGGGCTTCGACTCAGGCGACCTCGAGCGCGCCAAGACCCGGATGGTCGCCGACGCCATTTACGCCCGCGACAGCCAGTCGGATCTCGCGCGCTGGTACGGCTCGCCGCTCGCCATCGGCCTGGGCCCGCGCGACGTCGAGGAATCGGCCGGCGCGGACCGAGGCGGTGAGCGCGGCGGCGGTAAGAGAGGCCGCCCGCCGCTGGCTCGATCACAAGCCCGCGGTGACCGGGCATCTCTCGCCTCTCGCCGAGGCGGCCTAGCCTTCGCCCTCTCCCGCCCCCGATGATCCCGGATCGGCCCGGGGACGGGATGAGGAGGCGAGGGACCAGTTTGCGCGCCCCAGGGGCGCCAGAAAGACGAAACGACAAAAGATAAATCCGATGGAAACGCTCATGCCAAGGCGCCTCGCCGCTTCGCCTTCTCATTCCGCCGTCAATGTCGAGGTCGTCACGACCCCGCGCGGCCTCGTCTTCTGGCTCGTCCGCTCCCATGCTGTGCCGGTCGTTTCGCTCGAATTCGCGATCCGCGGCGGCGCGGCGCAGGACCCGGCGCGGAAAGCGGGGCTGGGCGCCCTGATGGCGGGGCTGCTCGACGAGGGCGCGGGCGACCTTGATTCGCAGGCGTTCCAGCGCGCGCTCGACGAGACGGCGGTCGAAATGTCGTTCCATTGCGACCGCGATCATTGGAGCGGGCGCATGCGCACGCTCGTAAAAAACCTCGATCGCGCCGCGGACCTGCTGCGGCTCGCGGTCTCGGCGCCGCGGTTCGACGAGGAGCCGTTCGAGCGGGTGCGCGAGCAACTGAATGCGAGGCTGCGCCACGACGCCAACGATCCGGCGACGCTGGCGGGCCGCAACTGGAAGGCGAAGGCGTTTCCGCATCACCCCTACGGCGCAGCCGGCGCGACGGTCGCTTGAGACGCTCGCGCGCTATCGGCCGGGAGGACCTGGCGGAGGCCGCGAAACGGGGCCTCGCGCGCGACCGCCTCCTGATCGCGTGGTCGGGGCGATCGACGACAAGGGCGCGGCGGCGCTGGTCGACAGGGCGTTCGGCGACCTGCCGGAGAAGGGCGACCTCAAGTCCGTGGCCGACGCCGCGTTCGAGGGTCTGGGACCATCGACCGATCATCGACCTCGACGTGCCGCAATCGACGATCCGCTTCGGGCGCCCGGGCGCTGCAGCCGACGATCCCGATTACATCGCCTCCATCGTCGCCGCCCACGTGCTCGGCGGGTCGGGCTCGATGACCTCGCGGCTGTTCCGCGAGGTGCGCGAGAAGCGCGGCCTCGCCTATACCGTGTTCGGAACTTTCTATTCCCTCGAGCACGGCGCCTATTTCTATGGCGGCACGACGACCAAGAACGAGCGGGCGCGCGAATCCTTCGATGTCGCCCAGGCCGAGGTCCGCGACGTCGCGCTGAATGGGCTCGGCCAGGAGGAACTGGAGAAGGGCAAGACCTATCTCATCGGCTCCTATCCGCTGAGGTTCGACACCTCCTCCAAGATCGCCTCCCAGCTGATCCACATCCAGCTCGAGCGGCGCGCGCCGGACTGGCTCGTCGAGCGCAATCGCCAGATCGCCGCGGTGACGGCCCAGAGCGTCAAGCGCGCGGCGCACCGCACCTTCGGCGACGGCTCGCTGCATACGATTGTGGTGGGGCGGCCGACGGGGTTCTGACCAGTCCGGGCGACGGGCGCCCGCCGGCCTTGGTGTAGGGGACCGGGTTGAGGTTCGCGCGTTCCGCGCGTCCCGGCCGATCTTTTGGCCTTGCACCATTTCTTGTCGCAGTGCACCATCGACGCCGATGGCTCTTCCCGCCCCTGTTCCAAGCGCGCCCTTTCTCTCCCCGGACGAGCCCGACAAGGACCGGCCCGCTGCGCGAGGATATCCGCCTTCTCGGCCGCATCCTCGGCGACACGGTGCGCGAGCAGGAGGGCGAGGCGGTGTTCGATCTCGTCGAGCGCATCCGCCAGACGTCGGTGCGCTTCCGTCGCGACGACGACGACCGGCGCCGGCGCGAGCTCGAGGCGATGCTCAACAGCCTCTCGCCGACCAGACGCTGCAGATCGTGCGCGCCTTCAGCTACTTCTCGCACCTCGCCAACATCGCCGAGGACCAGCATCATATCCGCCGCACCCGGGCGCATGCGATCGCCGGCTCGGCGCCGCGCGACGGCACGATCGCGCACGCGCTTCGAGCGCGCGCGCAGGCGGGCGTCAGCCCGCCGCGCTCGGCGCCTTCTTCGACGGCGCGCTGGTTCGCCCGGTGCTGACCGCCCATCCCACCGAGGTGCGGCGCAAGAGCACGCTCGATCGCGAGATGGAGATCGCCGAACTGCTCGACGAGCGCGACCGCGCGGCGACCCGCGCGGAGCTGCGCGCCACGAGGAGGCGCTGCGCCGCGCGGTGCTGACCCTGTGGCAGACCAATCTGCTGCGCCGGACCAAGCTCACGGTCATCGACGAGGTCGCGAACGGCCTGTCGTATCTACGACTACACCTTCTTCGCACGAGCTGCCGCGCCTTTACGGCGCGCTCGAGGACAGGCTCGACGCGCATATCCGGCGAGCCGCGCGCAAAGCCGATCGGCTCGTTCCTGCGCGATCGGCTAGCTGGATCGGCGGCGACCGCGACGGCAATCCCTTCGTCACCGCCGAGGTGCTGCACGAGGCGATGCGGCTGCAGAGCGCGCGCGCCATCGGCTACTATCTCGACGAGCTGCACGAGCTGGGCGCCGAACTGTCGCTCGCCTCCAACCTCGCCTCGATGAGCCCGGAGCTCGCCGAGCTCGCCGACATCTCCGACAATTCCGCCGCCGCCCGCCGCAAGGAGCCCTATCGGCGCGCGATCACCGGCATGTATTCGCGCCTCGCCAAGACCGCGCGCGAGCTCGACCATGTCATCGCGCTGCGCCAGCCGGTCGTCGACCGCGCGCCCTACGCGTCGGCGGCGGAGTTCGGCGCCGACCTCGCGGTGATCGCGCTGTCGCTCAGCGCACCAACGCCGGCGTCGTCGCCCGCGGGCGGCTGCGCGGCTTGCAGCGCGCGGTCGACGTGTTCGGCTTTCATCTCGCGCCGATCGACCTGCAGGCAGAACTCCGACGTGCACGAGCGCACCGTCGCCGAGCTGCTCGCGGCGGCCTCGCCGGGCCTCGACTACAAGGCCTTGAGCGAGGCGGAGCGCGTGGAGCTCCTGCGGCGCGAGCTTGTCTCGCCCCGCCCGCTGCTGTCGCCGTTCATCGCTTACGACGAGGAGACGGCGGGCGAGCTCGCGCTCTTCCGCGCCGCCGCGGTGATCCGGATGAAATATGGTCCGGCGCAATCCGGACCTCGATCATCTCGAAGACCGACAGCGTCTCCGACCTGCTCGAGCTGGCGCTGATCCTGAAGGAAGTGGGGCTCGTGACCGCCGAAGGATCGTCGGCGCTCGCCCTCGCGCCGCTGTTCGAGACGATCACCGATCTGCGCAATTGCGTGGGCGTGATGGACACGCTGCTTTCGCTTCCCGAATACCGCAAGCTGGTCGATTCCCAGGGCGGCGAGCAGGAGGTGATGCTCGGATACTCGGATTCGAACAAGGACGGCGGCTTCATCACCTCGGGCTGGGAGCTGTACAAGGCCGAGATCGGCCTGGTCGAGGTGTTCAAGAAGCATGGCGTGCGTATCCGGCTCTTTCACGGCCGCGGCGGCTCGGTCGGACGGGGCGGCGGCCCGAGCTACGACGCGATCCTCGCCCAGCCCGGCGGCGCGGTGCAGGGACAGATCCGCATCACCGAACAGGGCGAGATCATTTCGAGCAAATATTCCAATCCCGAGGTCGGGCGGCGCAATCTGGAGACGCTTGCCTCTGCGACGCTCGAGGCGACGCTGTTGCAGGACGAGAGCCCCGCGCCCGACCCCGCGTTTCTGGAGACGATGGAGGAATTGTCGCTCGCCGCCTACAAGGCCTATCGCGGCCTCGTCTACGAGACCGAAGGCTTCGTGCGCTATTTCTGGGCCTCGACGGTGATCACCGAGATCGCCGAACTCAACATCGGATCGCGCCCGGCCTCGCGCAAGAAGACCCAGGCGATCGAGGACCTGCGCGCGATTCCCTGGGTGTTCTCGTGGGCGCAGTGCCGGCTCATGCTGCCGGGCTGGTATGGATTCGGCTCGGCGGTGAAGGCCTATGTCGAGGCCCATCCCAGGGACGGCCTTGAGGCGCTGAGAGAGATGTATGTCCGCTGGCCGTTCTTCCGCACGCTGCTCTCCAACATGGACATGGTCATGGCGAAATCGAGCCTCGCCATCGCCTCGCGCTATGCGCGCCTCGTCGAGGATGTGGCCTTGCGGGAAAAAATCTTCGCCCGCATTTCGCGCGAATGGCGCAATTCGGTCGACGCGCTCAACGCGATCATGGAGCAGGCGAAGCTGCTCGAGAGCAATCCGCTGCTCGACCGGTCGATCCGCAACCGCTTTCCCTATCTCGATCCCTTGAACCACGTGCAGGTCGAGCTGCTCAAGCTCTATCGTTCGCGCGCCGCGAGCGAGAAGGTGCTGACCGGAATCCAGCTCACCATCAACGGCGTCTCGGCCGGCTTGCGCAACAGCGGCTGAGGATGAGGCCTTGATTGGGCCGCGCCGGTCTGTACACAGGCTGCGAACGATCGTCTTGCGGCGGGAAGCGGGGAATCGATGACCAAGCGGGTTCTTGTGACCGGCGGCGCCGGCTTTCTGGGCTCGCATCTCTGCGAACGCCTGCTCAATAGCGGCTACGAGGTGCTGTGCGTCGATAATTTCTTCTCCAGCACCCGAAGGAATATCACCCATCTCCTCGACAATCCCAACATGGAGCTGATGCGCCACGACGTGACGTTTCCGCTCTATGTCGAGGTCGATGAAATCTTCAACCTCGCCTGTCCCGCCTCGCCCATCCACTATCAGTTCGATCCCGTGCAGACGACGAAAACGAGCGTGATCGGCGCGATCAACATGCTTGGGCTCGCCAAGCGGGTGAAGGCGAAGATTCTGCAGGCCTCGACCTCCGAGGTCTACGGCGACCCCGCGATCCATCCGCAGACCGAGGACTATTGGGGGAACGTCAATCCGATCGGCCTCAGGTCCTGCTACGATGAAGGCAAGCGCTGCGCCGAGACCCTGTTTTTCGACTATCGCCGGCAGCATAAGATGCCGGTCAAGGTCGTCCGGATCTTCAATACCTACGGGCCCCGGATGCATCCCAACGACGGACGCGTGGTGTCGAATTTCATCGTCCAGGCGCTGCGCGGGCGAGAGATCACCATTTACGGGGAAGGGAGCCAGACCCGCTCTTTCTGCTATGTCGACGACCTGATCGAGGCGATCGCGCGGATGATGGCGACCCCGCCGGACGTCACCGGCCCGATCAATATCGGCAACCCGCGGGAGTTCACCATCCGGGAGCTTGCCGAACTGATTATCGAAATGACCGGCGCGAAATCCAGGCTTCGCTTCGAGCCGCTGCCGTCCGACGATCCGAGACAGCGGCAGCCCGACATCTCGATGGCCAAGTCGGTCCTGAAGTGGGAGCCGAAGATTCCGCTTCGGGAAGGCCTGACGAAGACGATCGCCTATTTCGAGACCGCTCTCCGCAAGGAGGGGAGCGAAAGCGCCGGATTCGGCCGGGCGTGAGCGGGAGAGCCGCGGATCGGCGTCACGGCGCCGGTTATTCGCTTTCCCCCGGCGCCTCGAGGCGCCGGGCGATCAGTTGGGCGACAGCGCGCTCGGAGAGTTTTTCGTTCCACCAGGCCAGCGATTTGCGGTGCAGGCCCTCGAGGCGCTCCGGGTCGGCCAGGAGCGCGCTCACCACCCCGTCCAGATCGCCCCAGTCGTCGATCTGTATGGCTGGGGAACCGGCGTAAAACCAGTGCGGCGGCAGCCGGTCGCAGATGACGACACAGCCCTGGCGCATCGCTTCGAAGAAGCGGTAGGTCTCGACCGACGAGCCGCGCGGCGAGAGCGCGATCTTCGTGTCGGCCATGATTTCCGAATAGCGGTCGCCGGCGCCGGTCATCGTGCTCTCGGTGAAGGATGCGGTCGTGCCGTAGAAGACCGTACCCGGCGCCGCCGCGGCCATTGTCTCCAGCGAAGCCGCCATCCGCGAGCGGGCGATCACCTTCGGGGAAGCGACCAGCCGCTTGGGCGAGAACTTCGAATATTCCCGGTTTTCGATGCTGCCGAGAAAACCGACCGGGTAGCGGCGCGATTCGAAAGGCCTGCCGGGGAGATCCGTCTGCCTCGCATAGCCGAGCGGGACCACCATCTTTCTTGCCGCGCCCGCGGCCGAGAAGCCGCTCTCGCGCAGATACGAAAGGTAGTGCCGGCTCCAGCGTCCCCAGTCTCGGGCGCATTTGAGCACCGACGCCGGCGATTGCTCGCGCAGCGAAGCGCCGCACCAGGGATTGAAACCGTAAGTCTTGAAGACGTAGCGAACCTTGTTCAGATAGGGCGGAAACCAGCACTCTTCGTCGCTTCTGATGACCGCGACAACGTCATCCCCGTAGGACGGCAGTTCGTCCACCCGATCGTGATTCGACACCAGATAGAAGGTCAGTCCGCTCAGCGCCGAGCATGTCTCGAATTCCTTGAAGATCCGCACCCAATAGTTAAAGAAATAGCCGTCAGGCTGATCCTGCCAGGTATAAATGTCCAGATCGAAGGGCTTCGGTTCCCATGGGGAGCAGACGACGTACTTCGATCTGCTTGCGCTCATGATCCAGCCCGTAAGATTCGAGGCCTCTTAAACCGGGGGAGCGCGGCCGCGCAAGCGGACGGCGCGCGCCTTTCATCCCCCGCCGAGCACGCCCTTCATCGCCAGATTGGTCTCCTGCGCATAGCGGCGCGCGGCGTAGGCCTCTCCGAGCGTGCCCAGCACCTGCCCGGTTCCGCGCGCGGTGACGGCGAGCGTGTCGGCGTGGGCGTCGCTGAAGGCCTCGAGCGCCGCGCCGATGTCCTGGTCGGGATGCAGCACCGTCTCGGGCAGATGGGCGATCGCCGCGACCGGGCCGCCGTCCTCGCCGTTCTCGATCAGCGCCGCGTGCGCTTCGGCGACGTGGATCAGCCCCCGGTAGCTCCCATCGTCCCCGATCGCGACCACCACATTGGCGCTGCCGACCGGATAGGCCTCGCGGAACGCCCGCGCCGGCCGGTCGGCGGGAAAGACCCGGGGCGAGCGGACCATCATCCGCCCGACCGTCAGATCGCGCAGCCAGCCGACGTCCTGGCCGCCGCGAATGGTCTCGCCGCGCAAATGCAGGCGCCAGGTGGTGAACGAATAGCCGAAGGTCGCGCGCACCGCGAGGGTGGTGGCGATCGAGGCGGCGAGCACGCCTCCGGCCACCCCGAGGTTTCCCGTGCTCTCCAGCACCAGAAAGGTCATGGTCAGCGGGCCGCCGACGATGGCCGCGCTGAGCGCGCCCATGCCGACCAGCACGCAGGCGGTGGTCTCGAGGCCCATCGAGGGGAAGAGCGCGTCGACGCCGACCGCATAGAGCTTGCCGAGGAGCGAGCCGACGAACAGGGAGGCGAAGAACAATCCGCCACGGAAGCCGGACGCCAGGGAGACGAGACAGGCGGTGAGCTTGAGGGCGATGAGAATCGTGAGCTCGGTCGCCGTCATCGGCCAGTAGAAGTCGAGCCCGAGCGCGCCGTGACCCGCGCCCAGCACCTGCGGGCTATAGAGCGCCATCGAGCCGACAATCATCCCGCCGACGACGGGGCGGATCAGCCGCCACGGTATCGCCCAGCGGAACGCCCGCTCGATCAGCGCCGCGACCCGCATCGCGCCGACGCCGACCGCCGCCGCGACCAGACCAAGCCCGATCAGCGCGCCATAGTCGACGAACGTCAGCGCCGCGACCGCGGGCGCGGTGATGTCATAAGGCGCGCCGATGATCGCCTGGGTGGTGAGGGTTGCGGCGAGGGCGGCGGCGAACACGGGAATGGCGTTGGCGAGCGAATAGGCCCCGATGATGAGCTCGAAAGCGTAAAAAGCGCCGGTCAGCGGAGCGCCGAACGCGGCGGCGATCGCGCCCCCCGCCCCGCATCCGACGAGCATCCTGAGATCCTGCCGGCGCAGGCGCGACTTCACCCCCAGATACGAGGCGAGGCCGGCCCCGATCTGCGCATAGCCGGCCTCGAGCCCGACCGAGGCGCCCGAGCCGTTCGACAGCACGGTCTGGGTCGCGACGAGAAGGCTCTGGCGAAGCGACATGCGCCCGCCGCGCAAGGCGTTGGCCTCCACGGGATCGACCGCGGGCGGCGCCTTCCTGCGAGCGAGCCAGAGGTCGATCGCGCCGAGCAGAAGGCCGCCCAGCATCGGCGCGCCAAAGGCGGCGAGCGGCGCGACGCGCTCGGCCGCGCTCAGGCGGACGTCGAAGGGAATGCCGAAGATCTGCATATGCGCGACGTTGACCAGGGTGGTCATCACCGCGACGCACAGGCCGGCAAGGACGCCGACCCCGACCGCAAGCGCGGTCAGGCCCAGTTCGCTCGCCCGCAAGCGCGCGCGCACGGTCGCGTACATGACCAGCGCCGGGCGCGGCACGGAGATCAGGCGGGCGCGACGTTCTCCCACGGAGCCCATGTTCAAGCTTATGCATGGGGCGCGCCCGCCCTGCCAAGGGCGCTCGCGCCGCGGGTCAGTTTCCGGAGAGGGCCATGTCGTCGCGATGGATCATTTCGGCGCGGCCGGCCGTCCCGAGGATATGGGCGATGTCGCGCGAATTGCGGCCGCGGATGCGCTCGGCGTGAAGCGCGTCATAGGCGATCAGCCCGCGCCCGATCTCGGCCCCCCGCTCGTCGCGGATGGCGACGCAGTCGCCGCGCGCGAACACGCCCTCGACCCGCGTCACTCCCGCCGGCAGCAGGCTTTTTCCCAGGGCGAGCGCCGCGGCCGCGCCCGCGTCGACGAACACCGCGCCCTTGAGCTCGAGCGACCCGCCGATCCAGATCTTGCGCGCGGCGAAGGGGATTCGACGGCGTCAGAAACCAGGTGCATTCCTGCCCGCCGGCGACGCGCGCGATCGGATGGGCGACCCGTCCGTCGGCGATGACCATGTGCGCGCCGCCCGAGGTCGCGATCCGGGCGGCCTCGATCTTGGTGCGCATGCCCCCGCGCGAGAGGTCCGACCCCGCGCCGCCGGCCATCGCCTCGATCTCGGGCGTGATCCGCTCGACGAAAGGCAGCAGTCGCGCATCGGCGTTGCGATGAGGCGGCGAATCGTAGAGGCCGGCGACATCGGAAAGCAGGATCAGGAGGTCGGCGCTGACCATGGTCGCGACCCGCGCCGCGAGGCGGTCGTTGTCGCCGTAGCGGATTTCGGTGGTCGCGACCGTGTCGTTCTCGTTGATGATCGGGACGGCGCGCATGGCGAACAGGCGCGCGAGGGTCGCGCGCGCATTGAGATAGCGGCGGCGCTCCTCGGTGTCCTGCAGGGTGAGCAGCACCTGGCCCGCGACAATGCCGCGACGGCCAAGCGCGCGCGACCATTCGCTCGAGAGCGCGATCTGCCCGATCGCCGCGGAAGCCTGGCTGTCCTCGAGCTTCAGCGCCCGTTTGGGGAGCCTGGCGATGGTGCGGCCGAGCGCGATCGCTCCCGACGACACCACAATGACGCGCGCTCCGCGCTCGTGCAGGGCCGCGATGTCGGAAACGAGCGCCTCGAGCCACTCGCGCCTGACCGCGCCAAGGGCGCCGTCGACCAGGAGCGACGAGCCGACCTTGACCACGATGCGGTGGAATTGGTCGAGAGATGGAATGGCCACGGTCGCCGGCATGGGAGGATATGGAGGCTCGCCGCCCGATAACCCCCGCGGCGGACGCGCGTTTTCGTCTAGCGCCGCGAGGACCGGGATGGCAAGGCGACGGCGCGGCGGCGGGCGTTCGCCGATTCCCGCCGGCGGCTTGACCCGAACGGCCGCGCAACCCTAGAAGGGCCGCGTTTCGGCAGGGACGAACGCGAGGCGAAGCCGTTCGAAGCGCGCTCTCGCGGCTTGGCGCGCGCCAAGGGGATCGACCAGGCGGAAATCCGGGGACGCGCCGATGCGCAAATTCGACGATCTCTCCGAGCGCGAGATCCTGGCCCTCGCGATCAGCAACGAGGAGGAGGACGCGCGCATCTTCGCCGATTTCGCCGACGGCCTGCACGACGATTACCCGGCGAGCGCCAAAGTGTTCGACGAGATGGCGGCCGAGGAGAACGGCCATCGGCGCAGGCTGATCGATCTCTTCGTGTCGAGGTTCGGCAATCACATTCCGCTCGTCCGGCGCCACGACATCCGCGGCTACATCCCCGCGAAGCCGGTCTGGCAGATGCGGCCGCTCGGCATCGACACGGTGCGTTCGCACGCGCGCGAGATGGAGCGCAGCGCCGCGCGCTTCTATCGGCGGGCCCTGACGCGCACCACCGACGCCTCGACCCGCAGGCTGCTCGGCGATCTCGCCGAGGAAGAGGAGAAGCACGACCAGATCGCCGCCGGGCTCGAGGAGCAGCTCCTCACTCCCTCCGCCCGCGGCGCCGAAGCCGAGAACGAGCGCCGGCGGTTTGTCCTGCAGATCATCCAGCCCGGCCTCGTCGGGCTCATGGACGGTTCGGTGTCCACGCTGGCGCCGGTGTTCGCCGCGGCCTTCGCGACCCACAATTCGTGGAACGCGTTCGTGGTCGGGCTCGCCGCCTCGATCGGCGCCGGCATTTCGATGGGCTTCGCCGAGGCGCTCGCCGACGACGGCAAGCTTTCCGGACGCGGCGCGCCGCTCCTGCGCGGCCTCGTCTGCGGGCTCATGACCACGGCCGGGGGCATCGGCCACACCCTGCCCTTCCTCATTCCCTATTTCTACATCGCAACCGTCATTGCGATCATCGTCGTCGCCATCGAGCTCATCGTCATCGCCTGGATCCAGTGGCGGTACATGGATGCGCCGCCGCTGACGGCGGCGGCCAAGGTGATGATCGGCGGCGCCCTCGTGCTGGCCGCGGGAATCCTGATCGGCTCGAGCTGAACGCCGCTCTCACAGCCCGGTCGCGAACCTCGCCATCACCACGATGATCGCCACCTGCATCGCGCCCTGGAAGGCGACGACATAAAAATAGCGGCTCATCAGGGCGCCGATTCTGGCGCCGTCCGGCCTCGGCTTTCGCAATTCGAGATAGACCTTGAGATTGGTGGGCAGGAGGTAGCCCAGTCCCTGGACGGTCAGGATGGTGACGATCGCAAGCGCGGCGACGACCCAGTAGAACTGCGGGTAGGCGAGATCGAGGAAGCCCAGGCGCTGCGCGAGGAACCAGCCGCTCGTCCCGGTCGAGATCGACAGCGCCGGCATGAGGAAGAGCGTCTTCGGCGTCAGCCGGGTGATGATCGCCCGGCGCGCCTCGAAGGGCGCAGCGCGCAGGATCGGCCCCACCACGAAGCCCATGAAGAGGTCGATGCCGGTCCACATCGCGCCGGCGATCACGTGAATGAAGTTGAGCGCCCACAGAGAGCCGAAGGCGATCGCCGCCGCAACCAGGGCGAACGTCGCCGCGACCCAGACGAAGTTCATCGGATTGATGGCGACGCCCGGCGGCGCGGCGAGGGCGAGGCTCAATTCGGCGGTCATGGTCCTTCTCGCGTTTTCTCTCCCGGCGGCCTCGCGGCCTCAGGACTGGTGCGATCCCGTGAACGGCACGAACGGAATGATCGCCCCGCCATAGATGTCGGAGCGCGCGACCGTGATTTCGCCGTCTCCTGACACCCGCTTGACGGCCTTGAGCACATGCTGCGCGCCGGGCGGCCCGACGGGAATGACCATGATCCCGTCCGGGACGAGCTGCTGCAAAAGCGGCGGGGGAATGTGATCGATGCCGCAGGTGACAATGATCTTGTCGAACGGCGCATTCTCCGCCCAGCCGTAATAGCCGTCGGCGTTGCGGGTGCGGATCGAGCGGTATTCGCTGTAGCCCCGCGCGATGAGGCTGTCGTAGAGCGTCCGGGTGCGCTTCGCGAGCCCGGGAATGATCTCGATCGACCAGACGTTGGGCGTGAGGTTCGAAAGGTAGGCGGACTGGTAGCCCGAGCCGGTGCCGATCTCCAGCACCTTGTCGCCGCGTCTGATTTCGAGCGTGTTGGTCATGCGCGCGACGGTGTGCGGGCCAGTGATGGTGACGCCGAAGCCGATGTCGAGATGATGCCATACGTAGGCGCGATCGAGGTTCGCCGCGGTCACGAAGTCCTCGCGCGGGGTCATCAGGTACGCGCGCATGTCCGCCTCGTCCCACACGTCGTGATGGGCGACGAGCTCCTGGAAGCGGTCGAATCGCTCGGCGAGAAAGCGCGGGTCCTCGCCGCGAAGTCTTGACCATCCATTCGACGAAGGCCTCGCGGCTTTGCCTGGGCGGCGAAGCGCTCCAGTCATAGGGGACCGGAACGTTGGCGAACGCCGGGCGGGCGACGAGCGCCGCGGCCTCAGCCGCCACGCCGAGAACGAACGCGCGCCGGTCCATGGTCAAGCCTCAATCTCGGTCAAGCGCATTGGCGCGCAAAGCCAGGCCGCCGTCAAGCGCGAGGCCGCCGGCGCAGCCCCCTGCGGCGCAGGCGCGCGTTGCGCCCATCCTTCACTCCGCGGCTCGGCGCGCCATCCTTCCGCGAGCAGCCGCGACGCCCAAGCCCGCGGCGAGGGAGGAGCGATTGGTCATGACCGTTTTTTGTCGCCGTTCGCTGCAACTGTCGTCCGCGGCCCTCCTGCTCGGACTGGCCCTGCCTGGGGCGGCGCTCGCTCAAGGCGCGGGCTGCGCCAGGGTCACCACGGAATCGCTTGCCATTCCGGGTCTCGTTATCGATGGCTCAAGAATGCAGGAGGCGGGCGACGGCCTGCCGGAACATTGCGTCCTGACCGGCGAGGTCAACGCTCGCGCCGGCGCGGGCGGCGCCCATTACGCGATCCGGTTCGAGATGCGGCTCCCGGTCGAGTGGAACGGACGCTTTCTCGACCAGGTCAATGGCGGCAACGACGGGGCGGTCGTGCCGGCGATCGGAGACACGCAGGGAGCGCTCGCCTCGGGCGGGAGGCCGGCGCTCGCGCGGGGCTTTGCGGTCATGTCGACCGACAGCGGACATTCGGGCGCCGATCCCGCCAACAAGTCGCTCGGGCTCGCCGCGGGGGCGGCCTTCGGCCTCGATCCTGAAGCCCGGCGCGACTATGGCTATTCCGCCGACATCACGCTCGCGCCGATCGCCAAGGCGATCATCGCCGCCCACTACGGGCGGAAAGCCGATTATTCCTACATGTTCGGCTGCTCGAACGGCGGGCGGCACACGATGGTGGCGGCGACCCGCATGCCCGAAGCCTATGACGGCTTCCTCGCCGGCGATCCCGGCTTCGACCTGCCGCGCGCGGCGATCCAGCACGCCTGGGACGCGCAGGCGTTCGTCAAGGCCGATCCCGACATCCGCAAGGCGATCACCAGGGAGGACGGCGAACTCGTCTCGCGCAAGATCGTCGCCGCCTGCGACAAGCTGGACGGCCTCGAAGACGGGTTGACCGACAATCTCGCCGCCTGCCAGAAGGCCTTCAGCTTCGACACCCTCGCCTGCGCTCCCGGAGTGACTTCGGACTGCCTGTCCGAGGCCAAGGTCGAGGCGCTCAAGACGAGCTTCGCGGGACCGAGAAACTCAAAGGGCGAAGCTCTCTATTCGGACTGGCCGGTCGATGGGGGCGTGGGGACCGGCAACTGGCGGATGTGGAAGATCGAAAGCCCGATCCCGCCCTGGGACCATTATCCGATTATCGCGACCATGGGCGCGGCCTCGCTCCAGTACATCTTCGAAACCCCGCCCGCGCCGGTCCCCGGCACGACCGGGGCGCTCTTGCAGGCGCTGCTGTCCTTCGATTTCGACCGCGATCCGGCGAAAATCTACGCCAAAACGGCCGCCTTTCCCCAGTCGGCGATGGAGTTCATGACGCCGCCCGACGTCGACGATCCGAAGCTCGCCAGGTTCCATGAGCTGGGCCGAAAAATGATCGTCTATCACGGCCAGGCGGACCCGGTGTTTTCCATCAACGACACGATCCGCTGGTACGACAAACTGAACGCCAACCTCGGCGGCGAAGCTGAAGCCAGCGTCCGGCTGTTTGCCGTCCCCGGCATGACCCACTGCCGCGACGGCGTCACGCTCGATAAGTTCGACGCGCTGACCGCGCTCATGGACTGGGTCGAGAAGGGCAAGGCGCCCGACAGGATCATCGCCTCGGTCGATCCGGCGAACAAGGAGATCCCCGCGTCCTGGAGCCCGAAGCGGACCCGCCCGCTCTGCCCCTGGCCGCTTTACGCGAAATATTCAGGCGGCGATCCGGATTCGGCCGCCTCGTTCGAATGCGCGTCGCCCTGAGCTACGGCCTCGCCAGGACCTCGCGCACCCGCTCGACGAGTTCGGCCTCGGGCGCGGGAAACTGGGCGCGCTGGCGCAGCTCCAGATAGTCGGCGCGGTCCTTGGTCGTTTTCGCCAGTTCCGCGCCGAGCTTGAGATCGCGAATTGTCACCTGCGGCCCGCCCGGCGCATTGCGTTCGTTCGAGCCCTGAATGACGGCGACGCGGCTCCTGCGCCGGTCCGCATATTTGAGCTGCGCGTTCATGCCGCCCGAGCCGAGATAGAGTTCGGCCGCGATCCCGGCCTGGCGCAGGCTCGCGACCAGCCGCTGAGTGTTCGCCATTGAGTCCGCGTCGCGGTCGAGAGCGAGCACGACGACGGGGCCGGGCGTCTCGGCCGCCGCGACGATCGGGCTCTTGATCGCGCGCAAGGCGGCGAGCAGGCGCGAAACGCCGATCGAGAAGCCGGTCGCGGGAACAGGCTCGGCGCGGAAGCGCGCGACGAGGCCGTCATAGCGCCCGCCGCCCCCGACCGAGCCAAAGCGGACTGGCGTCCCGTCCTCGTCCGGCGTCGAAAGTCAGCTCCGCCTCGAAGACGGGACCAGTGTAATATTCGAGCCCGCGCACGACGGAGGGATCGATCAGATTCTCTGAGATCCATGATTAGCCCCGCTGAACAGCTCCGCCATTGCTTGAAGTTCGTCTAGCCCTTGTTCAGATTCTTGAAAATGTCCCCTATGCCTTGCGATTGTTTCCAAGTTCGAGAAAGCGAGATTTGGCGCCCCTTCAACAGTTCGTGCGTCTCCCCGCTCCGACGCTGGTAGGCTTGAAAGTTCTACAGGCTGGGGTTTCGACCCAATCAGCGTTAAGACCCCATGCATCTGATCGGCGTTCAGCCCCGCGCCCTTGGTGAAGTCGCCGCTCTCGTCCTTGCGCCCGGCGCCCAGCAACAGCGCGCACGCCCTCCGACGCCCAGCCGGTCGAGCTTGTCGATAGCGCGCAGAACTGTCAGCCGCCGACCGGCATTGGCCTCGCCGCCAAGGCCGATCGCCTCCATCACGCCGTCGAGCACCTTGCGGTTGTTGACCTTGATCACGTAGTCGCCGCGCCTGATCCCGAGCGCCTCGAGGCAGTCGGCGGCCATCATGCAGATTTCGGCGTCCGCCGCCGGCGAGGCCGCGCCGACCGTGTCGGCGTCGAACTGCATGAACTGGCGGAAGCGCCCCGGCCCCGGCTTCTCGTTGCGAAACACCCAGCCGGCGCGCCAGGAGCGATAGGGTTTCGGCAGCTTCTCGTAATTCTCGGCGACATAGCGGGCGAGCGGCGCGGTCAGGTCGTAGCGCAGCGACAGCCATTCGTCGTCGTCCTTGAACGAGAACACCCCCTCGTTCGGACGGTCAAGGTCGGGCAGGAACTTGCCGAGCGCCTCGGTATATTCGACGAACGGCGTCTCGAGGGCCTCGAACCCATAGAGCGCGTAGACCTCGCGGATTTTGGCCATCATCGCCTCGGCCGCGGCGATGTCGGCTGCGTCGCGGTCGGCGAAGCCGCGCGGCAGGAGGGCGCGCACGCGGGGGGGAAGCTCGGTCTCGGTCATCGCCGCTCTATATCCGGCAAAGGCGGGCGCTAGAAGAGGTTGGCGGTGACGTTGATGGTGAGCGCCAGAATGATCGCGTTGAAGAAGAACCCGACCACCCCCTGAATGATCACGATCCGGCGCATCCGCATCGATGTGACGTTGGTGTCGGAAGAGGCGAAGGTGCAGCCGATGACAAACGCCTGATAGAAGAATTCCATCCAACCCGGCTTGGAACAGCCGGGAAATTCAAGGCCGCCCTGATATCCGCCCTTTTGGCGGATGAAATAGACGCCCGCGTAGTGGAGCCCGAACATCACCTGCAGGAACGTCCAGGCGCTGAGCACCGTCGCGCCGACCAGCGCGAGGTGGCCGGCCTTGGCCCAGCCGGTCATGGTCTTGACCGGGCCAAGCTCCCACACGATGGCCGCGATGGCCGCGAGCGCGGCGACAATTCCGAGGACCACGAGCACCCACTGGTTCTCGTCCTCGGGCTTCGACTGAACGCTGGCCTCGCGCTTCGGGTCCATGACCATGTGCAGGATCATGATGAAGAACGCCCAGGCGCCGACGTTCCAGGCGATCAAGAGGCGGGTCGCTTCGCGGATGTCGACCCCGACGCGCAACGCGATATAGGCCGCGACCATCAGGATCGCGCCTGCGAGCAGGCGCGGGCGATGCGCGAATGTGTCCCGAAGGTCGGCGAGAACCGGCTGCGTCGGCTCTTGAGCGCTCGGCGGAGGCGGGGACTTTGGCGCGCCGGTCGCCTTGGCGGCTCTCGGCGGGCGCGGCGATTTGGGCATGGGTCAGCCGTTCGGCTTCAGGAAGACCTCGCCTTGCCCGACGCAGGCTGGAGAATCAAGGGCGCTAACGGCGCTGGGGCTTTCGATGCTAGAAAGAACCGCGCGCCGCGCCTTCGTGTGAGACTCCCGCGAGGCTTGCCCCATGAGTTCGGACCCCGAGGATCGCGACAATGACGCGGCGAGCTTGCGCGCGCGGCTCGACCGGCTGTCGGGCGAACTGAAAAGCCGGGCGGCCCCAGCCCCCGCTCCCAGGCCAAAGCCCGCGCCGAAGTCGGACGGGACGGGCTCGGCGATGTCGCTTGGATTGCGCGCCGGCAGCGAATTCGTCTCGGCGGTGATCGTGGGCTCGGGGATCGGCTGGGCGCTCGACCGCGCGCTCCACACCAATCCTGCGTTCCTGATTGTATTTTTCCTGATCGGGGTCGCGGCGGGGACATGGAACGTGATCCGGCTGACTTCGCCCAAAGGGGCGGCGTTGGGCCGCGATTCGCCCTTGTCTCGCGCGAACCCGCCGGATAAAGACGGGCCGCGCCCGGCTTCAAAAGCCGGAGGGGACGCCTCGCTGAGGGGGCGCGAAGCCGTTGGCGGCGCGGGCGACGACGAGGACTAGACGTGGCGACAGAGTCAGGACCGGCGGTCGATCCGATCCGTCAATTCGCGCTTCACCCGGTGGTCCGGATCGACGTCGCGGGCTATGACGTGTCGCTGACCAATTGCGGCCTGTTCATGCTGCTCGCGGTGGCGCTGAGCTGCCTTCTTGTGGCGATCGGCGCGCGAGGCGGCCCTGGCGTGCCCGGCCGCATGCAGGCGATGGCCGAAATGGCGTACGAATTTGTGGCCGGCATGGTGCGCTCGGCGGCCGGCGACGCCGGCATGCGGTTTTTCCCGTTTGCCTTCTCGATCTTCTTTTTCGTTCTGTTGGCCAACCTGATCGGCTTTGTCCCCTTCGCCATGGCGTCGACCAGTCAGATCGTGGTCACCGCCGCTCTGGCGCTGATCGTGTTCTTCACCGTCCTCATCGTCGGCCTGCGCGAGCACGGCGTGCATTTCTTCAAGCTGTTCGTCCCTCCGGGAGTGCCGATCTATATCCTGCCGCTGGTGGTGGCGATCGAGATCGTCTCCTTCCTGACCCGCCCGGTCAGCCACTCGGTGCGTCTGTTCGCCAACATGCTCGCCGGCCACATCACCCTCAATGTCTTTGGCAGCTTTGTGATCATGCTGTTTGGGGCGGGCGCGGTCTTCAAGGGCCTGGCGGTGATGCCGTTCGTGGGCATCATCGCGCTCGAAGCCCTCGAGCTCCTGGTCGTGTTCCTGCAGGCCTATGTGTTTGCGATGCTGACCTGCATGTACCTCAACGACGCGCTTCACCCGGGTCACTGACTCCCCATCCGAAAACGAACAACCAATAGGAGCACCGCATGGAACCGCATGAGCTCGCCATCGCCGCAAAGTATGTCGGCGCCGGCCTCGCCGCCATTGGGACGGGGGCCGCCGGCATTGGCGTCGGCACGCTGTTCGGCCAGTTCCTGAACGGCGCGCTGCGCAATCCGTCGGCGGTCGAAGGCCAGTTCGGCAGGCTGATCTTCGGTTTCGCGGTGACCGAGGCGTTGGGCATTTTCGCCCTTCTGATCTCCTTCCTTTTGCTGTTTGCCGTCTGACGTTTCAGACTTCCTGCGGCTCATCGCGGGGAAGGCGCGCGGGGCGCCTTCCCGGCCGGCTATTGTTTCCTGAAGGTCCGTGATGGCACAATCGGCGCACTCAACGCCCTCGGAGACCACCCAGACGCAGGTCGGTCACGACGGCGGCGCGCATTCGAACTTTCCTCCGTTCGATTCGAGCACGTTCCCCTCGCAGCTCGTCTGGTTCGCGATCGCCTTCGGATTCCTCTACTGGTACATGTCCAAGCGGGGGCTGCCCCAGCTCGGCGCGGTGATCGAGGGCCGCAAGGCGCAGATCGCGCGCGATCTCGACGATGCGACGCTGATGCAGCAAAAGGCCGACGCGGCCGCAGCCGCCCATGAGCGGACGCTCGCGGAAGCCCGCGCCAAGGCGCAGAGTCTCGCGCAGGCCGCCCGTGACGCGGCCGCGGCGGACGCGCAGGCGAAGCGGCAGGCGCTCGAGGACGAGCTCGCCGGCAAGCTCGCCGCGGCCGAGCGCGAGATCGCCGCGACGCGCGCTTCCGCCATGGCCAATGTCGCCGAGGTCGCCCGGGAGACCACGGGGGCGATCGTCGAGCGCCTCGGCGGACGTCCGGCCGATCCGGCCGCCATCGCCGCCGCGGTCCGGTCCATCCCTTCGCCGAGCGGAGCCGCCTGATGGAAATCGACGCGGAGATCTTCGTCCTTCTCGGCTTCCTCTGCTTTCTGGGCATTCTCGTCTATTTCGGCGCCCATCGCACGGTTCTCAAAGCGCTCGACGCAAGGGGCGAAGCGATCGCCGCCGAGCTTGCCCAGGCGGCGAAACTGCGCGACGAGGCGACCGCCCTGCTTGCGAGTTTCGAGAAGAAGACCGCCGAAGCGGAAGCGAACGCCGCCGCCATCGTCGCCGAGGCGCGCGCCCAGGCCGTCCAGTTGGCCGACGAGGCGGCCGAGCGGCTGAAGGAATTCATCGAGCGGCGCACCAGACAGGCCGAGGCCAAGATTGCGCTCGCCGAAGCCCAGGCGGCGGCGGAGGTCCGCGCGGCGGCGGCCGAGCATGCGGCGAGGGCCGCGGAAATCGTGCTCTCCGACCAGATGAAGGGGAACGCGGGCGCGGATCTGGTGGCGCGCGAGATCGGCGAAATCAGGCGCCGGCTCTCCTGAGGCCGGAGAGGCGCGCAGGAAGGCGGGACGCTCGCCGCATCTTGCGCGTTCGGCCATTGGCTTCGCCGCCATCCGTCTGGACGCGGCCCATGAAGGTTCGGATTCTCGGATCCGGCGACGCCTTCGGGCCGGGGACGGCACGGATCCCGTAATGACCGCGCGCCTGACGCAGGAAATCCTTGATTTGGCGAACGAGGAGCCTATTGTCGGCCTGCAGGCCGGCGTGGCGACGGATCGCATCTGGGGCGGGCCTCATGTCCGCGATCTGAGTCGCCGGGAAAGAGGGGAGCGCAGCGCATGAACCGCCTGATCTGGGGCTTCTTGATCCTTCTTTCGCTGTGCTCGCTCGCGCGCGCCGGCGGTGGGCGGCCCGGCCCAGCTCAACCTCTACGACACGCCGGCCGAGGCGCGCTGGGCGCCGTTTTTCGACAATATGCCCGGCTGCGACAATTCCGGCGTCCTGTCGACGATCGCGAGCCGGTTCGGTCAGACCCAGCGGGAATTCTGGAATCCCGCGCTCGCGATCGACGGCATCGACCGCGTGCGCGAAATCGGCTTCCGGTCCAATGGCCTCTCGTACATTCCGCGCCGCTATTGCGTCGCCCGCGCCGCAATGTCCGACCGGCGGACCCGGACCGTGGTCTACGCGGTGGCGACGCAAACCGGCATTATTGGCGTCACCTGGGGCGTCGAATGGTGCGTCGTCGGCATCGACCCGACGCTGGCCTACGCGCCCGATTGCGAGGTCATCCGACCCATCCTCGAGCGCGAAATCGGAAAGACGAAGTGGCTCGCCGACTACGGCCTCAGGGCGGGCTACTGACGCGCGGACGGAAGGCGGGAGCGTCCGGATGTCGCGCCTGGCGCTGAGGTTCGCATTGAGTCTGGCGCTTGCGGCGGCCGGCGCGCCGCTTGCGGCTCTCGCCGAATCCGCGCCTCCCGTCGCGACCACGCAGTTCGACTACTACGTGATGACGCTGTCGTGGGCCCCCGGCTTCTGCGACATCGGCGGCCAGGAGACGTCGTCGCCGGAATGCGCGACCGGCTCGGGCGACGGCTTCGTCGTCCATGGGCTCTGGCCGAACAACGAATATCGCCCCAATCCGGAATCGTGCGTGGGCGCGGACGCTGCTCCCGCCGATCTCGCCGACGAGCACGGCGTCTATCCGAACGATCGCCTCGCGGCTTACGAATACCGCAAGCATGGGACGTGCACCGGCCTCAGCGCGCATGACTATTTCGCCACCGTCCGCACCGTTCGGGCGCGGCTGAACATTCCGCCGGAGTTCAAGGCGCCGCATCAGCCGTTGCGGCTGGCGCCCGAGGAGGTCGAGCGCGCGTTCATCGCGGCGAACGCCAATCTGCGCCCCGACAACATGGCGGTCACCTGCAGCAACGGGGAACTGATGGACGTGCGCTTCTGCATCGCCAGGGACCTCTCGTCCTACGCCGTTTGCCGCAAGGTCGCACGCCACACCTGCCAGCGGGGGTCGATCGTGGTCACGCCGGTGCGCTGACGGCGCGCGAGCCCGAGACGGCGCGCGATTGCAACCTCCGGGCCGTGTGGCCCGGTTTGGGATTTCTTGGCTCCCGGCTTCTTTCGCTTTGAAATCCCCCGAATCGGGGGTTGGAAAAGCTTGGATTTCCTTGATTCTCTCGTCAGAATCGAGATTTATCAATGGGTTACACGGGATTTTCGGCGAAAAAAATTTGCGCCGCCCCTCTGGCGCTTGAGGGCCGCTCTGGAACTGGCGGCAGCGGCCCTGGCGAGGTGAGGATCGATCATGAGGCAAGCTTAGCGTATATTCTGATTTTCAGCAACAAAAATATCGGCGCTCCACCGCCAGAACCGGACGCCTTCATTCGCTGTCG
>CAVULN010000051.1:0-70735 GCA_963742305.1 uncultured Alphaproteobacteria bacterium
CTTCCGCCTAAGAGACCCAAGGCTGGGCTTTTCCTGTGCGCGGTTGGCGCGCTCGCCATTTCGCAAAAAGCCTCGGCTCAGCAACAGCCATTTCCCATGGAGGCGTCGGTTTCCGACCCGCGCGAGGCGCTGGACTCAGGCCGCTTGTCGTCGAGCGCGCTCGTCGACCTTTATTTGAGGCGAATCCAGGCGTACGATCATACGGGGCCCAATCTCAACAGCTCCATCACCGTCAATGAAAACGCTGCGACCGAAGCCAAACGCCTCGATGACAAGGGCAAAGCCAAGGGACCGCTGTACGGCGTTCCGGTGATCCTGAAACACGACATGAACACCGCCGATATTCGAACGACCGGCGGAGCCGTCGCGTCATTGAACGTGGGGATGTTGCTCCCGAGGTCGCGCGGTTCGGAATCATCGGTCCGTTCAGGTGGGACGCCTCCACGAAGAGTACTGGAATGCAGGACTGCAACGTTCCTCTTGTCAAATCCGTGGGGCTGCGCGATTTCCTCCTAAAGGTTGATGGCTGACAGCAACCTCGATGCTTGTGCCCGTGACCGCTGCGACAATGCCGTTCCACCGCCTCCTTGCGCCGAGCTTCGTCCACAGCCCACTCTTCCGGTAGGTAAAGCTGTTAGGCGCTCGGCAGGCTCGCCGCGTGATTGGCGATCGAAAGCGTCACCGCAATCGGACAATTGTCGGTCTTGCCAAGCCGCCCGCAATACTGCCGGGCGACGCCGACAGAATGAACGCCTTTCTTGGCGAAGGCCGTATCGTCGGCAATCCAGGCCTCGATCTTCCCTTGCGCCTCGATCGCCGGCAGCACCAGTTCGCGTGCCTTGGCCCGAACCGCCTCGTCCGACCAAGCAGCCGACCAGGTGCAGAAGCTATTGATGCTTGGCCGAAACCCGAGCCGGCGCAAGGATCGCCGCCATCGGCTCGACGCTCTTGCGTTCACCGGGCATCAACAGGCCAATCCAAAGTCCCGCCCGATCCTCGTGGCCCAAAACCGTCGCGAAAGCTTCGACATAAGACCTCAATCGACTTTGAGGAGAAAGCGGCTCCAAAGATCGTAGCGGCCTTCGTCAAGCACATGCCGTTCGTCAGCAAGATCATTCATGTTCGCTGGAGCGGCGAGGGTGTGTGGGTCCCGCTCGGCGACCTGGAGTTTGGGGTCTCATTTGAAAACAACACCTGCTGCCCGGCGCCCGGCCAGGTCATCCTTTATCCGGGCGGCGTCAGCGAGACGGAGCTCTTGTTAGCCTACGGCAATGTGAGCTTCGCGTCGAAGGCGGGACCCCTCTCGGCAACCATTTCCTGACCCTCACCGGGGGCATCGAGAATATCGATGCCCTCGGACGCAAGACGCTTGTCGAGGGTCAGCAGGATATCCGGTTCGAACTCGACCGATCCGAAGGCGCGCTCGACGCCGCGGTCCTTTAGTCGCGTCGCTCGATGCGGGCGGCGAGGGCCTCAGGGAGGCCGATCGTCGGCTTGGCGTCCGGGCGACGGAAGGTTCCGATGGTCGCCTTGCGCCTGCCGAGCGCGACTAGGGCTTCGGCCTGCTTGACCGCCGCGGCCATCTGATCAACGACCGGAACCGGTATCCGGTCGCGGATGCGGGCGGCGAGTCCGGCGAGCGGCGCGCCGGCGAGAATCACCACGTCGGCCTCCAGCTCCAGCGCCGCCTGATGGGCGAGCTTCGCCAGCAGGCCCGCCTTCTCGTCCTGAACGCCGCCGATCGTTTCGAACGGATCATCGAGCATGCGTATGCCGGCGCATCGTCCGGCCAACCCATGCATGTCCACGCATTCCTGGTACCAGGGCCCGAGCGCGCGGGCGAAGGTGACGATGGCGAACCGCCGGCCGAGCATGCACGCCGTCAGCATCGAAGCTTCGGCCATGCCAATGACCGGAAGATCGAACAGTTCGCGGGCACCGAACAGACCCGGATCACCGAAGGCGGCGACGATCGCGGCGTCGCAGCCGCCGTGCAGTTCGGCGAGCATTTCAAGGGCGATCGCGCCGCCGATCTGCGCTTCAGCGCGCGTCGCGATATAGGGAACGCCCCGCGGCGCCGTGGCGGTCAAGATGGTCGTCCCTGGCGCCGCGGCGATTTTGGCCGCCGCCTCGAGCCGGCTTGTGATTTCAACGCTGGTGTTCGGATTGAGGACGAGAACGCGCATCAAGTCACCTTCGGACGACGTCGCCCCTCACGAGACACGGGTATAAGGACGCGGCGCGGCCGGCGCGCCCCACAAGGAAACCCGCCGGTTATTGCGGCACGTCCGTGTTATTGGGATCGAGCGGAAAGCCGGGAACGCCCTTACTGTCCTCGGCGAGCTGCAATTCGTCGAGCAGCGCCTTCTTTTGCGCTTCCGTCGGCGTCGACCGCTTCCCGGCCAGCGCCGGCAGGATATATTCAGTCATCATGTAGCGAAGGGTTTGGAGGTGCTGGGCGTCGCGCAATCCTCCGGCCGGCGACATGATGCTCGTCATCGTCACGACCGCATTGTATTTCGGCAGGACGACGATGTTCTGGCCCTTGAACCCTCCAGCGTCGAATTCCGGCTGGCCATCGCCTTCCATCCCGCCTTCGAGAATGTTGTTGACCCACCAATAGTAGCCGAAGAAGCGGGTGCTTTGCCCGGTCGTCATTTGTTTCACCCAGTCGGCCGGTACGAGCTGTTTGCCCTGCCACTTGCCTCCCTGCAGCGCCAGCATGCCAAGCCGGGCCATGTCAACCGGCCGCAGTCTGAGCCCCCAGCCGCCCGAGACTAGTCCCTTCTTGTCGGCTCTGGTCCACACGTAATGCTTCATGCCAAGCGGCTCGAACACCTTGGCCGCGGCATAGTCCTCTAGCTTTTCCCCCGCCGCCGCACTCAACATTGCGGTCGCCAGGATCGGATTGACATCCATGTATTGGAAGACCTTGCCCGGCTGTAACAGCGTCGTCGTAGTGGCCGCAAGCTTCAGGCGGTCGGGTGCATCGTAATAGATCGGATCGTTGGGCGGGTTGAAGTCATAATGGAGGCCGGTCGTCATAGTGAGGACGTTCCGGAGCGTGATGTTTCCCTTGTCTGCGACGTCGTCCTTGAGATCGGGACGATACGAGCCGACGACATCCTTTACCGAGCTGTCGAGGCGGATCTTCCCCTCGCCGATGAGATCGCCCGCGAGCACACCCACAAGCGCCTTGGTGACCGAGTACAGCTCGTAGTTCTTGTCGCGGGTCAAGCCGTCGCTATAGCGCTCGAAAACGACCTTGCCGTCCTTGACAATGACCAGGCTGCGAATGTCGTACTTCTGAGCGCGGATCCATTGCGACAACTTGATCAGTGGGTCCGAACTGACGCCCGCCTGCTCGGGCCAGACTTCGGGAAGCTCAGTTGGATCGGGCTTGCTGGGAAATTCAACCGATTGGCCAAAGGCGAGCGGTCCCGCGGCGAAACAAAAACTCGCGCCCAACACGGAGGCGAGCAATAACCTTTCCAATCGCGTCTTTTCCACTGCCATCTCCTCCCGAGCGTGAACCATTCTGGTTTCTGGCTGAACTCTATGCCTCGCTTACTCGCTGAACGCAACAAAATTTTGCATTTTGCATGCAACATTTTCGTCTTGGGTTCCCTGGCTCCCTAGGAGGATATAAGCGAACGGCCAGCGCTCTCACACGCTGGACAGGAGGAAACGAAGATGGCGATGTCGACCGCGCTTCCTTTGCATGTTCGCTCGGGACCGCGCCCGCATGGTGTAGCGGGCCTTACAAGCGAAGGTTTCTCCCGTTCGATCCGGGCAGGCGTCTGGGACGTATAACCGAGAGCGAAGGGGCCGCGGTAGCCAGCACAGCCTCTCGCCGCTGACCTGGCCTAAGCCGCTCGGCGATGCCGTCGATGAACAGATAGACGATGGCGTGCTCGGAGAGGTCGCGCTTACAGAAGTCTTTGTATTCGGCCCACAGCTTTCTCGGCGATCTCGCTCACCCGCCGCGACAGAAGCCTCCTGCCCGTCTCGTCGGTGAAGGCGCCCTCGGAAGACCAACGGAGTGCCGGAGCAATGAAGCAACGTTTCGCACAAGCCATGCGTCGCCACGCTCCGCGCGGTTTCGAGGGCTTGATCGAGATAGTCGCATGCGGGCAACCGAAGCGTCTCCGGCTTGGTCAAAGCGTGAGATTGCGTCTCAGTCGAGTTCGGCCGACCGTCGCCTGCCTCATGGCCGTATCTCCTCCTGTTCGGTCCATTTGAGCGTGAGGCGCTGTCGGTATCACACCCCGTTGGTGGCGGCCTTCATCAGCATGGCCGCAAGCGGTCACGGACGGGCGGGCGGAGGCCCATGGCGTTGCGCGATCGCCCCAAGCGGTGACGGAGCCTCGGACTTTCTCGCCGACGCGCTGTTCAGGGTGTCAGTGTGGCGTCAGTGGGGCAGGATGCCGATTCGCCACAGCAACTTGCTGAATTGTCCAAAGAGGGATCAGGCTCTGAAGCCGATGCACGGCATGTCGATACAGTTGCGCTATCGGACACCTGGCCGCCAGCAAAAGGAATTCGACGAGCCGTCGCGCAGATCATGTTGCGTTGTAAGCGAACGCGCCCAATCGCTGGCTGACTTCATCAAAGCGTACGGCGCCTGCTCGGGGGTGAACTTCGACGATCTCTGCTATTGACGCGCCAGTACCTCGAGTTCACTTAAGATCGCAAGGAGCGCCGGCGATGAGGGTTCGCGCGGTCACCGGCCCGACGCCGGGAACGGAAGCGAGCAAGTCTTCCCTTTCGCGCCACGCGGGCGAGGCGCGCACATCCGTGTCGATGTCGGCGTCGACGGCGGCGAGTTCCTTTTCGAGGAAAGCGAGGTGGCGATCGATCGTCTTGGCAAGGCGCTTGTCTGCGGCATGGCGGCGACGGTTGGCCTCCATGCCGATCATCTCGGACGATCTGCAGCCGCGCCAGGCTCACACGCGGGCTCATTGACCCTGAGGCGGCTCGGGCTGGCTTGCGTCCTCAACCTCGCCGGCTTCGCGCCCATTTCTCTTACGGAAACGCAAGCGCCTGTTCCAGTTCGTCCTGGTCCGCGATCGGTCTGATCCGCAAGGCGCTCTGCTGCGCCTGAAACGGCGGGGGTGGTTCGGCCGCGCGCGGCCAAAGGGGAGGGGGCAATCGATATCTCCCCGCGGAATGAGGCCGACGATGCCTAAGGCCGAACGAGTCATGCTGGCGGCGGGGGTTTCGCGTCGGCGAGGAGGTGCGCCATGAGGGCGCGCCAAACCGGGTGTTCGACGCGCATTAAATTCAAAGTTTACCCATATCGGTGAGGCGCGTTTTACTACCCCTACGTAAACTTCGATTTTCGGGGGCCGGATTAACCCCCCGAACGCCATCGCGCGCTAGGCTTCACCCATCGGACGAAACTTCCGTCAGCCGCATGACGAGCGGCGGAGATGCTGCATGATGAGCAGCGAGGATGAAGCGAATGGCTGATTGCAGCGCATCGTTCAACGGAATAGCCGCTTGCGGCGCCGAGCCCTCCCTCGAGGCCTGCGAGGCCGATTTCAGCGCGGCCCTTCTGCGCGAACAGTACCGCTCGCTGGCGCGGCTTGGCCCCTATGTTCATGGAGTGGTGATTCTTGCAGCCGTGGCGCTATTCGTCGAATCCATGCCAGCCGGCTCGCTCCTCGATGGGGTCCTTCTCCCCGCCGCGCTCATCGCCGTGTCCATTCTTCGCCTCGTGTCCTGGTTTCAGGCGCGGGCCAACGTGGAGCTAACGCCGCTCGACGTGGTGAAGCGCAAGGTCCGCGCGGCGAGCGTTCTCGGGCCGGCGCTGGCTTTCGCGTTCACCCTGGTGGCGACGATCTCGACATGGCCGGACACCGTTGGCGAGTTCGCCGCAACGCTCGTCAGCGTCTGGGTCGCC
Source organism: uncultured Alphaproteobacteria bacterium (assembly GCA_963742305.1). Classification (GTDB taxonomy): domain Bacteria; phylum Pseudomonadota; class Alphaproteobacteria; order Rhizobiales; family Beijerinckiaceae; genus Roseiarcus. The sequence continues at coordinate 5,906 of CAVULN010000051.1, forward strand.
GCCGCCGTCTGCGCGATCTGTCTCAACATCGTGGCGCGCGAGGCGAGCGTCATCGTGGTCGCCGCGACCGTGCCGATCATTATCGCTTTTCTCGCGCGCGGGGCCGAGCTGACGCTCGGCCTCGCGGCTCTGGTCGCTGTCGCCGCCGTCCTGGTCATCCGCATGCTCGCCGAGAACTTTCGCATGTTCGTGGAGATCGTCCGGTCGCGGTTCGTGATCGCCCAACAGCAGCGTGCCGCCGAGGAGGCGAGGCAGGCGGCGATGGCCATTGCGCTGACCGACGACCTGACCGGGCTGCCCAACCGGCGTTGCTTCCAAAGCCTGCTCGCCGGCAAGATCAATACCGGAGGAAAGGGCGGCGAGCCATTTGCGCTGGGCCTGATCGACCTCGACGGCTTCAAGCCCGTCAACGACCTGCACGGGCATCCGGTCGGAGACGAAATCCTCAAGCAGGTCGCCGGCCGGCTCGCCAAGGCAATGGACGGACGTGGGTCGGCCGTCAGGATGGGCGGGGATGAGTTCGCCGTCCTCTGCGATCGCATCGGCGCGCGAGGCGAGGCGATGGCGCTCGGAGAGGAACTCAAGGCGATCCTCGCCGCGCCGTTCGCAGTCCAGTCGCTGCGCATTCGCTTGAGTTGCGCGTGCGGGTTTGCGCTCTTTCCGTCCTCCGCCACCGAGCCGCGGGAGCTCATTCGTCAGGCCGACGCCGCGCTCTACCGCGCCAAGGCGGCCGAGGGCGGCGGGGCGGTTGTGTTCGACACGGGGGCCGGGCGCGGCGGCGCCTGTGGGACGGCCCCCGAGGAGGTGCAGCGCGGCGCGAGCGTCGAGCGCGAGACCGGCGCCCAATCTCCGCCGACCAGCAATGCGACGGCCTGCCGGATCGGCGGCGTTGAATCGCTCGCCCACCTGAACGACGCCGCGTAGGGGCCACCCGCGCGCGGTAATTCGGCTCGCGAGCCAATCGGCCTCACCGTCGCGACAGGCGCCGACCGAGCCGAACGACGTCCCATGGAACAATCGGCGCTACAGCGCCCTGGCGACGAAGGCGACGATCTCGGTCATGACGGTCGAAGCGGCCTGATCCATCGCGGCCGCTACGTCCGAAGCGCCGGTGGACGCGACTGGCGCCCGAAGGGTGAAAATCTGGTCCGCCACGATACGTCCGGTCCCCAGCGAGACGATCCACGCAGCGATGTCGACATGCACTTCCTTCGCCTCCGCGTCGAGCTCGAAGGCGCGGATGTCGAGATCGACTTCGTAATTGGCGTTCGCCGCGGGCCCATCGATGAAGCGGGCGAGGCCTGCGTTCTGGAAGCTCTGCGCCAGCCGGGCGCGGAACAGCGCCGGCAACGACTGCGGCCAGCGGGCCCCGGCGAGCGTGGCGAGCGACTGTCCATCGCGAACGAGGATATGGTCGCTGTCGAGGTCGGCCGTCGCGGTCGGCTGACCGACGCGAAACTGGGCTCTGACCGCACGGGCCGGCGGCGGCCTTGCGGCGGAAAGGTCGTACATATTCGGAGGCGGACCGCTCGCGCAGCCCATGAGCGCAAGAGCTAGCGCGCTCGCGATGGCGAGTTTCGATCGACCCTGGAATCCGCACCCCCTGCGCCCCATTACTGCCCGCCGTGATATTCTGGCAGCGAGGGTCTCGACCCGAAGATAACCTGACTTGGATTCTGCCCCAGCGAGCGCACCACCCGGTCGATGTCGTCGACCGTTCGCCGCGCCTGAATGGCGAGCGCCTCGTATTCGCGCAATCCGTGTTGGTGAACCGGCTGAGGCCGGCGGCAATGTCCTTCACCCGCGAGTCGACGTCGTCGGCGAGTTTCTTGACCGAGAGCGCGGCCTCGCTGATGCGGTCGACCGCGCCCTTCGTGCCGGGGGAGCCGAGGAAGCTTTGAGCGGCGGTCAGAACGCCGTCGACCTTGTCGGCGGATTGGTTGAGCTTGGCCGACATGTCGGAAAAGTTCTTGAGCGTTGAGTCGATGTTCGGCCGATTCTGCCGAACCGTCTCCGCAACATCGGTGGCCGAATCGACAATGCTCGCGATCTTCTTTGAATCGACCGCCTTCAGGAGCTGGTCGGCATCGGTCAGCGCCGCGTCGAGACGCTTGGCCGTATCGTTGAGATGCGTTGCCAGAGCCGCCCCGTCGCGCACCAAGACCTTGAAATTCTCCGAACTCGCCGAAAGCGCCTGGCTCACCGTTTGCGCATTGCCGACGACAGCGCGAACCTGGTCTGGGTCGATCGCCTTGATCACGCGGTCGGCGTTCTCAGCCAGACTTTGGATTTGAGCCACTACTGGCTGAACGGTCTTGCTGATCTCGGCCAGATTCTTGAGCGTGGCGTCGATATTGGGGGCGTTGGCGGCCAAGGCCTTCGCGAAGGCGTCGGCGCTTTGAAGGGTCGAATGGATTGAATTGGCATTGTCGGCGAGGAGCTTGTCGGCGCGATCGGCCACGGAATTGCTCTTCGCCGACAGGCTCTGGACGTTATCGACGATGGCGCGGACCTTGTCCGAATCCACCGCCTTAAGCAGGCGATCGGCATTCTGCGAAAGGCTCTCGATCTGCGCGATGACCGGCTGGACGGTCTTGCTGATCTCGGCCAGGTTCTTGAGCGTCGCGTCAACGTTGGGGGCGTTGTCAGCGAGAAGTCTTGGAGAATTGATCGACGTTTGAGACCGCGGAATGGATCGAATCGGAATTGTCGGCGAGAAGCTTGTCGGCCCGATCGACGACCGAAACGCCTTTCTCCGACAGCTGCCGCACGTTGCCGACGATCGCGCGGATCTGGTCCGTGTCGATCGACTGGACCAGCCGGTCGGCGTTCTCGGACAGGCTCTGCAGGCGCGCGGCGAGCGGCCCGATCTGCTTGCCGAGTTCGCCCACGCTCTTTAGCGCCGCATCGACTCCAGCCGAGTTGTCGGCCAAGGCCTTCGAGAACTGATCGACGTTTGAGATCGCCGAATGGATCGGGTCGGCGTTGTCCGAGAGGATCTTGTCGGCGTCGTCGAGAACCGAGGTCGCCCGGTCGAGAATGTCCTGCAGTTGGATCGACTGCTCCGCGTAAATAACCGGCGGCCGGCCATTCTCGCCGACCAGTTCCGGACCGGCGGTTGCGCCGCCGAGCAGGGCGACCGTCGCGGCGCCGGCGAGCGCCTGCGTCTCGAGCCGCGCTTTGGTGTTCCGGTCGATCGGCGCCTCCGAACTGACATTGATGTCGGCAACGACCTGGTGCGGGTCGCTTCGGGAGAAGGTCAGATGGGTGACCTCGCCGACCTTGATGCCGTTGAACGAGACATTGGCGCCGGCCGAGAGGCCGGAGACCGAGCCTCTGAAGACCACCTGATAAGTCCTGTGGCCGCCCGGCGCTCCGTAGCCCGAAATCCACATGATGAACAGGAACGCCCCCACGACCGCGGCAAGGGTGAAGGCGCCGATCAACACATAGTTGGCGCGCGTCTCCATCGAATGCTCAACGCCTCGCGTTCTGCGGCCGGTCCTCCGCGGCGAGCGCCGCGGGCCGGTCTGCGGCCGCCGAGAGGCGGATCACTCCCCTCTTACCGTGGAAATAGGCTTTGAGCCAAGGGTCGTCGGACAGCAGGAGCTCGCTGATCGGTCCGGCGGCGATCACCTTTTTATGCCCGAGCACCGCGACCCGGTCGCAGATGGCGAACAGACTGTCCAGATCATGGGTGACCATGAAGACGGTGAGGTTGAGAGTTTTCTGAAGCGTGCCGATGAGATCGTCGAAATCGCCGGCCGAAATTGGGTCGAGCCCCGAGGTCGGCTCGTCGAGGAACACGATTTCGGGATCGAGCGCGAGCGCTCTCGCCAGCGAGACGCGCTTGGTCATGCCGCCGGACAATTCGGAAGGCAGCTTGTCGGCGGTGTCCGGCGGCAGGCCGACCAGCGCCAGCTTCTGGGCGGCAAGACCGTCCAGCGTCGACTGGGAAAGCTTGAGATGCTCGCGCATCGGCGCCTGGATGTTCTGGCGGACAGTCAAGCTGGAGAACAGCGCCCCCTCCTGAAACAGTACGCCCCAGCGCTCGCCGACCTCCAAATGCTCGCGCGGCGTCAGCATGTCGATATCGTGGCCGAAGACTTCGATCGTTCCCGCCTGCTTGGGTATCAGCCCCAGGATCGTCCGGGTCAGAACCGACTTTCCGGCGCCGGAAGCCCCGACAAAGCCCAGCACCTCGCCGCGATAAAGATCGAGGTCGAGCCCGTCCATCACCAGGCGGTCGCCGAAGCCGACTTTGAGGCCGCGCACACGGATGACGACATCGCGCGAGGAGGCGTTGGAAGGAGAGGCCTCGGCGCTCAATAATCCACCGCGGCGAAGAACATCGCGAACAGCCCGTCCAAAACGATGACCATGAAGATCGACTTGACCACCGACGAGGTGACGCAGCGGCCGAGCGACTCGGCCGATCCGCGCACCTCCATGCCTTCAGTCGCGGCGATGAGGCCGATCACGATCGCCATGAACGGGGCCTTGATGAGGCCGACCAGGAACGTTTCGGGCAGAACGGCGTTCTGGATGCGGGTCAGAAAAATCGCGGGCGTCAACCCGGCATAGATCCAGCTCACGATGAGACCGCCGCCGATCGTAGCCAAATCGGCAAGGAAGGTCAGGACTGGCAAGGCGATCACCAGCGCCACCAGGCGCGGGATGATGAGCACTTCCAGCGGATCGAGCGCCATCACCTTCAGCGCGTCGATCTCCTCACGCATCTTCATCGAACCGATCTCGGCGGTGATCGACGATCCGGTGCGCCCGGCGATCATGATCGAGGTCATGAGCACGCCGAGTTCGCGCAGACCAAGGACGCCGACCAGGTTGACGGCGTAGGAAGCGGCGCCGAAGCGCGTGAGCTGAAAGATGCCCTGCTGGGTGACGATCGCTCCCACCAGGAAGTTGATCAGCATGATGATCGGCACACTGCGCAGCCCGTACATCTCGAGGTGATGCACCATCGATGTCCATCGCCAGCGCAGTGGCCGGAGCGCGAGGCGCAGGAACATCGCGACGACCTCGCCGAGATAGTCGACGATATCGATGAAATCCCTGCCCGATTCGTAGACGGTCTCGCCGACCGCCGAGAGCAGCGAGACCGTGTGGGACGGGGGAACGCGCGTCGGCGCTTCGGGCGGATGGTAGCCCGCCTCCTTCAGCAGGAGGTCCTGCTCGGGCCGCTCGCCGCGACAGGAAACCGCAGCGCCTGAGGCGGCGAGTTCGTCGCGGGCGCGATCGATGAACCAGGCCCCGGCAGTGTCCATGCGGCTCAGGCCGGCGAGATCGAGGATGACGCGTTTCGCGTCCTTGGCCGACGACAGGAGCGAAGCGCCGGCCGCCTCCAGCTCGTGTCCGGCGCTGACGATCCACTCCCCCGCCAGGGAGAGGACCACCCCGTCCTGGCCGGCTTGACGAGTTACAGAAGGCGTCTTGGCCACCAAGCGCTCCGGCTTGAACCTGCCGCGTTATCGAATCGCAGCAAGTTCTGGATTCCTTTGATTTCGTGCATCTTTGCGAAAAACCGGCCTCCGCTCCCTCGCGAGCCGCACCGCTTAAGCGGAAATGGGCTCATATCGCGCCCGGCTATCGTCTGTCGAGCGAAGAGCCCCGGCGCGGGATCAAGGCAACAACAAACCAAGTACGAATCGGAGCCCTCGCCGCACGGACTCAGATTTCGCGAACAAAGCGAGTTGAATTTTTTACGCGCGACCGGGGCGCCGGCCCTCAGAAATGTCCCGTCGTCCTCGACCTGTTCCCGTTCCCGCCAGCACCAAGGCGCGCAAAGTCTCGGCAAATCAGGGCGTTGCCAAATCGGCAGAGCTCGAGCCCACGCTTTGGACAGGGTTGTCGCAGGGGGCGATCCGGCGTCAAGTCTGGTTGCCGAAACCTTGACTCCCCTTCGACACGTTGCCCCGATCAGGGACCCGGGCGAAGGGACCGGGGACAAAAGGGGCCGGAATCGGCGACGCGGCGCCGCGCCTGACTCGCTGCAGAGAAGGCAATCCCGATTCGGCTGACCGCCGCGCTGCGCTCGAGTCATGGCGACCAATCGGTTAATTCCGCAAGCCGGATCCGGTCTTGCCAGGCGCGCCGCCGGATCGAAGACGCGGGCGGGCCTCAATCCATCATCGCAGCCTTCAGGATGCAGACCATCGTGGCGCGCGCCGGCTTCCCGCCGAGGTTGCGGATGCGATGAGGCATGTCGCAGCGGTAGCGCAGTGTCTCGCCGGCCGAGGCCGCCGCTGTCGCGTCGCCGACGTCGACCTCGAGCGCGCCGGCTAAAACCGACAGACACTCGACCGAGCCGCGCAGATGGGCGGTCGATTCGAGAACGCCGCCGGGATCAGCCTGAAAATCGTACCATTGCAGCCAGTCGACCGTTTTCAGCCAGCCGATCACGGCGAGGCGGCAGAGTCCGTCGTCGGAGACAAGGATTGGCGTGGTCCCCCGGCTCAGATGCTCGATGAACGGCCCCTCCTCGCGGCCTTGCAGCATCGATTCGATCGACGCATCGAGCGCGTGGGCTAGGCGCCAGATGGTCGTCAGCGTCGGATTGGTCTCATTGCGCTCGATCTGGGAGATGATCGACTTGGCGACGCCCGACTGTTGCGAAAGCTCGGCGAGCGACAGCCCGTAGCCCTTGCGCAACCGGAGCACCGCCTGCCCGAGCTGATTGGAGAGCGAGGCGGCTCCCGCCTCGAGAACCTTCGCCCTGTCTTTGCCTTCGACGCCCATCGCACGCTTCCCTCGTCGCGCGAATTATAGACGAGTTTGTTCGGCACAACGAACGGGACACCATCGACGTACAGCGAGAGTTTGATCAGGATTGTTTCCCGGCAAATTGTAGAATTCGCTCCAAGACCTTTTTTCATTGCGAAATGACTTGCCGCGACGCGCGCAAGCCGGATATCTTGCCTGCGTTGTGGGGCTTGCCGGGTCGTTGATTCAGGCAGGGGCTGACTTCCACCACGGCATGTCAGGATGGATCGATCCGTCCGGCGGCGAAGAACGAAATGGATAGAGAGGGAACCGAGGAGAGGATGATGAAACCTCATATTGCTTCAGCCGTCGCGGTGACGGCTCTGATTCTGGGCATGGGCGCTGCGCGCGCGGACAATCTGCAAACCCTCGAAGGCTTTCGCATGACGGCGCCCGTCGAGTGGCCGACGATCCCGCAGACCGGGCTGAAGGCGGACGCAATCAAGGAGATCCTCAAGAAGATCACGCTGCCGCCCGGCTTCCACATCGACCTCTACGCCATCGTTCCCGACGCGCGCCATATGGCGGTCGGCCCACAGGGCGTCGTGACCTTCGTCGGCACGCGCAAGAACAAGATCTGGGCAATTACCGATCGCGACCGGGCTGGCGTCGCGGCGGGCGTCGAGGTCAAGGAATTCGCGCCGAGTTTGCCGAAGCGGCTGCCGAATGGCCCGTGCTTCTCGAAGGACGGGTTCCTCTATGTCGTGGAGCAGAACCGCGTCCTGCAATACCCGGCGGCTGAGTTCTTCTACGAGGGCCAGGACGTCGCGGTCAGCGTCGTCGTTCCCGAGGGGCAGTTGATCCCGAAAGCGGAGGAGAGCTTCAATCACACCGCGCGCGAGTGCCGCGTCGGCCCCGACAACAAGCTCTATATCCAGCTCGGGCAGCCGTTCAACGTGCCGACGAAAGAGAAAGCCGACCTCTATCGGAAGATCGGCATGGGCGGCATCATTCGCATGGACCAGGACGGCAAGAACCGCGAGATCTATGCGACGGGTTTGCGGAATCCCGAGGGTATGGACTTCAACCCCAAGGACAAGAAGCTTTGGAGCAACGACAACCAGGTCGACGGCATGGGCGACGATATTCCGCCCGGCGAGATGAACCGCATCGACAAGATGGGCGAGCAATTCGGCTTCCCGTGGTACGGCGGCGGTCACGTCCGCACCAACGAGTTCAAGAACGACACGCCTCCGGCCGACGTCGTCTTCCCTGAAGTCGAGCAGGTCGCTCACGCGGCCGACCTCGGCCTCTCGTTCTACACCGGCGACATGTTCCCGGCGAAGTATAAGGGCGCGATCTTCTCGACCCAGCACGGCTCGTGGAACCGCACCGTGCCGGTCGGCGCGCGGGTCATGGTCACCTTCCTCAAGGACGACGGCCACGTCGCCGGACCGTCGATCCCGTTCGCGGAAGGCTGGAACGACAACGGCCACTATCTCGGCCGGCCGGTCGACGTGCAGCAGTATTGGGATGGATCGCTGCTGGTGTCAGACGATCTCGTCGGCGCGGTCTATCGCATCTGGTACGACGGCAAGTAGAACCAGGCTAAACCTAAAGAGAGGACGGCTCCCGCTTTGGCAGGAGCCGTTCTTTTTCGTTCAAGTTATGTGGGGGACATCGATGCGGTCTTGTCTGCGCCCGTGGGCGGGAGCGGTCGCCTTTGGCGGCTGCCTCCTGGCCTTTTCCTTCGTCACCATGGGCGAGGCCGAGGCGCAGGGCGACGCGAAAACGGGACGCGCGAAGGCTGAGTCACTCTGCGCGGTCTGCCATGGGCTCGATGGACTGGCGAAAATCCCCGAGGCGCCGAATATAGCGGGGCAGAACGAGACCTATCTGGTCGAGCAGCTCAGGGCCTTCAAGTCCGGAGAGCGCAAGAACGAAATGATGTCGGTCGTGGCCCAGGATCTTTCGGACGCCGACATCGAAAATCTGGCGGCCTATTATTCGGCGATCGAGATTTCAGTGGGGAAAACGCCCGCCCAGTAAGACGGACGGCCACGCGGCAACCCACGCACGCAACACCTACAAAGCCGGACTGCAACCTGCCAAGCTCGGCCCGTAAAAGCGGGTTGAAACGTAAGGATTGACGCCGCCCGCTTTACGCCGGCGGCGTGCGCAATCACATCTCGGCGGACAGGTAGCTCGTCACTTCCATGCCCACGCAGACCTCACGAACTTCAGGTGTCGACCATGCCATAGCGTCGTTCCTTCTCCCGATGTAGACGGCTCCCTGCCGGTCAGAACTGAGAGCCGCGACAACGCTATCATGGGGCGCGAAGGACCGTCAAATTGACGCGCTTGATCCTTTCGAAGACACGACCCACGCCGCCCCTGGCCTAACGGCGCGGCGGCGCCACGCAGGCGCCTCGGAAGAGGCTGGGAGGCGACGCAGCGAACAACACGAACGGGCGGCCAGTCGTCGCTCCGGACGCTGGGTCGATCGACAGCGCGAGCACGTCGCCGTCGCTCGTGATCGCCTCGCCGACGAGGGCGCCGTCGGCGCCGGACATTCGCGTCCAGACAATTGTCGCCTCCCCGCCGTCGCCCAAACGCAGACGTCCGCTGGTCGATTTCGCATCATAGAGCGGCTGGCGGACCGCGTTCGTCGCCGGGTCGACCAACGCCACAATCGCGCCTTCGCCGAAGCTGGCGGAGACCTCGAACTTCACCTCGGCGCCGCTCGCAAAGGGTGGGAGGCTTCGCCCTTCGGATGCGTGACCCGCGCAGTGAAAAATCAGTTCCGTATCGGCCCGCGCGGTCGACTCCTCCGCCCAGCAGACCTCGGGAACATATGTGCTCGACCCGATGAGGCCGCTGAGCGCCAGACTCCGGAGACAATGGCGGTTCACGAGGGTTCGCCGGCTCAAAAGGCCGCTGGGAACGCGCCGCCGTCGATCAGAATGTTCTGCCCGGTGATGAATCCGGCGTGAGCGCTCGCAAGGAACGCGCAAAGCGCCCCGAATTCGGCCGGGTCGCCGAAGCGGCCCGCGGGGATTCGTCCCCTCGAATCGGCGCGCGCCTGATCCACGCTGACCCCCCTCTGCGAGGCGGCGCGCGCGAGACCGGCTTTCTGCCGGTCGGTTTCAAACGACCCGGGCTGGATCGAGTTGATCGTCACGTTGTCGCGCGCGAACAGCCTCGCGGCCGAGGCGAGAAAGGCGGTGAGCCCGGCGCGCGCCCCCGATGACACGTCGAGACCCGCGACCGGAGTGCGGACGGAACCCGAAGTGATATTGACGATGCGGCCGAATTTGCGCTCGACCATGCCCGGCGTCAGCGCCTGGATCAGTGCGATCGGCGTCAGCATGTTGGATTCGATGCCTTTGAGGATATTCTCGCGCTTGATCTCGCTGAACGCCTGATGTGGGGGTCCGCCATTGTTGTTGACGAGAATGTCGGCGTCGGGGCAGGCGGCGATCAGTTCGGCGCGGGTGTCGGCATGATCGAGATCGCCGAGGATTTCACGCGCTTCAACTCCTGCCTTTCTGATTTCGCGCGCCGTTGCGGCGAGCGCCTCCTTGTCGCGCCCGTTGAGCACGATCGAACACCCGGCTTCAGCCAGCGCCAGCGCGCAGGCCCGCCCGAGACCCTTGCTCGATGCGCAGACGATCGCCTTGCGGCCTTTGATCCCCAGGTCCATGTCCCATACCCCGCTCTCGACACACTTCAGGTTGACATCTATAAGCGCTTCGAGTGCGTCGCGTCACCGAAGCGACATGAGAATCTGTGCAGTCATGTCCGGTTCGTTCGCCCCCTCGCGAGGAGGCCGCTTGTGCCCAAGCCCTATTCGATTCGCCGGTACAGGACGCTTTTCTTGTCGGATTTGCACCTGGGCGCGCGGGGCTGTCAGGCCCATCTCATCCTGGACATGCTGCGCCACGTCGAGGCCGACACGATCTACCTCGTTGGCGACATCATCGACGGCTGGCGGCTCCGCCGCTCCGGCTGGTACTGGCCGCAGACGCATAACGATGTCGTCCAGAAACTGCTGCGCAAGGTCCGGCGGGGCGCGCGGATGGTGTTCGTTCCCGGCAATCACGATGAGTTCGCCCGTCAGTTCTTCGGCCTGACCTTCGGGGGCATCGAGATCAGGCGCCGCGCGATCCATACCGCCGCGGACGGCAAGCGCTACCTTGTCATTCACGGCGACGAATTCGACGTTGTGGTGCGCCATTCGAAGTGGCTCGCCTTCTTCGGCGACTGGGCCTACGATTTCGCGCTGTTCGTCAATACCCATTTCAACGAAGCGCGCCGGTGGCTGGGTTTGCCCTATTGGTCGTTCTCGGCCTGGGCGAAACTCAAGGTCAAGAACGCGGTCAATTTCATCGGCTCATTCGAGCGGGAACTGGCCGGCGAAGCCAGAAAGCGTGGCGTCGACGGCGTGGTCTGCGGCCATATCCATCATCCGGTCATCCGCGAGATGGATGGCGTGATCTACGTCAACGCCGGCGACTTCGTCGAATCGTGCTCCCTTGTGGTCGAGCACTACGACGGCCGGTTCGAAGTGCTGCGATGGAAGGATCCTTTGCCGCTGGCCGCGCGGGTCGAAGACAACGCCTCCGAGGAAGAGTCGGCCGAGGCGAGAGCGGACGAGGCGCAAGCGGAAGCGGCTTGATGCGCATCCTGATCGCGACCGACGCGTGGCGCCCCCAGATCAACGGCGTCGTGTCGACGCTCGAGCGGATGTCCCAGGCCGCGGCCGAACTGGGCGCGGCCTTCGATTTCCTCACCCCCCAGGGCATGTGGACAGCGCCGCTGCCCTCCTATCCTGAGATCCGGCTGGCGATCCCCTCGCTCGGGGGGGTCGGCGAGCGCATCGAGGAAGCGAGACCCGACCATATCCATATTGCCACCGAGGGCCCGATCGGCTGGCTGACGCGGCGCTACTGCCTCAGGCGAAAGCGGGTCTTCACCACCAGCTACCACACCCGCTTTCCTGAATACGTGTCGGCTCGGACCGGCGTTCCCGAATGGCTGACCTATGCTGGCCTGCGCTATTTTCACGCGCCTTCGGCCGCGGTGATGGCGCCGACCCCGGCCATCGTCGCCGACCTTGCCGCCCGCGGCTTCGAGCGGGTGACGCTGTGGACGCGCGGGGTCAACCACGCCTTGTTCAGCCCGGGGCGCAAGCGCGCGTTCGACCTCAAGCGGCCGATCTTCCTCTCCGTCGGACGGGTCGCGGTGGAAAAGAACCTCGAAGCGCTGCTCGGCCTCGACCTGCCCGGCTCGACCGTCATCGTCGGCGACGGCCCCGCGCGGCGCGGCCTCGAGCGTCGGTACCGCCACGCGCATTTCCTTGGCTCCAGAGAAGGCGAAGCGCTGGCTGACATCTATGCGAGCGCGGACGTGTTCGTCTTCCCCTCGCGCACCGATACGTTCGGACTGGTGATGATCGAGGCGATGGCCAGCGGCCTGCCGGTCGCAGCTTTTCCGGTGCCCGGGCCGATCGATGTCGTCGCTCGCGGAGCTGGCGTGCTTGACGAGGACCTGCGCGCGGCCTGCCTCGAGGCGCTGACCATCCCGCGCGAGAAGGCGCGCGAGCATTCCCTGCGTTTCACCTGGAAGGAGAGCGCGCGCCAGTTCCTCGACAATATCGAAGGGAGCCGGTCGGGGTCGGAAGCGGCGATCGTTTCGCCGCCCGCGTTGCGGCGGGGCGCAGCTGGCCGGGAACGGGGAGCCTCCGAGGCGAGCATCCCGCCCCGTTTGGAGCCTTCCGGCCTTGGGTGAAATTGCTGGAAGGGCCGCCCTGAGGAGAGCGGCGCGGCGGGGGTCCTTGGCGTAGCGGTAGTTTTACCGGCGCCCCCTCATGATTTCAGTGGGTTGAGACCCCGTTTAGTTCCACGCTTCAAAAACAACACATAATAATAATGTATTATCGATTCAAAGCCGCGACGATCTGACCAACAGCAAGCCGCTTCAGCCGGCGAGGCTCAGGGCGACCGCGGCTGCGGCGGCGCCGATCACGACAAGGAGCGGAGGCGCGCGCCAGACGACCAGCGCGACAAACCCCGCTGCGGCAATCGCGAAATCGGCCGGCGCGCGGACCGCGCTCGTCCATACCGGATCGTAGAGCGCCGAAGCGAGCAGGCCGACCACCGCCGCGTTGACGCCGGCCACGGCCGCGCGCGCAGGCTTGAAGGCGCGCACGTCCCGCCAGAAGACAAGCGCCGCCATCATCACGAGGAGGCCCGGCGCGAAGATGGCGACGAGCGCCAGCGCCGCCCCGGCAATTCCGCCCGGTGGAATGGCGGCGACCGCGCCAAGATAGGCCGAGAAGGTGAACAGCGGACCGGGGACGGCTTGCGCCGCGCCATAACCGGCGAGAAAGGCGCTGTCGGAGACCCATCCGGGATCGACCACCGCCCCGCGCAGCAGCGGCAGCACAACATGACCGCCCCCGAACACCAGCGCGCCCGAGCGGTAGAACGCCGCGGCCAGCGCCGCCGCGCCCGCGCGCATCGGAACAAGGGATAGCGCAAGCAGCGCGACATAGAGGCCGAGGAACACGGCCCCCATGCGCCGGCTGATCGGCGCCCCGGCGCCGGCCATCGTCATCTCCCCGCCTTGGCGGCAAACGAGCAATCCGGCGACGGCGCCGAGAAGCATGACCGCGATCTGGGTCCATGCCGCCCTCGCGAACGCCGCCAGGATCAGGGCGAGGACGGCGATCGTCGCGCGCTGCCGGTCCGGGCATAGGCTCCGGGCCATGCCCAAAACCGCCTGAGCGACAATGGCGACCGCAGTGAGCTTGAGCCCGTGGATGAGCCCGTCGCCAGCCGGACCATGAAGCGCGCCCGCGCCAAAGGCGAACGCAGTCATGATCGCCGCCGACGGCAGGGTGAAACCCGCCCAGGCGGCGAGACCGCCGAGATAGCCCGCGCGCGTGAGCCCGATCGCGAAGCCGGTCTGGCTGCTCGCCGGTCCCGGCAGGAACTGGGCGAGCGCGACCAATTCCGCGAAGGCGCGCTCGTCGAGCCACCCGCGCCTGACGACAAACTCGCGGCGGAAATAGCCCAGATGAGCGACCGGCCCGCCGAAGCTGGCGAGGCCGAGCTTGAGAAAGACGCGCAGGACCTCGAGCGGGGAGCCGGCGCCGTTCAAGCCGTCGTCACGCCGCCTTCGCCAGCCGCTGCTCGACCATCGCCCTCAGCTTGTTCAAGTCATTCGCGAACAGGCGGATGCCGTCGGACAGCTTCTCGGTCGCCATCTGGTCCTCGTTCAGCATCCAGCGGAAGGTCTTTTCGTCGATCGCGACCTTGGCCGGGGCGGGCCCGGGATGGGCCGGATCGAGGCGGCGGGGAAGCTCGCCCTCCTCCTTGGACAGAGCCTCGAGGAGCTGCGGCGAGATGGTGAGCCGGTCGCAACCCGCCAGCGCCTCGATTTCGCCGGTGTTGCGGAACGACGCGCCCATGACGACCGTCTTGATCCCGTAGGTCTTGTAATAGGCGTAGATCGTCCGGACCGACTGCACGCCGGGATCGGTTTCAGGCGTGTAGGGCCCGCCGCCCGCCTTCACATGCCAGTCGAGGATGCGCCCGACGAAGGGCGAGAGCAGGAACGCCTTGGCGTCGCCCGCGGCGATCGCCTGCGCCAGCGAAAAGGCGAGGGTCATGTTGCAGTCGATGCCCTCGGGCTGCAGCCGCCGGGCGGCCTGCACGCCTTCCCAGGTCGAGGCGAGCTTGATCAGGATGTGCTCGCGGCCGACGCCCCGTTCCTTGTAGGCGGCGATGATCGACTTCGCCTTGGCGACCATGCCCTCGGTGTCGAACGAAAGATCGGCGTCGACTTCGGTCGACACCCGGCCCGGCACGATCTTCGTCAGCTCGGAGCCGAAGTTGATCGCGATGCGGTCCGTCACCTCGCCGACCGCCGCGCCCCGCTTGCCGCCCCAGACGATCGCCTCGTCGACGAGGCGGGCGTAGGCCGGCATCTCGGCGGCTTTCAGGATCAGCGACGGATTGGTGGTCGCGTCGGTCGGCTTGTAGGCGCGGATCGCTTCCATGTCGCCAGTGTCCGACACAACCGTCGTCATCGCGCGCAACTGTTCAAGCTTGTTGGTCATGAGATCGGTCTCCTCGGCCAAGGTTGGATTTTGGCGCGATTGTCGCGCCGTCGCGCGTCATACGCAAGCGGCGAAGCCTTGAGCGGCGGCGCGCTGTCTGGAACCTAACGCGCCCGAGCCCGTTCTTGGTCGTTCAACGCCAAGGAGCGCGACATGCCCAGCCGCAAGACCCCGGAAGATTCCCACAAGAATCTCGAAGATTTGTTCTTCGAGACCCTTAAAGACATCTATTTCGCCGAAAAGCAGATTTTACGCGCCTTGCCGAAGATGGCGCGTGAGGCCTCGTCACCGGAACTGAAGCAGGCCTTCGAGACGCACCGCGACCAGACGGAAGGCCATGTCGAACGCCTCAACGAGGTGTTCGAACAGTTCGGGCGGCCCGCGCGCGGCAAGACGTGCGAGGCGATCCTTGGCATCATCGAGGAAGCCAAAGAGATCATGGATGAGTTCAAGGGCGCGGAAGCGCTCGACGCCGGCCTCGCGTCATCGGCCCAGGCAGTCGAGCACTATGAGATCGCCCGCTACGGCACGCTCAAGACCTGGGCCAAGGAACTTGGACTCAACGACGCCGCGAACCTCCTCGGCGAGACGCTCAAGGAAGAAATCGAGACGGACCAGCTGCTCACCAGGATCGCGACCTCAAGCGTCAACATGAAGGCGGCCTGAGCGCGCCCCCTCGGCGCGGGATTGGGCGATACTCAGTCGCGCGCTTCGGGCGCGCCGTTGGCGAGCCCGCCTCGGCGCAGCGCGGCGGTACGCCGGCAAAGCAGCGCCGATCGCACGGGTTACGTGATCCAGCGGCATTCGCCGTTCTCGAAGCGGAGAGCTCGCCCCTGGGCGATCGGCGCGTCCATCGCCTTCGCGGGCTTGACGCCCGCGATCAGCGTCATCAGCGCCCGCGCCACGCCGCCGTGCGAAACGACGAACGCGTCCGCGGTCAATCCGCCGAGCCACGGACGCACGCGCTCCGCGAGCATCGCGTAGCTCTCGCCGCCGGGCGGGGCAAAATTCCATTTGTCTTTTTCGCGCGCCCGGAGCCCTTCGGGATCGCGCGCCTCGATTTCCGGCCAGGTCAGGCCTTCCCAGGCGCCGAAGCTGAGCTCCTTCAGGACCGGATCGAGCCGGTAGCGCGCCGGCGGCAGACCCATCGCTTCGCGCGCAATCTCCATCGTCTCCCGCGCGCGCCCGAGCGGCGAGGCGACGAAAGCCTCCGCCGCCTCCAGCCGCTCGATCTCGGAGGCGATCCGCGCCCGAAGCGTCCGCCCGACCGCCCGCGCCTGCTCGCGCCCGCGCGCGTTGAGCGGGGTGTCGCGCTGTCCCTGGAGCCGGCTCTCGGCGTTGTAAGCCGTCTCGCCGTGGCGCAGGAAGATGAGGCGATGGGCGAACGGCGTCACGGGACTCACCTGGTTCAGAGAGGATACGGGGCTCGCGCCCGTGTTCGGCGAGCCCGGACTACTGTCGCGGGGTCGGCGATCCCGCCCGACAATGCGCCGAGCCGGTCAAGGTCGGCCATCCGCCGCTGCCGTTACAGCTCGAGCGGCCTAAATCCCCACTGCTTCGCGAGCTTGAGGCACTCGGCGACCGTTCCGACGCCGGCGGTCGTCGACACCGCGCGCATCGCCGCGGCGGCGCAGGCATGTCCCAGTTGCAGGCATTCGGCGATCGGCCATCGCTCATGCAGCCCGTAGAGCATGCCGGCGGCGAACGCGTCGCCCGCGCCATTGGCGCCGGCGATGGCGCTCGCCGGCAACGCGACCGAGCCGAGCGAAAGGCGCGATCCGTCGCGCGCGCCCACGATCGCGCCCTCGGGGAAATGGGCCGCGGCCCAGTGCATGGGGCCGAGCGCAAGCGCCGCGCCGATCGCCCGCGCGACCGCGTCCGGATCGGCCGAACCGTCGGGGCGCCGCGTCGCAAGTCCCGCCAGCGCCCCGATCTCGTAATCGTTGACGATGAGGTAATCGAGATGGGGCAGGCACGGCCGGCCAAGCTCGGCGAGCCGCTCCGCCCCGGTCGTCATCAATTCGAGATTGGCGCTGAGGCCCAGGGCGCGCGCTTTTCGCAGCACCGCGACCCATCCGTTGGCGTCGCCCTGCCACGGGCGATCCATGACCTTATGCGCGCCTGGCAATCCAAGATGCAGAATTCCCGCCCGGGTCGACGAGAAATCGAAGTCGTCGGGCGTCATCCCGGCCGCTGCGCCCTGATGATAGAAATGGGTGCGCCGGCCGCTCTCGGCGACATTGAAGGCGTCGACGCTCATCGTCGCTCCCTGCGGCCGCGCGCGAAGGCCCGAGCGCCCGACCCCATGCGCGTCGCATTGATCGAGGAGAAAGCGCCCGAGCTCGTCGTCGCCGATGACCCCCATCCCCTCGACCGGAAAGTCCGGATCGAGGCGCTTGAGGTCGATCGCCATGTTGAAGCCCGCGCCCCCGCCCTGGCGATCGACCGCCAGGACCTCGTTGGAGGTGTCCTCCTCCGGCCAGCGCTCAATCGACTTGTTGAAATCGACGCACCACGTGCCCGCCGACAGAACGCCGCGCCGTTCGCCCATCGGTCAGGCCTGCTTGAGGGCCGGCTCGGTGATCGCGCTGTCGAGCTTGATCTCGCGCATCGGCTTGAGGCCCTGCTTCACGACCGCCGCGTGATAGGCCTTGACCGCCTCGAGCGGGGTCAGATCGCCGTCGGCGACAGCGCGCATGAAACGCACGATGTCGAGCGGCGATTCGGCGAGGTTGATCTTGCGGCCGAACAGCGCGACGCGCGCGCCGTATTTCTCCGCCTGATGAAGAAGCTCGAAGCAGTCCCGGGTGGTTCCCGCCCCGCCGCCCAGCACCCCAACGACCAGGCCGGGGTCGAACGAGGCCAGCTCTTCCAGGGCTTTCGGCCCGTTATAGGCGATCTTGAGGAATCGCGGGCGCTCGGCCTCGGTGAGGCCGGCGAGAGCGCGGATGATCGAGTCGTTGACGAACCCGGGCATCGTCTCCGCCGTGAGGCCGCCGCGCTCGACATTGGGATTGAAGACTTCGAGAAAGTAGGAGAAGCGGTTGGCTTCGGCGTCGGCGCGAAAGTCCCTGAACGCCATGAGCGAGGCATGGTCGGCGGCCGTGTCGTTGGTGAAGGTGATCGAATAGAGCCCGAGGTCGGTGAGTCTCTTGACATGCTTGAGCGAGGCGCTGCGGAACGGCCGCGACGGCTCAAGATGGTGGGCGCCGCCGCGATGGCGCCAGACGTCCGTCGTGTCATTGGCGCGGATAACGGGCTTGACCCCGGTCCTGGCGAAGGCCTTGCGCTTGACCAGTTGCTCGAGATTGGAGACCGAGGTCAGCATGATGTCGACGACATCCTGCTTGACGATCGCCTCGATCGAATCCAGGAACTCCGCGCGCGTCCGGAAACGCGTCTCGCCCGGCGCCGCGGGCCCAACCGCGTGCAGCCCCGGGCCCATATCCGGATCCTTGGCGTCGGCGATGATGAAATCCGAACGCTTGTAGGCGCCCGAGCGAATCCGCGCCAGCTTGTCGTCGAGCCGAGTCATACAACACTCCAATGGGTAAAGGATCAGCCGGTCTTATAGCTCGCGAGGCCACTTCGGCGCCATAGGCTCGCGACCGCTGGGTGGCGCGAAGGGTCCCGATCCGATAGTTTGCCAGCCCCGACCGGCTCAATCGATTCTGACTGAAAATTCAAGGTCCGCCTGATGTCCGACAATCTTCGCATTCCCGCGCTAAGCGGCCGGCGCGTCGGACCCGCTCGGCCCGGCCTGCCGCGTGGTTGGACCTGGGGAATGAACAAGGCGCTTCTCGTCTATATCGCGCTGGCCGCGTTGACGCTCGCGGTTTTCGCGATTTGGCCCGGGCTCGATCTCGCGGTGTCCCATGTCTTTTTCTGGGATGGCGGCTTCGACGGCGACGGCATTCCGGACCAGCTCGCCCGCGACTTTTTCCGCGTCACGCCATTCGTCGTGCTCGCCGTCTATGGCGCGCTCTGGCTCGCCAGGCGCTGCGGGGCGAATCTCCGCTGGGCGCCGAGCGGGCGGGCCATGATCTTTCTCATCGTCACGATGGTCGTGGGGCCAGGCCTCATCGTCAATCTCGGTTTCAAGGATCATTGGCACCGTCCCCGCCCGGTCCACACCGAGAACTTCGATGGACAGAACCCGTTCATGCCGTGGTATGACGACGGCGGCGCGTGCAAAAGGAACTGCTCCTTCCCCTCGGGCGAGGCGTCGACCGCCTTCTGGATGGTGGCGCCGGCGAGCTTGCTGCCCGATCCCTTGCGCGCTCCGGCGATCGCCGCGGCTTTCGCGTTCGGCGCCGGCGCGAGCGTGCTGAGGCTCGCCTTCGGCGGCCACTACCTTAGCGACGTGCTGCTCGGCGGGCTCGTCACCCTGATTGTCATCGAAATCGCCCGGCGCCTCCTCTGGCCGCGCGGCAAGCCGGCGGATTGACGATGAGCGAGGAAAGCACGGCGCGCGCCGCGATCGTCATGGGCGTGTCGGGCAGCGGCAAGACAACGGTTGCGGAGCTCATCGCCCAGCGGCTTGGCTGGCCCTTCATGGAGGGCGACCGGCTGCATCCAAAGGCCAATGTCGAGAAGATGCGACAGGGAATTCCGCTGACCGACGCGGACCGCGCCCCGTGGCTCGATCGAATCGGCGAGGAGCTCAAGCTTTGGGCCGCCGAGGGACAGTCCGGGGTCATGACCTGCTCGGCGCTCAAGCGCGCCTATCGCGACCGCATCCGTTTCGCGCGGCCGGACGTTCGCTTCATTTATTTGAAAGGCTCGGAGGCGCTGATCGGGGCGCGCGTCGCCGCCCGCCAGCACGAATATATGCCGGCTTCCCTGCTCAGGAGCCAGTTCGAGGCGCTGGAGGAGCCGGCGCCGGACGAGCCGGGCGTCGTGACTGTCGACGCGGGCGAACCGCCCGAGGAAGAAGCCGCCGCCGCCATCGCCGGGCTCGGGCTTGCGGCCATGGGAGCGCTCCTAAAATCGATGCGGCCATGTGTAGGCCCGCTCGGGAGGGCGTTCGCTCGACGGGCGACGACGGGACCAGCGGTCGCGTCTGCAGGGCGGCTGCTCCGGTGTTGCACGCCGCGTACGCGGCTCTATAAGTCCCGCCGACGTTTCGGGGCGCCGCCCCTCCTTTGTCATGGCCGGCCATGACGACCCAGTGTGCCGAGAGTCGCCAGAGCCATGCCGAATCCCAGGAAGCAGCAAGTCAAGCGCGTCGTCCTCGCCTATTCGGGCGGGCTCGACACCTCGATCATCCTCAAGTGGCTTCAGACCGAATACGGCGCCGAGGTCATCACCTTCACCGCCGATCTCGGCCAGGGCGAGGAACTCGAGCCGGCGCGCAAGAAGGCGGAGCTCCTGGGCGTCAAGCCGCAGAATATCTTCATCGAGGACCTGCGCGAGGAATTCGTGCGCGACTTCGTGTTCCCGATGTTCCGCGCCAATGCTCTCTACGAGGGCCAATATCTGCTCGGCACCTCGATCGCGAGGCCGCTCATCGCCAAGCGGCTGGTCGAGATCGCCCATGAAACAGGCGCAGACGCGGTGTCCCACGGCTCGACCGGCAAGGGCAACGACCAGGTGCGCTACGAACTCTCGGCCTATGCGCTCGACCCCGACATCAAGATCATCGCGCCCTGGCGCGAATGGGCGTTCGCCTCCCGCACCCAGCTCCTCGCCTTCGCCGAGCAGCATCAGATCCCGATCGCCAAGGACAAGCGCGGCGACGCGCCGTTCTCGGTCGACGCCAACCTGCTGCACTGCTCCTCCGAGGGCAAGGTGCTCGAGGACCCGGCGGAAGAGACGCCCCACTACGTCTACTCGCGCACCGTCGATCCCGAGAACGCCCCCGACAAGCCGACCGTGATCGAGATCGCGTTCGAGAAGGGCGATCCGGTCGCGATCGACCGCAAGCGCATGAAGTCCCGCGACCTTGCTCGCCGCGCTCAACACATATGGCCACGACAACGGGATCGGCCGGCTCGATCTGGTCGAGAACCGATACGTCGGCATGAAGTCGCGCGGCATGTACGAGACGCCGGGCGGCACGATCCTGCTTGCGGCGCATCGCGCGATCGAATCGATCACGCTCGACCGCGGCGCCGCCCACCTTAAAGACGAGCTGATGCCCAAATACGCCGAGCTCATCTACAACGGCTTCTGGTTCTCGCCCGAGCGCGAGCTCCTGCAGGTTCTCATCGACAAGAGCCAGGAGATGGTCGAAGGGCGCGTGCGGCTCAAGCTCTACAAGGGCGGCGTGCATGTCATCGGCCGCAACTCTCGCCATTCGCTCTACGACCAGGACCTCGTCACCTTCGAGGAAGGCGCCGTCGCCTACGACCACAACGACGCCTCGGGCTTCATCAAGCTCAACGCGCTGCGCCTGCGGACGCTCGCGAAGCGCAGGAAGAGGGCGATGGCGAAGTGAGCGGGCTCATCCGCGGCGGTTGACGGCCCGCCCGACATGCTTTGAAGCGGGCGCTCCTTACTTCAGCTTGACGCCCTTCGCCTTCGCCGCCGCCGCAACGAACTTCATCGTCTGCCCGAAAGCATTCTCGAGCGGCTGAGCCGTCTTCGGGTCGGAGATGTCCGCAAAGCGGGCGGCGATCGCCTCGGGCGTCCGTTCGCTCTCGTCGAGATAGACGCCCGGCGTCTCGCCGATATGCGTCACCGCGAACACGCCGGCCCCTGCGCCAAGAATGACGCGCGAGGGCGCGTCCTCGCTCACGAGAAAGAGCACGCCCGGCGTCACCGATTCGGGCGTCATCAATTCCGCCGCGACCGGGGTAAGGAGGCCCTCGGTCATACCCGTGCGCGCGGTCGGCGCGAGCACATTGACGCGGATGTCGTGCTTCAAGCCCTCGAGATGGAGCACGTTCATGAGACCGATCATGCCCGCCTTCGCCGCGCCGTAGTTCGCCTGGCCGAAATTGCCGTAGATGCCGGACGCCGACGAGGTGAGGACAATGCGTCCATAGTTGCGCTCGCGCATGCCGGCCCACACCGCCTTCGCGCAATTGGCCGAGCCGATCAGGTGCACGCGCAGGACGAAGTCGAAATCCGCCATCTCCATTTTGGCGAAGGTCTTGTCGCGCAGGACGCCGGCGTTGTTGACGAGAATGTCGACGCGGCCCCATGTCCTTTCGGCGCGCGCCGCCATCGCGGAGACCTGATCGAAATCGGCGACGTCGGCCGGGTCGGCGATCGCGGTTCCGCCGGCTGCGCGGATCTCCTCCACGACGCTCAGCGCATTGTCCGATGGGGCGCCGTTCCGGCCGAGATCGTTGACGACGACCTTCGCGCCGCGCGCGGCAAGCCCCAGGGCATGCGAACGTCCGAGGCCCGCGCCGGCGCCGGTGACAATGGCCACCCTGCCGTGAAACTGGATTGTCATGACGCTCCCTTGTGCGCGCATTGTTCCTTGGAGCCTCTTCTATAGCGGCTTCTCGCCGATACAATGTTGGCGGCCTGTCTTCATCGTCGCGGAGGCGAACGGCGATTGTCTGGAAGGATATTTTCGCGTCGCGAGAAAACTTGTGGCACATACGGGCTTTGACGATCTGAGACCGGATGTCGTTTACGAATGACACGCGTTGTGTTCATGGGCACGCCCGAATTCGCCGTTCCAACGCTATTGGAAGTCGCGAAGAGCGGTCGTTCGGTTGTCGCTGTGTATACACGCGCGCCAAGTCGGGGCGGCCGTCGAGGGCTGGAGATAACGACAACTCCAGTTCATTCGGCGGCGGATTCCCTCGGTATCCCGGTCTTCACGCCAGCGTCCTTGCGGGACCTCGAATCTCAGAAAATCTTCAACAGTTTGGCGGCGGACGTCGCGATTGTCGCCGCTTATGGATTGATATTGCCCACCGCCATCCTCGAAGCGCCAAGGCTGGGGTGCCTGAACCTGCACGCTTCATTGCTGCCCCGCTGGCGCGGCGCCGCGCCAATCCAGCGGGCGATCATGGCCGGCAACTCGCAAACCGGCATTGACGTCATGCGCATGGAGGCCGGTCTCGACACGGGGCCGATCGCGATGCGGGAAATCATTCCGATCCATCCTGACGAGACGGCCGGCGACCTGACACGTCGTCTTTCGGCAATCGCCGCCCAGCTGTCCGTGAGGGCCTTGCAGTCGATTGAGGCGGGTCTCCTGGAGTTTCGCGAGCAATCGGCCGAAGGTGTTTGCTACGCACGCAAGATCAGGAAGGGCGAGGCCGAGATTGATTGGACGAACAGCGCGGAGGCTGTTCGCAACCAGATCCATGGGCTGTCGCCCGCGCCAGGCGCCCTGTCCAAGATCCTGATCGGAACTCGGGAGGAAAGCATCAAATGTCTTCGCGTCGAGGTGACGACGGGGGCCGGGTCGCCCGGCACGCTCCTCTCGGAAGATATGAGCGTCGCGTGCGGGACCGGCGCCGTGCGGATCCTTCAGGCGCAACGCTCGGGCAGAATTGCGATGAGCGGTAGCGAATTGATGCGGGGCGCGAAGCTCGCTCCGGGAGCGATCTTCAGGCAGGCTGCGCCGTCATCCGCTCCCTGATCTTGCTCAGCTCAAGCCCGAAGTCCTTGGCCAGCCCACTCAAGCGGTCGACAGCTTGACGGCGCCGAGGGGCCGGGCGGCTGCGCCGGTTCTAGAGACCGGAGCGAAAGCGCGCGGACGCATCACAGCGCCCGCCTCCCGCCGCTCAAGCCTTGACCGCGACGATGAACAGCCGAGGGTAGGCGAACAGGATCCGCCCGTCGGGCTGAACGGGATAGGCGTCCTTGAGACCGTTGCGATAGCGGGCGAGAAACTCGCAGCGCTCTTCGTCCGTGAGCCGCTCGAGGAACGGTTGCAGGGTCGAGCCGGCGAACCAGTCGGCGATGCTCTGGACCCCGTCGAGCGGGTGAACGTAGGTCGTCATCCAGATGTCGACCTGCGAGGCGGCGGGCTTGAGCCAGTCGTAATAGTCGCCGTAGTCGGCGATGAGGGGCTGGGTCTTGGCGACCGGCACGAGGCGCGACGACCAGGGGCCTTCGGCGGCGGCCATGCGCATCAGCGCATGCGAGGCTTCGCGCGCCGTATTGGGGATTTGCGCCGCGAGCGCCCCGCCCGGCGCAAGATACGACATCAGGCGCGGGAAAAGCCGGTCGTGATCGGGCAGGAATTGCAGCGCGGCGTTGGCGAAGATGAGGTCCGGTTTGTCCGGAGGCGTCCAGTCGGCGATGTCCCGCTTGATGAAGCGAGCCTTGGGCGTCCGCACGCGCGCGTGCGCAAGCATCGCATCGGAGGTGTCGAGACCGACGACCTGCGCCTGCGGAAAGCGATCGAGCAGCAGTTCAGCGCTCGCGCCATGTCCGCAGCCCAGATCGTAGACGAGGCGCGCGGAGGCGAGCGGCGCCCGCGCAAGCAGATCGCGCGCCGCGCGCATCCGCTCGGCCTCGAATTTCGAGTAGAGAATCGGGTTCCAGTCGCTCATCAGCATGGGATTGGCCGGCGCCTTAAGGGAACGCGCTTCGTCGTCGCATGATGAAGCGCTGAACTCGACGATCAACCGTCGAGGGAAGCCTCCGCCAAGGGCGCCGGGGCGGGGAAGCTCGCAAGCCCGCGGGAGAGCGCCATCCCGCCGATCATCGCCACGACGAACAGCGCGGCGCGTCCGTCGAGGAAGCCGAGGTCGGCGATGGCCGGCCCTGGACACAAGCCGACGAGACCCCAGCCGGCCCCGAAGATGAGCGAGCCCAGGATGAGACGCGCGTCGAGAGCGCTCGCGCGCGGCAAATGGAAGGGCTCGCCGGAGAGGCTCGTGCGCCCCCTGGCCGCGAGCCGGAAGCCGGCGAAGGCGACGACCGCCGCTCCGCCCATGACGAAGGCAAGAGAGGGATCCCAGGCGCCCGCAAGATCGAGGAAGGCGAGAATCTTGCGGGGATCGGTCATGCCGGAGACGAGGAGGCCCGTTCCGAACAGGAGCCCGGCCAGGAAGGGAGAGAGGCGTTTCATCGGGAGGCCCTAACCGGCGATATGACGGACAACGAACACGGTGAGAAAGCCGGACGCCATGAACGCAACCGTGGCGGCGGGCGAGCGGGGCGAGAGTCGCGCAAGGCCGCAGACGCCGTGACCGGTGGTGCAGCCAGCGCCGAGGCGGGTCCCGAACCCGACCAGCAAGCCTCCGGCGACGACGGTCGCGGCGCCGGCCTCGATCGTCGGCGGCGGCGCGTGGAGCAGCAGTCGGCCGAGGAGAGGCGCGGCGACTACGCCCGCCAGAAGCGCCGCGCGCCAGCCCCAGTCGCCCTCGCGCGGCGGAACAAGGCCGCTGAGCACGCCCGAGGCTCCGAGGACGCGCCCATCGGCGAGGATGAGCCACGCGGCCGCCAGTCCGATGAGCAAGCCGCCGGCGAAGGCCGAAACGGGCGTGAAATGCGCCCAGTCGATTGTCATGCGCAAGTCCTCGGCGCTTGCCTTAAATCATGAATAGTTTACTCACTTTATAGATTTTGAAGACAGAAAATCAATACAAATGTACAAAGTGTAAACCTGTCTCCTGGAATCGGCCCCAGCGGCGGTCTCGCACTTCCTCTCAATGCTGCGCTTTACCATTTTCCTCAATCAATTCGATAATTTTCGCGTCCTACACTCCGAAACGGATGAGCGGGCTCCGGCCCTGGGGGCCGCGCCGCCCTCGCTGGGCCGCTCACCGGCTTGGGTTGAGGAGAGTGTTGATGTCTGGTCCGGCATCCGCGGTTCGCCGGTTTTCGCGGCCGTACGGCTGCTCGCATGGTGAAGGAGGCGGGGCAGTGGTCGCCTGCGCCGCGGCGGCGCCGTTGGTTTTGCTCGCGCTCGCGGTCGGCGCCGACTGTGCGAGCGTGTCGCGGTTCAGGACCCGGGTCCAGTTCGCCGCCGACGCTGCTTCGCTTGCGGCGGCCGAGGCGATCGCGCGCCATCCCGGCCCCGCCGGCGGCGTCGACGCGCTCGCCGCTCATGTCGCCGAGGCCGTTTTCACAAACCGCGCTCCGCGCGGCGCCGCAGGCGCGCCGGCCGTCGCGGCGAAGAGCCGCGCCGCCGTCGCGATGGCGACCGTCGCTTACGCGGGCGTCGCGCCGAGCAATTTCGGCGCGGCCCTCGGCTATGACGCGATCAGCGTCAGCGCGTCGGCGATCTCGCCCGCCCGCCTCGCCAATTCCGGGTTGACGGCCGCGCGCTAAAACCGCTTCGGTTCGGCGTCAGCGCCAAGCCGGTCATCGACCGGAGGCCCGGCTGTCCGCCGGCCTGGCCGCTGGCTTGAGCCCCGGGAGCGCGCATGATGGGCCATATCGATCCGACCAGGGAAGCTTTCGCCGCCTTTCGCGCCGACGACCGGCCCGGCCCGATCCATATGCTCAACCTGGTCAGGCTGCGCGACCGCGCGGCCTATCCGGACGGGCGCGAATCGACCGGCGCCGAAGCCTATGCGGCCTACGGGCGAGAGAGCGAGCCAGTCTTCTCGCGCCTCGGCGGCTCGATCGTCTGGCGCGGGCGGTTCGAGCAGACGCTCATCGGACCGTCCGGGGAGCGCTGGGATCGCTGCTTCATCGCCATGTACCCGAGCGTCGCGGCTTTCGTCGCCATGATCCGCGATCCTGTCTACCGCGAGGCGGTCAAGCATCGGCAGGCGGCGGTGGAGGATTCGCGACTCATCCGGCTTCAGCCCGGCGAGGGGGGCGCCGGGTTCGGCTGAACGCACTTGCGCCTCGCGGCCTTGCCGCAGGTCCGGCCCTCGATTAGACCCGAAATCCATGAGCAAGGTCGTGCCGTTTGTCGCTGGCGTTCTCGGCGTCGTGTTCCTGGCGCTCGCGGCCGTGTACTGGCTGACCCCCGCGGGCGGCCTGCCCCATTTCCTGCCAGGCTTTGAAGCGGAGTCCGATCACGTCCACCTCACGCACGCGCTCGCTGCGCTGATCATCGCGCTCGCCCTGTTTGCCGCGGCCATCATCTGGTTCCAGCTCACCGCCGAGGATTACTGATTGGCCCGCGAGCCGCCGCAAGCGGTCGCGCGAGCGCCTATCCGGCGCGGGCCCGCGACCGCGTGTCGCCAAATCCTCGTGATCCGTGCGCAATGAGATGCGCCGGATCGGACATGCCAGAGGGCGGGGAACGCGCCCCCGCGCCGCGTCAGGCACGCTCGCTCGGTTCCGGAAACTTCCACGCGCCGCTCAGAATGGCGTCGCGCGGCCGATAGAGGCGCACGAGATAGTTCCACCCCGGCGTGATCGGCAGACAGTTTGAAATCTTGCCGTCACAGCCGCCGAACTGGACGGCGACCCGGCCGTCGACGCTCTTCTTGGCGGTGATGGAGTTGAGCGTATGGGCGTTCTGCGGGTTGGGCTCGAAATAGCCCTTCGCGTTGTAGACGCTGATCGACCAGAACCCGTCGACCGGAACGTCCTTGACATCGAGTGTGTAAAACGTCGTCCCGTCGTTTTTCTCCGGCGTAAAGTTCAGGTAGAGCGCGTCCTTCTCCGGGTTGCCGCCCCAGGCTGAGGCGGATCCGATCAGATGGCGGACGGGATCGACCTCACCCTTCGGCCCGAACATGCCCTTGGTGTCGGGGAGGCCGGACGCCAGCGCCAGCAGCGCGTCGCGGGTTGTCTTCTGACTGCCCGCGTCCCAGCGAGGAACCTCGAACTCGCCCGGCCCACTGGGTTGGCTTACCTTGATCGCGTCTTGCAGGGCATGGACAGTCTCGACATCTTTCGGGTCGTTGGGATCGACCAGGATGCGGACCGCCACGATCGCATAGCGCGTGCCGATCTCGGTCTTGGCGAGCGTATGATCGCCAGATTTGTAGATGACCTCGTGTGTATAATGGTCCTCGTCGATCACCTGCATCGACATGAAACGCCCGCCAGCGTCCGGCAGCGTGAGGGTCACCGGGCCGGCGTCGAGGTCGAACACCGCGCCCGAATAGAGGGTGTCGCGGTTCATGCGGATGACGATCTGATGATCGATCGGCGTGGGCTCGCGGTTGTGGAAGAACTTGCCGAAGCCGCCGTCCTTGACGACCCCGCCGAAATAAAGATCGCTTTCAGCGCGCGCGAAATTGTCCGCTGTCACCAGAATTGTGGAACTTGACGCCATTGCGCGTCCTCCTCGTGTGTCGTCCAGGATTCCCCGTGGCGCCGCGACCGAGACGCCGGAAAACCCATCCATGAAGCTCTGCACGCCACGGCTCAGGGCGAGATCATCGGAGACCTTGTCGACCGTGTCCGCTGTCGGAATTCCACCGCGGAGCTGAAACGCGCCGAGCGAGGCCGCGAGCTTGTCGGGCGTCGCGATCGCGGCCGGCGGCGTCCGAGCGAGCGCGAGCGACAAGGCGGCGTCGGTCTCGCCAATCCACCGCAAGCGGACGCGGGGGCCGGCGCCTGTTCCGGGGTTCACGTCGAAACCCGGTCGCCAATGATTCAGGTGGCCTGGACGGCGTTTGGCGGTTGCATTCAACACGCCATCGCGTCGTCTTCAGCCCTGGCCGCGAAGCCGCAGAAGCCGCGATGGAAGGTACTCGACGTCGATGCTGACGCCGTCCCCGCTCAGCGGGTTCGCGGTGTACACCACGGAGACCGCGAGCTCGAACTGGCTCACGATCGTCAGGAGGGCGATGGTGAGCGGGGCGTCTCCGCCCGCGGCCGCTCCCAGGAGCAGTTCCGAGATGCGGCAACAATCGTCCATCGTCGCGGCCAGCGGGGGAAGCTTGACGACGTCAACCGGGCGCCCGCGAAGGAGGGCGGGATCGGCCACGTTGGGCTCGCGCGCCACCACGGCGCCCGAGTTGATCAGGGGCAGGACGACCTTCAAAACCGTCGCGGTCTCGAGGTTGATGTTTTGGATGTTGACCTCGGTCGCGTACACGCCCGGCCGCGCGCCAGCGGCACAACAGCAGCCGGCGTCAGCTTGCCTGCCGCATACGATCTTCGCGCTATAGACAAACAGACCCTCGGCCGCAGCCGATATGGCGCCGAGCTCCTTGAGAAGGGGATGCGACAGGCGGTCAGCGTTCGAGCCTGTGGTGTTGCTAGCCATCTCGACCTCCGTTGTGGGACAGCGGACGGATGAGCGGCGCCTCGACGCGTTGCCTCCCTCGACCTTGCATCTCTCGAGGGGCCGCGCGTCGTCGACCGGACCGGACGCCTCGCGCCTTCGGGCGCGCCCGAACCTGCCCCGCCGAGTGATGAAGCCGCATGGCCGACTTGGCAATCCGGAGAAATACCTAGCCATCGTTTCCCAGCCGGAAGCCCACGCGACGTCCGCGAGGTGTCCCAGAAGCGGCGGCATCGGCCCGGAGTTCAAGGGAGAGCTGGCCGCGGGCGTTGGGCTGCGTCGAGCGGCCCAATTGGCCGGCCTCGCGCGCTCGGGAACGCTGGGTTTCCACGACCTCTGTTCTATTTCGAACCGGCTGTGAAGCCCTTGGCGCGCTTGAGAAAACGAGACCTTGACGGGTCGCCTTTCGAGATTCGTGTGGCGGAAAATCAGAATGTATGCCAATATGATTTTGACAATTGGAATAGACGCCTCGGCCGACGAAGGCCAAACGGACAACAGATAACGATGATACAAAACTTTATCGGCAATTTTCTTCTACGTGTCACGATTTGGTGTATGCTCTATTCACAATCGAGGAGCGTGGCCAAGCGCGAAATCGGCACAGAGACGGCGCCCCAAGCGAGCGGGACCGCGCGCGAATTGGTCAGAGGACAGACGGCGAAAAGGGTGGCGTCCGAACCAGTCCGGCCCACTGAGAAGGGCGCGCTTCTCGCCTGGAATCGACGCAACCCATTGAAAACCCCTGACTCGGGCGCATAAAACGAATTTTCTGCTAACGATTCGTTTGGTCTTGTTTGGGCGACCGCCCGCCGAGCGCTAAGCGTAGCCGCCAAAGGGGGACAGGAGTGGAGGACCTTGAGGACGGGGGCGGGGAGGGCGCCGGCTTGGACTGTGTGCATAGCAGCATGGAATTGTGCGGCGCAGCAAATGGGAGTATAAGTTGCGCCTGCGGTCTGGGGGGAGAAGCGCTCGGCGAGGGGCGGACGGAGACAGCGATGCAGCATTTCCATGCCGGAAACCGTCACAAGATCAAGGACGCGCCGCCGAACACCTGGGCGACGGTGCACTTCCGCGACGTCGTCACCCGGAGCGAACTCGCGCGCCGCGGCTTTCACCTCGTCGACATGAGCGGCGAAGTCTGGACCATGCGCCGCGAGGGCTAGCTACGCACGTTTTTAAGGTCGGAACTAAACAGGGTCGTAACCGACTGAAAACATTAGGGGGCGCCGGTAAAATTACCGCTAGGCCAGGCGCGCCGCGCCAAACGCGATCCCGAGGGGTCCTCCCCGAAGGGCTCCGGGGCGGCGCGGCGGCCGCAGCTTCCGGCGCGGCCTCATGTCTCATCCAGATCCTCGAACGCGCCCCGGTCGACCCCATTGCCGATCAGGATCTCCCGCTTGCCCGAGTGGTTGGGCGCGCTGACCACGCCCTCCTTCTCCATCCGCTCGACCAGTGACGCCGCTTTGTTGTAGCCGACCGAGAGGCGTCGCTGGATGTAGCTCGTCGACACCTTGCGATCGCGCAGCACGATATTGACCGCGCGGTCGTAGTAGTCGGCGGATTCCTCGGCGTCCATCGAGCCGGGGGAGGGCAGGGGGGTCTCGTCGTCGTCGTCGCCGCTTCCCTCGTCCTCCTCGGTGATCGCGTACAGGTATTCCGGCGCGCCCTGTTTCTTGAGATGGGCGACGACCTTCTCGACCTCGGTGTCGGACACGAACGGCCCGTGGACGCGCGAGATGCGCCCGCCCCCCGCCATGTAGAGCATGTCGCCCTGGCCGAGCAGCTGCTCGGCGCCCTGTTCGCCGAGGATGGTGCGGCTGTCGATCTTGCTCGTCACCTGAAACGAGATGCGGGTCGGGAAATTCGCCTTGATGGTGCCGGTGATGACGTCGACCGAAGGCCGCTGCGTCGCCATGATGAGGTGGATGCCGGCGGCGCGGGCCATTTGCGCGAGCCTCTGGATCGCGCCCTCGATGTCCTTGCCGGCGACCATCATGAGGTCGGCCATCTCGTCGACCACCACGACGATATAGGGCAGTTCGTCGAGCGGGATCTCCTCGGACTCGTAGACCGCCTCGCCGGTTTCGTGGTCGAAGCCGGTCTGGACCGTGCGGGTCAGCGCCTCGCCTCTCGCGAGAGCCTCGGCGACGCGGGCGTTGAAGCCGTCGATGTTGCGCACGCCCAGTTTCGACATCTTCTTGTAGCGGTCCTCCATCTCGCGGACCGCCCACTTGAGCGCGATGACCGCCTTCTTCGAATCGGTGACGACCGGGGTGAGCAGGTGCGGGATGCCGTCATAGGCGGACAGTTCGAGCATTTTCGGATCGACCATGATGAGCCGGCATCGCTCGGGCTTCATCCGGTAGAGGAGCGAGAGAATCATGGTGTTGATCGCCACCGACTTGCCGGAGCCGGTGGTGCCGGCGACGAGCAGGTGGGGCATGCGGGTCAGGTCGACGATCACCGGCTCGCCGCCGATCGTCCTGCCGAGCGCGATCGGCAGGCGGTGGTTGGATTTGCCGAAGTCCTCGCTGGCCAGAAGCTCGCGCAGGTAGACGGTGTCGCGGCGCTGGTTCGGCAATTCGATGCCGATCGCGTTGCGGCCCTGAACCACTGCGACGCGGGCCGAGACCGCCGACATCGAGCGGGCGATGTCGTCGGCGAGCCCGATCACCCGCGAGGACTTGATGCCGGGCGCCGGTTCGAGTTCGTACAGGGCGACCACCGGCCCCGGGCGTACGTTGACGATCTCGCCCTTGACCCCGAAATCGTCGAGGACGCCTTCGAGGAGCCGCGCGTTCTGCTCGAGCGCGTCCTGCGAAACCTTCAAGCCGACCGATTTCTTCGGCTCTGTCAGCATCGCGATCGGAGGCATGATCCACTCGCCGCGCGGCTTCTGCGGGACGCCGCCGGGCGGCCGGGCCGCGGACGGGCGGAGCGGAAGCAAAGGGGCGAGGGGCGCCGCTCCCGCGGACGCGCCTTGAATGCGAGGGGCGAGAGCGGCGGCGAGACTCGCAACGTCGTCTGAATCTTGGAGGCTCGGCCAGGAGGTCGCGTGCGGCGCGATAGTGGGCGCGCCGCTCTGTATGGGCGGCGGCTGGCCCGTGGTCCTTGGGCCGCGCCGAACCATCCGGCGCAGCGTCCCCTTTGCTGTGAGAAGAGCGTGGATGACGGCGCCGATTGACACCATGCCGAAGCTCGGACGGTCCTCGCCTTCTTCGTCGTCGAAACGCGCCAGGGCCTGGGCGCGGGTCCGTCCGCCCGGCTCATCGGGCGCGTCTTCTGTCAGGCCGCCCGCCGCGCTCCCGGCGCCCGAGGCGGCGGCGAGCCCGAGAATGGCGATGGCGGCGAAAGCGGCGCCAAGCGCGACCGCCGCCCATTGCGAGACCGGAAGAATGCGGCGTGGGATCGTGAGTACCGCGTCGCCGACCACTCCGCCGAGGCCGGTCGGCAGAGGCCAGCTTCCGGGCGCGGGAAGCAGGGACGCCAGCGCCGCCGCGGCGATCACGCCAGCGAGATAGAGGCCGGCTTTCAGGCGCGGCCGCCCGAGGCGCCGCTGCGTCAAGAGGCTCCAGCCCCAGAAGGCGGGGGGGACCAGGAGCGCCGCCGAGGCCAGGCCAATGAATTGCATCACGAGATCGGCGGCGATCGCGCCGGGAGCGCCAAGAAGGTTGTGGATGCGCGAGCTGGTCGCGTGATTGAGG
The DNA here is from genome assembly GCA_963742305.1 of uncultured Alphaproteobacteria bacterium. Lineage (GTDB taxonomy): Bacteria > Pseudomonadota > Alphaproteobacteria > Rhizobiales > Beijerinckiaceae > Roseiarcus. Next base: position 38,523 of record CAVULN010000051.1, read on the forward strand.
GAGGGATCGCTGACCGACCAGGTGAGCAGGGCGAGCGTCAGGGCGCCGACGCCAAGAAGCGCGGCGAGGCCGGCGATTTCAGCCGCCCGCCGCTTCGGGAACTCGCGCACCGGCGCCGGCAGGTGGTCGACAAAGGAGAAGGTCGTGGTGCGCATCGCTCGCTCGCCGGCCCGACGCAGAGGAACCGCGCGGCGCCCTTCGCTGACCTTAAGTCGTCTGGAGTTAATGGGGGCCTAACCATAACCCGCCGCCCGACCGTCCTGCGTCCAGAAAAAATGGACGCCCCAAGGGGCGTCCAAAGTCCGCGGGAGGTGAGAAGCCAGGCAGCGTTTGGCCGCCAGGCGCGGCAGCTTCAGTGAACGACTTCGCCGTGCAGGGCGAGGTCGAGACCGTCGCGCTCGACCTCTTCGGAGACGCGCAGGCCGACGGCGACGTCAACGATCTTCAGGATGATGAAGGTGACGATCGCGTCGTAGACGATCACCGTCACAATCCCCTTGATCTGATTGATGAACTGGCCGACGTTGCCCTCCAGGAGGCCGGAGTGGCCGCTGAATTCGCTGACCGCGAACACCCCGGTCAGGAGCGCGCCGATGATCCCGCCGACCGCATGGACGCCAAAGGCGTCAAGCGCGTCGTCGTAGCCGAACGAGTGCTTGAGGCCGGTCGCGCCCCAGTAGCAGCCAACGCCACAGGCGATGCCGATCACCAGCGCGCCAACCGGGCCGACGAAGCCCGAAGCCGGCGTGATGGCGACGAGCCCGGCCACTGCGCCCGAGCAGATGCCGATGACCGTCGGCTTGCCGCGGTGCCCCCATTCGACGAACATCCAGGTCAGCGCCGCGACGGCCGTGGCGATCTGGGTGACGGTCATCGCCATGCCGGCCTGCAAGCCTGCGGTGACCGCCGAGCCGGCGTTGAACCCGAACCAGCCGACCCACAGAAGCCCCGCGCCGATGAAGGTCAGAACCATGTTGTGGCCAGGCGCTGGCGCCTTGCGCTTGCCGAGCAGGAGGCACGACACGAGTCCGGCGACGCCCGCGTTGATGTGGACCACCGTTCCGCCGGCGAAGTCGAGGACCTGGAAGGCGCCCTGGAAGTTGCCCTTGGAGTCGACGTTGGCCGCGCTCATGAACCCGTCCGGCCCCCAGACCCAGTGGGCGACCGGCGCGTAGACGAAGATCGCCCACAGGCCGATGAACCACAGCATGGCCGAGAACTTCATCCGTTCGGCGAACGAGCCCGCGATGAGCGCCGGCGTAATGATCGCGAACGTCATCTGGAACATCATGTAGACGGTCTCGGGGATCGTTGGCGCGAGAGGATTGGGATTATTCGCCCCGCTCGCCAAGTCGTAATGGATTCCCTGGAGGAACACCCGAGAGAACCCGCCTACGAAGGCGCTGCCGCCGGTGAACGCGAGGCTGTAGGTGAGCACGAAGTAGATCACCGTCACCAGCGCGGTGATGGCGAAGCTCGTCATCACGGTGTCGCCGACGTTCTTCTTGCTGACCATGCCCCCGTAGAAGAGGCCGAGGCCGGGGATGGTCATCATCAGGACCAGCGCGACCGAGGTGAGCAGCCAGGCGGTGTCGCCGGAATTGCCGGTGCATTTTTCGACCACCGACGCCGAGCAGCTCGGCGGAGCGGCAGGGGCCGCCGGCGCCGCTTGGGCCGCGGGAGCGGCGGCGGGAGCGGCCGGCGCGGCTTGCGCGGCCGCTGGCGCGGGATTGTCCTCGGCGATCGCGGCGGGCGCGGCGAAGCCAATCAAGAGCGCAGCCGTCAGCGCCGCCAGAAGGCCGGTCAATTTGCGTAGAAGATTCATGGATTGGACTCCGGAAATGGTGGGAAAGGGGCCGCTCGAAGAGCGCTTGCGAAAAAGGGAACGCCCGCTTTTCGCTGCGAAATCCCTAGAGCGCGTCCTTGTCCTTCTCGCCCGTACGGATCCGAACCGCCAACTCGAGCTCGTAGACAAAGATCTTGCCGTCGCCGATTTGCCCGGTGCGCGCGGCCGCAACGATCGCCTCGACCGCCGTGTCGGCCATTTCGGCGCTCACCGCGACTTCGATCTTGAGCTTGGGAAGGAAGCTCACGGCATATTCGGCGCCGCGATAGATCTCGGTATGCCCCTTCTGCCGCCCGTAGCCCTTGACCTCGGTCACCGTCAGGCCGTGCACCCCGATGGCGGTGAGCGCATCGCGCACCTCCTCCAGTTTGAACGGCTTTATGATAGCCATTATGATTTTCATGGATCCTCGCCCCGGTCGTGACGTCAGAGCGGCGCTCGAATAACGCGGCTCTGCCGTGGTGGAATCGGAACGCGAGCGCGCCCCGCCGGAAACGCGCGTAACAAGGCGCGTGCCACCGGCCCCCAGAGGGTTAACGGATTGAAAGGTCATTCTTATTTGCGGCCGGCCCGACCCGTCTTGCGCGCGTGACCAGCGACAATGGGCGTTTGACTAAAAAATAGGCGCCTAGGTTCTAATCAAATGCGAGGCGCTTCGTGAGTATCATGCTTTCCCGTGAGAGCGCGAGACGCCGGCAAAACTGGGAAGACGCGAGAATTCGATCGATCGCCTGGCCTGGGTTGAACAAATGGCTCTTATAGCGTTATCTATTGATTTGGGTGAGACTGGCTCAGATTGAGGAGCGATTCGATGCGGGTTGAGGATTTTGCGGTTTGGCTGTCTGCGATTTCGGGCATGAGCGCGGTGCAGCGCGCTGAGGCGATGGCAGCGCTGGAAAAGGCTGCAGTCGCGGCCGGTCCTTCAACGAAGCCCAATCGACGTATCGGGCGGCTCTCTCCGTCTGCAGGATGCGATGGCCAGGTTGGGCAGAAGAGCCGAGACGGCGAAAGATCGAGTTGCGACATTCCGGCTAGAGTGCAGCCGGGGAATTTTTCTTTTTTTTCGGCTGCAACCCATTGAAAAGTCCTGATTCCACCAAATAAAATCGCGCAAATTCAAGCTATTTTGCTTGCTTCTGTTTGGTTTTGTTCCCACGGCAGCGCGCCGGCTCGAGCCTACGAGCCTACACCCCGAGATAGCGCTGCAGCAGGCCGGGCTGCGCCTTGATCTCGGCTGCGGGGCCCTCATGAGCGATATGGCCATTGTTGATGATGTAGACGCGCCCAGCCAACGCGAGCGCCGCGGCCAAATTCTGTTCAACCAGGACGATGGTCTGACCGCTCCGCGCCAGCTCGCGGCAAGTGTGCACCAGATCCTGGACGATGATCGGAGCGAGCCCCTCGAAAGGCTCGTCGAGCAGGATGATCTTCGGATCGCGAACCAGCGCGCGTGCGATCGCCAGCATCTGCTGCTCGCCGCCGGAGAGGTCAGTGCCGCGGCTCGTCCGGCGCTCCTTCAAGCGGGGGAACATGCTGTAAATGCGTTCGAGCGGCCATTTGTTCTTCGCGGTCAGTCCCGCGAGGATGATGTTCTCTTCGACGTTGAGGCTGCCAAAGATGCGCCGGTCCTCGTGCACGAGCTGCATGCCGAGACGGGCGATGCTGTGGGCTCGCTCGGCGACGAGCTCGACGCCATCAAGCTTGATGCTGCCCGTGCGCCGCGCGACGACGCCCATCAGGCTCTTGAGGGTGGTGCTCTTGCCCGCGCCGTTCCTGCCGACGAGCGCCACCGCCTCGTGCTTCTCGACCCGGAGCGAGACATCGAAAAGGATATGGCTGTCGCCGTAGTAGGCGTTGAGCCCGTTGACTTCGAGCAGGCTCACGCGGCCTCTCCGTGCACGCCGCCCAGATAGGCCTCCTGCACCTTCGGATTGATCTTGATCTCTTCCGGTGTGCCCTCGACCAGCACGCGCCCCTCTTGGAGCACGGTGACGCGGTCCACCAGCTCGAACAGCGAGTCCATGTCATGATCGATCACGATCATCGTGCGCCCGCGCGCGATGGACTTGAGGAGCGCGACCGTCTCGACCCGCTCCCGCGGGCTCATGCCGGCGAGCGGCTCGTCGAGCAAGAGCAGGCTCGGCAGGGTCGCGAGCGCGAGCCCGATTTCGAGGCGCCGCTTTTCGCCGTAAGCAAGCTCCGAAACCGGCGAATCGGCCCTGGCCACGAGGTTGACGAGCGCCAGCGTCCGCTCGACCTGGTCGTCGAGGCGGGGGACGCTGCTGAGGCTTCGGAACAGATCGAGCCTGAACTTGCCGCGGATCTCGCCGAGCGCCGCGATCGTAAGGTTCTGCCTGACCGTCAGCCGGTCGAAAAGCTGGTTGATCTGGTAGCTCTTGGTGAGCCCAAGCTGGCAGACGTCGCTGACGCTCATGCCCGTGATGTCGCGGCCTTCGAACAGGATCTGGCCAGACGTCGGGTGAACCTCGCAGGTGAGCATCTTGAAGAAAGTGCTTTTACGGTTCTCCGATAACGCCACGATTTCGCGTGTTGAGGTGAAGTGATGTTGTTGTTGGCGATGAGGCCGCATAGCGGTGAGGCAGTGCTGAAGGATCGGTGACGTCGGTGCTGGACGATGCCGCCGATGGTTTTCGGCTTAAAATAAGGAGCGAGACATCGAAAAGGATATGGCTGTCGCCGTAGTAGGCGTTGAGCCGTTGACTTCGAGCAGGCTCACGCGGCCTCTCCGTGCACGCCGCCAGATAGGCCTCCTGCACCTTCGGATTGATCTTGATCTCTTCCGGTGTGCCCTCGACCAGCACGCGCCCCTCTTGGAGCACGGTGACGCGGTCCACCAGCTCGAACAGCGAGTCCATGTCATGATCGATCACGATCATCGTGCGCCCGCGCGCGATGGACTTGAGGAGCGCGACCGTCTCGACCCGCTCCCGCGGGCTCATGCCGGCGAGCGGCTCGTCGAGCAAGAGCAGGCTCGGCAGGGTCGCGAGCGCGAGCCCGATTTCGAGGCGTCGCTTTTCGCCGTAGGCAAGCTCCGAAACCGGCAAATCGGCCCTGGCCACGAGGTTGACGAGCGCCAGCGTCCGCTCGACCTGGTCGTCGAGGCGGGGGACGCTGCTGAGGCTTCGGAACAGATCGAGCCTGAACTTGCCGCGGATCTCGCCGAGCGCCGCGATCGTAAGGTTCTGCCTGACCGTCAGCCGGTCGAAAAGCTGGTTGATCTGGTAGCTCTTGGTGAGCCCAAGCTGGCAGACGTCGCTGACGCTCATGCCCGTGATGTCGCGGCCTTCGAACAGGATCTGGCCAGAGCTCGGGTGAACCTCGCAGGTGAGCATCTTGAAGAACGTGCTCTTACCCGCCCCGTTCGGTCCGATGACGCCACGCATTTCGCCGTGGTTGACGGTGAAGTCGATGTTGTTGTTGGCGATGAGGCCGCCATAGCGCCGGGTGAGGCCAGTCGCCTGAAGGATCGGTCCCGACGTCCGGTCGCTGGGACGATGCGGCGCCGGCATCGCGTTTTCGGCGGCTTGCGCAATCGCCGCGCCGGAGAGACCGCTTTCGGCGACCGCGACGGTTTTGGCTCTCCTCGTTCGGCTGGCGGCGAGCCGGTAAAGATCGACGATCGCGCCCACGATTCCGCGCCTCAGGAAACAGACGAGCAGCACGAACACGACGCCGAGCACGAGCTTCCAGGTCGCGCCGAGATGCAGCGTGTTCTGGAAGAAGTCGCTGAGATAAAGCCAGACGGTCGCGCCGACCAGCGGTCCGAACAGGGTGCCCGCTCCGCCGATCGCCGTCTGCATGACGAGCTGGCCGGAGGTGTCGAACATGAAGGCGTCCGGCGGCATGAATCCTTGCATGAGGGCGAGCAGCCCGCCGGCGAAACCGGCGTAAGCGGCGGCCACGACGAAGGCGGTCAGCTTGTAGCTATGGATGTTGTGGCCGAGTGCGGCGGCGCGGAGCGGGTTGTCGCGCAGCGCGCTCAGGATCGCCCCGACCGGCGAGCGCACGATGCGCAGCGCGATCACGAAGCCGACGAAATACCAGAACGCCAGAAACACATAGATCGACCAGTCGCTCTTGAAATGCAGCGTGGTGAAGCCGAGGTAGACGCTCGGCGGCGGCACGCCCGGCAGGCCGTTCTCGCCGCCGGTGTAGTCCGACAGCGGATTGAACTCGACGAAGAAGAACACTTCGGCGATCGCGACCGTGATCATCGCGAAATAGATGCCGGTGCGCCTGAGCGCGATCAGGCCGACGAGATACCCGACGATTCCGGCGACCACGGCGCCGATGAGGATCGCCGGGAGCACGTAGGGAAAATTGACCTGGGTCAGAAGATAGGCGGCGAACATGCCGCCGGTGCCGAAGAACGCCGATTGTCCGAACGAGAGAAGGCCGGCGTAGCCGAACAGGATGTCGAAGCCGAGGCCGAACAGGCCCCAGATCAGGATGCGGTTGATCGTCGTCGGCGCGAAGCCGAGATGGGGCAGGACGAAGGGCGCGGCGATGAGTCCGAGAGCCGTCAGGGCCTCGACGAGTAAGGGACGCTTCGGGTTCATCTGCGGGCCGGACTCATTCGCGGCCCGCCGTGCCGAGAAGGCCGTAAGGCCGGAACACAAGGACCAGCGTCATCGCCACGAACAGCATGACATAGGCGTAGCCCGGATTGAACATCGAGGTGATGCTGATGATCTCGCCGGCGAGCAGGCCGCCAAGCACCGCGCCGGGAAACGAGCCGACGCCGCCGATGACGACGACGACGAAAGTCTGAACCAGGATCGATTCGCCCACGTCGGGCGAGATCGACACCACCGGAGCGTTGACGATACCCGCGAAGCCCGCCGCCATCGCGCCGATCCCGAACACCAGCATGAAGATCTTGTAGACGTCGATTCCGAGCGAATCGACCATCACTGAATCCTCGATCCCCGCCCGCACGATCATACCGATGCGGGTTCGGTAGAGCACGAAATAGAGCGCGAGCAGCGCCGCCGCGACGATGCCGAGGAGAGCCAGTCGATAAGTCGGATAGACCATGAAGCCGAGCGACGTGATGCCGCCGACGGGCGCCGGCACGGTCTTCGACAGGCTGCCGAAGAAGAAGCGCACGGCCTCGACGAAAACGATGCCGAGGCCGAAGGTGACCAGAAGCTGGTCCTCGTTGGGGCGCGAATAGAAATACCGGACGATGAGCCGCTCCATCAGCACGCCGACCAGCATGACAAAGAGGGCGCCCGCGATCACCGCCACGATGAAGGAGCCGGAATAGGTATAGGCGACCCAGCCGGCGTAGCCGCCGAGCATGAACATCGCGCCATGCGCGAGATTCAGCACGCCAAGCATCCCGTAGATGATCGTGAGGCCCGAGGCGATCAGCGCGAGAAGCGCGCCGAGCACCAGCCCGTTGAAGCATTGCGAGATGAAATTCGGCCAGTTGATCACGCCGTCCCCCGCCTCGACGCCGATCGCCAACCTATAGCACGGGCTTTGCGCCTGTCTTCATGGCCGCTCGAACGACCCTCCACGGGCGAGGTTGCCGTCCACTCGCAAAAGACGGCCGCCTCAAGTCCGGCGGCGTCCGGCCGCCCCGGGATGGGAGTCCCTTCCCCGCGCAGCGAAGGCGGAGGAGGAATGAGTTGTGTCAGGAGTAATCGCCGAGCTTGCACGCGGGATCCGGCTTGCCCATCAGCGGCTCGCCGGGCACCACTTCGAGCACCTCCCACAAGTCCTCCGGGTTCTTCATGTCCTTCGGCGCCTTGCCGCGCACGATGACGACGGGGCGGATCAGCTGATGGTCCTCCGCCCGGAAGCGCACGTCGCCGACCATGGACGGGAATGTTTCGCCCTTCTCGTATTGCTTGATGACGTCGGGCGGGAAGAACGTGCCGGCCTCGGACACCATGCGCGCCCAGATCGCGAACTGCATGTAGGCGTTCTCCGCGCCCCATTCCGGCCGATAATTGTACTTCTTCTGGAACGCGTCGACGAACATCTTGGCGAGGGGATATTTGTCCTCGAGCGTCCACCAGAAGTCGGTGGCGGCGAACACGCCTTCGGTGAGTTCCGGACCGACTTCCTTGGCGAGGAAGGGGATCTGGTAGGGGATCACCATCTTCATCTTCGGGGTGAGGCCGAACTGCTTGGCCTGCTGGACCGAGAGTACGGCGTCGCGTCCCCAGTTCACGTTGATGATGAACTCGGCGCCCGAGTTGGCGATGTTGGTGAGATACTGGCTGAAGTCCTGGGTGCCGAGCGGCGACACCTGGTCCGTCACCTGGGTCCAGCCGCCCTGCGAGGTCAGGAACTCGTTCACCGACTTCGTCACCGTGTGGCCGTAGGTGTAGTCTGGCGTCATGAACGCCGCCTTCTTGCCCTTGCCGAAATTCTTGAGCAAAACCGGACCGATCGCGTTGGCGGCGGTCTCGCCGTAGAAGCACTGGCGGAACGAATAGCGGGCGCAGTCCTTGCCGGTTGTGTCGTTTGAGCCGGAGATGGCGACGAGATAGAGAATCTTCTCGCGCTGGGCGAACTTGTTGAGCGCCACCGCCACCGCCGACGACGTCGAGCCGGTCATGGCGATGATCTTGTTGTCATTGATGAAGGTCTGCTGCTCCTGCACCGCGTTGTTCGGCTTTGCGGCCGAATCGGCGACGACGAGCTTCACCTGTTTGCCCAATACGCCCTTGGTCACCTTGGGCGCGATCTGCTTGATGAGGTCATGGCCCTCGTTGAGGTGCTCGACAGCGAGCTCCATGCCCTTGAGCTCATCCTCGCCCTGTACGGCGTAGGTGCCGGTGCGCGGCACGGTCGCACCGATCGTGACCGAATCGCCCTGCGAACCGGCCGGCCACGTGCCGAGCGCCGGCTTGTCGTCGGCAAGGGCCAGACCGGCCTGGCCGAAAAAGCCAGGCGTCAGAACGGCGCCAGCCGCGCTCGCCCCGAGCTTCAGCGCGCCCCGCCGCGAGACCCTGCCCGCGCGCTCATCGAATGGAAAATCGTCCATGGCGTGTCCTTCCCTCGACTTCTCAGTGTTGCGTTATTCCCTCAAACGCCAATTCTTGGGCGTTTGCGGACCCTGACCGGAATAAGGTCAATTGCCGGCTCGCCCGTCAATCCAACTTTCGTCCGACATCGAAGGGGCGGCAGGTCTTCCGGGACGCCCGAACGGTGCGCCTGGCCCGGCCGCCGCGCCCGCCCCCTTCGACTATCTGTTTGATTCGTGGAAAAGAAGCCGTCCCTGGTCTGCCCGTCGCGTCGGGCAGAGAGCTCGAAACGGGACGACCGATTGCTGACCGCACATCGGAACATCGCGTGGCCGGTGGCGTTTACCTGCAGAGCAGGCGGCCGATGCGAGGAGAAGATCATGTTTGGTTGGGCGATCGCCTTTCTTATCATTGCCCTGATAGCCGGCGCGCTCGGCTTCGGCGTCGTCGCCGGAACCGCATTCGCCGCAGCGAAGATTATTTTCATCGTCGCCCTGGTCGCGTTCCTCATCTCGGCCGTCCTCGGCTTCACCCGGCGCGGCCTGCCATAGACGCACGGTCGGCCGGTCGGGCGAAATTTGGCCGCAATCAAAAGCCCTTCCTGACCAGGGAACTAAATGGGTTCGCTGGCGTTTCCCGGCCTGGGGGTTGGTGATGAACGGAACTCGCAAGAACGCAAACGCGACGCCGGACCAGGCGGCGCCCGACCGGAAGGCCCTGGAGGCCATCGGACGGGCGTTGGAGGCGCATTACACCGACCTGGTTCAGGCGCCGCTGCCGGAAAAGTTCGTCGAACTGCTGGCTCGCCTCGAGGGTGAAAATCGGGCTTCGGAGCCAAAGGAGAGCGGCGATGCCAACGGCTAGCTTTAAGGAGGAGCTGCTGGGGGAGATCAAGAATTTGCGCGCGTTCGCGATTTCCCTGTCCGGCTCGGTTTCGGTCGCCGACGATCTTGTCCAGGAAGCTCTTTTGCGCGCGTGGAGCAATTCGGAGAAATTCCAGCCCGGGACCAGCCTGAGGGCATGGCTGTTCACCATCTTGCGCAACATCTACTACTCGAATTATCGCAAGCGCGCACGCGAGGTCCAGGACAGCGACGGCTTTTATGCGCGCCGGCTCACGGTTCCTGGCGACCAGGAGAGCCATCTGGATCTCGAAGACTTCCGCCGCGCGCTGACTACGTTGCCAGCCGAACAGCGCGAGGTGCTGACCTTGATCGGCGCAAGCGGCCTCTCTTATGAGGAAGCTGCGGTCATTTGCGAAGTGGGGATCGGCACGATCAAGAGCCGCCTGAGCCGCGCCCGTTCGAAGCTTGCCGAGCTATTGGGGCTCGACGACGCGTCCAGCGCACCGGTCGAGCGCAAGATCCGGCGCGCCGGCTAGCTAGCGCGCGCGGCGTTCATTTCGCCGTGGGCCCACGCGAGGGAACGGTCCTAATGGCGCACACCAGGGCGGGCGGCGAGGCTCGCTTCTGGACGATTGGACAAGTCCATTCGGCCAAAGCCGGGCCGACCTGCCCTGTGTAGAGAATCAACGGGACGCCCCGGCGGACTAGCCGGCGCGCAACGTTGACGCCGTGCCCGGCCCCAGCGTACCCGGCCCCAGACTGAAATCAAGAACCGCGCGGACTTGGCGCGCCGGTCCCTGCGCGGCGATTTTCGATTCGGCGCGTCGCTCATCGGCATCGCGACCGTACCGCTCTGCCCCATGCGCGAACGTTGCGAGCGGGAACCTTCTTCGCACTCGCGGGTTTGCCCGGAGCATCTCCTGGGCGAGTGGGAGGAAGCCATGCCACGCGGCGACAAGTCGAAGTACACCGAAAAGCAGCAACGCAAGGCAGAGCACATCGAGCGAGGCTACGAAAGCCGCGGCGTTTCGGAGAAGGAAGCCGAACGCCGCGCTTGGGCGACGGTCAACAAGGACGACGGCGGCGGGAAGCGTGTCGGTGGATCGGGGCGCGGCAAGTCGACCAGCCATCCCGCCGCGCGCAAGGGCGGGCGGATCGGCGGCGCCTCGTCGGCCGAGCGATCCTCGGCAAGCCGGTCTGCGTCGGCAAAAAAGGCCGCGGCGACCCGACGGCGCAATGCCGCCCACAGGACAAACTGATTTGGAGGAAAGCCATGACTGACCGAGACGACCAGATCCGGGAGATCGCCTATTTCCTGTGGCTCGAGGCGGGATGCCCCGAGGGTCAGGCGGAGCGCCATTGGCGGGACGCTGAAGCCCTGCTTGAGTCCGACCCTGAGCCCTTCGAGCGCCTGCGGATCAAAGGCGCGTCTGCCGCTGACCCGGCAGAGAGGCCTGCGACCATCCCTGGCGTTACAGGCGCGATCGCTCCCTAGCATTCCCTTTGCTGCATCATGAGACAGCGCATCGCAGGAAAGGACGTCCAGGTCTTCATTGACGACATCGACAAGCTATTGTGAAGGGCATAACCTCCGAGACGGATTCCAGCCGCCAATGGCCCAGTCTGTGGGTTAAGTTCGGCCGCCGACGAGGACCGCCGCGTTGAAGGATGCGGGTCAGCAGCTCGACAAGCCGACGCCGGCGCGCCGGCAGAGTTGGGCGCGCCGCGACGATCTCACGGCCAACCACTACAAGGCGATTATCGAGTCGTCCGAGGACGCCATCCTGTCGAAGGATCTCGAAGGCGTCATTCTCAGCTGGAATCAAGGCGCGGTGCGCCTCTTCGGCTTCACGCCCGAAGAAGCTGTGGGCAGGCCGGTCACGATCATTATCCCGCTCGACCGTCTCGACGAAGAGCCGGCGATCCTCGGGAAGATTCACCGCGGCGAGCGGATCGAACATTTCGAGACCATCCGGCAGCGCAAGGATGGAAGCCTCGTCGATATTTCGCTGACCATCTCACCGATCCGCAACTCACGCGGGACGATTGTTGGCGCGTCGAAAATCGCCGAGACATAACGGAACTGAGGAAGGCCCGCGATCGACAGCATTTGTCTGATAAGAGAGATGAGCCACCGGGTGAGGCATCTGTTCGCCCTATCGGGCGGCATCGTGGGTTTGAGCGTCCGCTCGGCAAAATCTCCGCAAGAGCTTGCGGAATCGGCCCGCGCGCGCCTCTCGCGCTCGCGCGAGCACACGACCTCACATTCTCGCACGGGGAAGACGTGGACCGGCCAACGACGCTCCAGGCGGTCGTGCTTCGTCGCGCCCTTCAATGAACCTGATGCCCCGCGTATCACGTTTTCAGGAATTGACGCTGGCGTTTCCGGCTCAGCCGTCACAGAGTCTAGCCTTGCTTCTCCATGAATTCGCGACGAACGCCGTCAAATACGGCGCCCTGTCCGGCGCTACGGGAACGGTGAAAGTCGCTCTTGCCGAAGAGGGCGACGCCATGGTGGTCTACTGGTCTGAGCAAGGGGGACCGACAGTCGACGCGCCGAGGGGCAGCGAGGGATTCGGCACGTGTTGTCGCGAATCGCGGTCTCTAACCAACTCGGCGGCGAACTTGTCCGCGACTGGCGGCCTGAAGGACTTGCGATCCGCCTCTCTGTTCCTCGATCGCGCCTCACTCCATGAGCCAGCGCGACAGGCTCCGCTCTCCCGACGCGCGGCGGGCTTCCGTCGCAGGGCCGGAGATGGCGCGGGCGTCTGGCCCACGCCATCAGCGGGCCTCCCTATCCCAGGCCCTGGCTTTGATACCAGAAGTCGATTTGCTTGCGGGATTCGTCCTTCGCGATGCCGTATCGCTCCTGGATTATCCCTTCGAGCTTCTCCCGGCTGCCGGCGATCTGAGTGAGGTCGTCATCGGTCAGTTTCCCCCACTGCTGCTTCACCGCGCCCTTCATTTGCTTCCAATTTCCTTCTACTCGGTTCCAATCCATGGTTGCCTCCTTCATGGACCCGATAAACTGCTGACGGGACGTTGTGTTCCGGCTGGCCGAGTCGCGAGTGGCGCAATAGAGTGTCAGTCGCCAATGCGTCTTCATGGGCGTACATGCCAAAGGTGATCTGATGCCGTCGTCCGACAAGCCGGTTCCGCCGGTCGTCGAACCCACGCCTGCAAGCGCGGAGTCGGATCTGACCCTGCGGGCCTTGCACCAGCGCATTCGTCAGCAGGAAATCCTGGCGGAACTCGGCGTCGGCGCCTTGCAAGGACCAGGGTTCGATCAACTTCTGGCCGATGCGGCGCGCCTGACCGCCGAGGGCCTTCGGACTGAATTTTGTAAGGTGCTCGAATATATCCCAGGCGAAAACCAATTTCTGGTTCGGGCCGGCGTCGGTTGGGAACCGGGGGTCGTTGGCGTCGCCATCATCGGCGCGGATCTCGCTTCACCGGCCGGATTTGCGCTGAAGACTGGACGGCCCGTAATCTCCAATCATCTCGAAATCGAGGAGCGCTTCAGAACCCCCGAGATTCTCGTCAGACACGGGGTTCATCGCGCCATGAACGTTATCCTCCAGGGCGATGGGCGGCCGTTCGGCGTGTTGGAGGTTGACAGCCGTTCGGGAGATCAGTTTGTCGAGCACGATCTCGCGTTTCTTCAGGGCGCCGCCAACATCCTCGGAATGGCGATCGAGAGGCAACGGTACGAGCGCAATTTGAAAGCTGCGCTCGAGCGGCATCAGTTTCTCATCAAGGAGATGAACCATCGGGTGAAGAACAGCCTCGCGCTTGTGGGGAGCATGTTGCGTCTGCAGGCCCGCGAAGATTCCGACCCGTCGTTCACAGAGAGACTAGAGGACGCTACCCTTCGGGTGGGCGCAATCGCTCGGGTGCATGAGCAACTGTATCAAACCTCGGACATCGAGCGTTTCGATGTCGGACGATACATCGAAGCGATTTGCAAAGACCTCGGCGCCAGTTTCGCGCAATGCGAGATTCACGTTCGAGCGGAGCCGGGAATTGTGATCTCGGCCGACCGGGCCATTTCGTCCGCGCTGATCATCAATGAGCTCGTGTCGAACGCGGCGAAGCACGCCTATAAGGGGCATGGCGCAGGCGGAGTTCTGGGTCAACGTCGCCACGACAGGCCTGGACAGCTTTTCGATCGCGGTTCGCGACGAAGGCGGGGGCTTTCCTGAAGGCTTCGAATTTGGGCGGGGAAAGGGGCTGGGCGCCCGCATGATCCGCACGCTCGCGGAGCAACTGAACGCGTCGCTGGAAGTCGTCGCGCGCCGCCCCGGCGCCGAGTTCGTCCTCACCGCGCCCCTTACCCCCTAGCGGGACTTTCGGCGACCCCAGCTCTGAAGGCGCGGAGAGCGGAAGGGCGGAACTAACTAAAATGGAACTAAGGCCGCCAAAGCGATCGTTGCGCTGCTCTGCCTCGTTTTCGGGGGTCGCGGCGTTGGATAGGCGTTAAACATGTAGCCTGACGGCCGCTTCAAGACCGCCGGCCAAAGTTGTCGGGAAACTCCAACCACTCGCAACCTATTGCGTGCATTGAGGGATTTGCGATGGCTAGACATATTTGTGCTTGACGCGCCGGAACAATTGGCGTTTCCATTCTGTGGTCGCCGAGGGGCGACGCAAGATCGCGTAGCTGCTTGCGTTGGGGGGCAAGTCTTTGACCCGCGCCGGCCCGAACCGTTGTTGGGCGGCCGTGAGCGCGCTCGCGGTTCTCCTCGGCGCGCCGGCCGCCGCATTCGGCGGCGCCTGGACCCTGCCCCAGAGAACCGGCCAGCTCATCGCAACCTTGTACGGTTGGACGGGGTTCGGTCCGCCCTGGGGGGGCAATCCCCCGGTAAACCAGAGCCGCTTCGACGCGCAGACCTATGTCCAATACGGCCTGACCGATTCTCATCACCGTCTTCGGCCAGACGGCATTGGAACATTACGCGCTTGGGCAGCCGACGCCAAACACCTACAACGGCCTCGACTATTCGGATGTGGGCCTGAGGGCGAAACTCTGGTCGACCGGCGGCTGGGTGTTCTCGGGCGAGGGCGCCGCGTTCATTCCCGGGGCGCATGACGCGAAGGCGCCGGCTGAGGAGGGAAACACGGGCTGGGCAGGGGAGGCGCGGCTCAATGCGGGGCACAACTTCGCCCTGAGCTCGATCCCGTTCCTCGGCTCAGTTCCCGGCTTCCTTGACGCGGAAGTCGCTTACCGGTTGCGCACCCAAGGCCCGCCGGACGAATGGCACGGCGATTTCACCGTCGGGTTCAAGTTCACGCCCAAGCTGATGCTGATGCTTCAGGATTTCACCACGGTGACGATGGCGACCAAGAATCCGACGTTCCCGGCTTGGCGCTCGTCGACGGTCGAGGCGAGCCTCGTCTATGCCCTCAACGAAAAATGGTCGTTGCAGGTCGGCGTGTTCTCGACCGTTTGGACAGTCAAGACCAACACTGAGCGTGGCGCGGTGATCGCCGTGTGGCGGAGTTTTTGAGGAACGTTGGTTTCCTCACGCTGTCTTTTCGGACAGCTCGGCCCGATCGACTGGCCGAGCTGCTCGCGTTCGTCGACACAGAGTGGAACGGCGTCGAGCGCGGCCTGCATGAGGCCGACTGGTCCGGCGGCTTGGCGCTTGGTAGGCCCCGGGTAACGCAACCGCGACACCCCGTGACGCGGCGTCAAACAGGAAATGACGATGTAGCTTTCCCGCCACATCCCGTCCACAAGGCGCGGGGAGCTTCGGCAAGTGAATAGCGACGCCGGTCACTCGATAGAATCCCTATACCAGCCAACCCCTCGACGATCGCTTGGAGTTGGTCGTGACTGGGAACGGTCCCAGCGCCGTGCGCTCTTACGCGCTCTTTTCGAACAGCTCGCGCCCGATCAGCATGCGCCTGATCTCGCTCGTGCCGGCGCCGATCTCGTAGAGCTTGGCGTCGCGCAAAAGGCGCCCGAGCGGATAGTCGTTGGTGTAGCCGTTGCCGCCCAGAATCTGGATCGCGTCGAGCGCGACTTGGGTTGCGCGTTCGGCGGCGTATAGGATCGCGCCCGCCGCGTCCTCGCGGGTCGTCTGTCCGCGGTCGCAGGCCTTGGCGACGGCGTAAACATAGGCCTTGGCCGCATTCATCGCCACATACATGTCGGCGAGCTTGCCTTGGATCAGCTGGAACGTGCCGATCGCCTGCCCGAACTGCTTGCGTTCGTGGACATAAGGCAGAACGACGTCGAGCGCGGCAGCCATGAGGCCGAGCGGCCCGGCGGCCAGCACCACGCGCTCGTAGTCGAGCCCGCTCATGAGCACGTTGACGCCCCTGCCGACCTTGCCCAGCACGTTCTCTTCCGGCACTTCGCAATTCGAGAAGATAAGCTCGCTCGTGTCCGAGCCGCGCATGCCGAGCTTATCGAGCTTCACGCCCGGCGAGAATCCCTTCATGCCGCGCTCGATGATGAAGGCGGTGATCCCGCGCGCGCCCGCCGCGGGATCGGTCTTGGCGTAGACGACAAGGGTCTCGGCCACAGGGCCGTTGGTGATCCACATCTTCGCGCCATTGAGCACGTAGCGGTCGCCCTTTCGTTCGGCGCGCGTGGTCATCGACACGACATCGGAGCCCGCGTTGGGCTCCGACATCGCCAGCGCCCCGACATGCTCACCGGAAATGAGCCTGGGCAGGTAGCGCGCCTTCTGCGCGTCATCGCCGTTGCGAACGATCTGGTTGACGCAGAGGTTCGAATGCGCGCCGTAGGAGAGCCCGACCGAGCCGCTTGCGCGCGACACTTCCTCCATCGCCACGCAATGTTCGAGATAGCCGAGGCCAAGCCCGCCGTACTCTTCCGGCACGGTGATCCCGTGCAGGCCGAGCGCGCCCATCTTCGGCCAGAGGTCGCGCGGAAAGAGGTTGTCGCGGTCGATTTCAGCGGCGCGGGGCGCGATCTCCTTCTCGGCGAAGGCGCGGGCGCTGTCGCGGATCATGCTGGCGCTCTCGCCGAGGTCGAAGTCGAACGGACGGGGCGCGTTGGGGATCATGGGGCGTGGCTCAAGGGCGCTTCAGGCGGCGCGACCTTGGAGGCAACGGGCCGCCTTTGGCAAGGCCCCGGCCGGGGCGAAAATGGCGGAGCCCGGAGACTCGGCGGACGCACGCCAAATTGGTGATATCCTGCGTCAGCGGCGCCGTCTCCAGCAATAGCCGCCGCGACGATGGGGGGCGATGCGTTGGCGGGCGATTTCAGTTCGAGCGCCGCGAGGAAAACCGGCTGGCTCAGGCGGCTGCCGGGCCTCGTCACTTTGCGAAATTACGAACCGGCCTGGCTGACGCACGATGTCGTCGCGGGAATCGTGTTGACGACGATGCTGGCGCCGGTTGGCGTCGCTTATGCGGTCGCGTCGGGCGTCGGCGCGATCTACGGCCTTTACGCCACGATCGCCGGTTTGCTGGCCTATGCGGTCTTCGGGCCCAGCCGGATCCTGGTGCTCGGACCCGACTCTTCGCTGGCGGCGGTCATAATCGGGGTCGTCGCCCCGCTCTCTGCGGGCGATCCGAATCGGGCGATCGCGCTCGCCGGCGTGATGGCGCTCGTCTCTGGCGCGGTCGCTTGTCGTGGCCGGGATCGCCCGGCTCGGCTTCGTCACCGACCTTCTGTCGAAGCCGATCCGCTACGGCTACATGAACGGAATCGCGCTGACCGTGCTGATCAGTCAGATACCCAAACTGCTCGGGTTCAAGATCACGAGCGCCGGACCTCTGCGGGACCTGTGGTCGATCGCCGGCGCGGTCGCGGGCGGCAAGGTCAACTGGGTCGAGTTCGCGCTCGGAGCCGCGACGCTTGCGGCGATTCTGCTGGTGAAGAGGCGCAAGCGCTTTCCCGGGATCCTTCTCGCGATGATCGCCGCGACGGCGGTCGTCTCCGTCTTCCAGCTGGCGGAGCGCGCGAACATCTCGGTCCTCGGCTCGCTCCCCCGCGGCCTGCCAATGTTGACAATCCCGTGGATTCCGTTCGCCGACCTGGTCCCGGTCATCATTGGCGGCTGCGCCGTCGCCCTCGTGTCGTTTGCCGACACCAGCGTGCTCTCCCGAACTTACGCGGTCCGAACGGGCTCGCGCGTCGATCCCAATCAGGAGATGGTGGGGCTTGGCGCGGCCAATCTCGCGGCCGGACTGTTTCAGGGCTTTCCGATCAGCAGCAGTTCGTCCCGCACGCCGGTCGCAGAGGCTGCCGGCTCCAGAACCCAGCTGACCGGGGTCGTTGGCGCGCTCCTGGTCGCCCTGCTCCTGCTGCTGGCGCCGGATCTGCTCAAGTATGTGCCGACCGCCGCGTTGGCTGCGGTCGTCATCTCGTCGGCGATCGGATTGTTCGAGGTCAATGACCTCAAGCGGCTGTTCAAAATCGAACGGTGGGAGTTCTGGCTGTCAATAGTGTGCTTTGCGGGCGTGGCCGTCTTTGGCGCCATCGAGGGAGTCGGCATCGCGGTGGTGATCGCGGTCATCGAGTTTCTCTGGGACGGTTGGCGTCCTTATTTCGCGGTGCTGGGACGGGTCGACGGCGTGAGGGGCTTTCATGATGTCACCCGCTATCCCAATGCGCGTCAAACGCCCGGGCTGGTGTTGTTCCGGTGGGACGCGCCGCTGTTTTTCGCCAACGCGGAGTTCTTTAAGGATCGCGCGCTCGATGCCGTGGCGACCGCGACTGCCCCGGTCGAATGGTTGGTCGTCGCGGCGGAGCCGGTGACAAGCATCGATGTCACCGCGGCCGACGCGCTGTCAGAGTTGAACGAGACGCTCCGGCGCACAGGGACGAGACTGTGCTTCGCCGAACTCAAAGACCCAGTGAAGGATAAATTGAAGCGCTTCGGCCTGTTCGATCAAATTGGAGAGCAGTCCTTCTTCGCAACGATTGATGCCGTTGCGGACGAATACGAGCAGACATATCGGTCGATGACGGGCCCCGCGTCATGACCGCCTGTCCCGGCCGGCCGCCCTGGCCGGGGAAGAAGAGCCCGGCCGGGGAGGGAGGGTTGGGGATGCCCGTCGGGGTTTTAGCAAGCGTCCCAGAAGCCGGACCGGTAGCTCGGGTCGGTGTAGTACCAGCACAGGCCGGGCGCCGGCGGCCGGCCAGCGTAGGCTGCGGCGGCGCCGGCGGCGAGCACCCCGACGGCCGCGCCGGCCGCGATCGCCCCCCCAGACGGCCACCAATACCCGCCGGGCCGGGCCCAGCCGCCGCGGTAAACTCCCCCCCGATAAACGCCGCCGTGATAGCCGTGGTAACCGTAGCCTCCGCGGTAGCCGTAGCCTCCGTGGTAGGTTCCGCCGCGATGGTAGACCCCGCCGTGAGGCCCGACTCGGGTCACGCCGCGATGGGCGACAAAGGCCTTCGAAATCAGCCCTTCGCTCAACTGCGCCGTCGGATTCGGCCCCTGCGTCTCGATGGCGCCAGCCTGGGGCGGACTAAAGCCGGCCAGCGCGATCGACACACAGGCGGTTTTGACCAAACTCGACCAAATCATGGCTTACCTCCTTCAGCGCCCCCCGCGCCGCCAGTCGCACACCCGCACTTATCGCACAAGACCAGGGCCGAGGTGAAGACGATGCGATCCGCCGGCGAAATCCGCGCGTCCTTCAGTTCCAGGCCGTCCTGTCTTGATCGTGCAAAAGAATGGTTCGAAAAGGCAAGACAGACGAGCCAGCGAGGAGCCGCGCAATGAAGAGTCCAGTATGGCGGATCGCCTTTCTCGCTCTGATGGCGATGGGCGCCGGGGCCGAGGCGGAGAATGCGGCCAGGTTGGCCGCGCTCAAGGGTCTTGCTCCGGTCTCTGCCCTCTCAAACAGCGCAGCGGGCAGAGCGGCGCTCGCCGCCAACTTCTCTGTCACCGGTGGAATCCAGACGGGCGCCATTCGACAACCGACGCTGATGCCGTTCGCCGAACAGCAGCAGCAGGCCTTGCGCGACGCCTTCATTACCGACGGCAATCTTGCGGAACTCGCGGACGGCTTGGGTGCAACGCTCGGCGCAGCCTATCAGGCGCGCGCCCACTATCTCGACCGGGAGACGCTTCACCAGCGTCTCCGAGGCGGTCAAAAGCCTGATCGCCTACGCCAACTCGACGTCGGGATCCGATTCGAACGCGGGCAAATATTTCTTCGCCAATGGCACGACCAACGGCAGACAGCCGGCCTCGGACGAGGCGATGGCGATCTTCAAGGAGGCCGGCGGCGCCCCCGACCCGTTTGGACGCGCCTACAACCGGCGCGCCGGAACGCCCGGCGCTGACCTTTATGGAGATTCCCGTCCGTTTCAGACCGAACCAAGGACCGCGAGAATCGTTGGCCCGGACTATTTCAACGTTCCGGCCGGCAACGAGGTCTACAACCGTGGCCCGATCATGGACCTGATCGACAGCCCGTCCTTTCCGAGCGGCCACACGACCTATGGATACATGGGATCGCTTCTGCTCGCCGTGCTGGTCCCGGAGCGGTACCAGGAGATGGTCGCGCGCGGGGCCGAATACGGCAACGATCGCATCATCATGGGGGCGCACTACGCCATGGACGTTCTCGCTGGCCGCACCCTCGCGACCTATGACCTCGCGCATCTGCTCGCCAACGACCCCGCCTACATGAACCAAACACTGAAGAACGTCGCGATGACAACCGCAACGTCCGAGCCTCAAGTCCAGCCGGCCATCGGCGACTTCAGGGCGGCAGTTGCGGCGGCGCGGACGGATCTCGTGAAGGTGCTCGAAGAGTCTTGCGGGAAACTGGTCGCGGTCTGCGCGCGCGAGGATACCGGGCGCTTCAACTCGGCAGCGATGAACGAGGCCTTCTACATGACGACTCAGACCTACGGGCTGCCTGTCGTGCATCCGGGGACGGCGGACAAGATCGAGGATGTGGGCGCGGTCGCCCCCGAAGCCGGGAACCTCCTGACAGCCGCCTTCCCCAAGCTTAGCCTCGAGGAGGCGAACCGCATCCTGACCGAGACGGAGGGACCGGGCGGCGGCTTTCTCGACGACGGATCGGCCTTCGGCGTCTATTCGAGGCTCAACCTCTACGCCGCCGCGGGCCGCGCCGCGGCCCTCGCGCGCGTCAAGCCCTGACGACAAGGCGCTTTGGAGTGGCCATGGGCGGACGCGGCAGCAAGCGCGCCTGCTGTCGCGTCCGGGTTCCGCGCCAGGGGGACGCGCCGGCCTGAGACATGTTGCGGAAGCGCCAAGGGCCAGACCTCGCTCTTGCCCCGGCAATATCTCCGCCTGAACTCAAACACCGTCTTCGAAGACTATGACCCCCATTGTCGCCGCCGCATGCGTCGCCTGGCGTAAGCTCATTACTCCTAGGCCTCGCTATTGATTCGATAGCATCCAAATGCGCTTTTCTATCCGGGTCCCTGTGGTCGTTGGAGCGCCGCCCATGACAACGCCTGGCGAAGGTCTGCGCGAAACCATAGGCCTCCTCCTCACCCGTGCGGGTTGGGCCCGTTTCTCAGGAACTCCTCGAGCCAGTGGATATCGTATTGGCCGTTCTGGACGTCAGCGTTTCGAACGAGCGAGCGAAACAGCGGTAGCGTCGTCTCGACGCCATCGACGATGAATTCGTCGAGCGCCCGGCGAAGTCTCATCAGGGCCTCGGTTCGCGTCCGGCCGTGGACGATCAGCTTGCCGATCAAGGAGTCGTAATAGGGCGGGATCACGTAGCCCTGATAGGCTGCCGAATCGACGCGGATCCCCAAGCCCCCGGGGGGATGAAAGTAGGCGATCCGTCCGGGCGAGGGCTGAAATGTGCGCGCGCGCTCGGCGTTGATGCGGCATTCGATTGCGGCGCCGAGGAATTGAACGTCGTCTTGGGCGAAGGAGAGGGGCGAGCCGGCAGCAATCTTGATCTGTTCGTTGATGATGTCGATGCCGGTGATCATCTCGGTGACTGGGTGCTCGACTTGCACTCGCGTGTTCATTTCGATGAAGAAGAACTTGCCGTCCTCGTAGAGGAATTCGACCGTGCCTGCGCCGACGTAACCTAGTTCAGCCATCGCCCTGGCGACGATCCCGCCGATACTTTCGCGCTGTTCAGGATTGAGCGCAGGGGAGGGGCCCTCCTCCCAGAGTTTCTGGTGGCGACGCTGAAGGGAGCAATCGCGCTCGCCGAGGTGAATAGCGTGGCCTTGGGTGTCGCCGAGCACCTGAACTTCGATGTGGCGGGGCTTGGAGAGATATTTCTCGAGGTAGACGGAATCGCTTCCGAAGGCGGCCTTCGCCTCGATCTTGGCTGCGCTCATCGCCCCGACGATGTCCTCGGGTCCCCATGCCACTCTCATGCCACGCCCGCCTCCGCCCGCCGCGGCCTTGATGATGACTGGATAGCCGAGCTCCGCGGCGACCTTGAGCGCTTCGTCTTCGTCCTGCACCCCGCCCTCCGAGCCTGGGACGCAGGGTATCCCGAGACGCCGGGCCGTGACTTTGGCCTCGATCTTGTCGCCCATCAAGCGGATGTGTTCGGCCTTCGGGCCGATGAACGCGATCTCGTGCTCCTCGAGAATGTCGGCGAATCGGGCGTTCTCGGCGAGAAAACCGTAGCCTGGATGGACGGCGTCCGCCCCGGTGATCTCGCACGCCGCAACGATCGCGGGAATGTTGAGATAGCTGTCACGCGCCGGCGGCGGACCGATGCAGACGCTTTCGTCCGCGAGCTTGACATGCATCGCCTCCCGGTCGGCGGTCGAATAGACCGCGACGGTCGCGATGCCGAGCTCCTTGGCTGCGCGCATGACCCTGAGTGCGATTTCGCCACGGTTGGCGATCAGGATTTTATCGAACATCGAGGCGGGCTCTTGTCGCGGCGCTGTCGGCAGTCGTTGTCGAGCTTGCTTTCCGCTGGGTCTCCGGGCCTCCGCCCTCATGGCCGGGCTTGTCCCAGCCATCCGCGCCGCGCAGGTTCAGCGTCGGGTTCGGACTCGCTCTTCCTGGTAAGATCTGCCTATCGACAGAAAGTCTTCCATCTTTGCCATGTTCCCAGTTGGTTGATGCGCCGGACCAGGTGGATGGCCGCGTCAAGCGCGGCCATGACGCCTGCAGGCGCTGCCGATGCCGGACTGCTGTCATTCAATGATCATCAGCGGCTGGTCGTATTCCACCGGCGCGCCGTCGGCGACCAGAATACCGACGACCTTGCCGGCCCGCGGCGCGACGATGTCGTTAAAGGTCTTCATTGCTTCGACCAGCATGAGCTTGTCTCCAACCTTGACCGCCGATCCGACTTCGACAAACGGCTTGGCGTCGGGACTGGCCCGCAGATAGGCGGTGCCGACCATGGGCGATCTTACCGCGCCCGCAACATCAGCCGCCGGCGGCTCCGCCGCGGGCGGAGCGCCGGTGGCGGCCTGCGCGGGGTTGGCGGCGATGGGCGCCGGTTGAGGAACCGCGGCCAGGTTCATGTGAGCTGACGGCGCCCGCTCGCGCGCCAGACGCACCTGCAGCTCTCCGAGGCTGATCTCGATCTCGCTCAGATCGTATCGCGACACGATTTTCGCGAGCTGGTCAACGGCTGCGATGTCGACAAGACTTTGCACAGACCCGTCGGTTCGCGCGCCGGACGGCTTCTTCATTTCTTTCCTCGCAATGAGAGGGGACGGGCCGGTCACGATTCGAACTTTTCTATATCCGGCGGCCCCCGGCAAGGAAAGTTCGATGAGGCGTCCGGCTCACCCGGGCCGCGCCCACACGCTGACGTCATGAACCGCGGCGCCGCCATGCGGGGCGACGCTGTCGTCGCCGACGAGGACGTTGATTCCCCATCCGTCAAGGAAAGCGGAGGGGGGCCAGATGCCTTCGCTGACCAGAACGCCCGGCTTCACCCCCTCGAACAGCCGGGTATGCAAGCGTGTTCTCCCGCGCTTGTTGCCCAGTTGCACGACATCGCCTTGCGCGAGCCCGAGCCTGGCCGCGTCGGACGGATTGATGAGCACCTCCGGCCGCTGCTCCCTCGCAAGCGAAGTCAGCGTCTGGGTGAAGGTCGAATTGAGGAAGTTCCGAGCGGGCGAGGTCGCCAGCTTGAACGGGTGATCCTCGTCGACTGCCTCGTTGACCGGCCAGTGGTCGGGCAGTTCTGGAATGGCGCGCCAAGGGCCCCGCATTCCGTCATTGCCGATCGGCAAGTTGGTCCACTCGGGCTTGAACCGGAATTTCCCATCTGCAAAACCAAAGCCGCTAAGAAAATGCGACTCCTCGAAGGGTGGTTGCAGGTCGAGCCAGCACTCTCTTTCGAGCCTTTGGAGGTCGCCCAAGCCCGATTGCCGCAGCGTCCAATCGATGACCTCCCGCGGCGACATCGAGAATGCGGGATGCTTAGCTCCGACACGCGTCGCGAGCGCCGAGATCACCTCGTGATTCGAGCGGCAGCCATCCGGCGGATCGATCGCCTTAGGGGCGAACTGCAGGTGCTGGTGCCCTCCGGCGGTGTAGATGTCGTCGTGTTCAAGAAACATGGTGGCGGGAAGGACGATGTCGGCGTAGCGCGCGGTGTCGGTCATGAACTGCTCGTGCACGCAGGTGAACAGATCATCGCGCGAGAAACCGCGGCGCACCTTCTCCTGATATGGGGCGACGGCCAGCGGATTCGTGTTCTGAATGAGCATAGCGCGCACCGGCGGACCCTTTTTCAACGCCTCCCATTCGCCAGTCAGGATTGCGCCGACCCGCGACTGGTCCAGCCGGCGAACGCTGGCGTCACGAGCGTCAAGACCCTCGATCATCGTTCTGTTAAGCTTATAGACGCCGCTGCTGTTGTGGAACGCGCCTCCTCCCTCGTGCGCCCAGGCGCCGGTGACCGCGGGAATGCAGAGCGCCGCGTGCATATTGACGGCGCCGTTGCGCTGGCGCGAGAAGCCGAAACCAAGACGGAAGAAAGTTCGCTTCGTGCGCCCGATCAGCGCAGCGAATTCCTCGATCTGCGCGACGCTGAGGCCAGTGATCGCGCTCGCCCATGCCGGATCGCGGGTCCGCACGTGCGCCTCGAGGTCGCGGGGCGCGTCGGTGTAGCGTTCGAGATAGTCCCAGTCCGCCAGGCGATCGCGAAACAGGGTGTGCATCACCGCGCAGGCGAGCGCGCCGTCCGTGCCGGGCCGTAGGCACAACGCGAGATCGGCCTGGCGCATTGTTTCGGTTTCATAGATGTCGATGGCGACGATCTTCGCGCCGCGCTCCTTGCGCGCGCGAACGGCGTGGGTCATGACGTTGACTTGGGTTACGACCGCGTTGGTGCCCCAGATGACGACGCAATCCGACTTGGCCATTTCCCGCGGATCGACGCCCGTCAACCGGCCGGTTCCGGCGACATATCCCGGCCAGGCGATCCCGACACAGATTGTCGCATGGTAGCGGGAATAGCGCTTGGCGTGCGTGAGGCGCTCGATTCCGTCCCGCATGACGAGACCCATCGTACCGGCATAGAAGTATGGCCATACGCCTTCGGGTCCCAGTTCGCGCTCGACTGAAAGAAAATTGTCCGCGGCGCGGTCGAGCGCCTCGTTCCAGCCGATCGGCTCGAATTGCCCGCTTCCCTTGGGGCCTGTGCGGCGAAGCGGCTGGGTGAGCCGATCCGGATGATGGATGCGCTCCGAATAGCGAGCGACCTTGGCGCAGACGACGCCGGATGTGTAACTCTGGTCGCGCGCCCCGTGGATCCGGCCGATGCGCGCGCCGCCGATCACCTCGACGTCGAGAGCGCAAACCGAGGGGCAGTCGTGCGGGCAGACTGAGTGACGCCGCGTAACCTCGGTGACCGAGTTCATGAGCCTTTCCGCGCCTTGGCCCGCAGCGGGCGGGCGCCGCATCGTAAGCAGGTTTGGGATAGCGAGCCAGTGGTTCGATTTCGGGGGAGTTTGGCCGAGGCCGCAATGCCTCTTTCGGCAATTCTGCTTAGGCTCTGATTAAGGCGCAGGCGCAGCCGGCTGGACGAACCGCGCGGGAAAGCCCAGCGCCTTGTATTTGCAACCAGATACAACTACAAGGTTGCGCTGTTTCAACCTCTGAGTCGGCCCTTGAGAATCCGGTTGCTTCTCAGCGCTTGCGTGGCGTCGGTGGCGCTTGCCACGGCTTGGGCCGGGAGGGGCTTCCAAAACGAGGACGCCAAGGTCGAGGGCGTCCCGGTTGAAGGGCCCGAGGCGCACATCCACTACGCGCCGCGCGAAAACCTTGAAGGCGTTGACGCACGCGAGATCGGACGCGCTGGCTTGTCCATCGACATGGCCGCGTACGTTCTCTCGGACCCCCAAGTCATCGAGGCGCTGGTCAAGGCTGCGGAGCGCGGCGTCGTCATCCGCATCTATTTCGACAAGTCTCAATTCGCTGAGCACGGCCCTACGCGCGGCGGACTTACCGAGGCGCTGCTTGCCCATCCGAATGTCGCGGCAAGGGTAAAAGGCGAGGGCGTCTTGATGCACCTGAAAGCGTACGCCGTCGATGGAGAGGTGTTGCGCACGGGTTCGGGCAACTTCTCCCGCTCGGGGCTCGCCGCCCAAGACAATGACCTGGTCTTCATTGCCGATCGGGCGACCGTCGACGCGTTCGAAAACAATTTCGAGCGCATCTGGGCGCGCGCACAAAACATTGCGGCGCTGGATGCAACTCGTTGACCTGCCGCCCACACGTTTAACGCGAAGCGGCCCGCGGCCGCGGCGACCCTGACGGCGTGTAGCGCTCGTAGCGCTGATTGAATGCGTCGGCCACAGTTTCCGGCCGCTTGGTGGCCGGACCGTTTTGCGCGGCGAGGATCGACGACACCTGCCACCGCCATGTGGATGGATCGTCTGTGCTGGTGCCGGTAGCTAGCTCGGTTACGCCGGCCGCATAGCTGACGCCGCCTCCGATTGCGGTCGCAACAAGTATGAGGGACTTCCGCACCGTCTCCTCCGAGGTCTTCGCTGCTATTTCCGCGCCGCGCTCCCCAACCCCCATGCGACCGGCGCCAATTAATAAAAGGTAAACATAGATTTGTGGCTAAGCTAGGGCGATTCTGTGCGCAAGGCCATTTCCGACAGCGCATTGCTCGCCATCGCGCGAGTTATACGTCGACCTTGCGTCAAACCTTCATTGTCGAGCGCGGCGACAAGCGCACGCGCGGCGCCAAGTGAACGCTCGATTCTCAAAGCGACATAGCTTATCACGTGAGGCTCCACCTGTAGCTGGCGATCGCTGAACAACTTGAAGAGAACCGCCTCGGTCAGTTCGATGTCCGGCGCCTCAAGGCGCACGATCGGCGCCAGCCGGAGTCGCGACAGAAGGTCAGGAGTGTTGAGTCCCCAGGCGTCCGGGACGATGCGGCAGGTCGCCAGAAGCCAGACGTCGTTCTGCAGCGCCACATTGATCAGATGAAAGAAAGGCTCTTCCGCGCGCCTTGAGCAGTCGGCGTCTTCGATCAACACCGCATGCGCATGAGCGCAGGCTTCGACGCTTTGTTCGTCCAACGCATCGCCTGAAAGAGTGATGGCGCGCGCGGCGCGGGCCCAGATCGCCCCGAGGTGGCTCTTTCCCGCCCCCTCCGGCCCGACAAGAATCAACATTCGCCCCGCCCAGTTCGGCCAAAGTTCGATCACTCTCAGCGCGTCGCGATTGGACGGCGCCAAGAGAAAATCCTCGCGCGCGAAACTGGGCGAATGGGGCCAGCGAAACGTCAGCTGGCGAGGCGGAGACGTCATTGGCCCTCCGGCTCCGAGCGGCCGCGATAAAATGCGCTCGTCAGGTAGAGGGCGACGAGATGACGGGCGACAACTCCGGTCGCCGCCGCGGTTGGAACAGCGATCAGCAGTCCAAGGAAGCCGAACAATTGGCCGAAAGCCAGGAGCGCGAACATCAGCCAGACTGGGTGAAGCCCGATCGATTTGCCAACGAGCTTCGGCGAGAGCACGTAGCCCTCGAGGAACTGGCCGGCTCCAACGACGCCGAGAGCCAAAAAGAACAGCTTGAGACTCGGCCATCCCTTGAAGAGGGCGATGCTGAGGGAAAGCACCAGCGCCGTGAGCGACCCGACATAGGGCACGAAGCTTAGGACGCCCGCGACAACGCCGATCAGGAAGCCATAATCGAGTCCCGATCAAGGTCAAGCCCGCGCTGTACCAGACGCCCAGGAACAGGCAGACGATCGACTGGCCACGGATGAAACCAGCCAACGCATGGTTGATCTCGCGGGCAATCTTCCGCAAGCTTTCGCGGTGGTTGAGGGGCAACCAGCTGTCGAGTTCGGCAATCATCCTCTCCCAGTCGACCAGAATATAAAAGGCCACGACCGGAGTGACGATCAGGAGCGAGAGGAAGTTGAACAGCGCGGCTCCGCCAGACACCAGCCGGGTTAAGGCGTCGAGAAGCCATTGGGCGCTCTGCGTGACGAAGTCGCCAACCGATTTTTGAATCTGGGCGCTCGCCAGTTGTGGTTTGAGGCCGAGGGCCTCGAGCCATTGGCCGCCATATTTCTCAAGGAAGGCATTGCCCTGCGCTACGGCGAACGCCTGAAGCCGCACCGCGTAGCCCGGCAGGTGCTGAGCGAAGGCAATGAACTGGCTTCCCAGGACCGGGACGACAAGGATGAAAAAGAGGACGACGGCCAGGACGAAAATGGAGAGAATGAGGAGCGACGCGCCCAGTCGATTGAACCCAAACCGTTCAAGTTTGAGCACGACGGGATCAAGCAGATAGCCGAGAACGATGCCGGCTGCGAACGGCGTGATCGTCGAGCCAAGCAAATAGACGATCAGCAGGAGGGCGGCCAGTCCGAGCCCCCAGAAGAGGACCTGGCGCTCAAGGCTCACGAGCCAACCTCATGCCGTTTCAGCAGCTCCGCCGGCCGGCTGCAGCAAATCCCATTTTCCGCCCCAGGGATCGACAAAGACCGCTACGAGGCCATAGGGCTCGCGACGCGGCTTTTCCAGGAGATTGACCCCGCGCTCGAGCAGAATTCTCGTAATCCCCCCAGAAATTGTCGGAGTAAAGAAAAAAGCCGACTCGTCCCCCGACCTGGTCGCCAACACGGGTCCTCTGACCCTCATCGCTTGGAACCGCGAGCACAAGGGCCGCGCCTGAGTCCTGTGACGGCGCGACGACAATCCAGCGTTTGGCAGGCGAGAGCTGGGTGTCTTCGAGAACCGCGAAACCGAGGACGCCGCTGAAGAAAGCGAGTCCATCGTCATAGTCCGGCACAAGAACCGTGACAGCGGCGAGATCCTCCGGAGCACGGCGCGCCCTTACCGGCTCATATGGTCCAGCCACTGGGCGATATAGAAGCTGCCCGAGGCCAGGGTCGTCGCGGCGACCATCCATTGTAGGGGGAAGTCTGCAGGATCGGCTCATCGAGGCCGTAGGCGCGGACCCCGAGAGCGAAGCCTGCGAGGGTGATCTGCGCGACCGTATTAAGCTTCGACACCCAGACCGGGCGAATGGCCTCGACAGGCTTGTCGAGCAGCCAGGAGACCAGCACCGCCACGACGATCATCACGTCTCTGGACACAACGGTGATAGCAAGCCAAGCGGACAAACCGGCATAAATGGCAAGCGAAACATAGATCGAAATCAAGAGCGCCTTGTCCGCGAGGGGATCGAGATAGGCGCCGAGTTCCGTGCGCAGATTGAAGTTTTTGGCGATAAACCCGTCGATCGCATCCGATACGCCGGCCAGGATGAAAATCAGGAACGCTGGAAGGAACCGTTGCGATATGATCATCATGACAGCCAGAGGCGTCATCAACATTCGCGCCAGCGTAATGAAATTGGGTATATTGCCGAGGATGTTGCCAATATTCATCAAGTATTGACACCGTGGCATCGCCCCGCGGACATCCCTCCCTTTGGCCTTGGCCGCGCGCGGATAACCACGGTAACACGAAGTCGCAAGGTTGGGAAACCGAGCCCGGCTCGCGGCCCTTGCGTGTTTCGTAGCGGGCAATTACTCCGATCCTCGCCGACGCCCTGCGAGCCCGATGTCCGAAAGCCGAGAACTCTTCACCTACTCCGAATTGGGGGTCGACATCGATGTCGGCAACCGGATTGTGGATCGAATCGCCCTGTTCGCCGACGCCGGCGACTCGCCGTTCCGGGGCGGGGGCGGAACTTGGCGGGTTTCGGCGGACTGTTCGATCTGAAGGCCGCGGGGTTTATCGACCCGATCCTGGTCGCCGCCAACGACGGCGTCGGCACAGTCCCAAGATCGCCATCGAGAGCGGCGTATACGATACGATCGGCGTCGACCTCGTGGCCATGTGCGTCAACGACATTGTCGTTCAGGGCGCCGAGCCGCTGTTCTTCCTGGATTATTTTGCTTCGGGCAAGCTCGACGAGGAGATCGCCGCCGCGGTCGTGCAAGGCGTCGCGGAAGGGTGCGCGCAATCGGGGTGCGCATTGATCGGTGGGGAGACGGCGGAGATGCCAGGCCTTTATGGACCGGGCGACTTCGACATCGCCGGCTTCGCTGTTGGCGCCGCCGAGCGCGGGACGCTCATGCCCCGGAGCGGGCTGAAGCCGGGCGACCTTGTCTTCGGCCTGCCGTCGTCGGGGATTTACTCGAACGGATTTTCGCTGGTGCGGCGGATCGTCGCGCGGGCCGGCCTCGGATGGGACGCTCCCGCGCCATTCGATCCGTCGCGCTCGCTCGCCGACGCGCTTCTGACACCGACGCGCCTTTACGTGCGCCCGTTGCTTCAGGCGCTTAAGCAGACGCGGGGGATACACGCGCTCGCCCACATTACCGGCGGCGGCTATCCGGACAATCTGCCGCGCGTGCTTGATGACGGCCTCGCGGTTGCGCTCGATCTCGACGCCTTCGGCGCCGCAACCCGTCTTTTCCTGGCTTGCATCGATTGGCGGTCTCGACGAAGCCGAGACGCTGCGCACCTTCAATTGCGGGTTCGGGATGGCGGCGTTCGTTTCCGCCGACTGTGCTCCGGAAGCGCACGGGGCGCTGGCGGACGCCGGGCTCTCGCCAGTTCTGATCGGGGGCTGCACCCCCGCGAAGGGTCGACCCCTCGTCGTCCGTGGGGGGTTGAAGTTGTGACGCCGCGCGTGCCGACCGCGGTCCTTATCTCGGGCCGCGGCTCCAATATGGGCGCCTTGATCGAAGCGGCGCGATCGCCGGGCTTTTCGGCCGCGGTCGTGCTGGTTCTTTCGGACGATCCGACCGCGCCCGGCCTTGCCCTCGCGCGCAAGCTCGGCGTCGCCGCCGAGGCGATCGACTTTCGAGCCTATGGGGGCAAGCCCTCGTTCGAGGCGGCGCTCGACGAGCGGCTCGCGGCCGCCGGCGTGGAAATCGTCTGCCTCGCCGGATTTATGCGGGTGCTGAGCGCCTCTTTCGTCGAGCGCTCGGGAAGGGCGCCTGGTCAACATTCATCCCTCGCTCTTGCCGAACCTGCGTGAACTCGACACCCACAGGCGGGCGCTGGCCCTTGGGCTCGCCGAACACGGCTGTACCGTCCATCTCGTCACGGCCGAACTCGACGCCGGACCGATCCTCGCCCAGGCGCGCGTGCCAGTTCTCCCTGAAGACGACGCCGCCTCCCTCGCGGCGCGAGTTCTGAAGGAGGAGCACCGGATCTATCCGCAAGCGCTCGACGCGTCTGCCCGCTCCGCGCTGGCGACTAGGCTCAGAGACGACGACCCTGGATCGGCCGGCCGGCGCGCTTAGCTCCGTTTGACCGGCGCGGCCCAATATTCACGGCTTAGGACCCCGTTTAGTTCCGTGCTTCAGTTTCGCCGCCGCCGCTCGCCGCACGACCGAGCGGAGCGCCTAAATACATAATGTAAAATGTATTGTAAGAAAACCTTCATCACAACGATAGACAGCTATGCGAACCCGCCTTTTGAACATTCCGGGCTGTCCCCGCCGGCTTTGCCGAGCAAGGCGCGCGGGGCGCCTTGCTGGGGGGCGGCCAATGGATCAATATGGCGCAATAGAGAGGGACGTTTGCTTGGTCCGCGCGGTCGCGACGAAAGAGCAGCCTTTGCCATCGGTTACGACAGTTCCTGGCTGAATGACGAATTGCCGCCGCTGTTGTCGTCGCCGGAACGGTTCATCAATCGCGAATTGTCGTGGCTCGAATTCAATCGAAGGGTGCTCGAGGAGGCAGCCAACCCAAGCCATCCTTTGCTCGAGCGGCTGCGGTTTTTGTCGATCTCGGCCAACAATCTCGACGAGTTTTTCATGGTCCGCGTCGCGGGCCTGGTCGGGCAGGTGCTCGGGGGTGGCGGAAATCTCCGATGACGGACGCACCCCTGCAGAGCAGCTCGAGCGGATCAGCGAGCGCGTCGCGGCTCTCGTCGCCTCGGAGCAGGCGCGATGGAAGGCCCTACAGGGTGAGCTCGCCTCCAACGGCGTCATCATCCTCGACGTCGGGGATCTGACCCGGCGCGAGCGCGAGTGGCTGCAGGACTATTTCCTTCTGCACGTGTTCCCGATTCTGACGCCGCTCGCGGTCGATCCGGCGCATCCCTTCCCGTTCATTCCTAATCTCGGATTTACGCTGGCGCTCGAACTCTCAAATCCGCG
>CAVULN010000052.1:0-38293 GCA_963742305.1 uncultured Alphaproteobacteria bacterium
GCGGGGCGACAATTCCACCGGGGACCGACGGCTTCCCCGGCATGGCGCCGCGCCCCATCCGCCGGACCGGCGTGCTCAGCTTCGTTGCGCGGGCTCGCTCCACGATTTGAGTGAAAACAGCGCCAGCGAAGCTGCGATGACCGCCGAGCCGAGAAAAAACCCCGCGTCCATGACAAAATGGAGGTCGGCGATCCAGTGCGAGAGCGCGAGCGATATGAGCGCGGTCAACGCCGGAACGAGGTTCAGGAACATGGTGACGAAGCCGTTGTCGCCCCCGGTGACGGTCAACGCGATCTGGTAGACGACGCGGCCGACCGATGCGGCGACGATCGTGCCGAACACCATCAGCAGCATCGCGGACAATTGCTCGAATTGCAGCTCGCCCCGCCACGCGAGAAGGACGAGGCACCCCGGAATCAGGATGACGTTCGCGGTGAGGAAATTGGCCGCGATCGCCGCCAATTCATCGTAATCCGCGAACCATTTGCCAACCAGCGTTCCCCCCAGGGCCGAACAGAGGGGAACGGGAATCGCATAGACCCAGCTGCCGTGGACAAAGTTGTCGGCGAGTTCGCCGATGGTCGACATGCCCGGGGCGTCGAGCTGGCTCCAGGCGACCGCCATCGCGCCGATGAACGCGCCGGCAAAGCAGCCAAAGAAGGTCGCCCGCGAAATCGGGATCGGAACCCCAACCAGGACGAGCGCCACCAGAGCGGCCCAGAACGGCGAAAGGTTCAAGATCGCCGCGATGATGATCGGGTGGGCGTTGCTCAGGCCAAAGTTATAGAGCAGGAGGCCGCTCATCCCGATGGCGAAGATGACGGCCAGATACAGGTAGTTGGCGGGCTTTCGAAACAGAGCGATGAAGTCCCGACGGCTGGCCGGCGGGCTCGTCAAGAGCGGAATGGAAACGAGCAGGGAGATCTGGGTCAGCGCCACGAACTGCAGGGTGTTGAGATGCCGGGCGGCCGGAAAGGAGAACGGCTCCTGCGTCGCATAGAGGAATGCGGTTATGACCGAATAGAGGCTGCCAAGCCGGTAATTGATCGAGGACGCGGACGGCCCCAAGCGCGCTTTCCTAATCCGTTAGCCCCGCCGCCGACGAGCCGCGGAAGGTCAGTTGGCGGATTGGGCGGCGAGCGTCGCGAGTCGCGCGCCGATCGCCTCCAGCAGCAGTTCGTGCGCCTTTGCGGCGATGTCCTCCATCGAAGGCGTGTTGGCGAGAAGCTGCCGGGCGCGGCCGACGATCTCGGCCCTGCTGGGAACGTGGGGCAGGTTCAGGTCGTTGAAGACGTCCATCGCGGCGCGCGAGGCGGCGAAAGGCTGGGCGTGGTGAAGGCGGGCGCGGAGATCGGCGAGGCCGCTCTTTCCGAGCGCCGCCGCCACAGCGGAGGCGATCCGCTCGGGGTTGAAGCTGTCGGCGACCTGCGCGGCGGCGCGGCGGATGACCCGGGTCCCCAGCCGATGCTCGTTCTGCATCACCTCGACGGTCGGGCGCTTCAAATTCCAGACGAGCCCAACGCGCTCCAGCAGCTTCAAAAGATAGAAGGTCGGATCGTATTCCCACCAGCGGAACCCCTGCCGGGCGCTGCTCTGGTAGGCGTGATGATTGTTATGCCAGCCCTCGCCCATGGTGATGATGGCGAGAAGCCAGTTGTTGCGGGAATCGTCGCCGGTGACATAGCGCCGGCGCCCGGCGAGATGGGCGATCGAGTTGATGCAGAAGGTCGCGTGGTAGACGGCGACCGTGCTCCAGAAGAAGCCGACAATGAGTCCCGGCCAGCCGGCGAGGGCGAAGCACACGAGCGCAAGCGCGAAGGGCGGCGCCAGTTCGATAGCGATGGAGCCAGATCAGCTCGGGATACTGGGCGAGATCCGCCACGCGATTGAAATTCATTTCGTTCTGGCGGCGGGAGAAAATCCAGCCCAGATGACTGTAGACAAAACCGAAGTGGCGCGGCGAATGAACGTCGAGCTCCGTATCGGAATGAAGGTGGTGGTCGCGATGGTTTGCCGCCCACCACAACACGCTCTTTTGCGACGTCGTCTGAGCCATGAAGGCGAGAACGAACTGAAAGACGCGGCTGGTCTCATAGGCGCGGTGGGAAAAGTAGCGGTGATAGCCGGCGCCGATGGCGAAGATGCGAAGCCAGTAGAGACCGACGCCGATCGCCAGCGCCTCCACGGTCACGCCGGTCCAGATCGCCGCGAAGACACGCCAGATGCACGATCACGAACGGTATGGCCGACGGATAGACGATATCGGAATCGCTGTCCGGGGACGGTTCCAAGCTTGAACGGAGGTCCTGGGTCATGGGAGCGCTATCCGATGATCTGCAAACGATCGATGCTCGTCATACGCCTGAACACTAACATACATGCGACGGGCGAGCGCGCCCGAGGCGGTCCGGAGGCGGGCGCTAGTTGAGGACCCGCAAGACGCGATTGGTGTTCGGATCGACGAGGACGCGGCGGCCGTTCACGGTGGCGGAGCCCATTCCGCCCATGCGAGGCGTGATGGGCGCGTTCTGCGGCACGACCTGGCCGGGCGCGACTGATCCCGCGAAGCCGGCTTGCGGCCCCGCTGAAAGGGGACGCTCATAGGGGCGGTTGACCGAGGGGCTCGGCTGCGCCGCGGAGCCCGAGAGATCGGACCCCACCTTGCCGCCAACCGGCCCGCCCGCCGCTCCATTGTCTTGCGCGTAAGCGACGGACGGGACCGTCAGCACGGCGGCAATGACGGCGACGTATGAAGCGCGCATCGCAGAAGCTCCTCATCGAGATACCGGAGTGACGGCCGTGAACGTGAGGTCCGCCAAAAACGAAGTCCGAGGCGGTCAACCGCCGCCTGCGTCGTGAACTCCCCCTCCCGTCCATATCACTGAAAACGGAACACGCCAGTTCTTTCGATCCCGGAACCGCCCCTTTCGCGCCTCGCCGCGCCGAACAGTCGATCACGCAATCGAGGCGCCGGTGCGGCAGACGGGGGGGCGGACCGCCGGCGGGCGCGGCCGCCCCCGGCTCGTCACACCCGCCAGCGGAGTGCGGAAATGAGCGCGAACAGACGGCGCGCCGTCCCCTGATCGGTCTCGATCTTGCCGGCGAGGCGCTGAGCCATGAGCTCCGCGCCCTCGTTATGCAGTTTGGTGCGCTCGCGGTCGATCGCCTCGATCTGGCGCGGACTTGCGGTGCGGATGGCCGAATAATAGGTCTCGCAGACGAGGAAATAGTCCTTCAGCAGCGGCCGGAACGGGGTCATCGACACCACGATCGAGGCGGCGGGCTCGCCGTCGGCGGACCTGATCTCGAAGGTCAGCTTCAACTCCTCCTGCGAGATCATGAGCGTATAGGGGCCGTCGTCGCGCCCCGGAACGCCGAACGAATTCTCCTCGACGAGATCGAAAATCGCCACCGTCCGCTCGTGATCGACATCGGGCGCCCCGCGCGGAATCGTCGCTTCGTCCAGGATCACCCCGGCGAGGCGATTGCGCGCTTTGGCGGGCTTGCGGCTCATGGGCTGTTCGCGCGAAGCCTCAGCGCGACCGAGCGCGCATGCGCCTCGAGCCCCTCGGCTCGCCCCAGCGTGACCGCAGCCGGGCCGAGAGCCTGAAGCGAGCCTGGGCCGCATTTGAGCAGCGATGTGCGCTTCATGAAGTCGAGGACGCCGAGGCCCGATGAGAACCGCGCCGAGCGCGCGGTCGGAAGCACGTGGTTCGAGCCGCCGACATAGTCGCCGATCGCCTCGGGCGTGTGGGGCCCAAGGAAGATCGCGCCGGCGTTCAAAACCTTGTCGGCCAGCGCCTCGGCGTTCTCGCCCATGATCTCGAGATGCTCGGGCGCGAGGCGATCGACGAGCGGGAGCGCGGCCTCAAGCGACGGGCAGAGGACGACGGCGCCGTTCGACCGCCAGCTCGCGCCGGCGATCGGCGCGCGCGGCAGGCTCTCGAGCTGGCGCTCCACTTCCGCTTCCACCTCGCGCGCGAGGCTTGCGTCGTCGGTGATGAGAATCGACTGCGCCGCTTCGTCGTGCTCGGCCTGCGCCAGAAGGTCGGCGGCGACGAAGCGCGGATCGGCGGACTTGTCGGCGAGGACGACGACCTCGCTGGGACCTGCGATCATGTCGATCCCGACAACGCCGAACACCCGCCGCTTGGCCGCCGCGACATAGGCGTTGCCGGGACCGGCGATCTTGTCGACCGGCGCGATCGTCTCCGTCCCATAAGCGAGCGCGGCGATCGCCTGCGCGCCGCCGACCCGATAGATCTCGTCCACCCCGGCGATGCGCGCCGCCGCGAGCGCGAGCGGATTGGTTTGCCCGTCCGGCGCCGGCATCACCATCGCCAACCGGCGGCAACCCGCGACCTTGGCCGGCACGGCGTTCATGAGGACCGAGGACGGATAGCTCGCCGCCCCGCCGGGAACATAGAGTCCGACCGCGTCGATCGGGCGCCAGCGCCAGCCAAGCTCGACCCCGAGTGCGTCGGTGAAGCGGACGTCGGCGGGTTTCTGGCGCAGGTGAAAATCCATGATCCGCGCGTGCGCCAGGCTGAGGGCGTCGAGCGCGGCTGTCTCGCAGGCGGCGACCGCCGCGTCGATCTCGGCCAGGCCGACCCTCAGTCCGAGCCTGCCGATTTCGACGCGGTCGAAGCGCAGCGACAATTCGGCGAGCGCCGCATCGCCGCGCGCGCGCACATCGTCGATGATGTCGGCGACTGCGACGTCGATGTCGGCGGACAACTCGCGTTTGGCGGCGAGCAGCGCCTGAAAGCGCCGTTCGAAATCCGCCGACCGCATATCGAGCGCCATGGCCATGGCTACGCGGAACTCTCGAGGCGCGCCCGGAGAACGCGGCCGACCCGGCGCGGCCGCGCGCACAAAGTGACTCGGACGGCCAGAACGAAACGCTCATTTCGCCCCGCGAAACGAGGCGTTTCGCTTGGCGTGGCGTAAGTCATTGGAATCCTTACCCGCGCCGAATCAGTCATTTCACGGTCCAGCCGAAACCTCTCACGTCTGATCGGCAGACGCGCCAGTGAGCGTGTGGCCGGGGCAGGCCTCGGCGGGGATTCGCCGCCCCATGTCGCGGAGCTCGACCTCGACGCACTCGACCTCGAGGCGGATCAGCGCGCCGTGGGCGAAGACGAGGAATATGACGCCCGCCGGCGGGTCGGTCCTCTCAAACCTCACCGCGAGCAGATTGAGGGTCGTCTTCTCGTCCGTTTCCTTCAGGCCGAGATGCGAAACTTTGAGAACGCGGTCGAACCTCAGCACGCTTTCGACGCGCTCTTTCGGCCCCGTCTTCGCGCCGACCCAGTCATAGCGCATGCCCACGACGACAAAACGGCGCTGCCTCGGCAGCCAGGCCATGTCGGCGCGCTTGACGCAGGTGTCCTGCGCATGCGCGGAAATGACCCCGAGACCCTCCCGGTCGAGCGCGATGAGCTTGAGCGCCTGCGCGAGGGCCATCGCCTAGCTCGCGAGCCGGACGATGTCGGCGCCGCAGGCGCCAAGCTTCTCTTCCAGCCGCTCGAAGCCGCGATCGAGGTGGTAGACGCGATTGACGATCGTCTCCCCCTCCGCCGCGAGGCCCGCGATGACCAGCGACACCGAGGCGCGCAGGTCGGTCGCCATCACCGGCGCGCCGCGCAGGCGCCTGACGCCGCTGACGACCGCGGTGTCGCCGTCGAGCTTGATGTGCGCGCCGAGACGGGCAAGCTCCTGCACGTGCATGAAGCGGTTCTCGAAAATGGTCTCCTTGATGCGTGAGACGCCCTTGGCGCGTGTCATCAGGGCCATGAACTGCGCCTGCAGGTCGGTTGGGAAACCTGGAAACGGCGCGGTCGTGATGTCGACCGCGCTGATGCCGGCGCCGTTGCGCCTGATCCTGCACGCCGCGATTGTCGCTCGACACCGTCGCCCCCGCCTGGGTCAGCGCCTCGAGCGCCTCCTCCAGGAGGTCCTCGCTCGCGCCCTCGAGCAGGATGTCGCCGCCGGTCATCGCGACCGCGGTCGCGTAGGTTCCCGCTTCGATGCGATCAGGCAGGACGCGGTGATGCGCGCCGTTCAGGCGGGCGACGCCTTCGATCTCGATCGTCGGCGTGCCGGCGCCGCGGATGCGCGCGCCCATCTTGATCAGGCATTGGGCGAGATCGACGACCTCGGGCTCGCAGGCCGCGTTGCGGATCAGCGTGCTCCCCCGCGCGGTCGAGGCCGCCATGATGGCCAGATGGGTTCCCCCGACCGTGACCTTGGGAAAGTCGATCTCCGCGCCGACAAGGCCCCTGGGCGCCTTGGCGACCGCATAGCCGGCGTCGATCTCGATCTCGGCCCCGAGCTTCTCGAGCGCCATCAGGAGCAGGTCGACCGGCCGGGTGCCGATGGCGCAGCCGCCCGGCAGCGAAACGCGCGCCCGCCCCATGCGCGCGATGAGGGGGGCGATCACCCAGAAGCTCGCCCGCATCTTCGCCACCATTTCGTACGGAGCCGTGGTGTCGACGATGGTGCGGGCGCGCAAATGCGCGGTCTGGCCGGCGCCGGGCTCCTCGCCCACGCGCTTGCCGTCGACCGAATAGTCGACGCCATGATTGCCGAGGATGTAGGCGAGCTGGGCGACGTCGGCGAGACGAGGCAGATTTTCCAGGGTGAGCGTCTGGTCGGTCAGAAGCGAGGCGATCATCAGCGGCAGCGCTGCGTTCTTGGCCCCCGAAATCGGGATGACGCCGTTCAGGGCCGCCCCGCCGCGAATCTGTATTCGATCCATCCCCTGTCCCTCTGGCCTGACCCGCCCGACCGAAGAAGCCGCCGCCCGGCGGCCTCGAATTTAGCTTCCGCGCTCGCCTTGCGCTCGCCCGGCCGGCCCGGCCGACGACTGAGCCCCGGCGTCGCGCGCCCGGGCCTGCGCCTTGCGGCGCTTCAGATTTTCCCGCAGCGACGCGGCGAGGCGCGCCCGCCTGAGATCCTCGCTTTTCGCTCGGGTTTCATCCGGATGCTTCAGATTTTCCCGCAGCGACGCGGCGAGGCGCGCCCGCCTGAGATCCTCGCTGTTCGCTCGGGTTTCATCCGGATTCATGCCGGATTCCTTGGTGAATTGGATCGAATGCGCTTGCGGCTTGATAGGGCCGCGGGCGCGCCGGAGCAAGCCCGACGGGGCGCTCCGTCCCCGTCATTCCGCCTTCTCGATCAGGCTCACCGCGGCGGCGCGAGCCTCGCGGGTGATTTCGGCGCCGGCCAGCATGCGGGCGATCTCCTCCCGCCGCTCGGCGGGGCTCAGGCGCGAGACGCCGGTCGCGACCCGCTCGCCAGAGCCCACCTCGCTCTTGACGATCCGGTAATGGTTCTGCGCCCGCGCCGCCACTTGCGGTGCGTGGGTCACCGCCAGCACCTGGGCGCGGGCCGAAAGCCGCGCCAGGCGCTGGCCCATCGCGTCGGCGACGGCGCCGCCGACGCCGGTGTCGATCTCGTCGAAGACGAGCGTCGACGCGGTGCCGCGCTCGGCGAGGCGCACCTTGATCGCGAGCAGGAACCTCGCCAGCTCGCCCCCCGAGGCCACCTTCATCAGCGGGCCCGGCGGCGCGCCGGGATTGGTGCGGACGAAGAACTCCGCCCGGTCGTAGCCGCTCGGCGAAACGAGCGCCTCGTCGCGCTTGAAGTCGACGCTGAACTCGGCGCGATCGAGCTTGAGCGGCTTAAGCTCCGCGGCGACCGCCTTCTCGAGCTTCAGCGCGCTTTGCCTGCGGGCGGCCGAGAGCGCGTCCGCCGCCTCGCGATAGGCGCGGGCGGCGTCTTTTACGGCGCCCTCGAGGCGGCCGACCTCGCTGCGGCCGAGCGCGAGCGCGGCAAGGTCGTCGGCGTATTTTTGCGCGAGCTCGGGCAGGCTGTCGATCGGAACGTTGTGCTTGCGGCCCATCGCCCGGAGCGCGAACAGGCGCTCCTCGC
Organism: uncultured Alphaproteobacteria bacterium; assembly: GCA_963742305.1. Lineage (GTDB taxonomy): Bacteria > Pseudomonadota > Alphaproteobacteria > Rhizobiales > Beijerinckiaceae > Roseiarcus. Next base: position 7,936 of record CAVULN010000052.1, read on the forward strand.
AGCGCTCGAGCTCATGGGGATCGGAGGCGCCCGCCGCGAGCGCGTTCTCGATCTCGGCCGTGGCGCGCTCGACGGCGTCGATCGCTTCGTCCAGCGCCTTGACGCTCGGCTCGATGAGCTCCGGCGCCTGGGGCAGGCGGCGCTGCAGGCGGCGCGAGAGCGAGAGCAGGAGCGCGAGGACAGCCCCTTCGCCGGTCAGGTGATCGCGCGCGTCGCGGATGTCGGCGGAGACCTTCTCGCCCTGCATCATCGTTTGCCGGCGCGCCGCCAGCGTCTCCTCCTCGTCCGGCTGAACGGCGAGCCTGGCGAGTTCGTCACGCGCATGGACGGCGAACTCGGCTTCCGCCTCGGCGGCCTCGACCCTGGCGCGCTCCGCGGAAAGCGCCCGCTCGGCCTCGCGCAAGGCGGCGTAAGCCTTCCCCGTCGCGGCCGCGAGCGGCTCGAGCCCGCCATAGACGTCGATGAGAGCGCGATGGGTGCTGGAATCGGTCAGCGCGCGCTCGTCGTGCTGACCGTGGATTTCGACCAGCGCCGAGGCGAACGCGCGCAAAGCCTGCGCGCTCACGCTGCGGTCGTTGACGTAGGCGCGGGTGCGCCCGTCGGCGAGCTGGACGCGCCTGAGGATCAACTCGTCGCCGATTTCGATGTCCTGCCCTTCGAGCAGCGCATGGGCGGGGTGGCCCTTCGGCAATTCGAACGTCGCCGTCACCTGGCCCTGCGCCTGCCCGTGGCGCACAAGGCCGCCGTCTCCGCGCGCGCCAAGCGCCAGCGCCAGGGCATCGAGAAGAATCGTTTTCCCCGCGCCGGTCTCGCCCGTGAGGATCGTCAGCCCGGGGGAGAACTCAAGGTCCAGCTGATCGATCAGCACCACATCGCGAATGGAGAGGCGCGAGAGCATTCATGAAGGCCCGATCAGGATGGGACGACCGTGTGCCAGATTTTCGAGATCCACGAGCCGCCATATTCCTGTGGCGACAGACCCTTGCCCTTCAAAAGGGCGTAGGCGTCCTTATACCACTGACTGTCCGGAAAATTGTGTCCGAGCACGGCGGCGGCGGTCTGCGCCTCGTCGGTGATTCCGAGACCGAGGTATGCCTCGACCAGGCGGTAGAGCGCTTCCGGCGCGTGGCGCGTGGTTTGATAATATTGAAGGACGTTGCGAAACCGGTTGATCGCGGCGGTGTAATTGCGGCGGTTGAGATAGAACCGCCCGATCGACATTTCCTTGCCGGCCAGCTGGTCTTCGGTGACCGTGATCTTGAATTTTGCGTCCTCCGCATATTGCGACTTCGGATACTTGTCGACGACCGCTTTGAACGTCTCCAGCGCTTTTTGCGTCTTTTCCTGGTCGCGCGAAATATCCGGTATTTGCATGTAGTAGGCGTTGGCCTGCAGGTACAAGACGTAATCCGCCTCCGGCGAGTTCGGATAATTCTTGAGATAGCGCTCAGCGGAGGTTTCGGCGGTGGTGTAGTCGCCGGCCTGATAATCCGCGTAGGTCGTCATCAACAGGCCCTTGCGCGCCCAGTCCGAGTCCGGATACTGCTTGCCGAGATCGGTGAATTTCTTCGCCGCCTCGGCGGGCGAGCCGTTGGCCAATTTCGCGAGGCCCTGGTCGTAGGTCTTGCTCGCCGGAACGTCCGGCGTGACTTCCATCTTGTATTTTTCATTCCCGAAGGGATTGAACTGGTCGATCATCGAACACCCCGAACCGGAGAGCGCGATCGCGAGAAGCGCCAGACCGGCCACGGAGCGGCGCGCCAGCGCCTTCGGGGCATCGAACGAAAGAGCGTCAAAATCGACGTCAGCCATGCTTCAAAAGACTCTGAGTCAAGTTGCGGTCGGGAGCGCCGTTCGGGCGAAGCGGCTCATTTAGCGCACTCATGGGCCGCGCGCTACATTCCAGCCGGGCGCAAACGGCGGCCCGCGGCGGATCGAGTTGGGAAAGTGAGGCGAAAGTCCCGCCAGCGAACCGCCAGGAACGGTCAATCAGCGACGGCGAACGCGGCGGCCTCGGCGGGCGCGAAAGCGCCTCCGGCGCGCGCGCGGACCGCGGCTGGCGCTTCGAGAATCTCATAGGCCGAGCGACGGTTGAACAGCGCCTCGAGCGCGAGCGCGTTGAGCTTGTGTCCCGGGCGATAGGTCCGGTAGAGGCCGACGATGGGAGCGCCGGCGAGCGACAGATCGCCGATCGCGTCGAGCGCCTTGTGGCGCACGAACTCGTCGGCGTAGCGCAAGCCTTCCGGATTGAGGACGGCGTCGTCATCGATGGCGACGGAGTTCTCCAGCGATGAGCCGAGTGCGAAGCCCTTCTGCCACAGCGCCTGGACGTCGCTGAGGAACCCGAAGGTGCGGGCGCGGGCGATCTCGCGGCGGAAAGTCGCCGGATCAAGATCGAACACCCGCCGCTGGCGCCCGATCGCAGGCGAATCGAAGTCGATCTCGACGTCGAGCCGGAAGCCGTTCTCCGCCGGCAGGAACTCGGCAAAGCCGCCGTCATGGTCCACGCGAACCGGCTTGACGATCCTGAGGTAGCGGCGCAAGCGGGCCTGCTGGGTGACGCCGACCGCATCGATCGCCCTGACGAAATCGATCGCGGAGCCGTCCATGATCGGCGTTTCCGGCCCGTCGATCTCGATGACCGCATTGTCGATCCGCAGCCCAGATAGAGCCGCGAGCAGGTGCTCGACCGTGGAGATGGCGGCGCCCGAAGCGTCCCCGAGCGTGGTGCAGAACGAGGTCTGCCTCACGTTGGCGCGCCGGGCCTCGACCATGCGCTCCCGTCCGCCCGGAAGTCCGGTGCGGAGGAACACAATTCCGGTGTCGACATAGCCAGGATGAAGGATAACTTGCGCCGGCGCCGCGGAGTGGACGCCGACACCTTGGATGGCCGCACGGTCGCGCAGCGTTGTCTGAAACCCAAACCGCATCTTCAACCGCACCCCGGACTTGCGCCCGGCCCCGATTCGCGCTTTCGGCCGCAACGTGAGGCGCCCGAGCCCCACATGGCGTCGCTATCCAAAGCCGCCGATCGCCGTCCGCCCGCCGCCGCCAAAATGTCCGCCGGCGGCTCCTGAAAAGCCACAGTAGGGGTGGGCGCCCAGCGCGACAAATCACCTTTGGTGAACAAAAGTTACAATGCCGTCGCAATCGTTCTCTGATATTTTTCAACGCTTTATAAATTTTACTGTCTCTTAACCCTGTGGAGAAAGGCGCCCCGGCCAAGAGGCCGGGGCTTCGCGAGCGGCCGACTCAGTTCTGCCGGCGCAGGAACGCCGGAATGTCCAAATGGTCGTCTTCCGAAACGGGAGGACGGGGGATGGCGCGACCGTTGGCCTCGAGAGCGCCGAGCGAACGCGCCGGCGGCGGCCGATGTTGAGGACGGGCGGAATCGGCCTGAGCGACAACATGGGGACGCTGAAGCGGCGTGACCGGCGCTGGCGGCGCCGCGACGGCCGGCGGGGGCGCCTGGGCAGGCTCCTCCTCGTGGCGGGTGATGCCGAACGCGGCCAGCTTCTCCAGGAGCGACCGGCGGCGCGTTTCCGGCGCCGGGACCAGTTGCGCCTCGCCGCGCGCCGCGCGCAGCTGGTTCTGCGCGACTTGCGGCAGGTCGTCGATCTGCGGCATGCGCGGCGTCCGGGGGGCCGGGTGCTCCGGCGCGGGCGGAATGAATTCCGCTTGCGCCGCTTCGTCCGCTTCGGGATGGGGCTCGATCGGATCGGGGAAGGCCACAAGGGCGCCGCCCTCCTGGCCGGAACGCCCGGCGCCGGGCTGCTCGGGCTGGGCCGCGCCCGGCCGAGCGGAGCGGAGCGGCGTGTGGGCGCGCGGACGCGCGAAGGCTTCAGCCCTGGGCTGCGCGCCGGCTGGCTCGATCTGCGCGATCGACTCCTGGTCGATCCCGGTCGCCACGACCGAGACCCGCACGACCCCGTCGAGCGCCGAGTCGAACGTGGCGCCGAGGATGATGTTGGCCTCCTCGTCGACCTCCTGGCGAATGCGGCTCGCCGCCTCGTCGACCTCGTAAAGGGTAAGGTCGTTGCCGCCGGTGATCGAGATCAAAAGGCCGCGCGCGCCCCGCATCGAGGTTTCGTCGAGCAGCGGATTGGCGATCGCCGCTTCTGCCGCCTGCACCGCGCGCTTGTCGCCCGCGGCTTCGCCCGTGCCCATCATCGCCTTGCCCATTTCGCTCATGATCGAGCGCACGTCGGCGAAATCGAGGTTGATGAGCCCTTCCTTCACCATCAGATCGGTGATGCAGGCGACGCCGGAATAGAGCACCTGATCGGCCATCGCGAAGGCGTCGGCGAAGGTGGTCTTCTCGTTGGCGACCCGGAACAGGTTCTGGTTCGGGATGATGATCAGCGTGTCGACCGCCTTCTGGAGATCGGAGATGCCGGTCTCGGCCACTTTCATCCGCCGCCCGCCCTCGAAGTGGAAGGGCTTGGTGACCACACCGACGGTGAGAATGCCCATCTCCCGGGCGGCCCTGGCGATGACCGGGGCGGCGCCCGTGCCGGTGCCCCCGCCCATGCCGGCGGTGACGAACACCATATGGGCGCCGGCGAGGTGATCGCGGATCTCCTCGAGCGCCTCTTCCGCGGCGGCCTTGCCGACTTCGGGCTTGGAGCCCGCGCCGAGGCCCTCGGTCACCTGAAGGCCCATCTGGATGATCCGCTCGGCGCGTGAGGAGGTGAGCGCCTGCGCGTCGGTGTTGGCGACGATGAAATCGACGCCGGAGAGGCCCGACACGATCATGTTGTTGACCGCATTGCCGCCGGCGCCGCCGACGCCGCACACCATGATCCGGGGCTTCAATTCCCTGAGTTCGGGCGCTTTCAGATTGATCGACATGCTTGCCTCATTGGTTGGACGCCCGCCGGCGCCGATTGGAGTGAAACGCGCTTGCCTTGAGGCGAGCGCCCTCTTACGCGCCTTAGAAACTTTCCTTGAGCCACCGTCCGACCCGCGCCGCGTAGCCGCCCTCGCCATGATGCGGACGGGCGAGCGAGCGCGTGATTTCGAAATATTCGAGGCCGGCCATCTGCGGATAAACCATGAGCCCGACGCCGGCGGCGAAGGAGGGGCTCTTTCCCGATTCCGGCAGTCCTTCGATCCCGAGCGGGCGCCCGACACGGGCCTGGCTCGATAAGATTGTGCGCGCCAGTTCGGGCAGGCCGGTCAGCTGGCAGGCCCCTCCGGTCATCACCAGCCGGCGGCCCGCGTGGGCCGCGTGCCCCGACGCGCGCAGCCGGTCGCGCACGAGCTCGAGAATCTCCTCCACCCGCGGGCGGATGATCCGCACCAGCTCCGACTTCGGGAGGTGGCTCGGGTGATCCGGGTCGTCGCCGAGCCGGTGGACGGCGATGGTTTCACGGTCGTCGGAGGGCGAAGCGATGCAGGCGCCGTACAGGGTCTTCAGGCGTTCGGCGTCGCTCACCGAAACGTTGAGTCCGCGCGCGACGTCCCTCGTCACATTGGCGCCGCCGAGAGCGACCGCATCGACATGAATGAGCCGCCCGCCGGAGAACACTCCAACCGTCGTCGAGCCGCCGCCGAAATCGACCACCGCGGCGCCGAGCTCCGCCTCGTCGTCGACCAGCGTCGAGAGACCCGCGGCGTAGGGCGTCGCCACCATCGCCTCAACCCGCAAATGGCAGCGCTCGATCACCAGCATCAGGTTGCGCGCGGCCGCCGAATCGCAGGTCGCGAGATGAAGGTCGACGCCGAGCTCGGCCCCGACCATGCCCTTGGGATCGCGCACGTCTTTGGTCGCGTCGAGCCGGAAGGCGGTCGGAAGCGCGTGCAGGATGGTCCGCCCAGGCTCGGCGGTCGCCGCCGCCGCCTCCTCGAGCACCCGATGGATGTCGCGCTCGGCGACGGTCTTGCCGATGAGCCGGGCGTCGGCGCCGTGGCGGCGCGAGGAGAGGCGCCCGCCCGACATGTTGACGATGACGCCGCCGACCTCGACGCCGGCCATGCGCTCGGCGGCGTCGATGGCCAGGCGCGCGGCATGCTCCGCCGCTTCAAGATCGACGACCCCGCCGCCCTTGACCCCGTTCGAGCGCTGATGGCCGATGCCGAGCACCTTGCATCGATGGGTGCGCCCACGCAGCGCCTCGGACGCCTCCATTGGCGTGAGCCGGGCGATCAGGCAGACGATCTTCGAGGCGCCGACGTCGAGCGCCGACAGAATGGCGCTCTTGCGGGCCGGGATCTGGCGCATGCGCGGCGCGAGCGATCTCAGGCTCATGGCTGCGCGCCCTTCTTCGCCGCGTGGTTTTCTGTCCAGGCTGCCGCCGCATCCTCGGTCAGGCGCGCGAACACCTTGCCCGGAACCCGGAAATCGAGCGCCAGCACGTCTTTCTCCAGGATCCGGGACTGGCGCTGAAGCTTGAGGAGCTCGGCGATCGCCGCCTCCGGATTGTCTTCCGGCAGCTTGATGTCGAGGCCGGATTTGAGGCGCAGGTTCCACCGCCGCTGATCGACCAGCACGCCCGCCTCGACGCGGGGCTTGAGTTCGTCCATCGCGTCGAGGAGCCCGACATATTCGCGCACCCGCTCGTTGGCGCCTTCGCCGACCACGAACGGCAAGCCGGCGTAGCGGCCGTCGGTCACTTCATCGATCGGCGCCCCGTCGGCGGCGATCGCGCTCACGTCTCCCTCCCTCTGCCAGACGGCGTAGGGGGTGCGCTCGACGATGTCGATGACGACCTGGTTGGGGTAGAGCTTGCGCACGCTCGCCTGCTTGACCAGCGGATTGGCTTCGAGCCGCGCCTTCGCCTGCGCCACGTCGAAGAACGGCAGCGACCGGCTCGCGTCGATGCCTGCGATCGCCAGGATCCTCGCCTCGCTCATATGCGTCGCGCCGGAAACCGTGACCACGGAGACGCCAAGGCCGAGAGAGCGCGCGGCCCAGTCGCCAGCGTGGCTCGCCTCGCCGGCGACCCAGTCGAACTGGCCGCCCTTCTCGGCGCCGACAAGCGCCGCGCCCAGAAGGACGAACAGCGTCAGCGCGATATCGACCTTCAGCGGCGCGGGGCGGTCCAGGCGAACGCGCCAGCTGAGCGACGTCCGCGCCGCCCGCTCGGCGCGCAGCAGCACCTTGGGCCGACCGGCTTCGAGCGGAGCGGGGGCCAGCCCCGCCAGTCCCGCGCGTTCCCGTCTGAATATTCCGCTCAACTTTCGCACGATCCGTCCCGCGGAAGAGAAAATCGAAGCAGCCTGAGCCGCGACAACCTGAAGGGCGAAGTTGTGGCCCTCATAGTAAATATTCGGTTTAAGAATCCTCGACGGGATGGCGTACGAGTTCGCGCTTTGAGTCTTTTGCGTCATTTTCCGCCAACGCTGGGGAAGGCGCAGCGCGTTCACCCGCGGCGGGGAGCCGATTCGCAGGCCCGCGAGGGCGCGATCTGCCGTCCGGCGCGACGCCCGCGCTCCCGCCGGGTCCGTCCCCACGACCGCGAGTGGCTTCATCGCCCGCCAGCTCCTCATCGGTTGCGCAACAAAACGCAGAGTTAAGACACGATTAAATCCAAGGATTTAACGATGCCTTAACCCAAACGAATCGGGCGGCCGAAAAGCGTGCGGCTTCGGACCCGGATTGTCCGCAAGGCTTAAGGTTTTTGGGCGAGCGTCCGCTTGCGTGCGAGCTTCAGCGTGGACGCACGCCGCTGCCGACGGGAAGCCTTCATGTCCGAATCACGCGACTTCGCGCTCAAGCCCGGCGCCGAGCGAGGCGACAGCGCTTTCCTGCTCAATTCCGGGCGCCATCGGCTCGCGTTCGATCCTTTTCCCGGCCGGACGATCCTGCTCGCCTTCCTGGGTTCGATCCCGGGCGCCGCCGAGGAGGCCGCGCTCGAGACGCTCAGCTCCCACCGCCGCCTGGTCGATGAAGGCAAGGTCGCCTTCTTCGCCGTCGCCTCCGAATCAGGTTCGGGGGCGGCGATCGGACTCGAAGCCCGGTTTCCTTCGATCGTGTTCCTGACGGACGGCGGCGAGATGGCGCGCGCCTTCGGCGCGGACTCCTCCTGGGTCGTCCTCGACCCGATGCTGCGGGTCATCGGCGCCGGGCCCCTGGAGGACGCCGACCGGGCGCTGGCGAGTGTGACCGCCTCGGCGTCGCCCCAGGGTTCCGACCCCTGCGTTTGGGCGCCGATCCTCTCGCTTTCCGACGTCTTCGAGCCCGAGCTTTGCCGCCATCTCATCGACTGCTTCGAGCGCGGCGGCGGCAAGGAAAGCGGCTTCATGCAGGACGAGGGCGGACGGTCGCTGGAGAATTTCGACCAGGAGTGGAAGCGCCGGCGCGATTTCCATCTGACCGACGCGCGCCTCATCGCCAACCTGAGAGCGCGCATCGGGCGAAGGGTCTGCCCGGAGATCAGGAAGGCGTTTCAGATGCGCCTGACCCGGATCGAGCGCGACCTCGTCGCGCGCTACGATTCCGAAACGGGCGGGCATTTCGGCCCCCATCGCGACGACACCGGCATGTCGGTCGCGCATCGCCGGTTCGCGGTGTCGATCAATCTGAACGCCGATTTCGAAGGCGGCGAGATTTCGTTTCCAGAATACAGCCCGCGAAGCTTCAAGGCCGCGCCGGGAACGGCGATCGTGTTCTCCGCCTCGATCCTGCACCAGGTGTCGCGGGTGACGCGCGGGCGGCGCTATGTGTTCCTGACCTTCCTGTTCGACGAGGAGGCCGAGCGGCTGAGGCAGGCCAATTTGCGGACGATGCGGGAGCAGGCTCAGCCGCAAGCGGCGCAAAGGGAAGCCGCGCCGGCACAGGCGTGAGCCGCAACCCGGCGCCCAAGTCGAGCGCCGACCGGGACGGCCCGTCCGGCCCCCGATTGCTCAGTTCAACTGATCGTATTTCGGTCGAGCCCGGCGCCACGCCCCCGGCGGCGCGCCAGCGAAGCGCTTGAAGACGCGGTTGAAAGTCGCTTCGGATTCGTAGCCGACGCTGGCGGCGGTCTCGGCGATTTTCACGCCCTGGTCCAGAAGCCTGGCCGCCAACTGCACCCGCCAGCGCACGAGATATTCAATCGGCGGCACGCCGAGGAGATCGTTGAACCTCTTTGCGAAGATCGAGCGTGAAAGCCCCGCCTCGTGAGCGAGGGCGTCGAGCGTCCAGTCCCGGGACGGATTGGCATGGATCAGCCCAAGCGCGGCCCCGACATGCCGATCCCGCAATCCGGAGAACCATCCGGGCCGGTCGTCCGCCAGTTCGCCGATATGCTTGCGAAGGGTGTCTATGAACAAAAGCTCGGCCAATTTCGCCAGCATGGTCTCGCGGCCGGCCTTGTCGTCCTCGGTCTCGTCGACGGCCGTGCGAAGCAGGTTCGCCAGCCACCCTTGGCTCGCGGCGGACGCACGGGCGTGGAACAGGCGCGGCAGCGCGTCGAGCAGCGGATTGAAAGGGCGCAAATCGCATCCGAGATAGCCGCAAACGAAATGGCATGTCTCGACGCCTCCGGTTGTCTCGCTGAGAACGTGAGGGATTGGCAGGCGACGACCGGCTGGGCGCCGGTAGACGGAAAGATCGGCCTCGCCCCGCATTCCCGGCGTCGAACAGAGAAAGTGCGAGTCGCCCTTACCGACGACGACCACGTCCCCAGCCGAGAGGGCAACTGGAGGGAGCGAAGAGTCCGCCAGTTCGACCCAGCACGCTCCGGCGGTCACGACATGGAAGCAGATGACGTGCTCGGCCTCCCGCATTACGAGGCCTGCGATGACTTCGGCCCTCGGGGTTACGCCGACCCACGGCGAATGGGCCTCCATGTCGAAAAAGACCGCTCCGGTCAGGCGGACGGAACGCAGCACATCCGACAGAACGTCCATGAGAGCGCCTCCTCTCACGGCGCTTCTACAGGTCACGCTGTCTTTTGGCACCAGCAAAGGACGCAGGATCAAGAGATTCGGACGAGCCGCCCTAGCGGTCCCGTCGAATTGAGCGGATTTTAGCCTCAACGGCGGATGCGGAGCGCGGATTTCAGATCTCCGTAAGCCTTCCGTTGTGGAGGATTGTCATGGGTTTGATATTCAAATCGATTGAAGGCTCGACGAAAGACGTCGCGAACGGGGCGCTCGAGGACTTCCGCCGCGGGATACGGGGAAAAGTCCTCGATCCGGAGGCGCCGTCCTATCACGAAGCCAGGACGATCTGGAATGCGACAATCGACCGCAGGCCTGCGCTTATCGTGCAGTGCAAGGAGGCGGGCGATGTTGTCCGATGCGTCCAGTTCGCGCGCGACAATGGTCTCCTTGTCGCGGTGAAGGGCGGCGGCCACCACATCGCAGGCAACGCGATCTGCGATGATGGCGTTGTGATCGACCTCTCCGCGATGCGATCGGTGCGCGTCGACCCGCAGACAACGCGGGCGCTGGTCGAGCCCGGCGCGACCCTCGCCGAGGTGGACGCTGCAACGGCGCCTTATGGACTCGCGGTTCCGGTCGGCATCAATTCGACCACTGGCATTGCCGGTCTCACTCTGGGCGGCGGTTTCGGCTGGATCACACGCAAATACGGCTTGACGGTCGACAGCCTGATTGCCGCAGATGTCGTGACCGCGGAAGGAAAGACGCTCCGCGCGAGCGCAACCGAGAGCGCGGATCTTTTCTGGGCGCTGCGGGGCGGCGGCGGCAATTTTGGCGTCGTCACCTCATTCGAGTTCAAGCTGCGCGAGGTGGGACAGCAGGTCCTGTCCGGGCTGGTGGTTCACCCGCTCGACGGCGCCGAGGCGCTCCTGAAACAATACCGCGCGTTGCTGGAGCGCGCGCCGGACGAACTGAGTTGCTGGGCGGTGTTGCGCGCCGCCCCGCCGCTTCCGTTTCTGCCGGCCGAGTGGCACGGCCGCAAGGTGCTTATTTTCGCGATGTGCTACGTTGGCGACCTTGCAGAAGGCGAGCGCGCGGCGGCAGGAATCCGAGGGCTCGGCGCGCCGATCGTCGATGTTGTCGGGCCGCATCCATACACCGGGTGGCAGGCCGCGTTCGACCCGCTGCTAACGCCGGGAGCCAGAAACTATTGGAAGACGCGTGACTTTGCCGAGCTTTCCGACGACGCAGTCAGCGCTGTCGTCGAGGCCGCCCAAGCCGCGCCCGGCCCCGAATGCGAAATCTTCATCTTCCACATCGGCGGCGCCGCTTGTCGGGTTCCAGTTTCCTCGACCGCCTTTCCCCAACGAAACGCGCACTTCGGCATGAATGTCCACTCCCGTTGGCGGGACGAGTCGGCGGACAAGCAACATGTCGAATGGGCAAGGCGGGCCTTCGAGGCGACGGCTCCATTTGCCTCCGGCACCGCCTATGTGAACTTCATGCCCGCAGATGATGGGGAACGGGTGCAGACGGCCTATGGCGAGAATTATGCCCGGCTGGCCGACATCAAACGCCGCTACGACCCCACGAATCTCTTCCGCCTCAATCAAAACATTGTCGCGTAAGAGCTGGGTAGGGGGCGGCGCTGGCGGGCGACGCGCCTGATCTCCCATTCGAGCTTGGCGCCGCTCGTCTCCAGCACCCGGCGCCTCGCCTTGTGCTTGTGCGCGATCGCGTCGAGCGCAGAGCCCGGACGCGGCCGGACCCGACAAAGCTTATCGCAGGTTCTCTTGAAAAGGCGCGCTTAGGGCCAAGTTGCCGCCGGCGGCATCGAGGACAGGATCGAGGAGACGTTGCCGCCGGTTTTCAGACCGAAAATCGTGCCGCGATCATAGAGGAGGTTGAACTCGACGTACCGTCCCCGGCGCGTCAATTGTTCCTGCCGCTCGGCTTCGCTCCACGGCTTGCCAGCGTTGCGCCGGACAATGTCGCCATAGACCTCGATGAAGCTTTCGCCGACGTCGCGCACGAAGGCGAAATCCGCGTCGAAAGCGGAATTGCCGGCGTCGCCCGCGCTGTTGAGATAGTCGAAGAAGATGCCGCCGATCCCGCGCGGCTCGTTGCGGTGCTTGAGATAAAAGTATTCGTCGCACCAGGCCCTGAACCGTTCGGGGTCGGCGACGCCCGGATGGCGTTCGCAGGCCGCCCGCATCGCCGCATGGAAGGCGATGGCGTCCGGATCGTTGGCCTTGCGGCGCTCGTCGAGCGTCGGCGTCAGGTCCGCGCCGCCGCCGAACCAGGTCCTGGTCGTGCGCACGAGCCGGGTGTTCATATGCCCGGTCGGCACGTGCGGGCTCCACGGATGGGCGATCACCGAGACGCCAGCCGCCCAGAAGCGCGGGTCCTTGTCGGCGCCCGGAATTTGCGAGGCGAATTCCGCCGGAAAGGCGCCGTGAACGAGCGAGCAATGGGCGCCCATCTTCTCGAACAGGCGTCCGCGCAGCATCGCCATGCGCCCGCCGCCGCCAGGCTGCCCGCTCGCGTCCGCGCGCCGCCAAGGCTCGATGTCGAACCGGCCGGGGTTATGTCCTGCGCCAACACCCGCGAACTCGCGCTCGAGCGCCTCCATCGCGGCGATGATCCGCTCCTGGAGGGTCTCGAACCAGACGCTGACCTGCGCGAAGCGAGGGTCGTCGGACGACGGGGTCTGCTCGGTCATCGGATCTGGCCGCGCACGCGGGCGACCAGCCGCTCGACATGGGCGATCGGCGTCTCGGGCAGGATCCCGTGGCCGAGGTTGAAGATATGGGCGCGGGGGCCAAAGCTGCTCATGACCCGCTCGATTTCCTCGTCGAGACGTTGTCCCCCTGCAACCAGCGCGAGCGGATCGAGATTGCCCTGAAGGGTCAACCGCTCCGGCAGGGCGGCAATGGCGGCTTGAGGATCGGCGGTGGTGTCGAGGCCGATCGCATCGATTTCGGCGATCGCCCCGAAGCTCACGAGCTTGTCGCCGGCGCCGCGGGGAAAGGCGATGAGGAGCGCATCCGGCGCTTTCATTCGAACCTTGGCGGCGATGGCCGCGACTGGAGCGAGGCACCAGCGTTCGAACTCGGCCCGCGGCAGGACGCCCGCCCAGGAATCGAAGATCTGAGCCGCCTCCGCGCCAGCGGCGAATTGACGACAGAGATATTCGGCCGAGGCGTCGACGAGCCGGTCGATCAGGCGCTGGAACAGGTCGGGATGGCGGTAGGCGAAGAGGCGCGCCGGCGCCTGATCGGGCGTTCCGCGGCCCGCGATCATGTAGCTCGCGACCGTCCATGGCGCCCCGCAGAAGCCGATCAGCGCGATCTCCTTGGGCAGCGCTTCCTTCACTCGGCCGAGCGTTTCGAACACCGGCTCGAGCCGGCGCCAGTCAGGCTCGCGCCTGAGTTTCTCGAGGCCCTCTCCGTCGCCAATCGGGTCGAGGCGGGGACCGTCGCCGGTCTCGAACCCGACGCGCTGGCCGAGCGCGTCGGGGATGACGAGAATGTCGGAGAACAGGATCGCCCCGTCGAAGCCGAACCGGCGGATCGGCTGCAGCGTCGCCTCGGCGGCGAGGCGGGGGTTGTGACAGAAGTCGAGAAAGGTTGGCGCGCTCGCCCGAAGCTCGCGATATTCCGGCAGGTAGCGGCCCGCCTGGCGCATGAGCCAGATCGGCGGGGTCCTCTGCTTCTTGCCTTGAAGCGCCGCGAGGAAGGGCTTGGCCGAGCGCGGCCTCGGGGCCGAAGCCACTCCTACTCCGCCGCGCGCTTCATCTCCGGATACGCGCAACGAGCGTCCTCGCCCTGGTTGGCGCGGACGAGCGGGATCACCCGCGCCTCTTCGAACTTGAGGCCGAGCGTCTTCCACACGTCGACCAGGGCTTCGACCAGCTCGGCAATTTGGGCTTCGTTATGGGCGGGGGTCGGGGTCACCCTGAGCCGCTCGGTCCCCCGGGCGACAGTCGGATAATTGATCGGCTGGATGTAGATCGCGTGCCGCTCGAGCAGGAGCTTGCTCGCCGCCCGGCATTGTCTGGCGTCGCCGACGAACACCGGCACGATATGCGAAGGGTTGTCCATCACCGGCAGGCCCGCAGCGCGCAGCGCGTGCTTGACCAGCTTCGCCATCTGCTGGTGGCGCTCGCGCTCCGCGTTCGACCGTTTGAGGTGCCTGACCGCGGCGGCGGCGCTCGCGGCGACGCTCGGCGGCAAGGTCGAGGTGAAGATGAACTGGGGGGCGAAGCTCCTCACCGCGTCGACGATCGTCTTGCTGGCCGCGATATAGCCGCCGAGCGAACCGAAACCCTTGGCGAGCGTGCCCTCGATCACGTCGATGCGAGCGGCGATCCCGTCACGCTCGCTTACCCCTCCGCCCCGGGGGCCATAGAGGCCGACCGCATGGACCTCGTCGATATAGGTCAGCGCGTTGTATTTCTTGGCGACCGCCACGATGTCGGCGATCGGAGCGATGTCGCCGTCCATCGAATAGAGGCTCTCGAACACGACGAGCTTGGCGCGGTCGCGAGGCTCGGCCGCGAGCAGTTCCTCGAGATGGCCGACGTCATTGTGGCGCCAGACGCGCTTCTCGCAGGCGGAGCGCCTGACGCCCTCGATCATCGAATTGTGATTGAGCGCGTCGGAGAGGATGAGGCAATCGGGAAGCAGGCCCCCGATGGTCGAAATCGCCGCCAGATTGGACACCCAGCCGGACGTGAAGACGAGCGCCGCCGCCTTGCCGTGCAGATCGGCAAGCTCGCCCTCGAGCTCGACGATCGGATTGTGGGTGCCGGAAATGTTGCGGGTTCCGCCCGCGCCTGCGCCATGCGCGCGGGCGGCCCTGACCGACGCCTCGATGACGTCGGGATGGCCGCCCATGCCGAGATAGTCGTTCGAGCACCAGACCGTCACGTCCCGCGGCCGGTCTTCCTCGCCCTCCGGGCGCCATTGGGCGATCGGGAACCGGCTCGCGTCGCGCTCTAGATTGGCGAAGGTCCGATAGCGCCCTTCCGCCTTGAGGCGCGCGAGCGCGTCCTCGAAGCTCCGCTCATAGTCCATCGCCTGTCCTTCTGGCCTCACGCCCTTTTACCCCGGCGCCCCTTTCCCCTTCGCTAACCGGCGCGCGGAAACTTGTCCAGCATTTCGAGCTCGCCTCGTGACGGAGCGGGGGCCGATTTTTTTTCCAAAAGTTGCGCACGAGCAAAGACATCGGCGATTTTTGCCGCGGTTCGCGCGATCGCGGCGGCTCGTTCAGCGCCGCCACGGCGGCCTTTCCGTCAATGCGCGCGGCCGATGGCGAAGTCGACCGCGTCGCGCAGCGCATGTTTCCAGGCTGAAGGGGCGAACAATTCGAGCGCGTCGCGCGCCATCGCGCCATAGTGGCGGGCGCGCTCGATGGTGTCCTCGAGCGCGCGATGCTTCCTCATCGTCATGAGCGCGAATTCGAGGTCTCCGTCGACGACTTCGCCTTTTTCCAATGTCCGGCGCCAGAAATCGCGCTCCTGCGTCCCTCCCCGGCGGAACGAGAGCACCACCGGCAGGGTGATCTTGCCCTCGCGGAAATCGTCGCCGAGGTTCTTGCCGAGCTTGGCCGACGATCCCCCGTAATCGAGCGCGTCGTCGATGAGCTGGAAGGCGACGCCCAGATTGGCCCCATAGGCCCGGCAGGCGGCGACCTCGGCCTTGGCGCGGCCGGCGAGAATGGGCCCGACCTCGCAGGCGGCGGCGAACAGCGCCGCGGTCTTCGCGCGGATCACCGCGAGATAGGCGTCCTCGGTCGTCTCGGTGTCCTTGGCGGCGGAGAGCTGCATCACCTCGCCCTCGGCGATCACCGCGGCGGCGCTGGACAGCGTGTCGAGGCAGGCGAGCGAGCCGACCTCGACCATCATCTTGAAGGCTTGCCCTAAGAGAAAATCGCCGACCAGCACGCTCGCTTCGTTCCCCCACAGCACCCGCGCCGCCGCCTTGCCGCGGCGCATGTCGCTCTCGTCGACGACGTCGTCGTGCAGAAGGGTCGCGGTGTGCATGAATTCCACCGCGGCGGCGAGCTTGATGTGGCCCTCGCCGCCATAGCCGCAAAGGCCGGCGGTCGCAAGCGTCAGGATCGGGCGCATCCTTTTTCCGCCGGAGGCGATGAGATGGTTGGCGATTTCGGGGATCATCGTCACGTCCGATCCCGTGCGCGACAGGATCGTCTGGTTGACCCTGGCCATGTCGCCGGCGACGAGCGCCGTCAGCGGCTCGATCAGATGATCGGCCGACTTGTCCCCGAGCGGAATGACAATTCCCACGCAAAGCTTCCCTTGCCAGAGCCGGCGCCGCGACCATAAAGACGGCCCAACGACGCGGCAAGTGAGCCAATCGAGGTCTTCCCTTGGTCGAAATCCTGCGCACCAACGACCTCGTCCTGATCACCGTCGTCGAATCGATCCTGAAGGCGGAGGGAATCGCCTTTTTCGTCGCCGACCAGAACATGGCCGCGGCCGAAGGGTCGCTCGGCTTCCTGCCGCGACGGATTCTGGTCGACAAGCGCGAGGAAAAGCGGGCGCGCCGTCTCATCGCCGAGGCGGGTCTGGGAAAAGAATTGCGCGATGCCTGAGCGGCCGCCGGGGGACGGGCTGACCGAAGACCGCTGGCTCGGCGGCCGACTCACGCTGATCCAGCCCGAGCGCGGCCATCGGGTCGGCACGGACGCCGCGCTCCTGGCCGCCGCGGCGGGCGGTGCTGGCCAAGGCCGGATCGTGGACATCGGCGCGGGCGTCGGCGCGGTCGGGCTCGCGCTCCTCCAGCGCTCGCCGCTTGCGTCCGCCGATCTCGTGGAGCTCGACCCGGAACTGGCGGCGCTCGCCAAGCGAAACGCCGAGCGCAACGGACTTCGGGGGCGGGCGCGCGTCCTGCGGCTCGACGTGCTCGTCCCCAAAGAGCGCCGCGAGGCGGGGTTGGCTCAGTCCGCCAATTGCGTCGTCACCAATCCGCCGTTCTTCGACGCCGCAACGGTCCGCGCCTCTCCCGACGAGAGCAAGGCGCGAGCGCATATTTTGGCCGAGGCGGGGCTGGCCTATTGGATTGAAGCCTCGATCGCGATGCTCGCGCCCCGGGGCCGTTTGGTGATGATCCACCGGCCGGATGCGCTAGGCGCGATCCTTGCGGCGGTCAAAAGCCGGCTCGGCGGCCTCGCAATTCTGCCTGTTTATCCAACGCTCGGCGCGAGCGCGCATCGGCTGCTCGTCTCGGGGGTGAAGGGCTCGAAAGCGCCGCTTCGCATTGCGCCGGGGCTCATCCTGCACGGGGCCGACGGGCGCCTCACCGCGGAAGCGGACGCCATCCATCGCGGCGAGCGGCTCCTCGACTGGGGCGGCTGAACGCCGCATATTAACAGAGTAATTTTAGGTAATTTGGATTGTCTTGGCGCGGGGCCGTTTCGCTGCAAAAGCCGCCCCCGAGCCCTATTGGATTTCCTTGGATTTCCTTGGATTCTCTCGTACGAAACGAGATTTATCAATGGGTTACAGCCGATTTTCGCGAAGAAATTTTCTCGCCCCCTTGCGCCTTCCGAACAGTCGACGCCGCGGTAGCGTCGGGGCGTTTCCATGCGAAAGGCAGTCCTGGCTCATGGGAACCAGAAGCTGTGCAAGCCTCGATCTTTCTGATTTGTGGACGCAATAAGCTGTAGTATGCCGTCGCACCACCGTTCCGTTTCAGGCGCCTGCGATTGACGCGGAAGCGGATGCCGCCCATCGCGGCGAGCGGCCGATTTCGACCGGCGGCCGGGCTCGTCTCCGTGAGGGCCTGCTGACATCGCCCCATCGAATTGGCTAAACCGTGGACGCCTCGCGTCGAGTGACGCCGGTTCAACACAGGGGAAAGCCATGCGGTCGAGGCTCGTTCGCTCGCGCAGGATCGCGGCGATCCTCGCGCTCCTGAGTTTGGCGCCGATTGCCGGCTGCGCCATTCCGCCGTCCGGGATTCCGACCGAAGCCAGCATTCGGGGCTTGAGGCCCTCGGGTCATGTGACGATGAACCAGGCCTTCGTCGCCGCCACGGGCCTCGGCAACGGGAGGCTCGACTTCAGGGGCCGGACCTACCCGTTCACGCTCATCGGCTCGCTGATCGGCCCCGGCGCCATTTCGACCATGCAGGCCTCGGGCGAGGTCTACAATCTCCATGACGTTTCGCAGTTTTCCGGCCCCTGGATCCAGGGCACGGGCAGCCTCGCGGTCACCGCGAGGGCCAATGGGGAGATCTGGCTCGAAAACCGCAACGGCGTGATCATGCGCCTCACCGCCGCGCAGGCGGGCCTCACGTTCAGCTCCGGACGCTACGAGCTCTACATCCAGCTCTCGCAATAGCCCCGCCCGCTATGCGCTGCTAGACTCGCCCCTCTCCCTCGTCGAACGGGCGGCTCATGACCGACGCCTTCCTCAACCACATTCGCGCGAGCCTCGAGGAGATCGAGGCGCAGGGCCTTTTGAAGCGCGAGCGGCTGCTCACCGGCCCGCAGGGCGGACGCATCCATGTCGCCTCGCCGCAGGGCGCGCGCGAGGCGGTCAATCTCTGCGCCAACAATTATCTCGGCCTCGCCGACCATCCCGACGTCATCGCCGCCGCCCGGCGGGCGATGGACGAATTCGGCTTCGGCATGGCCTCGGTGCGCTTCATCTGCGGCGCGCAGACGCTCCATCGCGCGCTCGAGCAGGCGATCGCCAAACATCTCGGCAAGGACGACGCGATCGCTTTCGCGGCCTGCTTCGACGCCAATGGCGGCGTGTTCGAGCCGCTGCTCGACGAATCCGACGCGATCATTTCCGACAGCCTCAACCACGCCTCGATCATCGACGGCGTGCGGCTGAGCAAAGCCAAGCGCTACCGCTTCGCCAATTCGGACTTAGATGAGCTCGAGGATCGCCTCAAGGAAGCCGACAGCGCGGGCGCGCGGTTCAAGCTCATCGCCAGCGACGGCGTGTTCTCGATGGACGGCTATGTCGCGAAACTCAAGGAGATCTGCGCGCTCGCCGACCGTTACGGCGCGCTGGTGCTGGTCGACGATTGCCATGCGACCGGGCATCTGGGCGAGAAGGGCCGCGGCACGCCGGCCTTGACCGGCGCGGGCGACCGGGTCGACATCGTCACCGGCACGTTCGGCAAGACGCTGGGCGGGGGCATGGGCGGCTTCGTCGCCGCCGCGCAGCCGATCGTCGATCTTTTGCGGCAGCGCGCGCGCCCCTATCTCTTCTCCAATTCGCTCGCGCCCCCGGTCGCGGCGGGCGCGCTCAAGGCGCTCGAGATCGCGATCGGCGCCGACGCAAGGCGCGCGCTGTTGAAAAGCCATGCCGCCCGCTTTCGTGAAGGCGTCGAGAAAGCAGGGTTCAAGACGCAGCCGGGCGAGACGCCGATCATTCCGGTGATGCTGGGGGAAGCGCAGCTCGCTCAGGACCTGGCCAAGGCGCTCGACGAGCGGGGATTGTTCGTCGCCGGGTTCTTCTTCCCCGTGGTGCCGAAGGGACAGGCGCGTATCCGCACGCAAATGTCGGCTGCGCTGACCGATGCCGACATCGATTTTGCGGTCTCGGCCTTCGCGGATGCGGGCAAGGCGCTGGGGATCGTGTGAAGGGCCGGTGCGTGGGCTTAAGCCCTCCTCATCCTGAGGAGCGAGGCAAAGCCTCGCGTCTTGAAGGATGAGATGATAACGCGCCATCAGAGGAGGAAGACAATGGCGGGAGAATTGGCGGGCAAGGTCGCCGCCGTGACGGGGGCGGCGTCGGGTATCGGGCTGGCCAGTTCCGAGGCGATGCTGGCCCTTGGCGCGCGCGTCGCGATGATCGACCGCGACGAAGCGGCGCTGAAGGCGCTGCGCGGCAAGCACGGCGACGCCGTCATCCCTGTAGTCATCGACCTGCTCGACCCCAGGGACTGCGCGACCTTGCTGCCCAAGGTTCTCGAGCAAACGGGCCGGCTCGACATCCTGCACGCCAATGCGGGGCTCTATGTCGGCGGCGACCTCGTCGACGCGGACACCGGCGCCATCGACCGGATGCTCAACCTCAACGTCAATGTCGTGATGAAGAACGTGCATGACGTTCTGCCGCACATGATCGAGCGGGGCTCGGGCGACATCATCGTGACAAGTTCGCTCGCGGCGCATTTTCCGACCCCCTGGGAGCCCGTCTACGCCTCGTCCAAATGGGCGATCAACTGCTTCGTCCAGACGGTGCGGCGGCAGGTGTTCAAGCATGGCATCCGCGTGGGCTCGATCTCGCCCGGCCCCGTCATCACCGCGCTGCTCGCCGACTGGCCGGCGGAGAAGCTCAGGGAAGCCAAAGAATCCGGCAGCCTGCTCGAGGCGAGCGAAGTCGCCAATGTCGTGACCTTCATGCTGACGCGGCCGCGGGGCATGACGATCCGCGATGTCGTGATGATGCCGACCAATTTCGATCTTTAGCGACGACCCGCCGTGGCCACCGCAAGGCGCCACGGTTCGTGAGATCACGGCAACGCCGCGACGCCTCTTGACTCTTTGATCGCCATATAGCTATATAGCCATATGAGTGACAACTACCGCCCCGATCCTCTCAGCGCCGCCTTCCAGGCCCTCAGCGATCCGACGCGCCGGGCGATCCTGGCGCGCCTCACGCAGGGCGAAGCGACCGTTTCGCAACTGATGGCGCCGTTCGATCTCACCCAGCCGACGATCTCGCGGCATCTCAAGGTGCTCGAACATGCGGGCCTCATCGAGGGCGGGCGGGACGCACAGAGACGTCCGCGCAGGCTGGCCCCGCTCGCGATGAAGGAGATCGCGGACTGGATCGAGCCGTTCCGCCAGCAATGGGAGAGCCGGCTGAACAACCTCGACGCCCATCTCGCCGCGATGAAAAAGCAGAAGGAGACATGAAATGCCGTTCGCAGAGACCACGAGCCGGAATGCCGGGCTCGTCATCGATCGTCAGTCGCACACGATAAGGCTGACCCGCAGTTTCGAAGCGCCGCGCGCGGAGATTTTCGAGGCCTGGACAAGGCCCGAGCATGTCGCCTGCTGGTGGGATCCCGCCGGCAAGCCGCTTGCGGCCTGCGAGATCGACTTGCGGCCCGGCGGATCGTTCAAATTCGTCACCGAGGACCATCCGGACATGCCCTTCGCCGGGGCCTATCGGGAAATCGCCCCGCCAGACCGGCTCGTCTTCGAGGCGCTCGGCGCAACCGGGCGCGTCATTCTCGAGGAAGCGCATGGCGGCGCGCGCATGACGGTCGAGATCGAATGCCACTCGGCCGATGAGCTCGACCAGTATCTCAAGATGGGCGTCGATGTCGGGACGGCGCAGACGCTCGACAATCTCGTCGCCTATGCGCAGCGGCGCTCGGCGGTCCTTCCCTGAACCTTCGGCCGATCCGGAAAGCGCCGGCGACCGGCTGGCGAGCCGGATCCTCGCCGCCGACGCCGCTATCGGAACGCCGCTCGAACCGCTAAATCGTCGGAGCGGCCCATCGCCCACTGCCTCTGGAAGTTCACCATGCGCGCCCTCGTCAAACAGAAGCCGGAGCCCGGGCTCTGGCTCGAAGATGAGCCGATCCCCGAGATCGGCCCGGACGATGTGCTGGTGAAGGTCCACAAGACCGGCATTTGCGGCACAGACATCCATATCTTCAACTGGGACGAGTGGGCGCGGAAGACGATCCCGACGCCGATGACGGTCGGCCATGAATATTCGGGCGAGATCGCCGAACTGGGCGCCAACGTGCGCCGCCTCAAGGTCGGCCAGCGGGTGTCGGGCGAGGGCCATGTGATCGGCATGAAGAGCCGCGCCGCGCGCGGCGGGCGCTATCATCTCGATCCGGAGACGCAGGGCATCGGCGTCAACATCCCCGGCGCCTTCGCCGATTACGTGCGCGTGCCCGCGTTCAACATCGTGCCCCTGCCCGACGACGTCGACGACGAACTCGGCGCGATCCTCGATCCGCTCGGCAACGCGGTCCACACCGCGCTCTGCCTTCGACCTGGTGGGCGAGGATGTGCTGATCACCGGCGCGGGGCCGATCGGCATCATGGCCGGCGCAGTCGCGCGCCACATTGGCGCGCGTCATGTCGTGATCACCGACATCAACCCGAAGCGGCTCAAGCTCGCCGAAGAGGTCGCCGACGTGGTCGCGGTCGATGTGTCGAGGACCGACCTCAAGGAAACGATGAGCCGGCTCAGGATGGCCGAGGGTTTCGATGTCGTGCTGGAAATGAGCGGCGCGCCGGCCGCGTTCGATCAATTGTTCGACGCGATCATCGTCGGCGGCCGGGTCGCGCTGCTCGGGCTTCCCGCCAAGCCCGCGCTGGTCGACTGGAACAAGGTCATCTTCAAGCAGCTCACCATCAAGGGCATTTACGGGCGCGAGATGTTCGAGACCTGGCACAAGATGATCGCGATGCTGGAAAGCGGGCTCGACGTGCGCAAGGTGATCACCCACCGCTTCCCGGCCGAGAAATTTCTCGAAGGCTTCGAGATCATGCGCCGGGGCGAAAGCGGCAAGATCGTGCTCGACTGGACGGCCGGGTGAGGCGATCCCGCGGGGGCGCCTTCCGACAGGCCCGCGACGGCGCTCAGTGCAATTCTCTCGCCTTCAAAGACCGCAGCTGGCGTTCGGCCTCGACGACGACATCAAGGTCCAGATCGTATTCGAGCTTGAGGAGGGCGAGCACTCGCGCAAACCGCTCGGCGAGGGTCCGTTTCCTTGATCCGGCGACCGCAAGGGCGATGGCCTGGCCAAATTTCCGATGCGACATCAGGGGGTCTCGTCGAGTTGGTTGGCGTCTTGCGATCGCGTGGTTGATGCGCGGGTCTGCGACGGCTCGCAAGCCGGACGAACGTTGTGATCATGCTTGATTTGCGGAACGTAATATACGGACATATACAATGGCGCCGTGATCTCCGGATCTTGATGATTTGACTTAATAATTGTTGGGGGACGATCGTATATGTTACTTGCGCTTAGCCTGACCAAAGGGTGACGGACTCGCGCTCAGCAAACTCATGACACTGATCAACATCGAATCGTCTTCAGGAATACGTTACGGGGTGGAAGCGGCGCTGACAAGCTGGCAAATATGCCTAGAACAAAAAGTGGTCGCGGGCGCCGGCGTTGGTCAGTTTTTCATGAGGGCGCCTGTTTCAGCGCCTTCAGGAACGCCGCGAATTCGCTATCCGCGATCGGCACGAGATGCTTGTCCTCCGGAAAGGCGCCCGACTCGACGTCGGCGCGAAATTCCTCGAAGGCGGCGACGCGCTCGCGCTGCATGCGGTCCAGCTCGGCGCGGAAGGCGCGATAGACCTTGGCGTGGCGCGGCAGATGTCCGCGCGTGATGCCGAGCACGTCCTCGGCGAACAGATATTGCGCGTCGCACCCTGAGCCCGCGCCCATCGACATGAGGATGAGCGAGGTGCGCTTCGAAATTTCGCTGGCGACGCGCGCCGGCACGACCTCGATTTCGGCGGCGATCGCGCCGGCCGCCTCGAGCGCCTTCACCTGCCCATAGACCTTGAGCGCCTCGGGCGCCGTCCGGCCGACCGCCCTAAATCCGCCGGTCCAGGTCGCCCGCGCCGGGACGAGCCCGACGTGACCCACGACCGGGATGCCCTCGGCGGCGAGTTTCTCGATCGTATCGAGGCTGCCGGCGCAATAGAAGGCGTCACCGCCGATCATCAGGTTCTTGTGGGCGGCGCGCAGATAGTCCTCGTAAGTGCAATGCTGGCCGTAGATGAGGCCGACCTGCACGAAACAATCGCCCGCCGCTTCGCGCATGGCGGGCGACCAGAAAGACTCGACGATCGAGAGAATGTCGATCCCGGCGGCTGCGGCGGCGGCCGCTTCGTCGGGCGTCTCGACAAACAGCATCGTCAATTGCCGCTTGCCCTTGAGCTCGCGAAGGCCCGCGACCGTGAGCCTCTTGTGTTTCGTCAGCGCCATCCTTGGACCCCCCTCCCGCGCGCCTTCTATCGCCCGCGCGGAAGGCCAGGGCAAGGCGCCGCCCGCCTTATGGAGCGGCGGGGAATTCCCTGGCTATGCCCAGAAACAAAGCCGAGCCATAGGCATATCCCTCCTGATGGCTCTGGAACCCGCTTTTTCCGGGCTCAAATCTAGGCAGCCAGACGCAGTCCACGCCCTGCCTCATCGCCCTGGGTAGCGCTCGCTCAGAAGCTCGAACAGGGCCCGCGCCGCCTGGATCTCGCCGCCCAGGGGTCCATGGGCGCGCGGCTTCGGATTCCAGGCGTAGACGTCGAAATGCGCCCAGGATTTCGCCTTCTCAACGAAGCGCCTGAGGAACAGGGCGGCGGTGATCGAGCCGGCCATGCCGGCGCCCGAGCCCGAATTCGAGATGTCGCCGACGGTCCCCTCGATCATCGCGTCGTAGGGGCGCCAGAGCGGCATGCGCCATGCCGGATCGCGGACGCGCGCCGCATGGCCGGCGATCTTTGCCGCGAGCGCGTCGTCGTCGGTGTAGAAGGGGACGAGGTCAGGGCCGAGCGCGACCCGCGCCGCGCCGGTCAGCGTGGCGAAGTCGAGCATCAGTTCGGGCGCCTCCTCGTCGGCGAGCGCGAGCGCGTCGGCAAGGATGAGCCTCCCTTCGGCGTCGGTGTTGCCGACTTCGACCGTCAGCCCCTTGCGGCTCTGAAGAACGTCGCCCGGCCGCATCGCCGGGGCCGATATGGCGTTCTCGACGATCGGGATCACGGTCCTCAGGCGCAGATCGAGCCCCGCCCCCATGACGAGGCGCGCGAGCGTCAGCGCCGTCGCCGCCCCGCCCATGTCCTTCTTCATCAGCTCCATGCCGGAGGCCGGCTTGATGTCGAGGCCGCCGGTGTCGAAGGTGACGCCCTTGCCGAGGATCGTCACTTTCGGCGCGTCCTCGCGTCCCCAGGAAAAATCGACGATCCGCGGCTCCTCGGCGCCCGCGCGCCCGACCGCGTGGATCAAGGGAAAATTGGCGGAGACGAGTTCGACGCCGCGCACCATGGCGACGCTCGCGTCAAAATGCTCGGCGAGCCGGACGACCTCCTGCTCCAGCGCATCGGGACCCAGCGCATTGGCGGGCGTGTTGACGAGGTCGCGCCCGTGAGCGACCGCCTCGGCGATGCGCTGAATCCTGATGGCGTCAACGTCGTCGGGCGCGACGAGAAGCGGCTTCGGCGACTTGTCGGCCCTGAAGCGGTCATAGCGATAGAGCCCGAGCAGGAAGCCGAGCGCGGCGAGATCGGCGTCCTCGGGCGGGTTGGCGAACCGGTAGACGCCGCCGGGCAGCGATGTCGCAAGCCTGCCCGGCCCGAACGGATCGCGCGCCGGCGCCTTCGGTTCGTCCACCCCGAACAGGACGCCCGCAAGCGCGCCGGCCTCGCCGGGAAGACACTGCATGCGTCCGGCCTTCGGCTCGAACCCGCACCGTTCGGCGAAGGCCGCGGCCGCCGCGCCGATGGTCGATTTGAGCTGAGGCCAGTTCCCGGCGCTGACCAGCCAGACCGGCGTGGCGTCGGACGTTGGCGAAGCGAATGCGAGCAAGGCTCGAGCCCCCATCGGAGATGACGATGAAGCATGCCGCTTAGCCTGATTTCGTGGCCGGGCAAAGGCTCAGGGCTTCGTTACGCCGCAGGCCGACGCCCGCGCCATCCCGCTGAAAGCTGTCAGAACCAGGCGGAGGGTTGGGCCGCGCCTCGCAGGGGCGTGAGGCGCGGCCCTTAAGCGCCGCTGGGGCCCATTGATCATGGAGGTCCAATGGGAGGGCGCGATCCCGGCCGGGAGACCTTGCTCCCTGCCCGGTTCAGGAAGCCTGACCAATTCGCCTAAATTTGCTCGTTTGCCATGATTTTTTTTCGCGTCCGCGGGGCCGTCTGCCGCGAGCGGCGGCGGACGGCGGCGGGGTCGCGCCGGGCGCCGCATCTCCCGCCCCGTTCCGGCTTGACTTGCCTGCGCCCTTGCGGTCGTTAGGGCCGGGCGCTTCAAATCAAACGTGATTTGGACGGGCGAACGCGGGTGGAGGAGGATCGATTGTCCGAGCCAAGCGTGAATTCGAAGGTCCGCCTGCTCGGCGAGGCGACGGGCGACAAGCAGGTCTCGCCATTGCCGGCCTCGCCCTTGCAGGCCTCCTCGTTGGCTGGCCGGAGAGCCGGGCAACCGGCGGCCCCGGCGGTGTCGATCGAGCAGCCGGCGGCCCCATCCGCGCCAACCGCGCCGGTCTTCCTCGGCGATTCGGCCGACGGAGCGGACGTGTTGAACGCCACCCAGATCGTTGCACCGCTGGCACAGCTTTGCGTGACCCGCGAGGTCCAGACGCCCTTCCTGGCGGGGATCCTGGGCCCCTCCGGCGCCGGCAAGACATTCGCGCTGAGGCGCCTTGCGCAGGCGATCGACGAGCTCGGCGCTTCGCCGGCGGGGGCCGGCGGCGGCGGGCTCAGGCGGGTCGTGCCGGCGTGGGTCGACGCCTCGAGCGGGGTCGAGGCGCCGGTGGCGATCGCCAGCGCAGCCTACGCCGCGCTCGATCGCGAGCCCGGGGCCGTGGACTATTCGGCCCTGCTCGACGAGACCGGCCACGCCGGGGGCGATCCGCAGCGCGCGGCGAGGGCGGCCTCCGACCGCCATGACGAGCTCATGCGGAAACTCGAAGCCGAGCGCTCGCAGCGCGACGACGTCGAGGCCAAACGGGCCCGGCTCGCCGACACGCTGGCGTTCGAGACGCCGGGCTCCCGCGTCGACGTCTTCGCCCGCGCCCGCCGCGGGACGATCGAGGCGCATCTGCGCCGGTTCGGGCTTGCCGGATCGGACGCCGATTCGAGCTACCGGCATCTCGCGCGCGACATGTCGACGCTCAGCGCCGGCGCGCGCGCGGCGATCATCGTCCGCTCGATTTGGGCCTACGGCAGTCAGGCGCGCCTGATCATGTGGGCGATTGTCGCCTTCGTGCTGGCGTTCCTCATCTCTCTCCTGCACCGCGACGCGGCGCTCGACGCGATCGGGGGCCTTCACGACTCGCTGAAACCCGTCGCTGGCTGGATGGCGTCGCACGGGGGCCTGTTCGACCGGGCGTCTGAGATTCTCATCCTTCTCGGCGCGCTGGCGATCGCGCTCAACCTGTGGCGGGCGCTTTCGTTCTCGAACCTCCTGCTGCGCGGCGCGCGGCTGCTCACGGGCGAGGTCCGCGAACGGCGCCGCGATCTGGACGGGCGGATCGCCCGGCTCAACCAGCGGGTCGCCGCGCTGACCGCGGAAGCGGACGCGGCCGCCAAGCGCGCGGAAGCCGCGAGCCAGCGCGCTGGCGGCAAGACGTCCATGCGCGCTCCCGGACCGGAGTTTCTCGATTCCGCCCATGCGCCGCTGGCGAGCGCGCGCGCGTTCCTCACGGCGCTCGGCGCGAGGATCGGGCGCCCGGCCCAATCGGGGCCGGCGCCGGACCGGCTGATCGTGATGGTGGACAATCTCGACGCGCTGCCGCCCGCCGAGGCCGTGAGCTGGATCGACGCCGCCCAGGGCGTGATCGGACCGGGCTCGGTCTGCGTCATGGCTTTCGATCCGGGCCGGCTCGCGGGCGCGCTCGGCGACACGAGCGAGGCGCGCCGGCGCTTCGGCAGATGGCTCCAGGTCGCGCTCAACCTGCCGCCCCGCGGCGCCGCGCAGGGCGAGCTCATGATCGCGCGGCTCCTGTCGGCCGGGCCCGAACCCAGGCCGGCGGGCGATCCGGCGATCGCGGCGGCGCTCGCCGAGCCGCTGACAGCTACGGAGACGGCGCTGCTTTCGGCGCTCGCGCCGCTTGCCGCGCATTCGCCGCGCGAGGCCAAGCGCTTCCTCAACGCCTATCGTCTGGCGCGGTGCTCGAAGGCGCCGCGGCCGGCGGTGGCGCTGATGCAGGCCGCGGCCTTCGCCCCCGAAGACGCAAGGGCCGCGATGAGCGAGCGTCTCGCCAATGGGTCGGGCGAACTCGCCGACGCTGGCCTTCCGCCGGCCCTGGCCGAGGCCGTCAGGGCCGCCCGCGCCGCCAACGGCGGCCCGATCGCAATCGAGGACGCGCGCGCCGCGGCGGAGATCGCCGGCCGCTACGCCCTGCCGCTCTGAGGCCGGGGCGGGGTCGGTCTTGCCGGCATAAGAGAACGGCCTCGACGAACCGGCGATTGTCCGCCGCCGCGGCGGCCTTGCCTCGCGCGGCTGCGGCGGCCAAGACGAAGCCCCCCATGTCCGATTCCCCTCCCGACACCGATCCCGCAGGCGTCGCCGCTGCGGAAGCGGTTCTGCAAAATCCGGCTACGCTGCGCGACCTGCTTTCGGTCCAGGCTTACGTCTGGTTCTGGGCCGGGCGGATCTGCAACAGCCTTGCGGTGCAGATTCAGGCGATCGCGCTCGCATGGCAGGTCTACGCAGTCGCGCGCCACTCTTCGTCCGTTCGTGAAGCGGCGCTGGCGGTGGGGATGCTGGGGCTCGCCCAGTTCCTGCCGATGTTCGCGCTCGCCCTCTTCGCCGGCCACGCCGCGGACGTTTATGACCGGCGGAAGATCCTGATGGCGGGCCTTGGCGCGCAGCTTTGCACCTCGGCCCTGTTCGCCGCGATGGCTTATGGCGGGCTCAAGGTCCTCTGGCCGATCTATGGGGTCGCCGCCCTGTTCGGAAGCGCGCGGGCCTTCTATGCGCCGGCGAGCGCGGCTCTCGCGCCGACGCTGGTCGAGCGGCGGCTGATGCCGCGCGCGATCGTGCTCAATTCGGCGGGCAACCAGATGGCGACCATCGTCGGCCCCGCCATCGGCGGGCTCATGGTGGCGTTGTCGCCCGTCGCGGCTTTCGCGGCGTCGGGCCTGCTTGGCCTGGCCTCGCTCGTCTCGCTCACGCTGGTCGAGTTGCCGCCACGTCGAGCGCCGTTCGGCGGCCTCGCGCTGGAGCCTGATCGCCGAGGGGCTCGAACTACGTATGGAGCACCAAGGTCGTTCTCGGCGCGATCAGCCTCGACCTGTTCGCCGTCCTGCTCGGCGGCGTGACGGCGCTCCTGCCGGTCTATGCCCGCGACATCCTGCATGTCGGGCCGCAAGGCTTCGGCATCCTGCGCGCCGCCCCGTCGGCCGGCGCCATCGTCACCGGCTTCGTCCTGGCCGCGCGGCCGCTGAAGTCGCGGGTAGGCCTGAAAATGTTCGCAGCCGTCGGAACTTATGGGCTCGCCACCCTGGTCTTCGCGCTCTCGCGCTCGATGGGGTTGAGCGTGCTCGCCTCGCGGTTCTGGGCGCGGCCGACATGGTGTCGGTGTTCGTGCGCCAGACGCTGGTGCAGATCGTGACCCCCGATCCCATGCGCGGCCGCGTCTCGGCGGTGTCGAGCCTGTTCATCGGCGCATCGAACGAACTGGGCGAGTTCGAATTGGGCGCCATGGCGCGCCTGCTCGGCCCGGTCGGCTCGGCCGTGTTCGGCGGCCTGGGCGCGATCGTCGTGACGCTTCTGTGGGCCGGGCTGTTCCCGGCTTTGCGCAAGGCCGACAGGCTGGAATAGGCTCGCCCGGAATCGTGGTCGACGTCATTCTCGACGGGGTCCCGCGAGAGCGCCGCCTCGTGAGCGGCATCGTGCGGGCCAAAGCCCGGCTCGCCTCGCAGCGCCGCTTTCTTCCCCGGTAACAACGGCAGACGCGCCACGAACTTGCAATATCGCCTGAGGTCAATCGGACAAGGAAAGCGCCCATGACGGCCATCAAATACCGAACCGCCGACGTTGACAGCTTCAAGATTTTCTATCGCGAGGCCGGTCCCGCCGACGCGCCCGCGATACTGTTGCTCCACGGGTTTCCGACCTCGAGCCATATGTTCCGCGATCTGATCCCCCTGCTCGCCGACCGCTTTCGCCTCGTCGCCCCCGACCTGCCGGGCTTCGGCCGCTCGGACATGCCGCCCCGGGACGGTTTCGCCTATACGTTCGATCACATGGCCGAGATCATCGATCGCTTCACCGAGACGATCGGGCTCAGGCGTTTCGCGATCTATGTCTTCGACTACGGCGCCCCGACCGGGTTCCGCATCGCCGCCAAGCATCCCGACCGCATCGCCGCGATCATTTCGCAGAACGGCAACGCCTATGAAGAAGGATTGAGCGACGGCTGGGCTCCGATCCGCGCCTATTGGCAAGACCCCTCGTCCGCCAATCGAAACGCGCTGCGCGCCTTCCTCAAGCCGGAGACGACGGTCTGGCAATATACGCATGGCGCGCCCGATCCCGCGCTTGTTTCGCCGGACGGATATTCGCTCGACAATTTCTATCTCGCCCGTCCCGGCGCCGACGAGGCGCAGCTCGATCTGTTCGGCGACTACAAGTCCAACGTCGCGCTCTACCCGGCCTTTCAGAACTATTTCCGCGCCCACAAGCCGCCCCTGCTGGCCGCGTGGGGCAGGAACGATCCCTTCTTTCTCCCGCCGGGCGCCGAGGCGTTCAAGCGCGACATTCCCGACGCGATCGTCCGGTTTTTCGACACCGGCCATTTCGCGCTTGAAACGCATGCCGCCGAGATCGCCGCCGAGATCCGAAAGTTCCTCAGCCGTTGA
>CAVULN010000053.1:0-190816 GCA_963742305.1 uncultured Alphaproteobacteria bacterium
GCTGTGTGAGCCGCTCTCCTTAGGGCCGGAGGGCTCTGGGTCCGTGAACCGGCGCGCTCGAACCAGCCAGCGCCGGCAGCGCCGCCATCTTCCTATTTCTGGGCGTTGGTGTTGACGGGCGGAGACGGCTTGCCGCGGCTTGCCGGATTGCTGACGAAACCAAGCGCCCGCTTCGCCAGCCCCAGGATGAGCGAGCGCCAATCCTCCGAGAAGAAATAGCTGAGCGCGATCACGACGGACGCGGTGAACGCCGCGGCCAGGAGATGGACGAAAATGTTGGAGCCCAGGCAGCGGCCCAGGACCACGGTGGCGACCAGCAGCGCCCCTGCCGGCAACAATGGGAGAAGGCGCCTCCTTGTCATCCCCGAGGCCCAGAATATCGCCAGGGCGTCGGCCGTGCACCGCAAGCTCCAGGCGAAGGCCGCGCCGACAATCCCGAACTTCATGGTCAAAACCCAAAGAATGGCCAGAAACGGCACGAATTCGATCATGCTGAGTTTGCCGGTCAGGTCGGCCCGGCCTTGGCTTTGCAGGAGAGTGAAACCGACAAACGACAGCCCCGACATCCACATTCCCGGGAAGAGGAGTTGGGCGACGGGAGCCGAGACGACCGCGAAATCGGCGCCGATCCAATACCGGAAGAACACCGGCGAGAGGATGATCGCCGGCGCGCATACGGCGGCGAAGCCGTACGCCATCGACGAAAGCGCACGCGCTGCAAGCGCGTAGGCCGCATCGCCCGACAGGCTGGACATGCGGGGAAAGAAGGTGCGCCCGAACGCCATCGGGATCGCGCCGCTCCGCAACACAAGATTCATCGGCACGCCATATTGCGCAACCGCGGCGACCCCCATCACCGACCCGATGATGAACTGGTCGGCCGAGACCAGCGCCGGATTGATCACATTGGTGGCGAACATCCAGCCGCCATACCCGAGCAGCTTCTGCGCCGCGCCCCAATCGAGCGCGCGAAGCGAGAACGGCCCTTCCAGACGATAAACGAAAACCAGAAGGACGATCGCGCCCAGCGCCTGCGCGGCCGCAGCGGTGGGAATAATGACCGTGAGCGAAGGACTAACGAACACCGCCATGATCACCGGGGCGATTTGAGAAAGAGACATCGAGACGATCTGGATCAAATTCACGAGCAGGAAGAGTTCGCGGCTTTCCAGCGCGCCAGCGCCGGCGGCTGAAAGAAGCGTAAGAGGCAGAAGGCAGGCAATCCAAGGAAGCGAGCGGGAGACCTCCGTGCTCAGCTCGTCAGGCACCGAGATGAAATGTTTGAGCAAAAGTCCGCCGAAGACATACAGGACCCCGCCGCCGATCAGGCCAATGCCCAGATTGAGACCGAACGTCGTGAGCAGCACCCGCGCCCGCTGCGCCTGAGGCGCGTCGCGCAGCTTCGACAATGCGTTGGTGACCGCGCGCGAGAGCCCAAGGTCAAGAAATCCAAACAATCCCAGGAGCACCCATACGATCGACATCACGCCATAGCGCGCCTCGCCGATATGGCGCAGATAGATCGGAATCGTCACAAACGCGACGGCGATGCGCACCGAAGGATACAAAAGATTAACGATGAAATTCGTTTTCAGTCGTCTTTTCGGCATACCCATCCTTCGGGGCGCGATAGGTCTAAACGTCGATTGGCGCGGGGATCTTTCTCGCTCCGCGCTTTGCAATATTAAATCCTAACCTCAGAGAGGCAGCCGCGATAAGCGGCTTCATTGAGGCGATTTCTCGCCCCGGCCGCCGCGCGGGTCATTAGAAGCGCGCCGTTCGATTGGCAAGGGTGTAAGCCATCTGCCGCG
Organism: uncultured Alphaproteobacteria bacterium; assembly: GCA_963742305.1. Classification (GTDB taxonomy): domain Bacteria; phylum Pseudomonadota; class Alphaproteobacteria; order Rhizobiales; family Beijerinckiaceae; genus Roseiarcus. The sequence goes on from CAVULN010000053.1 coordinate 1,812, forward strand.
ACAACGGGAATCCAGCGAGGACCGGGTTCGCATTCAGGCTTTCGCACCCAGAGTGGGCGCGCGCCTCAACCGCGCGACGCGTGGGGCGGCCGCGGGAGCAGGGCGTCCGCGCCGTCTTGACAAGATAGGCGGCGGCATGGTTCGTCCTCGCCTCAACCGTCGGGCGCCGGAAAAAGACGGCCTGCAACGTTGTGCTGCGAGACAAGCCTGGGGCTTCGTTCCCGTCGACACAGTTTCATCATGGAAATCGCGCTAAAAGGCGGGAGGGTTTCCGTGACGCTTCCTTCGGCTCCGGACCTTGACCGAGACTGGCGGCCGACGGGAACGGGCCGATCTGCGAACGCGTAAAGGCCCGTGATCTCGGGACCGGCCGGGTTTGGCGGTCGAGGCGCGCGCGGCGCACGAACCACGGGCTCCTTTTGACTTTCGGTCAGGGCGGCTGACAATCGCGGCGGAAGCCCACAGGGAGTTGGACAGGAATGGCCGTCCGGATCGGAAGTCGTTTCCGGCTACCCCAAGTCGCCTCGGTCGCAGTCGCCGAGACGAAACTTGTCGCGCGTGCGGCGCCCGACGTCGTTCGTTATCTTGTGCCGATCGTCGCGTGGGCGTCCGCATCCATCGTCTTGGGGCTGCTTGTCGGCCTCGCGGCGGTTGCTCTTCCCCCGCTTGGCGCCTTTGGGATCGTCGCGATCGTCGGGCTTGTGCTGCTCTGGGTGATGCCGGATCTGCCCCTCGTGTGGCCGGGGCTCGTTCGCAAGACGTTCTTTGTCATGCTGGTCGTCGATCTTTGCGTTCCCGGCTATTACATGGTCGACTTGGCCGGCCTGCCTTGGATCTCTGTCCGCCGCGTGGCCACCTTAGCGCTCATTGTCCCCTTTGTTCTCGCAATTGCCGCCTCGTCGGAGGTCCGGCGGCAGCTTGCTGACCGCGCTCGCGCCTCCTCGCCGGTTTTCATTTGTGCGGTCGGCTTTCTCGTTGTGGCGACACTGTCGATTTTCACTTCGGCGCTTCCTTCGGACTCGTTTTCAGCGCTCATCGAGGCCCTGCTATCCTGGTACGTGCCATTCTTGGCGATGCTTTTTATCCTGAAAGATGAGGACGATGTAATTTTCGTCTTGAAGGTTATTTGCTTTGGCGCTGCGTTCAATACGGCGGCAGGAAATCTTGGAATTTTACTTCCAGCGTCGATTCTTTCTCAATGTTTTCCCGAGTGGCATGCTCCAAGAGCTTATTGCCTCTAATCCTGCGCTCCAAAATCTTTTGCCGTCCCAGGCGGACTACCGAAATGGCCACTATCGATCTCCGTCGATCTTCCTTTCGCCGCTTTCCTACGGCGAGTTTAACATCATTATTTTTCCCATAGCTCTATTCTTTGCCCTGTACCGGAAAAACACGCTTGAGAAGTGTCTTGGATGGGCGCTCGCCATCGGCGCAGTCATCGGGATCTTCTGCTCGGGATCGCGCGGCGGATGGATCGGAGTTCTCGTGTCCCTGGCCATATTCATAGCCGTCTGGTCGATACGCAAGGCGGTCGACGAGAGGGGGAGTCTTGGGCCCGCGATTGCCGGACTGACGGGCGTTGTTTCGTTTACCGTTATGATCGGACTGATCATCGTCTGGCCGAAAGCGCACAACATGGTACTTGGCGGCGGTGTCGAGGCGGCCAGCACCGAAGCGCGGTACATACAATGGTCGATCGCACAACCTTTCATCAAGTCCAATCCGATAACCGGGCATGGTTTCGTAATGGGCGGGTACGTTATCGGAAGCTCGATCGACAGCTATCTCATATCGCTCCTCGTCGAGACAGGAATCCCCGGATTCGTGTTCTTCGCCGGAATGCTGCTGCTTCCCATCTGGTACGGCCTGCGAAATTATTTCTCCGACATGTCGGAGAAAGGGGCGGTGGCCGGGGCTTTGGCTTGCAGCTTTGCCGCGTTCACCACCAACAGGCTCGTTCTGTCGGAACGAGAAAACCACATGCTGTTCTTTTCTCTGCTCGCGATCCTTGTTTTCCTGAACTACGAATATGCGAAGGGGCGGGTTACGCAGCCGCGAACACAGGCCGCCGAAGCCAGACTCAGCCCACAAAATATCGGACGCGGCGCGCCCGCAACCGGATAGCGGTCGCTCAAACCCAGACCCACGCGCTTCCCGCCTCCCGAAAACCGCGCTACAAGCCGGCCGGCGCGGCCTTGCGCCCGCGCGGGCCATGAACAATGTAGGCGGGTGGCCGAGCAACCGCCAAGCAAATGGAATCCTCCGCACATGAGTCATTTCACATTTCGCCAGCGCCTCTCGGCGCTCTGGGTTGCGGCCATGGCCGCCCTGCTCTTTCTGGGGTCGATCCCGTCGCCGGCCGAGGCGGAAAGCGCGGCCGCCCGGCGTATCGAAACCTATTACCAGCAACTGATGCCGACGTTGCGTCAGGCCGGCCAACTCAGCGTGCGCGAACGCGACCGGCGTTTCACTCCCGCGATCACTTCGGCGTTCGACATCGGGACCATGACGAGACTGGCGGCGGGGCCGGCGTGGAGCCACTTCTCCGGCGCGCAGCAGGCCGCGGTTCGCGAGGCGTTCTCGCGCTTCCTCGTCGCCGACTATGCTCATCAGGTGAGCGACTATTCGGGCGAGAGCTTTGTCGTCGATCCGCAGACAAGCCCGGAATCGCGCGGCGGCGGCGAGATCGTCAAGACGAAATTGCTCCAGCCGGGCGGCCGGACCGTGCAGATCAACTATCTTGTTCGCGGCGGCCGGGTGGTCGACGTCTACCTCAACGGAACCGTGAGCGACCTTGCGACGCGGCGTGACGAATTCGCGTCGATCCTCGCCGGCGGCGGCGGCGCGGACGCCCTGGTCAAGACCTTGCGCGCGCGGACCGAGACCCTGTTGGGGGGCTAGCCCTTCAGGCCAGACGGCGCGACGCCCTTGCGGCCATCCGCAAAGGTCCTGATCGTCTGCGGACTGAAGCGCGAGGCTGCGATCCTGGCCGGCCCGGGCAGAGCGGCGTTGTGCGGCGACGCCCCGGCCTTGCGCGCGAAGCTCGCGGAGGCCGCGGCCTTGAGGCCGTCGCTGGTGATCAGTTGGGGCGTTTGCGGGGGGCTTGATCCGCGGCTTCGTCCAGGCGACCTGATTCTCGGGGCGGAAGTCGTCTCCGACGGCCGCGTCATAGGAACCGATGAAGCCGTTGACGTCGTCGCTTGCCCGCGGCCTCGCCGGCGCCGCGACGCGGATCGTCGTCCAACCCATGGCGGGCGCCGCCGGCCCGGTCCTGACGGCCGCCGCCAAGTCGGAACTGCGCCACGCGACCGGAGCTGCGGGGGTCGACGTGGAGAGCCTGGCCGCGGCCAGCTTTGCGGTCGAGCGGCGGATCCCGTTCGCAATCCTGCGCGCCGTCGCCGACCCCGCTGAACGCGACTTGCCGCCGCTTGCGCTGAAGGCGGTGAGTTCCGATGGCCGGATCGATGCGATGGCCGTCATCGGCGGGCTCATCCGCTCCCCCGGCCAACTCCCCGCCCTTGGCGCAGCCGCGCTCGACGCCCAAGCCGCGTTTCGAGCGCTAAACCGCTGTCGCGGCCTTCTTCTTCGCTTTTTCCTCGGCCTCGGCGCGGCGGATCTCTGACAGCTTCTGGGCGACGTTCTTGTCGAACACGTATTGCGCCTCGCGCTGGCTTCCGAGCGGGATGTCCGGGGCCATGGGGCCCTCCGTCCTGACGCCCATGAGGGCGGCGCGCGCCGCCTTCCACGGCTTCTTCACCGCATCCTGCACCGCAGTCGCCTCGAACCCGCTATGGACCATGCAGTCGGCGCATTTCTCGTAGTTGCCGACCCCGTAAGCGTCCCAGTCGGTGTCCTCCATCAGCTCCTTGAAGGTCTTGGCGTAACCTTCGCCGAGCAGGTAGCAGGGGCGCTGCCAGCCGAAAACGGTGCGGGTCGGATTGCCCCATGGCGTGCAATGATAGGTCTGATTGCCGGCCAGGAAGTCGAGAAACAGCGACGACTGGTTGAAGGCCCATTTCCGCGCGCCGTTCCCCCGGCGGAACACGGCGCGGAAAAGCTCCTTCGTCGTCGAGCGGTTGAGGAAATGCTGCTGGTCGGGAGCGCGTTCGTAGGCATAGCCGGGGGACACGGTGATGCCGTCGACGCCGAGCCTGGTCACCTCATCGAAGAACGCGGCCACACGCCCGGGATCCGCATCGTTGAAGAAGGTGCAATTGATGGTGACCCGGAAGCCCTTCGACTTGGCCAGTTTCAGCGCCGCGACGGCGCGGTCGTAGACGCCCTCCTGGCAGACCGACTTGTCGTGCATCTCCCGATCGCCGTCGAGATGGACGGACCAGGTGAAATAGGGGTCAGGCTTGTATTGATCGATCTTCTTTTCAAGCAGCAGCGCATTCGTGCAGACGATCGCGAATTTCTTTCGCGCGATGACGCCCTCGACGATCTTCGGCAGGTCCTTGTGCAGGAGCGGCTCGCCGCCCGCCATGACCACCACCGGGGCGCCGCATTCATCGACCGAAGCCAGCGCGTCCTCGACCGAGATCCGCTTGTTGAGAATGGCGTCGGGATAGTCGATCTTGCCGCAGCCCGCGCAAGCGAGGTTGCACCGGAACAATGGCTCCAGCATCAGGACAAGCGGGTAGCGCTTGCGCCCCGCCAAATGCTGCCGGAGGATGTAGGCGCCGACTCTCGCGACCTGCCTTAAGGGTATGCCCAACGTTCGATCCTTACAAAGCCCGGGTGATGAGGAGGTCCGGACGCTTAATTGACGAGCTCCGCGGGCAAGCGGAAGCTCACCGTTTCCGCCGGGCCCTCTAGGGTGGTTATGTCTGACGGCGCGATCGCCGACAAGGCGCGGACCACGTCCTCGACGACGATCTCGGGCGCGGACGCGCCCGCCGTTACTCCGACAACCGCGGCGTCGCGCACCCATCCCGGGTCGATTTCGCTGCTGTCGGCGACAAGATAGCTTGGAATCCCGGCCTCGTCCCCGATCTCGCGCAAACGGTTGGAGTTCGAGCTGTTGCGCGCTCCGACGACGATGATGACGTCGGCCGCCCGGCACAATTCGCGCACCGCGGCCTGCCGATTCTGGGTCGCGTAGCAGATGTCGCGGACATCCGGGCCCACGACGTCGGCAAAACGGCGATGCAACGCGGCGATCACGCCGCGGGTGTCGTCGACGCTGAGCGTCGTCTGGGTAATGTAGGCGACCGGCGTTTCCGCCGCGATGGGAAGCTCCGCCACGTCCTGCTCGTCTTCAACGAGATGCACCTCGCCGTCAATCTGCCCAAGCGTTCCTTCGACCTCGGGATGCCCATCGTGTCCGATGAACACCAGGACGCGACCCTGAGCGATGTATCGTCGCCCCTGATTGTGCACCTTGGTGACCAGCGGGCAAGTCGCGTCGATGGTGGGGAGCGATCGCGACTTCGCATCCTCTTCAACTTTTCGCGACACGCCATGGGCGCTGAAGATCGTCACCGCTCCCGCGGGCACGTCCTTGAGGGTCTCGACAAAGAGCGCGCCTTTCGCCTTGAGCAATTCGACGACATGCCGATTGTGGACGATCTCGTGACGCACATAGACCGGCGCGCCATGCTTGGCCAGCGCCCGTTCGACGACGTCGATCGCCCGGACAACCCCAGCGCAAAACCCGCGCGGCTGGGCAAGAATGATCTTCATTGGCTTACCTTGGCGGCGCGCGAACGGTCCTGCCCGCCGATGACGCCATAGTCAAACGGCGGTGCCTGGCGATGAGTTCCGAAGCGGATTCCATACGCCGCGACCCATGCCCAGACAAGACTCGTTCCGGTCTCGTGCGGGCCCCGGGCCTCGGATCGGCGCCGATCGGCGGCGTCGAGGCCTCTTACCGGCGCCAGCGCCTTTCGCGCCAAAGCCCTGAAAAGGGGGCGCCTCAGCGGCCGTTTTTCTTCCGCCAAACGAGCGATTTCAAAGCGCTAGCGAGAAATTTCCTTCCGGCTCCAAATCGGCCCCGACCCGGCTCCGGCGCCCCCGAACGAAGCCTCGGTCTGACGATGGCCTGATCATATCCGGTATTTCCGAAACTGTCAAGATATTTCTCTATTTTCAGATTTCACGGATTTGGCGACCGCTCCTGTCGCGGCAGCCGTTTACGGGCGCCGCGCCAGCGGGGTTCCGGGGTTCGCCCGTCCGCTCGCGGTCAGGGTCCCAACGGCGAGACGAACCGCCGTCGTCCAGCAGCGATTGTCGTCGCCGTGGCGAGGTGCGCTTCAGGCGCAAAAAAAGCCGGAGGAAAGTCGCCTTTCCTCCGGCTTAAGGTCAGGTTCGGAGCGAAGCGCTCAGAACTTGTAGTTCACGCCCGCGCGGAAGATCGACGCGTTGTAGCTGACCTTGCCGCTGGCGTACACACCGGGGAAGAACTCTGACGAAGCGAGGTTTCCGACGGTGGTGAAGTTGCTGCTGCCAAGATCGGCGTACAGATATTCGCCCTTGATCGTGATGTTGTTCGTGACCGCGTATTCAACGCCGCCGCCGAGCGTCCAGCCGACGCGCGTGGAGCTGGGGTTGCCGCTCCAGTACGAACCCGTTATCGCGTCATACATGCTGAAGTTGGTGCTGCCGCCGCCGTAGGCGACACCGCCGGTTGCGTAGAGCAGCAGCCGATTGTCCGGCGTGGCGACGAAGCCAAGGCGGGCCCGTGTGGTCCCCAGCCAGCTCAGGCTCGTTTTGGCGTGCAGGGTCAACGTATCACCCAGAAGGACCCCCGGAACGCCCACTCCGGCGAACGGAAGGCCGGTATGATCGATCGACTTGCTTAAGGTCGTCCCGTCGAAGTCGGTTTCGACGCCGATCACGAACGCTCCAGTTTGCCAATTGTAACCGGCCTGACCGCCGCCGATAAATCCGGCGCTTTGCGATCCAAGACCACCCGGGAAGTAGGACGTGAGCGGGAAGGCGAAGTCAGCCGGAGCGAAAAGCGTCGCATTGCGGCTGCCGCTAGGCCAAATGCCGCCGGCGTTCAAACCGATGTAGAACCCGGTCCAGGTGAAGGGCGGCGGCACGAACACCGGCGCCGGAGCCTCTTTCCTGGTCGGAAGGTCAGCCGCCTGAGCCGCCACCGCCCCCAAGGTAGTCAACGCCACGATTGCGACGCCCTTTAGCCAGCGATTGATCATCCCGTTGTCTCCGTAGTTGTTACCCGACGCGATACGCAACTCGCGCGCCCGCCGCCAATACCAATGACGCCACTATAGGGTTCGGTTCCCCGCGAGTCCACTCGACATTGAGCCCCGGCAAGCGTTTGTACCCCGTTGTGGCAAAATCGCCACAGATTTTTGGCCGTCCCGGCTCGCTTAGCGCCGCTCAGCGGCGAAACTGGCCAGCAGCACGGCGATTACGCCGGTCAGAAAGATGCCGTCGAAGGTCCCGGCGCCGCCGATCGAGGCCACGGGAGCGCCAAGGCTGCGCAACTGGTTGAGGTTGAGCAGATCGGCGCCGATCAGAACGCCGAGACTTCCCCCGATATAGGCGAGCGGAGCCGCGAATCGCCGCGACAGGATCAGCGCCGCCACCGCCGCCAAGAGCGGCGGGGCGATCATCGGCACCGATATGCCGACGCCCGGAATCGGCGTCGCCATCCGGTGAACCACAAAGCCCACGATCGCGGTCGCCACCGCGCCCAATCCCCAAAGGTCGTAGCGGACGAGCAGATAGAACGACAGCATGATCGGAATGACCGCGCCGCCCACGTTGATCGCGACGATCGTGCCGGGCCAGTCGACAGCGACCGGGGCCAGAAACGGGACGCCGAAGATCTCCACCACCTGTCGCGAGACCACCCGCTGCTCCGGCAACCGCCAGAGAGGCAGATTGACGTAGGAGCCGATGAGCGTGCCGAACAGAACCAGGGCCGCAGCCCGGAAATCGAGGCCGAGCGCGGAATAGACCCGGCTCAGCAGGCCGAACAGCAGAAGGCCGATGAGAATCGCGAAGAAGAGGGTCGCGACGCCGACGCCAAGAGGAAAATAGTGGATATGGATCACGTGCGTCGGCGTCCGGGATGGATGGGGAGCGGGGCGGGCCGCGGAGCGCTCACGCGCCGGAGAGCGCGGCGACGATCCTGTCGGCCAGGGGCTTGAGCTTGTCGGGGCTCTGGAAGGGTCCGTTCGGGGGCCTGATCGCGACGCCGGTCCAGCAGGGCAGGAGATGGAAATGCAGGTGGTAGACCTGCTGCCCGCTCGCCGGCTCGTTGAACTGCTGAAGCAACAGACCCTCGGCCTTCATGCCCGCCATGACCGCCCGCGCGACCTTCTGCACCGACGGCATGAAGCGCGCCAGGATCTTGGGATCGAGGTCGAGGAGCGTGCGCGCGGGGACCTTCGGAATGACCAGGGTATGCCCGTCGGCGCGGGGCATCACGTCCAAGAACGCCAACGAGACGTCGTCTTCGTAGACTTTCACGCAAGGCGCTTCGGCGCGAAGGATCTTGGCGAAGATGTTGTCGGGATCATAGGTCGGCGTCAAAGGTTTCTCCCATATCCTCGGCCCCCTCGGCGGCGCCCTCGCCGCGGCGGAAGGGCGCGTATTCCTCATACTGGGCGATGGCGCGCTCGACCGCGACCCGCTCATGCCCCAGATAGTCGGCGACCGCCCGGGCGAGGCGCGGATCGGCGAACTCGTGCGCGGACCAGGTGAGCGCGGGGCGATAGCCGCGGGCGAGCTTGTGCTCCCCTTGGGCGCCCGCCTCGATCCGCCGCAAACCGCGCGCGAGCGCGAAGTCGATCGCCTGATAGTAGCAGACCTCGAAATGGAGAAAGGGCCGGTGCTCGATCGCGCCCCAGTTGCGGCCATAGAGGGCGTCGTCGCCGATGAAGTTGATCGCGCCGGCGATATAGCGCCCCGCGCGGCTCGCCATCACCAGGAGCACCCGGTCGGCGAGCGTCGCGCCGACATGATCGAAGAACGCGCGGGTCAGGTACGGGCGCCCCCATTTGCGCGAGCCGGTCTCCATGTAGAACTTGAAGAAGGCGTCCCAGTGCTCAGGGCCAATCGCCGCGCCGGTCAGCCATTCGATCGTAACCCCGCCATCGAGCGCGTCGCGCCGCTCGCGCCTGATCGCCTTGCGCTTGCGGGACGCGAGCGCGGCGAGGAAGTCGTCGAACGTGGAATAGCCGTCGCAGGAGAAATGGAACTGCTCGCCGGTGCGGATGAGGAAGCCGGCCTCCGAGAGGCGGCCGGCGTCCTCGGCGGTCGGGAACGTGAAGTGGATCGACGAGGTCTTGGTCTCCTTGCGCAACTGGCGCAAGGCGCCGATCAGCGCCTCGCGCGCGCCTTCGGGGGCGTTGCGCGCCACGAGGAGCCGCCGACCGGCGACCGGCGTGAACGGGACTGCGACCTGGAGCTTGGGATAGTAGCGGCCGCCGGCGCGCTCAAAAGCGTCGGCCCAGGCGTGGTCGAACACGTACTCGCCCTGGCTGTGGCTCTTGAGATAGCACGGCGCGGCGGCGACGATCCGTCCGCTCGCGTCCTCGACCGTCACATGCGCGGGCCCCCATCCCGAGCGCCCGCCGACCGAACCCGAGGCCTCGAGCGCGTGCAGGAAAGCATGGGCGAGGAACGGGTTGAACCGCTCGCCCCCGGCCTCCTCGAACGCAAGGCCCGGCGGATTGGCGCAGGCGTCCCAGGCCGCCGCGTCGACGGCGGCGATCGAGGAATGAACGCGCGCGGTGAAGGTCGAAGAAGCCATGCTGGCGAAGCGGGTCCGGTCTTTGGCGCCCCGAGGCATCCTAAGGCGCGCACTCCCTTCAAGCAAACCAGAGGCCAAGGAACGCCATATTCTCTCATTCGTTTCCGAATCGGGGGGCCGGCAAAAATAGATAAAGAGATTTATTGAGCTGGGACGCGTCGCTCTCGGCCGCTTGGCTTACGGACTGCCCCATACGGGCCGACCCATGAGGAAACAGCGCGCGGCCCTCCTCGGGATGGTCGAAGCGGCCATCCAGCGACTGCCCGTCGCCTGCTCGCGCCTGTTTCCGGCCCTTGACGTCGCGCCAAGGCGAGGTTATCTGTCGTGTTCATGATTTGTTCTGAGAAGACCCATGAACCCGACCCTGGCCCGCAGCGAAGCTCCCAACCCCCGCCACCGCCCCCCGGCGATCGCAGAGCGCATTCTTCCCGCTGAGCTGAGGCGCGGGCGGGGCGCGGCGACCAACGCCTCCGGCCGCTTCGAACATGAGAAGCGCGAGGCGTTCGACGATGGCTGGACGCGCGAGGAGGCGCCAGAGCCGCTCCGGACCGAAGTGACCTGGGAGAAGCCCAAGGCGATCATCACCCGCAACGATTCGCCCGACATTTCCTTCGATCGCTCGATCAACCCCTATCGGGGCTGCGAGCACGGCTGCTTTTATTGCTACGCAAGGCCGAGCCACGCTTTCATGGGCCTCTCGGCCGGGCTCGACTTTGAAACCCGCCTGTTCGCCAAGGAGCGCGCGGCGGAACTGCTCGAGCGGGAGCTGGCCTCGCCCAGATATCGGCCCGCGCCCATCGCCTTCGGCGCGAACACCGACCCCTACCAGCCGATCGAGCGGCAATATCGCATCACGAGATCGCTGATCGAGACGCTGGCCGAGGCCCGCCACCCGCTCTCCATCGTCACCAAGTCGAATCTCATCCTGCGCGACCTGGACCTGCTCGCGCCGATGGCGCGGGACGGCCTGGTCAAGGTCTTTGTCTCGGTGACCACCCTCGACCGCAAGCTCGCCCGCGAGATGGAGCCGCGCGCCCCGACGCCGGAAAAGCGGCTCGAGGCGATCGAAAAGCTGAACGACGCCGGCGTGCCGACGGGGGTCATGGCCGCGCCGGTCATTCCGGCGATCAACGACGAGGAGCTGGAGACGATCCTCACCCGCGCCTATTCCGCCGGCGCGCGCGAGGCTGCTTATGTGGTCTTGAGGCTGCCCGGCGAATTGCGCGACATGTTCCGCGAATGGCTGCAGGTCCACTACCCTGACCGGCTCAAGCGCGCTGTCTCCCTCATGCAGTCGATGCGCGAGGGCAAGGACTACGAGGCCCAATGGGGGAAGCGGATGGCGGGCTCGGGACCCTACGCCTGGATGATCGGGCGCAGGTTCGAGATGGCCGCGCGGCGCCTGGGCTATTTCGAGACGCGGCGAGCTTTGCGCACCGATCTCTTCCGCAAGCCCGCGCTTGAGCCGGCCGGCGCCGGCGCTCAGCTCAGCCTGTTCTGACGAGGGCCTCGGCTCGCTTCATCCGCTTCGGTTCTGGCCGCGACGGCGGCGGGTTCCGACGCGGCCGGTCTTCCGGATCGTCGAGCGGCGAACGGGCGTCCGGAAAAGACGCCGGTTGCCCGCAGGCGGCGCGGCGCCGCTCGCGGGCGCGGCGCGCCAGCAGTTCGCCCGGATCACGGTCGAGCGCCAGCGCGGAGGCGTCGCGCAGGTCGCTCGGGCTGAGGCCGATGTCGGCGAGTTCGCGGCGGTCCATATTGGCCAATTCTCGAAGCGTCGCTCGCGCCGCGGCGACGCGGAACGGCCAGGTCGCCGCTCGCGTCGCGCGAGCGCCGATTGTCCGCCATAGAGGGCTGTCGGGACTCATGGGTTCGCATCCTGTCACGGAAGAGAATCTTCGCTTTCACGGATGAGAATCTCGCACTCTGGCTTGCGCCGCCAGAGACAGTTCGGTACAGTTCGACCAAAGTGTACCGAACCACTGGCTGTACAGTTGGAACTCGCCCACATGGATGACCGGCCGCAGTCCCGAGTCGAAATGGCCGCGGCCTTCATTCGCGACCGCATCGGAACCCGGGCGCTCGCGCGCGGCGCCCGGCTCCCCTCGGTGCGCGAGCTCGCCTCCAAGCTCGACGTGTCGAAATCGACCGTCGTCGAAGCCTACGACCGGCTCGCGGCCGAGGGCGCGGTGGTCGCGCGCCGCGGCTCGGGCTTCTTCGTCGCTGGCGCGGCGCGGCCCCTGACCCTGACGGCGGCCGGCCCGCCGCCCGAGCCCGCCATCGACCCATCCTGGATCAACCGGCACGCCATGATCGGCTCGCCCGATTTCCTCTGTCCGGGCGCGGGGTGGCTGCCCGATTCCTGGGTGCTCGATCTCGGCGTCCAGCGCGCGCTGAGATTCGCGGCGCGCGAGGATCCCGGGCGGCGGCGCCAATATGACGAACCGCTCGGCCATGAGCCGTTGCGGCGCTTCTTCTCCGTCCGCCTCGCCGAGCGCGGCGTGCTCGTCGACCCCGGCCGCATCGTGGTGACCGATTCGTGCTCGCAGGCGCTCGATCTCGTCTGCCGCTTTCTGTTGAGCCCGGGCGACACGGTGGTCGTCGACGACCCCTGCTATTTCAATTTCCATTCCCTTCTCAGGGCCAATCGCGTCGAGAGCGTCACGGTCCCGATGACCCCCGACGGGCCCGACGCCGCCGCCCTCGAACGGCTGTTCGCCGAACGGAAGCCGCGGCTCTATCTGACCAGCGGAGGGTTGCAAAACCCGACCGGCGCCGTCTCTTCGCCCGCGACCGTTCATCGCGTGCTCCGTCTCGCCGAGGAGCACGACGTCCTTATTCTCGAGGACGACACATTCGCCGACTTCGAGGTCGAGCCCTCGACCCGGCTCGCCGGGCTCGACGGCCTCCGCCGGGTCGTCCAGGTCGGCAGCGCCACCAAGGCCGTGGGCGCGGCGATGCGCTCCGGCTATATCGCCGCGCGCCAGGACTGGATCGGGCCGATCGTCGACCTCAAGCTCGCCACCTCCATGGGCAACAGCGCGACCGGCGCCGCGATTCTCCATCGCGTCCTGATCGAGAGCGGATACCGGCGCCATCTCGAAGCCTTGCGGCGGAAGCTCGCCGACGCGATGGGCCGCACGCTCCAGGCCCTGCGCCGCCATGGCCTTAGCCCCTGGATCGAGCCGCGCGCCGGCATCTATGTCTGGGCGCGCCTGCCGGACGGCGTCGCCGCCGCCGACGTTGCGCGCCACGCCCTCTCGCGGAAGGTCATGTTCGCGCCGGGGCCCGCGTTCAGCGCCTCGGATGAAGCGCTCTCGTGCCTGCGCTTCAATGTCGCCCGATGCGGCGATCCGCGCATCTACGAGGTTCTCGACGAAGCGATCGCCGCCGCGCCCCGCCGCGCCTCCGCCACGGATCCGAATGCCGCGCTTCAAGCTCACGCTCGAATATGACGGCGGCCCGTTCGCCGGCTGGCAGCGGCAGGCGAACGGCCTTTCGGTCCAGGAGGCGCTGGAAGGAGCGATCTTCGCCATGACCGGCGAGAACGCGACCGCCCACGGCGCCGGGCGCACCGATGCGGGCGTGCATGCGCTTGCGCAGGTCGCCCATGTCGACCTCGAGCGCGACTGGGCGCCGTTCCGGCTTCAGGAGGGGCTCAACGCGCTCCTTCATCCCAATCCGGTGGCGATCGTCGGCGCCGAGCGCGCCGCCGCCGATTTCGACGCGCGCCACAGCGCTGTCGCCCGCCACTATCTTTATCGCATCATGAACCGCCGCGCTCCGCTGACGCTCGAGGGGGGCCGCGCCTGGCGGGTGAAACCCACGCTCGACGCGGCGGCCATGCAGGAGGCCGCGCGCGCGCTCACGGGCAAGCACGATTTCTCCACCTTCCGCGATTCGCAGTGCCAGGCGAAATCGCCGATTCGCACGCTCGACAGGCTCGACGTCAGGCGCGAGGGCGACGAGATTCTGTTCGAGGCGAGCGCGCGCTCGTTCCTGCATCGCCAGGTGCGTTCGATGGTGGGCTCGCTGGTCGAGGTCGGTTCGGGCCGCTGGAGCGTGAGCGAGTTCAGGGATGCGTTCGAGGCCGCCGACCGCCGCCGCTGCGGCCAGGTGGCCCCGGCCGATGGGCTTTATCTGGTGCGGGTGGACTACGGCGGGACCGGACCGAAATAGCGCTCCAGCACGCGCTCGTAGATCTGCGACAAGGCCTCGAGATCGGCGAGGGCGACGCGCTCGTCGACGCCGTGGATGGTGGCGTTGACGAGGCCGAGCTCGACGACCGGGCAGGCGTTCTTGATGAAGCGCGCGTCGGAGGTGCCCCCGCCGGTCGAGAGCGAGGGCGTCCGCCCGGTCACGTCGCGGACCGCGGCGGCGACGAGATCGGTGAACGGCCCGGGTTTGGTGAGAAAGGCGACCGCGTTGGTCGGCGCGAAGGCGAGCGTCGCGCGTTTCTCCTTGTCCGCCGCCGCGACCCGGCGCTCGATCTCGGCGCGAAGCGTTTCGGGCGTCCAGAGATCGTTGAAGCGGATGTTGAACCTGAGCCGCGCTTCGCCCGGGATGACGTTGAACGCCGGATTGCCGACATCCACCGAGACGACTTCGAGATTCGAGGGCTCGAAATCGGCGTTTCCTTTGTCGAGCGGCGGCTCGAGGAGCGCGGTCATCACCGGCGCGAGCGCCCGAAGCGGATTGTCGGCGAGATGCGGATAGCCGACATGGCCCTGACGGCCTCGGATCGTGATCCGCCCGTTGAGGGAACCGCGCCGGCCGTGCTTGATCGTGTCGCCGACCGCCTCGACGGACGTCGATTCGCCGAGCACGCAATGGTCGAAACGCTCGCCCCGGCCGAGCGCCCAGTCGACGAGCTTGACCGTGCCGTTCACCGCCGGCCCTTCCTCGTCGCCGGTCAGGAGGAAGCTGATCGAGCCGGCGAACCCGCCCTTCGCGATGAAGCGCAAGGCGGCGGCGATGGACGCGGCGACGCCGCCCTTCATGTCGCAGGCGCCTCGGCCCCAGAGCTCGCCATCGGCGATCTCGCCCTTAAACGGGTCGAACCGCCAGCGCGACGCATCGCCAGGCGGCACGACGTCGGTGTGGCCGGCGAAGACGAGATTGGGGGAGCCCGAGCCGAACCGGGCGTAAAGATTCAGGACCGCGGGCGTTCCCGGCGCTTCGAACGTGACCAGTTCGGCGGCAAAACCGGCTTTCGCAAGCAGATCGCGCAAATAGGGCAGGGCGCCTTCGTCGGCCGGCGTCACCGAGGGAAAGCGGATGAGGGCGCGCGCGATCTCGAGCGCCGAGGGGACGCCGGTCATGCTCACGCCCAGACGGGGCTCAACTCACCGTGGCCGCATTTCGCGCACCGGCGCCGCCCAGTCGAGGCCGACGTCGTAGATCGGCGGCTCGGTGTTGGACAGAAGATTCCATAGACCCGTCTGCGGGCTGCGCTTCAGCGATTTGATCAGCACCCGCCCGTCGGTGAGGCCGCAGACGCACATTTTTCCGACCAGACTGTCGTCCGCGGGGTTGTGGATGTCGTCGTAGAAGACGAGCCAGTTGTCGAACAATACGCCCAGCGAATGGCCGCGGATTTGCACCGCGACCGTGGTCGGCTTCGAGTCGAGCGGCGCGTCGACCTCGTCGAACGGCCCCTGGCCGTCGGCGTAGAAATGCGCGACCGCTCCCGCGCCGACATAGCCGACGAGGGGCGCGGCGGGCGGCCGCGGCGGCCCGCCTCCGATGAGCCGCGGCGGCTCGATGCCGAGATATTCGGACACGGTTGCGATCTCGTCGGCGCGCAGGCGGCGGTGGCCATTGAGAAGGTCGGTGACGGCGGAAGGCGAGCGCCCGAGCGCCCTGGCGAGGCCGCTGCGGGTTTTGCCGGTCCGTTTCAGACCGATGCGGATCCAGTCGACGGTCAAGGGTGAAAATCCTCCTTGTTTCCCAGGCGAATGACAGTGACGCCAATCCCGCGCGCCGGAGGCCCGGACGGGGCGGCCGAACTCACACCGGGACCAGCCCGTTTTCGGAAATTAACCTAGTTTCCGAAAAACAGCAATTCAAAAAAACGAAAGAACTTGACATGAAATTCGGATTACCACAATAATGAACAAAACGGGAACATAACACCCCAGAAGAGAAAGGGCAAGCTCATGACCGGGTCCAATCCACCCCGCCGCCGGCCGCCGAAAGCCGACACCGACCGGGCGCTGGCCATGCGCTCTTCCGCCCGCCACCTCAAGGACCTTCGCCGCTTTCACAAGCGCCCGCCCGCGGACGTCCCGGTCAACAAGCGGGGGGTTCCGACGTTCGTCCCCCCGATCATCGAGCAGTCCTGGTGCAGTTCGCCCGCGGCTTTGTGCGCCGAACTGGCGGAGGTGGGGGTCCGGACGCGCTGGGCCGACGCGGCGGAGCTGATGAAGCTCGCCGAGCTCGGCGCGGAACTCATCGAACTCGAGGCGGAACTGGCGGAGCTCTTCAAGTGAAACGCCCCCGCAAGCCGACCCGCCCCGCGCACAAATCGCCCAAGGAACTGCTCGACGCCGTCCAGGAGCGGCTCGACGCGACCCCCGAGCGCCTCGCCCGCGCCAGCGACGCCGGCGAAACTCCCACGATCGGCGCCGACCGCACCCGCCGCTTTCTCGATCCGTTCGACACGATGCGCGCCAACCGGCTGCTCGCGCCGCACGATACCAAGCTCAACGACATCCGCTGGCTGGTTGGCGAATCCCTGCGCCGCACCCATCAGCGGGCGAGGTTCGACCAGTTGCGCGCGGTCGCGCCCGAGCGGCTGGGCTCGACCGGCTTCGGCCCCCGCGCCGGCCTGCCCCAGTCCGACATCGCCCTCCACGCCCGCGACAGGCTCAGGGCCGCCGAGGACCGGGCCGGCCCGCACGCCTGGCCGATCGTGACCCGGATCGTCATCGAAGGCGCCGGCGTGCGCGACTGCCGCGGCTTCGTCCCCGAGCTCGCGACCCCCTGGCGGGCCGACGCCGTGATCTCCGACCGGCTCAGGGTCGGCCTCGACATGATCGGCGCCCTCATGGGGATCACGCCGAGGCGGGAGAAGCGAGGCTGACGGCCAAGGCGCCAAGCCTCAACCCGCGAAAGCCTCAACCCGCGAAAGACAAGATCCCTCAACAGGAGCGAGACCCGATGACCTTCAACATCGTCGCCATGATCTGCATCGCCGGCATGTCGCCGCAGGACTGCGGGCCCGAGCCGGGGTTTTCGCGGGACAAGGAAATTATCGGGCAAGTCTCAAACGAGCTGTGGTGCGGGATCGAGGCTCAGCAGGATCTCGGCAAAAACGCGACATTCCGCAACTTGGCGCCCGGGGAGTTCATCAAGGTCATGTGCGTCAGAAACGGCTGACGCCGATGGCGCCGCTTTTGAGGACGGAGAGCGGCCCGGAATCGGGCCGGCGCCGGCGACCCGCAAAAGGGAAACTTCGCCCCGCCGAAACGCTCGATTGGCGCCGACGCCTCGCGGCCCGCTGCTCGCAGGCTCCGAAGCCATTGCGTCACGCAGAAAAACGCTTCCCGGCCCGCGACGCGGGCCCTCCCTTTGAACGTGAGGCCGATGAATGACGCCTGACCGCTCGTCCATCTGGATCGGGCTTGCCGATCTTCTCCTCTGCATCCTGTCGGTGGTCATCGTCGCGGTGGCGCCGACCAGGGCGAGAATCGACGGCGTCAAGCCGAAGGCCGAGTTCCTGATCACCGCCGACTGGAAGGTCGAGCTCGATTCGGATGTCGACCTCTGGCTCGTCGGACCCGAGAAGAAGCCGGTCTTTTATGGCTCGCGCGAGGTTGGATGCGCCTCCCTCGACCGCGACAGCCTGGGCTATTCGACGTCCGAGATCGCGCTCGCCGACGGCTCGGTCGCGCAGTCGGAATCGAACAAGGAAACGACCACGATCCGCTGCATCGCGCCCGGTCATTATGATGTCGGGGTCAATCTCTATTCCGACCGGGAGCTCGCAAAGGGCCTGACGTCGATTCCGGTGCGGGTCGAAATCACCGGTCTCAATCCGCAAGTCCGGACCCTGTTCGCCAAGGACGTCGCGCTCGACCAGGTCGGCGAGACGATCAATGTCGCGAGCTTCGATTTGGGTCTGGACGGCCGGATCACGCTCACCGATCCGCCGCTCGAGCCGATCACCAACGCCTATGAGCGCGCCAAGCGGTGAAAGGAACTCGCCTCCAGAATGCGCCCGCGCCATCCCTGGCTCCTCGACGCCGCCCTTCCAGCAATTCCGCTTGAGCCCGGAGCGCTTTACCGCGGGCGCAGGGCCGCCGCGAGGCGGGGGCCGAGCCGGGCCTTGTCCTTGAGCTCGCACTCGTAGACGACGAGCGTTCGCCAGCCCATCGCGGCGTAGGCGGCGAGCGTTTTTTCGTCGCGCGCCCGGTTGCGGGCGATCTTGCTCGCCCAGTAGTCGGCGTTGGCTTTCGGCATGCGCGCGCCGCGCGCGCAGTCGTGCCCGTGCCAGAAGCAGCCGTGGACGAAGATCGCGAGCTTCCGCCCGATGTAAACGATGTCGGGCTTGCCCGGCAGGTCGTCGCGGTTCAGCCGGTAGCCGGACGCGATTGGGCGCAGCAGCGCGCGCACCGCCCGCTCCGCCCCGGTGTCGCGCGACTTGACCGCGCGCATGACCGCCGAGCGGTCGTAGGTCACGCGCCTTTCGCCCGAACTGCGACCCTCAGCATCAATTGTCGCGGGCGGCGCCCTCTGCGGGAGCGAATCCCGTCAATCGGCTCGCAAATCGGCGCTTGGTCGAGGTCACAAAACATGGAGCAGCCGGCATCGTTCGTCGACGTGTGAACCGCATTCCGAGGGAAGGGCCGATCGATCGCCACTCTATTCAGCCGCGACCGTTTCTGCGACCCTATTCTCGTTGAGTATCGGCTCAAGAATATGCGCCGCGATGTGCCGCACGACCGGCACGCAAACGCCATCGCCGCAGATGTGATAGGCGTCGTTGTAGCGCTCGGGAAGGAGGTAATCGTCTCCCAACCCCATGAGCCGCGCCGCTTCGCGCGGGGACAACAGCCGCGACCTCACGCGCTTGCCTTCGACCGCCAGTATTGTCTGGCGAGAGGAGCCGCCCGCAGGAGTTCGAAGGCATCCGGCGATATCGTCGAAGCGCACTTCGGCTCGCTGGCGGCTTACGCCGTATTCGTCCGGCCGAGTGCGCCGATAGACGGAGCCGACGGCGCTGCGCCCGGACCTCATCGCGTCGTCGACTTTTCGTCGATTGAGCGGCGACATCAGCTGAAGAAGGTAATCCGTCTGGGCGGGGGTATGCCACAGGACGCTGGCAGGCTCGTCCTCGATAACGTCCGCGAACACCGAGTTCCGCGTCGCGGGCCGCGCAACATCCCACCACACCCATTTTCTTTTCGCTTGCGCCGGTATTCGCTCATAGGCGTGAACAAGCGCGTTCGGGTGCAGGAGTTCCTGTGGCCCCGAGCCAGCCAGGAACTTTGGAATCGCCTGGTCTCTGTGAGCCGCAATGAAGAACACGCGAGGCCGCGATTGCGGGACGAAATGAGATGCGTCGATAACTGTCGCTCCGAAGCTATAATCCAGATCCGACAGCGCCGATGCGATCGCGGCGAAGTCTCGGCCCCCGTGCGACGTTAGACATCCAAACACGTTTTCCAGGACGATCGTCCCTGGAGCCCGGCCGTGTTCAACGAGGTCCCGCACCAGCTTCCAAAAAGGCCAAAAGGCGCCGGACCGGGTTCGTGAGTCGCTATCCTCGCAGCCAAGACCGCGGTAGCCGCCAGCGAGTGAGAGGTCCTGGCAGGGAAACGACGCCCAAACGAGATCGACGGCCCCGGTCGGAAGGTCAGACGTTGCGAGATGGGCGACGTCGCAGTGCGTGATCTGGTCCGCGCCCCAGTTCGCCTTGTAGGCCGAAACCTTCTTCGCATCGAAATCGTTGGCGAACAGGCAGCGCCAGGAAGCGCCGAGCCCTGCCCGCGCCATTCCGCCGCCCGCGAAAAACTCACAGAATGTAAATCTCGTCATGCCGTTGACTGTCTTGCTCGCGTGAAACTAAGACGGATCACGCGGGGTCGAAACACGAGTTTTGGGTGAGAGCGCGATCTTCTGTGGACGGCTTCGAATCACATTGGTTCTCTTTCTGTTCATAATCTGAACGAGTTTCGAGTTCCGATCGTGTCGCGCTTGCCCTTGACCATGGGCCCCGCGTCTTGCGTTTATGGCGCTCATGAGCGACTTCGCGTTCCCCTTTCCGGCGCTCCTCTGCGACACCGGCGGCACGAACGTCCGCTTCGCGCTTCAGCCCGAGCCCGGCGCGCCGCTGGGGCCGGTCGTGCATCTCGCGACGGGTGATTACCCCGGGCTGCCCGAGGCGATCGAAGCGGCCGCGCCGAAGCTTGCGGCCCGGCCTCGCTCGATGATCGCCTGCGGCGCCGGGCCGGTGGTCGGGCGGACGCTCAAGCTCACCAATGCGCCCTGGGTCATGGACGGCGCCGAGACCGCGCGGCGCGCAGGCCTCGCCCAAGGGCTGCTGCTCAACGATTTCGAGGCGCAGGCTCTGTCCCTGCCGGCGATCCCCAAGGCCTGGGCGCGGCGGATCGGCCCGCTCGAGTTCGGGGCGCATGGCCCGCAGGTGATTCTCGGACCGGGCACCGGCCTCGGGGTCGCCGCGCTGGTCGAGGCCGAGGGACGTTTCGCCCCGGTGTCGTCGGAGGCGTGCCACATCGACTTCGGGCCGGCCTCGGCGGAAGAATTCGCGCTCTGGCCCCATCTCGAGCGCGCGCACGGGCGCATCACCAGCGAGAGCGTCATTTCCGGCGCCGGCCTCGCACGGGTCCATCGCGCGCGCATGATGGGACGCGGAGCCCCCGATCCCCGCGACGAGCCGCAGGCGGTGACCGCCGCGGCTTTGGCCGACCCGCGAGGCGATGAGGCTCAGAGCCTCAGGCTCTACTGGCACATCGTCGCCCGGTTCGCCGGCGACATGGCGGTGACCTTCGTGGCGACGGGCGGGCTCACGCTCTCCGGCGGGGTCCTGCCGAGAGTGGTCGATTTTCTCGACGAGGCCGCGTTTCGCACGGCCTTCGAGGCCAAGGCGCCGGTCGACGGCCTGGCCAAGCGCATTCCGACCCGGCTCGTCATGCGGGCGGATGCGGTCCTGGCCGGGATGGCGGCGATCGCTTCGGCCCCGTCCCGCTACGCCATCGACTACGCCTCCCGCGCCTGGGCGTAGGCGCCGGCCTCGACCGCCTGGCCGATCGGAAATGAGGCTCGAACAGGCTCATAGCCGCGCTTTTGCCTTTTTCTTGAGGTTTGTGCGGGCGAATTGGGCTTGTGCGACTCGGGGTTGGCGACTGTGAATGGGAAACGGCGGTCAGCGTCGGCGATGGCGCTTCTGGTGGCCTTTGGACTGGCCGGATCGGCCTATGCGGATTGCGGCGCCGACATGCAGAAGCTTGCCGAGGCGCGCAATACGCAGCTCAAGGTCGTGAACGACTTCGCCGCGACCTTTCATGGCAAGCCGATGGACCCGGCGGCGTTTTGCGCGAAGTCAGGGGGGCTCATTCGCGCCGAATCGGCGCTGATCGCCTACATGGAAAAAAACAAGGACTGGTGCTCGTTCCCCGACGAAGCGATCAGCCAGCTCAAGGAACATCACGCCAAGAACGCAGGCTTCAACGCGAAGGCGTGCAAGGTCGCGGCGGAGATGAAGAAGATGAAGGAGCAGGCGGCCGAGGGCGCTGGTCCCCAGGCTCAGCCGTTGCCGACCGGACCCCTTTGAGCGCCGCGCCGCAGCAAGCGGCGCGCCTGCCGGACGCCCGGCCGGCGAGCCTGGTCCTGCGGCTCACTCCGGATTTCGCCCTTCCTTTCGTTCAGCTCGCCCGTCTCGACCGGCCCATCGGATGGGAGCTTTTGCTCGCTCCCTGCTGGCAGTCGGCGGCGCTCGCGGGCCTTGCCCTCCATCGAGGCCCGAACCTCTGGCATCTCGTTCTGTTTCTGATCGGCGCGATCGCCATGCGCGGCGCGGGCTGCACCTATAATGACATTCTCGACCGCAAGCTCGACGCCAGGGTCGAACGCACGCGCAATCGTCCGCTGCCTTCGGGGCGGGTCACGATTCGCGCCGCCGCAACGTTCCTGATCGTTCAGGCGCTGATCGGTCTCGCGGCGCTCCTGTGCTTCAACCGTTTCTCGATCGCGCTCGGGATCGCCTCGCTCGGGATCGTCGCGATCTACCCGATGATGAAGCGGGTGACCTCCTGGCCGCAGGCTACTCTTGGACTTGCCTTCTCCTGGGGAGCGCTGATCGGCTGGAGCGCGACCTTCGGGAGCCTCGCGCTCGCGCCCGTCCTGCTCTACGCGTCCGCCTTCGCCTGGACGATCGGCTACGACACGATCTATGCGCTGCAGGACGCGCGCGACGACGCCATCGTCGGCATCCGCTCGACCGCCCGCCTGTTCGGCTCGCGCGTCAAGCTTGGAATTGGGCTCTTCTACGCCGCCGCCGCGGCGCTGGCGCTGATCGCCATCGAGACCGTGGGCGGGGGCTTCATCGCGCTGATCGGCTGGCTCGCCTATGCGGCGCATCTCGCCTGGCAGGTTCGCCAGGTCGAAGGCGCGGATCCGCCGACGGCGCTGAGGCTCTTTCGCTCCAACCGCGACGCGGGGCTCATTCTCTTCGCGGGGATCGCGCTTCAGGGCTGGCTCGGGTAGAGCGCGCCTTACTCCGGCGGGACGACGCCCTTCTTGAAGATGAAGCAGCCGTAAAAGCGCCGTTCGCCGGTGGCGACGATGGCGAAGGCGTGCTTGGCGCGCTCGTAAAAGGCAAACCGCTCGACGCCCTGCAAGGGCACGTGTTTGCTCGCCGCGCGGTCGACCGCCTGCTGCACTTCGCGCTGCACCGGCGGAACGGCGGCTGGGTCGCCGACGATCTCCATGCGGCACGCCGGATCGGGCACGAATGTGTCGAGGGGCATCACCGACAGGATCGCCTCGACCGCGCGGGCGCCATTGACGCCGGCGAGCGGGATCGGCTCGCCGAAGGCGGTGGACATCGCGGTCGAAATTGGCGGGGAAATTGGTGTCGACGACGACGATCTCGTCCCCGTGCCCCATCCGTCGCAAGGCGTAGAGCAGGTCCGCAGTGAGCAGCGGATCGATCCCCCAGAGCATGTCTTCCCTCCCGGCTTCTTGCCTTCGAGGCGCAGAATAGCGGGATTCCCGGAGGTTGGCGAATGTCCGGCGTCCCCTTTCTCAATAGCCGCGGCGCCGGTCGACGGCGTGGGCGAGCGGCTCGCCGCGTTCGAGCGCCTCGATCGTGCGGACGGCAAAGGCGGCGACCGCTTCCGGCGACGAGATCGCCGCATTGTGCGGGCTGACATAGACTGCCGGATGCGTCCATAGGCGCGAGTCTTTCGGCAGCGGCTCGCGCTCGAACACGTCGAGCGAGGCGCCTTTGAGCGCGCCGGAATCGAGGGCGGCCAGGATGTCGGCCTCGACCTGCAGGCCGCCGCGTCCGGCGTTGATGAGGACCGGCCCGCCGAGTGGCCCGCCCTGCCTAAGCCCTGCGATGAGAGGCGCGCTCACGATCCCGCGCGTGGCTTCCGTGAGCGGCAGCAGCACGACCAGCATGTCGGTTTCGGCGAGCAGGCGCTTCAAACCCTCCGCGCCGGAGAAGCAGGCGATTCCGGGAAGGTCTTTCGGGCTCAAGCTCCATCCGGCGACCTTGAAGCCCAGCGCCTTGAGCTTCGCCGCGGCGTCCCTGCCCATGACGCCCAATCCGAGCACGCCGATCTGGACATCGCCGGCCTTGGGCTGCCGGTCGTCGTCCTCCCAGAGGCGCTCGCGCTGCTGGCGTTCGTAACGGCGCAATTGCCGCAAGTGAACGAGCGCGTGCATGACGACCCACTCGCCCATGCGGTCGGTGAGGTCCGGGTCGACCACGCGCACGATCGGCTTATTCGGCAAGGCGGGATCGGCGAAGAGATGATCGACGCCGGCGCCGAGCGAGACGATCGCGCGAAGGCCCGGAAGGTCCTCGAGCGCGCCCGGCGGATGGCGCCAGGAGAGCGCATAGCGGACCGACGCGCGGTCGAACGATTCGTCCGGCATCACGATCGCTCGCGACGGCATGAGCGCTTCGAGCCGTCGCCGCCACGTCTTCGGGTCCCATCCGGAGATGGCGAGAAGGAGAGTCATTGGGAGGTTGAACTCGCAACGGCCTTGTCGGACGAACGGGCGTCGTCGGTGCGCAGGCGCCATGCTCGTCGGCAAGCCATGAAACCTATGCCGCACGCGCCTCCACGCCAAGCGGCTTCGAAGCGACCACGTAGGTAGAAATACCTATTGACTTTCGCGTTAGACGCGCTGTTGCTCTCGTCGCTTTGGGCCATCGCCGCCGCGCATCGGAGCGGGTGCGGGACTCCAGTGCAACAGCCGGAGCGCCGCGAAGATTAGGCGGCCCGAGATGCTCATTGCCGGTTCAGTGTATTTTCAACACTTCATAGAAACAGGAGAGAACGTATGAAAATTTTTCTTGCGACTCTCGCGCTCAGCATCCTGCCGCTCGTAGCGCCCAGTCAAAGCGCGAACGCTCAAGACGCGCCGAACTTCTTCAAGGCCATCGCGCCCCCGGACAGCTTGGGTCCTGCGATGCAGGAATACGGCGCGGTGTTTGGACCGAAAGCGCTGGACGCCAAGACCAAGGAACTGATCGGGCTCGGGGTCGCGGCGCAGATCCCCTGCGTGTACTGTATCTACGCCCACACTATGAACGCGAAGCGGCTGGGCGCGACCGACGACCAGATCAAAGAAGCGGTCGCCGCGGCGGCGTTGACCCGCAAATGGAGCACCGAGTTAAACGGCAATATGTACGATTTCGACTCCTTCAAAAAGGAGGTCGACGCGATCAACAAGGCGATGGCGCAAAAGACCGACTGATCAACCAACGACGGCGCGGTTCGCCGCGCCGTTTCTACTCCACGCGGGCGACATAGCGACGAAACCGCAGTCGGCGGGTTTCACCGCCAGCTGCGGTCTTACGGCGTCCCGGCGATCCGCTCGATCACGGGGTCGCCATGCGAAAGCCGGGCCTCGCCCAGGCGATAGGCGGCGCGGAGGCGCTTGACGGCGGCCTCCGCGTCGGCGGCGCTTCGCGCATGCACGCGCGCGAGGGCCAAGTCGGGGCCGACCTCCGCCCCGATCGGCGCAAGCTCGGTCAGGCCGACCGCGGGATCGATCGCGTCGGCGGCGCGCGCCCGGCCGCCGCCAAGCTCGACCACCGCGAGCCCGACCGCGCGCACATCGATTTCGACGACGAAGCCGGGCCTCGCGGGCGTCGCCTCGACGAGGACCGGCGCGCGGGGCAGAAGCCCGTGCGCGCGCGCAACGAAATCCCTGGGTCCGCCGAGCGCGGCGACCATGCGCTCGAACCGCTCCGCCGCCGCGCCAGAGTCCAGCGCGCGTTTCAAGGCGGCTTGGCCCGCCTCGACGTCGCGGGCGAGGCCAGAGAGCGCGAGAAGCTCGGCGCCGAGCGCCATCGTCACCCGATCGAGGCGCGCATCGCGCCGTTTGCCGGTCAGATAGTCGACAGCGTTCATGATCTCGACCGCATTGCCGGCGGCGCTGGCGAGCGGCTCGTTCATGTCGGTGATGAGCGAGACGGTTGGCAGGCCGGCGTCGCTGGCGACGGCCGCGATGCTGGTCGCAAGCTCCCGCGATCCCTCGAGCGTCGTCATGAAGGCGCCGGAACCGGTTTTGACATCCATGACCAGTCCCTGAAGCCCGGCGGCCAGCTTCTTCGACAGGATCGAGGCGGTGATGAGCGCGACCGATTCGACCGTGGCGCTGACGTCGCGGATGGCGTAGAGGCGCCGGTCCGCCGGCGCGAGATCTTCCGTCTGGCCGATGATCGCGCAACCCGCCTGCCTGACCACGTTTCTGAACAATGCGAGGTCCGGCTGACTCGTGTAGCCGGGAATCGAATCGAGCTTGTCGAGCGTGCCGCCGGTGTGGCCGAGGCCGCGTCCGGAGATCATCGGCACATAGGCGCCCGCGGCCGCGAGCATCGGCGCCAGCATCAGCGAGACATTGTCGCCGACCCCGCCGGTCGAGTGCTTGTCGAGGATCGGGCCGTCGAGATGAGCCTCGCGCCAGTCGAGGGTCGAGCCCGAGCGGGTCATCGCCCGCGTCAGGGCGACCCGCTCGTCGAGCGACATGCCGCGGAAGAAGACGGCCATGGCGAAGGCGGCCGCCTGTCCCTCGGTGACCGCGCCGCTTGTGAGGCCCGCGATGAAGTCGCCGATCTCGCCCGCGCTCAGAGCCTGGCCGTCGCGCTTGGCGCGAATGATTTCCTGGGGGAGGATCATCCCGCTTGCGGCCGATAGGCTGGATGAAGCCGCGCAACAGGCGCTTGAAGTTCTCGGCGGCCTGAGCCGCGACCGCCTGCGTCTCCTCGTGGCTCGGATCGCCGCCGGAGAGACCCGCGGCGTAGTTGGTGACGACGGAGACCGCGGCGCAGCGCAGGCCCGCGCGGCGGCCCAGGATAACTTCGGGCACGGTCGACATGCCGACGAGATCGGCGCCGAGGATTCGCGCGGCGCGAATCTCGGCCGGCGTCTCGAAGCTCGGGCCGGAGAACCACATATAGACGCCCTCGTGCAGTTCGACGCCCGCGCCTCTCGCCGCCTCGTGGAGCTGAGCCCTCAGCTTTTCGTCATAAGCCTTGGTCAGCGGCGTGAAACGGTCCGCCCCGGAATAGCCGATGAGCGGGTTCGCGCCCGAAAAGTTGATGTGGTCGGCGATCGCGACCAAAGCCGGCGGGCGCCATTCCTGTCTGAGGCCGCCGGCGGCGTTGGTGAGCAGCAGCGTCTCGCCGCCCAGCGCGCGGAACGCGTCGATCGCGATCCGCATCGCGCCCGCATCGCCCCGCTCGTAATAGTGGCCGCGCCCCTGAAACAGCGCGACCCTCTTTCCCTCGATCATGCCCGCCACGAGCCGCCCGGCATGGCCCTCGACGCTCGGAACCGGAAAGCCCGGAATGTCGACGTACGGGATGGCGACTGCGTCCCGCGCCTCGTCGGCAAAGGGGCCAAGGCCGGAGCCCAGCACGATGGCGAGCGGCGGCAGCGAATCGAGGCCGCGGGCCTTGAGCGCCGCGATGGCGGCGTCCACGTCTCAAAGCCACGTGTTTCCGCCTCCGGAAGCCGCCGGCGGGTCGCCTTGCGGGCGTCCGTCGAGTCAACGCGCCCGATCGTCATTTATGACGGCGCGACCACGATCATTCGAGGCCGCTGACTTTCGAAGCCGCCTCCATCGCCTCAGGCAGCGCCGCAAAGGCGAAGACTCGGGTTCGGATCGCGCGAAAATCGAGGAGCTCCGAACGCGCCAGCTCGCAGAGCCGCATGAGGGCGTTTTGCGGATACATGAACTGCCCGAGAATCTCGATGTCGTTCAGCATCACCTCCAGATAGGGGATCGGCAAGGGGACGGCCATGCTGCCCATCAGCACCAGCCTTCCGCCTCGACGCAGGGAGTGCAAAGCCGCGAGGGTGGCGTTGGGATCGCGCGCATTGCCGACCATGTCGAACGCAAGCGCCGCGCCGCCGCCGCTTGCGGTTCGAAGCCGCGCGCCATCGCGCTCGCCTGCCTCCGGGCGAGGACGTCACACGTGGGCCACGTACGCCTCGAGCCGGCGAGCATGGCGGCGTTTCTCCCCGCCGCCACGACGCGACGCGCTCCAAGCGCGAGGGCCAGATGCACGGCGCGCTCCCGTAAGCGCCGGTCGCGCCGGTTCCGACAATGATCTCCCTGTGTCGGGCGCCTCGCGAATGAATCCGCCGAACGGAACGGCGAATCGCGTCAACACGCTCAGTTGTTCGGGGCGCGCCCAATCGATTCCCTCGACCGGCGTGACCGAAGATTTCGGTGACGCGCACTGATTCGGCGAGCGTCCGAGCGCCAGTGGCCTGAAGCGCCTTCGCGGCGGAATGCCCGCGGTGACGCCGAGCAGGAATTGCGCGGGGCCAGCGCGTTCTCATGTCGTGACGATGCGCGAAGAGACGAGAACGCGCTGGCCTTGCTTCAGGTGATAGACCTCGCGACCGATCGCATGAATAATTCCGACGCCGTTGCCGCCCGGAGGAAACCAGCCCTCAGGCGGACTGTAGAAGGGGAGAGCGCCTTCGACATACGCCTTCAGATGTGGCAGCCAGCGTGGAGGTCCTCGGCCTGCGAAGCCACATCGCCCGGGCTCGGCCGTTGGGACCTGAATCGGCGAGCTCGAAAGCTCCGCCGAGACGTTCGAGGCGCCATGCCTTCATGATGGATCTCCGAGGTTAGGCCCCAGCGCCTCGTCACACCGCCAGATGCTCAGGTCCAAAGCTTTCCGGCAGAAGCTCGGCTCAGGGTGAACGTCCGGCGCACGCCTTCCGGCCCGGCGATATGGATCGCGGCTCCCGGCTCGGCGAATTCGCGGATGCGCTGGCGGCAGCCGCCGCAGGGCGTGCATAAAGCCTCGCCGTCGCCGACGACGAGGATTTCCGCGATTCCGCGCTTGCCCGCGAGCGCCATCGCGGCGATCGCGCCCGCTTCGGCGCAGGCGCCTTGCGGATAGGCGGCGTTCTCGACATTGCAGCCGGAAAAGACTGCGCCGTCGAGCGTGCGCAGCGCCGCGCCGACCTTGAAGCGCGAATAAGGCGCATAGGCGTTGGCCTGCGCGGCTTTTGCCGCGGCGAACAGGGCGTCAAGCGCCGCCTCAGCGTTCTTTGACATAAGGAATCCCCGACGCTCTCGGCGGGATCGCCTTGCCGATGAAGCCCGCGAGCAGCACCACGGTGAGGATATAGGGCAAAGCCTCGATCGCCTGCACCGGGACCGGGCCGATGACCGGAAGCACGGCCCCCTGCAGGCGGATCGCGATTGCGTCGAGGAAGCCGAACAGAAGGCAGGTCGCCAGCGCCGGCCACGGCCGCCACTTGGCGAACACGAGCGCGGCCAGCGCGATGAAGCCGCGCCCCGCGCTCATGTGCGGCTGGAAATAACCGGTCTGGCCGAGCGCGAGATAGACGCCGGCGAGTCCCACCAGCACGCCGCAGATGACGACCGCGCTGTAGCGCAGGCCGCGCACCGAAATGCCCGCGGTGTCGACGGCGGCCGGATTCTCGCCGACCGCCCGCAGGCGCAGTCCGAACCGCGTGCTGTAAAGGGCCCAGTAGGTGATGGGGACCATTGCGAAGGCGATATAGCCGATCAGGTCGTGGTCGGAGATGAGCTCCTGGTAGATCGGTCCGATGATCGGCACGGCGCCGATCTGGCTCACGAAGGGAAGCGCGATTTCCCGGAACTGGGCGGTCTCCGGCAATTGCGGCGTGCGTCCGCCCTGCGACCAGATGGCGTTGCCGATCAGCGCCGTCATGCCGTCGGCGACCATGTTGATCGCCGTGCCGGAGACGATCTGGTTGGCGCGCTGGTCGATCGAGGCGTAGCCGTGGATGAGAGAGAAGACCACGGCCGCGGCGACGCCGCCGAGCAGGCCGAGCCACATGCTGCCAGTAAAGGTCGCAACCGTGGCGGACGCGAAGGCGCCGACCAGAATCTTGCCCTCAAGGCCGATGTCGACCACGCCCGAGCGCTCCGACCACAAGCCGGCGAGACAGGCGAGAATGAGCGGAATGGCGAGCCGCATGCCGGAGGCGAAGACGACGATGAAGGCGTCGAACCATCCCATCGGCGCCGCCCGTCAGATGGGCGGCTGCGCGGTGCGGCGCGCAAGCAGGGTCGCGACCGGCCGGCGGAACATGTGCTCGAGCGCGCCGGCGAACAGGACCACCAGGCCCTGGATGACGACGATCATGTCGCGGCTGATCTTGGGCATGTCGAACGAGAGCGCCTGGCCGCCCTGATAGAGGACGCCGAACAGGATGGCGGCGAGGATGATGCCGACCGGATGGGCGCGCCCCATCAGCGCGACCGCGATGCCGACGAAGCCGAAGCCGCCGACGAATTCGAGGATGAGGCGATGCTGATCGCCCAGGATGACGTTGGCCACGACTCCGCCGGCGAGCGCGCCCGACAGAAGCGTGGTGATCACGGTCACGCGCGCCGGCGAGATGCCGCCATAGACGGCCGCGGTCGGATTGGCGCCGACGGTGCGGATCTCGTAGCCGAGGCGGGTGCGCCAGACGATGAGCCAGACCGCAAGGCAGCAAAGGAGCGCAAGCAGGAAGGAGAGGTTGAAGGGCGTGTCCGGCCACTTGATCCCGAAATGAGCGAGCAGGTCATGAAACTGGGGCACGAGCGCGGTGTCGCGAAACGGCTCGGTCTCCGCGTTCATCTGCCCGGGCTTGCGCATCACGTTGACGAGCAGGTAGCCCATGATGGCGGAGGCGATGTAGTTGAACATGATCGTCGTGATGACGATGTGGCTGTCGCGATAGGCTTGCAGATAGCCTGGAATCGCGGCGAACGCGGCGCCGAAAATGGCCGCCCCTATGATGGCCGCAATGGCGAGCGTGTAGCCCGGCAGGAAGCCGCAATGCAGCGCGACCAGCGCCGCGCCCAAGCCCGCGATATAGGCCTGGCCCTCGACGCCAATGTTGAACAAGCCGGCGTGGAAGCAGATCGCGACCGCAAGGCCGGTGAAGATGAAGCTCGTCGCGTAATAGAGGGTGTAGCCGATCCCCTCCAGATCGCCGAGCGACCCGAGGATGAGGCTCTGCACCGCCTGAAGCGGGTTTTCGCCGATCGCCAGCACCACGAAGCCGGAAATGACGAAGGCGGCGGCGACGTTGACCAGCGGAATGAGCGCGACGTCCGCCCAGGCCGGCAACGGCTTGAGAGGCGCGCTCATGCGGCGCGCTCGCTCACGCCCGCCATGAGCAGGCCGAGATCCTGCGGATTCGTCTCCTCGGGGCGCCGCTCGCCGGTGATCCGGCCGCCGCACAGCACGATGATCCGGTCGGAGAGCGCGAAGATCTCGTCGAGCTCGACCGACACCAGAAGCACTGCCTTGCCCGCGTCGCGCTGGGCGACGATCCGCTTGTGGATGAATTCGATCGCCCCGATGTCGACCCCGCGGGTCGGCTGCCCGACCAGCAGGATTTTCGGATTGCGTTCGATCTCGCGCGCCAGCACGATCTTCTGCTGGTTGCCGCCGGAGAAGTTCGCGGTCTTGAGCAAGGGCGCGCGGGGCCGCACGTCGAAGGCGTCCATCTTCTTTTCCGCATCCGACACGATGGCGCTGCGGCTGTAGAACAACCCCTTGCCGTAGACGGGCTCACGGTGAAAGCCGAGCATCGCGCTTTCGCAGGCCTCGAACGGCATGATCAGCCCGACCCGGTGGCGATCTTCGGGGACGTGGCCAACGCCAAGCAGCCGTTCCGTGTGCGGGTTGCGGTTCGCCGGCGCAACCGGCTCGCCGTCGATGAGAATCTCGCCCGAGCTCAGAGGCCGGATGCCGGACAAGGCCTCGAGCAGCTCCGACTGGCCGTTGCCGGCGACGCCCGCGACGCCCAGGATTTCGCCCTCTCTCAAGGCGAACGAGACGCCGTCGAGGCGGACCACTCCCCGATCGTCGCGCACCACGAGGTCCCTCGCCTCGAGCGCGATCCGGCCCGGATGAGCGGGGCCCTTGTCGATCCTGAGGATCACCTTGCGTCCGACCATGGCGTCGGCGAGCTCGGGCGGCGAGGTCATCGCCGTTTCGAAGTCAGCGACGATTTCGCCCCGCCGCATCACCGAGACGCGGTCGGTGAGATCCATGATCTCGCGCAGCTTGTGGGTGATGAAGATGATGGTCTTGTTCTCGCTCTTCAGCACGCGCAGCATCTCGAACAGCTGGTCGGCCTCCGCCGGCGTCAGCACCGCGGTCGGCTCGTCGAGCACGAGAATCTCGGCGCCGCGCACCAGCGCCTTCAGGATCTCGACCCGCTGCTGCAGGCCAACCGACAATTCCCCCACGATCGCGTCGGGATCGACCTCGAGACCATATTCGCGCCCGAGCTCGCCGAGCTTCTTGCGGATCCCGCTTGCGCCCCTGGCGATGAACGGCCCGCCCTCGGCGCCCAGCATCACGTTCTCGAGGACGGTGAGCGGCTGCACCAGCATGAAATGCTGGAACACCATGCCGATGCCGTGGCTGATCGCCTCGCGCGAGGACCGAATTCTGACGGCCTTGCCGTTGACGCGGATTTCGCCCGCGTCGGCTTCATAGAAGCCGTAGAGGATCGACATGAGCGTCGATTTGCCGGCGCCGTTCTCGCCCACGATTCCGTGAATGATCCCGCGCTCGACGACGAGATTGACGTTGGCGTTGGCGTGAACGGGACCGAAGCTCTTGTCGACGCCGATCAGTTCGATCGCGGGAGGGGCCGTGTCCCCCATGGTCCTGACACCCCTCCTGAATCGCGAGTCATGGCCGTCCCCGGATCAGCCCGGGGCGCGGCCGCGATGTCCCATGCAAACGTTTTCGCCCCGGGAGAGGACGCTCAAGCCGGGCACTTGTTGTCGGACATGTAGTCGTGGACCTGAATCTTGCCCGAGATGATGTCGGCCTTGGCCTGGTCGGCCTTGGCCCTCACTTCCTTGGTCAGGATGGTCTTGTTGTTCTCGTCGACCGCGTAGTCGACGCCGCCTTCCTTCAGGCCCAGCACCTGCACGCCCGGCTTCCAGACGCCGTTCTTGGCGTCCATGAAGGACTTGTAGGTCGCGACGTCGACATGCTTCAGCATCGAGGTCAGGACATGGCCGGGGAAGAGGCCGTTCTGGTTCGAATTCGACTCCGATTCCGAACTTGCCCGGCGTCCGCCGCCGCCTTCAAAACGCCCTGGCCGGTCCCGCCCGCCGCAGCGTAGACGATGTCGGCGCCGCGATCCATCTGCGACTTGGCGAGTTCGCCGCCCTTGACCGGGTCGTTCCAGGCCGCGGGCGTGGTGCCGGTCATGTTGGCGAACACTTCGTCCTTGCCGCCGGAGGCGTATTTGACGCCCTGCGCATAGCCGCAGCCGAATTTCGAGATCAGCGGAATGTCCATGCCGCCGACAAAGCCGACCTTGCCGGTCTTCGACGTGTCGGCCGCGATCACCCCGACCACGAACGAGCCTTCATGCTCCTTGAACACGATCGACTGGACGTTGGGCAGGTCGACCACGTCGTCGATGATCCCGAAGTCGGTCTTCGGATATTCCGGGGCGACCTTCTTCAGTGCGGTTTCCCACGGAAAGCCGACGGTCATGATCGGCGAATAGCCGTCCTTGGCGAACTTGCGCAGAACCTGCTCGCGCTGCGCCTCGTTCTGGATCTCGAGATCGCGGAATTTGATCCCCGTCTCCTTGGTGAACTTGGTCGCGCCGTTGAACACGCCTTCGTTGAACGATTTGTCGAACTTGCCGCCCAGATCATAGATGACGGCGGGCTTGATCTCGGCGGCGGAGGCTGCGACGGGAGCGAGGAGGCTGCCCGCGCAAACGGCGGCGGTCATCAGCAAAAAAGCGCGAGCGAACATTTCTTCTCTCCGGGTTAGGCGGCACGCCCAGGCGCGGCCGCTTGGTCTCGGGGCCGCCATGAGACTATGCGCAAAGCGCGCGCGGACGGCAAGTCGAGACTGGAAAATCAGACCCTCGGCGCCGGGCGGAGACCGCGCCGGCCGTAAGGCTTCAGTCGACCGGCTCAGTTGAACAGCGAGGAGACGCTCTCCTCCTTGGCGATGCGGCCGATCGCCTCGCCGATCAGAGGCGCAATCGAGATCACCCGGATATTGCGCGCGACCCTCACGGCTTCGGTCGGCTGAATCGTGTCGGTCAGCACGAGTTCGCTGAGCTTGGATGCGGCGACGCGCGCGACGGCGCCGCCCGAGAGCACGCCGTGAGTGATATAGGCCGAAACGCTGGCCGCGCCCGCGTCCAGGAGCGCCTCGGCCGCGTTGACCAGCGTGCCGCCCGAATCGACGATGTCGTCGAGCAGCACGCAATTGCGGCCGGCCACGTCGCCGATGATGTTCATCACCTCCGATTCTCCGGCGCGTTCGCGCCGCTTGTCGACGATGGCGAGCGGCGCGTCGAGGCGCTTGGCCAGCGCCCGGGCGCGGACCACGCCGCCGACGTCGGGAGACACGACCATCAGGTTCTTGCTGCCGTTGTGATGGGCCTGGATGTCGCGGACCATGGTCGGGGCGCCGAACAGGTTGTCGGTCGGGATGTCGAAAAATCCCTGGATCTGGCCGGCGTGGAGGTCGACCGTCAGCACCCGGTCGGCGCCGGCGCGGGTGATGAGGTTGGCCACGAGCTTCGCCGAAATGGGCGAGCGCGGCCCCGGCTTCCGGTCCTGCCGCGCATAGCCGAAATAGGGGACGACCGCGGTGATGCGCTGGGCCGAGGCGCGCCTCAGCGCATCGATCATGATGAGCAGCTCCATCAGATTGTCGTTCGCCGGATAGGACGTCGACTGGACGATGAAGGCGTCGCGACCGCGCACGTTTTCGAGGATTTCGACGAAGATCTCGAGATCGGCGAACCGGCGGACGTGGCAACTGGTCAGCGGCTCGCCGAGATAGGCGGCGATCGCCTCGGCCAGCGGCCGATTGGAATTGCCGGCCAAAATCTTCATCTTGCCGGGCAAGGGCCGATTCTCCACCGCGCGCGAGGCGCGCTCCACCGCGCGGACGGGCGGGGTCATAGCAGCCGCGTCCCGCGCGAACAACCAGACCTCGCGATTGCCGCGGACGGTTCGCCGCCGGATGTCCACAAAAAAGAGGCCCTATCGGCCTCCCGGCGAGGGCGCGCCGACCTCATACAGAGGAGCGCCGAAGGCGCGTCTCGAAGGTGATCCAGCGGTCGACGCCGGTCGCGCCTGGCTGGCGCCTATTTCGAGACACGACGCTTAGCATCGTTCCTCGGGACGAGGGTGGGGAGCCGCCCTCTATTGGGCGTAGCTCAGCGCCGCGCCCGGGGGCGGCGCCGCCTCGGGCGTGTTGGAGAGATAGGCCGCGAGGTCATCGGCGCATTTGGCGGAGACGCTGTTCATCGCCGCGTCGTCGATCATCGCCCAGGCGTCTTCGCCGGAGCCTTTGACCGCGATCGTGTCGCTGAGCCGCTGGGCCCGCTTCTTGTCCGAAGTGAACACGTCCCAGACGACGTCGACCTCCGCGCCGCCCTCGATCGGCGAAGCGGTAAGATAGCCGCGCACCAGATAGCGCGCCTTGGCCGGCTCCACGACCGCGATCCGCCGCGCGGCGGCCGCCTCGTCGAAACTTTGGCGAAACCGGGTGGAAATATCCGCCGGAGGGCCGTCGACCGAAGCGATGGCGACCGTGGCGTCGGCCATGTTGGCGTCGCTGCGCATCACGAATTGCGCGCTCGCATCGGCGTTGGGCGCTGTCGCCGTCATCTCGTTGCAGGCGCTCAAGCCGGCGCAGGCGAAAAACAAAGCGACGCCGGCGGAAATCCCGCTCCCCCCGTTCCTGATGGTTGTACGCACGCTCGGACCTGCTCCCGCCCGCGGGGCCAGTCGCCCGCCGCCCGCAGAGCAGCGTTAATAAACGGTTAAGCCCCCCGCGCCAACCGCTCGATTGATTTGCTGCTCGCCAAAGGCGCAGCCCTGGACTTTCATTAAACATAATACAACTGTTATTACGGCTCCGGATCAAGGGTCACGATTGGGACGACGCGGGCGATTTTAAGGGCGGAACTAAAATGGGTCGTAAGGCGCTGAAACCATTAGGGCGCGCCGGTAAAATTACCGCTAGGCGAGGCGCGCCGCCCACGTCCGCGGGGGGAGAGGTTCGGCAGAACGCCCCGGCGCCGCGTTCCCGCCTTCCTATTCCGCGGACACTCGCTTGCGCCTAGATAAGCGCCATGAGCGGCGCACCAAACACTTTTCCTCCCGGCGAAGCGCCCGCGGCCGAGGCGCGGGAGGAAGCCGCGCTGGCGCGCGAGCTTCAGCCCGATTCAACGCCCCTCGACATCGCCCTTGATGAGCCGCCGGCTGAGCCGTCGCGCGTCGCGCGCGGCGCCGAGGCGATCCGCGCCTTCTGGCGCCACGCGCCGCTCAAGCCCGGCGTCTACCGGATGATCGGGGCCGAGGGCGAGGTGCTCTATGTCGGCAAGGCGCGCTCGATCAAGAAGCGCATCGCGGCCTATATGGCGCCCGAGCGCCAGCCCGCCCGGATAGCGCGGATGGTCGCCCAAACCCGCTCGATGGTGTTCGTCACCACCGAATCGGAGGCCGAGGCGCTGCTGCTCGAGGCCAATCTCATCAAGCAGCTCAAGCCCCGCTACAACGTCACGCTGCGCGACGACAAGAGCTTCCCCTACATTCTCATATGCACCGGTCATCCCGCGGCGAGGCTGGTCAAGCACCGCGGGGCGCGCTCGGTTCCCGGCGACTATTTCGGGCCGTTCGCGAGCGCGGGCGCCGTGTTCCGAACCCTGAACGCGCTGCAGCGGGCGTTTCTCCTGCGCACCTGCTCGGACAGTTTCTTCGCCCATCGGACCCGGCCCTGCCTGCTCCACCAGATCAAGCGCTGCTCGGCGCCCTGCACCGGAGAAATCGGGCTGGACGACTACGCGAAGCTCGTTGGCGAGGCGCGCGATTTTCTCTCCGGCCGCAGCCGGGCTATCAAGAACCGTCTTGGCCAGGAAATGACCGAAGCGGCCGCTGCGCTCGATTTCGAGCGCGCGGCCCGCCTGCGCGACCGCATCAGCGCGCTATCCGCGATCCAGGGCGAGCAGAGCGTCAATCCGCGCTCGATCCCCGAGGCCGACGTGTTCGCCGTCACCGAGGAGGCGGGACAGTTCTGCGTCGAGGTGTTCTTCTTCCGCACCTACCAGAACTGGGGCAACCGCGCCTATTTTCCCCGCGCCGACCGGGCGCTGTCGCCCGAGGAGGTCCTCGACTCGTTTCTGGCCCAGTTCTATCTCGACCGGCCGGCGCCGCGGCTGGTGCTCTTGAGCCATGCCGTTCCCAGCGCCGAGACTTTAAGCGAAGTCCTGAGCGCGCGGGCAGGGCGGCGCATCGCCATCGGCGCGCCCAAGCGCGGCGAGAAAAAGGATCTGGTCGACGCCGCGCTGCGCAATGCGCGCGAGGCTCTGTCCCGCAAGCTCGCGGAATCGGCGACTCAGGAGAAGCTCATCAGCGCGCTGGGCGCAGCGTTCGGCGTCGATCATCCAATCCGCAGGGTCGAGATTTACGACAACTCCCACATCATGGGGACGAACGCGATCGGCGCGATGGTGGTCGCCGGGCCTGAGGGCTTCGTCAAGAACCAGTACCGCACCTTCAACATCAAGAGCGCGGAGCTTACGCCCGGCGACGACTACGCGATGATGCGCGAGGTGCTCACCCGCCGCTTCACGCGCCTCGTGCGGCACGGCGAAACCGCGGAGGAGGGCGCCTTTCCCGATACGCCCGACCTCGTCGTGATCGACGGGGGAAAAGGGCAGTTCGAGGCGGCGCGGGAGGTTTTGTCCGCGCTCGGGATCGAGGGGGTGAGGCTCGCGGCGATCGCCAAGGGCCCAGACCGCAACGCCGGGCGCGAGACCTTCTTCGTCGAGGGGCGCGAGCCGTTCAGGCTTTCGCCCCGCGATCCGGCTTTGTTCTTCGTCCAGCGCCTGCGGGACGAAGCGCATCGCTTCGCCATCGGAACCCACCGCGCGCGGCGCAAGAAGGAGTTCGTCAAAAGCCCGCTCGACGAGATCACGGGAATCGGCCCCGCGCGCAAGCGCGCGCTCCTGTTCGCTTTCGGCTCGGCCAAGGATGTCGCCAAGGCGGGCCTCGCCGACCTCGAAAAGACGCCCGGCCTCAACGCAGCGACGGCGAAGCTGGTCTACGACTTTTTCCACGAGAACCGCGCGCGGTGAGGGCGCTCCGGGTCCTACGTCAGGGCCGCGCCAAGAGCTTCGAACGGGAGCGCAGACCTGATGCGTCCCTGACCTGAACGGGGGACCCCGCCTTGGCGGCCGTCCGCCGCACACCCTATGCTTCGGTCCTCAGGCTTGCGCGCCCCTTCTCCCTGCCGGAGAGGTGGCCAACGAAGTGGGCCAGACGAGGGGTTGCCGGGCCCGGCCCCGTTCCTTCTAGACCCGGGTCAGGACCTGCTCCAGCTTGGCGAAGAAGTTCTGCCAGCCCATCTTCGCCCCCTGGTAGAACTGCTCCTGATCCGGCCGGAAGCCCTTCTGCTCCATCCGCAGTTTCGTGCCCGCGCTCGTGGGGGTGAGCGTCCAGGTCACCACGCTCTCGAGCCCATGCGCCGCCCAGCTGTAGGACAGCGTCCTCAGTGGCTGAATTGTGAGGACCTGGCAATCGACGGCGCCCCAGTCGCCGCGCAGAGTAAACTTGCGGTCCGCGACCGGCTGAAAATCGGTCTTCATCAGCCATTCCTCGATCAGGTGCGGCTCGGTCAGCGCGCGCCAGATCTTCTCGGGGGCATGGGCGATCTCGCGCTCGACGACGACGGAGCGGGTTTCGGTCGCGGTGCTGGTCATGAGTTCTCCTCCGTTATTTCCACGCTCGGTCGGGGCGGGCGGCTCGCTCCAGGTTAAGCGCCGAGGCGGCGCGGATCAGCGCCATGAGCGCCGCTTCATCGATTCGGTCGCCCTCGCCGATGTCGATCGCGCGCCGGGTCGAGCCCTCGAGGCTCGAATTGAACAGGCCTTGAGGATCGTCGAGCGCGGCGCCTTTGGCGAAGGTCAGCTTCACCACGCTCTTGTAAGTCTCGCCGGTGCAGAGGATGCCCCCGTGCGACCAGACCGGAACGCCTCTCCATTTCCATTCCTCGACCGCTTCGGGGTCCGCGTGCCTGATGAGCGCCCGCACGCGCGCGAGCGTCTCGCCGCGCCAGTCGGACAATTCCTCGATCCGGGCGTCGATCAGCTCGGAGGGAGAGGCGCCCGCGGTTTGCTTCGAGCCGCTCGCCGGCTCTGCGGAGGTCCTGCGGGCGCTGGAGGAAGGCGCCTTGGCCGGAGGTTTTCTCATTGGTCCATCCTCTTCAAGAGATCCTCGAGGCCGTCGAACCGGGTCTGCCAGAAGGCCTTCATCTGGCTCGTCCACTCGATCAGCGGGGACAAGGCGCCGGCCTCGGCGCTATAATGCGTCTCGCGCCCCTGATGGCGACTGCGCGCCAGCCCCGCCTGTTTCAGCGCCTTCAGATGTTTGGAGACAGCGGGTTGCGAGACGCCCGCGCCAGCCGTGAGCGCCGCGACCGTCTGGTCGCCCTCGCGGCAGAGGCGCTCGAAAAGCGCCCGTCGCGTCGGATCGGCAAGGGTTCGGAACAGGAGCGGAGCGTCAGGCATGCGCAAATCGATAACCTTGGGGCTATGAATCGATTCATAACCGCACAGCTATATGCAAGTCAAGCAACGCGTTCTGGACAGAGCAGAACGGAACGGCGGCGCGATCCGGATTCGGGACAATGGCGCGTCGGCGCGGCGCGCGTCTCCTCAATCCAGCCTGATCGGGATTCCTGCTTCCGCCATCCGGGCCTTGGCTTCGCGAATCGTGAATTCGCCGAAATGGAAGATCGAGGCCGCGAGCACGGCGCTGGCGTGGCCTTGCCGCACGCCCTCGACCAGATGGTCGAGATTGCCGACGCCGCCGGAGGCGATGACGGGAATCGACACCGCGTCGGCGACCGCACGGGTGAGCTCGAGGTCGAACCCCTGCTTCGATCCGTCGCGATCCATCGAGGTCAGGAGGATCTCGCCCGCGCCGAGGGCGGCGACTTCGCGGGCGTAAGCGATCGCCTCGATGCCCGTCGGCCGCCGCCCGCCATGGGTGAAAATTTCCCAGCGGGGCGGCGCGCCAGGCGCGGAAACGCGCTTGGCGTCGATGGCGACGACGACGCACTGGGCGCCGAACTTCTCCGCCGCGCGGCGCACGATGTCCCGGTCGGCGACGGCGGCCGAATTGATCGAAACCTTGTCGGCCCCCGCGAGCAGAAGCTGGCGCATGTCCTCAGTGGCGCGGACGCCGCCTCCGACGGTGAGCGGCATGAAGCAGACCTCGGCAGTCCGGCTCACCACGTCGAGCAGAATGCCGCGATCCTCGTGGCTCGCGGTGATGTCGAGGAAGCACAGTTCGTCCGCGCCCGCCTCGTCATAGGCGATCGCGCTTTCCACCGGATCGCCCGCGTCGCGAAGATTGACGAAATTGACGCCCTTGACCACCCGGCCGTCCTTGACGTCGAGACAGGGGATGACGCGAGCCTTGAGGGTCATTGCGCCAAGCCTGCGTTCCGCTCCGCCCCTCCGCCGGCGCGAAGCAGCATGAGCGCCTCCCGCGGGTCGAGCCGGCCGTCATAGAGCGCGCGTCCGGCGATCGCGCCGGCAAGGCGTGCGCATTTCGGTTCGGTCAGGCGCCTGATGTCCTCGATCGAGGCAAGGCCGCCCGAGGCGATCACCGGAATCCCGATCTTGTCGGCGAGCGCGATCGTGCTTTCGAGATTGAGGCCCGCAAGCGCTCCATCGCGCGCGATGTCGGTGTAGACGATCGCGGCGACGCCAGCGTCTTCGAACCGGCGGCCGAGGTCGAGAGCGGACATGTCCGAAGTCCTCGCCCACCCCTCGATGGCGACCAAGCCGTTGCGGGCGTCGACGCCGACGGCGATTTGACCGGGATAGAGCCGCGCCGCCTCGCGCACGAAAGCAGGATCGCTGACCGCCGCGGTCCCGATGATGACCCGGGCCACCCCGCTTTCCAGCCAGCCGCGCACAGTCTTCAGGTCGCGAATTCCACCGCCGAGCTGGAGCTTCACCTTGACGCGAGCGAGAATGTCCCGGACAGCCTCGGCGTTCATCGGCTTGCCGGCGAACGCTCCGTCGAGATCGACGACGTGCAGGTAGTCGAACCCTTGCTCGACGAACGCTCGCGCCTGGGCGGCTGGATCGGCGTTGAAGATGGTCGCGCGGGTCATGTCGCCCTGGATAAGGCGAACGCACTGGCCGTCCTTGAGATCGATGGCGGGAAAGAGGATCACGGCCGCCACCGGAGGAAATTGGCGATCAGCCTCAAGCCCAGCGTCTGGCTCTTTTCGGGGTGAAACTGCGTGCCGACGATATTGTCGCGGGCGACGATCGCCGTCACTGCGCCTCCGTAGTTGGCGGTCGCGACCATATCGCCCGCGTCATCCGCGTACAATTGGTAGGAGTGGACGAAATAGGCGTGCAGCCCGTCGGGGCCGGTCCTGATCCCTCCGAGGAGCGGATGGCTGCGCCTAACGTCGAGGGTGTTCCAGCCCATATGCGGAATCTTGAGCATGGAATCGTTCGGCTTGATCGTGGCGACGTCGCCCTTGATCCAGTCGAGGCCCGCGACTGTCTCGTGCTCAAGGCCGCGGGTCGCCATGAGTTGCGCGCCCACGCAGATGCCGAGAAAGGGCCGGGCCTTCTTGCGCGCCGTCTCGCTCATCGCCTCGACCATGCCGGAAACCGCGTCAAGCCCGCGCCG
Source organism: uncultured Alphaproteobacteria bacterium (assembly GCA_963742305.1). Taxonomy (GTDB): domain Bacteria; phylum Pseudomonadota; class Alphaproteobacteria; order Rhizobiales; family Beijerinckiaceae; genus Roseiarcus. The sequence goes on from CAVULN010000053.1 coordinate 42,988, forward strand.
GCAGTCCGCGAACGCCCCCACTCCCGGAAGCACGATATGGTCCGCGGCGAGCACATCTTCGGGAAGCGCGGTGACCTTCACCTCGCAGCTCAAGCCGGCCTCGCGCGCGGCGCGCTCGAAGGCCTTCTGCGCCGAGTGCAGGTTGCCGGAGCCGTAATCGATGATTGCGACGCTCATTGCTTGCCTAGAGCGCGCCCTTGGTCGAGGGCACCCGCTCGGCCTGACGCGGATCGATCGCAATCGCAGAACGAAGCGCGCGCGCGACGCCTTTGAAGCACGATTCGGCGATGTGATGGCTATTTGCGCCGTGAAGGGTCTCGATGTGCAGCGTGAGCCCGGCGTTGCCGGCGAAGGCCTGGAAGAACTCGCGAACGAGCGCCGTGTCGAAAGCGCCGATCTTCTCGGTCGGAAACTCGGTCCTGAAGACCAGGAACGGCCGGCCCGACACGTCGAGCGCGACCCGGGTCAGGGTCTCGTCCATCGGCAACAGGCAGTCAGCGTAGCGGGTCAATCCCCGCTTGTCGCCGAGCGCCTTGGCCAGCGCCTGGCCGAGCGCGATGCCTGTGTCCTCGACCGTATGATGATCGTCGATATGGCGGTCGCCCTCGGCCCGAATGGCGATGTCGATGAGCGAATGACGCGCGAGCTGATCGAGCATATGATCGAAAAAGCCGACGCCGGTCTTGATGTCAGCGGCGCCGGACCCATCGAGGTCGAGGCCGACCTCGATGCTCGTCTCCTTGGTTTTGCGTGTAATCGCGCCCTTGCGCATGACGATCTCGAAGCCTTGAACCCGATTTTGGCCGGGTGATAGCAAGCCGCGCGTCGCTTTGCCACCAGAATGGCGCCGGGCCGCGGCGCCAGCGCGGGGCTTCGCCGCGAGACGAAATTCGATTAGTAAGGGGGCGCCATCGGGCGCTCGAGGGAATGGACAGCAATGAAGCCGACAAAATTTGGGGTAGGTCAAAGCGTCAAGCGGGTCGAGGACGTTCGGCTGGTGAGCGGGCAGGGCAATTACGCTTCCGACGCGGTCAACAACTCCGTACTCAAGGCCGTCTTTCTGCGCAGCCCCTACGGCCACGCGAAATTCCGCATCGAGGACATCGAAGCGGCGCACGCCGCGCCTGGCGTCCGGGCTGTCTATGTCGCCAGCGATTTCGCCGACCTCGGCGGCCTGCCCTGCCTTGCTCCTGTCCCCAACGCTGACGGGTCGAAGACGCCGCTCAAGCCTTATCCGGTGATGGCGGCGGACGAAGTCCACCACGTCGGCGACATCGTCGCCATGGTGGTCGCCGATACGACATTGCAGGCTCGCGACGCCGCCGAGCTGATCGGCGTCAAATGGGACGAGCTTCCCGCCGCGATCGACATGGAAGAGGCGATCCGGCCCGAAGCGCCGCTCGTCTTCTCCGGCGCGCCCGGCAACATCGCCTACGATACCGCGATCGGCGAGAAGGAAAAGACGGACGCCGCGTTCGCGGGCGCCGCGCACAAGGTCAGCATCAAGGTCGTCAATCCGCGAGCGGTCGCCAACTATATGGAGCCGCGCTCCGCCGTCGGCGAATATGACGCGCAGTCCGGCCGGTTGACGCTCAACGCCGGGAGTCAGGGCGTCCACATCCTCCAGGGGCTCATCGCCAAAATCCTCAACATCCAGACCGAAAACCTGCGTGTCGTCACTCAGGACGTGGGCGGCGGCTTCGGCACCAAAAACATGCTCTATCGCGAATATCCGCTCGTTCTCGAGGCGGCGAGGCGGCTCGGGCGTTCGGTCGGCTGGCTCGCCGACCGCAGCGAGCATTTCGTCGGCGACGCGCAGGGCCGCGACAACGTGACGACGGCCGAAATGGCGCTTGATGCCGGGGGCCGGTTTCTGGCGCTCAAGGTCGACATCCTCGGCAATCTCGGCGCGTATCTCTCGATGTTCGCGCCCTACATTCCCTGGCTCGGCGGCTCGATGGCGACTGGTTCGTACCACATCGACGCGCTCTACGCGCGCGTCCGTGGAATCTACACCCACACGGTTCCCGTCGACGCCTATCGCGGCGCGGGGCGGCCGGAGGCCGCCTATCTGCTCGAGCGCCTGGTCGACGCTTGCGCGCGCAAGCTCGGCGTGGCGCCCGAAGAATTGCGCGCGCTGAATTTCGTCAAGCCGGAGCAGATGCCCTATCACACCCACACCGACCGCCACTACGATGTCGGCGAGTTCGAGAGCGCGATGCGCGCGTGCCTCGAGAAGGCGGATCGCGCCGGATTCGCGCGGCGGCTCAAGGACGCCGAGGCGCGGGGCAAGATCCGCGGCTTCGGCTTTGCGAGCTATATCGAATGCACCGCCTGGGGAGAGGGCGAGGAAGGCTCGGTCAAACTCGAGCGGAACGGCGACTTCACCGTGCTGATCGGCACACAGTCCACCGGGCAGGGCCACGAGACCGCCTATGCGCAGACCGTCGCCCAGCATCTCGACGTGCCGATCGAGCGCGTCAAGGTCGTGCAGGGCGACACCGACCGGATCCCGACCGGCAACGGGACCGGCGGCTCGCGATCGATCCCGATCGGCGCGGTGATGGTCAATCGCGCCTCGCAAACCCTGGCGGCTTCGCTGAAGGAGCTTGCGGCCGACAAGCTCGAAGCCGCGGTCGCCGACCTCGAGATCTCAGACGGCAAGGTCCGCATCGCCGGCACCGATCGGGCGATCTCCTACCCCGAGATCGCGGCGCTTCCCGCTGCGACCGAGGCGAAGCTGACGGCGACCGACTCGTTTACGCCGCCGCACGCCACCTATCCGAACGGCACCCACGCCTGCGAAGTCGAGATCGACCCGGACACGGGAGAGACGGCCATCGTCCGCTATACCGTCGTCGACGACTTCGGCTTCACCCTGAACCCGCTGCTGCTTGCCGGGCAGGTCCACGGCGGGATCGCGCAGGGCGCGGGCCAGGCGCTGATGGAGCGGGCCGTGTTCGATCGCGAGGGTCAGTTGCTGACTGCGAGTTTCCTCGACTATTGCATGCCCCGCGCCGACAATTTGCCGTCGTTTGACTTCGAGACGCGCAATGTCCCTTCGACGACCAATCCGATGGGCCTCAAGGGCGCGGGCGAGGCCGGGTCGATCGGATCGACGCCTGCGGTCATGAACGCGGTCGCCGATGCGCTTTGGCGCGCCTATCGCATCGAGAACATCGACATGCCGGCGACCCCGTTCGCCGTGTACGGCGCGATCAAGCGCTCGCGCGCTCACGCCTAGGCGGGATCGCAGACGAGAGGGCCCGGTTTTTCGCTCCGGGACAGACAGACGAGGCTTTGGTTGGCGTCAGGCTGCGTGGGCTTCGGCCGCTAGCTCGAGGCGGCCACACAAAAATAAAAGAGGGAGGAGTTGATGGGAGCGGAAGTAAGGCCTAATAGGCGGCAGGTCCTGGCCGGGAGCGCGGCGCTTGCCCTGACGCCGGGCGTCGCGCGCGCGCAAAGCCAGCGCCCACTCAAGATCGGCATTCTCAATGACATGTCGAGCGTTTATGCGGACTACCAGGGCGTAGGCTCGGTCATCGCCGCGCAGCTCGCCGTGGATGACTTCTCGAAGCCTCTGGGCGTGCCGGTTGAGATCATCTCCGCCGACCACCAGAACAAACCCGACGTCGGGGCGGCGATCGCGCGCCGATGGTTCGATTCGGACCATGTCGACGTCATCATGGACCTGCCGAATTCCGCGGTTGCGCTGGCGGTGATCGCCGTGGCGCAGGAGAAAGACAAGGCGGTCATTGGCTCGGGCGCCGGGTCCTCCGTGATGACCGGGGCCAAATGCTCGCGCAATTTTGTCCACTGGACCTACGACACCTACGCCTTGGGAACGGGCTTAGGCAAAGCCCTGACCGAGGCTGGGGGGAAGCGCTGGTTCTTCATCAGCGCCGATTACGCGTTCGGCAAGGACCTCGAAGCCAACTGCGCCGCCGCAGTTCAGGCCGCAGGCGGCGAAGTGGTGGGGTCGGTGAGGCATCCGCTCAATACGTCCGACTTCTCGTCCTTCATTCTGCAGGCGCAGAATTCGGGCGCCGACACCGTCGGCCTCGCCAATGCGGGCGGAGACCTCAACAACTGCATCAAGCAGGCGCATGAGTTCGGAGTTGGCGCGAAGCAGCGCCTCGCCGGCCTCATCCTCAATGTGACGAACATTCCCTCGCTCGGTCTCGACATCGTCGACGGCGCGACGATCTGCACCGGCTTTTATTGGGACGCGAATGAGGGAACCCGGGCTTTCGCCAAGCGCTTCCAGGCGGTTCATCCCAAGAAGATGATGCCCAACGACATGCACGCGGGCATGTATGCGGGGACGGAACATCTGATGAAAGCGATGGCTGTGACCAAGAGCGCCGACGACGGGGTCAAGCTCGTGGACGCGATGAAGGCGATCCCGACCGACGATCCGCTGTTCGGCAAGGGGATTATCCGCGTCGACGGGCGCAAGCTCCATCCGATGTATCTCTATAAGGCCAAAACGCCCGCCCAGTCGAAGTATGACTGGGACTATTTCGAGCTGGTCTCGACGATCAAGCCCGAGGACGCCTTTCGCCCTTTGGACAAGGGCGGTTGTCCGTTCGTCAAGGCGTGAAGGCGACCTTGCGGGCTTTGTGCGCTCAGGCCGGGCTGCAAGCGACCAAACCTGCGCGGAGGAGGTGACAACTGTTGAGATCGTTTGCCTGCGTGGAAGCCCGTCCGACCGTCAACCTTGCGGCCGCCCGCCCGCGCCCTAACTAGGGCTCGACGCACGGCGGCGGCGTCCCAGAGCACCGACATGTTGCAATCTCTTCTGGCCGAAAACCGTCCGCTGCTGGCGGACGGCGCGACCGGCACCAATCTTTTCGCCATGGGGCTAACCTCCGGCGACGCCCCGGAGCTTTGGAACGCCGAGCATCCCGAGCGGATCGAGAGCCTGCACCGGGCTTTCGTGGATGCGGGGTCCGACATCATTTTGACCAACAGCTTCGGCGCCAACCGGCGCCGTCTGATGCTCCACAAGCTCGAGGCCCGGACCCGCGAATTCAATCGCCTCGCCGCCCGGAACGCGCGCGCGGTCGCCGACGCTGCGGGGAGGCCGGTCGTCGTCGCCGGATCGGTCGGACCAACCGGCGACCTCCTCGCTCCGCTCGGGCCGTTGAGCGAAGATGAGGCCGTCGACGTCTTTGTCGAGCAGATCGAGGGTTTGCGGGAGGGCGGCGCCGACGTGGCCTGGATCGAGACCATGTCCGCGCCGGAGGAAATGCGGGCGGCGGCGCGGGCGGCGGGCAGATGCGGCATGCCCTACACGGTCACCGCGAGCTTCGACACCGCGGGGCGCACGATGATGGGCCTCGCGCCCCTGGCCTTCAGCGATCTCGTGGAGGGCTTCGATCCGGCGCCGATCGCCTATGGCGCGAATTGCGGCGTCGGCGCATCCGACCTTCTGGTCGCGATCCTCGGGATGAGCCAGGGTGCGGCGCTGATCGCCAAGGCCAACGCCGGCGTGCCGCAATGGCATGGCGCGGAAATCCATTATTCCGGATCGCCCGAGTTGATGGAGGTCTACGCCGGGCTCGCGGTCGATTGCGGGGCGCGCATCGTCGGCGGCTGCTGCGGCAATACGCCGGCGCATATCAAGGCGATGCGCCACGGCCTCGACGCCCGCAAGCATCGGCCCCGTCCGGATCGCGAGGCGATCGTCGCCGCGCTCGGCCCGCTCGTCGCACCGCCCGTGGCCGAGACCGGCGCCGCCCGATCGCGCCGGCGGGAGCGGACATGAATTCAAGGGCCAAGCAGCACGCCTGGCGCCGCCCGGACGAGAACGTGGCGGAACAGGCGCAGGTCGTCGAGATCCCACCGTTCGTTCCGCTCGTCGCCCCCGAAGGGCTTCAGATTTTCGACGTCGGCGTCGAGGACGCGGGCGAGCGGCTCGACCGCTTCCTGGGGCAAGCGGCGGCCGCGCGGCGGATGGCGCTCTCGCGCACCCGGCTGAAAGTCCTGATCGAGGCCGGCGAGGTGAGGGTCGACGGAAATCTCGTGCGCGATCCTTCGACCAGGGTCGGCGCCGGCGCGCGGATCGCCTTCGAGGCCCCGCCCCCGGAGGACTCGCCCCTCGCTGGGGAGGACCTGCCCCTTCAGGTGGTTTACGAGGATGAGCATCTGATCGTGATCGACAAGCCGGCCGGGCTCGTCGTCCATCCGGCGCCCGGACACCCGGCTCACACCCTGGTCAACGCGCTGATCCGTCATTGCGGGGCGAGCCTTTCGGGCGTCGGCGGGGTCAAACGGCCCGGAATCGTCCACCGGCTCGACAAGGACACGTCCGGGCTTCTGGTCGCGGCCAAGACCGACGCGGCGCACCGGGGCCTGGCGGAACTCTTCGCCGATCATGGCCGTTCGGGCTCCCTGAAGCGCGAATATCTCGCCCTCGTCTGGGGCGGATTCGACGCGGCTGCCGGAAGGGTTGACGGGCCGATCGGCCGGGATCCGCGCCATCGGGAAAAGATGGCGGTCCTGAGCGGGGAGCGCGGGCGCCACGCCACGACCGTTTGGCGGCTCGAGGAAACCTTGGGTCCGGCAAGCCTGGTGACCTGCCGGCTGGCGACCGGACGGACCCATCAGATTCGGGTCCACATGGCCTCGACCGGTCATCCGCTACTGGGCGATTCGGTCTATGGATCGGGGTTCAAGACCAAGGCGGCGCGGCTTGGCGAACCGGCCAAAGCCGCGCTCGTCGCCCTCGGGCGGCAGGCTTTGCACGCCTCTCTCTTGGGTTTCGAGCATCCGGCTACCGGCCAGGAGCTTCGCTTCGAGAGCCGTCCGCCGAAGGATTTCGCGAGACTGCTCAAAGCATTGCGGGCGGGCGCCCGGTAAAGCGCGACTGGCCGGTCGAGCGAAGGTGAACGGGATTTCATCCGCGCTCCATCTTCGTCCGAGGCCCCGGCCCTTTTTCGGCCACGCTTGCCTCCACACTAGCGGATCAAAGCGGCGGAGGCCGCCGGAGGAGGGCGTCCGCCCGGCTCCGACTGGAGGACTTCATGGCCGCGTCGCTTCCCGTCATTGCGGGCGAATCGGGACTTGCCCGCTACCTGCAGGAGATCAAGCGGTTTCCGATGCTGGAGCCGCAGGAGGAATACATGCTCGCCAAGCGCTGGCGCGAGCATGGGGACCGTGAGGCGGCGCACAAGCTGGTGACTTCGCATTTGCGGCTCGTGGCCAAGATCGCCATGGGCTATCGGGGCTATGGCCTGCCGATCGGGGAAGTGATTTCCGAGGGCAATGTCGGCCTCATGCAGGCGGTCAAGCGTTTCGAGCCGGACAAGGGCTTCAAGCTCGCGACTTACGCGATGTGGTGGATTCGCGCCTCGATCCAGGAATACATCCTGCGCTCGTGGTCGCTGGTGAAGATGGGCACGACCGCGAGCCAGAAGAAGCTGTTCTTCAACCTGCGCAAGGCCAAGAGCCGGATCTCGGCGCTCGACGAGGGCGACCTGCGCGACGACCAGGTCGAGACGATCTCGAAGCGGCTCGGCGTCGGCAAGCAGGACGTCATCGACATGAACCGCCGCCTCGGCGGCGACGCCTCGCTCAATGCGCCGCTCCGGGAAGGGGGCGAGGGCGAGTGGCAGGACTGGCTCGTCGACGACAGCCCCGACCAGGAATCGCTGCTCGCCGAGCGTGAGGAATCAGACGCGCGCCTGCACGCGCTCCGGAGCGCCCTTACCGTGCTCAATCCGCGTGAGCGGCGGATCTTCGAGGCCCGCAGGCTCGCCGACGAGCCGATCACGCTCGAGGAGCTGTCGGCCGAATTCGGCGTCTCGCGCGAGCGCGTGCGGCAAATCGAGGTCAGGGCTTTCGAGAAGGTGCAGGCGGCGGTCAAGACTGGCGTCGCCAAGGCGCAGGCGCCGAAAAGCCGCCCGCCGGCCGCGCTGCCGGCGCGGTGAGGCGCGCGGCTGACGGGTCGGGGCCGGCCGTCGCCTCGCGCGGAATTTGTCGCGCGGCGGCGAGGAATTTGAAATAGGCTCTGCGTACACTCGGATTGTCCCGCTGAACCGAACGAGCCGTCCAATGATCTCCATCCGATTCCGCGCGGGCCGATCCCGCCGTCGCCTTGCGCCCGCGTTTCTGGCCGCCGCGGCTTTGTGGGCTTTTCCGGCCCTTGCCGGCGACAGGCCGGCCACCCCGGAAGGGGCGGAGGCGCTGAAAGCCCTGATCGCCAGATATCTGCCGGGCGCCCAGGCCGGCGACCATCCGCTCGTGACCGTGACGCCCGAGGGCTCTCACTACCTGATCTCGGCCGATCTGAGCGCGCTCAACGCGGTCCTCGGGAACGCCGGCGTTTCCTATGATCCGGCCGCGATCGTCTACCAGGCGATCGAGCAGGACGACGGCAAGTGGCGCCTGGCGCTGGACTCGCTTCCCCGCATCGCCTTCCATTCCAAGGAGGGCGCCGGCAGCCTGGATCTCGCCAATTTCCACGCGGCGGCGCTGATCGACCCGGCGATCGCCTGGCTTCTCTCCGGCTCGGCGAACATGGACAAGGGGTCCCTCCAGCTTCGGAACGCGAAACTCGAGCAGCAGATCGACTTCGGCCCGGTCCAGGAGACCGTCGCGACCAATGTGGCCGCCGACGGCTCGGTCTCGACGCAGGTCAAGGAGGAGATCGCCGACATCGCTTTCAAGGCGGCCGGAACCGGCGAAAGCGACGCTCCGGTCAATATCAGCGCGAGGGTGGAGAAGGCGCTGGTCAGTCTCGGCGTCGACGGCTTCAAGAGCCGCAAGGCGTTCGACCTCTGGGCCCTCATCGCGGCTCATCCCACGCGCGCCGACCTCGCCGCTCACGAGGGGGAACTCAAGGGTCTGCTCAAGGATCTCGCGGCGCCCGGCCTTAAGCTCGAGGAGGGGCTCGAGGCGCGGAAGACCGTGGTTACCGCCTCCCTCGGCCCGGTCGCGCTCGCGGACCTCAAGTATCGGATCGGCCTCGCCAACGTGGGGCCGCAGAGTTCGCTCAACCTCAGCCTTTCCGCCGAGGGGCTGAGCCTGCCGGTGGGGCTCGCGCCGCCCAACGCAGGCGCGCTCACGCCCTCCAAGATCGACGTTCAGGCGACGCTCAAGGGCGTCGACGTCGCGGCCGCGGCGAACGCGTGGATCTCCGGCCTCAGCCTTCAGGGCGACGGCCCGATCCTCTCCGAGGACAGCGCCGACAAGGTCGAGGCCGCCCTGCTCAGCTCCGGACCGATCCGGGTCGAGTTCGCCCCCTCGCATGTCGTTGCGCCCGCGCTCGACGCCGACTTCGCCGGCGTCGTCCATCTCGACCGCGACAAGCCGACCGCGGCGATAACGGTCCACATGCGCGGGTTCGACACGACGATGGCGGCGGTCAAGGCGCTCGGTCCCGACATCGGGGCCAAGGCGCTGCCCGGCCTCGCGCTGGCCAAGGGCCTCGGCAAGATCGAGAGCGACGGGAGCCTGAGCTGGCTGGTCGAACTCGGCGCCGACCGGTCGATCAAGGTCAACGGGATCCCGTTCGGCAAGGCGCCAGACTGACCGCGCCCGGCGCCTCACCAGGTGCGTCCCCGCGCAAACCGCAGCCCGAACAAGGCGTTGCGGAGACCGGAGTTTTGCCGCTCCGGACATCTTACCCTGCACCTCCGGACGCATGCTCCGATTGGCCTCCAGGCGTCGCCGATGGGCAACGCTCCAGCGCCGCCGAGGAGACGGCGGTCGCGAGGGCGGCAAGGGCGAGCCCCGAGGCGATCAGCGGCAATTCCGCGTAGGTCATGCCGGCGCGCAGGCCGGCGGCCCCGAGGAACGGGCCGGCGGCGATGCCCGCGTTCATGCCGGACTGCAGCAGCGTGGAGGCGAGATTGGGCGCCTCGCGCGCCGTGTCGACGATCCGCAACTGGACCGGGGCCGCGGTGAAATAAAGCGCGAACCCCCAAACGAACATCATCGCGAGCGCCGGCGCCGGCGCCCGGAACGCGGCGAGCAGCACAAGGCTCACGGCGACGTTCGCGGCGCAGATCGCAATGAGGGTCTTGAGCACGTTGCGGTCGGCGAAGCGTCCGCCGACCTGCATTCCAATGACGCCGCCGACGCCGAAGGCGAAGAGATAGCCAGGGATCGCGGAAGGGACGGCGCCGGCCGTCTCCTCGAGCAGCGGCGTGATGAAGGTGAACACGCTGTGGACCGAGGCAAGGAGGAGCGCCGCGAGCATGAGCGTGAGCAGGACCTCCGGGCGCGCAAGCGCGCGGAACTCGTGCGAAACTCGTGGATCGTCGGCCTTGCCCGCGTCCGGCAGGAGGGCCGCCATCGCTGCGAGCGACACGGCGGCGATCGCCGCGACCGTCCAGAAGGTCGAGCGCCAGCCGAACGCCTGGCCGAGCGCCGTCCCCGCCGGCACGCCGAGAACGTTCGAGGCGGCGAAGCCCGACCATACCAGCGACACGGCCGCCGCGCGGCGATTCTCCGGCGCAATCCCGACCGCGACCACCGAGGCGATGGCGACGAAGGCGCCGTGGCAGAGGGAGGCCGCGATCCGCCCGGTGAGCAAGACCCCATAGTCGGGCGCAAGGGCGCAAAGCGCTTGCCCCGCCGCGAAGATGCCCATCAGCGTGAGAAGCGCCGCTTTGCGCCGCATCCGGATCGTCATCAGCGTGACCAAGGGCGAGCCGAGCGTCACGCCGAGCGCATAGGCCGTGATGAGAAGCCCGGCGGCCGGGATGGCGACGCCGAGGCCCTGGGCGACTTCCGGCAAGAGCCCCTGGATCATCAGCTCCGAGGAGCCGATGACGAAGGTCGCGAGCGTCAGCGTGAGGAGCGGCAGAAGCGGCATCGCCGGGCCTTCCTTCAAATTTAAGATTCGTCGGCGCGGTTACTTGCCATTTGGACGGTCTTGTGTTCAGCTTTGACTTTAGGAGCTTCGCAGATCGAAGAAAAACGAGTTCTTTTGATTACCTATTAGCAAAGCTTATTGGTCATGAGCCCCGCGCTCGACATCGATCTCTTGCGGACCTTTGCGGCTATCGCGGAGACGGGGAGCTTCACGCGCGCCGCGGCGCGCGTCGGCCGCACGCAGGCGGCGGTTTCGCTCCAGATGCAGAGGCTGGAGGCGCTGACCGGTTGCGCGCTTTTTGAACGCGGTCGCGGCGGGCCGCCCACCCTCACCGGCAAGGGTGGCTATCTCATCGATCGCGCCCGCGAACTCGTCGCCCTCAACGACGACATCGTTCTGTCGCGAAAGGCGCCGTCCCCGCGGCCAGTCGCCGGAGGCACCATGCGCAGGCCGAGGACTTCGATTCTCGTCCGCCGGTTCAGCAACATGAGCGGCGATCCGGCGCAGGACTATCTCGCGCACGGCCTTCATGCGGCGACGCTCGGCGCGCTTTCCCGCATGCGCTGGCTCCGCGTGATCGCGGATGACGGCGGGACGGATACGCCCGGCGCGCTTTATGCGCTCGCCGGCGCCGTCGCGCGTGAGAGAGGTCGGGTGCGGCTCAAGGCGCGGCTCGTCGATGTGGAGACCGGGTCGCATCTTTGGGCCGAAACTTTCGAGGCGCCGGCCGACGATGTCTTCGCGGTTGAGGACCGGATCGCCGAGCGCGTTATCGGCCTTCTCGAGCCCGAATTGATGCAGTCGGAAATCGCACGCGCGCGCCGCAAGCCGCCGGCCAGGGCCGGCGCCTATGACCTTTACCTTCAGGCCTTCGCGCTCGTCGGCGCGCATACGGCCGAAAAAGCGAAGGCCGCGCTGCCGTTGCTCGAAAAGGCGTTGACGCTCGATCCGGACTATGCCGCCGCCCATGCGCTTCTTGCCTGGGCGCATGAGATCTACTTTGCACGGGCCGGATTCGAGGAGGCGCACAGGCGCGCCGCGATCGCGCATGGACGCGCGGCTATCGAGCAGGAGGCGGACGACCCGACGGCGCTCGCCGTCGGCGGTTTCGTGCTCGCCTTTCTGGCCGACCGCGACGTCGGCCTCGCCTCAATCGCGCGCGCGGCCGAGCTCAATCCGGCCTCGGCCACTGTCGCCTTCCTCGGCGCGCAGGCCAACGGCATCTCATGCCGCGCCGACGCGGCGGGCGTCTATGCGGCGCGCGCGCTTACGCTCTCTCCCGCACACCCGCTGGCCTTCGAGGCGCATCTTGGCCTCGGCGTCCGAGCCGAGATCGAGGAGCGCTGGGATGACGCGGCCGCCTGCACGGCGCGGGCGATGCAGACGAAGCCGGGTTTCGGCTCAGGCTATTTGCTACATGCGATCGCCCTTGCGCTCGGCGGACGCGAGGACGAAGCCGGCTTCGCGCTTCGTCGCGGCCTCGAGATTGAGCCGGCCTTTCGCGCGCGCATGTTCGAAGAGTTCGCGCTGGCGCCCCGGATGCTCGGGATTATGCTTCACGCGTGCCGCAAGCTGAACCTGCCGGCGTAGCGCCGTCTCCCGATTTGGGCGACCCTCAGAGCCGCGCGGCGAGCGCCGCGTAGATCGCGAGAATGGCGCTCGCTGCGACATTCCAGGCGGCGAGCGACAGCCCGGCGATCCGAAGCTGGACCTCGTCGCAGCGCACGACCTTCTCCGCATTGAGCGTCTTGACGAGGTCGTTGACGTCGAGCGAGCCGGTCAGAGCGCCGGTGCACGCGGTCGGCCCCGCCCACCAATGATATTCGACCCCGGCGTGATAGGCGGCGAGCGCGGCGTTGGCGGCGAAGATGAGGGCGAGCAGCGCGAAGCCGGCGCGCGCCAGCCCATGCGCGGAACGGCTGGCGAGAAAGGCGGTGATGAGCGCGACCGGAACCGCGGCGTAGAAGGCGTAACGCTGCGCAAGGCAGAGCTCGCAGGGCGCGTAGCCGAGCCCCTGAAAAATCCACACCGCCGCCAGAATCGCGGCCGAGGCGGCGGCGATGAGAAGCGCCCTTGGGCTTTGCGAGGGCGCGAGCGCGATCCCGGCGGGGGTCGTCAGAATCCCTTGGGTCATCAGAACACCTTGATTGCGATGACGAAGCCGGCGACGACCAGCGCGCCGAACCCGGCGAGGACAGCGGCGAAATTGCGCTCGAGCGCCGCGCGCAAGGGGTCGCCGAACAGCTGAAGCACGCCGGCGACGAGGAAGAACCTCACCCCCCGGGTCAGGACCGACAGCGCGACGAACAGGGGAAAGCTGTAGCCGAGCAGGCCGCTCACGATCGTCACCAGCTTGTAGGGGATGGGGGTCATGCCCTTGACCAGGATCACCAGCCAGCCCCACTGGGCGTAAGTCTGTTTCAGGGCCTCCATCTTCGCGCCATAGCCGTAGACGCCGATGAGCCACTGTCCGACCGTGCCGTAGAGCATGGCGCCGATCGCGTAGCCGAGCATGCCGCCGAAGACCGAGGCGATGGTCGCGATGAGGGCGTAGCGCCAGGCGCGGCGCGGATTGGCGAGCGCCATCGGGGCGAGCAGCACGTCGGGGGGGATGGGAAAGAACGAGCTCTCCGCGAAAGCGATCGCGGCGAGCGCCCGCTCGGCGTGGGGGCTTGTCGCCAGCGATTGGACGCGGGCGTAGAACGAAGCGGCCATGTCCGGTCCTTAGCGTGCGCCGGTCTCAATGATAAGGGGCCGCGATCGCGGCGTCCATGCGACGCCCCTGTTTCGTTGAGGCTTCATGCGCGAAACGGCGCATTGACCCCGCACGGCGGCGCGTTCTATATCCGGCCGCCCTGTCGCGGGCCCCTATGGCGGAACTGGTAGACGCGTCCGAACTCAAAATCGGATTCCGCAAGGAGTGCTGGTTCGATTCCGGCTAGGGGCACCACCGTGCTCTGGTTTTTCAAATCCTTATCAGGGTCCAGGCTATCAGCCCGACAATTGGCCCCACACTCTAAATCTGAAGGGCCGCGGGGCGGCCTCGTTCCGCATGAGCGCGAGCGGAAGGCCAGCCGCCAGACGCCGGGGCCGTGCGGCGCCAGCGGAAGAGCGCGCTGACTTCTTTGATTTCGCGCGCTTTTTGGCGAAAAACGGGTGTCCACCTTTTCGTCGCGCGCGCTAGGCGGTGGTGGCCGCGTCTTGTGGTCGCGGCCAGGAAGGGCGCCGCCGCCGCTCTCCTCTGTCGGCGGCGGCTAGCCATGAGCGGCGGCGTGGCGCCCCCACAAGCACTGGGCTTGCCCCGGTTGGCCCTCATGGATGGGAACAGCGGCCGCCGTTAGGAGGACAGACGGCGGCCGCTGACGTGAGGCGACGCGCAACGTAGGCCCGCCATTCGCCCCGAACTTGGAGGCGGACATTTACCCGGAAAAGCACGCCGAATGTTTGTGTTTGAAGGCCATTCTTATGCTTTCGCGCGCCAGGCGGCTTGCAACCGCCTACGCCGGTTGGCGGCCGACAGCGCCAGCTTCCCGGCCCACCATTCCTGGGGTCTTGTCTTTGCGTGACGATCGGTTGCTATAGATCGCGCCAGGCTTTCGCAGGGACCGTGGACGTGATCGAAGAGAAGGTTCAGCGGCCGCTCCCAACCGTAGCCGGTATCGCCGCGAGGCTCACAATTGCCGTATTAAAGACGCGCAATGTGGCGATAGCGCCATTGCTGCAACGCGCCGGTCTTTCGACGCATGATTTTGAGCATTGGCAGCACCACATCTCAGCCGCATCGCAGGGCAAGTTTCTTGAATATGCAGCGGAGGCGATAGATGACAGCGCGTTCGGGCTGCATTTGGCCAAGGAAGCAAATCCGCGCGAGACGGGGTTGTTGTACTATGTCACGTCAGCCGCGAGCAGCATTGGCGAGGCGCTGGCGCTCTTTGCGCGCTATAGCCGGATCGTCAACGAAGCGGTGCGCATCAAACATGCGCCTGCGCGGGAGGGGCTCATCGTGGAGATCAGCTTCGTTGGCATTCCCAGGCACACCGCGAAACAGGTGACTGAATTTGGCGTCGGCGTCACCGTTAAGGCTTTGCGAGAGATCGCGGGTCGGAATATCCGTCCGACGCGCTTAAGCTTCCTTCATGCACGCAACTCTGATCTGAAGGAGTTCGAGGCCTTCTTTGGTTGCCCGATTGAGTTTGGCGCGTCAGGCGATCAAGTCGCGTTCTCGAACGAGACATTGGCTCTCCCGCTGGTCACCGAAGATCCGCACTTGCTTGAGACGCTTCGGCCCATTTGCGACGAGGCTGCGAAAGAGCGCAGCACGGCCAGGGGGTCGCTACGCGCCGCCGTCGAGAATGAGGCGCAAAAGCTGCTGCCCCACGGCAAGGCCAAACGACACACGGTCGCCAAGACATTGGGCCATAGCGAGCGAACCCTCACCCGCAGACTGGCTGACGAAAACACGACCTACGAGGAGGTCGTCGATCAATTGCGGCGAAGCCTCGCGCTTCAATACGTCAAGGAGCCGAGCCTCTCGCTTTCGCAGATCGCCTGGTTGCTCGGTTACGAAGGGTCGAGTTCGTTCAACCACGCTTTCGTGCGCTGGACTGGCCGTTCGCCATCCGCCACGCGCAACGAGAAGCCGCTTCCCGCGCCGGGATAAAGGCTTCTCCCGCACAAACCTGCCGCCCGGGCCTTAAAAGGCAGAAGATTGGCCTACGGGATCAGGCCGAGCTGTCCATTCGCTCCTATTTTGGGTTTGCAACCCACCGGTTGCGCAGACGCGGAAGGTCGGCTTGAACATCGAACTGGACAATCTGGATCATCGAGTGATCGGCGAGGCTCTTGTCCAGCGGGTGGGGCATTTGATTGAGCTTGTCGAGGATACAACCCGAACGACCTCGGCGCGCCGGGCGGCATCGCGTGAGCTTAGGCTCTTGATGTCGGTCTTGTGCAAATTAATGGAACGACCGGCGGGGCCGCTTAACTGATGCAGCGTGGGGCGCATACCGCCCTTACTGCGCCAAGGGCTGCGCCGAGCGGGCATAGAGGCGCTCATGTCGATCAAGGTTTGGCGCCACCGCTGCGACGGCGAGACGGCCGCATCGTTCTGAACGGCGCCGAACCCAAGATTACCGAATTTCCAAACTTGTTCGATGCTTGTACCATCATTTCGGCGGCCAAGGGACGACTTTTCGCCTCCTCATATCAGGCTGTCCCCCAGTTACGAAAGTTGACTTCCGTCGATGCCGCTTGGTGCGGCTGCTTCTATCCGAGTCCTGGCTCGTCGCAAGCGCCATTCTTGCCATGCGTCGGACTTCCTCCGTCGCTCCAGCAAGTCTTTTTGCCCTGGGGATTAGCCGGCGATTTGCGCAAGAACTTCCGCTCCCGGCGACGGCCGCCGCGGGGTGGCGACGGCCGCCGCAGGCGCGGTTCGCCCTACTTGAAGGACACCGGTACGACAGTGACGTGGTAGGTCACATGCTGAACATTTGATCCGAAGAAGCTTGTTTGTCCGGAGGCGGAGAAAGCAATCGTATGGCTTCCTGGCTTCAGCGGTGGAAGCCAGACGTAGTACCCTTCGGCGACCACTGGCGAATAGATGCCCGCCGGTAACGGGACATTGTTGGCGCAGGCGCTGGGACCGAAAACATTCTGTGCAGGAAATGCGAGTTCGAACGGCGGCGACTGAACCAGTTTTACCAAGGTCTTAGTGACGTCCGCCGCGTCGACCGTCACGTGCAGGGGATTGGAATTGACGCTCTCAATCGCGGGCGGCAAGACCGCTTGTAACGCTTTTACGTCCATAGATGCAGTCCCCGGTGGACAGTTAGGGGTATTGATGTTCGAGAAGTTTATGACCGGGAAGAAAATCGAGTCCCCCTCGGGGACGGAACACGAGCGTGTGACGGGCCCGGCACTGCCATTGCCGCCGGCCAGGAACCAGACAGAGCCCCGTTGCCCGACCATGCAGGAGGCGCCGGTCGTGTCGGAAAGGGGGTTCGAGAGGGCCGTATCCGCGGCATAGGGCTGCGGTATCGAGTAGACCCACCGCCACCACGCGGCTGACAAGTCCGACAGCGGGCTCGGCGGTTGGGGAGTGGACCCCGGCGGCCAGGGAAGTTGATCGGCTGATGAGGCCCCCGCGAGCATCATGAAACCCCCGACGATACCGGCAATAGCGCAGACGTTTCTGATGTTTTTCATCGTGCCCTCCTGTCAAATGCCTGACTTCTGTTAATCGAAAAAGCCGCCAGCGCCTGTAACGCCAAGTTCCCGGCGTCCTTATGTCCAATTCAATGTTGCAAAGCGCCGCGCCCTTGAGCGGGCTCCTGTCGCCCCAGTCGCCGTCGATTGATCGCAAGTACCTCCAATCGGCCATCGCTATTTTGAAACGCAGCGAGATCCGTAATGCCGCCTAGATCTGCTCAATTGCAGTGCGGAAATTCGTACAACGATCGCGTGAAGCGTGACACAATCACACGGGCGGATCTTGGACCAAAGCGAACAACAGTGGGCCAAATGCGAACGCTGCTGCGATTTTTCCGGTCTTTGCTACCCGCGGCCGATGAGCGGACCCGCGGCGGTCAAAGTCGACCCGCCAAACAGCGGATCGGTGTTAGCCGACCTCGGCGGAACTCGACCCAGGCTAGGCCAGCGCCCCCCACAATCTGTGAGCGATCAACCGCATAGGAGTTGTGTGACGGCGATCACAGTTTGTTTTTTTTGATCTGTGCTAACGGTGTAAACGCCGAGTGCCTCGCATCGGGGGGGCGCTTAACCGCCCATTGATGGTCCGGCAGCGGGTGCGCTGGGCGGATCGTTCGCTGTGTCCTCGCCCGAGCGGGGGGCAGATGCCTGCACAGTCCGACGACATTCGGATCCTGCGGTTCTCGACCGACGAATTGCCGGAGCGCGACCGGCTGCCGATGATGCGCGAGGTTCATGGCCGGTTGACCGCGAGGGTCGATATCGAGCCAGCGCCGGGCGCGTCGCTCTACTACCGGGTGGTCGCGCGGGTCTTTCCAGGACTGATTGTCACCTCGCTGTCCGGTTCGCCGCAGACCGTGCAACGGACGCGCGAATTGTTGGCGGACGGCAACGATGACGTCGTTTTTGCGGCGCCGCCAAGCGCCGCAGACATGGTGTCACACCGAGGTCGAGAGCTTGCACACGTCGATGGCGGTGTCTTGCTGTCGACCGCGGACGTCTTGCGCATTGACATGGCGTCGCCGCACCAATGCTCTCTGGTCACCCTCTCGCGTCAGAAGCTCGCACCCCTGGTCCCGGGGCTCGAAGATGCGTTCATGCGGCCGGTTCCGTGGGACACCGAAGCCCTGCAGTTGCTGACGCGCTACCTCCGCCTTTTCGACGACCAGCAGAGCCCGGCGACACCCGAATTGCGCAGCCTCGTGGTCAATCACGTCTACGATCTTGTCGCGCTTACGCTCGGCGCGACACGCGACGCGGCGGCGATCGCGAATGGCCGCGGTGTACGCGCCGCGCGCTTGCATGCGATCAAAACGGAAATCCTCAACAGCTTGAATGGTCACAAACACTCGCTCGCCGGGCTGGCGGCGCGCCAAGGGGTTACCCCGCGCCACGTGCAGATGCTGTTCGAGAACGACGGAACGACATTCTCGCGGTTCCTGCTCGACCAGCGCCTGGCGTGCGCGCATCGTATGTTGAGCAATCCGCAGCTTGCGCAGCGGAGCATCAGTATGATCGCCTACGAGGCTGGCTTCGGCGATCTATCTCATTTCAACCGAGCCTTCCGCCGCCGGTATGGCGCCACACCGTCCGATATTCGCGCGGGCTCGCGAGACTCGGTTTGCCAATCGCCGGCCAAGTTCTCGCCTGGCTTGATGGCGGTTGAGACGTAGGTCCGACGCCAGCTTCCGATTTGTGTGCCGAAGGCTGTTTTGCGCTCGCAATGGAACAGCGGCTTTGGCCCGCGCTCCGGTCCTTGACGAGGCGGCCCCTGCAGGCGCCCTATCCGCCCTCAAGAGACATTCCCAAGTCTGTCAGTCGTTGGCCTGGGACGGCCGATAGGATCTCCACGCCTCTGCATCTGGTCCGCAACTTTTCCGCGGCATTTTCGGCCCGCAAAGAGACGTCATCAAGAGTGTCGTCGACCGCGAGGCGGCGCATGATTTCCGCCTGCGGGCGGGCGGAATGGTCCCGTAGCTCGAAAACATGGTCAAACAACTCTCATGCCTGAGGTTCCGTGACCAAGCCTGTCTCAAAGCGCTGAGACTGGCGTCGTGATCGCCGGCGCTGGCTACGCCTGTGTTCGCTTCAGGCGGCCTTCCCGAACACATAGATCGGGATGTGCTGGACAGCCTCGCTTTCCTTCGAAATCAGGACGCCGGCGCCGGCCTGGTAGCGTTCGGCCCCGACATAGTGATCGTCGACGGGCAAAGGGACGTCGTCGCCTTCGAAGCGGTGTCCGTAGCGCCGGGCGTCGTCTACGAATTGCTGGGAGATGAGAATGTCGCCTGGTTTCGCCAGGGGCTCGATTCGCGCGGCGACGGCGGCGATGTCGGAAATTTCGGGGTGCAGCACGCCTTCGAGCGCCGGGTTCAGCTTCCAGAAGCCGCTATGGGCGCCCATTCTGATCTGGAGGTTATACCCCGAGGCGAGAAGCTGGGCGCTTAAGCCCCGCGCGGCGCGCAGCAGCCTTCCCGGGCTTCGGTCCGCCAGAATCAGATGGTCGCCGGCCGACGTGTTCGCATAGTCCAAATCGCGGGTGAATTGCCGGAACAAATCGCGCCAGTATTTGTCAAAGGTCTGCGATTTGCCCGCGACCTGGACCACGTTCTCCCGGTAGCCGCGAATATCCCCGACCACGACGAACCGGATGCTTTCCTCGGGCCTCCACTCGAGTTCGTCGCCGATCACGTTGTGCTTGTTCAGCTCCTTGAGAAACGCCACGTTTCGCCGGGTGATGAAGTCGCTCAGCGAAGGGTGGATCAGATAGGTCTCGGCCTGCGGCAGGACGTGGATCTTGCCGAAGGCGATGTCTCCGACGGGGGCGAATTTTTGCACGAGACGGGCAGGATCGTCCCGGCTCTGCTGGACAATTCCGACCAGCCCCAGCGCATAGAGGGCGCAGAACGGATGGCGGGCGGCCTCGGTTTCGATCTCGTACTGTCTCGCGGCGATGTCCGCATAAGTTCCGGACGCCTCGACCACCTCGTCATAGGTCAGCACGTTGGACTTGATCACCTGGGGGAAGATTTCCGGATAGAGGCCGCTGAAGAAGGGCGCCACCTCGTTGAACAGCGTCTCCACCCTCTCGGCCGCGGCGGAGTTGATCGCGTTACGGATCTCCTGCTGAGTCCGCCGTTTGACGCCGATCAGGCTGATTTCCTTGCCGATGACGATCGCGTCTCGCGGCCTCAGCGAGCAGTGGCGCGTCCAGTAGTCGATCGCCCGCTCCTGCCGCGCGGTTCCGCTGTTCGAAACATATTCATTGCTCGGCCCAAGGAATCGCAACAGAGGGTCTTCGTTTGTCTTGTCGGCCAGTTCGCTCTTGGGCGCGATCGCTATGTTGTTCTCGATGATCTGCTTTATGTCTTCCAGCCTGTAGCGCAGTTCTCTTCGGAACGACCTCAAATTGGAGAATTGGGGCTCGTTCTGCGCCGCGTGCTGATAGGCCTCCTTTCTGATCGACACGAAGATTCGGACATGCGGATTGATTCCGTGCAGGCGCCGCAGCGCCAGCCAGGCGCCGATCTGACCGGCGTGCCAGATCCGGACGAATCGTTCATGGATTTCATTGCGGCGAAGATAGGAGAAATTGATATAGTGGATCAGATACTCATCGATGTTGTCGACGAATATTCCCGCCTGTTTATGGATTGTCGAAAAAATTCGGGTGACCTTTTGCGCGGCCCGCATGATCGCGAAGATCTCGTTGCGCTGCGTGGCCAGGCAGTCGTGCAGGATGTCGAACGGTCTGGTTATCTGCGGATGGGTCAGGATCGTCAGCAATGTCGGCGGCAGGTCGTCCGACTTCGATAAGTCCGTGAGCTGCGCCTGAACGTCGCGATCATCCTGGAACCCCTTGATCAGGCATATGGAGAAGGCGATGTTCCACAGGGTCTCCCAATTGTCGCTATTTTCCAGCACGTTGATGATTTCGTTCGGCAGGATCGGCGGCTTGTTGCTGGGACGATCGACGATGGGCGAGAACGGGAAGCAGCGATAGTCGTTCTCCTGCAAGGAGATCCGCTTCAGTTTCAGCACCAGCGTCTTGCCGAAGCCCTTCGGCGCGACCAGCGCATGGGAGGACAGATTCAGGTTGGACAGGAACTCTTCGACTTCCGTCGTCCGGAGCAAGACCGAGCTCTGCGAGCTGCTCAAGTCCTTGAGCTCGGTCAGCTGTTGCGCGTCTTCCACCCATGCCGGCATCCCGGCCTCCCGCAAAATCCATTTTCGTGGCCGACGCCTGCCCTTACAGCAATTCGGTCAGGGGCGAGAACAAAAGCATCAAGTTCGTCGAATTTGGGCGTCTTGACCGCTGCTTAGGTCGGGCCGCCGCTCACGCGTGATCCGCTCCGATTCCGCATGGCGCCAGGCGGCGATCCTGGCGTGGTCGCCCGAGAGCAGAACCTCGGGGATGGCGCGGCCCTCCCATGTCCGCGGGCGGGTGAAGTGGGGATATTCGAGCAGGCCCTTCTCGAAGCTTTCCTCCGCGCCCGACTCCTCTCTGCCCATCACGCCGGGAATGAGTCTCACGCAGGCGTCGAGCACGGCCAGCGCCGCGATCTCGCCGCCCGAAAGCACAAAATCGCCGATCGAGACCTCGATGAGGCCGCGCGCCTCGATCGCGCGCTCGTCGACGCCCTCGAAGCGCGGGCAGACGATGACAAGCCCAGGCCCCGCCGCCCATTGGCGCGCCTTCGCCTGGGTGAAAGGCTCCCCGCGCGCGCTCATGATGAGCCGCGGGCGCGGATCGTCAGCGGCGACCGCCGCATCGAGGCTGGCGGCGATGACGTCGGCGCGCATCACCATGCCCGGACCGCCGCCCGCAGGGGTGTCGTCGACCGCGCGGTGGCGTCCGAGCCCCTGCTCGCGGATGTCGCGCGCCTCCAGCGACCACAAGGACCGCGCCAGCGCTTCCCCCGCCAGCGACTGCCCGAGCGGACCGGGGAACATGGCGGGAAACAGAGTGAGCACGGTTGCGGCGAACATTGCGGCCCTCAGCGGCGAGCCCCTCGGCTTATAGCCGATCGGGCCAGCGCCGCGCGCCGTGGTAGACGCGAACGACTTCGATCCTTCCGCTCTGTAACCGATAGGGGACAATATAGGGCGTGCGGGCAACGACGAGTTCGCGCGTTCCCGGCACCCGCCCTGGCCGGCCGGCATCGGGATTCGCCGGGATCAACGTCTCGACGGCGTCGATGATGCGCAAAGTGGTCTTTCTAGCCGCGGCGGGATCGTTCTTCTCGATAAAGGCCTGGATCGCGCGAAGATCGTTAATGGCTCGTCGCGTCCAGAACAGCCTCACGATGCGCCGGGCGGCTTAAGCTCGTTCTCGGAGCCCCAGGACTCGACCCACCGGCGCACATCTTCATGCTCGAACCGTTCGCCGCGTTCGAGATCCTCGATCGCCGCTTTGATCCCGGCAATCTGCCATTCGTTGACGGCTAGATATTCCGAGAGCGCCTCCTCAGCCAGCGAAGACTGGCTGCGCCCTGTGGAGCGCGCAAGCGCCTCCAGGCGTCCCTGATCGTTCTCAGCGACCCGGATTGTCAAAGTGGCTGACGGCACGACAGCTCTCCTTGGCGCGGCCTTCCGCCTGGCGGCACACCTGATTCCCTCACACCTGCAGGATCGAGTTGAAATCGAAATTCGCGCCGGGCGGATTCTGGCCGACCCGGACCGTCTTGTCGTCGGGGAAGTGATAGGGCGGCACCGGAAGGTTGTAGGGCGCGGGAACCCCCTGGAACACCCGCCCCGCGAGATCGTATTTCGAACCGTGGCACGGGCAGAAGAAGCCGCCCGGCCAATCGGGCGCGGGGTCGGTGGCGTTGGGCTGCGGATCGAACAGCGGAATGCAGCCGAGATGGGTGCAGACGCCCACCAGCACCAGAATCTCCGGCTTGATCGACCGGCTCCAGTTGGCGGCATAAGTCGGCTGCTGGAGGTTCTGGGAGTTCGGGTCGCGCAACTGCGACAAGAGCTTCGGATTCTTCAGTTCCTCGAGCGCCGGCGGCGCCCGCTTGACCACGAACACCGGCCGCGCCGCCCATAGCGTGACGATCCGCTGGCCCGGCTGAAGCGCGGTGATGTCGACGTCGACCGGACCGGCCGCAGCGATCGTGGCGGCGTCCGGGTTCATCTGGTCGATGAACGGCCAGAGGGTCGCCGCGACGCCGACCGCGGCCAGCGATCCGGTCGTCAGGAACAGGAAATCCCGCTTCGTGACCGAGGCGCCGCCGTGGCCGTCCGAAGCCGAACTCATCGTCATTTAACAGGTCTCCAAAGCCGTCGGCGCCCGATACTCCCGCGGCGCGAGCGCCCGGTGTGTGTATCGGGCCGTCGCGCCCTTAGCAACCGTCCAGTGCGGGTTTAGCCATGCGGCGGCGGGGGCTTGGCGGATCGGGCGGATGGCGCATGGAACATTCAAGCCCGCGCAGGCGTTGCCCGGCGCGTGGGCAGGCGAGTCCACCGCGCAAGACGGCGTTGCTCGCGGCGGGCGTCCCGCTCTTTCTTGTGAGGGATCGACCTCTTATGAGGGATCGACCCGCTCGCGAGCCGCGCCGGCCTGCGAACTGTTTCCGCATGGCTCTCGCCTTGCCTGCCGGTCCTTCGACGAACGGGGCAGCCTCGAAAGGATGGGAGCGGCGCATGGCGGACGAGACGACGTCCCTGGGGAGTTACGAGGGCTCGAAAAACCTCGATCAGTCGGAGAAGGAACAGGCAGCCCAGCATGCCGCCCCGCCCGCCGTGGTCATCCACGAGATCCTGCGCAAGGAGGGGAAAGACGAGCTTGAGCGCAAGGCGGGGGCGCTCTTCTGGTCCGGCCTCGCGGCCGGCCTCTCGATGGGATTTTCGTTCCTGACCCTCGCAATGATCCAAAGCGGACTGCCCGACGCGCCGTGGAGGCGGCTCGTCGACAGCGCCGGCTATTGCCTGGGCTTCGTGATCGTGGTGCTCGGCCGACAGCAGCTCTTCACCGAATCGACGCTGACCGCCGTCTTGCCGGTGCTCGTGCGGCGCGAATGGCGGGGCTGGCTGTCGCTCGGGCGTTTCTGGCTGGTCGTGCTGACCTCCAACATCCTCGGCACGTTCCTGTTCGCCCGCCTCATCGCGATCGACGGTCTGTTTCCCGAGGCGGTCCGCAAGGCGCTCGGACAGGTCGCTCAACATTCCGTCGAAGGCGAGTTCTGGCCGACAGCGATCGGGGCTGTGCTCGCGGGCTGGCTGATCGCGCTGATGATCTGGCTTTTGCCCAGCGCCCGCTCGGCCCGGCTCTGGGTCATCATTCTCCTCACCTATGTCGTTGCGCTCGGCCGCTTCTCCCATATCATCGCGGGCTCGGTCGAGGCCGCCTACGCGGTGTTCGTCGGAACGGCATCGCTCAGGGATTACCTGCTCGCGTTTTTCGCTCCAACAATCCTCGGCAACACGATCGGCGGGGTCGCGCTGGTGGCGCTTCTCAATTACGCCCCTCTCGCGCCTGATCTTGAGGACTGAGCGCGCCGATTGGCCGGGCGCCGGTCAAATTTCGCGCGGACGGGCGACGGTGATCGCGCCCGCGGCGAAGTCCACCTCGAGGATCACCGATTTCGTGAACGGCAGGAGCAGGGTTTCGCCGCCTTCCGCCGGCGCGATCTCGAGAATGTCGCCAGCGCCATAATTCATCAGCGACACGACGCGGCCAAGCCGCGCTCCGTCCGCGCCGACTGCTTCGAGCCCGACGAGGTCGTCAACGTAGAATTCGTCATGCGCGGGCGGCGGCAACTGGTCGCGGCGGGCGAAGATCTCCACGCCCTTCAGCGCCTCGGCCGCTTCGCGGGTCGAAACGCCGGCGAGGCGCGCGACCGCCATGTCGTCCTTGAGCGGGCGCAGGGATTCGAACGCGAATGTCCTTGCCCGCGCCTTGTCGGTGAGCGGCCCGTAGGCGCCGATCGCGCCCGGATTCCCGCTCAGCGATTTGACCCGGATCTCTCCTCGCACCCCCTGCGGCGCGCCGAACACGCCCATCAGGATCAGGCGATCGGGCGCGCGCAAGTTGCGTCAGGCCAAGAGTCTGCGAGGCAAGCTCAGGCGGCGGGCGCTTCGGCGGCCTTGGCGGCGGCGGCCTCCGCGGCGGCGGCGCGCTCCTGCGCCTTCTTGCGGGGCTTGGCCTTTTCCGGATTGTTCCGCGCCTCACGCTTGGCGAGGCCGAGGCCGTCGAGCAGGCGCAGCACGCGGTCGGTCGGCTGGGCGCCCTTGGCGAGCCAGCTCTTGGCCTTCTCCTGGTCGAGGACGAGACGGTCGGCGGCGTCCTTGGCCTTCATCGGATCGAACGTGCCGATCTTCTCGACGAAGCGGCCATCGCGCGGCGCGCGGGCGTCGGCGACGACGATGCGGTAGAACGGGCGCTTCTTCGCGCCCCAGCGGGAGAGACGGATTTTCAGGGACATTTCTCAGGCTTCCTTTCAGTGAATCGGGTTGGGTGAGGATACGAGACTTTCCGCGGAGGGATGGCGGTAGAGGCCGAACTCCATCCCTTCGTGCTGGATGGGGCGCTCGAAGGTCGCGCCAAGCCGTTCGGCGACCCGGCGCGAGCGCGGGTTGTCGGGAGCGATGAGACTGATCGCCGTCTCCCATCCCAGGGTGTCGTAGGCGTAAGATCGGGCGCGGCGGGCGGCTTCGGTCGCATAGCCGCGGCCGCGCTTGGAGAGCATCAGGCCCCAGCCGACTTCGCGTTCCGGGAAGCCCTCGGGAAACCACAGGCCGGCCCAGCCGGCATAATCGCCGGTCGCCTTCTCCTCGAGCGCCCAGTTGCCGTAGCCGCGCAGCGTCCAGTGCCCCCGGTTGAACGCCATCCGCCCCCAGGCCTCGGCGCGGGTCAGCGGGCCGCCGACCGGCTTCGATGCTTCCTCGTCGGCGTAGAACGCCACAAGCACCTCGAAGTCGCTCTCGCGCCCTTCGCGCAGGATCAGCCGCTCTGTTTCGAGAACGGGAATCACTTCTTCTTGCCCCCGAACGGGTTGAAGCCGCCGCCGAGGCCGGGCAGCTTCCCGCCCCCGCCGAGGCCGGGAAACTGCGGGGGCAGGTTGAAGGCGCCGGGCGGGGGAGCGGCGGGAATGCCCGGAGGGCCGCCGGCGCCCGGCAGGCCGGGAGGAAGCCCGGCGCCGCCGAGCTGCTTCTGCATCGCTTCGATCTCTTCAGGCGAGGGCATCGGCATGCCGCCGCCGAGCCCCATCATCTGCCCGAGCTTGCCCATCATGCCGCCGCGCTTGCCGCCCGCGCCGCCCATCGCCTTCATCATGTCGGCCATCTGGCGGTGCTGCTTGAGGAGGCGATTGACATATTCGACCGTGACGCCCGAGCCAGCCGCGATCCGCTTCTTGCGCGAGGCCTTGAGGATGTCGGGGTTGCGGCGCTCCTTGGGGGTCATCGACGAGATGATGGCGCGCTGGCGCTTGACGAACTTGTCGTCGAGATTGGCGCCGGCGAGCTGCTCTTTCATTTTCGCGACGCCCGGCAGCATTCCCATGATCCCGCCCATGCCGCCGAGCTTCTCGATCTGCGCCAGCTGCTCCGAGAGATCGTTGAGATCGAACACGCCCTTGCGCATCTTCTCGGCCATCTTGGCCGCCTGCGCCGCGTCGATGTTCTGCGCCGCCTTCTCGACCAGGCTCACGATGTCGCCCATGCCGAGGATGCGGTCGGCGAGACGCGCGGGATGGAAATCCTCGATCGCGTCCATCTTCTCGCCGACGCCGAGAAGCTTGATCGGCTTGCCGGTGATCGCGCGCATCGAGAGCGCCGCCCCGCCGCGGCTGTCGCCGTCCATGCGGGTCAGCGCGATGCCGGTGAGGCCCACCCGCTCGTTGAAGTTTTTCGCCAGATTGACCGCATCCTGGCCGGTCAGCGCGTCGGCCACCAGCAGGATCTCGTGCGGGCGCGCGGCGTCGCGGATGTCCGCCATCTCCTGCATGAGCGGCTCGTCGATATGGGTGCGCCCGGCGGTGTCGAGCAGGACGACGTCATAGCCCTGCAATCGCGCGGCGGTCTCGGCGCGCCGGGCGATCGCGACCGGCTCCTCGCCGAACACGATCGGCAGCGTCGCGACCCCAACCTGCTGGCCGAGCACCGCGAGCTGCTCCTGGGCCGCCGGACGCTTCACGTCGAGCGAGGCCATCAGCACTTTTCGCCGGTCGCGCTCGGTCAGGCGCTTGGCGATCTTGGCGGCGGTGGTCGTCTTGCCCGCGCCCTGCAGGCCGACCAGCATGATCGCGACGGGAGCGGGCGCGTTGAGGTCGATCGCCTGGCTATCGCCGCCGAGCGTCTCGATCAGCAAATCGTGGACGATCTTGACCACCATCTGGCCGGGCTTGACCGACTTGACGATGGCCGCGCCGACCGCCTTCGTGCGCGTCCGGTCGACGAACGAGCGCACGACCTCGAGCGCGACGTCGGCTTCGAGCAGGGCGCGGCGCACCTCGCGCATCGCGGCGTTGACGTCCTCTTCCGAGAGGGCGCCGCGGCCGGTGAGTTTGTCCAATATGCCGGAGAGCTTTTCGGACAGGCTCTCGAACATGAAACTTGCTCCTGCGGCGAAGGACGATGAGCCGACAGATAAGGCGGGACGGCCGCGATCCCGATCCTCTCCCCGGCATTCGCGCTTTAGCCAACGCCAATCGCGCCCGGGGGCGCGACGCGCTGCCGGGCGGGCTCGATCGACGAGGCCGAACCTGACGAAGGCGGGCTTAGTAGGCGCGCGAAGCGGGCCTGTCAAATGCCGCTGGCGGGGGCTGTCTGCGCCCTCCCGCTAGTCGTAATGTAGCCGGAGCTCAGCGTGTTGGAGTGAGGCCATGCCTGACGCCTTTGTTAGCTATCACAGCGAGGACCGCGCCGCTGTCGCCATCGTCGCGGAAGAACTCAAGAAGCTCAAACTCGATGTCTGGTTCGACGCCGCCCTCCGCTCCGGGTCGGCCTATGACAGCCAGATTTCGCAGCAGCTCGGCAGCGCCAAGGTGGTGGTGGCCTGCTGGACGCCCGGCGCGGTCAAGTCGGACTGGGTGCGGGCCGAAGCGGATTTCGCGCGCACACGCGACAAGCTTGTCCCGTGCACGCTGCAGCCGACCGAACTCCCGCCCCCATTCAACCTGGCGGAAGCGCCCAACCTGTCCGCCTGGGCCGGCCAAGACGACGATCCGCCCTGGCTGAAAATTCTCGAGCGCATCGGTCAGCTTGTCGACCGCCCTGGCCTCGCCACCTATTGCGCGGTGATGAGGCCGTCTGCGACGCTCCCAGAGCTCAAGGCCTGGGTCGGCGCAAACGCCATCGATCCGCTGAGCGCCGACGTTTGGGCGCGGATCACTGCGTTCGAAGGCGAAAACGCGGAACAGAAAGCGGCGCGAGAGGCCGCCGAGACCACAGCGCGCGAGGAACTGCGGAAGCTTCAGGCGAGACGGTCGAGGGAGCTCGCAAAGGCGCGCGGGTGCGGGATCGGCGAGAGAGCGGCGACAGCGGATGGTCCTGCTCGCCGCGGTGCTCGCCTTGGCGGCGACCTTCTCGGGTGGATCGGCTATACGACGGACCGCGACCGGAGGCTCCATGAACTGGACGGTCTGAATACGCCGGCCGAGATTGCTGGCTTCATCGCCCACAACTGGTACCATCCCGTTCGTAGCGCCGCCGAGGAAAAGCTCAGGCTTGTCGACGAGAGGTCTTGGGCCGACGCGGGGCAAAACGGTCGAAAGGCGGACTTCCAGTCCTATATCGACGTTTTTTCGGCCCGGTCGGGCCAGCACTTGCAAGAGGCGCAAGCCAAGCTGCAGGCCGCCGACAGGGTGGGGATGGTTCAGCAGAGTTTGCGCCGGCTCGGATTGTACCGTGGAGCCGCAGACGGGGCGCTGAACGAGACGACTCGCAATACCGTCGCGCGGTTTCGACTGCGCACCGGGTTGCCGGTGTCGTATGGCGTCGATGACCGACTCGTTGCGGAGTTGAACAAGGCAATCGAGCGGTGGATACGGCCTACCCCGACCGAGCTTCGGGCGAGTCAGCCGGGGCCGCCCACAGAGGATGACATGATTTGGCTCGCGGGGGATTTGGGAGTCGAGTTGCCCGCTTTGCTGGCGGTCTATGACGTGGAAGGCGCGGGCAGAGGTTTCGACGCCGAAGGACGTCCTGTTGTTGTGTTCTACTCGACGGTCTTCATGAAGAATATAAAAAAGGCCAGCGGTCCGACAGATTGGCCAGCCCCCGAGCAGCCGCCCACGCCCCGCGCGGATCCTGGGCCTTCCGATCCGGCGAAAACTCCGACGTCATGGGACCGGCTCGAAGCGGCGTTTCGCGTAGACCCTGAGGCCGCCTATGCCGCTACAAGCTTTGGCGCGTTCCAGATCATCGGCCTCAACGCGAAACGAATGGGCTTTGCGTCGGCGGGAGAATACGCGAGATTCGTGTCCCAATCGGAATTGAACCAATATGCCGCGCTTTTTCTCTACGGATCGAATTCGCCCGTTCTCACCGCGCTGAAAGCGCGAGACTGGGAGGGGTTCGCGCGCGCTTACCTCGGTATGAAAAATTCGCGATACGCGGCGCGGCTCGCCGAGGCCTACGAACGCGAGGCAACCTTGCTTCAGAGCCATCCCCCCTGGGAGGCCATCAGCCTTTCGTCTCGCCGATCAGACCATTGAAGGCGGCCCGAAAGGCGCTTCCGGCGTCCCATGCCCACGTCTCCCCGCCGTCCGTTCGGCGGTTATCCCCTCCGCCCGCCGATTGTGCAGCCGGCGCTCCCAGTCGAGCGCCTGGCGCACGATCTCGTCGAGATTGTCGCGGGCGGGCTTCCAGCCGAGCACGCGTCTCGCCCGCTCGGCTTTGGCGACAATGGCCGCCGGGTCGCCCGCGCGCCGGCCGGAGACCTGAACCGGAAAATCGACCCCCGACACTCGCTTCACGACCTCGACCACCTCTTTCACCGTCTCTCCGTGCCCGTAGCCGCAATTGCATACCAGGCTCGAGCCGCCCGCGCGCAAGTACGCGAGCGCGGCCAGATGCGCGTCGATGAGGTCGGTGACCTGGATATAGTCGCGCACGCAGGTGCCGTCGCGGGTCGGATAGTCGTCGCCGAAGATCTCGATCATGCGGTGGAGGCCGAGCGCCGTCTGGACGGCCCGCTTGATCAGATGGGTGGCGTTGGGCGTCGACTGGCCGAGACGGCCCTTTGGGTCGGCGCCGGCGACATTGAAATAGCGCAGCGCCACGTAGCGGAAATCGTACGCCCTGGATGCGTCTTCGAGCATCCATTCGGCCATCAGCTTGGAGCGGCCGTAAGGCGAGATCGGCTTCAGCGGCGCTTCCTCCGAGACCGCCTCGGCGCCGGTTTCGCCATAGACCGCCGCGGTCGAGGAGAAGATGAAGGTCTTCACCCCGCCCTCGACCGCCGCCTCGATCAGCGTGCGCGCGTTCGAGGCATTGTTGAGGTAATAGCCGAGCGGGTCGGCGACCGATTCCGGCACGACGATCCTGGCGGCGAAATGGGCGATCGCGTCGATCGCGTGCTCGCGGATCAGGCGCGCGACGAGATCCTTGTCGCCCGTGTCGCCGACCACGAGCTTCGTCCCTTCGGGCACGGCCCAGGCGAATCCGGTCGAGAGATTGTCGAGAACGACGACTTTCTCGCCCGCGTCGAGCAGGCCAAGCGTCATGTGGCCGCCGATATAGCCGGCGCCGCCGGTGACCAGAACGCTCATGCCGATCCCCGTCTTGATTTCCCGCTCGGAACTTGGAGCGGAAGAGACCTGTGTAGAACGGCCACCCCCGAACATGATAGTCGGTTATCCCGCGTTCGCGGGGACGACCCTTCCTTCTCGCCGAAACTGAGGACAAGACGATCGATGGACAAACCGATCCGCAAAGCCGTGCTGCCCGTGGCGGGTCTGGGCACGCGCTTTTTGCCCGCGACCAAGGCGATCCCCAAGGAGATGCTGACCGTCGTCGACCGGCCGATCCTGCAATACGTGGTCGATGAGGCGCGCGAGGCGGGAATCGAGCACTTCATCTTCGTGACCGGCCGCAACAAGGGCGTCATCGAGGATCATTTCGACTATGCCTACGAACTCGAGGACACCCTCAAACGGCGCGGCAAACAGGTCGAATACGCGGCCTTGATGGCCGACCTTCCCGCCGCCGGCGCGACCAGCTTCACC
The DNA here is from genome assembly GCA_963742305.1 of uncultured Alphaproteobacteria bacterium. Taxonomy (GTDB): domain Bacteria; phylum Pseudomonadota; class Alphaproteobacteria; order Rhizobiales; family Beijerinckiaceae; genus Roseiarcus. The sequence continues at coordinate 74,194 of CAVULN010000053.1, forward strand.
CGCCAGCAGGCGCCGCTCGGTCTCGGCCACGCCGTCTGGTGCGCCCGCGAGCTCGTCGGCCCCGAGCCGTTCGCGGTCCTGCTGCCCGACATGGTGACCAGGGGCGGATCGCGCGGCGGGCGGTGCCTTGCCCAATGCGTCGCGGCATACGAGAGGCACGGCGGCAATATCATCGCGGTCGAAGAGGTTTCGCCGGCCGAGACCCATCAATACGGGATCGTCGGCGTCGGCGCCGATCATGGCGCGACCTTCGAGATCACCAAGATGGTCGAAAAGCCGAAGCCGGGGACGGCGCCCTCCAATCTCATCATTTCGGGGCGCTACATCCTCCAGCCGGAGATCTTCGAGCTTCTCGAACGAGTGGAGAAGGGCGCGGGCGGCGAAATCCAGCTCACCGACGGCATGATCCAGCTCGCCCGCACCCAGTCCTTTCATGGCGTGCGTTTCGACGGGCGAACCTTCGACTGCGGCTCCCGGCTCGGATTTCTCAGCGCCAACCTCGCTTTCGCGCTCGACCGCGGCGACATCGCGCCCGGGCTGAAGGAGGAGCTGCGCCGGCTGGGCTTTGCTCCGAAGGGCGCCTGAAGCCCGGCGCGGCGCCCTCGGGGGAATTGAACTTTGACCGTCGCAATCCACCCGGTCCCGGCCTGCGATCTGACGGACGCGGAGGTCGAACGCTGGCGCGATATTCCTGTCGCCGTTGCGGTCGATGTCGGGCGCGCCAGGGGGCAGATCGATCCGGCGATCAGGCCGCTGACGCCGGGCGGCCGGCAGCCGCGCCTGTTCGGCCGGGCGGTCACCGCATTGTGCGAGCCGCCGGACTTCGGCGCCGTTCTCGTCGCCATCGACCGGACCGGCGCTGGCGAGGTTCTGGTCATCGCGGCGCACGGCCACGCCGAGACCGCGATGATCGGCGAGATCCTGAGCGGACAGTTACGGCGGCGAGGCGCTGTCGGCGTTATCTGCGACGGCGCCATTCGCGATGTCGGACGGCTCGCGCAATGGCCGGATTTTTCCGTCTTCACCCGCCATGTCACGCCGCGCGGCCCCTGGTCGGCCGAGCGCGGCGCGGTCAACGCGCCGGCGGTCGTCGGCGGGCGGATTGTCCGACCCGGCGACCTCCTCATCGGCGACGACGACGGCCTTGTGGCGCTCGACCCGGACTCCGTCCGAAACCTCATCGGCGACGCGGAAGCCAAGCTGCGCCGCGAGGCGGAATGGCAGGAGAGCCTCGCCGCCGGGCGGTCGATGGCCGAGACTTTTGGGCTTCAGGAGCCGGCCGCGATCGCCAAGCCAGTCCGCGAGGACCGCTGACGCCGGCCTTTTCCATTCGCGCCGGCGGATGCTAAACAGCCGCCATGATTCAGGAGCAGACCAGCGCGGTCCTGTCGGCGCTCCGCACCATCCTGAACGAGCGCAGCGGTCTCGACGCGCTTGAACGGGCGATCAGGGCGCCGCGCGAGGGCGGGCTCGGGGCGGCCTTCACCGAAGCGGTCAAGACGATCTCGGCCGCGCCGGGCCGGGTGATCGTGAGCGGCATCGGCAAATCCGGGCATATCGCGCGCAAGATCGCAGCGACCCTCGCTTCGACCGGCGAGCCGGCCTTCTTCGTGCACCCGGCCGAAGCGAGCCACGGCGACCTCGGCATGGTGCAGGCGGGCGACGTCCTCCTGGCGATCTCCTGGTCCGGCGAGACGACGGAGCTGGCGGCGATCGTGACTTTCGCCAAGCGCTACGCCATTCCCCTGATCGCGATGACCGCGCGGGCCGACAGCACGCTGGGCCGGGCGGCCGATGTCTGCCTGACGCTGCCCGCGGCGGCCGAGGCCTCTCCCAACGGCCTCGAAGCCCCGACCACCTCGACCACGATGCAGCTCGTGCTCGGCGATGCGCTGGCGATCGCGCTGCTCGAGGGGCGCGGCTTCACCGCGCTCGATTTCCGCGCCCTTCATCCGGGCGGCAAGCTCGGGGCCAAGCTCGCCCATGTCCGGGAGGTCATGCACACCGGCGAGCGCGTGCCGCGCATCGGCGCGAACGCCAGGATGGCGGAAGCGATCGTCGAGATGACGTCCAAGGGTTTCGGCTGCGTCGCGGTGTTCGAGGACGGGGGCGGGCTCGCCGGCATCATCACCGACGGCGACCTGCGCCGGCATCTGAAACCCGATTTCTCCCTCGACACGCCGGTTTCCGCGGTCATGACCCGAGGGCCGCGCACGATTGCCCCGGACGCGCTGGTCGCCGAGGCGCTCGAAGAGATCAGCCACAAGATCCAGGCGCTTCTGGTCGTCGAGCGCGGCCAGGTGGTCGGAATCGTCAATTTCCACGACCTCATGCGGATCGGGGCGTTCTGACCGGCGCGGCGCGGCCGATAATCCCCGCTTCGGCGCCGTGATCGGGTTTGCGCGCGAGCGAGCGTTTTCAGGCGCTTGGGCCCGCTTTTCTGCAACAGGAATCGATATTAATACAACATAGATACGTTAATGAGGAGAAGCCAGGCCATGCCCGACAAGGCGAGCCGGATCGGCGAGATCGTCGAGATCATGCGCAGCGCGTGGGACTTGCCGGCCGATTGCAACGAGGGCGAGCTCTTCACCTATGCCGAGAGGCTCTACGACCGGATCCAGGCCGGCGACAGCAAGGATCGGCTCTACGCCTATTTGTCCGGGGTTCAGACCGGGCAACTGGAAATGACGCAGTCGGACGCCTTCAGGGCGATCGTCGACCGCGCCGTCGAACTGGCCAGGCGTTGGGACTGAGCGGACGCGGGATTTCCGGGACGGGACGGGCGGGCGCGACAAGAGAAGCGAAACGGGCGGCTGGCGCCCGCGCGAGCCGCGCTCTAAGGTCGGCGGCTTCCTGGAGAGCCTGATGCCCGCCGCGCGCGATGAGACGCATTTCGGCCGACGCACCGTCCGCCTCGACGAAAAGCAGGGCCTGGTGAACGCCGTGTTCCACAGCGTCGCCCGCCGGTATGACGTGATGAACGACCTCATGTCGTTTGGGTTGCACCGGGCGTGGAAGGACGCGCTGGTCGCCAAGGTCCGCCCATCTCTCGCGAGCCCCTTCGCCCATCTCGACGTCGCCGGCGGGACCGGCGACGTCGCCATGCGGGTCGCCCGGGCGGGCGGGCCGCTCACGACCGTGACCCTCGTCGACGTCAATGGCGACATGCTGCGGGTGGCGGAAGAGCGGGCGGCGAGACGGTCGCTCTCGGGCAGGCTTACCTTCGTCGAGGGCAATGCGGAAGCGCTGCCGCTCGCCGATTCGCGCTTCGACGCCTATACGATCGCCTTCGGCATTCGCAACGTGCCGCGCGTCGAGGAGGCGCTCAGGGAGGCCCATCGCGTGCTCAAGCGCGGCGGGCGGTTCCTCTGCCTCGAATTCTCGCGCGTCGATGTGCCGGTGCTCGAGCGCCTCTACGACGCCTATTCCTTCGCCGCCATTCCGGCCATCGGCAAGGCGGTCACCGGCGACGGCGGCGCTTATCGCTATCTGGTCGAATCGATCCGCAGGTTTCCGCCTCCCGAGCGATTCGCGGACATGATCGGCGAAGCGGGCTTCGCCCGGGCGGCCTTTACCCGCCTGAGCGGGGGGATCGTGGCGATCCATTCGGGCTGGAAACTCTGATTCATGGGCGTCCTGTCGTCGCTCGGCCATGGGCTCCGGCTGGCGCACGCCGCTTACGTGTTCGCGCGAGAGGGAGCCTTCCTCGGCGTCGATCCGGCCCTTTTGCCGCCGGTGTTGCGGCTGCCGCTTGCGTTCGCCAACCTGATCGCCAAGCGCGACGGCGATGGCCTCGCCGGCTTGTCCCGCGCCATCGACCGGCTTGGCCCCTCCTACGTCAAGCTCGGGCAATTCCTGTCGACCCGTCCGGACATCGTCGGGGGTAAGGTCGCCATCGAGCTCGAGCGGCTGCAGGACCGGGTCGCGCCAATGAGCCGGGAGGCGGCGGTCGCCATCATCGAGGCCTCGTTCGGGGCGAAGATCGAATCGGTGTTCGAAAGCTTCGGCGAGCCGGTCGCCGCGGCCTCGATCGCCCAGGTCCACCGGGGAGAGGTGACGACCGGCGAGGGCCCCAAGCCGGTCGCGGTGAAGGTTTTGCGCGCGGGCGTCGAGCGGCGGTTTGCGCGCGACCTCGCCGACATGTTCTTCGCCGCGCGGTTCGCCGAGAGCCTGGCGCCGGAATTCCACCGCTTGCGGCTCGTCCAGGTCGTCGAGACCCTCGCCCGCTCGGTGCGGATGGAGATGGATTTCCGGCTTGAAGCGGCGGCGGCCTCGGAATTCATCGAGAATTCCAGGGATGACCCGGACGTCCGCGCGCCTGCGATCGACTGGAATCGCACCACCCGCGAAGTGATGACCATGGAGTGGATCGATGGCGTCCCGCTCACCGATCCGGACCGTCTGAGCGGGCTCGGCTTCGATCCGCGGGAGCTGGCGCGCACGCTCATCCAGACCTTCCTGCGGACGGCGCTGCGCGACGGATTTTTCCACGCCGACATGCACCAGGGGAATTTCTTCGTCGATCGCGACGGCCGCATCGTTGCGGTCGATTTCGGCATCATGGGGCGCCTCGGCAGGAAGGAGCGCCGGTTCCTCGCGGAAATCCTTTACGGCTTCATTCGCCGCGACTACCTGCGGGTGGCCGAGGTCCATTTCGAGGCGGGTTACGTGCCCTCTTCGTACCGGGTCGAAGACTTCGCCCAGGCGCTGCGCGCCATCGGCGAGCCGATCCATTCCCGCACCGCCGATCAGATCTCCATGGCGAAGCTTTTGACGCTCCTGTTCGAGATCACCGCATTGTTCGAGATGACCACCCGGGTCGAACTGGTGATGCTGCAGAAGACGATGGTGGTGGTCGAGGGCGTCGCGCGAAAGCTCGACCCTCAGCTCAACATGTGGTCGACCGCCGAGCCGGTGGTCGGCGCCTGGATTGCGGAAAACCTCGGGCCCGTCGGGCGCCTCGAAGACGCCGGACGAAGCCTGTCGTCGATCGCCGCCTTCCTTGCCGACGCGCCGCGGCGCCTCGAGCAGATCGCCGCCAAACTCGAGACCGACAGCGAAAACGAAATTGCGAGAATCGTTCCCGGGCTCACTCTCCGGCTGGGCTTTACCTTTGTTCTGACTGGATTTTTGCTGGCGCTCCTGTGTGTGGCGGCGTACCGGTGGATCCTGTAATCGCGCGGGCGATGCGGCGGGGCGGTTCTTTGGCGAAAGCCAAGCGAAATCAAGGTGATCGAGTGTGGCCCGCAGCGGCGAAAAACGCCGCGCGCGGCAGCCCATCTTGAACTTCGGGTCGCAACACCACAATTATGTTAATTGTCACTTCGTTTACGTTCGTGGCATTCCTCCCGCGCCTTGAGGGCTCGACCGCAACGGTTGGGCCGGGGGCAGGAGCGGATCAGAACGCAGATGGACATTTCACGCGCGGTCTCCCCGATTTCCCTTGCGTCGGGGACGCAGTCCCGCCGCGGCAAGCAGGCCTAGGCGATCGCTCATGGCTGGCGTCAAGACATCTCGCGTCCGAATTCTCCTGGTTATTAGTGGCGGAATCGCGGCCTACAAATCGCTTGAGTTGATCCGGCGCCTCAAGGACCGCGGCGCCACGGTCCAGGTCGTGATGACCGCGGCTGCGCGCCAGTTCATTTCCCCGCTTTCGGCGGCGACCCTCAGCGGCCAGCCGGTCCGCGACGATCTGTTCAGCCTGACCGACGAAGCGGCCATCGGCCATATCGAACTGTCCCGGGCGGCTGATCTTGTGGTGGTCGCGCCGGCGAGCGCCAATATTCTCGCCCGGATGGCGGCGGGCCTCGCCGACGATCTGGCGACCACGCTCCTGCTGGCGACCGACAAGCGCGTGCTCGTCGCTCCGGCGATGAACGTTCGCATGTGGCTCAGTCCGGCGACCCAGCGCAACCTTGCCCAGCTCACGGCCGACGGCGTCCTCATTGTCGGCCCCGAATCGGGATCGATGGCCTGCGGCGAATTCGGTCCTGGCCGGATGGCCGAGCCGGAAGCGATCCTCGAAGCGATTGACCGGGCGCTGGGCGCCGCAACGGCCCGGAGCGATTCGCTCGCCCTCCCGGCTGATTCGGGTCCGCTCGGCGGACGGCACGTCATTGTCACTTCGGGCCCGACTTATGAGCCGATCGACCCGGTGAGGTTCCTCGGGAATCGATCTTCCGGTAGACAAGGCCATGCAATTGCGCAAGCTGCTATCGGCGCCGGTGCAAGGGTAACGCTGGTCACTGGCCCTGTCAGCCTGTCGGATCCGGTCGGCGCGGAGGTGATTCACGTCGGTTCGGCGCGCGAAATGCGGGACGCGGTCGAGGCTGCCCTGCCGGCTGACGCGTTCATCGCGGCGGCGGCGGTGGCCGATTGGCGGACCGACGGCGTCGCCAGTCAGAAGATCAAAAAGGGCGCCAAAGAGTCTCCGACCCTCCGGCTAGTCGAGAACCCCGATATCCTTGCCGAAGTTGCGAAGAAGACGACAATGCGGCCAACGGTTGTAATTGGCTTTGCCGCCGAGACAGAAAATATTACGGCGAATGCGACCGCCAAATTACAACGCAAGGGCTGTGATCTCATGATTGCCAATAGTGTCGCTGAAGGAACATCGACTTTTGGCGGTGAAACCAATCAGGTCCAGGTGATCGACCCGCGCGGCCTCGAATCGTGGCCGCCGATGACCAAGGCGGAGGTCGCGGACGGAATAGTCCGGCGCCTTAGCGTTGAATTGTCGAGGCGGCAATGATCACGATTGGTTACCATCGATTACCACATAGTGAGGGGTTGCAATCGCCGTCGTATGCGAGCGAGGATGCCTCCGGCATGGACCTCGTGGCGGCTCTTCCGGCGGGGGAAGAGGTGGTCCTGGCCCCCGGGTCGCGGGCGTTGATCGCGACCGGGATGGCGATCGAGGTGCCAAAAGGTTTTGAAGCACAGATCCGGCCCCGTTCGGGACTGGCTCTGAACGATGGGGTGACGGTCCTCAATAGTCCGGGGACGATCGACGCAGATTATCGCGGCGAAATTGGCGTCATCCTTGTCAATTTTGGGGACAAGCCCTTTGTCGTTCGGCGGGGCGCGCGGATAGCGCAACTCGTCGTGTGCTCTGTGGAACGTGTCGCTCTCATATTGAGCGAGCGTCTCACTTCGAGCGTCCGTGGCTCAAATGGATTCGGTTCCACCGGGCGCTCACAGTAGGAGGAAGACCATGAACTTATTGTCGCGACGGAGCGTACTCGCTATCGCCGCCGTTGTCGATGTCGCGTTGCATTCGCGCTCGGCTCCGGTTGCCGCCAAGGCTTTGGCTGCGCGTCACAAACTGCCTCCCCGTCATCTGGAGACATTGCTCCAGGGGCTGGTCCACGCCAAGATTCTCAAAGGCGTGCGCGGGCCGCGCGGAGGCTATGAACTGGCGCGCGAGCGCAGACGCGTCACGGTGGGCGAGATCGTTCGCACCGCCATGTCGCTCAGCACCGCCGATCCCGAAGATCTCGGCGCAAATTCGGTGCTGCTCGAGCGGGTGATCGATCCGGCCGTGCGCCGGGCCGGCGAGACCTTCCTCGCCAATCTCGACGCGATCACGATCGAACAGATGTGCGAGACGGCCGAGAAGGCCCATGTGCTCGACGACGAGAAAGTCGCCGGCGATTTTGCTATCTGACATTGTTATTTGCGGTATTCTATAGTTTTGCGCCGCATAAAATGTTAACATCGGGCCGCGCCTAAGGGCGCGGCCCGATGGACATTTTGGAGCAGCGCGAATGACGGACAGGGACGTCCAGCGGCGAAAGCCCGGCCGCGGGAGGGTCTATGCGTCGATCACCGACACCATCGGGGACACGCCGCTCGTTCGCATCGACCGGATCGCCAAGGAGAAGGGCGTCGTGGCCCGCCTTCTGGCCAAGCTCGAGTTCTTCAATCCGATCTCCAGCGTCAAGGACCGCATCGGCGTCTCGATGATCGACGCGCTCGAGGCGCAGGGCAAGATTTCGCCCGGCCGGGGCGTGCTGGTCGAACCGACGTCCGGCAACACGGGGATCGCGCTCGCCTTCGTCGCGGCCGCCCGCGGTTACCGGCTGATCCTGGTGATGCCCGAATCGATGTCGATCGAACGTCGCAAGATGCTGGCCCTGCTGGGGGCGGAACTCGTTCTCACGCCCGCCGCGCAGGGCATGAAAGGCGCAATCGCCAAGGCGAATGAAATCATCGAGGCGACGCCCGGCGCCGTCATGCCGCAGCAGTTCGAGAACCCCGCCAACCCGGACATCCACCGCCGCACGACAGCGGAGGAGATCTGGAACGACACCGACGGCGCGGTCGACATCGTCGTCTCCGGCGTCGGCACCGGCGGGACCATTACCGGCGTCGGCGAGGTTCTGAAGGCGCGCAAACCGAGCGTCCGCATGGTCGCGGTCGAGCCGGAGGATTCGGCGGTTCTCTCCGGCGGAGCGCCCGGTCCGCACAAGATTCAGGGGATCGGCGCAGGCTTCGTTCCCGCCATTCTCGACCGCAGCGTGATCGACGAGATCGTGGTCGTTGGCAACCAGACCGCCTTCGACACCGCCCGGCTGGTGGCGCGCATCGAAGGAATCCCGGTCGGCATCTCCTCGGGCGCCGCGGTCGCGGCGGCGATCGACATCGGCCGCCGTCCGGAAAACGCGGGCAAGACGATCGTGATCATCATCCCGTCGTTTGCCGAGCGCTACCTGTCGACCGCGTTGTTCGAGGGACTCTGAACGCGCGTCTCAGCTTGCATGCGCTGAACGCTGATCGGCGGGCGGCGCTACCCTTCCCCTTGCTCCTTCCCCCAAGAGGCGCTTGCGCCCGGGCGCGCGCTGGCGCGGCCCGGGCGGGGGAAGACGGAGCGCGCAACCTCAAGAGCAAAAGGCTTTAGTGAGCGCGGAACCCGCCCCCGCCGCCGTGGAATCCTCCTCCGTGGAAACCTCCTCCGTGGAAGCCCTCCTGCCGTGGAAGCCGCCTCCGTGGTAGCCCCCGCCGTGGTAACCGCCGCGCCAGTAGCCGCCGCCGTGGTAGCCCCCGCGCCAATAGCCGCCGTGGTAATACCGCCGCCCATAGCCGCCATAGTAGCCGCCGCCGCCGTAATAGACGCCGCCGTAATAGGGATAGCCGCCGTAATAGTAGGGATACCCGCCGCCGTAGTAGCCGTAGCCGGGGTAGTAGGCGCCGGTCGTGTCGCAACCGGCAAGCAGGACCGCCAGCGCCGCGGCGCCCGCGCCGAGACAAATCCGACTTCGAACCATGGCTCTCTCCTCTGCTGCTCGCCCCGAGCCCCCCGGCCGATCGGCTTACGTCTTGCTGAAGGTCAACGCGCAGGGGCGCTGTTCGTTTCGCTTGCCTGAACCGGCGCGGCTGTCGAAACGGGTCAACGCCAAAACGGGCCCGATCGTCGCTCCGATGGTCCAGATTCCGCGCATGGCCCCTCTGCGTGACGCCGCCTGTCGAACGATGCTATTCCCAGACGCGACGAACCGCCAGCGCGTCGGCCGGGCGGGAAGGGGAGGGGCATGTCGCTGATCGACCGCATCGCCGCCAACCCGCTGCCGTTCGCCCAGTTGCTGGGGATCGAGTTCATCAGCGCGGAAAGGGACGCGGTCGCCGCGCGCATGACGATCAGGCCCGACCTCTGCACGACCGGCGCCATCGCCCATGGCGGGGCGATCATGAGCTTCGCCGACACGCTCGGCGCCGCCGCCGCCTTCATCAATCTGCCCGCCGACGCCAGGGGAACGACGACCATCGAGAGCAAGACCAATTTCATTTCCGGCGCTCCGGCGGGCTCGACCGTGATCGGCCGGACGAGCCTCGTCCATCGCGGCAGGCGGACTCAAGTCTGGCAGACCCTCGTCGTCACTGAAACCGAGAAGCTCGTCGCCCTCGTCGTGCAGACCCAGATGAACCTTTAAGGCCGGCTCAGGCTCCGTCGAATGGAGGCTGTCGATTCCCATGAGTCCGCGCAACTTTCGTGAAGAACCGGGCGCCCGCTTTTTTCGCGGGCGCCCGGCTTTGGCCGGCGGTTCGAAGAAGGTCCGATGACGAGCGGCGCCGACATGCACGCCGCCGATCGCCAGGCGCACTGGCAGTCCGTCTACACCGCGAAATCAGAGCGCGAGGTCAGCTGGTTTCAGGATCAGGCGCAGCCGTCGCTGACCCTCATTGAGGAGGCCGGACCGCCGTCCTCCGCCGTCATCGACATCGGCGGAGGCGCCTCGCGTTTGGCGGACGGCTTGTTGAGCCGCGGCTTTCAGGACCTCACGGTCCTGGACCTGTCGCCCGCCGCGCTGGAAGCGGCCAAGGCGCGGATCGGCGCCGGCGCCGAACGCATCCGATGGATCGCCGCCGACGTGACAACCTGGGAGCCGTCGCGCGCTTACGACATCTGGCACGACCGCGCGACGCTCCACTTCCTGGTCGCCGAGCCCGACCGCGCGGCTTATCTTTCCAGACTCGCCCGGGCCCTCAAGCCGGGCGGGTGCGCCATTATCGCGACCTTCGCTCCCGACGGCCCAGAACGGTGCAGCGGCCTGCCGGTGCGGCGCTATGACGCCGAAGGTCTCGCACGGACGCTCGGCCTGGGGTTCCGGCTTTTAGGCGCGAGACGGCACGAGCACGTTACGCCTTGGGGCGCGTCCCAATCCTTCCAGTTCAGCGTCTTTCGTCGCCTCGCCGCGACATTGGCGCAATGACCAGCGCGCCCCGCGGTTTGCCGGCGACATCGTCCGGCGCCTGCGCGCCCGGCGCACGGGAGGCTGGGCTGCGCGTGATCGACGATCTGTGCAACGGCATTTCCAAGATGACGGCCCGCCTGGACGCGGACGAGGCCCACCGTCAAGAGCAAGAGTGCCTGGCCCGTGCTGAGGCTCACAGGGCGTGTTCTCGCACGACTTAAATGTACATGATGCAATTGTTCAATGCCGGCAAGCGGGGGAGTCCGCGCCGGCGTCATCGCTTGCCCGGAAGGAAAATTCGCGGCAAAGCCTTGAAGTCGCTCACTTCGCGGAAGGGAAACGAGCGCCCCTCGGCGGCCGCCGTAGCGGCCGCTTTCGGCGCGAAATGCGAATCTTGCCCTCGTTCCGCCCGCAAAGGCGGTGGCTTCCTCAAAGCGCCCCGGATGCCTTAAAAACCCTGGATCTGGGTCAGTCAAAATGCAGAAGACCCCAAATGCCTCGCTGGCCGCGCCCTCCCAACCTCCTGCGACTCTTCGTCGGCCAGCATATCGTCAACGGCTTGAGCGTCGGCGCCGGCGTGATCCTGATCGCCATCGTCGCCTCGGCGACGTTCGGCTTCGCCGCCGGCCAGCCGGCGACGCTCGGCGCGATCTCGGCCAGCATCTCCGACCTCCCCGCGCCCTGGCGGGAAAAGGCGCGGACGATGGGCTTCGGCTTCGCGCTGGCGCTTCTCTCGACCGCCGCGACCCAGATGGCCCTGCCCTGGCCGTTCGCGGCGCTGATGACCATCGGCGCGATCAGCTTCGCCGCCGGCATGGTCACCGGGCTCGGACGATGGGCCGTCGCGGTCGCCATGCAGGCGGTGATCCCGATGGTCTTCGTCCTGGGCTTCCCCCGCGAGACGTTTCCGGCCGCTGTGCGAATCGAGACGCTGTTCGCCGCGGGGGGCGTGGCCTATATCGCGTTTGCGCTCGTGGCGACGGTCTTTACCGACGCCAGCGCCCGTCGGCTGGTCGCCTCGGAATCGATCCGCGAATTCTCGATCTACTTGCGCACGGTCTCAGGGATATTCGATCCCGACCAGAATCTGGAGGAGGCCTATGGCGCGGCGATCCGCCAGCAGGCGGCGCTCGCCGAGCAATTGCAGTCGGCGCGCGCGCTCCTGCTCGACCGGACCGGGGATGAGGGAGCGCGCCTGCGGCTCGCCGCCACGATCGGCGTCCTGCTCGACGCGCTGGATGCGCTGGTGGCTGCGCAATGCGACGTTGCGCTCATCCGGAAAACGCCGGCGGCGAGATCGCTGCTTCAGCGGATTGACAGGGCGTTGCGGACCGGCGCGGCGGATCTCGAACATTTGAGCATCGAGCTCCTGACCACCGCCCATCCCGCGCTGCCGCCCAACCACGAGCGGGCGATTTACGCCCTGAAGCGGGAACTCGTGCGCCTCCAGGCCAGCCCGGAGGCGAATCCGGACGCGCGTGCGGCGGTGGAGGCGTCGACGCGGCGTCTCGTTCTGGCGCTCGGCCACGTTCGACGGCTGGAAAAGACGCTGTCGAACGACACGATCGCGCGGGGCGCGATCGGCGACGTGGACCTCGCCGCTTTCATCCCCAGGCGGATCTATTCGCTGAACCCGCTTGCCGCGCATTTCAATCTCGATTCGCCGGTGCTGCGATTCTCGGTCCGCCTGGCGCTGGCGATGATGGCCGGCGCGCTGATCGCCCAATCGCTCGGCGACGAGCGGCATGGCAACTGGGTCCTGCTCACCATCGCGGTGGTGATGCGAGCCGGGTACGGGCTCACCCGGCAGCGCCGCGACGATCGCGTCATCGGCACGCTCGTCGGCTGCGTGCTGGCGTCCGGTCTGGTCGCCTATTCGCCGGCCGGCGCGCTGGTCGCGGTCCAGGGCTTGGCCGTCGCGGTTACCCACAGCTTCGCCCGCCTCAACTACCGCATCGCTTCGGCCGGCGCCTCCGTCATGGCGCTGGTGTCGCTGCACCTGGTTCAGCCGTGGGTCTCCGCGCCCATTCTGGTGCGTCTCGCCGACACGCTGATCGGCGCGGCGATCGCGCATCTCTTCAACTATTTCTGGCCGCGCTGGGAATCGTCGGAGGCGCCGCGGCTGGTGAGCGGGCTCAAGGCCCGGCTTGGCGCCTTCTCCGCCGTCGCGCTGAGGCCCGATGCGGCCATGACGGACTACCGGCTCGCGCGCAAGAACGTGATCGAGGCGATCGCCGCGCTCTCCGATTCCGCCGGGCGGATGAGCATCGAGCCGATGGCGGCCCGGAAGGGCCTCGAGGAGATGGCGCTCCTCCTGATCGCGGCGCATGGGCTGGTGGCCCAGCTCTCGGCGGCCCGTCTCGCCGTTCAGTCCGGCGCTTCCGGCCCGGATGCCGCGATCCGCGACTGGCTCCAGGCCCGCCTTGGGTCTGGCGCGGCCGACGCGCGCGGCAGCCCTCCGGCCGGGCCGCTCGCCGCGGCGGCGCTCGCGGTCGCGGAGGCCGCCCTCACCTATGAGCGCGCGGCGAAGAGCGGCGGCGAATAGACCGGGCCGGCTTCGCCTTCGCTGGCGATCCGGCCGGGGCGAAGAGGCTCCCCGGCTTCTCCTTGAGCCGCGATTCGACGCTCCGCGCCTCCGCCTTGATCCAGTCGACGACCGCCTGAACGTCGTCGCGCGGCGCTTCCTCCGCCTGAATGAGCCAATAGGCGTATCCGCGCGCGCCTTCCGGGTCCGCGCCGCCGGCGGCGACGAGCCGCCCTTCGGACAGAAGCGGCTCGATCAGAGCGATGCGGCCGAGGGCTACTCCCTGGCCTTCGAGCGCCGCCCGGATCGCCTGGTCGTACTGGTTGTAGCGCAGGACGCCCTTCGGCTTGACGCGGCTCAGACCCATGGAATGAAGCCGGTCGGCCCATTGCAGCCATGGGATATTGGCGTCGTCATATTCGATGAGGACGTGGTTTGCGATGGCGTCCGCGTCCAGGCGCCTCACGCCGAGCGAGGGATGGGCGACTGGCGCGACCGCTTCGCCGAAGAGCCTGAGCGATCCCGGCGGGGCGTTCGCGGCGGCGCAATAGCGAATGGCGATATCCGCGCCCTGGGCTCTCAAATCCAGCACCTTGTTGTTCGCCGCCACGCGCAGGTCGATGTCGGGGTGACGCTCATGGAACCCGCCGAGACGCGGCATCAGCCACAATCCGGAGACGCCGATGCTCGCGGTGATGGTCACCGGCGCGCGCTCGCTTCCCGTGGCGAGCGCGTTGACCGCGTCCTGCAGCTCATGCAGGGCGCCGTCGGCGACGCGGAAGAAGCGCTCGCCTTCGGCGGTGAAGTTGATCGAACGATGGCCGCGGTTGATGAGCCGCGCCCCGAGCGCGGCCTCGAGCGCGATGATCTGTCGGCTGACGGCGGATTGGGTGATGAAGAGATCCCGTGCGGCGAGCGTCATGCTCATGCGCCTGCCCACGGCGACGAAGCCGCGGATGAGGTCGAGCGAAGGCAGCCGAACAGGAAAACTTCGCATGTAAACGCCTCATGCGATCGGACTTCACCTCTCCCTGACCGGTCGCTCTTTGTCAAGAAAATCACCGACTACCGGCGAAGAGGGCTCGGGCAGTGCGGGCGAGCCGCAGTGATCGCATTCCGTAAGCGCATACGATCAATTCCGAGATGTCGTTTGACGGCAGGGGCCGCCGACCCTACTTCGGACGCAGAAAAGCCGAACCAAGCGGCTCGGCTGGGTCATGGTTCTGAGCCGCCAGGGTTGGCCAAATGGGCGCGAACGCGCCCAGGAGGATCACATGTTGCGGATCGGATTGCCGCATGTCGCGCTTGGGGTCTCGTCGCCCGGCCTCGCACGCTGGCGAGGCGCATTGCAGGTGTGGCGCAGGCGCGATCGGGAGCGGGGCGAGCTGGCGCGAATGTCGGAGGCGGAGCTCCACGATATCGGCGTCTCGTCAGCCGAACGCTGGGCGGAAATCAACAAGCCGTGCTGGCGCGGGTGACGCCGGCCAAGCGGGCCGCGCTCTAAAGCCGCTTCGCGAACCAGTGATCGGCGTAAGGGTTGTCATTGAACCGGGCGGTTTCCCGGTAGCCTTCGCCGCGGTAGAGCGCATGCGCTTCCGTCAGCGCTCGGTTGGTGTCGAGGCGCATGGTCTTCAGGCCCGCCTCGCGGGCCGCCTCTTCGAGAGTCCTCACGATCCGCCGGGCGACGCCGAGGCCGCGGGCTGACGCGGCGGTCCAGACGCGCTTGATTTCGCCTGTCGCCTTGTCGACCCGCTTGAAGCCGCCGCACCCGACCGCTTCTCCCTCGAGCCGGGCGATCACAAAAAGCCCGGACGGAGGCGCCATGTCGTCGATGCGGGCGGAAGGATCCCGTGAGGCGTCAAAGCCGCCCTCGAACCGCGCCTCGAGCTCGCGGAAATATGCGTCCAGGCACCGGCGCGCGTCGGCGCTCGCCGGCGCTTCCGCGGCGATCTCGACCGATGCGGCGCGGATCAGGCGCTCGACTTCCCCCATGGCGCTGAGCAGCCGGCTCCGCTGCGCGGGGTCGAGCGGCGCGAGCATCGAGGCCGCGAGATCGTCCGAGAGTCGGTTATAGGCGGCGCGTTCCGCGCCGCCCTTGCGTGTCAGGCTCACGCGACGGCGGCGGCCGTCTCCGCTTCCCCTGGCGACAGCGATCAGCCCTTGCCTCTTCAAGGACTGCAGGAGGCGGCTGAGATAGCCGGAATCGAGCTTGAGGCGGCTACGCAGCGTGCGCAGGTCGGCGCTGGCGGCGCCGATTTCGAAGATGAGCCGGGCCTCGGCCAGCGAACGGCCCCGGCGCAGGTAATCGACCTCGAGCGCGCCGACGCGCCGGGTCACGAGCCGGTTGAAGCGGCGGATCTGTTGCAACTGGCCTTCGTCCATTATCTGACTTTAGTCAGATAACTGGCGGGGCTCAAGCCTTCGCCGCGTATGCGTGACCGACTTCGCCGCGGGCCCGCGAGGAACCGGCGCGCTCCGCAACCGAACCGATTGCAGCCGAGCCGGAAACGGCGTTACAGTGAGGTCCGGCGTAGCGGCGCTCGCCGTCCTTGCTTTGCTTTGCATCGGGCAAGCGGTTCGCGCCCAAGAAAAAAGCGTCGATGCCGGCGCGCTCCGCGGAACGCGGCGGCCGACGAAAACGTTGAGGGCGATGGGGCTCCTTGGTCAGGGAGACTTGTGATGCCGAACGTAGAATACGCACTCGCTTCAGGGCATTCGGTTCGCTATCTGGACGTTGCCCCAATGATCGCCGCGCTGCGGTTCCAGCCTTCCGATTTCGAATACGCGCATGGCTGGCTGAACCACGCGCCGAGCCGCCATCGCTTCCAGTTCGACCGCAAAGGACGGGTGACGATCGATGCCCTTTGCGGCTGCTCGGCCATGTCGGTCAGACCCGAGCAGGCCGACGAACTCCATTCGATGTTCAAGACCTGGCGCCAGTTCTATTGGACGCCGATGGAGCAGAACCGGGAATTCGCGTCGCACTTCAAGGCGCCGAACGCCTGGGTAAGGCTGTTCCGCGATATCCGCATGGCGTGGCGGCGCTTCCGGCGCGAGGTTGAGCCGGTGACGATTCCGGCCGAGGTGGTGTCGGCGACCCCGGCGGAATAGACGGTACGCCTGATTCCGGGAGCCGCTCCGTTCGCTCTCGGAGCAGCGCGCGCTCCTTCAGCGAAGATGCCGCGGCGCCGCTCGCGCCGCGGCACGTAACCGCTGCGCGTCAGGAGATGAGGCAGGAGTTGCCCGGCCGTCTCTCCTCGCGTCAGCGGGCGAAGCTCACCGCGTTGCCGGCGTCGACGTTGAGGATATTGCCGGTGCTCTTGGCCGAGAGGTCGGAGGCGAAATAATAGACCGCCTCGGCGATGTCCTCGGGATAGACGGAACGCTTGAGCAGCGACCGCTGACGGTAGACCTCTTCCAGTTCGTCTTCGCTCACCTTGTTCGAAGCCGCCCGCTGCGCCCGCCATTCGCCCTGCCAGATCTTCGAGCCGCGTAACACGGCGTCGGGATTGACGGTGTTGGCGCGGATGCCGAAGGGCGCGCCTTCGAGCGCCAGGCACCGCGCGAGATGGACTTCCGCCGCCTTGGCGGCGCAATAGGCCGACGCGCCGGGCGAAGCGGCGAGCGCGTTCTTGGACGCGATGAAGACGATGCTGCCGCCGAGGCCCTGGTCCTTCATGATCCGGTAGCCCGCCCGCGCCGACAGAAAATATCCGGTGGCGAGGATCGCGATGTTGCGGTTCCAGAGTTCGAGCGAGGTGTCCTCGAACGCCGCGGCCGAAGCGATCCCGGCGTTGGCGACGACGATGTCGACCCCGCCGAAGGCGAGAAGCGCCTCCTCAAATGCAGCCCCGACTTCGGCCTCGCTGGTGACGTCGACACGAACGCCGCTGACCAGATCCTTGCCGAACCTCTTGGCGAAGTCGGCGACCGCCGCATCGAGGCTTTGGCCGTCGATATCGGCGAGCACGACGCAGGCGCCCTCGCCGATGAGCCGGGCTGCGATCGCCTTGCCGATGCCCCCCGCGCCGCCCGTCACCAGCGCGACCCGCCCAGCGAGCGATTTCGGCTTCGGCAGGCGCTGAAGCTTGGCCTCTTCGAGAGCCCAGTATTCGATGTTGAAGGCTTCCTGCTGATCGAGCCCGACATAGCGGCTGACGCCCGTCGCGCCGCGCATCACGTTGATCGCGTTCATGTAGAATTCCGCGGCGATGCGGGCGGTCGCCTTGTCCTTGGCGAAGGACAGCATGCCGACGCCGGGCACGAGAGAGATGACCGGGTTCGGATCGCGCATCGGCGGCGAGTTGGCGTGTTTGCAGCGCTCGTAATAAGCCGCGTAGTCGGCGCGATAGCCGGCAAGCTCCTCGTCAAGCGAGGCGACCACGGCGTCGAGATCCCGCGCCTGAGGATCATAGGGCAGAACGAGCGGCCGGATCTTGGTGCGCAGGAAGTGATCCGGGCAGGACGTTCCGAGCGCCGCCAGGGCGGCGAGGTCGCGGGAATTGACAAACTCCAGCACTGCCGGCGCGTCGGTGAAGTGCCCAATCTTGCGCCCGCCTGAGGAAATGCGCTTGCGAATGGCCGGCAGGAGCTTCGCCGCGACATCGCGCCGCTCGGCCCTGGACAGGGCCTCGACCCGCGGCCCCCCGAACACGGCCTCCTTCGTGTTCGCGGTGAGCCATCGGGCCGCTTTGTTGATCATCTCGAGCGTCGTCAGGTAGCATTCCTTCGACGTCGGCCCCCAGGTGAAGAGCCCGTGGCCGCCAAGCACGACGCCTTTCATCTTCGGATTGCCTTCGGCCATCGCGCCGAGTTTGAGCCCGAGGTCGAAGCCAGGCCGCTGCCACGGCAGAAAGCCGAGTTCGCCGCCATAGATCTCGCGCGTCAGCGCTTCGGCGCTCTCGCTCGCCGCGATCGCGATGACCGAGTTGGCGTGGACGTGGTCGACATGAGCATGCGGAACGAAGCCGTGCAGCGGCGTATCGATCGATGTCGCGCGCGGATTGAGGTTGAAGGTGCAGTGATCGTAGAGCCTGACCATCTCGTCCTCGTGTTCGAGGCCGCGATAGATCGATTTGAGGCCAAGAAGCTTGTCGAGATAGAGGGTCGAGAAGCCGTCGAGCTTCATCGAGCCGATGTCCCCGCCCGACCCCTTCACCCACAGAACTTCGACCGGCGCGCCGCTCAGCGGATCGGCGGCTGTAACCTTGGCTGACGTATTGCCGCCGCCGAAATTGGTGATACGCAGGTCGCCGCCGAGCAGATTGGACCGATAGAGCAGAAGCCCGGATTCGTCGAGGGACGCCGCATGTTCGTCGTCCCAGAGGTCGGGCAAGGGAGCGTCAAAACGAAGTTGATCGCCGCCCATGATCGTTCCTCTCAATATCTCGCGACTGGCGTCGATCCATAGGCAAACGGTCGAAGAGCGTCAACGTTCTTGCGCGATCGCTCAAGCCTTAACGAGCGAGCTTGATCGCGCTTGTTTGACAGCCCATTGGTCGTGTGGCAGTCAAAACGGCAACAGCCAATGAGGGAACGGCAAGGCTCATGCGCAAGGGACGGTGCGTCGAAACCGCCTGCGCCCTGCTCACCGCGCAAGGCTTCTCTCTAATTTCAGATCTTGGGGCGGCGGCGCTCGTGGTCGACCCCAAGACGCGCGCGACGGAGGCGGCATGAGCGCCGCGCCTAAGACGGCCGCCACGATCACGCCCGACGTCGCGCACGGCGCCGCTCCGCTCCTCGAGGTGCGCAAGATCGAGAAAACATTCCCAGGCGTCAGGGCGCTCTCGGGCGTATCGTTCGATGTCCGCCCGGGCGAGGTCCATGCTCTGCTCGGAGAGAACGGCGTCGGCAAAAAGTCGTTCAATCGGGCGACCACGCTGATCAATAAACACGGTGACAAGCTCAAGGGTCTCTTCGGCATGACGTCGGTCGCGACGTATCCCGCACCTCATCCTGACCTTCTCCCCGTAGCCCGCCGAAAGATGGGCGTTTGTATGCAAAGAAGGGATCCTTGCGACCCCGCGCTACGCATGCAAGCGCCTCGTCTTGAGGAGCGGAGCCGTGGGGGACGCCTCTCGAGGGACGCTTCAGCGGGGCGAATGGATACAACTTGGCCATCCTGAGACCCGATGCTTTCGCATCGGGTCACAGGATGAGGTCAGAGAGCCGAGCCGTGGGGACAGGCTCGTCGAGGCGTTCCATTGGAACTTAAGCGCATGACCGGCTGCGTCGCGGTTTTCGACATCGGCAAGACCAACATCAAGGTCGCCGTGTTCGACGCCGAGGGCAAGGCCGTGGCCGAGCGCGGCAATCCAAACGCATCGGTGATCCCCGATGAACGCTGGCCGTACAAGCGGCTCTACATCGAGGGGGCCTGGGCGTTCTTCGTCCGCGCGCTAAGAGAGCTTGGCGCTCAATTTCCCATCGAAGCGATTTCGATCTCGGCGCACGGAGCGGCGGGCGTGCTGGTCGGCGACAAGGACGCCGCGCTGCCGCCCGTCGACTACGAGTTCGACGGTTTCGCCGCCGTCGACCCCGACTATGACGTGGCCCGGCCGCCGTTCGAGGAGACGCTCTCGCCCCGCCTTCCGCGCGGGCTCAACCTCGGGCGGCAGATCTTTTATCTTGAGCGCATGTATCCGGCGGAGTTTGCCGCCGCCCGCGCCTTCCTCCCCTATCCGCAATATTGGGCGTTGAGGCTCAGCGGCGTGCACGCCACTGAAGTCACTTCGATGGCCTCGCACAGCGATCTGTGGCGACCGATGGAAGGCAGGCCCTCCAGCATGGTCGACAGGCTCGGCTGGCGGCGGCTCTTCCCGCCGCTGCGCAAGGCCTGGGAGACGCTTGGAGCGCTCAGACCCGAGGTCGCCGCAGCGACCCGGCTTGCGCCGGACGTGCGGATCATCTGCGGCGCGCACGATTCAAACGCCTCCCTGGCGCCGCATCTCGCCTCGAGGCGCGAGCCGTTCACCGTGATCTCGACCGGGACCTGGGTCATCATCATGGCCGTCGGGGGCAAGGGCCGGCTCGATCCTGAAGCCGACATGCTGGCGAATGTAGACGTGCGCGGCGCCCCTGTGCCGACCGCGCGCTTCATGGGCGGGCGCGAATTCTCGGTCCTCGCGGGCGAGATGCCCGCGGAGGCGGACGAGGCCGACGTCGCGACCATGATCGCCTCGGGCGCGCTGGCTTTGCCTGCATTCTCCGACCAGGGCGGCCCCTTCGCCGGGCGCAAGGGCCGAATCGAGGGCGAGGCGCCCGCAACGCCAACAGCGCGGGCCGCGCTCGCGACTCTCTATACTGCGCTGATGACCGCCCATATGTTGCGGCGGCTCGAGGCGCCGGGCGACCTCATCGTCGAAGGTGGGTTCACCCGTTCGCCCGCCTTCGCCGCCGTTCTGGCGCGCCTCATGCCAACCCGGCGGGTCGTTGTCGCGCCTCGGGCGGCCGGCGCCGCGGCGGGCGCCGCGATGCTCGCCCATTGGGGCGAGCCGCATGGAGCGCCGCGGCTGGAGACCCCGCGCGACTGGGCGCTGCCGGGGCTCGAAGTCTATAGCGACCGGTGGGAGCGGGCGCTGTAGGCGGCGCCATCATGCAACCTTCTGCCTGTGATCTTGTTTCACGCCGGCGGCGGGTCTGAGCGGGGCGATCCTCATGTCTTCAAAATCGACGCATGCATCGGGCGAGGTTTCGACGCTCGTTCCGGCAAGGCTCGAGCGCCTGCCGTGGGGCCGGTTCCACGTCCTCGTCATCGCCGCGCTGGGGATCACCTGGATCCTCGACGGGCTCGAGGTCACGTTGGCCGGCTCGGTCGCGCCGGCCCTGAAGGAAAGCCCGGCGCTTCACTTCTCGGATTCGGCGGTCGGCTTCGCCGGCAGCGCTTATCTGTTGGGCGCGGTCATCGGCTCGCTGCTTTTCGGTTGGCTGACCGATCGGCTGGGCCGCAAGAAGCTCTTCTTCACCACCATCGTCGTCTACCTCGTCGCGACGGCGCTGACCGGGCTCGCCTGGAACGGCTTCTCCTTCTTCCTCTTTCGCTTCCTCACCGGCTGCGGCATCGGCGGCGAGTATTCCGCCATCAATTCGACCATCCAGGAACTGGTGCCGGCGCGCTTCCGCGGCCACATCGACCTTATGATCAACGGCAGCTTCTGGGTGGGGGCGGCGCTCGGGGCCCTGGTCGCCGTCGGCTTGCTCAATCCGGCGCTCGTCTCCTCTGAGTTCGGATGGCGGCTCGCGTTCCTGACCGGCGCTGTTCTTGGCCTCGTCGTCTTTTTCATGCGGATGTGGATTCCGGAGAGTCCGCGGTGGCTCGTCATTCACGGGCGGGAAGAGGAGGGCGAGGCCGTCGTCGACGGAATCGAGCAGCGGTTTCGCGATGACGGCGCAGCGCTGAAGCCGGTTTCGCCCGGCGCCGCCATCCGCCTGCGCTCGCGCGACCATACGCCGCTTGCGGAAGTGTTCGACACGCTGATCAACCGCCATCGGGTGCAGACCGTCGTCGGGCTCACGCTGATGGCGGCGCAGGCCTTCTTCTACAACGCCATCTTCTTCACTTACGCTCTCGTGTTGACGAAGTTCTATTCGGTCAGCACTGGCGCGGTCGGCTGGTACATCCTGCCGTTTGCGGTCGGCAATTTCCTGGGACCGGTCGTTCTCGGGCGCCTGTTCGACACCTATGGGCGCCGTGTGATGATCAGTGTGACCTATGCGCTCTCCGGCCTGCTTTTGATCGTCGTCGGCTTCGCCTTCGAGCGCGACCTGCTTTCCGCCGCCGCCCAGACCGTCGGCTGGATGATCGTGTTCTTCGTCGCTTCGCCGGCGGCGAGTTCGGCCTATCTCACGGTCAGCGAGACCTTTCCTTTGGAAGTCCGGGCGCTCACCATCGCGATCTTCTACGCGATCGGAACCGGACTTGGCGGCGTCGCCGCGCCGGTGGTGTTCGGCAAGCTGATCGAGAGCGGGTCGCGTCAGAGCATCTTCGGCGGCTATGTTTTCGCGGCCCTGCTCATGTTCGTGGCCGCGGCGGTCGCCGCGCGCTACGCCGTCAACGCCGAGCGCAAGCCGCTCGAGGAGGTCGCAACCCCGCTCTCGGCCATTGTCTAGTCCAGTCGCGCCGCGGAGGGCATTTCCGAGGTCATGCGAAGGATCGGCCTTCCGGAAGGATAGCTGGACGAAGAAATGACGGTCCGCCTCGGCAATGTCGTCTCCACGCGCGCGGATTGGAGCTGAACTAACCGGCGGTCACCGTCTCCTTCAACGACTGGACCGCGCGCGCTGCGATCGCGTTGAGGCCCGAATGGCCTTGATCGGCGGAAGCGATGATCTCGCGGATCATCTTCGGCGTCCAGTAGAGGCGCAGATGCGAGGCTGCGCCCGCGATCGCCTGTCGCTCCGGCATGGCGCTGAAGTTCTCCGCGATCTGGTTGGCCATGTGCACGAGTTTGTCGATCTTGCCGGTCGTCAAGCCGCCAGTCCTCCGGTCGCTTCGCCCTCGCCGCCCTCGAAGCACAGAGCCTGGTCGCGGCGGGCGACAGCGATCAGGCGAACGCCGAAACGCCGGGCCCGCTCGAGCGCGAACGAGGTTGGCGCCGAAACCGCGACCAGCGTGCCCGCGCCGAAGATCGCCGCTTTCGCCACCATTTCGAACGAGCAGCGGCTGGTGATGACAAAGAACCCCCCGTCCGGCGCGGCGCCCGCGCGAGCGAGCGCGCCGATCGCCTTGTCGAGCGCATTGTGACGGCCGACGTCCTCGCGGATGAGGACGATTGTCCCGTCCCGTCCGCACCATGCCGCGGCGTGGACCGCGCCGGTCAGGCGATTGAGCGGCTGCCGCGTCTCCAGTTCCTCGAGGGCGGCGCGGATCGCGCCGGGCGCGGGCGGCGGCTGCGGACGGACCGGCGGGACGGCTGAGGGCATCTGGGAGAAATCCTCGATGCCGCAGAGTCCGCACCCGGTTCGCCCGCTCATCGCCCGGCCCCGCGCGAGGTGCGCCTGCAATCGTTCGCTCGAAAGCGCGATCGAGAGCTTCCAGCCCTCCTCGACCCGCTCGACCTCGACCCCGCGAACATCGTCGAGGCTCCCGGCGATCTGCTCGGTCAGCGCAAAGCCGCAGGCGAAATCCTCGAGGTCTTGCGGCGTCGCCATCATGACCGCGAAAGGCGCGCCGCCGATGACGATTTGAACCGGCGCCTCGACCGCGATCGCACGGGTGAAGTCCGGCCCGCTCGCGCCGGAATCGTAAGAGAAGGCCCGGACCCTCACGTCGATCGAGCCCGGCCCCTCACTCGGCCGCATCGGCCAGCGCCTTCCCGATCCGGCGCAGCGTGACCCCTTCTTCGCGATCGCGCATCTGCCAGTCGGAGACATGGTTGGTTCGCCGCACCTGCACGGCCGTCACCTTGTATTCGGGACAGTTGGTCGCCCAGTCGGAATAGTCGGTCGTGACCACGTTGGCGCCGGTGAGGGCGTGATGGAAGGTCGTATAGACGACGCCCGGCTGCATGCGTTCGCTCACCCTGGCGCGCAACCCGATCTCGCCCATGCGGCTCGCCAGCGCCACCAGATCGCCGTCCCGCACGCCGCGCTGCTCGGCGTCGAAGGGATGGATTTCGAGCACGTCCTCCTCGTGCCAGACGTTGTTGGCGGTGCGGCGTGTCTGCGCGCCGACGTTATATTGCGACAAGATGCGCCCGGTGGTCAGAAGCAGCGGGAAGCGCGGTCCGACGCGCTCTTCGGTGGCGATGAATTCGGTCAACATGAACTGGCCCTTGCCGCGCACGAAGCGGCCGACGTGCATGACCGGCGTGCCCGCCGGCGCCGCCTCGTTGCACGGCCATTGCACCGAGCCGAGATTGTCCAGGAGCGCGTAGGACACGCCGCTGAAGGTCGGCGTGGTGGCCGCGATCTCGTCCATGATCTCGCTTGGGTGAGTGTAGCTCATCGGGACGCCGAGAGCGTTGGCGAGCGCCATCGTCACTTCCCAGTCGGCCATGCCGGCGAGCGGGGGAATCGCCCGGCGCACCCGGCCGATGCGGCGCTCGGCGTTGATGAACGTTCCGTCCTTTTCCAGAAACGACGAGCCCGGCAGGAAAACGTGAGCGTAGCGCGCCGTCTCATTGAGGAAGAGGTCCTGCACCACGACACATTCCATCGCGCGCAAGCCTGCGACGATGTGCCTGGTGTCGGGGTCGGACTGGGCGATATCCTCGCCCTGAACGTAGAGCCACTTGAACGAGCCCTCGATCGCCTCGTCGATCATGTTGGGAATGCGCAGGCCAGGCTCCTTGCTGAGCGGCACCCCCCACATCCGCTCGAACGTCTCCCGGGCCACATCGTTGGTCACGTGGCGGTAGCCGGAAAATTCGTGCGGGAACGAACCCATGTCGCAGGAGCCCTGGACGTTGTTCTGGCCGCGCAGCGGATTCACGCCCACGCCCTCGCGGCCGATATTGGCGGTCGCCATCGCGAGATTGGCGAGGCCCATCACCGCGGTCGAACCCTGGCTGTGCTCGGTGACGCCGAGCCCGTAATAGATCGCGCCATTGCCGCCGGTCGCGTAGAGACGCGCGGCGGCGCGCAGTTCGTCCGGATCGACGCCGGTGACGTCCGCGACGGCTTCGGGCGAATGGCGCGGCTCGGCGACGAAGCGCGCCCAGGTCTGGAACTCGTCCCAGTCGCAGCGTTCGCGGACAAACGCTTCGGCGACCAGCCCCTCGGTGACGACGACATGCGCGATCGCATTGAGGATGGCGACGTTCGTTCCGGGCTTGAGCGCGAGGTGGTGGTCGGCTTCGATGTGCGTGGTCCTGACCAGCTCGATGCGACGTGGATCGATGACGATGAGACGGGCGCCGGCGCGAAGGCGCTTCTTCAGCCGCGAGGCGAAAACCGGATGGGCGTCGGTCGGATTCGCGCCGACCACCAGCACGACATCCGCCTCGTCGACCGATTTGAAGTCCTGCGTGCCCGCCGAAGTGCCGAAGGTCTTCGACAGCCCATAGCCAGTCGGCGAATGACAGACGCGCGCGCAGGTGTCGACATTGTTGTTGCCAAACCCGGCCCGGACCAGCTTCTGGATCAGGAACACTTCCTCGTCGGTGCAGCGCGACGACGAAATGGCGCCGACGGAATCGCGGCCGTACTTGGCTCTGGATGCGCTTGCATTCGCCGACCGCGCGCTCGATCGCCTCGGCCCACGAGACTTCGCGCCATGGGTCCTCGATCCGCTCGCGGATCATCGGCTTGAGAATGCGGTCCTTGTGGGTGGCGTAGCCGTAGGCGAACCGGCCCTTGACGCAGGAATGCCCCTCGTTGGCGTGTCCCCCCTTGTGGGGAATCATGCGAACGACCTCGTCGCCCTTGAGTTCCGCCTTGAACGAGCAGCCGACGCCGCAATAGGCGCAGGTCGTCACCACCGTGCGCTCCGGCATCCCCATCTCGATGACCGACTTTTCGTTGAGCGCCGAGGTCGGGCAGGCCTGCACGCAGGCGCCGCAGGACACGCATTCCGACGACAGGAAATCGCCGCCGTCCATCCCCACCTTCGAGTTCGAACCCCCGCCCGAGGATGGTGAGCGCGAACGTGCCCTGGACCTCCTCGCAGGCGCGCACGCAGCGCGAACAGACGATGCATGCCGCGGGGTCGAAGGTGAAATAGGGGTTCGAGGCGTCGACGGCGGCGTCGAGATGATTGGCGCCGTCGCGGCCGTAGCGCACCTCGCGCAGGCCCACGATCGCCGCCTGGGCCTGGAACTCGCTGTCGCAATTGGCGCTGGAGGTCAGGGTGTCGAGCGGATGGTCGGAGGCGTAAAGCTCCATCACCCCGCGCCGCAATCTTTGCAGCCGCGGAGTGCGGGTGTGAACCACCATCCCCTCTTCCGCGGGCGTCGTGCAGGAGGCGGGCGCGCCCTTCCGGCCTTCGATCTCGACCAGGCACAGGCGGCAGGAGCCGAACGCCTCGAGATTGTCGGTTGCGCAGAGTTTGGGGATCGGATTGTCGATCAGAGCCGCAGCCGCCATCACCGACGTTCCCGGAGGCACGCTCACCTTGCGCCCATCGATGGTCAGCGTGACGGTCGCTTCGCCAGTGCGGATCGGCGTGCCGGTGTCCAGTTCCTGCAACAGGGCCATGGGCTGATCTCCTATTCCGCCGCGGCGCGCGCCGGCGCCTTGGCGAAATCCTCGCTGAAATGATTGAGCGCGCTGAGGACGGGCATGGGAGCGAGCCCGCCGAGAGCGCAGAGCGAACCGTCCGTCATCACCTCGCAAAGATCGCGCAAGAGTTGGACGTTCTTTTGGCGGTCCCGGCCGGCGATGATCTTGTCGACTGTCTCGACCCCACGAATCGAACCGATCCGGCACGGCGTGCATTTGCCGCAGCTTTCCTTGGCGCAGAAGTCGAACGCGAAGCGGGCCTGACGCGCCATGTCGACGGTGTCGTCGAACACGACGATCCCGCCATGGCCGAGCATGCCGCCCGCGGCCAGCATTGCCTCGTAGTCGAGCGGCGTGTCGAGGAGGCGTTCCGGAAAATAGGCGCCGAGCGGGCCGCCGACCTGAACCGCCCGGATCGGTCGTCCGGAGCGCGTGCCGCCGCCGAAGTCTTCGATGAGCTCGCGCAAAGTCGCGCCGAAGGCGAGTTCAACGAGTCCGCCGTGGCGGACGTTTCCGGCGAGCTGGAACGGTTGCGACCCCCGCGACCGGCCGACGCCGTAGTCGGCGTAGGCTTTCCCGCCGTGCTCGAGGATCCACGGCGTCGAGGCGAAGCTCAGCACATTGTTCATGACCGTCGGCTTGCCGAACAGGCCTTTGATCGCGGGGATGGGCGGCTTCGGGCGTATCTGGCCGCGCTTGCCCTCGAGGCTCTCCAAAAGCGAGGTCTCCTCGCCGCAGATATAGGCCCCGGCGCCAAGCCGCGCCTCGAGATCGAAGGCATGGGCCGAGCCGAGCACGCTGGGGCCGAGCAGTCCTCCGGCCCGCGCGCGCTCGATCGCTCGCTCAAAGGTCGCGAACGCATGCGGATATTCGGAGCGGATGTAGATGTAGCCTTTGGTTGCGCCGACCGTGACGGCCGCGATCGCCATCCCCTCGATCAGGAGGAAGGGATCGCCCTCCATCAGCATCCGGTCGGCGAAGGTGCCGCTGTCGCCCTCGTCCGCGTTGCAGACCACGTATTTCTGATCGGCGTCGGCTCCGGCGGTCGTGCGCCATTTGATTCCGGTCGGGAAGCCCGCGCCCCCGCGTCCGCGCAGGCCCGAGGCGAGAACCTCCTCGACCGACGCCTTCGATCCGAGCTTCAGCGCCTGTTCGAGGCCGCGAAGCCCGCCATGGCGGCGATAGTCGTCGAGCGACAGCGGGTCGGTCAGCCCGCAGCGCGCGAAGATGAGTCGCTGCTGCCGCGCGAGATAGGGGATCTCATCGACCCGGCCGAGTTTCTTCGGATGCGCGCCGCCGGTCAGGAAGCCCGCCTCGAACAGTTGAGCCGCCTCTTGAGGGGCGACCGGACCATAGCCGACGCGTCCGCCCGCGGTCTCGACCTCGACCAGCGGCTCGAGCCAGAAGAGGCCGCGCGATCCGGCGCGCACAAGCTCGATGTCGAGCGAGCGGCGGCGCGCTTCGTCGCGGATCGCATCCGCGACCTTGTCCGCGCCGACGGAAAGCGCCGAGGAATCGGCCGGAACAAAGACGCGCGCGCTCATTGCGTCCTCCCTGCCGCGTCCGCGACGATCGCGTCGATCCGGTCGCGGTCGAGACGGCCAATGGGCGTCCCGTCCAGCAAGGCCGAGGGCGAGAGGGCGCAATTGCCGAGGCAATAGACCGATTCGACGCAAAGCCCGCCGCTGGCGTCCTCGTCATCGGCCTTGATACCGTGATGGTTCGCAAGATGAGCGACGAGGTCTTCGCAACCCATGGCCTGGCAGGATTCGGCGCGGCAAAGCTTCAACATCCGCCCGTCGGCCGGCGAGCGGCGGAAATCGTGATAGAAGCTGATCACGCCGAGCGTTTCGGCTTTGGAGACGTTGAGCGCGTCCGCGATAAGGGGAATGGCGCGCTCGTCAATGTAGCCGAACTCGTCCTGCAGATCGTGCAGGATCGGCAGCATCGCTCCACGCATCCCACGCTTGCGATCGATCAGCGTTTGCGCCAGGTCGGCGTCAAACGCCGTTCTTCCCGACATGACAACCTTCCTCCCGAACAGATTCCAATCATGCCTCCGGGCGGACGCGGGTTCAAATTAAACCTTCGGAAGGCTCGATAGAACGAAACTATCGAACGGCCGTCCCTCCATTCTGGCCAGGTTCGTCCTGATCGAGCGGGTTCGGCGGCCTGATCAGCGCCGCGATGTCGGCGGGAAACCGCATGGCGAACAGGTTGCGGGCGAGGGGAGAGGGCGGCTCGCGGTCGCTCATGACGAGGCCGACCGTGCGGCGCGCCGCCGGCTCGACCAGCTCGATCGCCCGGGTGCCGGCCGGCAGGCCGAAGAAGCGCAAGAGCTGACGCGGCACGATCGACGACCACTGGCCCCAGCTCACGTGCGAGACGAGGTTGTAGATCGAGTTGGTCTCGACCGCCGCGACCGGGGTCGCCCCGACCGAGCGGAAGACGCCGTCGATGATCCGCCGGTTCTGCATGTCCGGCGTCAGCAGGCACAAGGGCGCGCCCGCCGCCTCGCGCCAGGCGACCTGCGTGCGGCCGGCGAACGGGCCGGCTGCGGGGGTCAGGAACAGATAGTCCTCGACGTAAAGCGGCTTCGTCTTGACCCGCCCGAGCGGTTCGGCGTCGAGATAGGTGAGGCCCGCGTCGAGTTCGAACTCTTCGATGCCGCGATCGATTTCCTGGCTGTTCATGGAAAAGACGGCCACCGTCACCCCAGGAAAGCGCTCGTAGAACGGACCCGTGAGCTGCGAGACGACGGGCAGCGCGGTCGGAATCGCGCCGATCCGGAGACGTCCGGTCAGGCCCTTGTCGATCTCCTCGAGCCCGCGGCGAAGATTCTCGACCTCGGCCAGAATCCGATGAGCGTGCTCCAGCGCCACCTGCCCCTGCGGGGTCAGACCCACGTACCGGTGGCCGCGCTCGACGATCGGCGCCCCGAGTTCGGCTTCCAGGAGGCGGATCGCGGCCGAGAGCGTCGGCTGCGACACGTGGCAGGCCTCGGCGGCGCGGCCAAAATGCTTTTCGCGCGCGAGCGCCGCCAGATATTCGAGTTGCCGGAGCACCATGAGCCCTGTTCCACGCCCTTTCTCGTGGCGCCGGGCCAACACAAGGTCAATAGCGGGTTCCTATCGGTCGGGCCCCCGAAGTTGTCCGCAGTTCGCCCCATTTGACGCGTACGGAGCGTCCCGGCCGACGCCGAACGGGAGGTCCGATGCCGCAAGCCAAACCCGACGCTGCGCCGCGATCGCGGGCGTTGGCGACCCGCGCGGTCGTTGCGGCGCTGGCGGTCATCGCGGCCGGGGTTCTCGCGTTCATGCTCACAAGCCCCCCGGGGGGATCACGCGGGGCTCTGATCGGTGGCCCCTTCGCTCTCGAGGATGGGAACGGCAGGACGGTCAGCGATCAGACGCTCAGGGGACGGCCGTATCTCGTTTATTTCGGCTACACCCACTGTCCCGACGTCTGCCCGACTGAACTGGCGAAGATTTCCGACATTCTCTCCAAGATGGGGGACAAGGCGATCCCCGCCCTGTTCATCACCGTCGACCCGGAGCGGGACACGCCGAAGGTGATGCAGGACTATGTCTCGAGCTTCAATCCCGCCATCGTCGGGCTGTCCGGCGCGCCCCAGGCGGTCGAGGCGGCGGAGAAGGCGTTCCGGGTTTACGCCCGCAAGGGTCAGCCGCAGGCGGACGGCGACTATTCCATGGACCACAGCTCGGTCATTTATCTCATGGACAAGAACGGGGGCTTCGCCGAGGCTTTCAATGTCGAGCGCCCGCCCGCCGACGCGGCGAAGGAACTGGAGGGATACCTCTGAGGATCCCGCCATTGCCCGACGGGGCGGGCCTTGCTAGATCCGCCTGGCTCTCAGATCGGCGCGCTTAAGGAAACCTGGAATCGAGATGGACAAGTTCACCACATTGACCGGGGTCGCCGCGCCGCTGCCGATCGACAATGTCGACACCGACATGATCATCCCCAAGCAATATCTCAAGACGATCAAGCGCACGGGGCTTGGCGCGGGGCTGTTCTCGGAGATGCGCTACCGCGAGGATGGATCCGAGAATCCCGACTTCGTCCTCAACAAGCCCGCCTACCGCAAGGCCTCGATCATTGTCGCCGGCCACAATTTCGGCTGCGGCTCATCGCGCGAACACGCGCCCTGGGCGCTCATCGACTTCGGCGTCCGCTGCGTGATCGCGACCGACTTCGCCGACATCTTCTACAACAACTGCTTCAACAACGGCGTCCTGCCGATCAAGGTGTCGCGCGAGGATCTGGCGAAGCTCATGGACGACGCCGAGCGCGGCGCGAACGCCACGCTGACCATCGATCTGCCGGCGCAGGAGATCCGCGGCCCCGACGGGGGCGTGGTCAAGTTCGAGATCGACGCCTTCCGCAAACATCGCCTGATCGAGGGCCTCGACCATATCGGGCTCACGCTGGTCGAAGGGCAGGCGATCGAGGCTCACGAAAAGAAGGCCGCCGCCGCCCACCCGTGGCTGTGAGGCCTGAACTTCTATTTCACTCTGTAGATTAGGCGGTGTCTTTCTGGCGGCGGCCGGCCAACCGGGCGATTTGGATTTTCTTGGCGCCTCGCCATTTGGCTTTGGAAACCCCCGTTTTTGGGGGTTGGAAAAGCTTGGATTTCCTTGGATTCTCTCGTCTTAAATGATCCTTTTCAATGGGTTACGCGATATTTTCGCGGCAATTTTTTCAAAGGCCCTCCCCCGGCGTCGAAAGGCGCGCGGGACGGGAAGCGCGCGGTCGAGGCGGTACGGAAGGGCGGAATTGTCCATGGGTGAGGTTAACCTGATTTCTGGTTTTCTGCAAGAGATTGTCGCCTGCGCTTACCTGCCGGGTGTCCGCTTTCGCCCCGAAGCCGACGAACAGCGCGTTTCACTTAAGGTCCGCTTGGCGCGCACAGCGGCCATCCCCAGACATACGGGCGATCGCTCTAAGCAGAGATTTGTTGGTTGGCCAACGGAATGCGGCTGCGCTGCGAGTTTAGGGCTGCGACGGCGCAGTGGGATAGCCTGGTCGAGGACGTCTGGATCGGTGAAGGTCTGGTGAGCGAGATGGCGGGCTTTCAGATCGCCCCAAACGATCTCGATGTCGTTGAGTTCCGGGGCGTATTTGGGCAGCCACTCGACGGCGAGCCAATGGGCGCGTTCGGCGAGCGCGGCATGCGCCGCTTTGCTGACATGGATCGGGCCGTTGTCGAGCACGAGAACGACCGGCTTGAAGGGCGCGCCGGGCTTCGGGCCGTAGAGATGGTCAAGGAGCCGCAGATGCTCGATGAAGTCGGCGCTGCGCTTGGTGGGCGAGGTGGTGACGACGAGCTTGCGCCTTGCGTAGTCGAGCGAGCCCATCATCGCAACCTTCTTGGCTTGCCCCGGCGCCGGCACACGCAGGTCGGCGCCGCGCCTGGCCCAGGCGCGGGCAAGGTAGGGATGCGTGAGAGCTTCGCTTTCGTCGGCGAACAGAAGGACGATGTCGCCGGCCTCGGCTTGCGCCTTGCGCAGTTTGAGCCGCAGGCCGATGCGATCGACGGCGTCTTTGTCCTGACGCCCTTTCAGGGTGTGGCGCGGGCGGCGGAAGCGGAACCCCCTTTTTGGCGCAGAACCTTCGAGAGCTGCGATCTTGAGATCGTCACGCCTTCGCGGCTGGCGATCTCCTCGGCCAGGCGCGCCAGGGTCCAATTGGGCCGATCGGCGACCGGCGCCGATAACAGCGGCTCGGCCACCCGAAGCGCGGCCTGCGCCTTGAGCGGCTCCGGACCTGGCGCGACGCGCGCCTTGAGAGCCTCGACCCCGCCGCCGGCAAAATCGCTGCGCCAGAGCCGCACCGTATCCTCACGAACCCCAAAAGCTTCGGCGATTTGGGCGCTGGTCCAGCCGGCCAGCGTCAACAGGATCGCCCGCGCCCGGTCCGCCTGGGCCCGATCCGCGCCGCCGGCGAGAGCCTTGAGCGCCCCTTGTTGTTCCTCCGTCGCCGTCACTGGAGATTTGCCCGCCATGCCCCGTCCTCCGAATCGACCCAGAGAACGGAATCACGACCGGCAATCGTTGGCCAGTCCGATCAAACTTGCTTAGCAGGCTGCTGAAAAAGACGCCCGAAGATTTGCTGGTGTTTATTGTTCTCGTCTGATTTGCTTTGGCTTGTCATAAGCGATTTCGGGTGGAACTCGATGCGGGGCGAGGATCGGACGAGTGGGGCGTTGTTCTCTTACGTCGACGTCGAGGCGCGCATCCCGGCGCAGCACCCGCTGCGAGCGATGCGGCGGCTGACCAATGCGGCGCTGGCCGAGCTCGACGCGAGGATTTCGGCGCTTTACGACGGGATCGGGCGTCCATCGATCCCGCCGGAGCGGTTGCTCCGGGCGACGCTGTTGCAGCTTCTCTATTCGATCCGCTCGGAGCGGCAATTGGTCGAACGGCTGGAGTTCGACATGCTGTTTCGCTGGTTCGTCGGGTTGTCGATCGACGAGAATATGTTCGACGCCTCGACCTTCTCCAAGAACCGCGACCGCCTGCTCACCCACGAGATCGCGCAAGCATCTCTGTCTTCGCTCCTCGGCCTGCCGGAGGTGAAGAGGCTCATGAGCGCGGAGCATTTTTCGGTCGATGGAACGCTGTTGAAAGCCTGGGCGTCGATGAAGAGCTTCCGTCCCAAGGGCGCCTCGGACGAAGGTCCGGGGAACGGCCCAGGCGAGCCGCCTGGGCGCAACGGCGAAGTCGACTTCCGCAAGACCAAGCGATCGAACGCAACCCACGCCTCGACGACGGACAAGGATGCGCGCCTTTACCGGAAAGGCGCCGGACAGGAGAGCCGTCTGGCCTATCTTGGCCACGTCTTGATGGAGAACCGCAACGGGCTGGTGGCGGCTGCCGAGGCGACCTTGGCGAGCGGAACGGCCGAGCGCGAGGCGGCGGCGGCTTTCAGCCAGCGCTTGCCCTTTGGCGCAACCCTCGGCGCCGACAAGGGCTACGACGCCGAGGCCTTCGTCGAGGGCCTGAAGGCGCGCGGGATCGAGCCGCACATCGCGATCAACGGGACGGTGAGCAAGCATGGCGTGGCGCGCAAGACCGCGGTTCCGAGCGAGGTCGCCACGAGTATGCGCTATGCGATCAGCCAGCGGTTGCGCAAGCGCATCGAGGAAGGCTTCGGCTGGACGAAGACAGTTGGCGGTCTGGCGCAGGTGAAGGTGCGCGGCCTCGCCAAAGTCCGCGCCGCTTTCGTCTTCGCCATGGCCGCCTACAACATCGTCCGCCTGCCCAAGCTTATGGCCGCAAGGGGCGAACTCCAGCCAGCGACATGAAGAGCCAGAGAACAATGCCCCGACCGCGGACCAAGACCTCGAACATGAACCGCGGCCGCCTGCAGTTGAGACGCGCCCGCCTGCAAAAAATCGCGCCTGCACCCCTCGTTGCGCAAACGCAGTGACTTTTTCAGCAGCCTGCTAGATCAAAAGGCGACGTCTCCCGCGACAATTGTGCTATTCTACGCATCGCGTGAGGACGCGCCATGGCGGGAACGCGGAAAATCGCGGCGATCCTGGTCGCGGACATTGTCGGCTACAGCCGGCTCGCTGCCGCCGACGAAGATCGCACGTTGTCCCGGCTCCGGGGCTTAAGAAGCGATCTGGTCGATCCCGCCATCGATGCGCATCACGGACGCATCGTCAAGCGAACCGGCGACGGCAGCCTGATCGAGTTTCGCAGTGTGGTCGACGCCGTACGCTGCGCCGTTGAAGTGCAGACCGGGCTGGCCGAACGCAACGCCGGTCTGCCGGCCGAGCGACGCATCGAGGTCCGCGTCGGAATTCATCTGGGCGACGTGGTCGAGGAAAGCGACGGCGATCTGATGGGCGACGGCGTCAACATCGCCGCCCGGCTTGAGGGCATCGCCGCGCCGGGCGCGATCTGCCTATCCGAGGACGCCTATCGGCAGGTGAAGGGCCGGCTCGATCTCGCAGCCAGCGACCTCGGCCCGATAGAGCTCAAGAACATCGCCGAACCGATCCGGGTCTACTCGCTCTCGGTCGACAAGCTGGCCCAAGCAAAACCCGCAACGGAGGCGCAGCCGTGCGAGAAACCGCCGGCATCGCAGTCGCGGCTTCCCATGGTCAGAGGCGGCGTCCTATTTGCCGCGGCGGCGGCGATCCTTCTATTGGCCGTGGGCGCCTGGCATTTCTGGCCGCGCCACCCCGCCCCTGGCCTCGTCGGCCGAGCGTCGCTGGCGGTTCTGCCGTTTGCCAACATCGCCGGCGACGAATTCTACGGGTCGCCTCGCCGACGGACTGACCGAGGACATCATCACCGACTTGTCGCGCTATCGCAACATGGACGTCATCGCCCACAATTCGACCGAGGGCTACAAAGGCAAGGCGGTTGATGTGCGGCAAGTGGGCAGGGATTTGAACGTCCGCTACGTGCTCGAAGGTTCGGTGCAACGCGAGGGCGATCAGATTCGTGTCACCGCGCAGCTGATCGACGCGGCGAGCGACGCGCATCTGTGGTCGGAGCGCTGGGACAGGCCGGCAAAGGAACTCTTCGCGGTGCAGACGGAGATTGCAGATCAGCTCGGGAACCGTCTCGGCGGCGCCGGCGTCATCGAGAAGGCCGAGCGGGAGGCCGCGCGGCGCTCGCGTCCGGAAAATTTCACCGCCTACGAACTCTATCTCGCCGGCGTAAGCGAGAAATTGCGCATGACTCCTGAGAGCGTCAAGAACGCGATCGAACTATTCGAGAGAGCGGTTGCGGCCGACCCCGGGCTCGCCCGCGCCTGGGCCGAACTCGCCAGCGCCCGTATGTTATCCGGCGCGCTCGGCGCCGATCTGACGGTTGCTCTTCCTCAGATCCTTCCTTCAGCGGTCACCGAGGCGCGGCGCGCCGTCGAGATCGATCCGGGCGACGCCGAGGCTCACGCGCACCTCGGCTGGGCCCTCGGGTTTCAGGGAGACGTTGGACCCAGCGAAGCCGAATTTGACACGGCGTTACGGCTCAACCCGGGAGACGCCGAGATTCTCGCCGGCTACGCGAACTGGTCGGTGACGTTTGGACACCCTGAACGTGGAGCAGAGGCCGCCGATCACGCCATCCGGCTCAATCCGAGCTATCCCCCATTCCAAGCGTATAGTTTCTCCTATGCGTATTTCAGCGCTGCTCGGTACGAAGACACTTTGCGCATTCTGGAGCGGCTCCCCAAAGACAACTACCTTCTCTTTTCCTGGGTGCTTCGCGCCGCGAGCTATGCCGCGCTCGACCGCGCGCCGGAGGCGAAGGCCGCTCTCTCGGATGCGCTCGCGCACTTCCCCGACTTGACCATCGAGGAAATCGCGGGGGGCCCGGGAAATAGCGATGCAGAGAGGAACCGGTGGATCGAAACCATGCGAGCTGCGGGCTTCCCCGTCTGCGCGAAATCGGAAACTCTGGCGAAGAATACACAATTGACTCGCCTGCCTGAGTGCGAGTCAAAATAAACTCAGCGAGAGTTTCTGACGAAAGGAAGCGTTTCTTGCTTTGTCGGTCAAGTGACCGGTTTCTCCCAACTGCGCCGCTCGCCCGGCGGCGATCTGCAATGGCCGGTCAACGTCGACAGCAGACCTTGCTGCCCATTTGGACGAGGTCCGCTTTCCGCCCAAAGCCACCGCTCCCTGAAAAGCCAGCGAGCTTCGACCCCAGACCCCCCTTCGGCCAGGCGCGGTCGATTCCGCCGGCCACCGCCTTGGTTTAAGATGCCGTTCCATCAGCAAGGGGTGAACCCTCGGCTTTAGATGAACGGCACCACGGTTTTTCTGACCGCCATCGGCTACGTCTTCTTCCTCTTCCTCATCGCCTGGTGGGGAGACGGCGGGGGACGGCGGTTCCTGTCGGGCCGCTCGCGCCCGTTCGTCTACGCGCTGAGCCTCGCGGTCTATTGCACCTCCTGGACCTATTACGGCTCGGTCGGGCTCGCCTCCGGGCATGGCCTTGATTTCCTGCCGATCTATATCGGGCCCATTCTTGTCATCGGTCTCGGCGCGCCGTTCATCGCCCGGATCGCCAATCTCGCCCGCGCGCAGAACGTCACCACCGTCGCCGACTTCGTCTCGGCGCGGTACGGAAAATCTCAGGGCGTCGCGGCTGTCGCCGCGCTGATCGCGCTGATCGGGCTTGCGCCCTACGTGGCGCTGCAGCTCAAGGCGATCGCGCCGACCGTGCTCATGGTGGTCAATTCGTTCGACAATTCGCGCCTGACCTCGGGCGCGCCCTCGACCTCGTTCTATCTCGCGGTGTCGCTGCTGCTCGCCCTGTTCGCCATCGCCTTCGGCACCAGGCGCATCAACCCCAAGGAGCACCAGGACGGCCTCATCCTCGCCATCGCCTTCGAGGCGATCGTCAAGCTGATTGCGTTTCTCGTCCTTGGCGCTTTCGTCGTCTGGGGGCTCAACGACGAACTCGTCGATCTGACCGAGGTCGCCCAGTCCGACCCGAGGATCGCCTCGGTGATCCAGACTCCTCCCAATCCCGCGGTTTGGGGCGTGACCACGCTCCTGTCGGCCTTCGCGATCGTGCTTCTGCCGCGCCAGTTCCATGTCGCGGTGGTCGAGAATCACGATCAGCGCGAGATCCGCACCGCGGCCTGGCTGTTTCCAGCCTATCTCGTGGCGATCAATCTGTTCGTCGTGCCGCTCGCCATCGCCGGCCTCAAGGCCTTTCCGGACGGCTCGATCAATCGCGATCTCACCGTTCTCGCGCTCCCGCTCGGCGCCGGCGCGCGGGGCGTCGCGCTTCTGACCATGGTCGGGGGCCTCTCGGCGGCGACCGGCATGGTGGTGGTCGAAAGCGTCGCGCTCGCCATCACCATTTCCAACGACCTCCTGATGCCGCTTCTGCTCAGGCGCCGCGGCGCCGCCACGCGGGCCGCCGAAGGCGACATCGGGGCGTTTGTCCTATGGGTGCGCCGGGTCGCCATCTTCGGCGTTCTCGCGCTCGGCTTCGCCTACGAGCGCCTGGCTGGCGAAGCGGGCCTCGTGTCGATGGGCCTCTTGTCGTTCGCGGCGGTGGCGCAGATCGCGCCGGCCTTTCTCGGCGGCCTCGTCTGGCGCCGCGGCACTGCGCGGGGCGCGATCGCGGGCATGACCGCGGGCGCGCTCGCGTGGTTCTATCTCCTGCTTTTGCCGTCGATCCGCCCGGAACACGCGCTCTCGAACTTTCTGGCGCACGGCCCCCTGGCGATCGCCTGGCTGAGCCCGGCGGCGCTCGTGGCCTTCGCGCCCAGCGCGCTGGTGGGCGGGGCGACGCTGTCGCTCATGGCGAATGTCGCAGCCTTCGTCGCCTTCTCGCTGACCCGGCAGCCGAACGCGCTCGAGCGCGCGCAGGCGAGCGCCTTCGCCGGAGCGGGCCGAGGCGCCAAGCCGCAGGCGTTCCGCCTGTGGCGGTCCTCGACCACGGCGGGCGAACTCGAGGCGGCGATCGCCCGCTATCTCGGCGCGGGACGGGCGCGCCACGCCTTCGTCAACTTCATGCACGACCGCGGCCTCGCCTACGACCCCTCGCTCGAGGCCAGCGCGCAACTGGTCCGCCACTCGGAATTTTTGCTTTCGCCGGCGATCGGCGCCTCGACCTCCCGCCAGGTGCTGTCGTTGCTCTTGCGGCCCCGGACCGTGTCCGGCCAGTCGGCGCTCAAGCTCATCGACGAAGCTTCGGCGGCGATCCAGTCGAGCCGCGATCAATTGCAGCACGCGCTCGACCACGCCAGGCAGGGCATCAGCGCCTTTGACGCGGACCTCGCGCTGACCGCCTGGAACCGCGAATTCGCCGACCTTTTCGATCTGCCCCCCGCCATGCTGCGCCATGGGGTGGGCCTCGACGAAATCGTGCGCTTCAACGCCGCACGCGGCGCCTATGGGCCGGGAGATTCGGAGGACTACGTCGCCGACCGGGTCGCAAGCCTGCTCTACGACGACCAGCCGAACCGGCTGCGTCTGTTCTCGTCCAACCGGGTCGTCGAGGTGCGCTCGGCGCGTCTGCCCGATGGCGGGATCGTCACCACCTACACCGACGTGACCCAGACCGTTCAGTTCGAGGAAGCGCTCGAGGCGGCCAACGAGATGCTCGAGAAGCGCGTCGACGAACGCACGGCGGAATTGCAGCGCCTCAACGACGAGCTCAAGCGCGCCAAGAACGAAGCCGACGCGGCCAATCTCTCCAAGACGCGTTTCCTCGCCGCCGCCAGCCACGACATTCTGCAGCCGCTCAACGCCGCGCGGCTCTATGCGAGCTCGCTCACCGACAGCGTCAACCAGATCGAGCCCGAGGAGCGCAAGAATCTCGCCCGCAACGTCGACGTCTCGCTCGAGGCGGTCGAGGAGATCATCGGGGCGCTTCTCGACATTTCGCGGCTCGACGCCGGCGCCACGCGGCCGGAAATCTCCGACGTCCCGGTCGCCGATCTCATGCGGATGCTGGAGATCGAGTTCGCGGCGGTCGCCCGGGCGAAAGGGCTAGGCTTGAAATTCGCGCCGACCGGGCTCGTGGTGCGGACCGACCGGCGCCTCATGCGGCGCCTGCTCCAGAACCTGATCTCGAACGCGCTCAAATATACGCTGAGCGGCCGGGTGCTGGTCGGCTGCCGCAGGCTTCCGGGCGCGGCCCGCATCGAGGTCTGGGACACGGGCTTAGGCATTCCCCCCGAGCACGAGCGCGCGGTGTTCGCCGAGTTCAAGCGGCTCGACCAGGGGGCGCGGATCGCGCGGGGCTTGGGTCTCGGCCTGTCGATCGTCGAGCGTCTGGGGCGGGTGCTCGAGCATCCCGTGGGCATGCGCTCGCGGCCGGGCAAGGGCTCGGTGTTCTTTGTCGCCGCCCCGCTCGGCGAGGTTGCGCATCGGCCTCCGACGGAAGCGGGCGCGCCCGAGCCGGTCGCGGCGGGCGAGCCGCTCAACGGGCTCAAGGTTCTGGCCATCGACAACGAGCCGCTCGCGCTCGCGGGCCTGAGCGCGCTTCTGAGGCGGTGGGGCTGCGCGGTCGCCGCCGCCCATGGTCTCGATGAGGCCCTGGCCGCGGCCGGGGAATTCGGCGCGCCGGACGTCATCATCGCCGACTACCACCTCGATTCGGGCGACGGGATCGCCGCGATCCGGGCTTTGCGCGGGCGCTTCGGCCTCGGCGTCGCCGCGATCCTCGCCACCGCCGACCGAAGCCCGGAAGTTCGCGACGAGGCGGAGCGCGAGGACGCGGTCGTGATGAACAAGCCGCTCAAGCCCGCCGCGCTCAGGGCCCAGCTCACCCGCTACGCCGCGCTGCGCGAGGCGGCGGAGTAGGGCGTGAAGCGGCCACGCCGCCCGCGACCAATCCAACACATCCGTGTTTTCCACCTGATCCAAATATCGACTATAGCGGTCGGGGCTCAGTTTTCCGGAGACCCTTCATGCCCGCCCCTCGTCCTTTCGACGATATCCGCGATCTCCTGCGCAAAATGCCGAAGGCCGACGAGGCGGCCCGCGCGGCGGCGCGCGAGCGCGAGGCGCAGCTGACCAAGCCCGAGGGCTCGCTCGGGCGGCTCGAGGAGATCGC
Organism: uncultured Alphaproteobacteria bacterium; assembly: GCA_963742305.1. Taxonomy (GTDB): domain Bacteria; phylum Pseudomonadota; class Alphaproteobacteria; order Rhizobiales; family Beijerinckiaceae; genus Roseiarcus. The sequence continues at coordinate 114,135 of CAVULN010000053.1, forward strand.
CGAATGGATGGCCGCCTGGCAGGGATCGGCGCCCCATGTCGATCGGCCCCTGGTCGCGGTGTTCGCCGGCAATCACGGCGTCGTCGCCCACGGGGTCTCCGCCTATCCCGCCTCGGTCACCGGGGCGATGGTGGCGAATTTCAAGGCCGGCGGCGCCGCGATCAACCAGATCTGCAAGACGTTCGACCTCTCGCTCAAGGTCTACGAATTGGCGCTGGAGAGGCCGACGGGCGACATCACCCGGGAGCCGGCGTTCGACGAGAAGGCCTGCGCCGCGACGATGGCCTATGGCATGGAGGCGCTGGCCTCGGCGCCCGACCTCGTCGCGCTCGGCGAAATGGGCATCGGCAACACCACGCCGGCCGCGGCGATCTATCACGCGCTCCACGGGGGCGAAGCGGAGGACTGGGTCGGCCGGGGGACCGGGGTCGACAACGAGGGGCTCAGGCGCAAGGCCGACGCGGTGCGCGCCGCCGTCGCGTTCCACCGGCCTTATCTCGACGATCCGCTCGAGGTTCTGGCGCGCCTCGGCGGGCGCGAGATCGCGGCGATCGCCGGCGCAATCCTCGCCGCGCGCATGAGCCGCACGCCGGTCGTGCTCGACGGCTTTGTGGTGTGCTCGGCGGCGGCGGTTCTGCTCGCCCTCGACGACGGCGCGCTCGACCATTGCCTCGCCGCCCATGTTTCCGCCGAGCGCGCCCACCGGCACGTGCTGAAGGTGATCGGCAAGGCGCCGCTGATCGATCTCGGGATGCGGCTCGGCGAGGGCACCGGCGCGGCGCTCGCGATTGGCCTCATCAAGGCCGCGGTCGCCTGCCACAACGGCATGGCGACCTTCGCCGAAGCGGGCGTGGCGGGGAAGGAGGAACCCTGAGGGCAGGGGAGCGGTTGATCCCGCCAAGCCTGCTGGAAGGGCTGCGAACATGACGGATGACGAGCTGAAAATCCGCAAGCTTGTCGAGGACTGGATCGCCGCCAGCAACGCGCGCGACCTCCCCGCGCTCCTGGACATGATGACGGACGACGTCGTCTTCATGACGCCGGGCCGGCCGCCGTTCGGAAAGGCTCAGTTCGCGGCCGACAGCGAGCGCATGAACGGCGCCGCAGTCGACGCGCGCGCCGAAGTTCGGGAGGTCGAGGTTTTCGGCTCGCGCGCCTATATCCGCAATCATGTTGATGTCGAGCTGACTCTTCCGGGTCAGCCGCCGAAGCGTATGTCGGGATATGCACTGAGCGTTCTGCGCAAGGAAGCCGACGGGCGCTGGCGCATTGCGCGCGACGCCAACCTCGTCATGCCCGAGCAGGCATGAACTTGCGCCGGAGAGGGAGCGAATGACCTTGACCAACGAGCGACGGTGGAGCGCGGTCGATTCCTATTTCGCCGAGACCCTGATCGGGTCCGACGCGGCGCTCGAGGCGGCGCTGGCGGCGAACGCGGCCGCCGGCCTGCCGTCGATCGACGTCTCGGCGCCGCAGGGCAAGCTGATCCATCTCATCGCGCGGATGGCGGGCGCGCGCAGGGCGCTGGAGATCGGCGCGCTCGGCGGCTATTCGACCATCTGGCTCGCGCGCGCCCTGCCCGAGGACGGCCGGCTGATCACGCTCGAAGTGAACGCGAAGCACGCCGAGGTCGCGCGCGCGAACGTCGCCCGCGCGGGTCTCGAGCGCAAAGTCGAGATCAGGACCGGCGCGGCTTTGGAAACGCTGCCGAAGATCGAGGCGGAAGGGCTCGGCCCGTTCGACTTCGTGTTCATCGACGCGGACAAGACCAACAACGCCGCCTATGTCGAATGGGCCTTGCGCCTCTCCCGCCCCGGAACGGCGATCGTGGTCGACAATGTGGTGCGCGACGGCGAAATCCTCGATGCGGCGAGCCGCGACCGCGATGTCGTCGGCGTGCGCCGGATGTTCGAAATGATGGCGCGCGAGAAGCGCCTCAGCGTCACCGCGATCCAGACCGTCGGCGCCAAGGGCTGGGACGGATTTGCGCTGGCCATCGTGAATTGAGGGCGACAGCCCGTTTCTGCGGCCGGCTTCGCGCTCAGTTGCTCGTGCAGGACATCGACCCGGCGTTCGCCCCCTGCTGCCCGGTGCAGTGCATGTTGGACGTGTCGATCGACGGGATCGTGGGCGCCGTCACGTTCGGGACGCTCGTGCTGTTCATCATTTTCTCGATCTCGGCCTGATGAGCGGCGTTTTGCGCGTCGCGCTGGGCCCGCTCCTGAGCGTCGCGGTCCCTCTGCGCCTGCTGGGCGATCGTGTCGTTATAGGATTGCTGCCGCTGGTTGGCGGCCTGTTGTGCGGCGCGGTTCTGAGCGGTCTGCATCATGCAGTTGGCGTATTCGGGCGTGCCCTGCTTGAAGCCGTAACCAGAGCAGGCCTGCATATCGATTTTCTGCTGTCCCTCCGAGTTGCAGCCCCCCAGGAACGCCCCAAGCAGTCCGAGCACGCCAATAGCCAACGATCGCATCGAATCCCCTCTAGCCGAAGACGCGGAGGGCATGCGCATTCAGCCGTTTTGCCGGCTTCTCCCCTGTCATCCCCCGCAGGTTGAGGCTCCTAAAAGGTGACGGGCGGCGGAGTCAATATCCGGGCCGCGCGGAAAACCTCATCCCTTCGTCTCGATCAGCTTCGCGATCCGCCGCAGCGCAAATCCGTAGCCTTGCGTTCCGCAGCCGGCGATCACCCCCGCGGCGACGGCGGACACGTAGGAATGGCGCCGGAACGGCTCGCGCTTGTGGACGTTGGAAATGTGAACTTCGATGATCGGCCCGTCGAAGGCGCTCAAGGCGTCGAAGATGGCGACCGACGTATGGGTGAAGGCGGCCGGATTGATGACGATGCCTGCGGCGCGCTCGCGGGCGCCGTGAATCCAGTCGATGATCTCGTATTCGCGATTGCTCTGATGAAACTCGATCGAAAGCCCGAGCTCCTTGCCGAGGCGCTGGCAGTCCGCCTCGATGCCGGCGAGCGTCTCGCGCCCGTAGATGTGCGGCTCCCGCTCGCCGAGCAGGTTGAGATTGGGGCCGTTCAGCACAACAACGATCGGATTCACGCGGGGCTTCCCCAAAGGCGCGCGCCGGCGCCGTTCCAGCGGTCCTTACCACGCCTCCGCCTGTCGCGCAGGCCGCCGGTCAATAGTGCGTGATGACGACCATCGGCCTTGTCTGCAATTCGGCCGGAGGAAAGGTCTGCACGCCATCCGGCCCGAACCCGGGCCACTCCGCAATGGCGCCGGGCGCAATTCCGTTGCGCTCAAGCTCCGCCCGCACGCTCTCCACCCGCCGGTCCAGAATGCGGGCGCGCCGCGCCGGATCCGCCGCGACCTCCGCCCGCTGATTGACGTCGATCAGCGTCACCGTCTGCGGCCCGGCGCCGGCGGCGGCGTCGACAACCATCTGCCGGCCGGCGACGGTCAAGGCCGAGCCGCGCCAGGCGGTCGTGTCGAGATAATTCCGCTTCACTTCGGGCGGCGTCGCGCAGGCGCCCGCCATGAGGGCGATCGCGCTGGCGAAGCCCGCGCGCGCCGCCGAAAGACGTCTCCCGGTTCGGCTCACCCGTGCCACGCGGCGACGGTCTTCAGGGCCGAGAAACCGTACAGCGCCTCGAAGCCCTTCTCGCGGCCGTGGCCCGATCTGCCCACGCCGCCGAACGGCAGCTCGACCCCGCCGCCCGCGCCGTAATTGTTGATGAACACCTGGCCTGACCTCAGCGCCTTGGCGAGCCGCATCTGCCGGCCGCCGTCGGAGGTCCACAGCCCCGCGACGAGTCCGTAGCCCGTCCCGTTGGCGATCGCGACCGCCTCGGCCTCGTCGTCAAACGGAATGACGACCTGAACCGGCCCGAAGATCTCCTCCTGCGCCAGGCGATGGGCCGGGCTCACATCCGCGAGCAGGGTCGGCGCGACATAGTGGCCGCCCTCGGGGGCGCCCTCGACGATCGTTCCCCTCGCGGCCGTCTTGAGATCGGCGCCCGCGGCGAGAAATCCGGTCACGACCGCCTTCTGCCGCTCGGAGATGAGCGGCCCGACGTCGAGGTCGGCCTCGGCCGGGCCGACCTTGAGGCTGCGATAGCGCGCCGCCATCTTCTCCACGACCTCGGCATAGCGCGTCCGTTGGACCAGAATGCGCGAGGCGGCGGAACAGGTCTGGCCGGCGTTCTGGATCCCGGCGTTGACCAGGAACGGCAGCGCGCGGTCGAGGTCGGCGTCGGCGAACACGAGCTGGGGCGACTTGCCGCCGAGTTCGAGCGTCACCGGCGCGACATGGCGGGCGGCGGCCGCCTGTACCAGCGCGCCAACCGCGACGGAGCCCGTGAAGGAGATGTACCTCACGCCCGGATGGGCGGCGAGCGCCGCGCCCGCTTCTTCGCCAAGGCCCGGCACGATATTGAGCGCGCCGTCGGGAAAGCCCGCCTCGCGCGCCAGATCGGCGAGCGCGAGCGAGGTGAGGCAGGCTTCTTCCGCGGGCTTGAGCACGCAGGCGTTGCCCATCGCCAGCGCCGCGCCGACGGTGCGGCCTGCGATCTGCATCGGGTAGTTCCAGGGCACGATATGGCCGGTGACGCCATGCGGCTCGCGCAGGGTGTAGACCGTGTAGCCGTCGAGATAGGGAATGGTCTCGCCCATCACCTTGTCGGCGGCGCCTGCGTAGAACTCCATGTAGCGCGCCAGCGCCAGCGCGTCGGCGCGGCCCTGCTTCAACGGCTTGCCGACGTCGAACGCCTCGATCCGGGCCAGCTCCTCGACCCGCTCGCCGACCAGGCGGGCGAGCTTCATCATGAGCCGGCCGCGCTCGACCGCGGTGAGCTTGCCCCAGGCCCCGGCAAGCGCCCGTTCGGCCGCCGCGACCGCAGCATCGATGTCGGCGGCGCTCCCGCGCGCGATCTCGCCGATCTCAACCCCGCGCGAGGGGTCCTCGACCGGCAGGCGCCCGCCCGATTGCGGCGGAACCCAGCGCCCGCCGATGAAGCACTTGTCCGTGTCGTACCACGTCAGCGTCTCGGCGGCGGGTGATCGTTGGAGCATCGTTTGCGGCCCGTTTGCGGCAGAAGGGGATCCGTTCTGCGATAGCCCCGCGCGGCGGCCGGGCCAAGCCCCTCGCGGCGAGTTTCGGGCCGGGCGCGTGGACGAGCCGGAGCCACGAGGCGGCGATTCCGGGAACATGGCGCCCGCTCGGGCGTTGATCAGGCGCGAGCCCGCGGGCGCCCGAGTCCGAGGGCCGCCTCGGCGCCCGTCGCGCGACGGAGCCCGATTGGCAAAAGCTATCGGAGAGATCTCATGAGAAACGCATTGACGGCTCTTTGCGCCGCTTCGCTTTGCGCCCTTGCGGCGCCGGCAATGGCGCAGGAATATCCCTCGTATGGCGGCGCGCCGGCATATCGCTACGCCGCGCCTGTCGGGAGTTGCGAGATGCTCAGCGGCAACCGCGTCTGCACGAATACGCCGGCGCAATACGGTTATGGGTACGGGCCCGCTGGCGAGCTGATCGGCGCTCCGGTCGCCATCGTCACGGCGCCGTTCGGCTTCTTCGGCGGACCGCAAGTGGCCAGTTCAGGCGCAACCTATGCGCCGGCCACCGGCACGCCTGCCTATAGCTACGAAAGCCACGTCCCGCCGCAGCCCGGCGCGGTCGGATACTGCGACATCATCTCCGGCAACCGCGTCTGCTTCTGACGTTTGCGAGGGTGCGCGCCGCGCCGTCCGCCAACCAGGCGGGCGGCGCGCCATCCTATCCCTCGCCCCACACCTCCTCGGCGATTTCGACCAGGCGGGCAAGCTTGATCCACTGGTCGGCTTCGCTGAGGTCGTTGCCATGCGCGGTCGAGGAGAAGCCGCACTGGTGGGAGAGCGCGCATTGCTCGAGCGCCACATATTTCGTCGCCTCATCGATGCGGCGCTTGACCTCGTCCTTGGGCTCAGGCGGCGCTTTCTTCGAGCTCATCAGGCCGAGCACGATGGTCGCGCTCTTCGGCGCAAAGCGTAAGGGAGCGAAATCGCCTGACCGCTCGTCGTCATATTCGAGGAAGAAGCCGTCGATCTTCATCTCGTTGAGGAGGATCTCGGCGACCGGCTCGTAGCCGCCCTGCGCCACCCAGGCGCTCTTGAAATTGCCCCGGCAGAGATGGACGCAGACCGTCATGTCCTTCGGCCGGTCGCGGATCGAATCGTTGATGAGCCGGCAATAGAGCCGGGTCAGCGCGTCCGGGTCGTCGCCGCGCGCCTTGGTGCGGGCGCGAATGTCCGGATCGCACAGATAGGCGAGATTGGTGTCGTCGAACTGCAGGTAGGTGAGGCCCCGCGCGGCGAGATCGGCGACCTCGGCGCGATAGGCGGCGGTGAGGTCCTCGTAGAAGGCCTCGAGGTCCGGATAGACGTGGTCGCTGATCGCCTCGCGTCCGCCGCGGAAATGCAGCATCGAGGGCGCCGGAATGCAGACTTTCGGCGTCCGCGTCGTCGTTGTCTTGAGGAAGTCGAAGTCCGGTCCCTGGATCGGGCCGACCCATTTCACCTTGCTGCCGACATGCATGGTCGGCGGGGCGAAGCCGACTTTTGTGCCGTCGTCCTTCTTGAAATGGGCGGCGAATTCGCCGTAGGTCGTCTCGACCCCTTCCAGCCGTTCGAGAAAATCGACGTGAAAGAAGGTGCGGCGAAATTCGCCGTCGGTGATCCCTTTCAGGCCCACATTCTCCTCGGCGCGCACCACTTCGCGGATGCACTCGTCCTCGAGGCCATGCAATTCGGCGGCGGGAAGCTCTCCGGCGGCGAAACGCTCGCGCGCCGCCCGCAGGCGCTCGGGACGGAGAAAGCTGCCGACATGGTCGGCTCGAAATGGCGGACGGGGCATCGTCTCTCCCTCGGCGTTCTTGAAGCAGGCGCCCATGTGTCACGGGCGGCCCGGGCTTGGCAACCGGCGAGGAAGAGCCGCGCCACGATGGCGCAAGCGAGGCCGCGCCCCCACATGAGGAACTCGCCGCCCTGGGGGACAAGACCGAACCAGAAGGAAAGCGTCATGGACAGGGATGCGAAGGACCGTTTCGATCGCTCCGCTTCTGAGGCGTTCGAGCCGGCGCAGCACGCGGACGCTCAGGAGCGCATCGCCCACGCCCTCGAATATATCGCGGCGCAGCTGGGCGATATGAACGAGCGCGCGCGCCGAAAGGAGAGGGGAGGCGGAGACTCCTCGCCCGTCTCACTGCTCATCAAGGAGCGAGAGCGTCGATGAGCGGCGTCTTCGAGAGGACGCGGGCGCCCTTCTCGGTGATCGCCACCTGCTGCTCGAGCTTGATCCCGTCCGGGCCGCCCGCCTCGCCGATGTAGCTCTCGATCGAGACGACCATGTTCGCCTCGAATACGCCGTCATATCCCCAATCCTCCCAGTCGGCCGGATAGGCGACGGACGGATATTCATCGACGAAGCCGCAGCCGTGCAGCATCATCATGTAGCGGTTCGGAACGTATTCGTCGGGAACCGGCCAGCACGTCTCGGCGAATTCGCGGAAGGTGAGACCCGGGCGCAGAAGCTCGGTGTTGAACAGCACCTGCTGCGTGGCGAGATCGTAGAGCTTCCGGCGCCGGTCGCCGGGCTTGCCCCCGGGGCAAATCCAGCTCCGCGAAATATCGGCGAGATAGCCGAACGGGCCGACGAGGTCGGTGTCGAATCCGACCACGTCGCCGGCTTCGATGACGCGGTCGCTCGATTCCTGGAACCAAGGGTTGGTGCGCGATCCGGACGACAGCAGGCGGCATTCGATCCACTCGCCGCCGTGGGCGATGTTGGTCTCGTGCATGAGCGACCAGAGCTGATTTTCCGTGATCCCCGGCTCGAGCGCCGCGCGCATCCGGCTGACGGCGAGGTCGCAGACCTCCATCGCCGATTGCAGACAGGCGATCTCTTCCGCCGACTTCACCATCCGCGCCTGCTCCATGGCCTCCTGCGCGTCGAACAGCTCGACGCCATGGCTCATGAGCCGTATCGCGCCGAGCGGATCGCAGCGGTCGACCGCAAGGCGCCGGTTCCTGCCGCCGTGGCGCCTGAGCAGGCTTTCGATCTCGTCGGCCCAGAGGCGCGCCTTTTCCTCGGTCCTCGGCCCGGCGAGGAAATAGATCCACGGCGTGCACGGCCGAACCTCGTCCACGACTGGCGAGCCGGCCGTGACATGCTGCGAGGAGGTGAACTCGAACAGAATGACCGGCCCGTCGGCCGCGACGAACGCGCAGCGGCTCGGCGCGTGCAGGGTCCAGACCGCCATGTTCCGCGTGCCCGTCGCATAGCGGATATTGATCGGGTCGAAGAGAACGGCGGCTGCGTAGTCGCGCTTGCGCAATTCGGCGCGAAGCCGGCTGAGGCGGTAGGAGAAGAGGGCGTTCTGGTCGACCTTGCCGATCCGTTCGAGAATCCCGGGATCGAGCGGCGCCGGCTCACGCGGTCCGCGGTCGCGTGGCGGGACGGCCATCTTCAGGAGCCGGCTCTGGTGGCGGGACGTGTCGGTCTGCATGGCGCGCCTCCCTGCGCCGTCCGGGCGGGGCCCACGATTGCGGGCTTGAGCGGACGAAGGCGGTCTTTGTCGGCGGAGTATACCGGGCGCGCGCCGTGGCGCCACAGGCTTCGACATTCTTGCGCTCGAGGCCCGGCAGCGCCACATAGAAGTCGAGGCGGTCGCCGGCGAGCAGCGCCCGCATGACGAGTGGATCCAGCCGATGCTCTATGCCGTGTCCGCCAGGCTTGTTCCCGATCTCGCGCACGAGTTCCACACGCGTCTGACCGATGGGAGTATCGCCGCGCAGCGGCCCGACGGCGCCGAGATTGTCGCCGCGATGGGGCGTGCGCGCGCTGCGCCGGACGGGGCGGTGCGCTGGACCGAAACCTGCTTTTGCCCGACGCCGCTCCAGCACGAGCGCGCGACCGTGCTCGACCGCTATTTCACCGGTATTGAGGCAAGGGCCATCGACAAACCTGAAACCTTTGACGGGGCGTCGCTGATGGACTGGCTCGCCGACGCGGTAGATCCTCGCCTGTCATCGGCAGCCTCGGCGCTAAATCACAGCTCATCGGAGAGCGGCATGAACCAAGAGAGCGAACCCCTGACCATCGACGTCGTGAGCGACGTCGTCTGCCCCTGGTGCTATCTCGGCGAAAAGCGCCTCGAGGCGGCGCTGGCGGAAGAGCCTCAACCGGTCGCCCTGCGCTGGCGGCCCTATCAGCTCGACCCGACGATTCCGGAAGGCGGGCTCGACCGCGCCGAATATATGGAAAGGAAATTCGGCAGAAACGGCCGCCTGCAATCGGTCCATGACAACCTCACGCGCCTCGGCGCGGAGTTCGGGATCCGGTTCGCCTTCGACAGGATCAAGCGCTCGCCCAACACGCTCGACGCCCACCGCCTCATCCGCTGGGCGGCGTCGGCCGGCATGCAGGGACCGATCGTCGATCGGCTGTTCAAGGCTTATTTCGTCGAGGGACGCGACATTGGCGACCGCGGCGCACTCATCGAAATCGCCGGCGAATGCGGCCTCGATCCCGATCTCGTCGAGACGCTTCTCGCTGACGGGGCGGACGTCGATCTCGTGCGCCAGGAGATCGAGCAGGCCCAGGCGATGGGGGTGAGCGGCGTGCCGTTTTTCATCTTCGCCGGCCGCCTCGGCGTCCCTGGCGCGCAGGAGCCTTCAGTGCTGCGGCGCGCGATCGCTGAAGCCCGGCGGACGATGGACGAATCGGCCAGGGAAGCGCCGGTCGCCAGCGATTGACTTCACGCTGCGTCGTTGAACGGGGCGACCCGTTCGCGGGGCGGTTCGATGCGCGGCGCGCGATCCTCGCTCAAGTCCGCTCCCGGCGCGCCGAGTTCGAGCGCCGGCGCTGAATCCGTGTCGGTCCAGTCGAATTCCGCGATCAGCTTCGGCGCGCGGCCCGAACTCGTCGTCGTTCACCGGAGAGAAATCCAGGATTTGCGGCAGCCTTCCGCCCGAAGCCGAGGCGGCCTCGCGCGCGAACTTCCCGGCTTCCGCCCTGGCCGCCTCGGAGGCGAAGCGCCACATGAGCGCCAGGACCTTGTGGAGCGCGGGATCGTCGAGGCGCTCGCATTCGTCGATGACCGTTTGCACGAGCTCGAGCCTGAGCCCTTCGTGAAGTCTTCCGCCGCGAGCCCTGATTGCGGCGAGCGCGGCGCGGAAGGCGGGCAGGACGCCGCTCTTCAAGCCGGCCCGGCGGGCGAGCGCGGCGAAACCCTCCCCGCGCGGCTCGCCGATGAACGCCGCGACGCGCGACGCCGGCAGGCCGGAGAGGTCCGCCAGCGCCTCGGCGAACAGGTCGCGCTCGCCGCCGAGCAGCGACCGCAGAAGCAGGGCCGGCGTCAGCGCGCCGCTCGCGCGCAGCGCGCGGGCGAGCCCGGCGCGCTCGCCGGGACGGCAGGACGAAGCGATCATGCAAATCGTCTGGTCGCGCGTCTCACGCGCGATGCGCTCCGCACGGTCCCGCGGCATCCACCGCGACGCCTCGATGCTCAAGTCGTCCGCCAGCGCCACCACGATCAGCGCCCTCAGGCTTGCCGGCAGGGACGGGCGCTCGAGCAGCGCCTCGCGCACGTCCGGGTCGCCGCTGAAACGGGTCAGGATGCGCGTGAGCGTTTCTGCCGGAATCTCGATCTCCAGATTGCCGAGGAGCGTGAGAACCGCATCGAGCTCGCCGGTCTCGGCCAGCGCGGCGATGGCCTGGAGCGGGAGGTTGGCCCGGCGCGCCAGCGCCGCCTGGGCGGGGGGGTCCCCCCAGGCGGCGCAATCGGCAAGGTCGGCGCCGGTGAGCACAGGGGAGCGCTGAAGCACGGACGCGGCTACGTCCGCCACGTCCGCCGCCAGCGCGAGGATCAACGGGCGCGGCGCTTCGCTGGCGCTGCACAGGGCGTCGGCCAGCGCTTTGCGCACCAGCGCCGAAGGATCGTCGGCCAGCGCTGTCATCGCCAGCGCCGCCTCGGCGCGCGCGGACGCCGTCAAGTCCGAGTAGAGATAGGCGCGCGCGAGCGCGCTTGCCCCTTCCGCGCGCCTCTCCGCGTCGGCGCATTGCGCCCAGGCGAGAAATCGGCGCACAATATCAGGCGGGGCCAAGTCGCCTGGCGGGGCCAAGTCGCCTGGCGGGGCCAAGTCCGGATTGGCGCAGAAAGGCGGCGGCAGCTCGATCATGGGTCGGTTGGCGTTCACCTCGCCCTCCCTCGCCCGTCATGGCGGCGGACACATCGCCGTCAGATTGTAGCCGCGTGGTTAATATCAACTTAAGGTTGCAAACGGAACATCCATGGAGACCGAGATTCTTCGCCATCCGCGCGGCGGCCTCTATTTCGAGGCTTTCTCGATCGGCCAGGTGTTCCGCCATCGGCTGACCCGCACCGTCACGCAAATGGACAACATGCTCTTTTCCAACATGACGCTGAACCCGCAGCCCTTGCATATCGACGCGCATTTTTGCGCGACCGAAACGGAATGGGGCCGGCCGCTGATGAATTCCTTGTTCACGCTGGGCCTGATGATCGGCATTTCCGTCAACGACACCACGGTCGGCACCACCATCGCCAATCTCGGCATGACGGACGTGATCTTTCCGGCGCCGCTGTTCGAAGGCGACACGGTTCGCGCGGAAACCGAAGTGATCGGCGTCCGCGCCTCCAGGTCACGCTCCGACGCAGGGCTCGTCGAGTTCCGTCATCGCGCCTTCAAGCAGGACGGCACGCTCGTCGCCGAGTGCCGCCGCACGGCGTTCATGCGCCGGCGCGAGCCGGAAATGCTGACCGCCTGAGCAGGATTGCCGAAAGTGGGCGCCAGTCGTCGGCTCAACGTCCCGCGGAATCAAAGGGCTCCGGGCGGGTTTGCGTCGGCTCGCCTGCGCAAGCCCGCTTGAGCCGGCCACATGCGCTCGCTGCTCATCGCGCCGGCGGACGAGCGACAGCTTGCCGAGGCGCTCTTGAGCGGCGCGGACGCGGTCATTGTCGATCTGGCCCAGGCCGCGGGCGCTCAGAGGGCGGCGGCGCGGACTCTGGCCGGACGGTTTCTCAAGGAGGCCCGCGGCCGCGGGCCCAGGCTGATCGTCAGGGTGGACCCGCTCGATTCGGGCGAGACCGATTCGGATCTCGACGCTGTGATGGCTCACGCGCCGGACGCGATCCTGCTGCCGGGGAGTTCTGGGGCCGCGAGCGTCCAGCAGCTCTCCGCCAAACTCGCCGTGCGCGAGGCCGAGTTTGCTCTCGCCGACGGCGCAACGCGGATTATCGCCGTCGTTGACACGGCGCAAGCTCTGTTCGGCATGGGGTCCTATCGCGGCTCGAGCGCGCGGCTTGCGGCCATCGCCTGGAGCGCCGAGTCCCTCGGCGCCGATATCGGCGCCGAGACGGATCGCGATCCAGCCGGCGCTTACGCCGGCCCGTGGCGCCTCGCGCGCGACTTGACCCGTCTCGCCGCCGCCGCTGCGGGCGTGGCGGCGATCGACGCGGCCTTCGCGGACGTCAGCGACCCGGACGGTCTGCGCGCCGAGGCGCTCGCCGCGCGGCGCCTGGGCTTTGCCGGCAAAATGGCGATCGACGCGGCTCAGGCGGCCGTCATCAACGAGGTCTTCCCGCCTTAAGTCGGCGCCGGCCCGCTACCCGCCTCGGTCCCGTCGCCGGGACCCTGGTCCAGGCGATCGCGGCAACTGGGAATCTGCCCCAGCCACGGCGCCGCCCAATCCCGGCTTACTGCACCGCGGCCTTGCGCGCGTGGAGTTCCGCCATCCATTCGTCGGCCTTCTTCGCCGGCGTGCAGACCACCTTCATGTACTGGCTGTCGCCTTGCACAAGATCTGTGCGGGCAATCATCGTCTGCGCGTTCATTATGCACATGACTTCGTTGTCGACCCTCGGCCCGCGCACCACGTCAAGCGCGGTCTTTGACTGGCAATCCGAGTGGGACAACGCGGTTGAGCAGACAAGAATCAGGATCGAGTACATTTCGCGCCCCCTGTCTTTGGTTCCTGGCGGCCGATTCTCTTTTTTAGCTGATGATTCGAATTTTAGCAACTATTAGTTGTATCAACAGCCTCCAGGTTGCAACATACAATGGGTGCAAATTCCATGCCGTGACGCGGGTCACACTGCGACGCAGCGAAGCCGAATGCGACGACCCGCGGCTGAAAGCCGGTTGTCGCGGCCCGTCTGTCGGCCATCGTCGATTGCCAGGTTGATCTGCGTCACACCACGAACGCCGGCGACAGAAAGGCCGCCTTACTCGGCCGCCACCGAAATCTCGGAAGCGGGGCGCGGCCTGATCGCAGGCGCGGGTGCAGGGCGCGCCTCCGATTCGTCGGCGTCGCCGATAAAGCGGCTGAAGAACCGCCAGGCGAAGCGGCCGACGTCGTCCATGACCGTGAACACCGCCGGCACGAACACGAGCGACAGCATCGTCGACATGATGAGGCCGCCGATCACCGCGATCGCCATCGGCGAGCGGAAGCCGCCGCCGTCGCCCAATCCCAGGGCCGACGGGAACATGCCCGCCGCCATCGCGATCGTCGTCATCACGATCGGCCGCGCGCGCTTGCGGCCGGCCTCGACCAGCGCCTGCGCGCGGGGCGTTCCGCGGCCGATCTCCTCGACCGCGAAATCGACCAGCATGATCGCGTTCTTGGTGACGATGCCCATCAGCATCAGAATGCCGATCACCACCGGCATCGACATCGACTTATGGGTGATGAGCAAAGCGATGATCGCGCCTCCGATCGAGAGCGGCAGCGAGATCAGGATGGTGACCGGCTGCAGGAAGCTGCCGAACAACAGCACCAGGAGCCCGTAGACCATCATCAGGCCCGCCCCCATCGCGGCTGCGAAGGAGGCGAACACCTCGCTCATGATCTCGACATCGCCCGTCTCGCGAATTTCGACGCCCTGCGGCAAATGACTTGCCGTCGGCAGCGCGCGGATCGCCGCGACCGCCGCGCCGAGCGCGGCGTCGCCGCGCAGGTCGCCCTCGATCGTCACCCGCCGCGTGCGGTCGTAGCGGTTGATCGCGGTCGGTCCATGGGCGACCGAGAAGTCGGCGACCGCGGAGAGCGGCGTCGTCCCGCCGCCGCCGGTCGGCACGCGCAAGTTCTCCAGGAGCCCGACGCGCTGGCGCGCCGCCTGGTCGAGCTCGACCCGGATCGGGATCAGCCGGTCGCCGGCATTGAACTTGGCGAGATTGGCGTCGATGTCGCCGAGCGTGGCGACCCGGATCGTGTCCGACAAGGCCTCGGTCGAGACTCCGAGGTCGGCGGCGACATGGCGCTTGGGGGTGATCCGCAATTCCGGCCGCTCGAGCTCCGCAGTCGAGATCGGATTTTCGATCGTGGGAATCGAGCGCATTTCGCTCGCGATCTGGTTCGCCGTGTCGTTGATGACCTTCATGTCCGGACCGGCGATGATGAGCTGCAGGTCGCGCTGGCCGTTGTCCTTCAGGAACCAGAAGCGGATGTCGGGCACATCGGCGAGAATCGCGCCGATCCTGAGCTGCAGGTCCTTCTGCGTCGCCTCGCGTTTCGATTTGTGGACGAAATTGATGACGATCGTCGCCTTCCGCGGCTCATCGTCCGCGCCGCCGAGGATCTTGCCGCCGAAAATCAGCGCCGAGCGGACTTCGGGCATGGCGCGCAGCCTTTCCGAGATCGTCCGCGTCACGCGATCGGTGTCGTCGAGCCGGGAGCCCGGCGGCAGCTCGATCGCCAGAAGCGCGCGCCCGTAATCGTCGGCCGGAATGAATCCGGACGGCAGCAGCTGCGTCGACCAGAGCGAGAGCGCGAAGATCACCGCTCCGGCGGTGAGGGTCATCCAGCGGTGACGCAGGGAGGCGCGCACGAGCCGCGTGTATGCGCGCATGAACGCGCCGTCCCGGTGGGTCCGCCCATGCGGCGCGCGCAGGAAATAGGCGGCGATCACCGGCGTGACGAAGCGAGCGACGAGGAGCGAGAACATGACGGCGATCGCCACCGTCAGGCCGAACTGGCGGAAATATTGCCCCGCGATGCCGCCCATGAAGCTCACCGGCGAGAAGATCGCGGCGATCGACAGCGAGATCGCGATCACCGCAAGCCCGATCTCGTCGGCCGCCTCGAGCGAGGCGCGATAGGCGGATTTGCCCATCCGCATGTGGCGGACGATGTTCTCGATCTCGACGATCGCGTCATCGACCAGAATGCCGGTGACGAGCGTAATGGCGAGCAGGGTCACGAGGTTGAGCGAGAACCCGATCGCATCCATCGCCCAGAAGCTCGGAATGACCGAGAGCGGCAGGGCGACCGCGGTGACGAGCGTGGCGCGCAGGTCGCGCAGGAAGATGAACACCACGACGACGGCCAGAGCCGCGCCCTCGATCAGCGTCTCCATCGTCGAATGATAATTGCCGACCTCGCTGTCGACCTGGGTGTCGACCTTGGTGAACTTCACCTCCGGGTGCTCGGCTTCGATCTTTTGGAGCCGCTTCTCGATCAGCCCGTCGACCGTGACGTCGCTTGCGCCCTTGGCGCGGGTCACGCCGAAGGCGACGATCGGCTCGTCGAACAGGCGGGTGAAGGTGCGCGGCTCGGCCGCCCCGTCGGTGACGGTCGCGAGCTCGTCGAGCCGGATCCGGCGCCCGCCCGGCAGCGCGATCGGCAGCGCCGCGAGGTCTTCCAGCTTTCGGGCGCCAGCGAGCGTGCGGATCGCCTGCTCCTGGCCGCCGAGCTCGCCGCGTCCGCCGCCGAGATCGACATTGTCGGCCCTGACCTGCTCGTTGACCGCCGCCGCGGTGACGCCGAGCGCCAGCAGCTTCTCCGGATCGAGCGCGACCCGGATCTCGCGATCGACCCCGCCGAATCGCTTGACCTCTCCGACGCCATGGACGCCTTGCAGGTCGCGCGCGACCTTGTCGTCGATGAACCACGACAATTGCTCGACCGACAGCCCCGGCGCCGAGGCGGCGTAGGTGACGATCGGCAGGCCCTCGATATCGACGCGGCTGATCACCGGCTCGTCGATGGTGCGCGGCAGGTCGGTGCGGATCTTGGCGATCTGATCCTTCACGTCGTTGAGCGCGCGGTCGATGTCCACCGACCCGACCGTGAACTGAATGATGGTCGAGGAAGACCCGTCGGTGACGGTCGAGGCGATGTGCCAGACGCCGCTGACGCTGGCGACCGCGTCCTCGACTTTTTTCGTCACCTGCGACTCGAGTTCCGAGGGCGCGGCGCCCGACTGGGTGATCAGCACCTGAACGATCGGGATGTCGATATTGGGAAAGCGGGTGATCGACATCGTCCGGAAGCTGACGATGCCGAGAATCGTCAGGACCGCGAAAGCGACGACCGCGGGAATGGGCTTGCGGATCGACCAGGCCGAGACGTTGAGGCGCATAACGGCCCGCCTCCTACCCGTTGGCCGCGGCCGCGTCGGGCGTCGGCCGCACCCGGTCGCCGGGGCGCAGGAAAGCGGCGGCGCGCGCGACCACGCTTTCGCCGCTGGCGACGCCCGAAAGGATCTCGACCCAATCGCCGTCGACGATGCCCGCCTTCACGTTTCGCGCCTCGATCTTGCCGCCGCGCACGACATCGAGACGCGCCTCCTCGCCATCCCGCTGCAAGGCGGTCGCGGGAACCCCGACCCCCTCGCGCCGGGCGAGTTCGACCGTGCCTGAGGCGAACGCGCCGACATGGGCGTGCGAAACGTCGCCGAGCGCGATCCTGACCTTGCCGGTGCGGCTCGCCTTGTCGACTTCCTGGTTCACGAGGCGGACCCGGCCGGCGACCGGCTGGTCGACCCCCGGCAGCTTCAGTTCGGCCGGCATGCCGACGGCGAGCCGGGCCAGAAGCTGCTCGGGCACGTCGGCCTCGAGGTCGATCGCTCCGTCCTCGATGATGCGGAACAGCGGCTCGCCGGAGGTGGAGGCCGCGGCGCCGAGCCTGGCCGACCGGCGGCTGACGATTCCGGCGACCGGCGCCTTGACCTCCGTGCGGTCGATCCGCACCAGAAGCTCCCGCCGCTCCGCGTCGCGGCTCTTGCGGTCCGCCTCGGCGACGCCGAGCGCGAATTGGGCGCCGGCCAGTTGGGCCTCCGCCGTCTTCATCGCCGTCTGGCGCTGCTCGATGGTGGACGCGGCCATCACGCCTTCGCCAAGCTTGCGCGCGCGGTCGAAATCGGCGTTGGCGAATTGCGCCTGCGCCTGGGCCTGCTCGATCATGCTCTTCGCCTGATCGATCGCGGCGTCCGCGCGGCGGGTCGCCGCGTCGTTCTGCGCCAGCAGCGCGTCGAGCTGGCTGCGATCGAGCCTGGCGAGCACCTGGCCCTCTTTGACATGGTCGCCGTCCTCGGCGTCGAGTCCGACGATGGTCAGGCCGTCGATGCGGGCGGCCACCTGCGCTTCCTCGCGCGCGACCAGCGTTCCCGAGACGAACAGGCGGTCGACGAATTCGCGCTTGGTCGCGGGAACGACGGTGACCGCCGGCGGCTCGACCGCGCGAGGCTCGTCGGCTTGGGTTTGGGCGCGGGCTGCCGCCGGGCAGGCGGCGGCCTTGCCCGGGGCGATCTTGTCCATGAGCGCGGACGGCAGGACGCAGGGCGCGATGGCGGTCGCCGCCCACAAGCCCGCGAGCGACACCGCGGCGGCGGTCGCGGCGGCGATCAGGGCCCGGCGCATCATCGGGCCTCCTCGCCAAGGGTCGCCGGGCCAAGGGTCGCCGGATCGGGCGACAGCGCGCCGGCGAACAGCGCCTTCATGACGGCGACCGCCATCTCGGTCTCCGCGCCGACGTCGAAGTCGGCCTCCACCGCGATCCGCTTGAAGACGCCGGCGACAAGAGTGAGAAAGAACCGTGCGCCGAACCGGGAATCGAGTTTGGCCGACGCCGCGCCGCCCGCCTTGGCGGCGTCCATCAGCCCCTCGAGCCCGTCGATGACGTCGGCGTCGATCGCGCCGGTGATCGCCGCCACCCGCGGATTGCGGCCCGCTTCAGCCCAGATCTCGACGATGAGCCGAGCCTTCTCGGGCGCCTTGCCGACGACATGTTCGCGCAGGCCCGCGCGCATCGCCTCGGTGATGTCGCCATTGCGGGCGAGCAGCTTGGCAAATCCGGCCAGGGCCTTTGCCCGCCCCGCCTGATCGAGCTCGCACAGGCCCTCGACGATCGCTTCCTTGGAAGGGAAATAGCGGTAGAGATTGCCCGCGCTCATGCCCGCTTCGTCGGCGACATGCTGCATCGTCGAGGCGTGAAAGCCATGGCGGACGAAGGCGCGCTCGGCCGCCTGCAGGATTCGCGCGCGCCGCTCCGGGTCGGCGGGCCGGCGTCCGGTTTGAACCGAGGTCAGCGACATGGAGACCAGTGAGAATGAACGTTCATTCTCACCGAGCGCCGCAAATGTGGCCGGAGGATGACGGGGCGCGAAGATCCGTTCCGGGCCCGACCTGTTTTCGTTCGCCGTCTCAGGCGGCCCGCTGAGAGTGTCCGCGCATCGCCCGGGCCTGAGCTTTCGCCCCGCCGCGCTCAGCCCTTCTTGGCCACGACCGCCTTGCCCGGCGCCGAGGGCAGGAAACCGCCCAGGAGCCCGACCGCCGGCAGGAAGGCGCAGACCTGATAGACGAAGGTCAGGCTCGTCTTGTCGGCCAGAATGCCGAGCAGCGCCGCGCCGAGTCCCCCCAGGCCGAAGCTCAAGCCGAAGAACAGGCCCGCGACCGCCCCGACATTGCCGGGGGTCAATTCCTGCGCATAGACGATCATCGCCGAGAAGGCCGACGAGAGGACGAGGCCGATGGCGATCGAATTGATCACCGTGCCGACAAGCCCGAGATGGGGCAGCAGCAGGGTGAACGGAAGGACGCCGAGGATCGATCCCCAGATGACGAATTTCGCCCCGAACCGGTCGACCAGCGGCCCGCCCAGGAAGGTGCCCGCGGCGACGGAGGCGAGGAAGACGAACAGCAGCACCTGCGAGCCCTGAATCGAGAGGCCGAAGGTCTGGATCAGGTAAAAGGTGTAATAGCTGTTGATGCTGGCGAGGTAGAGCACTTTCGAGAACAGCATCACCACCAGGACGAAGAGGGTGCGCACGACGACCCGCCGCGGATGGGCCGGGCCCGCCGCCGCATGCGCCTTGCGCCCTCCGGCGCGAACCGCGGCGTACCAGCGGCTGACGCCGGTCAGAAGAACCATCGCCGCCAGCGCGAGCACGGTGAAGGCGAGCACCGAATGCTGGCCGAAAGGCACGACGATGAAAGCCGCGAGCAGCGGCCCAAGGGACTGTCCGAAATTGCCGCCGACCTGAAACAGGCTCTGCGCGAAGCCGTGCCGGCCGCCCGACGCCGCGCGGGCGACCCGCGACGCCTCCGGGTGGAACACCGCGCTGCCGACCCCGACCAGTGCGACCGACATGAGGGTCAAGCCGTAGGTGTTGGCGAACGCCAGCACCACGAGGCCGATCAGGGTGAAGCCCATGCCGACCGGCAGGATGAAATTGACGGGCCGCTTGTCCAGTCCCCAGCCGATCGCCGGCTGGAGGAAGGAGGCGGTGAGCTGGAAGACGAAGGTGATGAGGCCGATCTGGAAGAAGCTCAGCGCGAACCGCTCGCGGAACACCGGATAGAGCGCCGAGGCCAGCGACTGCATCACGTCGTTGAGCATGTGCGAGGCGCTGAGCGCGAAGAGGATGCCGAGCGTCGCCGTCCCCACCCGGCGACGGCTTGTCGCGGCGGCGTCAGCATAGGTCGGCGCAGTGGTCACGGACTTGTCCCCGGGCGCCGCGTTCGGGCGCGACGTCCCAAAAAATCAGGCCGCCAAGGCGGCCTTTATGTCAGCTATGCTGCCATATGGGCGCGTCGCCCGCTCATTGTCAATTGGCGGACGGTTGTTTCCCGGTCCAGGCGTTCACAAGACCGTTACCTTCGTTTCGGCGTGTTTACTTGGGCGCCAGCACCATGGTCATCTGGCGGCCTTCCATCAAAGGCTCGGCCTCGACCTTGGCGATCGGCGCGGTCTCGCTCTTGACCCGCTGCAGAAGCCTGTAGCCAATATCCTGGTGCGCCATCTCGCGGCCACGAAACCGCAGCGTCACCTTGACCTTGTCGCCTTCGTCGAAGAACCGGCGCACCGAGCGCATCTTCACTTCATAGTCGTGGTCGTCGATGCCGGGCCGGAGCTTGATCTCCTTGACCTCGACCACCTTCTGGCGCTTGCGCGCCTCGGAGGACTTCTTCTGCTCGAGGAAGCGGTACTTGCCGAAGTCGAGGATCTTGCAGACCGGAGGGGTCGCGTTGGGGACGATTTCGACCAGATCGAGGGCCGCATCGTCGGCGAGCTGTTGTGCGTCTGAAAGATTGACGACGCCGCGATTGTGCCCCTCGGCGTCAATGAGCTGGACTTGAATTGCGCGAATATCGCGATTGACGCGCGGGCCGCCTTTCTCCGGGGCCGCGGTTGCCTTCATGGGTCGACGAATGGCCACTCTCCTGTTGCTGGCGTTCGAGATTGCGCCGCGACTCGAGGACGCGCGCGCTCCCCCCGTTCAGAGCTATGCGCCCTGCGGACGAATAGAAATGGGTGAGAAAGGGCGCGAAGTCAATCGCCGACGGGCTGTCAAGGAAAAGCGAGTCTCGCTCATCCATCCGGCACTCCAGCCTTGCGCATGCCTTCGATCACCCGCTCGCGTTGGCTCAAGAAAACCGGGTTGTCGCTTTGTGCGCCGGCGCGGTAGCGCTGGATGGTGAACTTGGGATCGAGCGCCAGCCCGGCTTGGACCTCGGACCGCGCTTCTTCGAGCCGGCCGAGCAACGCCAGAGCGGATGCTAGATACATATGCGCAACCGGGCGATTCCGGTTGATTTCCATTGACCGGTTGTGCCACGTGACCGCGTCCTCGTCGGCGCCAAGAAACTGCTTGGCCTCGGCGATATACCCTAGCCAGACATTGGCGTCCGTATCGCGAGGACTAACCCGCAGCGCTTCAAGTACATGGTTCTCGGTTTCCTCGGCGTGACCGTTCACTAACTTGGCGAAGCCGATAATTGCGTGAGCGGCGGCCAAGTTCGGATTTAGCTCCAGCGCCCGTTCAGATTCGGCAATGCCTTGGGCCTCGTGGTTACTATCGATCAGGGCCCTGCCCATCCAGTAATGCGCCCAGCTGTTGTTCGGAGCCCGAGCCAGCACCTTGGTCAACGTTGCCTCGATCGCGGAGAAGCGCGCAACTGGGTCGCCGGTTCCGTAGCCGGAGGCGGCAAGCACATCAACGGATACCGTGCCCAGCAACGCGTCCAGATTGTCAGGATCCAACGCCAGGGCGCGCTCGAAGAACCCGCGCGCCTGCGCGAGATTCTCAGGACTAAGCCCCTTATTGAGCCATGCCCTGCCCTGAAAATAAAGGTCCATCGAATTGGGGTTGGAGGCCCCTTCCGCCCGCTGGGCCTCGTCGGCGACCAAAACCGTGCCCAATCGGCTGGCGAGACTCGCGACGATCTCGTCTTGCATGCTGAAGAGGTCCGAAATCGGCTTGTCGAAGCGCTCGGCCCAGAGTTGACCGCCGCTCTCCGCGTCGACCAGCTGCGCATTAACCCGGGCGTGGCCCTGGTCCCTCTGCACCGAGCCTTCCAGCACATAGCGCACGCCGAGTTCCCTCCCAATCTCCCTAACATCGACGTTCTTGCCCTTGAAGGTGAACGCGGTGTTGCGAGCAATCACGAAGGCGCCGCTCAGGCGCGAGAGGTCGGTGGTGAGGTTCTCGGTGATTCCGTCGGCGAAGTAATCCTGGCTCGAATTGCCGGAGAGATTGGTGAACGGGAGGACCACGATCGACAGATGTGCGGCCTGCGCCCGCTTTGTCAGGCGGCTGTCGAGCATGATCCAGCCGCCCGCGGCGACCAGAAGGAGAAGAGCTGCGCTGGCGGCGGCGAGCGGCACGGAGAGCCAACGTGGCTTGGATGTCCTTTGCTTTGTCCGATCGGCTGGCGGCGGCGACTTGGTCGCAGATGGCGCGCCAACTTCCAGGGAATAAGCCCGCATCGGTTCGGCGATGTTCTTCAGCGGCACCCGGCCGAGATCGCTGACTTTCAGATCGAGACGGGACTTAACCTGCCGATAGGCGTCATCGGACAGGCAAATTCCGCCGGGCTCGCAAATACCTTCGAGCCGCGCCGCAATATTGACGCCGTCACCCATCAGATCGCCATCGCTCTCTTCCACCACGTCGCCGAGATGAATGCCAATTCGGAATTCGATCCGCTTGTCGGGCGCGACCTCCGAGTTACGCTCGGCCATGGCCCTTTGGACTTCGACGGCGCAGTTCACCGCGTCGACTACGCTCCGGAACTCGACGATAGCGCCGTCACCGGTGCGCTTGACGGTGCGGCCGTGATGGACCGAAATGATTGGATCGATCAGATCGCTGCGAAGCGTTCGGAGACGGGCTAGAATGCGATCCTCGTCGGCTCCCGCGAGCCGCGAAAAGCCGACGACGTCGGACACCAAAATCGCCGCAAGCTTGCGGGTCTCGCTCAATTCGCGCCCCTCCGCCGCACAAAACTTAGCACAAATAGCGGTTTTCGGGAGCCCAATTTGAAGCTCCGCGGACCATGCGTCCTTGTCATTCAAGAGCAATCGACAATTGATACACGTTCCATTCGCAGTAGAGGCCTGAGCGTCAAATCCGTGCTCTTGCCGGGGCGAAGTTTTGGTTCGAGGAGGCGCCCCCTTGCTGTCCCGCCGCGCACTCATCACTGGCGGGGCCGCGACCATGGCCGCGCCGCCGATCTTCGCGCGAGCGCAAGACTCGACGGCGCCGCCGAGGCCGCGCGGACGGTTCTGCGGCTCGCGCGGCGCGATATCGAGGGGAACGGCAAGCCGCCTCGGTCTACCGCATGCGTCAGCCCGACGGGACCTTCGGCGAAGCGTGATGAGATTAGGCTTGGTATCCTGCATTGGTGAAGTAGTTTGCGCATTCTTCGGCGGTGTAGGCGCCGAGCAGTTCGCCCACCGCGGCGGTGAGGGTTTCGATTGTTCGGGCGGCAGCTTTGCGCAAGAGATGCTTGAGCTTGGCGAAGACCTGCTCGATTGGGTTCAGGTCAGGAGAATATTTGGGCAGGAAGAAGAGCTTGGCGCGGGCCGCCCGGATCGCCCGGCGGATGGCGCCGCCTTTGTGGCTGCCGAGATTGTCCATGATCACCAGATCGCCCGGCTTGAGGGTGGGCGCGAGCACCTTCTCGAGGTAGGTCTTGAACGCCTCGCCATTGATTGGGCCATCGAGCAGCCACGGCGCTTCAATCCGGTCGCAGCGAAGCGCGGCGACAAAGGTCATGGTTTTCCAATGGCCGTGGGGAGCGCTGGCCACCAGCCTTTCGCCCCGCGGCGCCCAGCCGCGAAGCGGCTCCATATTGGTCTTCGTCCAGGTCTCATCAATGAACACCAGACGCTCGGGCTCGATCTGGTCCTGACGCTTCTTCCATTGCGCCCGCCTTCGCGCGACGTCGGGCCGTTCGCGCTCGCTCGCCACGACGCTTTTTTTTGAAACTGAGCTTCTCCGCGTGGACGAAATTCCACACCGAGCGATAGTCGACCTTGAGCCCGCGCCCGGCGAGTTCCGCCACCAGCCCGCGCAGCGTGAAGGCTCCTTGCCGAATGCGCTCGGACAGAAAGGCCGCGTGCCCGTCGCGGATCGCCTTCGGCTTGTGTCCGCCCATCTGGCCCGGCGCCACGCTGCCCGTCTCGTGAAACCGCCGCACCCAGTTGACGACCGTGCTGACCCCAACGCCGAACTGAGCCGCCGCTCGATGGCGCGAAAGTCCGCCGTGCAAAACCGCTCCGACCGCCCGCTCACGAAGATCGTTCGAATAAGGCCTTCCCATCCATGCTGGCCTCCTTCCAGCCAGCACCCTGAATCAGAAAATCTCCGATTCGGGAATCCCCGTCGATTCAATCCAAATTCATCCCGCTCTAGTTGCCCCGGACGTTTGCGACAGCACGTCCGCAATTGGCGAAAGCCGATACCGCATTCCAAGGCGCATCCGTTGGTCAACGGACTGAACCTTGCTTAGCCTCCCGGGAAGCGCCGGCAGGGCTGACTCTTAATCAGCGGGTCCAAGGTTCGAGAGCGCTTGGCGCGAACCGCGACGGCCGGATCATCGAAGCGCTGGAGACCAGCCCATCCATGGTTTACCGGGTGCGCAAGCAACTGGTGGAACAGGGCTTCGAGGCGGTGTTGAGCCGCAAGCAACGCGCGACGCCGGCGGTTGCGCGGATTTTCGACGGCGAGAAGGAAGCCAAACTGATTGCCTTGGCTTGTTCCAAACCGCCCAAGGGCCGCGCGCGCTGGACCTTGCGGTTGTTGGAGAGCAAGGTCGTGGAACTCTGCATTGTCGATCGCGCCAGCGACTTAACGATCGGGCGGGCGCTCAAAAAAACATTCTCCAGCCCCATCGCCGACAGTGCTGGGTCATCCCGCCCAAGGCCAACGGCGCATTCGTAGCGGCGATGGAAGACGTGCTGGCCGTCTACACGCGGCCACGCGATCGCGATCGTCCGCTGGTTTGCCTGGACGAGACCTCAAAGCAACTCCTCGCCGAGACGCGAGCGACGATCCCAATGAAACCGGGGCGCCCGGCCCGTTGCGATTACGAGTACGAGCGCAATGGAACCGCCAACCTGTTCATGCTGTTCGCGCCGCTAGAAGGTTGGCGCCATATCAAAGTCACAGATCGCCACACCGCCGTGGAATATGCTTACCTCTTGAAAGACGGGGCCGATATCCACTTTTCCGCCGCCCAGACCATCGTTCTGGTCCAGGACAATCTCAACATCCACAGCAAGGCGTCACTCTACGAAGCCTTTGCGCCCGCCGAAGCCAGGCGTCTGGTCGAGCGGTTCGAATGGCATTACACGCCAAAGCACGGCAGCTGGCTGAATCTGGCGGAGTTGGAACTCGGCGTCCTATCGTCCCAATGTCTCGACCGCCGCATCCCTGACAAACAAACCCTCGTCGAGGAAGTCGCCGCCTGGGAGAAGGACCGCAATACCAATCACGCCACGGCCAATTGGCACTTCACAACCCCAAACGCTCGCATCGAACTCAAACGCCTCTACCCGTCAATCTGACTGAATTGGCCGACTAGTTCACCGACTCATAGATCGGAACCACATTCGGATGGCGGCGAGTTTGACGAGAGCGAGGTAGTTTGCGTCGTGCTTTTCGTAGCGCGTCGCTACGGCGCGGAAATGTTTGAGTTTGCTGAAGAAGCATTCGACGCGGTTGCGAAAGCGATAGAGATAGGCGCTGAAGGAGGGAACGTTGACCCGGTTGGGCATCGGCTTAATGTTGCCCCATGCGCCTTGGCTTGCGAGACGCGACCTCAGGGCGTCGCTGTCGTAGCCGCGGTCGGCGAGGAGGATTTGGCCTTGACCGACACCGGCGAGCATGTCGTCGGCGCTTCGCCCGTCATGAGCTTGCCCGGCCGTCAGCTTCAGGAGAATGGGCAGGCCGTTGGCGTCGACGAGGGCGTGGATCTTCGTGGTCAGTCCGCCTCGCGAGCGCCCCATGCAGCGGGCTCCAGCAACGTCCCCAGCGGAGGACAACGTGTCTTCGGACCCCTTTTTTACCGTTCGCGCCGTGCTGGTGGACGCGGATCGAGGACCTGTCGATCATCTGCAAGTCGCCGTCGTAGGCTCTTGAGATCGCCTCGAATATCCGGTCCCAGACACCGATCCTGGCCCAACGGACGAAACGGTTGTAGCAGGTCGTCGCAGGTCCGTATCGCTCGGGAATCTCGGCCCAGGGCGAGCCGGTGCGAAGCCGCCAGTAAATGCCGTTGAGCACCTTGCGATCGTCCGAGCGCGCCACGCCTCGCGGCTTGTTGGGCAACAGCGGCTCGATGATCGACCATTCAAAGTCGGAAAGTTCGTACCGGCGCGGTGTCATGCTTCGCTCCCACTCGTGGAGCTTGAATCACGCCGCGCGAAAAAATGGAATCCCCTGTATGAGTTTATGGCCTAGGTGGTGTGGACTTTAGGGATTCCCTTTTAGGGGCAAATCAGATTTAAGGCTGCTTTTGGGGAGGCAGTCTTGGGTGTGATGGACCGTTTGGTTTTGAATGATGCGGCGTGGGAACGGATGGCGCCTCTGATTATAGGTCGGCCTGACCAGAAAGGCTCGACTGGGCGCGACAATCGGATGTTTGTGGAAGGCGTGCTTTGGATCGTTCGTACGGGCTCTCCCTGGCGTGATCTGCCTGAAGCATTCGGGGATTGGAACAGTGTATTCCGGCGCTTCAGTCGTTGGAGCCTCAAGGGGGTCTGGTGGCGGATCTTTGAGGCGATGTCCGATGATCCGGATTTCGAATATCTGATCGTCGATTCCACCATCGTCCGAGCCCATCAGCATGCTGCCGGGGCCAAAAAAGGGGGTCTGAAGATCAGGCGATCGGCCGCTCGCGCGGCGGCCTGAGCACCAAAATCCATATGGCGGTTCGAGGCCTGGGATGTCCCGTGCGGTTCACGTTGACCGCCGGTCAAAAGGGCGATGCGCCCCAAGCTGCTGCTTTGCTGGAAGGCTTACCGGCCGAGGTCGTCATGGCCGACACAGCCTACGATGCCGATCATTTGCGCGAGGCTATCGCCGCCAAGGGAGCCATCGCCGTCATCCCCAACAATCCGTCACGGGCGCTCAAATATCCCCTCGACAAGGATCTCTATGCCCAGCGCCATCTCGTCGAGTGCTGCTTCTCAAAACTCAAGCAATTCCGCCGCGTCGCAACCCGCTTCGAAAAGACCGCCCGAAATTACCTTGCCGTCGTCACTCTCGCGGCTATCATCTTATGGTTGCGATAAGTGTCCACACGGCCTAGAGCTCCCCCCCGCTGTGGGTGAACCAAAGGCGGGACTAACGATGATCTACCAAAACTGGAGTGCTCTCAAGCTACCGCCCACCCTAAAGCCTCACCGCTGGGCCCGTCCGCATGTTCTCGTTGGTGGCAATGACGAGTTGATCGCGCCCTCGAGATGCTCAGTCAGATCACCCTCGCCCACATTCCTTTCGCCGTAGGCATCGCGTCAGCGAAGCGGCTTTGAAAACCAGATGCGCGAATGGCCGGGCGGGAAATCGTCGAGCCGGCCGAATTCCTTGTAGCCGAGCCGCTCGTAGAATTTCGGCGCCTGAAAGGTGAAGGTGTCGAGATAGGCCCCGCGGCAGCCCCGCTCTCGCGCGGCCGCCTCCGCTGCGTCCATCAGCTCAGAGCCGATCCCCTGCTTGCGATAGGGCTCAGCGACCCATAGCCAATTGACGAACAGCCACTCGAACGGCAGCACGAAGCGGATTCCGGCCTGAACGGCGCCGCCGGCGTCGCGGCCGACGATCCAGCGCGGCGACCAGTCCGTGCTCAAGCCGACGCTCGAGGAATGCGCATTGAGCCCCGATTCGATGGCGCGAATGGTCGCTTCGCCTGGCGAGGTCTCCGCCGCCAATGTCAGCGCGGGCATGGCGTTGGAAGCCGTCACAGCTTCACCACCTGTCCGGTCCGCATGCTCTCGTCGGCGGCGAACACGATGCGCAGCGAATTGATCGCGTCCTCGAGATGTTCGCTGAGGTCGACCTGCCCGCGGATCGCCTTGAGGAACAGACGCTGCTCGCGCTCGCACAAGTCCTGGTGGCCGGGCTCGTCGCGCGTCGATTCGATTTTATCCGCGCGCGCGAAGGAGCCGTCGGACTTGAGTGCGGAATAGTGGATGCGGAGCGCGTTCGTCCGGATATGGTTGTCATGGTCCGAGGATCTGACGCCCGCCCCGGCCTCTTCCTTGGAGACGATCGAGACGCAGCCCTTGGGCCCGATCATGTCCTTCACGAAGAAGGCGGTCTCGCTGATCATCGGGCCCCAGCCGCACTCATACCAGCCGACCGAGCCATCGTCGAAAGTCAGATGCAGATGGCCGTAATTGACCGTCGTCGGCGCGATCTCGTCGGTGAGCCGGGTGCCGACCGCGTGCACGGCGACCGGCTTCGCCCGCGTGACCTGGCACATGATATCCACGTAATGCACGCCGCAGTCGACGATCGGCGAGGTCGAGCGCATCAGGTTCTTGTGCACCTGCCAGTGCGAGCCCGCCGATTGCTGGTTGAGGTTCATCCGCATGGCCAACGGCTTGCCGAGCGTGCGGCCGATCTCGACGAAGCGCGTCCAGGAAGGATGAACGCGCAGGATGTAGCCGACGAGCAGGGCTTTCTTCGCCTTGCGCGCGGCGGCGACCACCTTTTCCGCCGCTTCGAGCGAGTCGGCGAGCGGCTTTTCGCAGAACACGTGCGCGCCGGCCGCCAGCGCCTCCAGCGCCATCGGCGCGTGGTGCTCGGTATAGGCGTTGATCGAGACCGCGTCGGGCTTGAGCGCCTGAAGGGCTTCCGTCAGGCCGTCGAAGCGCGGAACGCCGGGGAAGGCCGTGTCGAGATCGGCTCGCGCGGCGGCGTTGCGGGTGCACAGGCCCACGAGGTCGAAGCCGTCGATCGCCTGATAAGCGCGCGCATGGCTCATGCCCATCGTGCCGAGCCCGACGACCAGCACCCGCTGGGGCTGGCCGGACTGGCTGTTGGTCTCGCTCAAAACGCCCTCCATTGACCGGCTGGAAAGGCTATCTCGCTAAGCCTCCGGGCCCCGGCAGTCGAGTCCGCGCCGCGCGCCGATTGATCGGCATCATTTTTGTGGCTACAGGAATGCGTGAGGATCGAGTTCTCCCTCACCAAAAGCGCGCGGAACGCCAAAGAGCGCGGACTGCCGTTCGAGCTTGTCGCGGAATTGCATTGGGACGCGGCGCACGAAATTATGCCCGGCTTCATTGAAGCGATGGATGAATTCCGCCGCAAGCTCGGTCGTCCGAAAGCGACGGCGCCGAATGTTCGTATCGGGTTCCGTTTGGCGCCGGACGTCGTGGCGGCCATCAAGGCGAGCGGGCGCGGCTACAACGCCCGGGTCGAGCAGGCGTTGCGCGCCGCCGGGTACGGCGGCAAGGACAAGCGCGAATCGCCCAAGAGAGGCGCGGCGGCGAAAAAGCGCAGCCCAATAAAGAAGGCGAAGCCCGCCGCCGGCAAGCGACGGGCGTGAGCCGCCACGGCGGGATCAGGCGGCAGGCGGCGCCATCAGCCATTCGTGGGCGGGATCGTTGTGAAAGCGCCAGACGCGCTTCGGCCCCGCCATCACGTTGAGATAGTAGAGATCGTAGCCGTGCGGCGCGGCGACGGGATGGTAGCCGCGCGGCACCAGCACGACGTCGCCGTCCTTGACCGTCAGCGTCTCGTCGAGCGAGCCGTCCTCGGTGTAGACGCGCTGGAAGGCGAAGCCCTGGGCGGGCTTCAGCCGGTGATAATAGGTCTCCTCGAGACAGGATTCATCCGGCAGCGCGTCGCGGTCGTGCTTGTGCGGCGGATAGCTCGACCAATGGCCGCCGGGCGTGATGACTTCGACCACCAGCACGCTCTCGGCCTCCGCGTCCTCCGGCAGGACGTTGCGAACATGGCGCGCGTTCGTGGCCGACCCGCGGGTGAGCGTCCCGACGTCGCCGGGCTTGATGACGCGCGCCTTGAACTTGCCCGTAGCGGGCGCCGAGCAGAGCGCGAGTTGGCAATCCGTGGCCGCCTCGATGGTCGCCGTGCTGCGAGGCGGCAGATAGACCGACCACGGAAGCCCATCGAACACATTGGCGCGCTCGCCGATCGGTCCGGAATCGAAGCCGTCGGCTCTCACCTGCGCTTTGCCCGAGAGGATGACGATGCAGACCTCCTCGCCGCCGGTGTCGAGGGTGGACTTCGCGCCTTGCTTCAGCGTCCGCGTCTCGAAGCCGACATAGCGCCAGCCGGCGCTCCTGGGCGTGATGCGATGGCCGACGCCGTCGGCGCCGTGGCTGGCATGAACGAGCAGTTTCGATTGCGCCACGATATGAACCTCCCAGATCCCTCACCCCCGACCCCCTTTCTCAAGGGAGAGGGAAGGCCAAGCCCGCTTCCTTCAGCGCGGCGCGGACGTGCGCGACGCCCTTCCTGGCGTACGGCAGCGCGGGCGCTTTCTTCGGGTCCTGCTCGGCCTCGAGCACGACCCAGCCGGAATAGCCCTTAAGCTCATCGAACACCGCGGCATAGTCGATCGAGCCGTCGCCGGGCACGGTATAGACCCCGAGCTCCTTGCCTTGGCCCAGGATCGAATCGAGGAAGCTCCAGTCGCCGGCGTTGGATTGGCGCATGGTCGCCTCGCGCACATCCTTGCAATGGACATGGCCGATGCGCGGACGATAGGCGCGCGCGAGCCCCGCCGGATCGGCGCCGCCCCAGCGCGCATGGCCGGTGTCGAGCAGCAGATGCACGGGGGCCTTGGTGTGGGCCATGAGCGCGTCGATGTCGCGCTCCGACTGGACGATCGTGCCCATGTGGTGATGATAGCAGAGCTTGAGCCCCTCGTCGGCGAGCCGCTCGGCGAATTCGGTCAGTTTCGCGCCATATGCGGGCCAGTCGGCTTTATGCAGACGCGGGCGCTCGGAGAGAGGTTTTGACCGGTCGCCGTGGATGGCGTTCGAGGTTTCGGCGACAATGACGACGCCGGCGCCGGCGCCCCGGGTCATGGCTATATGCGCTTTCGCCGCCTTGAACTCCTCGCGCGCCGAGCGCTTGAGCAATTCGGTCGAATACCAGCCGCCGACGAAGACGAGGCCGAACTGGCCAAGCGTGTCCTTCAGCGCCGCGCCGTCGCTGGGCATCTTGTGGCCCTTCTCCATGCCCACAACGCCTGCCTCCTTCGCCTCGGCGAGGCAGGTTTCGAGCGGCGTCGAGCCGCCGATCTCCTGAAGGTCGTCGTTGCTCCAGCCGATCGGGTTGGCGCCGATGCGAATGGTCATGGGTTAGTCTCCGACCCGCTGCAGCTTCCTGGCCTCCTCATAGCCGCGGCGGGCCGCGTCGACCTCCTTCCGCTCCGAGACCGCCGGAACGGGGACCTCCCACCAGAAGCCGCCGGCGTCGGTCGATCCGGCGGGATCGGTCTCGATGACGATCGCCTGGGTCGATTTGGCCGCGCGCGCACTCCGGAAGGCGCCTTCGAGCTCGGCGATCGACTTGACCCGCACGGCTTCCGCCCCGAGCGAGCGCGCGTGGGCGGCGAAGTCGATGTCCGGCAGCGCTTCGTGGCGCGCGTCGCGCAGGAGATTGTTGAACGGGGCGCCGCCGGTCGCCTGTTGCAGCCGGTTGATGCAGCCGAAGCCGCGATTGTCGTTGACGACGATGATGAGCTTTTGGCCAAGCATCACGGAGGTCGCGATCTCCGAATTCATCATCAGATACGAGCCGTCGCCGACCACCACGATCACTTCGCGGTCGGGCAGCGCCATCTTGACGCCGATTCCGCCGGCGATCTCGTAGCCCATGCACGAATAGCCGTATTCGAGGTGGTAGCCAAGCGGCGCGCCCGCCCGCCACAGCTTGTGCAATTCGCCCGGCAGTCCGCCGGCGGCGCAGACAATGACATCCGACTTCTCGCCTGCGCGCATCAGCGCCCCGAGCACCTGGGCGTCAGTCGGCGCCGGCGCGTTGGTCGGCGCGGTATAGCGAGCGGCGGTCGGTTCCCATTCGGCCTTGGCCTTCGCGGCCGCCTCGCCCCATGCGTGCGGCGCCTTCCAGGCGCCGAGCTTCGCGTCGAGCGCGTCGAGCGCTGTCCTTGCGTCGCCGACGACGGACAGCGCGCGATGTTTCATCGCGTCGAACGGCTGCACGTTGACGCTGATCAGCCGCCGCTCGGGATTCTTGAACAAAGCCCAGGACCCGGTGGTGAAGTCAGCGAATCGCGTGCCCACGCCAAGGATCACATCCGCTTCAGCGGCGAGCGCGTCGGCCGCGCCGGTCCCGGTGACGCCGACCGCACCCAGGCTGAGCGCATGATCGGCCGGCGTCGCGGACTTGCCCGCCTGCGTCTCCGCGACCGGAATCCCTCGCTTCTCGCAGAAGCCGATCAGTTCACGCTCCGCCTCGGAATAAAGGACGCCGCCGCCCGAGACCACGAACGGCTTCTTCGCCTTCTTCAAGACCGCGGCCGCTTCGTCGATCTCGAGCGGGTCGGGGACGGCGCGGCGCATTCGATGCACGCGCTCGTCGAAGAAGCTTGCGGGATAGTCATAAGCCTCGGTCTGCACGTCCTGGCAGAAGGCCAGCGTCACCGGCCCGCACTCGGCCGGATCGATCAGGACCGCGACCGCGCGGGCCAGGGCCGGCACGATCTGCTCCGGGCGCGCGATGCGGTCGAAATAGCGCGACACGGGCTTGAAGCAATCGTTGGCGCTCACCGTTCCGTCGCTGAAGTCCTCGACCTGTTGCAGGACAGGATCGGGCTTGCGGCTCGCGAACACATCGCCCGGAATGAGGAGCACCGGCAGGCGGTTCACATGCGCGACCGCGGCGGCGGTGACCATGTTGGTCGCGCCGGGGCCGATCGAGCTGGTGCAGGCCATCATCCGCCTCCTGCGCGAGGCCTTGGCGAAGGCGATCGCGGCAAGCGCCATCGCCTGTTCATTGTGGGCGCGATAGGTCGGGAGCTGCTCGCGCGAGGCGAAAAGCGCTTCGCCCATGCCCGCCACGTTGCCATGGCCGAAGATCGCGAACACGCCCTCGAATAGGCGCTGCCTGCGCCCATCGATTTCGACCCGCTGGGCCGCGAGGAAGCGAACCATCGCCTGGGCGGCGGTCAACCGGATTGTCGTCATGGCGCGTGACCTCCCGTTTCATTCGTTGGTCGTGGGGAAGCAGCGTTCCGGCCGCCGCCCGCATCATTCGTCGCGTGCCCAGAAGCCCGCCACAGATCGCCGAGACGCGCAAACGTTCCGGCCATACGCTCGGTCGCCTCGCGATCGTCGATGCGGCCGGCGAACCACTCGGCGGCCGGTTCGGCGAAGATCGTGCGCCCGACCGCGAAGCCTTTGACCAGGCTGCAGTCGCGCGCCAGCGCGAAGGCTTGCGCCAGATCCGTTTCCGGCGCCTCGAGGCCAAGCAGCATGATTCCACGGCAATGCGGGTCGCTGGCGTTCACCTCGTGGGCGATGTTGTCCCATGCGGCCTTGCTGGTCTGGCCTTCCAGTTTCCACCAGTCGGGCCCGATCCCGATCTCATAGAGCCGCGCAAGGACGCTGGCGACCGTGCGATCGTCGACCGGTCCGTGCTTGCTCGCGATGATCTCGATCAGGAGCTCGCGCTCGAGCTTGCGCGCGGCGTCGTGGAGGCGGAGGAGCTCACGCTCCTGTCGAGCCTTCATGTCCGCGGGATCGTCGGGGTGATAGAAACACAGGCACTTGATGGTGTGCGCGGCCGGCCATTCGATGAGCTTGACGCCGAGCGAGCCGCCGAATTCGAATTCGAGCGGGCGGGAGCCGGGCGCCTCGACCGGCCGGCCGATCCAGAAGCCGTGATCGACGGCGCGGAACAACGCCTCGCGCCCGTACCTGCCGTCGAGCAGCATGCCATAGCCGGGCTGGCCCGCCGCGACCCTGGCCGCCGCCTCGACCGCGAGCAGCTTGAAGTCGCTGATGCGCTCGCGCGGCGCGTGGGCCGCGTCGGCGATCGTTTCGAGTTGGGCGCGATGGTCGATGGCGAGCGCCATGATCGTGGGCTGCTCGGCCCGGCGCGTGGTCGCCCAGTGGATGTGATTGAGCGCCTCATCGCGGCGCAAAGCCCGATGGGGCGAGCCAACTTCGAGGAACCGACTGAGTTCGGCCCAAGTCGGATATTCGGCCGAGCAGAGGAGACGCGAGACCGCGAACGCCCCGTTGGCGTTGGCGTAGGCGCAGCAGGTCGTGAGCGGCTCGTCGCGCAGCCACCCGCGGAGGAAGCCGGACATGAAGGCGTCGCCGGCGCCGAGCACGTTGTAGACTTCGACCGGGAAGCCCGGACCCTTGACGCCGTCTTCGAGCGAATCGGGGATCGCGCCTGGAAAGACGACGCAGCCCATCGGCCCGCGCTTGAGCACCAGCGTCGCCAAAGGGCGTTCGGAAGAACGCCCTTCTGGCGACGGGCTCTGGCTCAGCGCGCGCACGGCCTTGAGCGCGGCGAGCGGATCGTCCGCTCCGCCGGCGATCATCATCTCTTCCTCGGTGCCGACGATGAGATCGCATTGCGGCAGGATGGCGCTCAGAACTCTTCGTGACGTCGTTCGACTTGATGTAGCGTTCCTCGCCTGCGCCATGCCCGGCGAGCCCCCATAGGTTGGGGCGGTAGTCGATGTCGAACACGATCCTGCGTCCGGCGGCGCGGGCGATGCGCATCGCCTTGAGCTGCGCGGCCGCGGTGTTGGCCCGCGCGAAATGGGTGCCGCTCACCAGGATCGCCCTCGCGCTTTCGACATAGGCCGGGTCGATGTCCCCCTCGTCGAGCGCGCTGTCGGCGCAATTGTCGCGATAGAAGATGAGCGGGAATGTCTTTTCGTCGCGGATGCCGAGCAGGACGAGCGAGGTGAGCCGGACCGGATCGGTGCGGATGCCGGCGACGTCGACGCCTTCGCGCGCGCATTGCTCGCGGATGAAGCGGCCCATGTGCTCGTCGCCGACCCGGGTGATGAGGCCGCTCTTCAGGCCGAGCCGGGCGGTGCCGATGGCGATGTTGGTCGGGCAGCCGCCGACCGCCTTGGAGAACGTCGCCATGTCCTCCAGGCGCCCGCCGACCTGCTGGCCATAGAGGTCGACCGACGAGCGCCCGATGGTGATGACGTCGAGGCGCGGTGCGGGCGCCATGAGCTCATGTCCTCAAGGTTCGAGCGGCGGGTCGCTCGCGCCGACGACGGTCTGGTCGAAGTCGATGTTCGCGCCCGTCATGAGGCCCAACTCCTCCGAGCACAGATAGGCGCAGGCGCGCGCGACTTCCTTAGGGTCGATCAAGCGACCGAAAGGCCTTGCCTTGACCACGTCGTCGAGCCACCCGTCCCTGGCGCCGTGGTAGGTCTTCTGGATACGGTCCTCGCCTGGGGTCGACATCCAGCCGATGTTGAGCCCGTTCACGCGGATCCGGAACTTGAGCAGCGAATGGGCGACATTGCGGGTCAATGTCGCGAGCGCGCCCTTGGAGGCGCAGTAAGCGATGTTGAACGGCTGTCCGCCATGGGCCGACATCGACTGGATGTTAACGATCGAGCCCGCGATCTTCCGCCGGCGCATGACACGCACGCTCTCCTGAATGAGAAAGAACGGCCCGCGCACGTTGACGTCGAAGATCTCGTTGTAGCGCTCCTCGGTGGTGTCGAAAATATCGCCGCGGTCGGTGAGCGCCGCGGCGTTGACGAGCGCGTCGACGCGGCCGAACCGCTCCTCCGCCTTCGCCACCACCTTGCGGCAGTCGGCGATCTTGGCGAGATCCGCCTTGACGAAGACCGTCGGACAGCCCGTCGCGGAAATGTCGCTTGCGACCCGCTCGCCCCGCTCCGCGTTGCGGCCGCAAATCACGAGTCCGGCCGCGCCGCGCTCCGCGAACAGCCGCGCGATCGCTTCGCCGAGCCCCTGCGTGCCGCCGGTTATGACCGCGATCTTGCCGTCCAGATTCGCCGGTCCGCGATAGGGCCGGCGCGGGCTCTCACGAGGCTTGGGCGCGGATTTGGCAGCCATCGGCGTTGTCTCCAAGAGGCTCGCGCGCCGCTCTGGCGGAGCGTCGTCGCCCGGCGCTCCGCGCCGCCGATGTGAATGAAACAAAAATTCTATTCCTTAGTCAATATGGAACGTATATTCTTTTTTGGATGGCGCGATGAACCGGTCAACGGTTCAGGAAGGAGGAGCGCATGCGATTTGGGATCATAGGCGCGGGCCGGATCGGCAAGATCCACGGCGGCAATGTCGCCGCCCGTCCCGACAGCGAGGTCGCCTTCGTCGCCGACGCCGACCCGGCGGCGGCGGCCGCCCTGGCCAAATCCACCGGCGGGAAGGTCGCCGATATCGACGCGATCCTGGCCGCCAAGGACCTCGACGCCGTCGCCATCTGTTCGCCGACCGACACCCACGCCGATCTCATCGAGCGCGCCGCCCGCGCCGGCAAGGCGATCTTTTGCGAAAAGCCCATCCATCTTGATGTCGACCGCGTGCGCGCCTGTCTCGCGGTCGTCAAGCAGACCGGCGCGACCCTGATGGTCGGCTTCAACCGCCGATTCGACCCCAATTTCGCAAACCTGCGCAAACGGATCGCGGAAGGCGCGATCGGCGCGCTCGAAATCGTCTCGATCACCTCCCGCGATCCGGGCCCGCCGCCCCTCTCCTATATCGCCCGCTCGGGGGGCCTCTTCCGCGACATGATGATCCACGATTTCGACATGGCCCGGTTCGTCCTCGGCGAGGAGCCGGTTGCGGTCAGCGCCATGGGCGCGGCGCTGGTCGACAAGGCGATCGGGGAAGCGGGCGACATCGACACCGCGGCCGTCGTCATGGAGACGGCGTCCGGCAAGGTGGCGCAGATCTCCAATTCGCGCCGTGCGACTTATGGCTACGACCAGCGGGTCGAGGCGCATGGCGCGAACGGCATGCTGTCGGCTGCGAATGTGCGCGAGACCACCGTCGAATGGGCCGGCGCGCACGGTTTCACCAGCGACAAGGCGCTCAACTTCTTCCTCGAGCGCTACGAAGGCGCCTATCGCAACGAACTCGACGCCTTCATCGGAGCGGTGAAGGCTGGAAACAAGCCTCGGCCGGACGGCGAGGACGGTCTCAAGGCGCTCATGCTCGCTGACGCGGCCTACCGGTCCTGGAAGACCAAACAGAGGGTCGCTGTTGGTTTTGGTTAAGGTCGGTCTCGCCCGCGTCGCTTGCGCGGGAAGCCTCACCGCCCTATAGCGGCGCCGTCAGCAGGAAGAAGGTATGGCGCAGGCCCAGAAACGACGCCCGGCTTCGAACTGGGCGCCGATCGCAGAGGCGCCGTCGCCGCAACCGCCGACATTCGCCGCGCGCCTCATCGACGCGGTCACGCGCCGCCGCGCCGCGCTCCGGCGCCTCGGCATGGCGGCGAGCGCGGTCATCATCGCGGTTTCGCTCGCGATTTTCTTGCGGACGCTGCTCCACGTCGATCCGGCCAAGTTCAAGGCCGCGATCGCCGGCACCGGCGGCGATCAGATCATGCTCGCCTTCGCCTTCGCGACGCTGAGCTACCTTGCGCTCACCGGCTATGACGGGCTGGCGCTCAAGCATCTCGGGATCAAGGTTCCTTACCGGCTGACGGCGCTGGCGTCCTTCACCAGCTATGCGTTTTCCTTCACCCTCGGCTTTCCGCTGGTGACCGGGGCCGCCGTCCGCTACTGGGTCTACGGGCCCGCCGGGCTCTCCGCACGCAAGGTCGCGAGTCTCACCATCGTGGCCGGGATCGGCTTCTGGCTCGGCATGGGACTGGTGGTCGGCGCGGGCTTCCTCGCGGCCTCCGAGCCGATCGCCTATATCGATCATTTCCATCCGCTCGCCAATCGCCTGATCGGCCTCTGCGTCATCGGCGCCCTGATCGTCTATCTCGCCTGGATCGCCCGCATGCGCCGGCGCGATGCGACCGTTCTCGGCGGATTCCGCTTTCCGGGCCTTATGCTGACGCTGGGCCAGATGGCGCTCGGCGTCATCGACATCTGTTCGGCGGCGGCTGCGCTCTATGTCCTCCTGCCGCGCGACGCCCGGCTGGGCTTTCCGACATTCGCGACGCTCTACTCGTTGGCTTCCATGCTGGGAATCGCCAGCCACGCCCCGGGCGGCCTTGGCGTGTTCGAGGCGACCATCCTCCAGGGCGTCGGCGGCTCCGAGGCCGCCGTCCTCGTTTCGCTGCTGCTCTTTCGCGGCGTCTACTACCTCGTCCCTTTCATCGCCGCGATGGCGCTGCTCGGCGGCGCCGAGGCGGTGCGCCGCTGGCGTTCGCTGCGGGACGCGATGTCGCACCCCTCCGACGACTGGCGCGACGGGCGATGAAAAGCCCAGAGGCGCAAAGGCTTGCCGACCTCGTGCGCTCGTCCTTTGCGATGAAGCTGATCGGCGCGATGCCGCAGCCAGCGGTCATCGTCGGTTCGGACGAGCGCGTGGCGGCGGCCAACCAGCTGGCGCTGGATCTGCTGCCGGGCCTGAGGGTCGGCGATCCGTTTGTGCTCGGGCTGCGCGCCCCGGACGTGAATGACGGGCGCCGCCGGGTGATGGCGAGCGGCGAAGCCGAGACGGTGCAGTGGAGCGAACGCGTGCCGGTCGAACGGCTGTTCGAGGTCAGCGTCGCGCCGCTCATGACCTCCGGCGGGCAAGCGGCGGCGACGCTCATCACCCTGCGCGATCAGACCGAGGCCCGCCGCGTCGAGCGGCTGCGGGTCGACTTCATCGCCAACGCCAGCCATGAACTGCGCACGCCGCTCGCTTCCCTGCTCGGCTTCATCGAGACGCTACAGGGCTCGGCGCGCGACGACGAGAAAGCGCGCGACCGGTTCCTGACCATCATGCGCGAGCAGGGGCGGCGCATGGCCCGGCTGATCGAGGACCTGCTGTCGCTCTCGCGCATCGAGCAGAAGCAGCACCTCAAGCCCGAAGCCCTCGTCGACCTGGCGCAGACGACGAGGAGCGTCGTCGATGCGCTGACCCCGATGGCCAATGACTACGGCGTCGAAATCCGTCTCAGCGCGCCAGAGCCGGCGATGGTCGTCGGCGACCGCGACGAGCTCCTGCGCGTGGCCGAGAACCTGATCGAGAATGCGATCAAATACGGCAAGGGCGCGGATCCCGGGCCGGGCGTGGTCGAAGTCGCGGTCCTGAGCACGGAAAAGGAGGGCGCCCTGAGCGTCCGCGACCACGGCCCCGGCATCGCGCCCGAGCACCTGCCGCGGCTGACCGAGCGGTTCTATCGGGTCGACCCGATCCAGAGCCGGGCCAAGAACGGCACCGGTCTCGGCCTCGCCATCGTCAAGCACATCCTGACCCGCCATCGCGGAAGGTTGACCATCACGAGCCGCGTGGGCCAGGGTTCCTCGTTCGTCGCAACCCTGCCGCTCGATTCCACAGTAAAATCCTGAGGCTCCGCGCGAGGCCCGCGGGCCGGCTGGGGAGCTGACAGGCTCCCGATTCCCTTGATTTATCATCCAGTTGCCGTGAAACTCGACTGCCGCCTCCCTCCAAACCCAATCTAGGTAGAAATACCTATTGCAAATTCAGAAAGCCCATGCATGACTAAATAATGTTATTGCCGTTTCGGTATACGCTGTCATTGCCTGGCGGTACTACGGCAGGGAACGGTGAATGAAGGGGGTGATCCATGGGCAGGCGCGAATTTATTGCGAAATGCGGGCTTTTGACTTCGGTGGCGGCCGCAGCGGTGCTGCTCGGCGCCCCGGCGAAGGCGGATTCGCTTACGCCGGACAGCTTTTCGGCGACCATCGGCGTTGGCGGCGTCACCGACATTACCGATAAACTGGGCGTGATTTCCGCAGGTTCGCCAACCACGGCGTTGGCGGACGTCATGTTCATCGTCGACACGACCGGCAGCATGAGCGCGGGAATCGCGGCCGTGGATTCGGCGCTCGAAGGCACAGTCGCGGCGCTCGCCCCGTTGGGGAGCATTGCGACCGGCGCGGCCCAGTTCAAAGACAAAACCGGAGACGGCTACGACCCGTTCGACTACAGCCTGAGCCAGGCGATCACCACCAACAGCGCGCTGACCCAGACGGCGCTCGGCGCCTTTACCGCCAATGGCGGGGGCGACGACCCCGGAGCAGGGGCTGTTTGCGCTTTCGTCCGCGACAACCGACCCGGCCACCGGATGGCGGGCCGGCGCCAAGAAGATCGAGGTGATCGTCGGCGACGCGCCCTCGCATGATGACGCTCATCCGACCGCGGCCGGCGGCGCACCAGCGTCAGCAGCGTTGCGGCCACGCTGAGCAGCAACGGCGTGACGCTGATCACGCTCGACGCGAACCCGCTCACACATGGAGATGACGGCATCGACGCATTACGGTCAATTCAGCGGCCTGCTCGCTGACGGAGTGTCCGGGCCTGCGGTGACGGGATTCACGGACTCGACGGCCATCACCGACGCCATCGTTGCAGCGGTCGGCTCGGCGTTCGCGACCTATTCCACCGTTTCGCTCGGTCTGGTCGGGGCGGCTCCGTCAAACTGCAGCGTCTCGTTGCCAAGCGCTTTCACCGGTTCTTTCGACCGGTCCGTCGACCGGCCGTTCGGATTCGGCCGGTCGGCATCACGGGCGTCAGCGCCGGATCGTGCTCGTTCGATATCGGGCTGTTCGCCGACGGCGTGCTGCTGGCGACAGAGTTCGGACACGGTCACCGTCACCGGCACGGTTCCCGAGCCGTCGACCTGGGCGACCATGCTGATCGGCTTCGCCGCGCTCGGCTACATGGGCTACCGTAGGAGGGCGAAGGCCGCGTTCTCTTCGGCGGCCTGACTGTCTCTGCAAGGCGAACACAATGAAAAGCCGCCCTCGGGCGGCTTTTCCGTTCCTGGACACTTCGCCGAGTCCGGCGCCGGACGCGCCGGGTTCATGCCGAAAGAGCGGAAAATAGAGGTTCAAGATGGTTTCTGTAATGACGCCAGCGGCCGACTGAGCGAGTGAACAGTTTCTGGCGGACTTGCCAGGTGCTCTGGGTGATGACCACCCGCTCGGTGCGGTGGAAGTCGAGGCAGGCCGCCTCCCAGGCGAGACCGAGAAATTCGAGCATCCGCCGACTCTCCCCTTCGAGATCCTCAACGAGCGCCTCATAGCTCACGGACAGCCAGGCGACCGGCGCGACTTGACGCCAATGATCGGCGAGCCGGGCGGTCTGGCGGAAACGATGCGCGCATTCCGCGAGATCATATGACCAGGGGTTGCCCCCAGCGAACAGCTGGAAATAGTTCGAGAGGCAGACATCGCGCGGATCGCGTTCGCAAAAAATCACTCGCGCGCGTGGGAACAGCGTCGCGATCAGGCCCAGATGAAACATGTTGTCGGGCAGCTTGTCGACGACGCGCAAAGCCCCGCCCCCGCGCGCGCCAAGTTGCGCGACATGGGCCGAGCCGAGCGACCGCGCCATTGAGGTCCAGCCGGTCAACTGGGCCGGGTCCCGGCTCAATGGCGGCAATTGGCTCGCGATCCGGCCGATCTCCGTCAATTCGCCAGCGCCAAACGCCTGAGAATGGCTGGCCAGGATCTGCTCCACGAGGCTGGTCCCCGAGCGCGGCATTCCGACAATGAAGACAGGACGGTCCGACTGGTTCGCCGCGGCCTTCAGCGCGACGAACAGGTCCGGCGTCCACTGACCTATGAGGTCGTCGACCCTTCGCTCCATTCCGTTCGCATCGTAGCTGCGGCCAGCCTCGACCAGGGATCGTCGCACAAGCGCGTTCGCCTGGGCGAAGCCGGCGAACGCCTCATCGAAGCGATCCATTTTGTCGAGCAGTTCGCCTCGCGCAAAGCCGGCGGCGATCCGGTCGCTCAGACTGCGCTTCGTGTCGGATAGCGTCTCGGCGAGCCGCTCGAGTTCGGTTTCGCTCGCGCT
Source organism: uncultured Alphaproteobacteria bacterium (assembly GCA_963742305.1). Lineage (GTDB taxonomy): Bacteria > Pseudomonadota > Alphaproteobacteria > Rhizobiales > Beijerinckiaceae > Roseiarcus. The sequence continues at coordinate 155,594 of CAVULN010000053.1, forward strand.
GGCGCGGCCGGTGACAGCCAGGCTCCGCCGCGCCTCGGCCGAGTCCGGGTCGATCTTGAGCGCCCGTTCGTAAGCGGCGACGGCGTCCTCGAACTTGCCAAGCGCGCGATAGGCCCAGCCGAGACTGTTCCAGCCCGCGAGAAAGTTCGGATCGATCGTGACAGCGCTGCGCAGCGCCTCGATTCCCGCGACCGCGCCGCCGGTGCGGAACAGATAGACGCCGAGCGCGCGCCAGGCGTTCGCATCCTTTGGGCGCGCGAGCACGACACGCTTCTGGAGCGCGGCCGCGTCTTCGAAACGCGACCGCTCCGCGGCGATCAGGGCAAGCGCTTGCAGCGCCTCGGGAAATTCCGGCCGCCGGACGAGCGCTTCGCGCAGACAGGCCTCGGCCTCCCTCAGCCGGCCCAGGGCTCGCAGCGCGACGCCCGCGTGCAGCCAGCGCCTCCGCCATATTCGGTTCGAGCGCAAGCGCGCGCCTCGCGCTCGACAGCGCTTCGGTGAAGGCTTCGGCCGCATTGAGTTCGCGAGCGAGGCTCGAATGCGCAGCCGCGAATTCGGGCTTGAGCGCGATGGCCCGCCGATAGCTGCCCATCGCCTCCCGCGGCCGGCCGGCGGCATGATGCGCGTTGCCGAGGTTCAGATGGGCGTCCGGGGAGTTGGCGAGCGGACCCATCGCCCGGCCGATGAGTTCGATCGCTTGCTCTGGATCGCCGCGGGAAGTCGCGATGACCCCGAGCATGTGCAGGGCGTCGGGGTGGTCGGGCGCCTTGTCAAGAATGCGCCGGTAGAGCTTCGAGGCGCGACCGAGCCGTCCGGCGCGGTGATGGACGAGCGCCGCATCGAGATCGGCGGCAAAACGCGCCCATCGACTCCGGAGGTCCGCCGTCAACCGCGGCGCCTCTAAGCGGTTTTGCGCTGGCGGACCAACGCAAAACGGCTCAGAATCCCTTGCCTGGCGCGCCTCGCGATGGCCGGCCCTGAGTCCACGAAAAAGGAGACTGTTCGCACGCGCCGAACATGGCGTGCGCGTCAGGATTGGTCAACGCAGGGCGGCCCGGCGAGCGCGATCCCGGTCGCGGCGGCGGTCCTGGGCGGGCTGGTAGGCGAGGGAGGCGTGATAGGCGCAATAGGGCCTGGTCGCGGTCGGCGATCCGCAATAGCGGAATTCGGCATTGGCCGGATCGCCGAGCGGCCAGCGGCACATCGATTCCTTCAGCTCGACGATCGTCACCCTGAGCGACATCGGCACGACGACGCTCTCGAACTCCGGCTCGATGGTCTCGGACAGCGCCTCCGGCGCGAGGGCGAGCGCGTTCGCGCCGCGCACCATCCGCGGGCCGGCCGAGGACAGGCGCGATCCGGCGACGCGATGGGTGGACGGCGGCGCGTGACGCCGGGGACGCGAAGCGACGGAGCTTGGCGTTTTGGCCCGGCCGGCCAGGCCCAGCCGATGGACCTTTCCGATCACCGCGTTGCGGGTTACGCCATTGCCGAGCAGGCCCGCAATCTGGCTCGCGCTCTTGCCGTCGGTCCAATGCTGCTTGAGCTGCTCGACGATCTCGTCCGTCCAAGCCATAGTCGCCTCGTTCGTCAATCCGTCCTCAACGTGAGCCGCATGAGGCGGAATCCAACCCCATCGCCCGGCAAGGAGCCCGCCGGGCGCGACGCTGACCAGCACTCGATCTGGAACCCTTGCCCACGACATCTCGTGGGCCTCAAGGGCTAGAACTACACTACTCGTTGAATCGCGCGCAAGAGTCCCCAAGGGGCGTCGGACCGGCTTTTCCCCAACTCTTGAGCGTTCCCGGTTTCATTTTCCGTCCGGCCGATCGCATGGGCAGGCCGGACCGAGCCGTTGCGACGCGACTAGCCTGCGGGCGCCCTGGGCCTGACGACCGCCTCTCAATGCCGGTCGTGGGCGCCGCCGCTCATCACCGCCACATCGCGCGCATGCGCGCCTGAAGATCGATGCGCGGGCCCTCGGCCGCCGGGCGCAGCGGCGCGGGATCTGCCGCGGGCCACGTCATTCGGTCGAAATGCTCAAGCAGCGGCGACGGGATGAAGCGGGTGCGGCTCGCGAATACGCTGCGGTCGCCGTTGCGCGGCTGCCCATGAACGTAGAAGCGCTGCGGAACGACGAGCGCGAGTTCGTCCTTCGCGCGGGTCATCGCGACATAGAGGAGGCGCCGCTCCTCCTCGATCTCCTCTGACGAACCGGTGGCGAGATCGGAGGGAATGCAGCCGTCGACGCAATTGAGCACGAACACCGAGCGCCATTCCTGCCCCTTGGCCGAGTGGATGGTCGAGAGGATGAAATAGTCCTCGTCGCGGTGCGGCGGCCCCGCTTCGTCGCTGGTCGTCTCCGGCGGATCGAGCGCAATCTCGCTCAGGAAACGCTCGCGCGAAGGGAAGGACGCGGCGATGCGCTCGAGCGCCTCGAGATCGTTCAGACGCACGCGCGCGTCATCGTAGCGCGCCTCGATCAGGGGCTGAAGCCAGGCGACCGCGTCGGCGATGTCCGCCGGCCATGGCGAGGCGCGCCCCGCAAGGCGGCGCATGAGATCGGCGAAGGGGTGAAAGCCGTCCCGCGCCCGGGGCGGCGCCACGAGCGCCGCCATGGTCGCAAAGTCGTCGTCGGCGCCCGCCGCGGAAACGATGGTCTCGGCGATCTTCGGCCCGATTCCGGGCAGGAGCTTGGCGACCCGGAAGCCGGCGATCCGGTCGCGCGGATTCTCGGCAAAGCGCAAGAGCGCGACGGCGTCTTTGACATGGGCGGCGTCGAGAAACTTCAAGCCCCCGTATTTGACGAACGGCACGTTGCGGCGCGTCAACTCGAGTTCGAGCCCGGCGCTGTGGTGGGAGGCGCGAAACAGCGCCGCCTGGGCCTTGAGCTGAGCGCCCGCCTCCCGGTTGGCGAGCGCGCGGGTCGTGATGAAGCGGGCCTGTTCCGAATCGTCGGCGACGGTGACGAGCTGGGGAAGGGGGCCGCGAGGCCGCTCGGTGCGCAGGGTCTTGGCGAAGCGCTCGGGGGCGAGCGCGATGACTGCGTTGGCGGCGGCGAGGATCGCGCCGCTCGAGCGGTAGTTGCGCTCGAGCGTCACCACGCGCGCGGGCGGATCGAACGCGCGGGGAAAATCGAGGATGTTGCGCACGGTCGCCGCGCGGAACGAGTAGATCGCCTGCGCGTCGTCGCCGACCACGGTGAGCCCGCGCCCCCGAGGCCTCAGCGCCATCACGATTTCGCCCTGGAGGGCGTTGGTGTCCTGGTATTCGTCGACCAGCAGATGATCGAAGCGGGCGGCCACCTCGGCCGCGATCGCGGGCTCGGTCAGCATCTGGGCGAAATAGATGAGGAGATCGTCGTAATCGAGCACATTCTGGCGCTGCTTCATTTCGACATAGGAGGCGAAGAGCGCGCGAAGCGCGTCCTCGTGACCCGCGACCCAGGGGAACCATTTGCCGAGCGTCGCTTTCAGCTCGCTGCGCGCATTGACGACGCGCGAATAGATGGCAAGGCAGGTCCCCTTGGTGGGAAAGCGCTCCTTCCGTTCGTCGAGGCCCGCCTCGTGGCGCGCCCAGTTCATGAGGTCGGCCGAATCCTCGCGGTCGAGGATGGTGAACTGAGGATCGAGGCCGAGCCGCTCAGCATATTCGCGCAGGAAGCGAGCGCCGAGGCTGTGGAACGTCCCGGCATAAGCCGGCCGCGCGGCCTGAGCCGCCTCTGGCTTGAGGCGCCGGGCGAGCAGGCGCTCGACCCGGCGGCCAAGCTCGGCAGCCGCGCGGCGCGAGAAGGTGGCGAGCACGATGCGCCTGGGGTCGGCGCCGGCGAGGATCAGCCCGGCCACCCGGTGCGCCAGCATCGCCGTTTTCCCCGAGCCCGCGCCGGCGATGACGAGCAGCGGCCCGGGCCCGCCGGAATCGCCGATCCCATGCTCGACCGCGAGCCGCTGTTCGGGGTTGAGCTCGACGGCGGGCGTGCGAATCAGGGCGAGCGACATGGAGCGACGCAATCATGTTTCGCGCTTTGTTCGCAAGGGCGGGGACGCCGGTAGTGGGTCAGTCCGGCCCGGCGCACTTGAAGGTAAGGTGATTCCGCCTTACCGTAAAGCCCAAAGCGCGCGAAGTCCGTCATCGACTTCGCCAGGATCCCGCCATGAAGAACACTTTGAAAATCACCTCGAAGGGTCAGGTCACGCTCCGCAAGGCGGTGCTGGACCAGCTCGGCGTTCGGCCGGGGGACAGGATCACGGTCGAGATCGTCGCTCCTGGCCGGGTGGAAGTGAGGTCGGCCAGGGCTGGCGCAAGTCTCGAGGCCTTCGTGGGTTGCCTGAAAAAGCCTGGGGCGCCGAGCCTTTCGATCGAGGAGATCAGCGCGATTGCGAGCGAGGGCTGGGCGGGCCGGCGGTGAGAATCACCGCGGACACCAACGTGCTGGTGCGGGCGGCGGTTATGGACGAACCGGCTCAGAGCCGGCTCGCCGCCGCCGCGCTACTCGAAGCGGAGACGGTCGCCGTGACGCTTTCCACTCTCTGCGAATTCGTCTGGGTGCTGACGCGCGGCTATAAAAGAAAGGTGGCGGAGGTCGCCGCCGCGATGCGAAAACTGGCCGAGAGCGAGCGCGTCCTGGTCGACCGGCCCGCGTTGGAAGCCGGTCTCGCGGTTCTCGAAAGGGGCGGCGATTTCGCGGACGGCGTCATCGCTTTTGAAGGGCGGAGGGCAGGCGGCCGAATTTTCACGAGCTTCGACCCGGACGCCGTCGAACTGATTGGCGCGACCGGCGGAGAGACACGGTTGCTGTCCGAATGAACACGGCGGTTGCAGGCGCCGCTTGCGGCTCGCCGGACGCCCGTTGCCGCACAGCGCGAGCGGCCGTTGACAGGCGGAGCACATGCCGGGAGCGGAATCGCACTACGTCCAGCGCACCGCCTGGCTCAGGGCCGCGGTGCTCGGCGCCAATGACGGGATCATCTCGACCGCCAGCCTGATCATGGGGGTCGCGGCGGCGACCGGAGCGCGCACCGACATTCTCACCGCCGCGGTCGCCGGCTGGGCGGCGGGCGCGATGTCGATGGCGGCGGGCGAATATGTCTCCGTCAGTTCGCAGGCCGACTCCGAGGCGGCGGACCTGGCGCGCGAACAGCGCGCGCTCAGCGAGCAGCCGGCCGAGGAGAGGCAGGAGCTCGCCCATATCTACGAAGACCGCGGCCTGAAGCCGAGGCTGGCGCGCCAGGTCGCTGGCCAGCTTATGGCCAAGGACGCGCTCGCCGCTCACGCGCGCGACGAGCTTGGCCTGAACGAGCGCGCTCAGCCCAGGCCGATTCAGGCCGCCTTCACCTCGGCTCTCGCCTTCTCGGTCGGCGCCGCATTGCCGACGCTGACGGCGTTTCTCGCCCCGCAGGGCGCGATCATTAAAGCCGTCCCCGCCGCCGCGCTGGTTTTTCTGATTGCGCTCGGCGCGCTTGGCGCCTGGGCGGGCGGCGCGCCGACCTTCAAGCCCGCGCTCAGGGTCGGCTTCTGGGGCGCGCTGGCCATGGCGGTGACGGCGGGGATCGGCGCCATGATCGGCAAGGCGGTCTAGGCCCGGGGCCTGACCGACGGAAGCGCGCCCGGCCCTATTTCGGACAGGGCGGCAGACCGGGCCTGCCACAAGCCGGAGGCTGCCCCGCAGGCGGGTGCGGACGGACCGCCGGCGGGGCGCGCGGCGCAGGCGGCGTTGGGCGAAGCGCCGCAGGCGCGGCCGCCGCGGCTGGCGGATGCACTGCGGGCGCCGGTGGAGCGTGAAGCGCCGGCGCCGCGGCCGGCCTTGGCGCCGCAGGCGCGGAGGCGCCCGGGTGCGGCGCGACGCCCGGCTTTGGGGCCAGAGCGGGGGCGGGCGCCGGCGGAGCATGAACGGCAGGCACGGGCGCCGGCGGAGCATGAACAGCAGGGGCGGGCGCCGGTGGAGCATGAACGGCAGGCGCTGGCGCCGGCGGAGCATGAACGGCAGGCGCGGGCGCCGGCGGAGCATGAACGGCAGGGGCGGGCGCCGGCGGAGCATGAACGGCAGGCGCGGGCGCCGGTTTCGGCGCCGCAGGCACGGGGGCGCCCGGGCGCGGCGCGGGCGTGAGCGGAGACTTGGCCCCCGGAGCGCCCGCCGCGATCCCGGGGGGGCCGGGCTGCAGCGGACGAATTAGCCCCGGCATAGGGGAAACCGGGAGGGGCTTCATCGCCGGGCCGTGCTGGGCGGCCGGCGGTGGCGCGTTTGGCGTGGCGGCTGCAGGCGGCGGCGCTCCCGGTTTGCCCGGGGCGGCGCCGGGCGCGTCTCGGCTGGGAGGCCGGCCGAATGGCCGCAGAGGCTTGACGAAGGCGCCTCGTCCGGGAGGCGGCGCCGCGGCCGCGACCGGCGGCGGGGGCGCGACAGGCTTGATGTTGGCGGGCAGCGGCGGCGGCGCGGGCGGCGGCCCCCGCCGCCCCGGCGCCCCGGGTGGAGACATGCGAGCTCCGGGCGGCGCAACGCCATCGCGGTGGTAGGGTCCGTGGAACCCGACCGCGCCGGCGGCCATGGGAATCGCGATTCCCAGCACCGGGAGCACCCCGATCTGAGGCGGCGGCGGAGGCGGGGGCAGGTCGCGCCAGTCGTCGTCCTCGACATAGACGTAAGGCGCGGGCGGGGGCGGCGGAGGCGGCCCGAAGTCGTCGAAAGCGTAAATCGGCCTCTCGTCGTAGATGAGTTCGTCCGGAGGCGGCGGAGGGAGATTGGCGTAAGCCTCCGGCCGGAAATCAGGCGGCGGCTCGAACGCGGCCGACAGCATGGCGAGGCGGCGGCGTGCGTCGGGGACGTGCGGGCCCTTCGGATAGGCATGCAAATACGTCCAGTAGGCGCGGGGCGTGTCGGCATTGACGGTGCGGCGCCAATAGGCCGCTTCCCGCCGCACGGCGAGCATGGCGCGCACCCGCCGCGCCTGGTCCGAATGCGGATAGGCGGCGAGGAACTCGCGATAGCCCGCGATCGTGTCCCGATCGAGCGCCGCGGCGTAGGCTTCCGCCGCCGACAGCGCGGCCATCTCGCGGCGATCGGTCGGGGGCGGCGGCGGGGCTGGCGGGGGCGGCGCGTCGGCGGCGCGTTCGAAGATGAAGTAAGGCCCGGCGAGCTTGGAGGCGCTCCAGGGGACGAGCGCTCCTTCGGTCTGCGTATTGACCAGCACGCGCGTCTGGTCGAACGCCTGGGCGATATCGACGCCGCCCTGGCGGATCGCGCCGGCGAGGGCCTTGGCGTAGACACCGTAGGGGCCTTCCTCGTCGCCTGCGAGCGTGCCGGGGGCCGCATTGAAGGCGATCAGTTCTCCCGCTTCCGGATCTACCAGAGCGAGCCCCGGCGCGAGCGGCGAGCCCTGAGCGGCGTAAGGGTTGGCGCGCGCGGCGTCGAGCACGATCACGCGAGCCTGTCCGGGCGTCGCGGCGAGCGCGTGACTGAAGTCCGAAATGCGGATCGCTTCGATGGGAACGTCGGCGTCGCGATTAATCCGGGCGTCCACCGGCACGAAATAATTGTCGCCGTTATACTGAACCCCGCGGCCTGCGAGATAGACAAAGGCCTGCATGTCGGGACCGGCTGCGGTCGCCTTTTCCAAGAAATCGCGAAGGGCGCCGCGTAGGGATTGGCCGTCGAGGTCGCGCGCCCCCACGACGTCGAACCCCGCCGCCTGCAACGTCTGGGCAATAAGACCCGCATCGTTGGCGGGCGTCGCCAGCGCGGCGTCGCGATACGTCGCGTTCCCGATGACAAGGGCGATGCGCGGATTGACCGCCGTCTGCTGCGCGTCGGCGACGGTCCGCGCAAGAAGAGCGGAAAGCACAACAACAATCGCGGCGCAAAGGGCTCTCAGGCGTGCGCTCATTCTGCTCCCCGGTCGAAGAACGCCGATAGGACGTCTGGCGCCGTGATTCGTTCCCGTCGGCCTGGGCGATATTGTCGCTTCGTGTCCAAACCGTGTCGCGGCCGCGGGTTCAGGTCACCGTCTCGGCGCTGTAGCGGGCAATGAGGCCGTTGCGGATCACCGAGCGATAGACGGCGAAGAAGAAGAAGCACGACAGCGCGAGATAGAGAATCGCGAGCGCGCCCCCGATGACGAGGCGATCCCAGGGCGGAGCTTCGCCAGCGACCACCGCGCGCATGCCCTCGAACACGTAAGAGGGGGGCAGGATGGCGGAGATCGCCCGCATCCATCCGGGCAGGATCGCGATCGGATAGAGCACGCCGGCGAAGGGCGAGATCACCATCGGAATCGGCCAGATGAGCCACTCCGAGGTGGGGCCGAGCCTCAGCACCAGGGCGGAAGCGGCGACGCCGAGCGCAATGCCGGTGATGAACAGCACCATCAGAAAGGGCGCGAGCGCCGCCCCATAGACCAGAAAGGAGAGCCCGAACGCAGCTTGCGCCAGAATGAGCATGACGACGAGGCTGAGGAGCGAGGTGGTCACCGCCACGATCAGAAGCCCGGCCAGATATTCGGAGGTCCGCAAGGGAGAGGCGAACAGGTTGAGGAAATTGCGGGTCCAGACGTCCTCGAACAGGGCCATCGTCAGTTGCTGCATGACTCGGGTGAGAAAGTCCCACAGGAGCACGGCGCCGAGCAGCGCCGGCACGAAATTGAAGCCCGCGTGCGACACCGAATTGAGGTAGCGGGTCATGAAACCCCAGATCAGGATGTCGACCGCGACGAAGATGAAGATGGGAAAGACGCGCTGCGGAGAGCCGCGATAGAGATAGGCCATCCTGACCACGACGGCGCCGATGCGCGAGGCGTTCATCGCGCGGCTCCGCCGTGGAGCGCCTCGTGCGCGACAGTGACGAAGAGATCGTCGAGGCTCGCCGCGCCATGCTCCTCGGGCAGCGTCTTCGGATCGCCCTCGAGCACGATCCGCCCGTGCGACAGGAACAGCACCCGGTCGCACACCGCCTGCACTTCAACCATATTGTGGCTTGTCCACAACACCCCGCAGAGACCATTGTCGACGAATTTGGCGATGCCGGCGCGAATGTCGCGCGCGCTGGAAGGATCGATCGAGGCGGTGGGTTCGTCGAGCAGGAGGAGGCGCGGGCGGTTGAGCATCGCCTTGGCGAGGGAGAGGCGCGTCTGCTCGCCGGACGAGAGCAGCCCCGCCTTGGTCCGCCGGAAGCGGAGGAGATCATAGACAAGAAGCATCTTCTCGATGCGCGCCTTGAGGTCCTTCACGGCATACAGCATGCCGAACACGCGCAGGTTCTGCTCGACGGTGAGATTGCCGGGCAGCGGCGCGTAGACGGCGGCGAAATTGGTGGACGACAAAGCCTTGCTGCGGTCGGCGGCGAGGTCGACGCCCTCGATCTCGATCCGGCCGCCATCCGGCTCGAGGACCCCTAAGATCATGTTGATCGTCGTCGTCTTGCCGGCGCCGTTCGGGCCGAGAAGGCCGAGGATCTCGCCGGGCGCGACGGAAAAGCTGACCCCGTCCACGGCTTTCACGCCGCCGAACGACTTTTCCAGGCGCTCGACCTTGAGGATCGCGGGCGGCGGGGGACAACTCATTCGCGCGCTGGTATCAGACAGTCCGCCGGGGCGCATCCCTGAAAACCCCTGACCGGGCTGAGATTGCGCGCTTCATGCGAAAAGGTCGAGGGTGAACAATTCCTGCGGCCGGCCGACGCCACGCAGCGCGAAGCGTCCGACAGAAGCGAACGAACGGCGCTCATCGGCGCAGGATTCCGCGAACGCCGCCGACAGCAGGATCGGCTGGTCCACCGACCGGCACATCGCCGCGATCCGGCTCACTTCGTTGACTGCGGGCCCGACCACGGTGAAATCGAGCCGCTCCTTGCTGCCGATGTTGCCGTAGAACACCTCGCCGAGGTGGAGCCCGAGATACATGTCGGTCGCCGGCAGGCCCTTCTCGAACCGGCGCCCGTTCAGGGCCGCCACCGCCTCCTGCGCGGCCCGGGCGGCGTCGAGCGCCGCGGCGCAGGCGCGGTTTCGCTCCTCGGCCGGGAAAATGGCGAGCACGCCGTCGCCGATCAGCTTGAGCACGTCGCCTGAATGCTCCTGGATCGACGAGACGATCGCCTCGGCATAGTCATTGAGCAGCGGAATGATCTCCTCCGGCGCCGCCGTGTCGGCGATGCGCGTGTAGTTGCGCAAGTCGCTGAACCAGAGCACCGTCTTGATCCGGTCGGTCACGCCGCGCTCGATCCGGCCCCTGAGCACCCGCCGGCCGGCGTCCCGCCCGAGATAGGTCTCGACTAGGGTCTCGGCGATCCGGGCGAGAGAGGCGGACTTGATCGCCAGCCCGAGGAACGGCGTGAGCCGCTTGAGCGCGCCGATCTCCTCGTCGGTGAAGCCCTCGGCGCGATCGGTCATCCACATGGAATACACGCAATCCATTTCGCCGATTACGCCGTCCTCGGCGAAGCGGTTGATGATCGCGACATAGTCGGTGAGCTTGGCTTCGCGAAGCTCGGCGAGAGACGGAAACTCGGCTTCGGCCTCCGCGGTCAAACGCAGGCGCAACAGCGATTCGCCGCTGGTGAAGAGCCGGTAGAGAGGGCTCGTCCGCCAGCGTTCGGCGGCCTCCCCCTCGGCGGTTCGCCCGTATTCGGTCAGGGTTGCTTCCGGCTTTTCCTTTTCCCAGCGAAACGCGCGGCCCTCGTGAATGGGGTGGAGCGTGTCGACCAGCACGAGCGAGCGCGCGAGCGGCAGGCCGCCCGCGACCGCGCGGCTGCAGAACCCCTCGACCAGGGCGGTTTCACTCCGTCCCTCGAGGCCCGCTTTGGCGAGCCAGGTTGCAAGCTTGGCGATCTCGGCCTCGGTCATGGAAACGATCATACTTGGCGCCGGTTGCGAGGCCAATGCGCCGGCAGCGCAGCCAGCCTCGCGCGCGGAAACGACATACGGGCAATGTGGGCGACTTGTCCTTGCGTGCCGGAGTCGCTATTTGACCTCCAAGCCGGTTGCGCCACGTGAGGATCCGCAAGATTTTCCGTCAAGGGCCGGCGAAGGCGGGAACGATTGGGAGAGGCGGGCGCCGTCGACGCGCCGGTCGGCTGCCCCGCAAAATGGCTGGAGCGGTGCGCGCCAGGCGCCGTGTTATTCGACCCACTCGAATTTCGAACGGAGTTTCGCATGTCCCTTCGCATCAACGACGCCGCCCCCAACTTCACCGCCCAGACGACGACGGGGCCGATCGATTTCCATCAGTGGATCGGCGACAAGTGGGCGATCCTGTTTTCGCACCCCAAGGACTTCACGCCGGTCTGCACCACCGAACTCGGCTATATGGCCAAGATCGAGCCAGAGTTCACCAAGCGCGGGGTCAAGCTGATCGGGCTCAGCGTCGACCCGAGCGAGGCCCATGAGCGCTGGCTTGCCGACATCGAGGAGACGCAGGGCGCTAAGGTCAACTATCCGATCATCGCCGACCACGACCTCAAGGTCTCCAAGCTCTACAACATGCTGCCCGCCGAGGAGCCTGGCACGTCCGAGGGCCGGACGCCGGCGACCAACCAGACCGTGCGCTCGGTCTACGTCATCGGCCCCGACAAGAAGATCAAGCTTACCCTGACCTATCCGATGAGCACCGGGCGCAACTTCGACGAGATCCTGCGCGTGGTCGATTCGCTCCAGCTCACCGCCAAGCACAAGGTCTCGACGCCGGTGAACTGGAAGCCGGGAGAGGACATCATCATTTCCGGCTCGGTCAGCGACGAGGAGGCCAAGAAGATGTTCCCGGAAGGCTGGCGGTCGCCGAAACCCTATATCCGGATCGCCAAGCAGCCGGCCTGAACCGGGACGCGGCCGAAGAGAGGAAATCTTCGGCCGCCGTATACGTCGCGGAGAGGCAGGCGGCGCTGCTCAAGACCATCCTCGTTCTCGCGCTCTTCGGCGCCGGCGCGATTCTCCCTGCGAGATCGAAGGCGGACGACGCGGCCCTGACGGCGCAGTTGCAGCGGGTCCTCGACGCCTACGTCGAGCAGCGCGGACCGGTCGAGGGGCTGTCCGGCGCGGCGTTGCAAGTGGACCGCGGCGCCGGCCATCCGATCATCTCCGTCTTCTCCGGCGATGATGGGCTCGCGGACGCCGAGCCGATTGGCCCCGACACGCTGTTTCAGATCGGCAGCAACACCAAGGAATTCACCGCCGCGCAGACCCTCAAGCTCGAAGCTGAGGGCAAGCTCAGAATTGATGACACGCTCGGCAAATGGCTGCCGCAATATCCGGCCTGGAAGGACGTGACCATCCGGTCGCTGCTTCAGATGACAAGCCCGATCCCCAACTATTCGGAGACGGTCGCGATCGGCGAGATCCAGGCCGCCGACATCCACGATCAGTTCAGCGACGAGGATCTGATCGGCTTCGTCGATCCAAAAAATGGCCAGCGTTTCCCGACGCAGCCGGGATGGTTCTTACGCCAACACCAACCAGGTTAACGCCAGTATTCTCTGGGGTTTGCTGGGTGTTTCAGGTCTCTACTCGCAACTCAACCCCTGAATAGACTTTTCCATCAAGGTCAACCCCTGCTGCCCGCGTGCTGGTACGGCGGAGGGGGGTAGCGTTGTGCTCCGCTATCGTGACTCAATAGTAGTGGTGGTGATGATGGTGGTAATGGTAGTGGTGATGATGATAATGATGATGATAGTGGTGATGGTAATGATGATGGTCGGGCAAGTCCGCAGCGTAGGCGATTGAGGCAATTGGTGCGACTGCGACACCGATGGCTACCACGGTGGCGATCAGGATTTTCTTGATCATGGTCAAGGTCTCCAAATTTTAATCGAAGCCCCGCCAAGGGGGCATCGCCGTTGGACCTTGCTCAACTCGACCTGAACCGAGAGTGAACGGGATAAGCGTGGACGGCATTTATTGGGACCTGTCCCGCAATGGCGCAATTTTGAGACACCAACCGGAATCGTCGCGCTGACGGCGATGATCCTCGAGCCGCTCGGGCTCAAGGATACTTTCTACGCCAATGGGCCGCATCCCGGGCCCGCGGCGGCAGGCCCCGTCCTCTCGCGCGTTCCTCGCGCGCTCTTCCTGCTCGAGGACTGCCTCGACGACCCGCCGCAGCCGTGCCGCGTCTCGACGGTCGCGCCGCTGATCGGCAAGGACATGCGGATGGGAAATCTGTCCTGGGCGGGAGCGGGGGGCGCCATCATCTCGAATCCGCGCGGCCTCGGTTCATGGATCCGCGCGCTGTTCGGGGGACGCGTGATTCCCGCGCAGCAGTTCGAGGTACTTTCTTGTGAAGGCGAAACCCTCGGCTTCCGGACAATCTTCGCCTATTGGCCGCAGTTCGATCTTCTCATCACCGGTTCGGTCAACAGCCGCCCGCCGGATGGGGAGGACAAATTCGGTCCGGCCGTGATCGGCGGCGCATTCATGGCCTTGCAGGAGGCCGGGCTGCCGAACAGCGCTTCCAAACCCGCCGCAAAATAACTATAACGGCCGGTGGAGACGGCTGGGTTACAAGGCTGCGCGATAGGGAGCCGCCGATGATCTTCCGGCAATTGTTCGAGAGTGTATCGAGCACCTATAGTTATGTCCTCGCCAGCCGGCGCGGCGGGGAAGCGCTCATCATCGACCCGGTTCTGGAAAAGGTCGACCGCTATCTCAAGCTGATGGAGGAGCTCGATCTGAGGCTGGTGAAGGCGGTCGACACCCATTTGCACGCCGATCACATCACCGGTCTTGGCGCCTTGCGCGACCGCACGCGCTGCGTGACGGTCATGGGCGAGCAGAGCAAGGTCGACGTGGTGTCGATGAGGATCGCCGATGGCGACAAGCTCGGCGTCGAGGGCCTGAGCCTCGATGTGCTCTACACCCCCGGCCACACCGACAATTCCTACAGCTTCCATTTTGGCGACCGGGTGTTCACTGGCGACACCCTGCTCATCCGCGGCACCGGGCGGACCGACTTCCAGAACGGCGATTCCCGCGCCCAGTACGAGAGCCTGCAGCGGCTGATGCGGCTGCCGGAAGAAACGCTGGTCTTTCCGGCGCACGACTACAAAGGCGATACGGTCAGCACAATCGGCGAGGAGAAGCGCTTCAATCCGCGCCTTCAGGTCCGGGACGCCGACGAATATGCGAAGCTGATGGCAGGCCTGAACCTGTCCAATCCGAAGATGATGGACGTCGCCGTTCCCGCCAACATCCATCAGGGCCTGCATCAGGCCGACGTGGCGCGCAAGGGCTGGGCCTTTTCGGCCGATGAGGCGAAGGGCCTCGTCGGACGGGGAGACGTCGCGCTGGTCGACCTGCGCGAGAAGGCGGAGCGCGAGCGGACGGGCGCCATTCCCGGCTCCCTTCACGCCCCCTATGGCGAGCTTCAGGACAACATCGGCGAAGGCGGCCTCATTCACGAACTCGCGCGCTCAGGCAAGACGATCGTGTTCTACTGCGCGTTCGGCGAGCGCTCGGCGATGGCGGTGCAGGCGGCCCAGGATCAGGGCCTGACCTTCGCCCGGCACATCGAGGGCGGCATGTCGGCGTGGAAGAAAGCGGGGGGCGCCGCGCATTGACCTTGCCGGAGGCTTGCGCTTAGCCTTCCCGCCCACGCTTTCGGGAAGAAAAGGCGCTGTAAACTCCGCGCCGGGAGGTCGCCCATGCCCAAGGTCAAGGTCAACGGCATCACGATGAACTATGAGAGTCAGGGCTCGGGCGAGCCGCTGGTCCTCATCCCCTATCTTGCTGCGGACAACGCCTGCTACGCCTTCCAGGTCGCCGACTACGCCAAGGATTTCACCTGCATTTCGCTCGATCCGCGCGGGGCGGGGGAGAGCGACAAGCCGGAGGGGACCTATTCGACCCAATTGTTCGCCGACGACGTCGCCTCCTTCATGGCTGCGATCGGGGTCGAGAAAGCTCATGTGAGCGGGGTGTCGCTGGGGGGCGCCATCGGTCTGTGGCTCGCAGCCAAATATCCCGAGCGCGTCAAGACGCTTTCCATTCACTCTTGCTGGCCGAAGAGCGATCCATTCCTCAAGGTCGTGGCGCAAAGCTGGCAAACGATCGCCAAGGGTCTCGGCAGCGTCCAGGAAATGATCATCGCGGGGATCTTTCCCTACTGTTTCACGCCCGAGCTTTACGCGGTCAAGCCCGAATACATCGATCAGCTCGCCGCCTTCGTGCGCAGCCGCCCGAAACAGCCGCTCGACGCCTTCCTGCGTCAATCGGACGCGGTCATCGCCCACGACGCGCTCAGCCAGCTCGGCAAGATCGAGGCGCCGACGCAAATCACCTTCGGCCGCCATGACATGGTGACATCGACCCGGTTCGTCGAGCCGTTCACCAGCGCGATCAAGAACAGCGAACTCGTCATCTTCGAAATGTGCGCCCACGCCGCGATCTATGAACGGGTGAGCGAGTTCAACGAGAAGACGCTTGAGTTTCTCAAGCGTCACGCTGCGTAGGGGCGAGACGCAATCTGGCCCCGCCACGATCATTGCGAAGCAATCCAGGGAAGTGTAGGCGCGCCCCACGATTTCTGGATTGCCGCGTCGCGATAGCCGGTCGAAAGATCGGCGTCTTTCGACGCCCAATGGCTTCTCGCGATGACGGTCTCACCTGAAAGCGCGCTGCGCTAGGCGGCGTCCGCCCGGCGCCGAATGAAAGAGATCGACGATCGCGTGACCGGCGCGCCGGAGGCCTGGCTCGCAAACGCGCGCCAGATTGCGATCGAACAGTTTCGCTGCCGTATCGTAGAGCGCGAGATCGAACTGATTGGCCTCAACGAGCCTCCGATGGGCGGCCTCGCCGAGTTCCGCGCGAGCGATGTCGAGCGCCGCTTCTTCGCTCGGCGCGTCTTCCGTTGAAGCATTCTCCCGGACGGGGCGCATCCTGAGCGCGGGAAAAGTTCGCCCATAGCAGGCCTCGAAACCTCGGCAGGAACTCCTCGAACCGCCGGACGAGGCCAAAAAAGGGAAGCGAGTTCAAGAAATCCAAGGCTTCTAGGAGGTCTTCCGGCCGCGGCACTGCCCGCCAAAGGTCCGGGACGCGAAACGACGCCTGCGAGAGATGAGCCACCTGATAGTTTCGTAGCACGCTGCTCGGCAGAATCGAAGCCAAGTGTCGACATAGTCCTTGAAACTCAAGTCACGAGCCAGCGCGTGGTCGACCTGCGCCGGATCACGCTTCGCAAAGCCGTACATCGACCGCGCCCTGTCGATTGGATTGCGAAGGAACAAGATCGGAAAAAAGCCTATGACAGCTGGAAATGGCCGAGCCTTGTGTGAAGAGATGGCGGAAATCTCCGGGTTTGCCGAGGCGAAGTCCGCAACCTCGTTGTTGGATACCACGGACTTCTCGGGCGCGCCCTCGAAGGAGGCCCATTTCCCACCAAAGGACTCTGACAGCGTTCTATCGACGCTGGTCCCGGCGTTCTTGTAGATGTGGTAGTGGACCAGGAGCGGCCTAGCAAAAGTTCCCGCCGGTCTTTGGCGGTCTTTCTCGGCCGACTTCCAAATGATTCCCATTCCTTCCGTCCCGCTCCGCTCTGAGAGAGGTGCGGACCGCAAGAACAGGTCGACGTTTTATCGTGCCGGCTCACGGCGGCGCCGCGCCGCTGCTCGGAACGGGGATAAGCTTTCCATTGCGGCAGCTTGCGCCGCAATACGTAGAACTACCTATGCCGGCCGGGTCCGCCGTGCGAGACTGGCGGGAGCGGGCCAACGGCCGGCCGAACTGGCGGGCGCGAGGACATGGGGCTAAGAGTTCTTAAACACCGCGTGGGCCAGGTCGGGAGGGGAAACATGCCGGGCGCTGGCCGCCACCGCCTGCGTCGCGAGCTCGGGTGTATTGGCGTCGCTCTCGTTCTTGCTTGGGCTCCCCGCCTCGCCGCGGCGGACGACGATCGCCCCATGGGGGCGGGAGAGCCGGACAATCCCTTCTACGCGCTCGACACCAAGAACCTGTTCGGCTTCCTCGAGGGCGCGGACGTCGGCGAGAAGGGCGACCGGTCGCTCGAGTTCGAAACCACCGGATCCTTCGGCAAGGAGCAGGGTCTCTACCGTTCTGTCGAACAGGAATTCATCTTCGAACCGACGCTGACCAATTCGCTTGGAATGGAGTTCGGAGCGCATGTGCTGGGACAGGATGTGAAGCGCGCGCCCGATCTGCCCGATTTCGCCGGCGTTAATTTCACGGGCGCCTCGGTTGAGTTGCGCTACGTTCTCATTCACCGGACCCCCCAGGATCCGATCCAGGTGACGCTGACGGCGGAGCCGGAGTGGAACTCGATCGGCGAGGCGGGACAGGCAATCTCTGATTTCAGCACGGCCTTCCGCGCCATCGCGGACGTGACATCGGGCGACCGGCGCGTCTACGGCGCGGTCAATTTCGTCTACGCGCCGGACGGCGCCCGGCTTCCCGGCCAGCCATGGCAGGACATGGCCATCCTCTCCGCTTCGGCCGCGCTTTCCTGGCGCCCGACGCCGCCGCTCATGTTCGGCGCGGAAGTGGACTATGATCGAGCCTATAGCGGGCTCGTTCCGCGCGGGTTCGATGGGGAGGCGGTCTATCTCGGTCCGACGTTCCACTACCAGATCAACGAGAAGATCGATCTCTCGGCCGCTTTCCTCATCCAGGCGCCGTCCGGCCGGGTCGACTTCGATCAATTCCCGCGCGAACTCGCCAGGTTGCGGCTGGAAGTGGAGTTCTGACGCGAGGGCCGCCCAGCCTAGGCCGAGCGCGCCGCCGATTCACGAAGCGCATGCCGGATGCGGCGCATCCGAGGCTCGCCAGCGCACGGAGGTCAAAACGGGCGCCGCGTCGCGTTGTCGATACACTTTGACCTCCGGCGATCCCCAACCAACGGCCTCGATCCAGGCTGTCAGGCGGTCCGTTCCCTGGGCGTTGACGATCGCCAGCAGCGCGTCGCGCCCCTCGCACAGCTTTCGGCGAGCCTCGCGCGGAGTGAAAGTCGTCCTGACGGGAATGTGGCCCCCGGTCACCATCTCGAACGGCATGAATATGCCCCAGTCGGGGAAAAAACTGTATGTGGGGTCGGGGTTTCTGAGACTGTCCTCGGCAAAGCGCTCAATGGCGTCGGACGCAAGGCCGACGCCCCCGGTTCGCTCCAAATCGAGCATCACCGACTGGCGGTCGATGGCGTTGCCAATTCCCAAAGCTAGGAGCGGAAGCGGGGAATATTCCACCGATATAAGCTCCAGGTATGGACCAGACCTGTATGTCTGCGTTTCGGTTCAACAGACGCACAATCACGTAGTCGGGATTGACAGCGTCCATGTAGAGTCCGGGTACCGTCAAATGGCTGACGCTGCCTTGTAAGAAAATTAATAGTGCAATAAACGTAGCTAAGTACGGCCTGAGTCGTAGTTGAATCATGTGTCTCGGCTTGATCACAGGCCTATACATTAAAATTCACTGCAAAGCCCTGCTGACTGACTTGCATAAAAATGAGCGCGGCGGGACTCGCGGCGAACCTCTGTTGCTCCAATAACAGGGCGGGCACGAGCGCGAAACTGGGCGCGCGGCAGGCCGCTCGACTTGGCCGCGGACTAAGCCTTGTCGCCCGGGAAGGGCGGCTCACTCAAATAGGCAAGGAGCTTGTTCTCCCGTCGTCCCTTCGCGACGCTGTCGAGTATCAGGCCTGTGAAGACCGCAATGATTCCGACCAGCATCAGGCCGACAGACAACACCGCTGTTGGCAAGCGTGGAACAAGTCCGGTGGCGACGAACTCCACAATGACCGGAATCCCGGATGCGATCGAGGCGACGACGAACGCCGCGCCGACACAGGAGAAAAATTGCAAGGGCAGGAGGTCGCGCACGAGATGCAGGATCAACCAGAGAATTCGCAGCCCGTCCTTGATCGTCGATAGTTTGCTCACCGATCCGTCGGGACGTTCGCGATAATCGGTTTCGACTTCGGAAAGGGGTAGACCGAGGTCGAGGGCGTGCACCAGCAATTCCGTTTCGATTTCGAAGTGCGCGCTCATCGCCGGAAAGGATTTGACGAAGCGGCGCGACAGGGCCTTGTACCCGGACAGCATGTCGCGTCCGTACGCCCCGAAAATCAAGGATACGAGTCCGGAGAGCAGCCTGTTGCCGATCACATGGCCGGCGCGATAGGCTCCGGCGGATTTGTGAACACGGACGCCATTCACCTGGTCCAGAGGGCCGGCGAGAAGCTCCCTGACCAGGCGAGGCGCCGCCGCCGCCTCATAGGTGCCGTCGCCGTCGACCAGCACATAGATGTCGGCTTCGACATCGGCGAACATTCGGCGGACGACGTACCCTTTGCCCTGGCGGCGCTCGCTTCGTACGATGGCGCCGGCCTTGCGCGCAACGTCCGCGGTGCCGTCAGTCGAATTATTGTCATAGACATAAATCCGGGCCTCAGGCAGGCTCGTGCGAAAGCCCTGCACGACACCGGCGACGGTCAGGGCTTCGTTGTAGCAGGGCACGAGAACCGCGATCGTCAGCGAAGACGCGCTATTTCGAGCCGTCATTGGGTCTGTTCCCGACGCAACTTGCAGATCCTTATCCGTCTTCGGTCCCCCATAGCGGTCCGTGATGATCGCGTACAGCCTCCCCGGCGATGCTCCACAGCCTGCCCGAACCGCCAGGACGCAGGCCGCGGACGCGCGGCCGTCAGCGTGCCGACACGGCGCAGTCGGGGTGAAAGACCATTCCGGCGTTGCCGGGATCGCGCGTGACGGACACCTTCATGAACTCGCCGCGGAGGGGGAAGGAATTGTCGTGCACCGCGCGAGCGATGACCCACCACGGGGTGTCGTCCCGGACGAGGATCGTGAGCGGGACCTCTGGCGCGATGTCTTTCAAAACCGCGTTGAGGGTGTCCAGCGCGCGGGTCTGGCAGACGCCGGCGCCATACATCCACTGCTGAATCGTCAGACTGTGAGCAACCAGGACAAGCGTAAGCACGGCGACGGGAACCGCGACGAACCACTTCCGTTCCCACAATAGCGCGAGCGCGAGCGCGAGGGCGATCGAGCCTGCGTAGGTATATTGAGTTTCGTGTTTCGAAATCGGAAGCACCGGAAGAAGCGTGGCGTAGAACGCGATGAGGTAGATGAGCGTCCATTTTGGGCCTGCGCGCCGCAAGATGAGCCCGATGAGGACGAGATGCGGCGCGCTCAGCTTCAGCGCGTCACGGGAACTCCAGACCGGAACGAGCTGGATCTCGGCAATTCCAGGCGCAAACGGGAAGCCAAAATAGGCGAGGAGGTTGTTGAAGACCTGGGAACCGTCGCCGAAACGATAGCCGCCCCCTCCTGACGCGCTTATCCGGAGGATCCGGGCGGCGCCGAGCGCGAGGTAAGCGGCGATCAGCCCGCCGGTCAGGGCGGCAAGGATCGCGACTCTGCGCCGGTCCGCCCGATCGCGGTCGATGAACAGGACCAGAGCGGCGCAAACTGGAATCGAGACCGCGGTCTCCTTGCAACCGAGGGCTATCGCCAACGCCGCCAGGGCGGCGATCAAATAGGCCTGATGGCCGCCGCGCCAATATGAAACAGCGAAGAAAACGTAGGCGACCCCCAGGAAAGCATACTGAAGGTCAAATCCGGCGGCGACCCATGCGGCCGAATAGGCGAAGCCGGGCATGAGCATGAAAAGAATCGCCGCGGCAAGGGCGCGGTCCGGCCTGAAGAGCGCGACCGCCCGATAGATGAGGCAGGCCGTGGCGACGCCCAGCAAAACGTCGGCAAGATGCGCCGCGAACGGTTGCAGAGGAAGCCTGAGCGAGGCCGAAATGACAATCGCGCCGATGAGCCTGAAGAAAGGCGACGCGGTCAGGCTCCCCAGGCCGAACGACCAGGGATAGTCGGCCCGCGCAATTCTGTTTTGCCAGTCAAGTTCGTCGTGGCTGTAGAAACCGGGGATCGCGACGATGAGAAGATTGGCGATGAGGCCGATCGCCACAATGATCAGGATGTCTTTCCAGGACCAATCCCGCGGGCTGCCTTGAGCCGCGCCGTTGCCGATTGGGCTCGCAATCAGGGCGCGATCAAACATCGCGCGTCAACCGCCCGCGAACGGAGTGAGCCACCTTCGCCGCCGCCGTCGCAATTCGCTTCGCAAGCCCTCGGCCCAGCGCGTCCGCTCTTCGGCGACCCCGGATTCGAGATAGCAGCGCGCGCATTCGAGCCCGATCGTCTCAAACAATGAACCGAACCGATCTTTGCGGACGAGTGCGATATTGTCCGCCGCCGGGCGCCATAGCCAGTCCATGAGCATGTCGGCGCCGACCGCGCGGGGCGGCCCGAATTCGGCGAGAAACGCCCAATCCCGCCCCGGCAGGGCGATCACGTTGAACCCGGCGCGTTCGAACACGATTCGAGCGCCGGCGACCGACCAGGACACCACATGGCCGCGGCCATACGGGTCCAGATAGCTGGGGTTGACAGCCTCGACAAACGACGGCTGGGCAGAGTTGAAGAAATAGAGCGCGCCCGGGCTTGATTTCGCCGCGAGCTGCCGCAGGAGGCCGGCGAGGATGGCGGGCGTGAGATGCTCGATCACTTCGATGCACACGCCGGCGTCGAACGGCCCTTCGAGATCGGAAACCGAGCCGATATGGTAGTTGGGGCTCTGGGTGCGCTGACTTGGGGGCGGAGGGAACAGTTCGATGCCATGCACTCTCTCGGCCAGGCTGGGAACCAGCTGACCGAGCGCGTCGAGCAGGTATCCGGGGCCGCTGCCGATGTCCAGGGCGCGCCGCACTGGCATGCGCGCCATGCGAAGCGTCTCCGCCATCCGCGCCACGCCCGGGCCGAACGACCGTTCGCGCGCCGCGGGAAGCTCCCGCTCCCAATAGGAATCGCGATACTCCCCGGCGGCGCCGGCGTCGACGGCGGCCAGGAAATCCGGGTGCGCGAACAGGGCTTCGCACGTGAGGCAGCGAAAGTAGGCGACGCCGTCGACATCGCGCAGGCGACTGGCTTCATTCCAGCAAATCGGGCACTGAATGTCAGGGTTCCGCAGGACAGGATCCTCGAGCTGACCTCAAGCGTGCACGCTGGCGCATTCCGCCCGCGGCGGCAACCGGATCGCGGGGGAACGGCGCCGCCTTGTCCCCGCCGGTCGGTTGCGGGGAAGGCGCCTCGCCGCGGCCGGCGTGCGGCCTGCTTGCGGAATCGCCGGAGGTTTGAACGGCTCCGCCGGCGCGCTTCAGCCGCTTATGACCCTTTCGCTCCCCCCTTGCGCTACGGCCTGATCTGTGGTGGGGAAATGTCAGGAAAATCAGCTGACGAGCGAAACGTCACCAGCGGCAGGGTCGAGCGCGGAGGAGGCGCCTTTGGCGATTCTCGAGTTGAATCAGGTTTCCAAGCATTTCGGGGCCATTCACGCGCTCAACGAAGTCGACATGACGCTCGACGAAGGCGAGGTCCTTGGGCTCATGGGCGACAACGGCGCTGGCAAGTCGACCCTGGTCAAGGTGATCGCCGGCAACTTTCCTCCGACCCACGGCGAAGTCCGCATCGCCGGCGAGCCGGTGCACTTTCATAAGCCCGTCGAAGCGCGCGAGAAGGGCGTCGAGGTTGTCTATCAGGATCTCGCGCTGTGCAACAATCTCTCCGCCGCGGCCAATGTGTTCCTGGGCCGCGAAATCAAGAAGGGCGCGGGTCCGTTTCGCTGGCTCGACCACAAGGCGATGGCCAGGCGCGCGGGCGAACTGTTCGGCGAACTCAAGTCGGAAACCAGACCCCGCGACCTTGTGCGGCAGATGTCGGGCGGGCAGCGGCAGGCGGTCGCGATCGCCCGCACCCGCCTGTCCAAGGCGCGCATGGTGCTGATGGACGAGCCCACCGCCGCGATCTCGGTCCGGCAGGTGGCCGAGGTTCTCGACCTCATCCGGCGCCTCAAGGACGCCGGCATGGCGATCATCCTCATCAGCCACCGCATGCCTGACGTGTTCGCGGTTTGCGACCGGGTCATGGTGATGCGCCGCGGCAACAAGGTCGCCGACAAGGCGATCAAGACCACGAGCCCCGAAGAGGTGACCGGCTTGATCACCGGCGCCATCCACGCGGCTTGAGGGACGCCATGTCGACCGAAACCGCCAAGCCGCCGCCGCAGGCCAACGTTTCGATCGAATCGGTCCTGGGCGTCCAGCAACACAATCTGTGGCAGCGGATCGCCGGCTCGCAATCGTTCTGGGTGACGATCGCGCTCCTGCTCATCTGCGTCGTGATGAGCTATTTGCAGCCCGCGTCCTTCGCCACCACCGACAATTTCTTCAACATCACCCGCAATTTCTCGTTCATAGGCATCATGGCGCTGGGCATGACCGCGGTCATCGCAACGGGCGGGATCGATCTCTCGGTCGGCTCGATCATGGGTCTGACGGCGGTGGCGAGCGGACTCACGCTCGAGGCCGGCTATCCGGCTTGGGCGGCCATTGTCGTCGGCCTCGCAGCCGGGGGCGTCACGGGGCTCATCAACGGCCTCATCATCGCTTATGCCGGCATCTCGCCGTTCGTGACCACGCTTGGCATGCTGGCGATCGCGCGCTCGGCCGCGGTCGTGCTGTCCGGAAACCGCATGATCTACAAATTCGGCCCTGGCGGCCCGGCGTTTAAGGCCCTCGGGAGCGGGGCGGTGAATATCGGTCCAACGCTGCAATTGAGCTACCCGCTGCTGTTCCTCATCGCTCTGACCGCGCTGCTCGCCATCGTGTACAAGATGACCAGCTGGGGCCGCCATGTGCTGGCGATCGGTGGCAACGAGCATGCGGCTCTGTTGACCGGCGTTCCAGTCAATCGGATCAAGGTCGAGGTCTACGTCGTCTCGGGCCTGGCCGCGTCCTTCGCGGCGATCCTGGCTGTCGGCTGGGAGGGATCGGCGATCAACGCGCTCGGGGTCACCTATGAACTTCTCGCGATCTCGGCCGCGGTGATCGGGGGCGCGAATCTCATGGGCGGCGAAGCGAGCGCCTACGGCGCCTTCATCGGCGCGGCGCTGATTTTCGTCATCCGCAATTCGCTTCTGATGGCCGGCGTCGATTCGAATTGGCAGGGCACGTTCGTCGGCGTGTTCCTGATTGCAGCGGTTTACCTCGGAAAGATCCGGGGAGCAAAACGCGAATAACCCCCGAGGGGGCCCGCGTCAAACTGGGAGGAGTAAGGCAATGTTGAAAGTGTTGTTGACCGGCGCTGTGGCGCTGGGGGCCTTGGTCGCCGTTTCGGCCTCGGCGCAGGCGGCTGATCCCTATACCTTCGCGCTGGTGCCGAAGAACACCAACAATCCATTCTTCGACCAGGCGCTGGCCGGGTGCAAGAAGGCGGAGAAGGAACTTAATGGCGCGGTCAAGTGCCTCTATATCGGGCCAGGAGAACACGGTGGCGGTGATGAGCAGGCGCAGATGGTCGCGGATCTTGTCACCAAAAAAGTCGACGGCATTGCGGTGTCTGCGGCCAACGCTCCAGCGATCGCCAACGCGCTGAAGGACGCCGCGAAAAACAAGATCCCCGTGCTCACCTGGGACTCAGACCTCCTGCCGCAGGACAAGGGGTTGCGCGCGGCTTATGTCGGAACGCACAACTACGACATCGGCGCCAACATCGCCAAGCTTGTCATGCAGATCAAACCCAAGGGCGGCACGATCTGCATCCAGTCGGGGGGCGCGGCGGCGGCCAACCACAATGAGCGCATGCAGGGCATCCGCGATACGCTGGCTGGCAAGAAGAGCGCTGAATCGCCCGGCGAGCGTCTCACGGGCCAGAATGGCTGGACCGAGGTCGCGGGTTGTCCGCTTTATACCAACGACGACTTCCCGCTCTCGGTGCAGCAGATGGAGGACATCCTCGCCAAATATCCGAAGCTCGACGCGTTCACGCCGACCGGCGGTTTCCCGCAATTCGTGCCTGACGCTTACGAGAAGGTCGCGAGCAAGTACAAGGACAGGATCGCCGACGGCTCGCTCGCCCTCGTTGTCGCCGACACGCTGCCGGTGCAGATCGACCTGATGAAGAAGGGCCTGTCCTCGGGCCAGGTCGGCCAGCGCCCGTTCGAGATGGGATACAAGGCGATGTATTTCCTGAAGGACATCAAGGACGGCAAGCCGGGGCCGAGCGATCCGTTCTATACCGGTCTCGATGTCTGCACGCCGAAGACCGCCGACACCTGCGTCGGCGGGGGCAGCTGAGGCTCGCGAAGTGTCTTAGAGTAGAGAGGGGCCGGCGCGAGCCGGCCCTTTTTTGTACGGGCGGCGATGGCCGACAGGCGCTCGTTGCGCTCCTTTCCTTGAGGCGGCCTTTCCTGCGCTTCCACCTAAGGCTGGAGCTCGCTAGTACCGACGGGCGGACGGAGCCACGCTCAGAACGTTTCCGCGATCAGCGTCCCGATCTCCTTGTGGATCGCGTTGCGCGCGTCCATCGGCGCGGACGATTGGGTGTAGTAGACCGCCGCGATGATTGGCGCCTGGCCCGGCGGCCGGATGATCGCGATCGTGTTGGCCGTTCCGTGCTCGCCGCTGCCGGTCTTGTCGCCGATGCCCCATGAGGGCGGCAGCCCCGCGCGCAGCCGCTTGTCGCCGACCTTGTCGCCGATGAGCCAGGTCTCGAGCTGGCGGCGGGAGGCTTCGGACAGCGTGTCGCCGAGCAGAACCTGCCGCACGTCCCCGGCCATAGCGCGCGGACTCGTCGTGTCGCGTTCGTCTCCAGGCGTCAACTCATTCAGGCTCGGCTCGTTGCGGTCGAGGCGCGTAACCTTGTCGCCGAGCGAGCGGGCGAAACGGGTGAAGCCCTGCGGTCCGCCGATCGTTTGCAGGATCAGGTTGGCCGCGGTGTTGTCGCTCCAGTCGATCGCCGCGGCGCAAAGATCGGCGACCGTCATGCCGCCCTCGGCGACATGCACCTTGGAGACCGGCGCGTAGCTGAGGAGATCGGCAGGCCCGTAGGCGATTTTCCGGTCGAGGCGCTCGGCGCCCGCGTCGACGCGCTTGAGCACGGCGGCGGCGGTCAAGAGCTTGAACGTGCTGCACATCGGAAAGCGCTCATCAGCCCGATGCGCGAGGCTCGAGCCGGTCCCCGTGTCGCGCACAAAGACGCCAAGCCTGCCGCCTGCGCTGGCCTCGATCCCGGCGAGCCGCGTCGTGGCGTCCTTCAGCCGCTCTTCGGGGACAGGAGCGGCGCGCGCGCCAAGCGGCGCCGCGGCCGCGGCGAGGCCGGCAAGGAACGAACGACGGCTCGGATGCATGAGTTTCCTCTCGAATTCTGACCGGCGCGCGATCCACCTCACGATTGAGGCGCGCGGATGGCGCGGCGTTTCGCCGCGATCGCGCGGACCAGCCTCCGTCTTGATCCGGCGCGCGCATCTGCGATAGGCCTTTCGCTCATGCTGCAGACTGCTTTTTTCGGCGGAGCTTGAGGGCTGGGTCGGCGGTCGGCGGCTGTGGCGCGAGGCGGGCACGCTCGTCTAGACAGGTTGATCGGGACTGGGAGCGGACCGCCTCTAGTGAGAGCGGCCCCATGAAGCCCGATCGGGGGAGGAAACGCATGCGGTCACTCGTCGCCGGCGCCGCGATTTTGGCCCTGCTCGCCGTTTCGGGCTGCGGCAAGAGCGAGAAGGGCGACGAGGGCCCGCCGGGGCCTCAGGGGGAGCGGGGCCCAGCCGGCCCCGCGGGACCAAAGGGCGCTCAGGGCGTGATCGGCGCTATCGGATCGCTGGGGCCGAAGGGCGACCCGGGGCCGGAAGGTCCGCGCGGCGCGAAAGGCGAACCCGGACCGGTTGGGCCGGCTGGACCGCCCGGGCCGCCAGGTCCCGACGGCCCGGCGGGGCCGAAGGGCGATCCGGGCGTCGCCGGAGCGCCCGGGCTGCAGGGACCGAAAGGCGAGCCGGGGCCCGAGGGCGCGGCTGGTCCCGAGGGACCCAAGGGCGCTTCCGGCGAGATTGGACCGGCTGGACCGATTGGGCCCGCCGGGCCGAAGGGCGAAGTTGGCGCGGCTGGACCTTTGGGACCGCTCGGGCCAGCCGGGCCGCCTGGGCCCGCCGGGCCCAAGGGCGAAGTTGGCGCGGCTGGCGCGGTTGGCGCGATCGGGCCGGCCGGAACGCCTGGACCGAAGGGCGAACCGGGGCTTCAGGGTGCAGCGGGACCTCAAGGACCTACGGGCGAACCAGGCAAGACCGGGCCGGCCGGGCCCCCAGGGCCGGCCGGGCCCAAGGGCGACCTCGGGGCGGCCGGGTCGCCTGGCCCGAAGGGCGAACTGGGGCCGCGGGGCCCAGCGGGGCCGCAGGGACCAACTGGCGAAGCGGGCAGGACCGGACCGGCCGGCCTCCCGGGGCCGGCTGGGCCCAAGGGCGACGTCGGCGCGCCCGGCCCCGAGGGACCGAAGGGCGCTTCGGGCGAGACTGGGCCTGCGGGACCGCTCGGGCATACCGGACCTTCCGGGCCGCCCGGCCCGCCCGGGTCTAACGGCGCGGCGGGAACGCCAGGGCGCATCGGGCCGCCTGGGCCGCAGGGGCCGGCCGGAGCGGCAGGGACGCCCGGTCCGCAAGGGCCGCCGGGCGCCGGCGCGAGTTTCCGGGTGGTCAGCGGTCCGGCCGGGGCCACCTGCGGCGCGGGCGAGATCATGGCCAGCGCCTATTGCGCCGGCGGCGCGCTTGTGCGCATCGATGGCACGACCGGCGCAAGCTGCGACGGCGGGGCGCAGGCGGTGATCGTCTGCGCGAAGCAATGACATGACCGGCATTCAGGCTCAGTTCATCGGGTCCGCAGTAGCCTCGGCCGCGCCGAGTTCGCGTTCGCGAGGCTCGCGATGACGAACGGTCCTAAAATCTCACAGGGAGGATTTGCTATGTCGAGTTCAAGATTGGCCATTACCGCCGCGATGATGCTTCTCTCGGCGGGCTTCGTTCTTTATCCCGAAGGCCCCGCCAACGCCGCCAAGTTCTGCGCCCAGCTAAGGGGATCGACCGCCCAGGGACATCCCGACTGCTCATTCTCGACGCTGGAGGCCTGTCGCGCGCGCGTCAGGCACAGGGGCGGCGGGCACTGCTACAAGCTGCATCACTGAGACTTCAGCCGGGCCTCGAACTGGCCCGAACTGAGATTTTGGTCGCCGGGCCCATTCTCGCGGTCCGGCGACGAAACGCTCGTTGTCGGCGTACCAGCGAACTCGTCCGCGGCGCAGCGAATTGCCGCGCGCCCGACACACAACAGGGCAGGGGCCCGCGGCGGCAAGCCATCGCCTGAGGTTCGCAGCAAGGAGAAAGAGATGATTCGACTGATGGTTCTCTATCCGGCGAAGGATGGCGAGGCCTTCAACTACGACTACTATTTCGGCAACCATCACAAGCTGGTGGTCTCACGACTGAAGCCGGAGGGGATGGTCAGCTGCGAATTCGACAAGGGCGTCTCCGACCCGGCGGGCGGCAAGGCGCCCTATCTCGCCATCGCCCACATCAAATTCCCCTCGGCCGACGCGCTTCAGAAGGCGCTCGCCAAGCATGGCGCGGAAATCCTTGGCGACATTCCCAACTACACCAGGATCGAGCCGGTCATGCAGGTGAACGAGGTCGTGGCCAGCTGAGGCCTTCCTCGCGAGGACCTCATCGGCGGCGCGCGCTCGGGAGGCCGAGCGCCAGTAGGCGGCCTGCGGCTTCGTCCGGTCGACGAAGCCGCGTGATAGGAGTCGATCCTCGTCAGCGGTGACCTAAAGCGCCTGACCGGGCGCTCGAAAGTTCCCGCAAAAGCCGTCCAGAGGAGAACGCCAATGATCCGAACCGTCGCCACCAAGCCGTTCCCGGACCAGAGGCCGGGAACGTCGGGTCTGCGCAAGCAGGTCGCGGTCTTCCAGGGGGCCGGCTATCTCGAAAACTTCATCCAGTCGATTTTCAATTCGCTCGAAGGCTATCAGGGCAAGACGCTGGTGCTGGGCGGCGACGGCCGGTACTTCAACCGCGAGGCGATCCAGGTCGTGGTCAAGATCGCCGCCGCGAACGGCTTCGGACGGATCGTGGTCGGCAAGGGGGGGATCCTTTCGACCCCGGCGGTCTCGGCGCTGATCCGAGCGCTGAAGGCCTATGGCGGGATCATCCTCTCCGCCAGCCACAATCCCGGCGGGCCGAAGGGCGATTTCGGCGTCAAGTACAATATCGGCGCCGGCGGGCCGGCTCCGGAGAGCGTGACCGAAGCGATCTTCGCCCGCACCAAGACGATCTCGGCCTACAAGATCGCCGACGCTCCCGACCTCGACCTTGACACGCTGGGGACGGTCAAGGTCGAGGGGACCGAGATCGAGATCATCGACCCCGTCACGCAATATCTCGCGCTGATGAAGACCTTGTTCGACTTCGAGGCGATCCGGGCTTTGTTCGGCTCCGGCTTCCGCATGCGCTTCGACGCGCTTCACGCCGTCACCGGCCCTTACGCGCATGCGATTTTCGAGGACGAACTCGGCGCCGGCGTCGGAACCGTGGTGAACGGCACGCCGTTGCCCGATTTCGGCGGCCATCATCCTGATCCCAATCCGACCTACGCCAAGGACCTCTATGACTTCATGATGTCGGCCGACGCGCCGGATTTCGGGGGCGCCTCGGACGGCGACGGCGACCGCAACATGATCCTGGGCCGCGGGGTCTATGTGACGCCGTCGGACTCGCTCGCGATCCTCACCGCCAACGCCCATTGCGCGCCGGGCTACGCCAAGGGCCTCGCCGGCGTCGCGCGCTCGATGCCGACCAGCGCCGCCGCCGACCGGGTCGCCGCGAAGCTCGGGATCAAGTCCTACGAGACGCCGACGGGCTGGAAGTTCTTCGGCAACCTGCTCGACGCTGGCCTCGCCACGCTCTGCGGCGAGGAGAGTTTCGGCACCGGCTCGAACCACATCCGCGAGAAGGACGGCGTGTGGGCGGTGCTGTTCTGGCTCAATATCCTGGCCACGCGCCGCATGCCGGTCGCCGACCTCGTGCGCGAACACTGGCGGACCTATGGCCGCAATTATTACACGCGCCACGACTACGAGGAGATCGACCTCTCAGCCGCCCAGGGCCTGATGAGCGCGCTCCGCGACGCGACCAAGACGTTGCCGGGGAAGACCTTCGGCGGCCGCAAGGTCGAGGCGGCCGACGACTTCGCCTATCACGATCCCGTCGACGGCTCGGATGCGGCCGATCAGGGGATCAGGGTGATGTTCGAAGGCGGCTCGCGCATCGTCTACCGGCTCTCGGGCACCGGCACCGTCGGCGCGACGCTGCGCGTCTATATCGAGCATTACGAGGCGCCGTCGGGCAAGCTCGATCAGGAGACGCAGGCCGCGCTTGCCCCCCTCATCGCGCTCTCGCGCGAGCTTGCCGGGATCGAGCAGCGCACCGGGCGGAAGGAGCCCACGGTCATCACGTAGGGCCCGGGCCTGACAATTCCTGGCGCCGATCGGGCTTTTTCAAACGCTTAGAGCAGTCTGATTTTGGCTTGAATCGGGTGGGGGATTGCCAAATCGCCTTGGTTGTGATTCAAACTCCTTGCTGGGTGGAGGTCAGCAGGAGATGCCGAAGCCTTTTTCTCAAGATTTGCGCAACCGCGTGATCGATGCGGTTAGGAAGGGCGGGATGAGCTGCCGCGCCGCGGCGCGCCGTTACGAGGTGAGCAAGTCGACGGCGATCAAGTGGCTTGAGCGCTACCGACGCGACGGCTTGCGCGGACCGGTGGGACACGGCGGCCATCGTCCTTCGGCCTTGATGCCGCACCGGGAGTTCCTCGAGGCCGCGCGCGCCGAGAAGTCGGACCTCACGCTTCAAAAGCTGTGCGACCGGCTTCGCTCCGAGAAGGGCGTCAAGGCCGACACCTCGATGATGAGCCGGTTCTTCCGCCGGATCGGCGTCACGCTCAAAAAAAGACGCTCGTCGCGCGCGAACAAGACCGGGCGGACATCCGCCGGCATCGGACGCGCTGGCGAACCTATCAGAGCCGCATCGATCCCGCCCGCCTCGTCTTTATCGACGAGACCCTGGGCGAGCCCGAGGGCAGGCCTGGGCCAAAACCAACATGACCCGCCTCTACGGCTGGGCGCCGAAGGGAGAGCGCCTCATCGACAAGGTCCCGCACGGCCACTGGGAGACCGCGACCTTCCTCGCCGCTTTGCGCTCAGACCGCATCGACGCGCCCTGCCTGTTCGACGGCCCCATCAACGGCGAGCGCTTTCGCGCCTATGTCGAACAGGTCCTCGTCCCGACGCTAAAGGCCGGCGATGTCGTGATCCTCGACAATCTCGGCTCGCACAAAGTCAAGGCCGTGCGGAAGGCGATCCGCGACGTCGGAGCTCGCCTCGTCTTCCTGCCGAAATACTCCCCTGACCTCAACCCGATCGAACCGCTCTTCGCCAAGTTCAAAACCCTGCTGCGAAAACTCGGAGCGCGAACCTACGAGGCCATCTCCGCCGCCTGCGGCGAAATCCTCAAACGCTTTCCCGCAAGCGAATGCGCCGCCTACCTCAGAAACGCAGGCTATGCGTAAAACCAAAAGCAACTCGCTCTAGGCGGGCCTGGGACTTCGACTCCGGACCAGGACAAACTCTGGCCGCCGTTTGAAGCGGCGGTTCGCGACGCAGCGAAGCTGCATATGGCACAGATGAAATCGATCATGGAGCGCATCCGAAGGATGCACGAGACAATGACGCAGGGCGCGCCCGATGAAGGGGTTTCTCCCATCGACCGCCTCGAGGCCGTTTGGCCAGGGCATGTCCGCGCGCGGCGCGGCGATCGAGAAGGTCGCCGCCGCCGCCGAGCCTCTATACGCGAGCCTCGACAATTCGCAGAAGCGACGCTTCGGGCTGCTCGGCCGGAAACTCTTCATGATGGGGCGCGGTCATCACGGCCGCGGCATGATGCACGAAGGAATGATGGGCGGCATGGGGAGATGGGGATGACGGGGCTGCCGCGCCCGAAAGACTGGAGTGGATGGAAAACCATCATCACGACATGGACGACCATAAACGGGAACTCCGACGCCTTTGAGACCGGCGAGCTTCGCGTCGAGGAACGCATCGTGGTCAGCGGCCCAACGCTGCATTCTCTCCATCGCCGGTTCGGGTGATTGATCCGAGTCGGCGCGGGCGGCAGGCGCAATCGCCAAAGCCGCGAGCGCTGCAAGGGAAGAAGCCGGTGTCGCATCATAATTCGCGCCTCCAACAGGTCTGTCGCGCGAGGACTCGATCATCAATCCGCGGCGACTATGGGGCGGCCGAACAACCGCCAGCTAACGGATAGGGGCAGGGGCGCGTGAGATAATTGACATATCATCAATTTATATGTCATGCATTGGGTCGCTATGACGCCCGCCCCGAAAGACGCTCGAGCGCGGTTCGCGCCTCTCGTCGCCCATGTGGCGCGGGAATGGCGGCGTGCGGTCGACGGCCGGCTGCAGGGCTATGGACTGACGGAAGCGACATGGCTGCCCTTGCTGCGGATCGCTCGCTCTGAAGCTCCGATGCGGCAGAACGAACTGGCCGCGTCTCTGTCCCTCGATGGATCTTCGGTGGTTCGTCTGCTCGATTCGCTTGAAAATTCAGGCCTCATCGAGCGATGCGAGGACCGCGCCGACCGCCGCGCCAAGAGCCTCGCGCTCACGCCGCGCGGCCGCCGGACGGTCGATCAGGTCGAGCGCGTATCGCTCGAAATTCGCGACGCCGTCCTCGGCGAGGTCTCGGACGACGACCTCGTGCGGTCGCTCCGCCTGCTCGAAACGGTCCGGGACCGGCTCCTGAGCCTCCCCTATCCGCGAGCGGAGACGAGCGAGCGCAAGCGGGCAGCTAACCGATGAGCCTCGGTCGCGCCATTGTTCCGCTCTGGCTTCTGGGGTTGTTCACCTTCAGCGGCACCCTCGGCATGCACATATTCGTGCCGGCGCTGCCCGCTGCGGCCAGGGACCTTCACGTGACCCCTGCGGCGCTCGAACTGACGATCAGTCTCTACATCCTGGGCCTGGCGGTCGGTCAGCTGGTTTATGGGCCCGCGTCGGATCGCTTCGGCCGGAGGCCGGCGCTGCTCGCGGGCCTTTCCATATTCACGATCGCGAGCCTCGCCACCGTCTTTGCTCCGGACGTCCACATCCTCATCCTGGCGCGCTTTTTGCAGGCGGTCGGAGGATGTTCCACCGTATCGCCCGCGCCATCATCCGCGACACGTCTCGCCCACGAGGCGGCACAACGGCTTGCGCTTGCAATCTGCTCGACATGAGCGCGGGGCCCGCGATTGCTCCGCTGATGAGGCGTCCGCGATCTGTGCGGTCGCGAACAGATCCTGATCGGTCTTGTCGCCCTGCAGTCGCCCAAAGTTCGCGCTCGCGTGGCGCGTCTGCCGGAGACGCGTCCCGAGACGGTGGTCTTCAGCGTCTCCGCGATATGCGCGCGACACGGTTCGTCTTCCTGGGGTCCCGAGAGTCCTGGGCTTCGCCATCGGCGGCGCCTGCGCGACGACATCCCCTATCGTTCGTCGCCTGCGCGCCGTTCATTTTGATCAATCGAGCTCCATGTGTCAACCACAAGCATCGAGATTTTCTCGCACTGCTCATCCTGGCCTCTGGCTCGGCGGCCTTTCTCGCGGCTCCAGCTGATCGGGCGCTTTTCGCTCAACCGGTTTCTGGTGGTCTCCAACGCGCTGAGCGTCCGCAGCGGCCTTGCTCCTCGCCCTCGTGGCGGCGGACCGGGAGACGCTGGCCGGAATGATGGCGACGATGTCGCCTTCAGCGTCGGAGTGGACCGCAGCCGGCCGCCCTCGTCAGGCGATCAGCGTGAATCCAGCGCCGTCGCCGGAACGGCCTCCAGGGCCTCTGTGGCTCGATCCAGATGGCTGTCGGCGCGGCGCTGGTCGCGCTCGCCGGCTTCGGCGCGATCCGCGCTCGCCTCGGCGGCGGTCTGCTCGCCTACCAGCCTCCTGGCGCAGGCGTCATTCTGGATGGCGCGAAACCGGGGCTTCCCTCATGGCGGAGAGCAAGGTCACGTCGAACAGCGCGTCCGCGGTCGCCGAGGTCGGCCTCGAGACGGCCAGCCAGTCGTTCCAGCCGCTCGCCAGTCCGTCGCCGGTCTGGTCAGCACGACTTCCTCGCTGGGCAGCACCAGCGAGGGCGCCGCTGGCCGCCTTCCTGGTCATGACATTGATCCCCTTGATAAGCGATGAACAGCACGACAGCGACGATAACGAAGTTGATCACCACGCTGATGAAGTCGCCATAGGCCGGAGCGCCACCTGCTTCTTCGCGTCTTCCAGATTGGTCGCGGTCACATTGCTCGAGAGCGGGATGTGAATGGTTGCGTAAAGTCCGCTTGCCGGCGATGCCGATCAATCGGCATGATGATGCTGTACTCATTGAGCGAGTCGACGATCTTCTACCGAGAACGCCGCGCCAATGATAACGCCTATGGCGAGGCCGCGTTTCCCTGCGTGCGAGAAATTCCTTGAATTCGTCGCAGTCGGGCAGCCATCCCCTGCACGGCGGACCCGGGCGAGAGCCGTATTCCGGACCTTCCGACCGAGGGCCGCCGACCAGCCTCCGAGATAAAGTCTTCGGCCCAGTTGACGCAACCGAGAGGCTGCGGATTCGCGCGGCGCGCCTTCTCACCAGTCGCCCTTCTTCCGCGAACAGCTCATCAGGGAGAGTGCGCCCACCCCAAGCCGCCCCCTCGCCCATGGCCAGGCTCAAATTCCTCAGACCGAAAATGAGATAGCGCAATAAAAGGGAGTCACGGTGATGCCTGGGGAATTCCAGTGAGACCACCGCCCCCAAATCGAGGCGGGCTCCTCCGCAATCATCTTTCCCGAGCAGTCCTTCAATCGCCTTTTCCAGCAAGTGGAACGAGAAAGAGCCGTGGAGAGGAGAAGGTCTGGGTCGAGATCAGATGAGTAGGCAGCCTCCGCAGCCACCGTCCGGGGTCGAAGATTTCGAACAGCATCATCACCTGGCCGAGAAAGACGGCCACGTGGTGGAGGGCGAAGCCCTGCATCGGAGGATCGAGATCCATGCTCACGCGCGGTGCCCTGGTTGACGGAAGCCGGAACGACCTGCAGGGATCGAGGAAGGACCAGAGGACCACGAACTCGTCGACCGCCCTGGCCTTCAAATGACGTCTCGCCGCAACGAACCCCGTCGCCGCCGTGTCGCCCGCGCCGGTCGATTCCATCATCGATCCCCTCACAATTCCCAACGCCATCCAGATCCAGATGCGGAGCTGCTCGCGCCTTTCTTCGGCTCGCCCTCTTCCCTTTTTCGCTCGCGTCTCGCGGTTCTGACCTTGAC
>CAVULN010000054.1:0-134015 GCA_963742305.1 uncultured Alphaproteobacteria bacterium
GAGGGCTTTCAGCGAATCGGCCGACACCGCCGCGCCGGTCAGGCCGCGCGGATGGCTCTCGGGGAAGGCGCCCTCGAACTTCGGCTGCGGCGCTTCGCCGAAGCCGCGCCGCGGCTCGGCGAGCGCGGGATTGAGCAATTCGGCCAGATGGCCGTCGAGCGGGTTGACGTCGGGCCGCGACGCCTTGCCGCGCGCGGCGCGGGCGGGGCTTTTGGGGGCGGGCATGGGCCGAATATGGGGGATTCGGCCGCGCGGGGGAAGAGCAAGCGCGCGCTCGAGCGGACACCCCGGACAAGGGCGGGCGCGGCGCGCCGTTTTCGAGTCCTGATCCAGCGATTCCAAGGGGTTGCGGCGCCGTTTCGGTCCGCCCGTCGCCAGGTGGATGGTCTGGGGCTGCGCTGGTCGGCCTGCGCCATCCCCCTTTCGGTGGGCGACCGCCGCCCGGCACAAAACTTACGTAAGCTACGGCGCCAGCCAGTTGCGGTCCGGCCTAGCGTAGGCGGACGCGCCTATTCGGCGAAACGGCGCCGGAACCCGGCCAGGCGGTCTTTCCATCCCGCCGTTTCGAGCACGTCGCGGTTGACGACGGCGCGCGGCGCGCGGCCGCTCATCACGTCAAGGACGGCGCGGACATCGGCGGCGCCGTTGCCGGCGAAGCACTGATCCGTCCAGCAAAGGGCGTGCGGAGCGAGGATCACATTGTCGAGCTTGAGGATCGGATCGTCGGCGTCGGGCGGCTCCTTCTCCAGGACATCGAGCCCCGCGCCGGCGATCCGGCGATCCTTGAGCGCCTGGGTCAGCGCCTTCTGGTCGACGATCGGTCCCCGCGCGGTGTTGATGAGATAGGCGGTCGGCTTCATCAGCGCGAGGCGCTCGGCGTTGACGAGATGGCGGGTCTGCGGGGTCAGCGGGCAGCTCACGCTGACGAAGTCGGAGCGGCTGAACACCGCGTCGAGATCAACCAGTTCGACTCCAAGCTCGGCCGCGAGCTTCGGGTCCGCGAACGGATCGTGGGCGATCACCTTCATGTCGAAGGGCTTGATGAGACGGAAGAGCTCGGCCCCGATATTGCCGATCCCGACCGATCCCAGCGTCCGTCCGACAAGGCCGAGGCCCATGTGCTCGCCCCGTTTGGCGAAACCGGCCGGGCCTTCGCGCGTGAGCCGGTCCTTCACCATCAACTTGCCGCTGAGAGCCAGAATGAAGGTGATGATCGAAACCGCGACGGGCCTCCGCACGCCGTCCGGCGCGATGGCGAGCGCGATCCCCGCCCGCGTGCAGGCCTCCACGTCGACCGTGTCGTAGCCGACGCCGAACCGCGCGACGACAGCGAGCCGTCCGTTCGGGTGGATGCTGTCCTTGGTGAAACGGTGGCCGAGAAGAATCAGCGCGTCGAAATCCCTGATCTGCCCGGCCTCGATCGGGTTGCGCGGTTCGAGATACGCGAACTCGACATTCGGCGCCCGGCGCAACGGCTCGAGGTCGAAATCGGGATAGACCGGGGAGCCGTCGGGCTTGCGGAAATCGCCGGAGAGGGCGACCCGAAAGGGCGCGCTCACCGCTTGCGGCCGGCAGTCTTGGGCTTTCCGGCCGCTGCGCAGCCTTCGCGCAATCTGTCGATCGCGCCCTTGAGCGCGTCGTGCAGCACCCAGACGTCGCCGGAATAGCAGATGAAATCGAATCCCTGGCCGAAAAGATCGATCCCCGTCTCAACCGTCGGGACGAGGCGCCCGAGAGACTTGCCATGAGCCCGCGTCGCCTTCGAGACGCGCGCGATGGCGTCGGTGAAAATCTTCGAGCCGAAATCGCCCGGGACGCCGAGCGAGACCGAAAGATCGAAATGGCCCACCCAAAGACAGTCGACTCCCGGAAGGGCGGCGATGGCGTCGGCGTTCTCGACTCCCTCCGCGGTCTCGATCTGGCAGAAGAACGTGCTGCGTCTGTTCGCCGCGACGAATTTGTCCACGACGGCGCCGGGGCGATACCGGTCGTGGGAGACCTGAAGCGCGACGCCACGCCCTCCATCGGGCGTGTACTTCATCGACTTCAGGATATGTTGGGCTTCGTTCACGTTGCCGACCATGGGCAGCATGAGGCCCTCGGCGCCCATGTCCATCGCGCGCGCGATATGGTGATATTCCTTCGACGGAACGCGCACGATGACCGGCAGGTCGGCGGCCTCGAAATAACGGATCGCGCTCTTGACGGTCTCGAATCCGAATCCGGAATGCTCGAGATCGAACAGAACGAAATCGCATCCCGCCGACTTGAGGATATGCCCGATTCCGGGCGTGGCGAACTCCACGATGAAATGGCCGAGCTTCGGACTTTTGCTCCGAGCCATCTCCTTCAGGCCTTGGGCCGCCATGCTCATCTCCGTTGCCTCGCCGTTTCGGGCGCTCGATCGGCGCCGAGTTCAACACGCGCGAGCGCGGAGGCGTCAAGGTCGACCTCGGACGGGCGCAATCGGGAGCGCTCTATCCGGCGCGGTCCGAGGCCGTCCAGAGGCGCTTTCGCGCCCCGAAAGCTCTCCGTTCCGGGTCCGCGCCGTCAGAAGGGATTCCAGGTCGCCCGCTGGGTGAACTTGAGATAGTTGAGATTGACGCCGAGGCGCCAGCCCAGTCCGGTGCGGATGGGAACCACGACGACGCCCTTGGCGCCCAGAGCGGTGAAGCCCAGGCCGCCGACGAAATAGGCGGAGCCGTCCAGCCCGCCAAAGCGGTCAAAAATCGCCCCCGTGTCCGGCAGATTGTAGACCAGCATCATTGTCCGGTCGCCGTCGGCGCCGGCGTCAAAGCCGATCGACGGCCCCTGCCAATAGATCCGCTGATTGCCGGCGTTGCGGGTGAACATCTTGCCTTCGCCGTATCGAAGCCCGCCCACGAAGGCGCCGGAGGCTTCCTGACCGAGAATATACGCATTGGGCAGGCCCCAGCGGCGGCACGCTTCCTGGACCCCTTGCGCGAGCCCGCGCGAAACGGTGCCAAAGAACCGCTGGCCGTCGTCGATGACTTCCTCCGGGGCGAATTGCGCGGGCGCGTCGGCTCTCGCGGGCGTCGCAAGGGCGACGGCGCCAGTCGCGGCCAGGGTCAGGAGCTCTCGGCGCGACATCGTTCTCATTGTCACATCCTTCGAGGCGGGCGAGGCTGGGGCGCCCCGGGCGTTCGGGGTCAGTCGCTTGGCCCGCGGCGGCGCAGCGGAGCGCTGACGGATGGTCAATCATCGCCGAGTAGGGTTGACAGAAAATTAACGCATGCCGGTCCGCCTGCCGGCCGTCGCCGGAAGCGGTCTCGCGGGACGGATGCCGGGACGCGCCCTAGCGATCCAGGACCTGGTAGATGCGATTGTTGCTGAGGTTGACGATCACGCGGCGGCCGTTGACGATCGCCTTCCCGTAGCCGGGCCGATCCGGGATCGGGGCGGGAGTGACGTCGTTCGGCAGGATCTGGTCACGGGTCGGCTCTCCGGAGATCGTGACGCGAGGACCGGTGCCGATGGGGCCGGAATCCGGCGCGGACAGCGTCGACTTGCCGACGGTTTTCGCGGGCGGGGTCAAACCGGGAGGGTTGTAGACGCCGCGCAGCGTCTGATCCTGGGCGAAGCCGCAAGATCCCATGGCCAACAGGAAGGCAAGGGAAAGAACGAGCGCGCGCAATGAAGCTCTCCGCTGCGCCACCCTCCGGCCGGCCGCGCGGCGATCCGCGCCCAGGACCGAGGGAAGACCCTGCCCTCGGTTCTAGCAGAGGGCCGCGAGGAAAGCCAGAAATCGGCGCGTCGGGGAATACGGCCCCATCAGGGATCGGAGAGCCACACGTCGAGAACCGCCGAGCGGCTCTCCTCGATCACGGCCCTCAAACCGTCGGCGATCGCCGCCTCGACATCCTCCGCGCGCTTGACGATTCGGGCGAAAGCGCCGCCGGCCGCCGCCGCGATGCCGGAATAGTCCGGCGGCGGATCGAAGCTCAGGTCCAAATCCCTGGCGCGGCTGGCGAAGCCGTCCGGATGGACGGCGAGCGCCGAGAATTCGGCGCCTTCCAGCCGCGGTTGTTGTAGACGATCTGCAGGAACGGCGTGCGGTAGCGGCGCGCCATCCAGTGCACGGTGGATGGCTGCGAGAACATATAAGAGCCGTCGCCGGTGAGGGCGACGATCGTCTTGTCCGGCGCGGCCAGTTTCATGCCGATCGCCGCGCCGCCGGTCCAGCCGAGCGACCCGCCGCCGCTCGCGAACATCGTCCCCGGCTTTTCGCGCGCCATGTGGTCCGAGATCGCCGGATAGTTGGTGATGCCCTCGTTGAGCGCGATCGCGTCGGGCCCGACAGCCCGGCGCACGCAGGCGGTCAGATATTCCGGCGTTATGACGTCGGCCTTGGGCGCCTCGAGACGCGCGAGTTCCGCTCTGCGCGCTTCGCTCCGCTTAGCGTAGTGGCGGCGCCGGCGCGCGGCGGCGGCCTCATCGATGTCGATGCGATCGAGGCGGGCGTTCAGCTGCGCAAACGCGGTCGCGGCGTCGGCCCGATAGCAGTGCCGGGCCCCGATCGACCAGAGCGGCGTCGATTCTTTCAGCGGATCGACGTCGATGATGGCGATCTCGGCCTTTTCGCTCGGCCTGCTGACCGTGGGAATCCACGGCACGTCGCTGTCCACGACCAGAATGAAATCGGCTTCCTTGAGAGCGCGATTCTGGAAGGGATGGTTCCAGTGACTGCCCTGATAGAGCGGATCGTTGTGCGGAAAGTTGACGTAGCTCGGCACCGATTCGAGCACGCCCACGCCAAGCCGGCCGCAGAAGCGGACCAATTCGGCGAAGGCCGCGGGATTGCGGCCGAGATAAGAGGTGACGATGAGCGGCCGCGCGGCCTTCTGAATGGAATCGACGAGGCCCTCGACGGCGGCTTCGGGAAGCGGCGCCGCCGCGATCGGCGCCCAGCCGGCGGGGTCGATCGGGACCCGCCCGGTTTCCGCTTCCATCACTTCCCGGGCGCCGACGAGATAGACCGGCCCCCTGGGATCGCTCCGCGCGATCTGTAGCGAGCGATGCACGATCTGCTTGACGTTGTGCGGACTGCGCAGCTCGTTGTCGTATTTCATGTACCCACGGACGATGCCCCGCTGATCGGGGACGTCCTGGATCCACTGGATGAATTCGTTGCGGCTCCCGGTCGCTTCGCCTTCCTGGGTGGCCGGCGAGAGACCGGCGAAGACGAAGACGGGAATGCGCGCGCGCGCGGCGTTGTGGACCGCTCCGCCCAGCGACTGGGTGCCGCAATCGACATGCACGACGACCGCCTGGGCGCGTCCGGTCAGTTGCGCGTAGCCGTGCGCGCAGGTCATCGCGACCATTTCATTGGGACAGGTCACGATTGCGGGGATCGGGCGGCCTGAAGAGCGCGCTTCCGCGATCGCTTCGATGAGCGCCGGATGATCGCTGCCGAAATTGGCGAAGATAGTGGAGACGCCGGCTTCCTGAAGCGCCTCGAGCATCGCCGCGCTCGCGGTATACATTCGGTCAGTTCCTCTTTTGCGCGTCGCGCGAGGGGCGCGCGCTCACCGGCCGGCGTTCTGACCCTTGAATTTCGCCGCGAGCTGATCGGCGCCCCTTGCCAGGAGCCCGATATCGGAGCCCACGGCGGCGAAGAGGCACCCAAGTTCGATATAGCGCTGGGCGAGTTCCGCGTCCCCGGTCAGGATTCCGGGCGCTGAGCCCGCATCCCTGATCCGCCCGATCATGCCCTCGATGATCTTGATGACGTCGGGATGGTTCGGCTGGCCGAGGAACCCAAGCGCGGCGGAAAGATCGCCCGGGCCGACGAACACGCCGTCCACGCCTTCGACGCTTGCGATGCTTTCCAGATTCTCAAGCCCGCGCTTCGTCTCGACCTGGACAAGAAGACAGATCTCGGCGTTGGCCGCGGCGTGGTATCCCTTGATCCGCCCATAGCGCGACGCGCGAGCCTGCCCCGCGAAGCCGCGAAACCCCTCCGGCGGATAGCGCGTCGCCATGACCGCGCGGCGGGCTTCCTCCTCCGTCTCGACGTAGGGGATCAGCAGCGACTGGGCGCCGACGTCGAGCAGGCGCTTGATGATGACGGCGTCGTTCCAGGCTGGCCGGACCACGGCATGCGCCGTTCCGCCGCTCATCGCCTGAAGCTCGGCGAGCACCATCGGCAGTTCGTTCGGCGCGTGCTCGGTGTCGAGCAGAATCCAGTCGAACCCGGCGTCGGCGAGGATTTCGGCCGCGATCGGGCTCGACAGGCTGTGCCAGATTCCGACCTGCAACCGGCCGGATTTCAGCGCCTGCTTGAAAGGATTGTGGAGACGGTCCATCGCATTCGGCCTCAGATTTAATGGATTTCGGGGTCCGGCGTCGGGGCGCCGCGCTCGAGGA
The DNA here is from genome assembly GCA_963742305.1 of uncultured Alphaproteobacteria bacterium. Lineage (GTDB taxonomy): Bacteria > Pseudomonadota > Alphaproteobacteria > Rhizobiales > Beijerinckiaceae > Roseiarcus. Next base: position 6,388 of record CAVULN010000054.1, read on the forward strand.
AGTCGAAGTCGCACCCCTCGTTCGCCTGGCTCACATGTTCCGAGAACAGACGCCCGTAGCCGCGCGCGTAGCGGGGCGGGGGCTGCTGCCAGGCCGCGCGGCGCTTCGCGAGCTCGTCGTCACTCACATGCAGGCTCAGGCGGCGGGCGGGAATGTCGAGCTCGATCACGTCGCCGTCGCGCACCAGCGCCAGCGGGCCGCCGACGAACGATTCGGGGGCGACATGCAGGACGCAGGCGCCGTAGCTGGTGCCGCTCATGCGCGCGTCGGAGACGCGAACCATGTCGCGCACGCCCTTGGCCAGCACCTTTTTCGGGATCGGCAATTGGCCCCATTCCGGCATGCCCGGCGCCCCGATCGGCCCCGCGTTCTGAAGCACCAGGACAGAATTCTCATCGACATCGAGGTCGGGATCGTCGATGCGCGCCGCCATGTCGTTGTAGTCCTGGAACACGACCGCCTTGCCCGCGTGCTTGTGCAGGCGCGATTCGGCGGCGGGCGGCTTGATGATCGCGCCGTCCGGAGCAAGATTGCCGCGCAGCACCGCGAGACTGTCGGAGGCGACGAGGGGATTGTTCAAAGGCCGAATGACGTCTTCGTTGTAGATTTTCGCCCGCTCGACATTGGCGCCGATCGTCGCCCCGTTGACCGTGCGCGCGCCCGTTTTCAGCCTGCCTCCGAGCGCGAGCTGCTTGAGCACCGCCGGCAGGCCGCCGGCGTAGAAGAAATCCTCCATGAGATAGGCGCCCGAAGGACGGATGTTGGCGAGCAGCGGCGTTTCGCGCGCGATTCTGTCGAACGCCTCCATGTCGAGCTTCAAGCCCGCACGGCGCGCGAGCGCGATCAGATGCACGATGGCATTGGTCGAGCCGCCGATCGCAAGGACCGCGGACACGGAATTGTGGATCGAATCTTCGGTGATCAGGTCGGAGGGCTTGAGATCCTCCCACACCATGTCGACGATGCGCCTGCCGGTCAGCGCCGCCATCACCGCATGGCGCGAGTCGCCGCAGGGATCGAGGCCGCGCCCGGCAGCGTCATGCCGAGCGCCTCGGCGGCGCTGGTCATCGTCGAGGCGGTCCCCATCGTCATGCAGTGGCCGGGAGAGCGCGCGATGCCGTGCTCGATCTCCTCCCAGTCGCTTTCGGTGATCGTGCCGGCGCGCAGCTCAGCCCAGTATTTCCAGACGTCGCTGCCCGATCCCAGCGCCGCGCCCCGCCACGAGCCGCGCAGCATCGGGCCGGCAGGCATGAAGATCGCCGGGAGGTTCATCGAGATCGCGCCCATGAGCAGCGCGGGCGTGGTCTTGTCGCAGCCGCCCATCAGCACAGCGCCGTCGGCCGGATAGGAGCGCAAGGCTTCCTCCGCCTCCATCGCGAGGAAGTTGCGGTACATCATCGTCGTCGGCTTCTGGAACGGCTCGGACAATGTCATCGCCGGCAGTTCGACCGGAAAGCCGCCGGCCTCCCAAACGCCGCGCTTCACTTCCTCGACCCGCTGCTTGAAATGGGTGTGGCAGGCGTTGATGTCGCTCCAGGTGTTGAGGATCGCCGATCACCGGCTTGCCGGCGTAATCGGAGCGGTCGTAGCCCATCTGCGCGGTGCGCGAGCGATGGCCGAAGGCGCGCAGATCGTTCACTCCGTACCAGCGATGGCTGCGAAGCTCTTCCGGACGCTTGCGCGGCATTGTGAATATGTCCTTTCTCGGGTTCGGCTCGAACTGATCTTACATCAGGCTTGGCAGATAGAGAGCAATCGAGGGAAACGCGATCAGGATGACGAGGCGCAGCATGTCGGTGACGATGAACGGCAGCACGCCCTTGAAGATGGTGGCGAAGCTGATGTCCTTGACCGCGGTCTTGATGACGAACACGTTCATGCCGACCGGCGGATGGATGAGGCCGAGCTCGACCGTCATGACGATGATGATGCCGAACCAGATCGGATCGAAGCCGAGCGCCGTCACGACCGGGAAGACGATCGGCACGGTCAGGATGATCATCGCCATCGCGTCCATGAGACAGCCGAGCGCGAGATACATGAGCATGATGAGCGCCAGTACGCCGTAGCGGCCGACGCCAAGACCGGTCATGAATTCGGTCAGCCTTTGCGGGACCTCGGTGACGGTGAGGAAATAGCCGAACAGGAGCGCGCCGATCAGAACGGTGAACACGGCGGCCGCGGTGCGCGTCGCCTGCAAGAGCGCGGCGAGCACGCCGGCGGGCTTGAGCTTTCCCCGCGCGACCGAGATCAGGAACGCGCCGGAGGCGCCGACCCCGCCAGCCTCGGTCGGCGTGAACAGGCCGCCGTATAGTCCGCCGATCACGAACAAAAACAGCGCAAGCGAGGCCCAGACGTCGCGGAGCGACCGGAGGCGCTCGCTCCACCCGCTGGGCGGGCCCGCCGGCAGGAAGCCTGGCCTGAGGAGACCGATGGCGGCGATCGTCATCATGTACATCGAGACCGCGAGCAGGCCCGGAAGGATTCCGGCGATGAACAGTTTGCCGATGTCCTGCTGGGTGATGAGGCCGTAGACGGCCAGCACCGTCGAGGGCGGAAAGATAGCGCCGAGCGTGCCGCCGGCCGCGATCACCCCCGCGGCGAAGGATTGCGGATAGTCGTACCGCCGCATCTCGGGATAGGCGACGGTGGCGAAGGTTGCGGCGGTGGCGACCGACGAGCCGCTGATCGCGGCGAAGCCGGCGCAGGCCGCGATCGTCGCCAGACCCAGCCCGCCGCGCCGATGCCCGATGAAGTTGTTGGCCGCCCGGAACAGTTCGCGGCTCATGCCGGAGGCCGAGACGAAGGCGCCCATCAAGAGGAACATCGGGATGACGCCGAACGTGTAGTCGGTGACCGTGCGCATCGAGGTCTGGCCGACCATTTTCAGCGCCGGTTCGAGACCAACGATCGACGCATAGCCGGTCACGCCGACCAGCCCCATCGCCATTCCGACAGGAACGCGGAGCAGAATCAGGCCGAACAGCGCGACGAAGCCGAGCGCGGCCGCCGCATCGGAACTCATCGCCCTGGCCTCATTCCAGCGCCTTGGCGACCGGATCGGGGCTGAGCTTCTCGGGGTGAAAGATGAGCCGCCAGGTGCGCACGGCGATGAGGATGACGGCGGAGACGTCGCCCGCCCAGGCGACCGCGAAGAACGGCCAGGTCGGCAAATGAAGGTCGAAGGTCAGGACGTGGTCGGCCCGGGTCGTGCGCACCTTGTCGAACAGCGTCGCGGTCTGCACGGCGACCACGAACAGGAGCACCAGCGTGGCGAAGATGTCGATCGCGCGTTTTCCTCGCGGGCCCGCCGCGGCCCATACGAGGTCGACCGTGATGTGGCCGCCGCGATAGCTGGTCGCGGCGATGCCCCAGAAGATCAGGATGCCGAGCAGCATCCGGCCGAAATCGTAGGAATCGGGAATCGACGCGCTGAACAGATAGCGAAGCAGGACGGAGACGAAAATATCGAGGGCGACGAGGCCGATGAACGCCGCCGCGGCAAGCTCGATGCCGTCGATGAACCTGTCCATCGCATTGGCGGTCGCTCCCGCGCCCCGCCAGCCCCCCGGCTCGGTCACGGGCCCGCGCCGTACTTCGCGATCGCCGCCTTGAGTTCGGCAAGCGCGGCGTCCGGATCGGCGCCCGCCTGCTTCACGGCCTTGGCCCAGCTCGCTTCGAGCGGCTTGACCTCGGCGCGCCACGCCGCCATCTGGTCCGGGGTGAGCTTGTAGACCTCGTGATGCGCAGGATCGGCTCGCATCTTGTCGCGGCCTGCGGCTTCAAAGTCGCCCCAGGGTCCGGCGATCTTCACCGCCCAGTCGGTCGTGCAATGATCGTCCATCACCTTCTTCTGCGCCGGGCTCATCGATTCATATTTGTCCTTGTTCATCGAGAAGGTGAACACGGTCGTGTAGAGCGGCGCGTCGATATGGTATTTGACGACCTTGTCGATGCCGAACAGATAGAGCGAGCCCCAGGGGAAGGTGATCGCGTCGGCGACGCCGCGCTCGAGAACCTCGCGCGCCTCCGGGGCGGAGGCCTGGACGTTGGTGCCGCCGAGCCGCGTCACCAATTCGGCGATCGTGCTCTGCGCCGGGCGCACCTTCACGCCGCGCAGGTCGTCCGGCACGACGATTTTCTTGCGGGCGGAGTGAAGGGCGCCGGGATCGTGAATGAAGGCGAAGCAGAAATGCGTGTCCTTCATCTCTGTCGGCGCATATTTGCGATACCACGAATCGAGCGCCGCCGTGCCCTTGCGCGCGTCGCCGAACATGAACGGCATCTGGCCGATGGCGATGATCGGGAAACGGCCCGGCTGATAGCCGGGGTTGACGTAGGTGATGTCGGCGATGTCGTCGCGCGCCATGTCGTAGTGGTCGAACGCCTTGCCGAGCTGCTGCGACGGAAAGATCGTGATTTTGATCGTGCCGTTGGACTCCTTGGCGATATCGTCCGCCCATTCCTTCGCCGACTTGGTCAGCGGATGCGCCGGCGGCACCCAGAGCGACAGCCTGAGGTCGACCTCCTTGTCCTCGGCCAGCGCGGGGACGGCGGCTCCGGCCGCCAAAGCGACCGCGAGCAGGAGCGCCGGCGCGGCGCGGAATCGGCAAAAAGCCAGCAGGCCTCCCGGAATCGGCCCGCGCCCGGTCAATCTCGGCATGTCTCCTCCCTGAAGGCTCCGCCATTGCTATGCTTGCAGGACCATCTCACAGGCGCCCGCGCCAATCGTCAAGCGCGAGCGCGCGGTCGGGGACGCCCCGGGCGGCGTCAGATCTTTCGGTTCCGCGCGTCCCAGTTGCGTTCGAGATTGGCGATCAGCGCCGGGCTGAAGTGGCAATAGGCCTGCTCTCGCGCGTAAACCGAGGCATAGCGCCGGAAGAGATCGAGCGGCTCCTGGCCGACCCTGATGGCGCGGCGGTTGCCGATGGCGCTGACGGCGCCCGCGCTGGTCAGCCCCTCGACGACGCGCTCGACCGCGGCGTCCATTTCGGCGGCGGGCGCGATCTCGTCGCAGATCAGCCGCCCTTCGGGGCTGTCGCAATCGAGCCTGCGCTCGTAGAGGATGGCTTGCCTCGCGATGCGATCGCCGACGAAGCGCGGCAGGCGCAAATTCGAAAAGCCGGGGATGATTCCTTCCTTGCGCGCGGGCAGCGTGAGGAAAGCGTCCGACGCGGCCACGACATAGTCCATCACGAGCGCCGCCTGGCAATGGCCGCCGATGGCGAACGTGTCGATCGCGCCGATCCAGAGCTTTTCGGTTGCGCGGCCGCTGACGTCGTCAGGCACGCTGTCGGGGGACGCGACGCCGCGCAGGAGCTTGTGCACATAGCCGAGATCGCGGGTCAGGAACCAGAGATACGGGATCTTGCCGAGATAGAGATGGGTGAGATTGATGCCCGCCCCAAAAATGCGCCTGCCGCGATATTTCTCGTTGTCGACCGCAACGCCGCGCATCACCGCGATCTGGGTCGTCGGATCGAGCGTCGCCACGTCGACTGCAAGCTCGGTCTGCGCGAGCGTCGTGTCGTCCTCGGCGTTGAGGAAGCGTGGATTGGCCATGTCGAGATGGGCGGCCCTGCCCTTTCGCGTGAGACGCGCCGGCCCGAGATCGAGGAAGCCGCGCGCTGCGAACTCGGCAATAAGCGGCCCGCTTTCCGGTCGCGGCAGCAGCATCGCGTGACACAGATGCTCGCCGATGCGGGGGCGCGCAAGCACGTGGGCAAGAAAGAGGCCCTGGTCGATCTCGACGCCGTCCTTCTCGCCCTGGCGGTGAACGGCTTCGGCCCCAACTTCCTCCTGAAGTCGGGACCAACCCAGGAACCAGCGCCGCCGCGGCGTAGACGAGGTCGTCGAGGCGGCGGAAGCGCGAGCCGCGCTCGGTCAGGAGATCGTAGATCTGCTCGACGTGGAAGCTCAGAAACGATTCGCGCGCGGCTCGGGCGGCCGACAGCAGCGCGTCTGCAGCCGCGTGCTCGGCCGCGTTTCGGCGCGGTTTCGGGGGCAGCTTGCCAAGAAGCGCCGCCGAGCGGCGCCAGAAGGCGCTGTGCTCGCGAGCGTCGGCGTCATAGGCGCCGGTCGGGCCCGGCAAGGCCTCGGACCAGTCCCGCGCCTCCCGTTCGCTGAGGCCGGCGGCGCGCATCGACGCAAGAGCGGGTTCCATCGCCGTCGTCATGTCTTGGGCCTCTTGTCGATCACGCGCTTCGCCTTGCCGAGCGACCGTTCGATCGCGCCGGGCTTGAGCACGCTCACTTTCGCGCTAACGCCGACCCGCGCCTTCATCGCATGCGGCGAGTTCGCCCGCCGCATGCGCGCGCGCCTCATCCAAATCGGAGGCCGGCCGCGCCTCGACCTGAACCTCCAGTTCGTCGAGCCGGCCCTCGCGGGTCAGAATGAGCTGATAGTGCGGGGAAAGGCTGGGCACGCGAAGGATCAACTCCTCGATCTGGGTCGGGAACACATTGACGCCCCGCACGATCATCATGTCGTCCGATCGGCCCGAGATTTTTTCCATCCGCCGCATCGCGCGCGCCGTGCCCGGCAGGAGCCGGGTGAGATCGCCGGTCCGGTAGCGGATGACCGGCATCGCTTCCTTGGTGAGCGAGGTGAAGACGATCTCGCCGAACGCGCCCTCGGGCATGACGGCGCCGGTCACGGGATCGACGATCTCCGGATAAAAGTGATCCTCCCAGATATGCAGGCCGTCCTTGGTCTCGACGCATTCGCCGGCGACGCCGGGCCCGATCACTTCGGACAGGCCATAGCTGTCGAGCGCGTGCATATCGAACGACTCTTCGAGCTCGTCCCGCATGGCGTTGGTCCAGGGCTCGGCGCCGAAGGAGCCGAGCTTCAGCGACGAGCGGCGCGGGTCGAGGCCCTGGGCGCGAAAGGCGTCGACGATGCACAGGGCGTAAGACGGGGTCGCCAACAGAATGTCGGGCGCGAAATCGCTGATGAGCTGAACCTGTCTTTCGGTCATGCCGCCGGAGACCGGAACGACCGCGCAGCCGAGCCGCCCGGCGCCGTCATGATAGCCAAGTCCGCCGGTGAACAGGCCATAGCCATAGGCGTTGTGCGCCGTCATGCCTTTGCGCCCGCCGGCGGCGCGGATGGTCCGCGCCATCACCTCGCTCCACATCGCGAGATCGTTCAGGGTATAGCCGACCACGGTCGGCTTGCCGGTGGTGCCGGATGAAGCGTGAACGCGCGCGAGTTCTTCTTTCGGCACGGCGAAAAGGCCGAACGGATAATTGGCCCTCAGATCCGCCTTGGCGGTGAAGGGAAAAAGCGCGAGATCCGCGAGGTTCCGGAAATCGTGCGGATGGACGCCGTGCGCCTCGAACTTGGCGCGCATCGCCGGAACGGCTTCATAGGCGCGGCGCAGCGTGGCGGCGAGCCGGCGCGTCTGCAAAGCGATGATCTCGTCGCGGGAGGCCGTCTCGACCGGATCGAGCAGGCTCCTGTCCGGCGCTTCGCCGAGCCTCATGAGGGCGGCCTGTCCGGGCGGGCGCCGCGCGGATCGATGCGGGCGGCGCCCAGCGCCCGCCGCCTTGCCGATGCGGCCATGTCTCCTCCCCGGCCTGCGCTTAGTTTCGCGCGACGCGCGCGCAGCCCCAATCTCACAGCCGCGGCGGCGGATCGTCAAGGCGCATGCTCATGTCGCGCCGACCGCCTGTCCAGCGCTTCCGCCGCCGCCTCTCGCGCCTTGCGCGCTCGCACGCTCAACGAAAATCGCGGCCAGCGCTACGCCTTGGCGCCCCGTCGCCGCCCGGTGTAAGGTCGACCGAAAGAAGGCGCGCGACGGCCTTCGGCGCGCATCAGGGAGGACAGCATGGCCGACATCACCAGGCGACGGATCCTGCAATCCGGCGGCGCGGCCGGGCTCTTGCTGCTGCCGGGCGGGACGGCGCGCGCGGCGCCGGACTGGAACGGGCCGGCGCCGGAGCCGGGCGCCTCGATCCGGGTCTTGCGCTGGAAGCAGTTCATCCAGGCGGAGTTCGACAGCTTTGTCGAGAACACCAAGAAATTCAGCCAGCAGACCGGCGTCAAAGTCCGCATCGAGGCGGAAAGCTGGGACGACATCCGGCCGAAATCGGCGGTCGCCGCCAATGTCGGCGCGGGACCCGACATCATCATGGGCACGCTCGACGACCCGTTCAAGTTCCCGGAAAAGCTGATCGACCTCACCGACGTCGCCGAATATCTCGGCGCCAAGTACGGCGGCTGGTATCCGATCGCGCGCAAGTACGGAATGCACGACAAACGCTGGATCGCGCTCCCGCAGGGCGCGACGGGCGGCTGCATGAACTATCGCATCAGCACGATGCGCGCCGCCGGCTTCGATGAGTTCCCCAAGGACACCGCCGGTTATCTCAAATTGTGTCAGGCCTACAAGAAGGCCGGCAAGCCGCCGGGCTTCGCGCTCGGCCACGCGACGGGCGACGCCAACGGCTGGACGCAATGGTGCTTGTGGGCCTTCGGCGGCAAGACGGTCGATGACAACAACAAGGTCGTAATCGACTCGCCCGAGACGGTCGCCGCCCTCGAATACGCCAAGCAGCTCTACGCGACTTATATTGACGGCGTGCTGTCCTGGCTCGATCCGAGCAACAACAAGGCCTTTCTCGCCGATCAGATCGGTCTGACGCTGAATGGCGTATCGATCTACACCGTCGCCAAGAACTCGCCCGATCCGGCGATCAGGGCGATCGCCGCAGATATGGACCATGCCAACATGCCGATCGGCCCGGTCGGGAAGCCGACCGAGCAGCAGAACATCCTCAACACCTACGCGTATGCCTACACCAAATACCCGAACGCGGTCCGCGAATATCTGCGCTTCATGTGGGAGAAGCCGCAGGTCGACTATTGGATAACGCAGTCGAACGGATATGTGGCGCAGCCGCTGCCCGCCACCGACGGCAATCCGACCTGGACGGCCGATCCGAAGGTGACCCCGTTCCGCGATGTTCTCAAATATGCGCTCGACGACGGCTATTCCGGCTCGCTCGGAACCGCATCGGCCGCGGTCATGGGCGACTTCGTCGTGGTCGACATGTTCGCCGAGGCCTGCACCGGCAACAAGTCGCCCAAGGCGGCGGCGCAAGCTGCGGCCGAACAGGTCAAGCGATACTACAGCGCCTGAGCCGGGCCGGGCATAGCCGCGCCGAGCCGGCGTCCCGGCGGGAACGATGGCGGAGGCGGCGGCCCTGGCGAAGACGGCCAAGCTGGATCATCGGAAGGAGGCGGGCATTCGCCAGGCTCGATTGTCGCCACATGACCGCCGGGCGGGCGACCGATGGCCTCGTTGACTCCAGTCCAGCGAACGGCGCGCGCGACGCCGGCGCGGCCGCGGCTCGCGCTTCGTCTGCTCGACGATCCCAATGTCCTCGGCGTCGTCATGATCGCGCCGGCCGCGGCGATTTTGCTGGTGTTTCTCGCCTACCCGCTTGGTCTCGGTTTCTGGCTTGGCCTGACCGACGCCTCGATTGGCAAGCCGGGCCGCTTTGTCGGATTGGCCAACTTTATTTCCCTCGCCCACGATTCGATATTCTGGCTCGTGGTGTTCAACACGGCGTTCTATACGGTCGTGGCCAGCATCCTGAAATTCGGCCTGGGTCTTTATCTGGCGCTTTTGCTCAACCGCCGGCTGCCGATGAAGTCGCTCATCCGAGCCGTCGTGCTCCTGCCGTTCGTCACGCCGACGGTGCTTTCGGCGATCGCCTTCTGGTGGATCTACGATCCGCAGTTTTCGATCATCTCCTGGTCGCTCATCAAACTTGGCGTCATCCATAAGTACATCGATTTTCTCGGCCAGCCTTGGAACGCGCGCTGGTCGCTGATCGCCGCCAATGTCTGGCGGGGCATCCCGTTCGTGGCGATAACGCTGCTCGCGGGCCTGCAGACGATCTCGCCCTCGCTCTACGAGGCGGCGACGCTCGACGGCGCGGGCCCCTGGCAGCGGTTCCGCTTCGTCACCCTGCCGATGCTGTCGCCGATCATCGCCGTCGTCATGACCTTCTCGGTGCTGCTCACCTTCACCGACTTCCAGCTCGTCTACGCCATCACCCGGGGGGGCCCGATCAACGCCACCCATCTGATGGCGACGCTGTCCTACGAGCGGGCCATCACCGGAGGCCGCCTCGGCGAGGGCGCGGCGATCGCCGACGCCATGGTGCCGTTCCTGCTCGGCGCGATTCTGTTCAGCTATTTCGGGTTGCAGCGGCGGCGCTGGCAGCAGGGCTCGCGAGACTGACGATGGCGGCTGGCGGCGACGAAGGCATGGACTATCTCGAGCGCCTGCCGCGCCGGCTGGTCACGCTCTATCTTCCGCTTGGCGTCTTCCTGTTCGTCCTGCTGTTTCCGTTCTACTGGATGACGACGACGACCTTCAAGCCCGACGAAGAGCTTTACGACTACAAGCGCTTCAATCCCTTCTGGGTGCATTCCCCGACGCTTGACCATATCCACAAGCTGTTTTTCGAGACGAGCTATCCCTCGTGGCTGATCAACACCATGCTCATCTCGGTCGCGGCGACGGCGATTTCGCTCGTTTGCAGCGTGCTGCGCCGCCTACGCGATCGAACGGCTGCGCTTTTCCGGCGCGCGCTATGTCGGGCTCGCCATCTTTCTCGCCTATCTCGTGCCGCCGAGCATCCTGTTCATCCCGCTCGCGGCGATTGTCTTCAAGCTTGGCCTGTTCGACAGCGACTGGGCGCTGATCCTGACCTATCCGACCTTTCTGATCCCGTTCTGCACCTGGCTGCTCATGGGCTATTTCCGCACCATCCCCTACGAACTCGAGGAATGCGCGCTGATCGACGGCGCGACCCGGCTGCAGATCCTGTGGAAGATCACCTTGCCGCTGGCGATCCCCGGCCTGATCTCGGCCGGCATTTTCGCCTTCACCCTGTCATGGAACGAATTCATCTATGCGCTGACCTTCATCTCGTCGTCGGAGAACAAGACGGTTCCGGTCGGCGCCATCACCGAACTGGTCGAAGGCGACGTCTACCACTGGGGTTCGCTGATGGCGGCGGCGCTGCTCGGTTCGCTGCCGGTGGTGATCCTGTATTCGTTTTTCGTCGAGTATTATGTCTCGAGCCTGACCGGCGCGGTCAAGGAATAGAGGCCCGCGCAACGAGGCCGCGGCAGACTGAGCCGCGGCTCGCGAAGCCACACGAAATCAGAGAGATACAGAGCCCGCAGCCGCGATTCGGGCGAACCGCGGAGGGCCCCGACGACCCTTGGGCGCCCTACATCGCCATGGCGTCCTTCGCGCATTTCTTGACGAACGAGGTCATTGCGGCGCCGTGCAGGTTCTTGTCCTTCGCCTGCCCCTCGCAGGCGGTCTTTTCGCATTTGGTCATGAAGCTGGTCTTGGCGGCGCCCGCCAGCTTCTTGTCCGTGGCCTGCATCGCGCACGCGTCATCGGCGTAAGCGAGCGCCGGCGCTCCGGCGAGGCCGAGCGCGAGCGCAACCAGAGCGAGTGTCTTGGTCATGGCGCAATCTCCCGAGTGAGGCCGCCCTTTTGCGGCCATGAATTCAAGCATAAACGCGCGGGCGCGTGGTGGCGAGCGCCTTTGGGCCAGCCGTCGCGCGCTTTGTCCCCTCGTATCAATCTTGAGCGAAATGTTGCAAAAGGCCCCGCTTGAACCCCGCCCAAATCGGAACGGAGCGATGCGTCGCCTGATCAACCGGCTCATGATTCTGCTCGCGCTCGCGCTGCTGGCGCTCGGCGCGGCGGCGCAGTTCGCGCTCATCCATGTCTCTGTGTCTCCGCTCGTGTTCGTGGCGGGCGCCGCGGTCCTGGCGCTGCTGTTCGCGATCGCCAATCTGCCGCTCGGCGCCCGGCGGGGGCTCGTGTTCCTGGTCACGCTGGCCGTGCTGGCCGCCCTGACCGGCGGGCTCGCCTATTTCCAGTTCGCCATCAAGCCGGTCATGGTCAAGAAATTCATGGCGGCCGCCTTCGCGCCGAAGCCCACCGCGGTGACCGCCGAGGCGGTGAGAGCCGAGAAATGGCCTCCCGAGCTGACCGCGATCGGCACCCTGCGCGCCTATCAGGGCGTCATCATCGCCCCGCAGGCCGCGGGCGTGGTGACCGCGAAGCATTTCGAGTCGGGCAACGACGTCGAGGCCGGCGCGCTGCTCATCAATATCGACGATTCGGTCGAAGAGGCCGATCTCGCCAATGGCCTTGCCCAGCTCAAGAACGCCGAGGCGACGCTTGCGCGCCAGAAGACGCTCCTCACGCAGGGCAACACCCCCCAGTCGACCGTTGACAGCGCGCTCGCGGCCCGCGATTCCGCGGCGGCGACCGTCGAGCGGACCCGGGCGGTGATTGCGCAAAAGGCGATCAGGGCGCCGTTCGCCGGCCGGCTTGGCCTGCGCAACGTCGATATCGGGCAATATGTCGCGGTGGGGACGGCCTGGTCACGCTCCAGCAGCTCGACCCGATCTACGCCGACTTTCCCGTGCCCGAGGAGGCGCTGCGCTCGCTCGCCGTCGGTCAAACGGTCAGCATGACGGTCGACGCCATCCGCGGCCGCAGCTTCGAGGGCAAGATCCAGGCGATCGACGCGCGGGTCAGCGCCGAGTCGCGCAACATCATGGCCCGCGCCGTGTTCGCCAATCCCCAGCGCAAGCTTCTGCCCGGCATGTTCGCCAATCTGACGGTCACGACCGGCGAGCCAGCCTCGGTGCTGACCGTCCCCCGCACCGCGATCGTCTATAGCCTCTATGGCGACAACGTCTTTGTCGTCAAAGCCGCGCCGCATGCGCGCGAGGAGGGCGGGGTCGGCGGCGCCGGCGGCGCGAGCGGCCTCATCGTCGAGCGGCGCTTCGTCCGGCTCGGCGCGGCGCGCGGCGAGCGGGTTGCGATCGTCGACGGCTTGCGGGAGGGCGAGCGCGTGGTGACCGCCGGGCAGATCAAGCTGCAGGCCTCGACGCCGGTCACGATCGATGAGACCGCCTCGCTTCCGGCCCCGGCCGAGACGCCCCGGCCGTGACGGATCGCCGATGAACGCCTTCACCGATCTCTTCATCCGCCGGCCGGTGCTGGCGAGCGTCGTCAGCCTGCTCATTCTGCTGGTCGGCGGCATGGCGGCGTTCAGGCTGCAGGTGCGCCAGTTCCCCGAGACCTCGAACACCACGATCACCATCACCACGACCTATCCCGGCGCCGCCGCCGACGTCATCAAGGGATTCATCACCACCCCGATCGAGCAGGCGGTGGCGAGCGCCGAGGGAATTGACACGCTGGTCTCGAGCTCGCAGCAGAACAAGTCGACCATCACCCTCAATCTGCGTCTCGACGCCAATCCGGACCGGGCGATGGCCGACACCCTCTCCAAGGTCAATCAGGTGCGCGGCCTCCTGCCTCGCGACGCCAACGATCCGGTGGTGGTGAAACAGACCGGCCAGGGCTACGCGCTCATGTACCTGTCGTTCAACTCGGACGTGATGACCGCGTCGCAGATCACCGACTATCTGACCCGAGTCGTCCAGCCGCGCCTGCAGACCGTCGACGGGGTCGCCAACGCCCAGATCCTGGGCGGGCAGACCTTCGCCATGCGCATCTGGCTCGACCCGACCCGCATGGCTTCGCTCGGGGTGACCGCGAACGACGTGCGCGCCGCGCTCGCCGCCAACAACTTCACCACCGCGGCCGGCGAGGTCAAAGGCGACTATACCCAGATCAGCGTCAATGCGCTGACCTCGCTCGACAGCGCCAAGGCGTTCGGGAAACTGGTGATCACGGCTCACGGCGATGCGCTGGTTCGTCTCGGCGACGTCGCCAAGATCGAACTCGGGCCCCAGAGCGTCGAATTCCTCATCGGTCTTCGACGGGCGCAAGGCGGTGTTCGTCGGCATCTATGGCACGCCCGAGGCCAATCCGCTGAGCGTGATCGACGGCGTGCGCGCGATCATGCCGAGCATCCAGGCCCAATTGCCGGCGGGTCTGAGGGCGACGATCGCCTACGATTCGACCACCTTCATCCGCGCCTCGATCTACGAGGTCGCCAAGACGCTGTTCGAAGCGGCGGCGATCGTGATCGTGGTGATTTTCCTCTTTCTCGGCAATTTGCGATCGACCTTCATTCCGATCGTCACCATTCCGCTTTCGCTCGTCGGCGTGATGATCGCGCTGATGGCGCTCGGCTATTCGATCAATTTGCTCACGCTGCTCGCGCTGGTGCTGGCGATTGGCCTCGTGGTCGACGACGCGATCGTGGTGGTGGAGAATATCCACCGTCATATCGAAGAGGGCATGACGCCGTTCGACGCGGCGATGAGGGGCGCGCACGAGATCGCGCTGCCGATCATCGCCATGACCATCACGCTCGCCGCGGTCTATGCGCCGATCGGCTTCGTTTCCGGCGTGACCGGGGTTCTCTTTCGCGAATTCGCCTTCACGCTGGCGGGCGCGGTCGTCGTCTCCGGCTTCATTGCGCTGACGCTGTCGCCGATGATGTGCTCGAAGCTGCTCACCCACGAGAAGAGCGAGGGCTGGTTCGCCCGGACCCTCGACCGCTCGTTCCTGGCTCTTCGGCGCGCCTACAAGCGTCGCCTCCACAGCACGCTCAACTTCCGCGCGCTCACCATCCTTATCCTCGTCGGCGTGCTGGCGCTGGCCGCGGTCATGTACGTCTCGACCCCGCGCGAGCTCGCGCCGGAGGAGGACCAGGGCTTTCTGCTCTCGCTGGTCAAGACGCCGCAAGTCGGCAACCTCGACTACACCGAGCAGGCGACGAAGCGTCTGGGCGCGGAAGTGCGCACGACGCCCGAGATCTCGCATATCTTCACCATCAACGGCTTCCCCAGCGTCCGCAACGCCTTCGTCGGCTTTCTGCTCAAGCCGTGGGACGAGCGGACGAAGAACCAGAAGCAGGTCCTGACCGAGCTCGGGCCGAAATTCGCCGCCGTGCCGCAGGCGCAGGTGCAGGCGTTTTCGCCGCCCGCGCTGCCCGGCTCGACCGGCGGCGCGCCGCTGCAATTCGTCATCCGCACGACCGGCGACTACGCGACGCTCGCCGACGTCGCGCTCAAGATGCAGCAGGCGGCGCGGGAAAGCGGGCTCTTCCTGTTCACCGACGTCGACCTCAAGTTCGACACGCCGGAATACGTGTTCAAGATCGACGCCGACAAGGCGAACCGCATCGGCGTCAACATGGCCGATATCGGCACGGCGCTGGCGACGATGCTGGGCGGCAACTACGTCAATCTGTTCAGCCTGTACGGCCGCAGCTATCAGGTCATCCCCCAGGCGCCTCGCGAGTTCCGCTTCGATCCCGGCTGGCTGACCCGCTATCAGGTGCGCACCACGAACGGCGAACTCGTGCCCCTCTCGGCGGTGGCGAGCGTAACGGAACAGGTGCAGCCCAATGCGCTGACCAGCTTCCAGCAGCTCAATTCCGCGACGCTGTCAGGCGTGCCTTTCCCGGGCCGCACGCTCGGCGAGGCGCTCGACTACCTCACGGCGAAATCGAAGGAGATCTTCCCCGAAGGCTACTCTTACGACTTCCAGGGCGATTCTCGCCAATACGAGCAGGAGGGCAACGCGCTCGTCTATGTGTTCGTGTTCGCGCTGATCGTCATCTATCTCGTGCTGGCGGCGCAATACGAGAGCTTCCGCGATCCGCTGATCATTCTGATCGCCCTGCCGACCGCGCTGTTCGGCGCGCTGTTGCCGCTCAATATCGGCGGCGTTCTCGGCTTCGCCAGCATCAACATCTATTCGCAGATCGGCCTCGTCACCCTGATCGGACTTATCTCCAAGCACGGCATTCTCATGGTCGATTTCGCCAACCGGCTGCAGGAAACCCACGGCCTGTCGCGGCGCGCCGCGATCGAGGAGGCGGCCGCGGTGCGCCTGAGGCCCATTCTCATGACGACCGCTGCGATGGTGGTCGGCATGGCGCCGCTCATCTTCGCCCACGGCGCGGGCGCCGTCTCGCGCTTCAATATCGGCGTCACCATCTTCGCCGGCATGGCGATCGGCACCCTGTTCACGCTCTTCGTCACGCCCGCGGTCTACACCTTCCTCGCCCGCGACCACGCGGCGCTGATCGCGAAAGAGAAGGCGCTCGGGCACCTCAAGAAGGAGGAGGTCGAGGCGTGAGGCGATGGGCGCGCTATGACGCCTCGGCGCCGATCGCGGCGAGCGCCGCCCGGGCGCATTCCATGTCCTGCGAATAGTGTCCGCCGCTCAAGCCGATCGCGCCGATCATCTCGCCTTGCACGACAATCGGGAATCCGCCGCCGAACACGACGAGCCGCGGCGTGTGGGTGATCCCGTGCAGGAGCGGCGGATCGTTCTTGATGAATTCGAACCAGGCGTGGGTGGCCATCGAAAAGGAGGCCGCGGTATACGCCTTGTCCTCAGCGATCCCGATGGAGAGCTTGGGCGCCCCGTCCATGCGCAAAAAGGCCTTGAGATCGCCCGCTTCGTCAGTGACGGCGACGCACATCTTGAGCTTGAGTTCCGTCGCCTTCTTCGCCGCCGCGGCGACCGCTTTCTCCGCCATTTCGGCATCGATGCTGTGCTTGACAATCGTCATGCGTTTGCCTCCCTCGAATCCCTCGTCGCCGGCGTCTTGCGCCGCGGCCGCGCTCGCGGCCAAAGTAAAATGGTCGGCCGCCGGCGCGCCGTCAACTTGGCCCAGCCGGCGGGACTTTGGATGAAGGTTCGCCATGCCCACGCTCCGTGACGTCCTCAACGCCCGCCCCAAGGACCGCGTGATCGCGGCGCCGGGCGTCTACGACATGGTGTCGCTCAGGATGGCGGCGGCGATGGGCTTCGACGCCCTCTACATGACCGGATACGGAACCGTCGCCTCCCATCTCGGCCTTCCCGACGCGGGCCTCGCGAGCTATGCCGACATGGTCGGGCGGGTCGAGGCGATGGCGCGCATGGCGGCTCAGCCTCTCATCGCCGACGGCGACACCGGCTACGGGGGGCTCCTCAACGTGCGCCATGCGGTCCGCGGCTACGAGCGCGCCGGCGCGGCGGCGATCCAGCTCGAGGACCAGGAATTTCCCAAGAAATGCGGGCATACGCCCGGCCGCCGGGTCATTCCGGCGGACGATATGGCGCGCAAGATCGCGGTCGCCGCCGAAGCGCGGATGAGCCCCGATTTTCTCATCATCGCCCGCACCGACGCGCGGACTTCGCTTGGCCTCGACGAAGCGATCCGGCGCGCGCGGACTTACGCGGAAGCCGGGGCGGACATGCTGTTCGTCGAGTTGCCGGAAACGGAGGACGAAATGGTCAGAATCGGGCGCGAGCTCGGCGACAGGCCGCTGATCGCCAATATGGTCGAGGGCGGCCGCACGCCGATGCTGACGAGCGCGCGCCTCGCGGAAATCGGCTATGCGCTCGCGATCTTCCCGGTCGCCGGCCTCTTGAGCGCGGCAGCGGCGCTGAACGCGGTCTACGCCCATATCCGCGAGACCGGCTCCTCGCTCGGCTCGCCCGCGCCGCTCTATCCCTTCGCCGAGATGAACCGCTTGATGGGCTTCGAGGAGGTGTGGGCGTTCGACAGGGCCCACGCCGAAATCTGAAGCAGGAGAAGCGGCGGCCGGACGGCGCGCGCCGACCAACGGCCGATCGGAGGAAACGACCATGACGACAACGATAGCGGCTCTGGGGCCAGATGAAGCTCGCCGCACGGGCGTGGCCAAAATCGCGCTTGCAAGCCTCGTCGGCACGACGATCGAGTTCTACGACTTCTATATCTTCGGCACGGCGGCGGCGCTCGTGTTCGGACCGATGTTCTTCCCGAAATCGGCGCCCGAGACGCAGACGCTCAACGCCTATCTGACCTTCGGCCTGGCCTTCCTCGCCCGTCCCCTGGGCTCGTTCCTGTTCGGCCATTTCGGCGACCGCATCGGACGCAAATCGACGCTCGTCGCCACCATGCTGACCATGGGGCTCGCGACGACGCTGATCGGCGCCCTGCCCTCTTACGCAAGCGCCGGCGTCTTCGCGCCGCTCATGCTTGCCGCGCTGCGCTTCCTTCAGGGTGTCGGGCTTGGCGGCGAGTGGGGCGGGGCGGCCCTGATCGCGGTCGAAAACGCGCCCGAGGGAAAACGCGCATGGTACGGCATGTTCCCCCAGCTCGGGCCGCCGATCGGCTTCCTCATCGCGACTGGCCTTTTTCTGGCGTTGCTGGTCGGATTCGGCGAGGCCGCCTTCGTCGCGTGGGCGTGGCGGGTTCCCTTTCTCCTGAGCGCGGTTTTGGTGGCGATCGGACTTTATGTGCGCGTTTCTCTCGAGGAGACGCCGGCGTTCCGCGCGCTCGAGCAGAAGCAGCGCGCCGACGTGCCGCTGAGAGCGATCCTCCGCGACCATTTGGCGCCGCTGATCCAGGGGTCGCTGGCGATCGTCGTCTGTTACGCGCTGTTCTACATCTCGGTCGTCTATACGCTGGGTTATGGCGTGCGGGCGCTTGGCATTCCCCGCACGACCTTTCTCGGATTGCTCTGCGGAGCGATCGTGTTCATGGCGCTCGCGACCCCGATTTCCGCCGCGCTCGCCGACCGTTTCGGGCGCAGGCCGGTGCTGATGACCTTCGCGGTCGTGGCGATCCTGGTCGGGCTCGCGATGCCGTGGCTGATGGCGGGAGGCGTGGCTGGCGTGTTCGCTTTCCTGGCGCTGGCGCTCGGCGTGATGGGGCTCACCTTCGCGCCGCTCGGGGCCCTCTTGCCCGAGCTCTTCCCTGTCGCCGTGCGCTATACCGGCGCGGCGAGCGCCTACAATCTCGGCGGCATCCTCGGCGCCTCGTTCGCGCCGTCGCTCGCGCAGACGCTCGAAGCAAGGGGCGGGATCAGCTGGGTCGGGTACTACATCGCGGTCGCCGGCGTGATCAGCTTTCTGGCGGTCTTCAGCATGAAGGAGACGGGGCGCCGATAGGGCTCTTCCCGCCTTGGCTTGAACCCGGTCACTTCCCAAGATGCTGGCGGAAATTCTGCACCGCTTCGCTGAAGCCCTCGTAATTGAGCGGTTGCGCGATCAGGAAGGGGCCGATGAGATAGGTAGGCGTTCCCTCGAGGCCGAGGGCCTTGGCCTGATCGTCGTTGCGCTTGATGAGACGCATGACCGCCTTGTCATGCGCGGCGAGGTCGCTGTCGAGCTTCCCCATGTCGACGCCCGCGGCTTTCACCGCGTCCCGCATCATCGCTTCCGTCGTTTTCCCGCCGCGGATCGCCATCAGCGCGTCATGCGCGGCCTGGTATTGGCCTTGAAGATTGGCGGCGAGCGCGAGCCGCGCGCCATAGACCGACGAGATCGCGAGGATCGGCCAATCCTTGTAAACGAGCCTGATTTCGCCGTCGTTCGCCACGAACCGCTTGAGATCGGGCGCGGTCGCCCGGCAATAGGGGCAATTGTAGTCGAGGAAGGCGACAATCGGGATGCTTCCTTTCGGATTCCCGCCGACCGGCGCCTCTGGATCGTCGAGGATCGCCTTGGCGTCGATCGTCTCCGAGGCGCCGAACGCCCTGCCGGCGGCCATCCAGGCGGCGGCGAAGCCCGTGCGACCGATAAAAGCCCTGCGATCCAACTCAACCTCCCGACGCCCCGCCTCACGCCTAACAGATCCGCAACACAGCCGGGCGTCGCTTTTCGGCGCCCGGACGCCTTCGAGCGTATAGCGCGCCGCTGTTGCCCTTGGCTTGCAGATCTGATACCAGCCGCGGCCTTCACGGGAAACACGTGGGAGAACGTCCGGTCGCCAGCCGGATCAAACGTTCGCACCACGAACTGCAAACCTGGCGTGAGCCTTTGGGGCGGACCCTCGAGGCCCGCGTCCGCGTAATGGAGCAGCCTCATGGCGAAGAAGATCACCGGCTATATCAAACTGCAGGTGCCGGCGGGCGCGGCCAATCCGTCGCCGCCGATCGGCCCCGCGCTCGGCCAGCGCGGCTTGAACATCATGGAATTCTGCAAGGCCTTCAACGCGCGCACCGCGCAACTGGAGAAGGGCGCGCCGATCCCGGTCGTCATCACCGCCTACCAGGACCGCTCGTTCACCTTCGAGATGCGCCAGCCGCCGGTGACCTTCTTCCTCAAGAAGGCGGCGAACCTGAAACTCGGCAAGAAGCCGGCCTCCGGCGCCAAGACGCCGGGCCGCGGCTTCGTCGGCCAGGTGACGAAGGAGCAGGTGCGCGAGATCGCCGAGAAGAAGATCGTCGACCTCAACTGCGACACGATCGAAGCGGCGATGAAGATGATCGAAGGCTCGGCCCGCTCGATGGGCCTGCAGGTGGTGGAGGGCTGATCCATGGCGCATCACGGCAAGAGAGTTCTGAAGAGCCGCGAAGGCGTCGAGCGCACCAAGCTTTACCCGCTCGCTGACGCGGTCAAGATGGTCAAGACCAACGCCACCGCCAAGTTCGACGAGACGGTCGAGCTGTCGCTCAATCTCGGCGTCGATCCCAAGCACGCCGACCAGATGGTGCGCGGCGTCGTCAACCTGCCGAACGGCACCGGACGCACGCTGCGCGTCGCGGTGTTCGCGCGCGGCGCCAAGGCGGACGAAGCGCGCGAGGCCGGCGCGGACGTGGTCGGGGCGGAGGATCTGGTCGCGCAGGTGCAGGGCGGCGAGATCAACTTCGACCGCTGCATCGCCACGCCCGACATGATGCCGCTGGTCGGCCGCCTCGGCAAGGTGCTGGGTCCGCGCGGCCTGATGCCGAACCCCAAGGTCGGCACGGTGACGATGGACGTCAAGGCCGCGGTCGCGGCCTCGAAGGGCGGCGCGGTCGAGTTCCGGGCCGAGAAGGCCGGCATCGTGCAGGGCTCGGTCGGCAAGGCCTCGTTCGGCGACGACAAGCTCGCCGAGAACATCCGCGCCTTCGTCGATGCGGTGAATCGGGCGAAGCCCCCGGGCGCCAAGGGCCACTACCTTCTGCGCGCCGCCGTCTCCTCGACGATGGGGCCAGGCGTCAAGCTCGATCTCGCGACGCTCCAGACGGCGGGCGCGGCGGCGCAGTAGCGGAGCCGCGCAGTGAGGCGCCGGGCCCCGGGTCCGGCGCTTCCTCGCACGAGATGAGGCCGCCGGCCCGTCGGCGCTTCGGCCTGAACGATCGGGCTTGGGCCGGGCTCACGCCAGGAGCGGCGCCATGCCCGGCTCCGCCTTCGCCATCGCCCGCCTATATGCCGGGCGCTCGCCGATGCGCTTGAGATAGCTTCGGGTGTTCGGCAGGTCATCGAGGCGGCCGCCACGAAATGTCCGCGCCGTCGTCAGCGACCACACCATCATGATGTCGGCGAGGCTGAGATTGGGGCCGCCGAAGAACGGGGCTTCGCCGAGGCGCCGTTCGATCATCGCCCGAGAGCGTTCGAGCCGGTCCCTGATCAGGGGAACGTCCGCCGGCGTCTTGCCTGCAAGGGTCAAGGCGAGGCCGGCGAGACTTGCCGCTCCATATGTCCCATTGGCCCAGTGAAACCAGAAGAGGTGCTCGGGAAAGTCCGGATCGGCGGGCGCGGGGGAGAGCCGGCCGCCTCCATATCGGACGTTGATATATTCGCAGATCGCGCCGCTCTCCGCCAATACAAGGGCGCCGTCGGCGATCACGGGCGCGACGCCCATCGGATGCAGAGCCTTGTACGCGTCGGGAGCGAGGCGGTTATCTGGCCGGCGTTCGTAACGCTTCAGTTCGTAGTCGAGGTCAAGTTCCTCGCACAGCCACACAATCCGCTCGGATTGCGAGACCCCCAGATGATGAACAATGAGCATGCCTGTCTCCCAATGTCCGGGGGCGCAGCTACGGCGCGCCCCCGACGGCGACCGGCTTTTCTCCGACCCGTGAAGGAAAGGAAAGCCGCTTCGTCAAAAGCGGCTCTTGGATCGAGGCCCGAATTGTCGAAGAGACGGAGCCGATCGCCGATCGCGAGGCGCCTCGGAGGGGGGAGGCGTACATGACTTCTCTCGCCGCTCTCCCGATCGAGGAGGCGCTCCCCGCGCTGCGTTCGGCGCTGGCCGCGCATTCGGGCGCCGTGCTCGTCGCGCCGCCGGGCGCGGGCAAGACCACGCGCGTTCCGCTCGCGCTCCTCGACGAGCCGTGGGCGAAGAACAAGCGGCTCATCCTCATCGAGCCGCGCCGTCTCGCCGCCCGCGCCGCCGCCGCGCGCATGGCCGCGACGCTGGGCGAGAAAGTCGGCGAGACGATCGGCCTGCGGGTGCGCCTCACCAGCCTCGTATCCAAACGCACCCGCATCGAGGTCGTGACCGAGGGCGTGTTCACCCGGCAAATCCTCGACGACCCCGCGCTCGACGGCGTGGCGGCCGTTCTGTTCGACGAGTTCCACGAGCGCTCGCTCGACGCCGATCTCGGCCTCGCCTTCGCGCTCGACGCGCAGGGCGGCTTGCGCGAGGACCTGAGACTGCTCGTCATGTCGGCGACGCTCGACGGCGCGCGGGTGCGCGGGCTGCCTGGGAGACGCGCCGCTGATCGAAAGCGAGGGCCGCGCTTTTCCTGTCGCGACGCGCTATGTCGGCCGCAACCCGAACGCCCGCATCGAGGACGAGGTCGCGCGCGTCACGCTCGACGCGCTGATGAGCGAAAGCGGCTCGATCCTCGTCTTCCTGCCGGGCATAAGCGAAATCCGGCGCGTCGCCGAAACCTTAGGGGCGCGCGTCAGGCGCCCGGATGTCGACATCGCGCCGCTCTACGGCGCGCTCGACGCCCGCGCGCAGGACCTCGCCATCGCGCCCTCGCCCGCGGGGCGGCGCAAGATCGTGCTCGCGACCTCGATCGCCGAAACGTCGCTCACGATCGAAGGCGTGCGCGTCGTGATCGATTCCGGCCTCATGCGCATTCCGGTTTACGAGCCCGAAGTCGGCCTGACGCGGCTCGAGACGGTCCGCGTGAGCCGGGCCAACGCCGACCAGCGGCGCGGGCGCGCCGGCCGCACCGAGCCGGGCGTCTGCTACCGGCTATGGGAAGAGGCCGCGAACGGCGGCCTTCAGCCTTACGCCGCGCCGGAAATCCTTTCCGCCGACCTCTCGGGCCTGACGCTCGACTGCGCGCTTTGGGGCGTCGCCGATCCCGCAAAGCTCGCCTTCCTCGATCCCCCGCCGCTCGGCGCGCTGAAGGAGGCCCGCGCGCTTCTGGCCGAGATCGGCGCCATCGATGCGCAAGGCCGCATCACCGACGAAGGCCGCGCGATCGCGAGCCTCGCGCTGCCGCCGCGTCTTGCGCGCATGGTCGTCGACGCGGCGCGAGCGGGCGAAGCGAGGGCGGCGAGCGAAGTTGCGGTTGCGCTGACCGAACGCGGGCTCGGCGGCGACGCGGTCGATCTCGCGGCTCGCATCGAAGCCTTCCGCCGCGACCGCTCGCAGCGCGCCGAGGACGCGAGGCGCCTCGCGGGCGGGCTGGCGGCGCGCGCGAAGGCCCTCATCCGGCCTTCGGCCGCCTTCTCCCAGAGGGAGAAGGGCGCGCTCGCCTCTCCCGATAGCCTGTCGAGAGACGGGCGTTCTTCCGAACGCCCCATGGGGAGAGGGGTTGGGGGCGAGGGCGCCCTGCTCGCCTCCGCCTATCCCGACCGTATCGCCATGGCGCATAGGGCGTCGAGAGACGCCCGTCCTTCGGCGGGCTATGGCAAGCGCGGCGAGTTCCTCATGGCCAACGGCCGCGCGGCTCAGCTGGAAGCGCACGATTGGCTCGCCGGCGAGCCATTCCTGGCCATTGGCGAAATCGCGGGGCGCGCCGGCTCGGCCCGCATCCTCACCGCCGCGCCGCTCACGCTTGCGGCAATCGAGCGGATCGCGGGCGCGTCCATCGAAACGCAGGACGAACTTGCCTTCGACCGCGCCTCCGCCTCGCTGCGGGCGCGCCGCCGCCGCCGCCTCGGCGCGCTCATTCTCGCCGAGCAGACGCTGCCCGTGCCGCCGGATGACCAAGCCGCGCTGGCGCTGGCCCGCGGCGTTCTTTCGCTCGGGGTCGCGCGCCTGCCGTGGACGAAGGCGCAAAAGCAGCGGCGGGGCCGGGCGATGTTCCTGCGCCGCGCGGAAGGCGAGGCCTGGCCCGACCTCTCGGACGAGGCGCTCGCCGCCGATCCCGGCTGGCTCGCGCCCTTCCTTGCCGGCAAAACGAAGCTCGACGAAATCGGCGCCGGCGACCTCGAAAACGCGCTCGGCGCGATGCTGCCCTGGGAGCTTGCCCGCCGCCTCGACGACGAAGCGCCGACCCATTTCGAGGCGCCGACGGGCACGCAGGCGCCGATCGATTACGAGGCCGAGGGCGGGCCGGCGATCGCGCTGCGGGTGCAGGAACTGTTCGGGCTCGCCGAGCATCCCGCGCTCGCGGGCGGGCGCATTCCGCTGACCCTCCATCTGCTCTCGCCCGCTCATCGCCCGATCCAGATCACGCGCGACCTGCCCGGCTTCTGGCGCGGCTCGTGGGCCGCCGTCCGCGCCGACCTTCGCGGGCGCTATCCCCGCCATTTCTGGCCCGAAGACCCCGCCGCCGCCGAGCCCACCGCGAGAGCCAAGCCGCGGGGAACGTGAGGCGGGGCGATTGGCGGCCTGCCGCAATGCGATAGGAAGACCGTCCCATTCGCCCGTGCGGTCATCTCCTGGATCAGGCGGCAATGGCCTTGAAGGGCTTGATCCTGGCGATCGCTTTCGCCGACCGGCGTTTGGCCTCGAGCACGTCGAAGGCATTTTGTAGCCGAAGAAAGTAACCCTCCGAAAGACCGAAGAATTGGCAGAGACGCAGATCGGTGTCAGCCGTAATCCTGCGGGCGCCGGCGATGATCGCGTGAATGCGGTTCGGCGGAACGCCGAGCGCGTGCGCGAGCCGGTTCTGGCTCAATCCCGTCATCTCCAGAAATTCGTGTTTGAGAATATCGCCCGGGTGGGGATTCTTGAGCGCAGTCATCTTGGCCTCTCAGTGATAATCGACGATCTCAACGTCGTGAGCTTCACCGTCGGACCATCGAAAGCAGATACGCCATTGGCTACTGACCCGAATGCTCCACTGGCCCGCACGATCCGCTTTCAGAGCCTCCAAACGGTTGCCGGGCGGATTGCGCAAATCCTCCAAGGTGAGCGAAGCATCAAGCTGGCGCAACTTGCGCAGAGCACGATCCTGGACGTCGCCCGGAAGCTTGCGGCTCTGACGGCCCTGCCAGATCCGCTCGGTCTCCCTGTTGCGAAACGAGCGGATCATCACTCGGCCTTGATACGTAAGACGTACCAAGTATCACAAGCTGCGTCAATCCGGACCGCAATCATCGGGTTGACGGCGCCCAGCGCTGGTCCTTGCGCTCATGCCCCGGCTGGGGTCTCCCCGCCTTCGCCGAGCAAACGACCGCCGAGCGTCACGCCGGCGTCACGCGCACCGGAAGCCGCGTCCAGCCGCGCAACGTGTTGTTGAAGAGCGGAGTCGGCTCGCCGTCCGGCTCGATGCGCTCGCACGCGCGCGCCAACGCCGCGAGCATCGTCTCGCCTTCGAGCCTCGCCAGCAACTGGCCGACGCACATGTGGACGCCGGCGCCAAAGGCGACATGGCCCGTGGTCGGGCGGTCGATGTCGTAGCGGTCAGGCTCAGGCCATTTGCGCGGATCGCGGTTGGCGGCGGCCAGCAGCATCAGCACTTTCTCGCCCTCGGGGATTGTCGCGCCGCCGAGCTCGGCCTCCCGCGTCGTGGTGCGGAAGAACGTCTGCACCGGCGTTTCGAGCCTCAAGGCCTCCTCGAAGGCCGCGCGCGCCTTCATGGGCTCAGCGCGCAACGCCGCGAACTGATCGGGATTGAGCGCAAGCTGCCGCAGCGCCGCGCCGAGGCCATGGACGGTCGTGTCGAAGCCGGCGGTGAGCAGCGACCGGACCAGCAGTTCCGCTTCCTGCCGCGTCACCTCGCCCGCATCCGCCCCGGCATGGACCATCGCCCCGATGCCGTCGTCGGAAAGCGCCTCACGCTTGCACTGGGACGCGATCCATTCGACATGGGGCGCCATTTGCGCGATCGCCGCGCGGCGCAATTCGTTGTCGGGGCCGAACATGTTGAACACGGTCGCGGCATAGGGCAACAGGTGCTCGCGGCCTTCGCGGGAGAGGCCGATCGCGTCCGGCATCACCATCATCGGGTAGACTTCGGCGCAATCGGCGATGGCGTCGAAACGAACCTTTTGCGCGAGCCGGTTTGCAAGCTCGTCCGCCGCTGCGGCGAAACGCGCGCGCAGCGACCGCATCACGGTCGCCGACAAGGCGCGATTGAGCACCGCCCGCGCCCGGTCATGTTCGGGCGGGTCGCGCTCGAGCACCAGGCTCGGCGGCCGCCATGGCTTTTCGCGCTGAAAGTCGCTGAGGCCCACGCCGCGGCCCGAGCAGAAGGTCGCGGGATCGCCGAGGATCTGCCTGACCTCGGCGTGTCGCGCCGCGGCATAGGCGCCGTACTTTTCCAGCCAGACGACGGGCCCGGCCTCCCGCAGCGTTTCGTGCGCGGGATGGGGATCGCGCAGAAAATCGACCGAGAACGGATCGATCGCGGAAATCGGAACGCCATCGGGCGGCCCACGCGCGGGCTCGGTTTGCGGCATGGCGGCGTTTCCTCGAAAGTTTCGTTCGAGAGCGACGCTATTATAGGGCGGCCCGGCCTTGCAAATCCGGCCTCGGCCCCTCGATCCTTCGCGTTAAGCCATAAGCTTCGCAGAGCCGCTTCGGCGCGGTGAGCCGATAGCTGCGGCGAACGAAAGCCTCGATCTCGCGCCAGTCCCCCGCTTCGTCGAGGCCGACGCCGATCCATCCCCTGGGGCCGAAATAGGGGGGAATGAAAAATCGCGCCGGCTCGGCGGCGAGTATGAACTCTCGCGAGCCGGCCGGAACCTTGCACCAGAGCGCCAGCCGATCGTTCCACGGCCGCTCGAGCGCGAAGATCTTGTCCGCGACCCGGTACGAGGGCCCGCGCCGCATCAGCTCTTCCGTCGCCTCGGGAAGCGCGAGGCAGATTGCGCGCAGGCGCGCCCCGATCGCTGCGAGGGACATCAGAGGCTCCGATCCGGTCCGCCAGTCTAGCCGATTTGCCGCACGTCAAGCGGGGCCGTCTCGAATGTGATAATACAGTCTATTTATGTGTTAAATTTTGAGAGGTGGAACTAAACCGGGTCCCAAGCTCCTGAAAACATGAGGCGGCGCCGGTAAAATGGAACTAGGCTAATACGCGCTGTGTGAGCCGCCCCCGCGCGCATTGACCGCCCGGCTCGTCCGCCAATAGCCTCGGCTGGAATGTCTCTCGATCTCTCCCCGTTCGATCTCGAACTTCTGGGCGGCGCGCATGGGCCGGGCGCGAGCTTCGCCATGCGGCTGCTTCGCCGCTTCGCCGAGGCGGTGGACGCGCCGGCCTTCATCGATATCGAGGGAAGCCATGTCGACGGCTGCCTTTACCATGGGCGCGCGAGCCTCGATTTCGCCGAACGGCTGGCCGACCTCGGCGGCAAGGTCCGCGTGCCGACAACGCTCAATGTCGGCTCGGTCGACCTGATCCACCCCGAACTCTTTCGCGGAACAAGGGAGCATGCCGAGAACGGAGTAAAGCTCATGCGCGCGCACCTCGATCTCGGCTGCGCGCCGACGTTCACCTGCGCCCCGTACCAGACCGTCTACCGCCCGCGCTTCGGCGCGCAAATCGCCTGGGGCGAATCGAACGCGATCGCCTTCGCCAATTCGGTGATCGGCGCGCGCACCAACCGCTATGGCGACTTCATCGATCTCTGCTGCGCGATGACCGGCCGCGCGCCGGCTTATGGCCTGCATCTCGCCGAAAACCGCGTTGCGCGGGCTCTGGTCGAGATCGGCTCGATCCCGGACGATTGGGACAACGAGCGCCTGGCGGTCGCGGTCGGCCATACGATCGGGCGCCGCTGCGGCGGCCTCGTCCCCGCGATCGCCGGCCTGCCCCTGGACATGAGCGAAGACGATCTGAAGGCGCTCGGCGCGGCCGCCGCTTCGTCCGGCGCGGTGGCGCTGTTCCATGTGGTGGGCCTCACGCCCGAAGCGCCGGACCTTGAAACCGCCTGCGGCGGCGTTGAGCCGGAGCTTCGTCTGCGCCTCACGGCGGAAGATCTGCGGGCGGCTGCGCGCTCGCTCTCCACCGTCGCCGACGGGGCTGCTCTAAGCGCCGTCTCGCTCGGCACGCCGCATTTTTCGATTTCCGATTTCGGCCGCCTCATGCCGCTTCTCGCCGGGCCGCGCCCGCTCGTCGACATTTTCGTCAACTGCAGTCGCGCCACGCTTGAGGAAGTCCGTGAGCGCGGCTGGGAGGATACGCTCGCCGCCGCCCGGGTTACGCTGGTCGCCGACACCTGCGTCTACGTGAGCGCGCTGCTTCGGCCGGGCGTCGGGACGCTCATGACCAATTCCGGCAAATGCGCCTACTACGCGCCGGGCAATCTCAAGGTCGAGATCGCCTACGGATCGCTCGCCGAATGCGTGGCTTCCGCCCGTGCGGGCAAGGTCACGCGGCTGTGAGCGGTCGGACATTCGGCGCCGTCGCGCTCCTTCCCGGCGCGGCTTCGGGGCCGGTTCTCAGGCTCGATGAGCCTCTGAGCTTCTGGGGCGGGCTCGATCCGGCGACAGGAACGATCATCGATCGTTTGCATCCGCAGAACGGCGCGGGCGTGGCGGGCCGAATCCTGATGATGCCGGCCGGGCGCGGCTCGAGCTCGGGCAGCGCCACGCTTGCCGAGGCGCTGCGCCTCGGCACGGGGCCGGCGGCGATCCTGATGCTGGAGCGGGACGCGATCGTAATCGTCGGCGCGATGGTCGCGGCCGAACTCTACGGGCTTGCCTGTCCGGTCGCGTTGACGGACCACCGCGACTGGGAGGCGCTCGGCGCCGCCGCGCGCCTCACCGTTCAGACTGGCCCCAACGGCGCTGTGATCAGCGCCGGCCCTTAACCTCACGGGCGAAGCGCGCGCTGTCCGGGCGAAAGCCGGGCCGAAGCCCGGAACGCGGGGCGCCGCCGGCCGGCCGGCCATGTCGCGCTTCTCGGTGCGGCGAAGGATGCGCAGTCTGGCGCGAAGGCGCCGCCGCTGGCGCAGCCTTGCGGACGACCGGCGCTGGCCTCGGGCCGGCCGCGCCGCGGCGGTCGGTCTTGGCGAGGGTGAGTCGCGTCAGGCGCTCGATCGCGCGCAAAAGATCGCGCTCCTCGTGATCGCAAAGCGAGATCGCCTGTCCGGCGGCGCCCGCGCGCGCGGTGCGGCCGATGCGATGAACGTAGGCTTCGGCGACCTCCGGCAGTTCAAAATTGACGACGTGGCTGACCCCGTCGATGTCGATGCCGCGCGCCGCGATGTCGGTCGCAACCAGCGCCCGTGTCGTTCCGGCGCGGAAGGCGGCGAGCGCCCGCTCGCGCTGGCCCTGGCTCTTGTTGCCATGAATGGACGAGGCGTCGACGCCCGCTTCGTCGAGCGCACGAGCGACGCGGTCGGCGCCGCGCTTGGTGCGGGTGAAGACGATGACGCGCGTCAGTTCGGAATCGTCGAACAGTTCGACCAGGAGGTCGCGCTTCTTCGCCGCCTCCACGAGCAGAACGTTGTGCTCGACGCGATCGGCGGTCTTGGCCGCCGGCGTCACCGAGACCTCGACCGGATCGTGCAGCAATTCGCCGGCCAGCGCGCGGATGTCGGCGGGCATGGTGGCGGAGAAGAACAGGTTCTGGCGCCGTTTGGGCAGTTCCCGCACAATGCGGCGGATCGGCTTGACGAAGCCGAGGTCGAGCATCTGATCGACCTCGTCGAGCACCAGAAATTCGACCGCGCCGAGACGCGCGACGCCGGCGTCGAGATGATCGAGCAGGCGTCCGGGCGTCGCAACGAGCACGTCGAGGCCCGCCTAAAGCGCGCGGATCTGCGCGCCATGCGGCACGCCGCCGAACACGACGGCGATCTTGAGGCCAAGGCCGTCCGAAAGATCGCGGAAGCTCTGGGCGATCTGGCTCGCGAGTTCCCGCGTCGGGCTCAGCACGAGGACGCGAGCCCCGCCTCGCGGCGCCGGGCGCCGGTCGGTCGCAAGCCGATGAAGGATCGGCAGCGCGAAGGCCGCCGTCTTGCCGGTGCCGGTCTGGGCGATGCCGATGAGATCGCGGCCTTTCATGAGGGCCGGGATCGCCTGGGCCTGAATCGGGGTCGGACGCGCATAGCCAAGCTTGGCCAGCGCGGTATTGAGGGGCGCGGCAAGGCCGAACCCGTGAAAACTATCCAAGATGTGAAGTCTTTCAAAAAATGCCGCAGCGGCCTAAGGCGCGCTTGATCGCGGCTTGGGGTTTAAGGAACGCCCCGCGTGTCCGGACGTCGAATGAAGATTACGGGCGTACGGCAGGCGGACTGAAAAGCCCGTCACGCGGCCGGAGCGCCAATGGCCGCAACCGTTGCGGCTTGACCCGCATGTGGACTTGCCGAGCCGCAAAGTCAAGAGCGCGCGGACATCGGCGCTTTCCCGAGGCTGTCGCTAGGCGGCTTCAGCCGCTTACCGCGAGATGGCCGTGGAATTTCTGGCGCAGCTCCGTCTTGAGCAGCTTGCCGGTTGCGGTATGCGGCAGGCGATCGACGAATACGACATCGTCGGGGATCTGCCATTTCGCCAGTCTCTCCGACAGGAACTTGAGCAGCGCCGTCTTCGTCGGCTTCGCTCCGTCGCGCGGATGGACGATCAGCAGCGGGCGCTCCTGCCACACCGGATGCTCGACCGCGATGACCGCGGCCTCGAAGACGTCGGGATGCGACATGGCGAGGTTCTCGATCTCGATCGAGGAAATCCACTCGCCGCCCGACTTGATGACGTCCTTCAGGCGGTCGGTGAGCTGCACGTAGCCGTCGGGATCGATCGTGCCGACGTCGCCGGTGCCGAGCCAGCCGTCGTTGTCGACCGCCCCGGCGCCCTCGCCCTTGAAATAGCCGGAGATCACCCAGTTCCCCCGCACCTTCAGTTCCCCGACCGAAACGCCGTCGTGCGGCACGTCGCTCCCGTCGCGGCCGGCGAGCTTGAGGTCGATGCCGAACACCTGGCGGCCCTGTTTGACCTGTACGTCGACGAGTTCGCCGGCGTCCAAGCCGTCATGTTTGGCGAGCGGGGCGCCGACGGTGGCGAGCGGACTCGTTTCGGTCATGCCCCACGCCTGCAGCAGGGACACGCCCATGAGGTCGCGGAACTTCTCGATCGTCGCGCGCGGGGGCGCCGAGCCGCCCGAGACGACCTGCTCGAGCTTCAGCCTGGACAAGTCGAGCTTCCCTTTGTTCGCTTCCACAAAGCTCAGGAAATTGAGCCAGATCGTCGGAATGCCGAAGGCCTTGGTGCATCCCTCGGTCTCGAGCAGCATGAAGATGCTCTCCGCATCGAGCCTCGGCCCGGGCAGGACGAGCTTCGCGCCGCACATCGCGGCGGAGAACGGCAGGCTCCAGGCGTTGGCGTGAAAGAGCGGCACCACGACGAGAATTGAGTCCCGCGCTCTCAGGCCAAGCGCGTCGGCGGCGCAGGCGGCGAAGGCGTGCAGCAAGGTCGACCGATGCGAGTACAGGACGCCCTTCGGATTGCCGGTCGTGCCGGAGGTGTAGCAGAGGGTCGAGGCCGTGTTCTCGTCGAGGAGCGGCCATTCGTAATCGGGCGAAGCCTTCGCCATGAGATCTTCATAGGCGAGAAGCCCGCTGAGCTTCGTCGTGGGAAGCGCGTCAGGCTCGCAAAGGGAGACCCAGTTGCGCACCAGCGGCAGGCGCGGCGCGAGGTCCTCGATCAACGGCGCAAAAACCGGATCGAAGAACACGCAGGCGTCTTCCGCGTGGTGCATGATGTATTGGATCTGCTCGGGAAAGAGGCGTGGATTGACGGTGTGGAGGACCCGGCCCGAGCCGGTCACGCCATAGTAGAGTTCGAGATGGCGATGGCCGTTCCAGGCGAGCGTCGCGACGCGGTCTCCAGGGGCCGCGCCGAGCGCATCGAGCACATTCGCGACCTGCCTGGCGCGTGACGCGACTTCCGCGAAGTTCGAGCGGTGGATGGCCCCTCCGGCGTCGCGGGATACGATCTCGCGGCGCCCGTGCCAGGTCGAAGCGTAGTCGACGAGGCCCGATATGAGGAGCGGGCGGCTCTGCATCAGCCCGAGCATGTTTTCCTCCCCCATTTCTTTTTCGATTTCTGGCGCCGGGCGCGGCGAGCGGCTGAGACCTCCCCGAACCTCCAGCCTGAATGGAGTTTATCCAATTGCGGCTTGTTGGCAACGAGGCCGTCCGGGCGCTCCCCGCTTCTTCGCTTCGGATTGACCGGGGCGTGCGCCAATGCGAGGAACCGCGCCGAAATGAATTCGAGAGGGGCGATGAGCGCGACGGTCGAGGTCCTGGGGCTGGGCAATTCGCTGGTCGACATTCTGGCTTACGCGGACGACGATTATCTCAGCGCCCAGGAGATGCTGAAGGGCGCGATGACCCTGATCGACGAGGACCGCGCCGAGGCGCTCTACGCCGCCCGCGTCGATCCGCGCGTGATCTCCGGCGGCTCGGCCGCCAACACCATCGTCGGCGTCGCCTCGTTCGGCGTCTCCGCCGCCTATATCGGCAAGGTGAAGCGCGATCCGCTCGGCGCGACATTCGCCGAGGACATCCGCTCGACCGGGGTCGCCTTCTCGACCTCGCCCGCCGGGCACGGGCCGGCCACCGGGCGCTGCTTCATCTACGTGACGCCCGACGGCGAGCGGACGATGAACACCTATCTCGGCGCAAGCACCTATCTCGCGCCGCCGGATGTCGATGAGGCCCTGGTCAGGTCGGCGAAGGTCGTCTATCTCGAGGGCTATATGTGGGACCGCCCGGCGGCCAAGGCGGCGTTCCAGAAGGCGGGCGAAATCGCGCGCGCCGCGAACCGGCGTGTCGCTCTCACGCTCTCGGATTCGTTCTGCGTCGACCGGTACCGCGGCGAATTCATCGACCTCATGCGGACACGAACCGTCGATACGATCTTCGCCAACACCGACGAGGTCCTGTCGCTGTACGAGACGCCGCATTTCGGCGAAGCGCTCGACAATTTGCGGGCCGAGGGCGTGCTCGGAATCGTCACCCGCTCGGAGAAGGGCTGCGTCATCGTCAAGGGCGACGAGACCTGGGAGGTTCCCGCATTCCCCATCGCCAAACTCGTCGACACGACCGGCGCGGGCGACATGTTCGCCGCCGGCTTCCTCGCCGGCCTTGCGCGCGGGCGCGACATGAAGGCCTGCGGGGCGCTCGGCGTCATGGCCGCGGCGGAGATCATCCAGCACCTCGGCGCGCGGCCCAATGTGTCCTTGGGCGAACTGGCGAAGCAGAACGGCTTGACGATCTGATCAGGCCTCGCCGCCGGCCTTGGTCTCGGCCAGATGGCGTTTGAAGTCGGCCATCGATGCGAAACTGAACGTTCCCTCGCCCGTCTCGGCCTCGATCGAGCCGTCGGAAAAGATCTTGTAATTGGCGCCCGCCGACGAATAGCTGCCGATCAGGCTCGGCGGTCGCTTCGGCGCCGGGCCCTCCTGAACGGTCTCGCCCGTCTCGAGCGAAGGGAGGCGCCCGGCGCGATTGATATTGACCGGGCTTTCGTCCTCCGCCGCGGACGTTTCGTCCGCGCTTGCCGCCGCCTCCTCCTCGGCTGTCGGCGGCGCGGCGGAATCCCCTCCAGAGGCCTCGCTCATCTCAGCCATCGTCAGGCCCGAAACGGCCGACGGCGTGGCGGATTGCCGGACGAGCCTGGCGAGCGCATCGATGCGCCGGATCAGAATTCCGATGGCGAATGTCAATACCGCGACGCAAGCGGCGACCGCTCCCGCCACCGCATAGAGAACGCCGATGCCGGTCGGCAGAAGGTTGAGGCTCTGATAGCCGCACGCCGCAGCGGCGATCAGCAGCCCGAGACTTAGCGCGAAGATCAGTATCGCCATCATCAGGCGGTCAGTGCCCGCATGTTTCGTGGAGGAGTGTCAACGCCCGCAATCCATTAGCATGAGAGGCGCGATTCGCCTTTCAATGACGTGAATCGCGCGCCCCGAAGATCGCCGAACCCACGCGCACGTACGTCGCGCCGAGCTGAACCGCAAGAGGCCAGTCACCGCTCATGCCCATGGAACGCTCGTTCAAGCCGTTGCGTTCCGCAATGACCCCGAGCAGGGCGAAATGCGGCGAGACCGGCTCGCCTGCCGGCGGGATGGCCATCAGGCCCTCGACCTTGAGCCCATAAGTCTGGCGGCAGAGCGCAATGAAGGCGTCGGCGTCCCCCGGAAGAACGCCCGCTTTTTGCGGCTCGCTTCCGGTATTGATCTCGACGAACAGGCGCGGGCGCTTGCCAGCCCGGTCGATTTCACGCGCGAGCGCAGCCGCGAGTTTTTCCCGGTCGACCGTCTCGATCACGTCGAACGTCTCGACCGCCTCCCGGGCCTTGTTGCTTTGCAAGGGGCCGATCAGGTGAAGCTCGATCGTCTGGCCAAGCGCGCCCGCGCGCGCCCGCAAGTCCCGCCATTTGGGGATCGCCTCCTGCACGCGGTTCTCGCCGAAGCAGGCCTGGCCGGCGATCGCGATGGTGGGCCAGACCTCGTCCGCCGAAAAGGTCTTGGAGACGGCGACGAGCTTGACCGATTCGGGCGCACGCCCGCAGTCGCGCGCGCGGCGGGCGATCTGTTCGCGCAGCGCCAGAAGCCGCGCCACGGCCTCAGAGCGGGCTGGATTCAGCGCATCCGGCAAACGAGGCTCCCCGACGGGCGCCGGCTCCGCCCCTTGCGCGGCAGAATGATCGTCCGCTGTCGTCTTGTCCAGGCCGCTTGCCTTTTGGCTGAAGCCCGCGCATGAGGGCCCGACCTTCCCTCATCCATCACGGCTTCCATGGGCTTCAAATGCGGCATTGTCGGCCTGCCGAATGTCGGCAAGTCGACGCTTTTCAACGCGCTCACCCAAACGGCCGCCGCGCAGGCGGCCAACTATCCGTTTTGCACCATCGAACCCAATGTCGGCGACGTGGCGGTCCCGGACAGCCGGCTCTCGATTCTGGCTGAGATCGCGAACTCGAAGGAGATCATCGCGACCCGGCTCTCCTTTGTCGACATCGCGGGCCTCGTGCGCGGCGCCTCGAAGGGCGAAGGGCTGGGCAACCAGTTTCTCGCCAATATTCGCGAATGCGACGCGATCGCCCATGTCGTGCGCTGTTTCGAGGATGGCGACGTCACCCATGTCGAAGGCCGCGTCGATCCCCTGTCCGACATCGCCACCATCGAAACCGAACTCATGCTCGCCGATCTTGAAAGCCTCGAGCGACGGATCCCGCAAATGGAGAAGAAAGCCAAGGGCGGCGACAAGGAAGCCAGGGAACTCATGGCGCTGGCCGAGCGCAGCCTCGCCGAGCTGAGGGAGGGACGCCCGGCGCGCGCCGCCTCTGTCAGCCGCGACCAGCGCCGCCTTTTCCAGTCGCTCGGCCTTCTGTCGTCGAAGCCGGTTCTGTACGTTTGCAACGTCGACGAAGCCTCGGCCGACCGGGGAAACGCCTTTTCCGATCGCGTCAGGGACCATGCGGCCAAGGAGGGCGCGGCTGCGGTCGTCGTCTCGGCGAAGATCGAGAGCGAAATCGCCGTGCTGCCTTTGGGCGAACAGGAGGCCTATCTCGAGGCGATCGGATTGACCGAGCCGGGCTTGAGCCGCGTCATTCGCGCGGGTTACGAACTGCTGCATCTCGTCACCTTCTTCACCGCGGGGCCGAAGGAGGCGCGCGCATGGACGATCGAGCAGGGAACGAGAGCCCCGCAGGCGGCTGGCGTCATCCACACCGATTTCGAAAAGGGCTTCATCCGCGCCGAAACCATCGCTTATGACGATTATGTCGAGAATTGTGGCGAAGCCGGCGCGCGCGAGGCCGGCAAGTTCCGGCTCGAAGGCAAGGATTATGTGGTTGCCGACGGCGACGTGATGCACTTTCGCTTCGCCAATTGAAGCCATGTTGCACGTGCTTTACTACGAAGACTTTCCGCCAGGCGAAGTCGCCGAATACGGCGGGGTCGATGTTTCGGCCGCCGACATCGTCGCGTTCGCGGTTCAATTCGATCCCCAGCCCTTCCATACCGAGGAAGAGGCCGCGCGCGGCTTGACCGGCGGCCTCATCGCCTCGGGCTGGCATACGTGCGCCTTGCTGCTGAGGATGAATTGCGACGCTTTCTTGGCGCGCGCGGCGATCATCGAGGAGGCTGGAATCGAGGAAGTCCGATGGGAGCGGCCGGTCAGGCCGGGCGACCGGCTCCATGTGCGCCGCCACACGCTCGCCAGGCGTCCTCGCGAGCGGCGGGGCGGCGAAATCGAGTTCCTCTACGAAGTCGTGAACCAGGACGGCCTTGTCGCCATGGCTCAGCGAAGCCTGCTCCTCATCGAGCGGCGCCCTCAGGCGAAGGGAAATTAGCCGGATCTCATGTTCTACGAGGACATTCGCATCGGCCAGTCGGTCCCGCTCGGCGAGGCGACGTTCTCGCGCGAGGCGATTGTCGCCTACGGGCGGCTGTTCGATCCGCGAATCGAGGCCGCCGCGAGAGGAGACGCGCCGCTCGCGGCTTCGGGACTGCATGTCGCGGCGACGGGCATGCGCCGCCTCGTGGATCAGCGCGGCGCGTTGCGGGCCGCGATGGCCGAGCGCGGGGAGACGCTTCCCGAGCTTGGCGTTTCGCCGGGGTTCAAGTCGATGCGCTGGCCCCATCCGGTGCGCGAAGGCGACATTGTTTCCTATTCGATGGAGACGGTGTCGAAGCGCGAGACCTCCAAGCCGAGATGGGGTCTGGTCGGTAACACCTTTCGCGGGCTCAACCAGCGCGGCGAGGAGGTCCTGGTGTTTTCGAGCCTGGTCCTTGTCGCCCGACGGCCGGAATTGAAGTAGAACGTGTTTTGCGACTCGGCCCGGACTTCCGAATGGCGGGCCGGACCGCCGCCCGATTTTCTGATGGCCCGGGGAGCGCCAAGGGCGTTAAAGTCTGGTAGAAGACTTGTCGTCAGCACTGGTTCAAGGGGAAGCTGTTATGGCAATCAATCTCGTCGGTCTCGTGTCCCAGTACCTTACGCCGCAAATTGTCGGCAGCCTGGCGCGAGCGCTCGGCATCAACGAAGCGGTGGCTCAGAAGCTTGTCGCCGCGGCTGTCCCGGCGATCCTCGCCTCGCTCGGCACTGCTGCGGCGGCCCCGGGAGGCGCCCAGAAGGTGTCAGACGCAATCTCCAATTCGGACCCGGATGTCCTGACCAAAATCGGCCAGGCGGCGTCGGGCGGCAACGCCCGGTTCCTCAACGACGGCGCCAATATGCTGAGCGGCCTGCTCGGCGGCGGGGGCCTCTCAAGCCTGGTGGGCGCGCTGAGCCAGTACTCGGGCGCGACGCATCCGGCCACCCAGTCGCTGCTCGGCGCGGTCACCCACGCGGCGGTCGGCACGATCGGCCAGCAAGACCCTTCAAACTGGTCTGACCCTTCCGCGATCCTTTCGCTGCTCAACAGTCAGAAGGGCGCGATCGCCGCCGCGCTCCCAGGCGATCTCTCCCGGGCGCTCGGCGCCTCCGGACTGCTCGCCAGCCTCGGCAGCGCCGTCACGGCGGCGACCCAGACCGCCTCATCGGCGGCCTCGGGCGTCGCGAGCACCGCGACCTCGGCCGCCAGCTCTGCCGCGAGGAGCGCAGAATCCGCCGCGAGGAGCGCCCAATCCGCCGCGACGAGCGCACAATCTGCCGCGACCGGCTCAACCGGCGGCTTCCCGACGTGGGCGATCGTTCTCATCGTCATCGTCGTGTTGCTCGCGATCTGGTGGTTCATGACCGAACGCGAGAAGCCGGCGGAACCGGCCAAGACGGGCCTCCTGTCAGCGCCCGTCGAGTACGCTCTGGACGCGGCGCCTTCTCCGGCCGGCCTGACGTTCGGCTGAAGACGGCGTTCTCGCGCCATGGGGCTGGGCGCGCGCTTACGGCGTCTCCTGCGCCCGCCGGTCAAATGGGCGGGCGCCCGCCGATCCCCGATCGGCGTCATCTTGGCGGTCGGACTGGCGGCGCTGGCCGCCGGCTGTTCGAGCCGTCCTTACGGCACCCTTATCGTCGGGACGACCGCGCCCGACGCCAGCAAGGTCGACCTTCTCGTGGCGACGACGCGCGCCCCTGTCGTCCAGCCGCCCGGCGTCATGTTCGGCGGCGCGCGGGGACGGGGGCTCGATTTCGCCGACATCGTCGTGTCCATCCCGCCGGACAGCGCGCGCCAGTCCGGCGACATTCAGCTTCCGTCCTCGGTCCCCGGAAATCCTGAGCGCGATTTCGTCGTCCTGCGCGCCGACCGGATGGACCTGGCTCAGGCGAAAGCGAACTTTAATTCGCGCATCAAGCGCACGCCGGGCCGCAGGGTCCTCGTTTTCGTCCATGGCTTCAACACCCGCTTCGAGGAAGCGGTCTACCGCTTCGCCCAAATCGTTCATGACGCGCGGGTCGATGTCGCCCCGGTGCTGTTCACCTGGCCTTCCGGCGGCAGCGTGACCGACTACGTCTATGACCGCGACAGCGCGCTTTATTCGCGCGACGCGCTCGAGGCGCTGCTCCAGGCGCTGGTCAAGGACCCGAACGTCGACTCGATCTCCATCCTCGCCCATTCGATGGGCAACTACCTCACGATCGAGTTGCTAAGGCAGATGGCAATTCGCGATCGGGGGCTCTCACCGAAGATCCGCGACGTCATGATGGCCGCGCCGGACATCGACATCGACGTCTTCCGCCGTCAGATCGCCGAAATCGACGCCGGGCCCCGCCCGGCCTATTTCACCCTCTTCGTGTCGCGCGACGATCGGGCGCTGGGCATATCGAGCTTTCTCGCCCGCGATTCGACCCGCCTTGGCGCGCTCGACCCGACCCAGGAACCCTACCGGTCGATTCTGGAGAAAGGCAGGGTGCAGGTTGTCGACCTCACCAAAATCGGCTCGACCGACTTCACCAACCACAGCAAGTTCGCGAGCGGCGAGGTCGTGGGCGCGATTGGCGAGCGTCTGGCCGAGGGCCAGAACCTCAATGAGGCCAAGTCGGGCCTGATCGAATCGCTCGGCGGCTTCACGGGCGGCGCGATCGGCATCGCGGCGGGGGTCGCCAGAGGCGCAGTCACCGCGCCGGCCGAGATCCTCGATCCGACCCGGAGCGAAAAATCGGTCGACACTGCGGCGCAAGCCGCGACTTTGAGCCAGTGACGGGCGCCGCGCCGCCGTCGACCCGGTCATGAGGAAAGGTTGAGGGCTTGGACAAGACGTTGCCGATTCCCGTCGAACCGCGCGGCGATCTCACGGTCCGGGTCGCCGCCATGCCGGCCGACACCAACGCCAACGGCGATATTTTCGGCGGCTGGGTGCTCAGCCAGATGGATGTGGCGGGCGGGATCGCCTCCGCCGAACATGCGAACGGGCGCGTCGTCACCATCGCTATCGACGCGATGACGTTCATCCGGCCAGTCAGGGTCGGCGACGTGCTCTGCGTCTACACCGCCGTCGACAAGGTTGGCCGGACCTCGATGAAGGTCCATATCGAGGCCTGGGCGCGCCGCCGCTTGACGCATGAGCGCGAGAAGGTGACCGACGCCACCTTCACCTACGTCGCCATCGACGAGGACGGCAGGCCCCGCCCGGTCTCCGTCGGACAGGCGCACGAGGGAATTTAGGGCGATTGGGTGAGCGAGTCCGGCGTAGCGGACCATCCCAGAGGCGGGGCGGCGACCTCGTTCGCCGCCGGATCGGGCTTCGTCGGCTTGAATTTCATCAGCGCCTCGACGGCGGAAGCAAGCGAGGCCGGGTCCATCCGGCCGGCGAT
The DNA here is from genome assembly GCA_963742305.1 of uncultured Alphaproteobacteria bacterium. Lineage (GTDB taxonomy): Bacteria > Pseudomonadota > Alphaproteobacteria > Rhizobiales > Beijerinckiaceae > Roseiarcus. The sequence goes on from CAVULN010000054.1 coordinate 46,178, forward strand.
CTCGTCGCGCCTCCTGGCGGCGTCAGGGTCGCCCTCCTGCGCGGCAAGCGAAAACCAGAAGAACGACTGGCCGAGATCCTTCTCGACGCCAAGGCCGCGGGCGTAGAGGATCGCGAGATTGTACTGGCTGTCGCGGACGCCGAGTTCCGCCGCCTTCCGGAACCATTTCGCCGCCTCCGGATAGTCCGCCGCCTTGCTTCCCGGGTCGGCGTCGATGACCGCGAGATTGTGCGCGGCCCTCGCATTGCCCGCCTCGGCCGCCTTGAGGTACCAGCTTTTCGCCGCCGACAGGTCCCGGCTCACGCCAATTCCTGTCTCGTACATGGACCCCAGCCGATATTGCGCTGGAGCGAGGCCGGCTTGGGCGGCCTGTTCGAACCATCGGGCCGCCGCGGTCTGATCCTTCGGCAGTCCCCGGCCATCGTAGAGGCGCACGGCGAGTTCATATTGCGCCTTGGGCTCGCCTGCGGCGATCGCTTCGCGCAAGGGTGAGGGAATCTCGGGGGGGATCGCGAGCGGAAGCGCGCTGGCCGAAGGCCCGCTCCCCGGCGCAAGATCCGGCGCCGCCGGCTTGACCTGCGGTTGAGCGATCGAGCCGGTCGGCGCAACGTCGATCGCTTGGCCGGCCGGCTTGGCGCCGGGAGCCTGATCCGCGGGCCTGCCCTTCGGCGAGCCCACCTTGGCGGTGTCGACGGCCTGCCCATCCAGTTCGGAACGCTGCAGAAACGGGGCGCGCACGCCCGACATTCTGACCGCGAGCGTCGCCGCGATCGCGACCGCGACGCAGAAAAGGACCGTCCGCTTGTGACTGGCGTAAAAAGCCCTTGCGGTCTGCACGCCGCGCGCGGCGATCGGCGCGCGCTCCGAACCCGCTAACATCTTGACGCCGCCGCTCATGGGCGCCGCGCCGCTTTCCGCAAGCGCCGCCTGGGCGGCCCGGCGAGCGGCCGCGATGTGGATGCTGACGGCCGGACTGGTCCTGGGGGAGATCGCCTGCGGGAGTTCACCGGCCTCGCGCACTCGCTCCGTCGCGCCCGCTCCGGGTTCGATGAGCACGTCCTCGCCCTCGGCGGATTGAGACGGCTCAGCGCCAGCGCCCGGCTGGGCCTCGCGCCGGCGCGAGGCTTCGGGGCCTGGGGCTTCCATAGCCCGCGCCGCGGAATTCGTGGACAGGGCCGGGCTGGGCTCGCGGGCGGACGCAACGCCTCGTCGACATCGTCGGCCGCAAGCTCGGTCTCGATCCGCGCAAGGCGCCCGGTCAGGGTCTCGAGAACGCTCTTGAGATCGGAGAGACGCGATTGCGTGCGGCTGTCCGCGCTCGCCTGATCGGCTCTGAGCTCGGACAGATGGGCGCCGAGCGCGGCATGGACCGCGGCCGAGGTCTCGAGCGCCGAAGCGCTCTCGGCCTTCTCGGCCTCGCGCAGCCTTTCGAGCAATTCCCGCAGGACCGGTCCTGGATCGCTCGCCGCAGCGCGCGCCGCGAGCGCGTCGATGCGGTCGTTGATCGTGTCGACCCGATGGGCGACCGCTTCCAGGCCGGCTTCCGGGGCGCCGGCGCCGCCGAGGCGGCGCGCGACCGCATCGGCGACCTGTTCGACCACTTCCCGGTCGACGGGCGCATTGACGCTCGCCTCGAATTTCGCTTCGAGCGAGCGCATCAACGTCTCGACCGGACCGAGATCGACCGGCGCGGGACCCGCTTCGATTCGCGCGCCGAGTTCATCGAGAAGGGGCTTGAGCTCGCGTGCGCCCGCTTCGCGCAGGAGCCTTTCGATCGGGCGAATGTCGATAGTTGCGGGCGGAAGCGCCTCCAGGGACAGCCGGACGCTGTCGATGCGGCGCGCGAGGTCCTCGAACCGCGCCGGGCGAGCGATTTCCTGATCGAGCCGCGCTGCGATCTCTTCCAGGCGACGCTCGATCGAGGCGAGCGCCGCGGGCGTCGTGGACCGTTCGATTTGCCGGCACGCCTCCTGAAGCAGCGCCGCCATCTCGGCGGATTCGAAGTGGGGAACGGGACTTGCGCCAAGCCGCTCGACGCGATCGGCCAAGTCCCCGATCTGCCGCTCCAGCCGTTCGAGCGGCGCCGTGCGCAGCGCGGCCGAGGCGAGGAGATCGCGCGCCTCCTCGGTCTGCCGCCGGATGCGCTCGAAGCTCTCGGGATCGACCGCCGTCGCCGCAAGGCTGTCGATCTTGCCGCCGATCGCGCGAATCTCGCGTTCGAGCCCGGCGGCCGCCGCTTGCGGGTCATGCGCCTTCACCGCGGCGCGGAATTCCGCGGCCATCGCCTCGAGCGGAGCGAGCATCGATTCGCCGTGCCCGCCTTGGCGCAGCATCTCCACCCGCTGGACCAGATCGCGGATCGCGCCCTCGAGCGCGACGACGGCGTTGCGCGGCGCAAGGTCGGCAAGGCTTTGTCGCATGGTGTCGATCTCGGCGCGCAAGGCGGCAAGGTCGACGGCGGCCGCCGCGCGGCCCCCCTTGCACGCCGCCCGCTCCCGTGGGGATAGAGGCGGCCTCCTCCGGCGCACGCGCGCTGGAGGCGAGCGTTGACTGGTCCACTGACGCCGGGCCCGGCTCGCCGCGGCCGGCCGCGGCCTCAAGCTCATGCCGGCGCATGGCGATCTGCGAAACTGCGGCCCTGAGATCGAATGGCGGTTTCGAGCCCGGGGCGGGCGCCCGAGGGTAGCCGGCGCCGCGAGCCTCCTCCGCGGGAGCGGACGCGCTCAAGCCTGCCCGAATCGCCTCGAGCCGCCGGACCGCGTCGATCAGCGCGCGCCGCTCGCTGTCCCGCGCCGCCGTGTCGCGCTCCAGGATTTGGGCGACCGATTTAAAGGCGCGCGCGGCCTGGGCTTCGGCCCTCTCGAGCCTCATTCCAAAGCGCTCGATCACCGAATCGAACGCGCCGGGGATTTGGGAGGCACGCGGCGCCTCAGCGGGCGCCGGGCGCCGCGCGATGCGCTCGAGCCGCCCCGCCGCCGCATCGAGCCGGTCGTCGAAAGCTTCGTCGCGGCCAAGCTCAGCGTGCGGATCCAGGCCCGCGCGCTCGGCGATCGCTTCATCTAGCCAATCGTCAAGGCCCATGCCGGCGCGGCGAGCCGCCTCAAGGGCGGCGTCGCGGGTCCGCCGGCTGACGCCCGCGATAGTCCACGCCACGGCTCTATTCATGTCCTCGACCATAAGTCCGGAGCCGCGAATCGACCTCAAGCGCAGAGGCGGCGCCGCGCCTCAACTCTGTCGGGCGTCGTGGTGAAGAAACGGTTAAGGGCGCTCTCTTGCGGCCATAGGGCGCCCGGGGAGGAGGCCCTCTCTCGACTGGCCGTCCGGCCTCCCGGCCTCCCCAAAGTTGCAGAGAGAGTTGTAGCAACTATCAGTTGCAATTTTGCGCCGTTAGGCGATAGTGATTCGAATCGCGCAAGGGCGCGCGAGTCATGAGGCGCGAACGCAACGGCGCCGACGAAAGGAGAGGCCATGAACAGGTTGTCGTCTTTATCTCAGCCTTCCGCTGGAGTTTCGGGCGCTTTGCTCGAAGAAGGCCGGACTGCGCTCGATCCGGCGCAGCCGGAGCTGACCATCAGCCAGATGTCGCGGCTGTTTGGCGTCAGCCTGCGCACGCTGCGGTTCTATGAGGATCGCGGGCTCATCAAGCCGCGCCGCGAGGGCAACGCCCGGTACTATCGGGCGACCGACCGCATGCGGATGGAGATGATCCTCAAGGGCAAGAAGCTCGGCTTCACCCTCACCGAAATCCAGGATCTGATTGGCGGCAAGGGGGCGAGCGAAACAGCGGATCTCGAAGATCAGCTCAATCCGCAGCAGATCGTCACCCAGATCAGCCACCTGGAGCGCCAGCGCAGCGAGATCGAGGGCGCGATCGAGAGGCTGCGCGCGACGCAGAGCCGTCTCGCCGAGCACGTCGCCGCCTGACTGGCGGCCGACCGCTGACGGACGGCCGCTCTCCACGGAGCGACCCGGGCGGCGATCCTCTGACTCGCACCAGCGTCTGGCTGATGCGGACCGGGGTGCGCGTCGCCCGCCGCCGGCGACACCGCCCGCGAGAGGCGGGGGCTTTCATCGCACCTTCAAGGCGGAGGCGACGAGCAGGCGCGGCTTTCGCGATCTTTTCCGACTGCCAGTGCGCCTTCGACGCCTGGCGGGGGCGCGACAACGATGAGCTGCCCCGCGAGGCGCTCGCCATGGCGACGCCGGGGAACCGCTCCCGGCGGGGCCCGCCCGCCTTCCTGAGGTTCTGCCGCCGATCGACTGCGCCCCGGGCGATCGGGTCCGCAAGGTCGACAGCCACTGCAGCAGGACCCCGCGCGAGGAACCGAACGAGCTACCGGACCGGGTGGGCCTCAGCGCTCGCCTGCGCTTCGCCCACCGTGTCGATATTGTACACGTCGTCGCGGAAATTGGCCGGCCCGTCACCGTTCGACCAGCCGGTGAGATAGACCCAGATCACCGGCACGGCCCGGGCGAGATTGATGTTGTAGGGCGCGCCTTCCTTGACCTTGGCCTGAAGCGCCGCCCTGTCCCAGCCGCCGGCTGGTCCCCCGCCCGTCCCCTCGAGCAGCCACGCCGCGAGATCGTAGACGCCCTGCACCCGGACGCAGCCGTGGCTTAGGAACCGGTAGTCGGCGCCGAACAGCCCCTTGGAGGGCGTGTCGTGCATGTAGACGGCGAGCTTGTTCGGCATGCCGACGCGGATCGAGCCCAGCGAATTGCCGGCGCCCGAATCCTGCCTGAGCGTGTAATTGGCGGCGCGCTCCGTGCTCCAGTTCACCGATTTCGGATTGATCTCCTTGCCCGTGCCATCAAGGATCCGGATTTTCGCGCGGGTGAGATAGCCCGGATCGCGCTGCATCCGCGGAATGATTTCATGTCTGATGATCGAGACCGGAACGGTCCAGGTCGGGTTGAGGTTGATGACCTGAATGTGGGCGGAGATTTCGGGCGAAGGATGCTCCGGGCCGCCGACGATCGCGAGATAGCGATGGACGACGCGGCCGCTCTGGACCGCCTCGACCGAGGTCGAGGGCAGGTTGACCGCCACATACCGGTCCTCGAAGGAAAAATTGAGCCCCGCGAGACGATTGGCGCTCGACGCGAGCTCGTTGAAGCGCTCCTTGGCCGAAACATTGATCGCCTTCAGGGTCGCGCCTGACACGATCCCCGTCTCGCGCAGCCCCATATGCGCCTGGAACCGCTTCGCCGCCGCGGTGAGCGCCTTGTCCCACGCGAGACCCGTCGCCTCCGCCGGCTCGAGGTAGCCTTCGATCGCGAGGCGCTTGCGCAATCTCTGCACCGCCGCGCCCTTCGCTCCCGGGGCGACGGCGACGATGTCGGTCGGCCAGCCGCCGGCGTCGACGATCGCCGAGTAGCGCTCGGAGGCTTTCGCGGTGGCGAAGAAGGTGTCGGGCTGGAGGGTCGGTTCGGGGTCGCCGCTGAGCGCCGTCTCCCGTGGGGGCGCATGGGAAACGACCCTCCTCGGCTTCGCCGGCGCCGCGGCTGGCGCAGGAGGCTGCGCGGCGAACGGAGAAGCGTTGGGGGCGGACGGAGCGTTCGGCGGGGAATCGGCCCCCAGCGCCGGCGCCGGCATGAACGGGCTGACCAGACCCCCGCTCGAGGCCGGAGGGCTGGCGAGATTGGCGGGAGGGATCGAAGAGGTCGACTCAGGGGACGGACTGGCCGGTATCGGCGCGGGAGGAGCGCCCGCGGCGGCCGGGGTCTGCGCCAGCGCGCCCGACGCGAGGAGAGGCAGCCCGACGAGCGCCCCGATGATCCAAATCCGCAGCGTCATGCACCAGGACCCGACTCGAAGAGACGCGCTTCATGCGCGCGCGAACTCACTCACTATGCCCATTAAGGTTAATATTTGTCGCGGCCCCACATTGCCGCGGCAGCGCCAGTCTTGCCGCCCAATATGCGGGTTTGGCCGGAAATGCAAAGACCGCCCGAAGGCGGCCTTTGCCGAAGCGCGAAAGCGCCCTTATGGCTCTCACTCGATGCCGGAGGAAAGCCGGTCGTTGCGGCTGCGGCGGAAGCCCGCGACCCCAAGCCCGCAGACGCAGAGCCCCATAAGCGCCCAAGCCGCGGAATTGGAAGACGCATAAGCCACCGCCCCGAACGGCAGACCGATTGCAAGCGCGCCGCAACCGGCCACGACCGCGATGCGTCGCGGATTTACTGAGCTGGTGGACATGTCACCCCCAAGTCCAAACGAAGTCAGTAACGCTAAGGTTAGGCGCGAAGCATGACCGGAGTGTGGCGTCCGCTGCGGTTGCGAAGAAAGTTTTTTGCATTGCGATATCACCGCGGTCGAGGTGAAATCGGAAGCCCAGATTTTAGGCTTCGGCCCCGACGACCACGATATGCAGCCGCCGGGGCCCGTGCGCCCCGAGCAGGAGCGTCTGCTCGATGTCGGCTGACCGCGAGGGGCCGGTGATGAAATTGACCGTGCGCGGCGCGTCGCCCTTGCCGTAAGTCGCCCGCAGACTCGCGAACACGCTCTCGTAATCGGCCGCGATCGCCTCGCTCGGCATCACGACGACGTGGTTTTCGGCGAGAAAATTGAGGGTGGTCGGATTGTCGGGGCCGGAGACGAGCGCGAGCGTGCCGCTCTCCGCAATCCCGGCGAAGGCGACCGAGACGGCGTTGGCGTCGCTTCCGTCGGAGGCTCCGTGCAGGATTTCGAGCGCGGTCTCGCCCCACGGCATGGCGGCGAGGCGCGAGTCGGCGCCCATCCGCAGCGTCGCCGCGCAATTGTTGTCGCGCAGGAAACGGGCGATCTCCGCCGGCGCGTCCGCCCAGGTCGCGACCTCGGCGAGGCTCGCCTGCGCGCGCTCGGCCTCGGCCTTGAAGACCGCAAGCCGCGTCGCCGCGTCGCCCTGACCGCGCTTCGGCACGATTCCGGCCGGCGCTTGCTTGAGGCGCGTCTCGACTTCGAAGCGGCGCGTCGCTTCGTCGCCCGTGACGCCGAGCGAGCGGCGAACGCCGGCCAGGATCGAGTCGCGGGCGCTCATCGCGTCGCTCCGCTCCGGGATCGCCACCGGCTCTGAAACGTGGCGCCCTCCGGCGCCGCAAGGTCGCGATAGCGCGTCCACCCCCCCGCGAACGGCGCCCACGCAAAGCGGCCCTTGCCGCGGGCGGCGAGATGCATGGCGCGGGCGGCGAGGCCCGTGGCGAGCCGATAGAGGGCCGGGCGGGCGGCGAAAAAGGCCCAGAACCCCAGGCCATAGCGCAAGGGCGCAGGCGACAGGCGCCGCTCGAACTCGCGCTCCCGCCAGTGACGCATCATGCCGGGCAGCGGAATGCGGACCGGGCACACCTCTTCGCAGCGCCCGCAGAAGGTCGAGGCGTTGGGCAATTGCCCGCCCTCGGCGACGCCGATCAGCGAGGGCGTCAGCACCGCGCCCATCGGCCCCGGATAGACCCAGCCATAGGCATGGCCGCCGACCGCCTGATAGACCGGGCAATGGTTCATGCATGCGCCGCAGCGGATGCAGCGCAGCATGTGCTCGAACTCGCCGCCCAGCATGTTCGAGCGGCCGTTGTCGAGAATCACGACATGATAGGCCCGCGGCCCGTCCGGGTCGCCGGGCCGGCGCGGCCCGGTGGAGAGCGTGGTGTAGACCGAGGCGTCCTGTCCGGTCGCCGAGCGCGCCAGGACGCGCAGGAGCTGGGCTGCGTCCTCGAGGGTCGGCACGATCTTTTCGACCGACGCGATCACGATATGGGCTTGCGGCAGGGTCTGCGTCAGATCGCCGTTGCCCTCGTTGGTGACGATGATCGAGGTTCCGGTCTCGGCGACCAGGAAATTCGCGCCCGTGATCCCGACGTCGGCGGCGAGGAATTTGGCGCGCAGCACCTGCCGCGCCTCGCCCAGCAGTTGCGCCGGCTCCGCGAGGCTGCGGTCGGGCGGCAGATCGCGATGCGCCTTGCGGAATTCCTGCTCGACGTCCGTCGCCCTCAGATGGATCGCGGGCGCAAGGATGTGGGAGGGGGTCTCGCCGCGCAACTGGATGATGTATTCGCCAAGGTCCGTCTCGACCGGCTCGATCCCCGCCGCTTCCAGCGCGTGATTGAGGCCGATCTCCTCGGCGATCATCGACTTGCCCTTGGTGGCGCTCCTCGCGCCCATCGCCCGGCAAAGTTCGACGATGATCCTGCACGCCTCGTCCGCGTCCTCCGCGTAATGGACCTCCCCCCCGCTCGCGCGGACCTTCGCCTCGTAGGCCTCCAGATAAAGGTCGAGGTGAGCGAGGGTGTGATCCTTGATCGCGCGACAAGAGTCGCGCAAAGCCTCGAACTCGGGGAGTCTGGCCGCGGCGGCCGCGCGCCGGGTGACGAAATTGCCGGAAAACGCCATCGCGCCCTGAAGGCGCGCGTCGGTCAGCGCTTCGTGGGCGTTCTGCTTGAACTGGGCCGAGGTCGAGACCGCAGTCATCGCGCGGCCTCCGGCTTGCCCTCGCCGATCGCGGGCCCGTCCGCCATGTCGGCCAGAATTTCAGCGACGTGGCGCGCCTTGATCGGCGAGCCTTCCCGGCTGAGCTTGCCCGCCATGTTCATCAGGCACCCGAGATCGCCCGCGAGCACGGTATCGACGTCGGCGCTCTTGATGTCGTCTGCTTTCTTGGAGACGATCGCGTTCGAGAGCTCGCCGTATTTGGTCGCAAACAGTCCGCCGAACCCGCAACAGACCTCGGCTCCGCTGAGCTCGACCAGCGTCAGGCCCTCGACCCCCGCCAGAAGCCGCCGCGCCTGCGCCTTGATCCCGAGCTCGCGAAGGCCGGCGCAGGAATCGTGATAAGCGACCCGACCCTCGTAACGCGCCTCGACCTTGGCGACGCCCATGACGTCCACGAGGAAACTCACGAGTTCGTGCGCCTTGGCGGCGAACCGTTCCGCCCGCTCGGCGAGGTCCGGCTCGCCCGCGAACAAGTCGGGATAGTGCTTGATCAGCATGCCGCCGCACGACCCGCTCGGGATCACGACATAGTCGCAGTCCTCGAACGCCTCGATCGCCTGCCGCGCGAGCCTCTTCGCGGTCGCGCGGTCGCCGGAATTATAAGCGGGCTGGCCGCAGCAGGTCTGGCTCGGCACGACCACCTTGCAGCCGGCGTCCTCGATCAGCTTGACCGCGGCGAAGCCGACGCTCGGCCGGATGATGTCGACGAGGCAGGTGACGAAAAGCCCGACGCGCGGCTGAGATTTCCGGATCGGCCCTGACGAGGGCGCCGTGTCGTTCATTTGATCATCGCATCCCTGGGCCTCGAGCGCCCACTCTCTTGTCGCTCAGCCCGCGCCTCCCTAAACTCGCATAATGGCCACGGATATCGCAACCCGCGTCTACAACCATGCGTTTCGCATCGATCCGGCGGTCCGCACCCTGCTCGACACCGATTTCTACAAGCTTCTGATGCTCCAGATGATCTGGAAGATGCACCCGAATCGCCAGGTGACGTTCCAGCTCATCAACCGGACGTCCTCGGTGAGGCTTGCGGATATCGTGGACGAGCGCGAGCTCACCGACCAGCTCGATCATGCGCGCACGCTGCGATTCGCCAAGAACGAGCTGATCTGGCTCGCGGGCAACACCTTCTACGGCACGCGCCATATTTTCGAGCCGGAATTCATGGAGTGGCTCGCTTCGTTCCAGCTCCCCGAATACGAGCTGACCCGGCGCGAGGGGCAGTATGAGCTCCGCTTCGCGGGCTCCTGGACGGGCGCGACGATGTGGGAGATTCCCGCGCTCGCCATCATCAGCGAACTCAGAGCCCGGGCGGCGATGCGCGGTATGAGCCGGTTCGATCTCGATGTGCTCTACGCCCGCGCCAAGGCCAAGCTGTGGTCGAAGGTCGAGCGGCTGCGCGCCCTCGAACATGAGGAGGGGCCGGTCAGGGTTTCGGATTTCGGCGCCCGCCGGCGGCACGGTTTTCTCTGGCACCGCTGGTGCGTCGAGGCGATGCAGGAGGGCTTGGGCTCAAGTTTCATCGGCACCTCCAATGTCAAGCACGCGATGGACACCGGGCTCGAGGCGGTCGGCACCAACGCCCACGAGCTGCCGATGGTCTACGCAGCGGTCGCCGAGGACGACGAGGAATTGCTCGAGTTCGCCGTACCGGGTGCTGAAGGACTGGGCGAAGATGTATGGCGGCAACCTCCTGATCGTGCTGCCGGACTGCTTCGGCACCACCTCCTTCCTCGAGCACGCGCCGGACTGGGTGGCGGACTGGAAAGGGGCGCGCCCCGATTCGAAGCCCCCGATCGCGGGCGCCCGAGAGCTCATCGCGTGGTGGAGGAAACGAGGCCGGGATCCTAGAGAAAAGCTGATGGTGCTGTCCGACGCGATGGACATCGACTCGATCGAGGATTCGGTGCGGGCGCTGAAGGGCCAGGTCAACCTGTCGTTCGGCTGGGGCACCAACCTGACCAACGATTTCGTCGGCTGCGCCCCGGCCGGGGTCGACGGCCAGCTCAAGGCGATCTCGCTCGTCTGCAAGGTGGTCGAGGCGGACGGGCGCCCGGCGGTCAAGCTCTCCGACAATCCCAACAAGGCGCTGGGGCCGCCGGACGAAGTCGATCGCTACCGGCGCGTGTTCGGAACCGTCGGCATGAAGGCCGAGCCGGTGACGGTGTAGGCGCGACTGGATGCGCCTCATTATACCCGATCCCGATCGGCACGGCCGCGCGCTTCGAAGCCCTTCAAGGCGCATGGGCCTCTTGCGGGCGCCCGGCGGTTGCTCTATGAGCCGCGGCGGGACACCTCTCCCCAACGAGAGGCGCCCATCTGAAAGGATGGCTCATCATGACGACCAATGCGCCGGGCGTGCGCCCCGCGAACCCCTGCTTTTCTTCCGGCCCCTGCGCCAAGCGCCCCGGCTGGACCCCCGCAGTTCTGAAGGACGCGCCCCTCGGCCGTTCGCATCGCGCCAAGCTCGGCAAGGCCAAGCTCAAGCTCGCGATCGATCTCACCCGCGAAGTGCTCGGCGTCCCGCCCGATTACCGCATCGGCATCACCCCGGGCTCCGACACCGGCGCGGTCGAAATGGCGCTCTGGACGCTTCTCGGCGCGCGGGGGGTCGATGTCCTCGCCTGGGAAAGCTTCGGCGAGGGCTGGGTGACGGACGTCGTCAAAGAGCTCAGGCTCAAGGACGTCCGCACGCTGAAAGCCCCTTACGGCGAATTGCCGAACCTCGCTGAGGTGAATTTCGACAACGATGTCGTCTTTGCCTGGAACGGCACCACCTCCGGGGTCCGGGCGCCCGACGGCGGCTGGATCGCCGCGGATCGCAAGGGCCTGACGATCTGCGACGCGACATCGGCCGCCTTCGCGCAAGCGCTTCCCTGGCCGAAGCTCGATGTCGTGACCTTTTCCTGGCAGAAGGTCCTCGGCGGGGAGGCGGCCCATGGGATGATCATCCTCTCCCCCCGCGCCGCCGAACGCCTCGAGACCCATACGCCCCCATGGCCGCTGCCGAAGCTCTTCCGCCTCACCAAGGGCGGCAAGCTGACCGAGGGCTTCTTCGAGGGAGAGACCATCAACACGCCCTCCATGCTGTGCGTCGAGGACTATATCGACGCGCTTCAATGGGCGAAGGCGCTCGGCGGATCGAAAGCCCTGTTCGCCCGCGCCGACTCCAATGCGAAGGTCATCGCGGATTGGGTCGAGCGCACGCCCTGGATCGATTTCCTGGCCCGGATCCCCGAGACCCGGTCGAACACCAGCGTCTGTCTGAAAGTCGTCGATCCGCGCGGTCGCCGCGCTTAGCCCCGAGGGGCAGGCCGCGTTCGCGAAGGGAATTGCGAGCGTCCTCGAGAAGGAAAAAGTCGCTTTCGACATCGGTTCCTATCGCGACGCGCCGCCGGGCCTGCGCATCTGGTGCGGCGCGACCGTCGAGACCGCCGACGTCAAAGCGTTGACCGGCTGGCTCGATTACGCCTTCGCGCTCGAGAAGACCAAGCTCGCCAAGGCCGCTTGAGCTGATTCGAGCCCCGTCGCCCACGCACACTCTGGCGCCGCCCGCCAAATGACAAGGCATCCGACCATGACTCCCCGCGTTCTCATTTCCGACAAGCTTTCCCCCGCCGCCGTCGCCATCTTCAAGGAGCGCGGGGTCGCGGCGGACGTTAGACCCGGCCTCGACAAGGAGGAGCTCGCCAGAATCATCGCCGACTACGATGGCCTCGCCATTCGCTCCGCCACCAAGGTGACGGCGAAATTGCTCGAACAAGCGAAGAGATTGAAGGTCGTCGGGCGCGCCGGGATTGGCGTCGACAATGTCGATATTCCGGCCGCCACCGCGCGGGGCGTGATCGTGATGAACACGCCGTTCGGCAATTCGATCACCACCGCCGAGCACGCGATCGCGCTCATGTTCGCGCTTGCCCGGCAGATCCCGAGCGCGGACCTCTCGACCCAGGCCGGCAAATGGGAAAAGAACCGGTTCATGGGGGTGGAGCTCACCGGCAAGACGCTCGGAATCATCGGTTGCGGCAACATCGGCTCGATCGTCGCGGCGCGGGGCTTGGGGCTGAGGATGCGGGTTATCGCCTTCGATCCGTTCCTGAGCGTCGAGCGCGCCCAGGAACTCGGCGTCGAAAAGCTCGAGCTCGACGATCTCCTCAAGCGCGCCGACTTCATCACCCTGCACACGCCCCTGACCGCGCAGACGCGCAACGTCCTCTCGGCGGAGAATCTCGGGAAGACCAAGCCCGGCGTCCGCATCATCAATTGCGCCCGCGGCGGCCTCGTCGATGAGGCCGCGCTCCGTGCAGCCCTCGACAGCGGCCATGTCGCGGGCGCAGCTTTCGATGTGTTCGTCGACGAGCCGGCGACGGCCAATCCGCTATTCGGGCATCCGAACTTCATCGCCACCCCGCATCTCGGCGCCTCCACCAATGAAGCCCAGGAGAATGTTGCGCTCCAGGTCGCCGAGCAGATGTCGGACTATCTCACCCGCGGGGCGATTTCGAACGCGCTCAATTTTCCCTCGATCACCGCGGAGGAGGCGCCGAAGCTGAAGCCCTTCATCGCGCTCGCCGAGGGGCTTGGCTCCTTCGCCGGACAGCTCACCCACGCGCCGATCGAGAAGGTCACGCTCACCTATGAGGGCGCGGTCGCGGGCCTCAAGATCAAGGCGCTGACCTCGGCCGCGATCGCCGGCCTGCTTCGCCCCTCGCTCGGCGACGTCAATGTCGTGTCGGCGCCGGTTGTGGCGGCCAATCGCGGCATCGTGGTCGAGGAAATGACCCGCGCCGCCGACGGCGATTACGAAAGCTTCATCACGCTGACCGTCGCGACCGCCGACCAGACCCGCGCGGTTGGGGGCACCGTGTTCCACGACGGCAAGCCTCGCATTCTCTCGATCAAGGGCATCAAGGTCGAAGCGGAATTCACGCCCTCGATGATCTATGTCACCAATGAGGACAAGCCAGGGTTCATCGGCCGCTTCGCCAGCCTCCTGGGCAACGCCGGCGTCAACATCGCGACCTTCGCGCTCGGGCGCGACGAGCAGGGGGGATCGGCGATCGCGCTCGTCTCGATCGACGGCGCGGCGCCGCCTGAGGTCATAGCAAAGGTGGGTAGGATCGATGGCGTCCGTCAGGTGGCCGCATTGCGCTTCTAGTTTCGTCTCGCGGACGGCGAAGGGAGCCACTTCATGAGCGACGATGCGGACAAGGCGCGCGCTGGAAAGCGAGCCGGGCAGACAGCCGAGAGTCGACGCCCGTCTCCTGGAAATCCTGGTGTGCCCGGTGACGCGCGCCCAGCTCACCTATGATCCGGTTCGCCAGGAGCTCATTTCCCGCGCCGCGCGCCTTGCCTATCCGATCCGGGACGGCGTGCCGATCATGCTGCCGGAGGAGGCCCGGAAGCTCGACGACTGACGGCCTCCTGGCCTTCTCCTGTTGAGAGGCGCGGCGGGCGCGGCCATCGCCGGTGTGTTTCGACGGCGGATGCGCTATGGAGGGGCCGTATGCGCGCCCCTTGAGTTCAACCCATGCTGCTCGCCGACGCCATCCGCACGATCCCCGACTATCCGAAGAAGGGCATCCTGTTTCGCGACATCACGACGCTGCTCGGCGACGCGAAAGCGTTTCGCCGCACAGTCGACGAGCTCGTCCAGCCCTGGGCGGGAACGAAAATCGACAAGGTCGCCGGCGTTGAGGCGCGCGGGTTCATCCTCGGCGGCGCCGTCGCCCATCAATTGTCGGCGGGCTTCGTACCGATCCGCAAGAAGGGCAAGCTGCCGCACGAAACCGTCTCCATTCCCTATTCGCTCGAATACGGGCTCGACCACATGGAGATGCACAAGGACGCGGTCGCCGGGGGAGAGCGCGTCATCCTCGTCGACGATCTGATCGCGACCGGAGGCACGGCGGAAGGCGCGGTCAAGCTCTTGCGCCAGATGGGCGCGCAGGTGATCGCGGCCTGTTTCGTGATCGACCTTCCCGACCTTGGCGGCGCGGCGAAGCTCGAGGCCCTCGGCGTCCCGGTGCGGAGCCTCGTCTCCTTCTCCGGGCACTGACAGCGCGGCTCTCTTTTTTCTCCGCGAGATTGATCGGCCCTTCCTTAAGCTGGCTCGCCGGGGCGCAGGAAAGGCAAACGATTTATTTCGACCGCCGCCCGTCGCGGAACTCGGCCCATTAACAGTTCGTAAACGATTCCTTCGCATTAGTGGTTAACGAAACGCCAACGGACGGGTGCGATGAACGCGCATGTAGGCCCCGCTCAGACGCTGAAGTTCCGGGCCCAGTCCCTCCTGGCCTACGTTCTTGAGCCGGTCCCGCCGCTCGCCGACTGGTTCCTGGCGCTCGACGCCTGGCTCGCCCGCTCTCCAACCTTTTTCATCGCAAGGCCGGTCATTCTCGACATGGCCGCGCTCGACATCAGCCTCAAGGAATACCGCGAGCTTCTCAGCGATCTCGCACGCCGCCACATCAGGGTCATGGGAGCGGAGAACGTGGGCCGCGGGCTGGTTGGGCCGCATCTGCCTCCAGTCCTTTCCGGGGGCCGGACGATCGACGCCCAGACCCTGCGCGAGGACGCGCCAGTTCCGCCCGAGGAAGAGGTTCCGGCGGCGCGAGAGAGCGAGGCTCAGCCGGCCAGCACGGCGTCGACGAGCGCCAATTCCCTGATCGTCGACGGCAACGTGCGCTCGGGCCAGTCGATCGTGCATCCCGACGGAGACGTGACCGTCATCGGCAGGGTCGCCTCGGGCGCGGAAATCGTCGCGGGCGGCTCCGTTCACATCTATGGCGCGCTGCAGGGGCGCGTGATCGCCGGAATCTCGGGCTCGCAATCGGCGCGCATCTTCTGCACCGAAGCCAGAGCCGAACTGCTGTGCATCGGCGGCGCCTATGTCACGGCGGAAAGTACGAGTTCCGAGATGGAGGGCCGCAGCCTCGAGGCCCGGCTGGACGGCGACGAACTCAAACTCCGAATCCTGAGCTGAGGCATCTTTGGGGATAAGCGCATGAGCAAGGTGATCGTCGTTACATCGGGAAAAGGCGGGGTGGGCAAGACCACTTCGACCGCCTCTCTGGGCGCGGCGCTCGCCCAAAGCGGCAAGCGGGTCTGCGTCGTCGATTTCGATGTCGGCTTGCGCAATCTCGACCTGGTGATGGGCGCGGAGCGGCGGGTCGTGTTCGACTTCATCAATGTGGCGCAGGGCGACGCCAAGCTCGCCCAGGCGCTGATCCGCGACAAGCGAATCGAGACGCTGCATCTGCTCGCCGCCTCGCAGACGCGCGACAAGGACGCGCTCACTTACGAGGGCGTCGAGCGGGTGATCGGCGAATTGCGCTCGACCTTCGACTGGGTGCTGTGCGACAGCCCGGCAGGCATCGAGAGAGGCGCGCTTCTGGCGATGCGGCACGCCGACCAGGCGATCGTGGTCGCCAATCCGGAAGTCTCCTCGGTCAGGGACTCCGACCGCATCATCGGCCTCCTCGATTCGAAGACCCTGCGCGCCGAGCGCGGCGAGACGATGGAGAAGCAGCTCCTGCTCACCCGGTTCGATCCCGTCCGCTCGAGTTCGGGCGAGATGCTTTCGATCGACGATGTGCTCGAGATTCTGTCGATCCCGCTGCTCGGCGTCATCCCCGAGAGCAGGGAGATCCTGCGCGCCTCCAATACCGGAGCGCCGGTGACCATCAGCGCCGCGGTCGGCCGGGCTGGACAGGCCTATCTCGAGGCGGCGCGGCGCCTCGGCGGCGAGACGGCGGCGCCGGTGACGGTCCCGGACGAGAAGAAGACCTTCTTCACCCGCCTGTTCGGCCGGAGGGCAGCATGAACCTGTTGCGATTCCTCAAGCCCCGCGCCACCGCGCCCGTCGCGCGCGAGCGGCTGCAAATCCTGCTCGCGCACGAGCGCGCCGCCCTCGGCGAACGCGACCTTGTCGCCATCCTGCGCGACGAACTTCTGGCCACCATCGCGCGTCACATCCAATTCGACCCGGAGAAGCTTTCGGTGAAGATGGAGCGCGCCGACTCCGTCTCGATGCTCGAAATCGACGTCGAGATTCCGGGCGACAAGTTCAACGCGAGGACGCGGGCGTCCGCCGCATAGAGCGCGCTGCGAAGGAACCCGGTATTTCGCGAGAAAGCGCACGAAATCAAGAAATCTGGAGCCTGCTGCGATTCACTCAAATCACAGCAGGCTCTTCAGCTCATCCCGCCTCGTAGAAGGGAACGACATAGGGCCCTTCCGGGATCACCGCCACCGAAGGATCCCCGGCGCGGGCGATGCTGCGCGCGATCGCCTCGTCGAGGTCGGCGATCATCTCGACCCCGGTCAGCGCGCGTTCCTCGCCGGACAAACCGGTCGTATAGAGCGAGATTCTGCCCACGCGCATCGGCTTCATCTGCATCTCCGTCTGCCATTCGTCGACGTCGGCCAGCGACTTGGCGGTGAGCGTGGCGAGAAACCGCTCGGGCCCGAGCTCGATCAGGCGGCGCTGGGCGGCGCGAAATTCCTTGGAGCCGAACCCTTCCGAACATTCCGAAGCGACGATCAGCGAGCCGCCGGGCTCGAGAATGTCCATGGGCGTGACCATCCCCTTGATCGTTTGATAATAGGTCTTGTCGAGCGGATAGCCCGCCGAGGACGTCACCACCGTCTTGAACTTGCGCCGCGCGGGCACGCGGATCGCGCCGGTCACGAATTCCACCGTGGCCGCATGGGCGGCGATGATCTCGCCGAAGTTGACGTAATTGAGATCGCGATCGTCGTCGATGACTGTGTTGAGGCCATAGAGGTCGCCGAGCTGGCGCACGATCTCGAGCTGCTCTTCATGAAGCGGATTGCCGATGAGATTGCATTGAACCGCGAGAGGATCTTCCATGAAGCGCGCGGAATGGAAGGTGCGGATCGTTTCGTGGTGGGCGACGCCGGGGGCGACGACCTTGCGGCCGCCGGACCAGCCGGCCATGAAATGCGGCTCGACCAGGCCGGTCGCGATGCGCAAATCCGCCTCGACGAAGCGGCGGTCAAGCTTGACCGGCGTTCCGCGCGTCGCGGTCAAGCCGAAATCGACGTGATCGGCGTCGTTGCGCGCATCGTGGTTCTCGATTTCGAACCCGCTCCATGACCCAGGGGTCGCCAATGAGTTCAGCCAGCTCCTCGCCGACATTGGGCCGATGCAGCCCGGTCGCGACCAGAATGAGGATGCGGTCGAGCGGGACGCCCGAGGCGACCAGGATCTCGACCATCGGCCGCAGGAAGAGGCGGTTGGGAACGGGCCGGGTGATGTCGCAAATCAGGATGCAGGCGCTTTTGCGTCCGCGGGCGAGTTCGGCCAAAGCCGGCGAGCCGACCGGCTCGAGCAGCGCCTGCCGGACCGCCGCTGCGGGATCGGCGATCTTCTCGAGCTTCCTCTTGGCGATCAGGGTCACTTCCGCCTGTCGCGGCATGTTGAGCTTGAGCTCGGCGCGGCCGTAGGCAATGGCGATCGGTTCGGAGACTGACACGGGGCGGCGCTCTCGCTTCGTTGGGCCTGGATCACCTTACCACAAAACGGCCGGACCGGCGTTGTCGCCTCGTGTGGCCCCGCCCGAAGCCCGAGTGCGATATAATTCATTTTCGAGATCGGCTCGCCGCGTCGAATTGGGAGCGCTTTTTGGACATTCATCTCGATCCGCTCGGCGGCCTGTCCGGCGACATGTTCGTCGCGGCCCTCCTTGACGCCTTTCCCGAATACTGGCCGCACGTCGAGCAGGCGATCGCGTCGCTCGATCTTGGCGCCGAGGCCGAATGCCGGCTCATGGCCCATCGCGACCATGTCTTCGCCGGGCGCCGGTTTGCCGTCGGCTCGGACCCGGCGGCGCTGGACCCGTCGCCGCGCCGCCATGGCGATCACGACCACGCCCACAGGGCATGGGCCGACATTCGAGCCGCGCTCGACTGTTCGCCGCTCGACCCCGACGTGAAGACGCATGCGATCGCCATCTTCGAGCTGCTCGCTCAGGCCGAGGCTCAGGTGCATGGCCTCGAGGCTCGTTCGGTGACCTTTCATGAAGTCGGCGCCGTCGATTCGATTGTCGACATTGTCGCAGCGGCGCAATTGATCGCGCTGATCCGCGCCGATCGCTGGACCTCGGCGCCGCTGCCGATCGGATCGGGGCGGATCAAGAGCGCGCATGGCGTTTTGCCCGTACCGGCGCCCGCCGCCGCGCTCCTCATGCGAGGCCTGCCCGTCATCGACGACGGCGTTCCGGGCGAGCGGGTGACGCCGACCGGCGCCGCGCTCGCCGCCTACCTCATCGACGCGGGCGCGCCGCTCGGCGGGGGTATTGGCCGACTCTCGCGAACCGGGGTCGGATTTGGCGCGCGATCGCTGCCGGGCGTCAGCAATTGCCTGCGCGCCCTCGTGTTCGAGGAAGCGGCGGCGGCGGTTGCGGGCCCGATCGGCCGCCGGCGCCTGGCGGTCGTCACATTCGAGGTCGACGATCAATGTCCGGAGGACCTCGCGATCGGACTGGACACTATCCGCGCGATGCAAGGCGTGCTCGACGTGACGCAGGGCGCCGTTGTCGGTAAGAAAGGCCGGATGGCGGCGCATGTGCAGATTCTGGCTGCGCCCGTTGAACTTGAAAATGTGATTGCGGCCTGTTTCGAGGAGACCACGACCATCGGCTTGAGATACCAGCTGACGGAAGGCGCGGTCCTCAACCGCCGTCTCGATACCGTCGAGACCGGCGGCGAAAAGGTGCGGGTCAAGATCGTCGACCGGCCGGGGGGAGCGCAAAGCGCCAAGGCGGAGGCCGCCGACGTGGCGGGCCATCGCGGTCATCTCGCCCGCGCGCGTCTCAGGCGCAAGGCGGCAAAGCTTGCGCTTGACCCCGCGCGAACGGAACCTGAAGGACGCCGATGACTCGGCCGAGCGACTCCCTCGGATTTCAGGGGCGCCAGGAGAGCGGGAGCGTCGCGGCGCGATTGGCCGCCGTTCTGTCGAACATGGAGGGGCCCCTCGCGGTCGCTGTCAGCGGCGGCGTGGACAGCGTCACGCTCGCGACCTTCGCCCATCGCGCCGGCGGCGGGCGCGTCGAGATGTTTCACGCCGTCTCGCCCGCGGTGCCGGAGGAAGCGACCGCCCGCGTGCGCGAGCTTGCAGCAAATGAAGGCTGGCGCCTGCGGATCGTCGACGCGGGGGAATTCGCCGACGCGAACTATCTCGCCAATCCGGTCGATCGCTGCTTCTTCTGCAAGACCAATCTCTACGGCTGCATCGCCCGCTTGACCGATGCGCAGATTCTCTCCGGCGCCAATCTCGACGATCTCAAGGACTATCGGCCGGGGCTCAAGGCCGCTGAGCGCCATTCCGTCCGTCATCCCTATGTCGAGGCCAGGATCGACAAGAAGGCCGTGCGCGCGCTCGCGCGCGAACTGGGCCTCGGCGCCTTGTCCGAACTGCCGGCGTCGCCCTGCCTTTCGAGCCGGGTCGAGACGGGCCTCGCGATCCGCGCCGAGGTCTTGCACGCGATCCATGCGGTCGAGCGCGGCATCGCCCGGGATTTTCCGGCTGCGACCGTCCGCTGCCGCGTCCGGGCCGGGCGTGTGGTGATCGAGCTTGATCCCGAAACGCTCGCTGCGATCGCGGGTCCGCGCGAGGACGAGGCTCGCGCCGAAGCGGCCCTGGTCTTCGCCGGGATTGCCGAGACGGCCGATCTCAGGTTCGAGCCTTATCGCCTCGGCAGCGCCTTCGTGCATTCGCGCGCATGAGCGGAGACTTCAAACTCGATTTTGAGCGCCGAGCGAGAATCGGCCTGGACGAAGCCCTGTTCTGCGAAAGCAAGACAGTCGACCAGATTTCCGCGATCGTCGACGCCGTGAAGGCGAAGACGGGCCGGATGCTGCTCACCCGTCTCGATCAATCGAAGCATGAGGCCCTGCTCGCGCGTCACGGCGCCAGCCTCGAATTCGATTCCCTCTCCCGCACGGCCATTCTCGGCAAGCCTCATCGGGCGCTGCGCACGGCGACGGTGGCGATCGTCATGGCCGGAACATCCGATCTGCCGGCCGGCCGCGAGGCGGCGCGGACGTTCGGCTTCGCCGGTCAGCCTTATCGCGAATATACGGACGTCGGCGTTGCGGGCCTCTGGCGCCTGCTCGAACGGATCGACGAGATCCGATCCTCTCCTGTCGTCATCGTGGCCGCGGGCATGGACGCGGCGCTGGTCAGCGTCGTCGGCGGCCTGGTCCCAGGCGCGGTCATCGCGTTGCCGACATCGGTCGGCTACGGCGTCGCGCGCGGCGGCGAAACCGCTTTGCACGCGGCGCTCGCGAGTTGCGCGCCCGGAATCACGGCGGTCAATATCGACAATGGCTATGGCGCCGCTTGCGCGGCCTTGCGGATAACGCGCGCCGTTGGGACGCCCCAAAGCGCGGCGGAACAAATTCTGGCTGCGGCCAGGGCCGAACCGAATTGAGCAGGTTTGCGGCTCCGGCTTTGGGCCGGAGCCGCGCGCCGCTATTTCTTCAGCTCGTTCGCAAACACGGTCTGGGTGATGGTCGGCAGGACCTCATCGAGGTTCTTCTGCGACACGGCGATGATCGGCACCAGAATCTGCTTCGGCGGCGTCTTGCCGTCGAGGTGATCGAACATGGCTTGCGCCGAGCGCACACCCATGAGGTAGGGCTGCTGCATCCCCGAGGCGACGATCTTGCCCTGACGGATAAGGTCGACGAACTCGGGCACCCCGTCAAAGGCGGCGAGAAGCACTGTATCCTGTCTGTGCGCCGCCTGGATCGCCCGCACCGCGCCGAGGGTCGGGGTATCCGTCTGAACGAAGATCGCGTGCAGGTCGGGGTGTGCGGTCAGCATGTCCTGCACGTATTTGAACGTTTCGTCGGCCGTGTAGCGCTGCATCTGGCTGAGCGCGACTTCCTCGATGCCGCCGTTCTCCTTCATTGCATCGCGAAAGCCCTTGGTGCGCGCCTTGCCGTTGTTGCGCGCGAGCGAGATCGTGACCAGACCGACCGGCCCCTTATCCCAATGGTGCTCCTTGAGCGCGGCGGCCAGCGCGACCCCGGTGTCATGCGCGCCCTTCTCATTGTCGGAAATGATGAAGGAGACATAGTTGCCCGAGACGGTGCCAATATCGGCGATCACCACGGGAATATTCGCCTTCTCCGCCAGGCTCAGCACGCTCGGCGCCGTCGAGGAATTGGTCGGCGAGATGAGGATGCCGTCAACCTTCCGGGCGATGGCGTCCTGAGCGTTCTTGAGCTGCGTTGCTGCATCGTTACGCGAGTCATAGTTGGTCACGGTCGAATTGTGCTTCTTCGCCTCGTCCGCGATGCCGGCGGCAAGGTAGCGCCAGAAAGGCAGGTCCAGCCCCGGCGTCAGATAGGCGAAGCGGCGCTCCTTGTCCTGGGCGTGAACCGGCCCGGCCAACCCGACCGCGATGAGGGCCGCGATGACCGCGCCCAAGCATTTGCTTTTCATGTCGCTTCCTCCCTGATGCTCCGCCGCCCATCCCTCTGACCCGTCGTCAGCTCCCGCCGCCCGGGCGGCGCGGGCGGCGGCGATTCCGTTCAAGCGTCCGGTTCAAACCTCATCGTCTTCCGAGCGGCGCATGCCCTCGCGCGCGCTCAAGAAACGCTCGAGCAGGACGGCGGCGATGATGATCGCCCCGATCGCGGTCCCTTGCCAATAGGGATTGACGTTGAGGAGATTGAGGCCGTTGCGGATGAGAACCATGATCAGGACGCCGATGAAGGTGCCGATGATCGTGCCGCGTCCGCCGAAAAGGCTTGCCCCGCCGATCACCACGCCGGCGATCGTGTCGAGCTCGAGCCCAGTCCCGGCGATCGGGTCGATCGAGAGAATGCGAGCGGCAAGAAAAACGGCGGCCACCGCGCTCAAGGCGCCCGAGATGACGTAGACGAGAATGCTGTAGAAATCGACGCGCAACCCCGCTGCGCGCGCCGCCTCCGCATTGGATCCGATCGCGTAGATCGTACGCCCGCCCTTGGTGAACGTGAGATAGTACCAGGCAAGGGCATAGAGGATCAGCAGGACCAGAAAGTTGATCGGCAGGCCGAACAGGCTCTCGCTCGCGAGATTCGCCAAGGACTCCGGCAACTGGGTGATCGAGTTCGCGCCGCTGAGCACGTAGGCCATGCTGCGGCCGATCGACATCATGCCCAAGGTCACGATGAAGGCGGCGACCCGCCCCTTGGTGATGATGAAGCCGTTCACGAAGCCGGCGAGACCGCCGGCGAGGATGGCCGCCACGATAGCCAGAGGCAGCGGCAGAGCGGCGAGCGCAAGGCCGAAGATGATCCCCGTCGCGCCGGAGAGAGAGCCCACCGACAGATCGATGCCGCCGATCAGGATCACGAAAGTCTGGCCGATCGCCACGATCCCCGTGATCACCGACTGATCCATCAGGTTGAGGATGTTGTTGAGGGTGAAGAAATAGGGCGAGATCAGCGAGAGCACGATCGAGAGCAGCGCCAGCAGCGCCAACATGCGCAGTTCAAGCCGGGCGCCGCGAAAAAGCCGGCGAATCGCCGCAGGAGGCCGGCGCGGCGCGATCTTGATTCCAGTCGCCATTAGCGACCTCCGCTCGCCGCCATCGCAGCGGCGGCCGGTTCCGATCGGACGATGCGCTCCACCTCGCGCGGATCCGGCTGGACTGCGCCCGCGGGAAGCGTCAGGCCCACATAGCCGAGATCATGCCCGCGATGGCCGCGCAGCGGGACCAGGAGGCTCGCTCCCGCCGGTTCGGTCAGGAATTGCCGGGGCCGCTCGCGAAGCGCCCGCGGGGTCCGGGCAGCTTCGATCTCAGGAAAGGTCCCGCGCGAGAAGCCGATGTCCGGCGCGTTCTCCGCCGCGACCGAGTCGAAACAATAGAGACGATCGCCCTCGACCAGAATCCAGTAGGCGACGCCGCCGAACCGGCGCACAAGCTCTTCCAGCAGGACATGCGTCGCCTCGGCCGAAGTGCGCGGCGCCGCGAACATGGCAAGCTTCTCAACGTCGACCAGCGCGCTCGGGATGCTGGTCACATCCGCCCCGTCGCTCACCACCACGATCCGGTCCGAGACGCCGATGACCTCCTCGAAGTCGGACGAGACAAGCAGCACCCCCATCCCCCCGTGGGCCAGCCGCCGGATCATCGCATAAACGACGCTGCGCGTCCCGATGTCGACGCCCCGGGTCGGCTCATCGAGGATCAAGAGCCTGGGCGACATCAAAATCCATCGCGCCAGCACGACCTTCTGCTGCATCCCGCCCGAGAGCGTCAGGACGCCGTCGTCAAGGATGCGCGCCGGAAGGCCGAGCTCATCCATGAGCTGAGCGATCCTCACGCGCTCGTCGTCATAACCGAGGCCAAAGCCGGACGCGCGCCCGAGATGGGCGAGAAGCAGGTTCTCGCGCACGCTGAAATCCGGCACGAGGCCCTGCCGGCGACGGTCCTCGGGGATGAAGCCGACGCCCGCGCCGACGGCGTCCCTCGGCGCTCCCGGCCGGTACGGCTCGCCAGCGAGGCGCACGGCGCCGCCCTCGATCCTTCTCAGGCCGAACAGGGCCTCGACGCATTCGGAGCGTCCGGCGCCCACGAGCCCGGCAAGCCCCAGAATTTCGCCCGCAGCGACAGTGAACGAAATGTCCTTGACCCGCGGCGGCGCAGCGAGATGCTCGACCTCGAGCACCGGAGCGCCGCTCCTGCGCGCTCCTCGTCCCGCCGCGCCGTGCGCATAGATGTCGGCGATCTCGCGGCCGACCATCAGCCGCACCAGTTCCGCCGGACGCATGTCCGTCGTCGCCGCCGCGTTGGCGACCACGCGGCCTTCGCGGAAAACCGTGATCCGGTCGGTGATCTCGAAAATCTCCTCCAGACGATGCGAGACGAAGACGAGCGCCTTTCCCTGCTGGACAAGCAGCCGCATCACGTCGAACAGCCGGTCCACCTCGTTGGGCGAGAAGGATGCAGTCGGCTCGTCGAAGATGATGATCCTGGCGTCGATCGCCAGCGCCTTCAGAATCTCGACCATCTGGCGCTGGCTCGCCGAAAGGTCGCGCAAGACCGCGTGCAGCGGCAGGTGTCCGCGCTGGCCGAACTGGTCGAGCAGCGCGTTCGCGCGCGCGGCGAGCCGGCTCCACGAAAGCCTGCCGGGCGCGCCGAACTCCGGCAGGTAGATGTTCTCGATGACGCTCAGGTCGGGCGCGAGGCTCGTCTCCTGCATCACGATCGCGACACCGGCGCGGATCGCTTCGCGCGCCGAGGCGAAGCGCGCGGGCGCGCCAAAGAGTCTGATCTCGCCGCGATCGGCGGAGAGGTGGCCGGAGACGATCCGCGAGAAGGTGGACTTGCCGGCGCCATTGGCGCCCACGAGCGCGTGAATCTCGCCTGGGCGAAGCGAGAACGCGACCCCCGACAGCGCCTGCGTGCGTCCGAACGCTTTCCAGACGCCGCTCGCCTCAAGCGCGGTCGTATGGCCGCCTTCGGCGCCCGCTGCTTGAGCCGTCGTCATGACGCGCCGTGGCAACCCCAGCGCCGCGCCCAGCCGAGACCGGCTCGCGTGTCGCCGGCCGGGCGGTACTCGCAGCCGACCCAGCCGTCATAGCCAATTTCGTCGAGGAGAGAGAGCAGATAGTCGTAATTGACCTCGCCCCGGTCCGGCTCGTGGCGCTCGGGGACGCCGGCGATCTGCACATGCGCGTAACGGCCCGCGAGGCGCCGGACATGGGCGGCGAGATCGCCTTCCATGATCTGGCAATGATAGAGATCGAGCTGCAGCTTGAGATTGTCGCGACCCGCCTCTTCGATGACGCTCATCGCTTCGCCGGTCGTGTTGAGAAAATAGGCCGGCATGTCGCGCGTGTTGATCGGCTCGATGACCAGCGTCACGCCTTCTTCGGCCAAACGGTCGGCGGCGCGTCTGAGATTGGCGACGTAGACCGCCCTTCCCTCGCGCCGGTCGCGGCCCTCGGGCCAGTTTCCCGCCATGGCGTGAAGGCGCGGGCACTTCGTCGCGAGCGCGTAAGGCAGCGCCCGCTCGAGCGACGCCATGAATTCGTCTCTCGCGCCCCGGAAGCGCGGCCATTCCACGCTCGCCTTTGGCCCAATCTCCCGGCGGCAGATTGAACAGCGCCTGGGTCAGATGATGGCGCTCGAGCCGCGCCGCGATCTCGTCGGCAGGAAAATCATAGGGGAAGAGAAACTCGACGCCGGCGAATCCGCACGTCTGCGCGACCGCGAACCGGTCGAGGAACGGCGCCTCCTGGAACATCATGCTGAGATTGGCGGCGAGCTTCGGCATGGCTTGTCTATCCCAGTCAGTCAGGAGGGCTTGAGCGCGGCGACCTCGTCGGGCGTGAGCGGACGCAGCCGGGAGCCGCGGAGCAGGAGGAACAGCTTCGCCGTCTCCTCGAGTTCCTCGATCGCGTTGGCGGCGGCGTCGAGCGAACTGCCCGCGACCACCGGTCCATGATTGGCGAGCAGGACCGCGTGATGCTTTCCCGCTAGCTTCCTCACCGCTCCCGCGAGGCTCGGATCGCCGGGAGGATGATAGGGAACGAGCGGCAGGCGCCCGACGCGCATGACGTAGTAGGCGGTGATTGGCGGCAGCACGTCGTCGGCGTCGACGTCGGCAAGCGCCGAAACCGCCACCGAATGGGTCGAGTGCAGGTGGACGACCGCGTGCGCCTCGCGCCTCTCCTCGTACATCGCGCGGTGGAGGAAGCTCTCCTTGGTCGGCGGATCGCCGCTGATCAGCCGGCCCGCGGCGTCGAGCTTGGCGAGGCGCGCGGGATCGAGCCGGCCAAGCGAAACATTGGTCGGGGTCATCAGCCAGCCGTCCTCGAGCCGCACGCTGATGTTGCCGGCGCTGCCGAAAGTGAGCCCCCGCGAAAACATCGAGCTCCCCAGCCGGCAGATCTCCTCGCGCAAACCCGCTTCGCTCAGTCGAGGCATCGGATCGCCCTCAAGAAGAAATCCTCTCCGCCGAAGTTGCCGCTTTTCAGCGCGAGCGCCAGCCTCGGCTCGCCCAGGCTCGCCGTCCAAGGCACGCCCGGGTCGATCTCGGGGCCGATGCGCAGCTCGGAAACTCCAAGAGCCTGGACGACCGCGCCCGAGGTTTCGCCGCCCGCGACGACGAGGCGGCGCACCCCGCGCTTGACGAGCCCCCGGGCGATCTCAGCGAGCGCGCCCTCGACGAGGCCGCCTGCGCGCTCGCGGCCGAGGCGGTTCTGCACCTCCCGCACCCGCTCCGGATCGGCGCTTGCCGAAATGAGCAGCGGCTCGTCGCCGATCAGCGGCCCGGCCCAGTCAAGCGCGCGCTGAACGACCGGCTCGCCCGCGGCGAGCGCGAGCGGGTCGACGTCGAACACAGGGTTGGTCCGGCGCATCGAGGCGACTTGCGCGAGAGTCGCTGTCGAGCAGGAGCCGGAGATCACCGCCGCGGCGCCGGGGGTTCTCGGCAGCCGATCCGCCTCGAGCGATGTCTTGAGCAGCCCCGCGCGGCGAAAATTCTCCGGCAGGCCGAGCGCAATGCCGGAACCTCCCGTCACCAGTTTCAGGTCGGCCAGCGCCTCGCCCAGGGTGAGAAGGTTGTCGTCGGTCACCGCGTCCAGAATGGCGTGGCGGCAGCCTTCGCGCTTAAGCCGGACGAATTCGGCGCGCACCGCCTCGGCGCCGCGGCTCACGGCTGCGAGCGGGACGAGACCGACCTTGTGCGGCGTCTGGCGGGCGAGCACGCGGCGGAGACTGGGATCGCGCATCGGCGTCAGCGGATGGTCGCGCATGCCCGATTCGGACAGGAGCACGTCGCCGACAAAGAGATAGCCGCGATAGATGGTCCGTCCGTTCGCCGGGAAGGCCGGGCAGAAGACGGTGAAGGTTTCGCCGAGCGCGTCCAGAAGCGCATCGGCGACCGGGCCGATATTGCCCGCATCGGTCGAATCGAAGGTCGAGCAATATTTGAAGAAGAGCTGCCGCGCGCCGGCGGCGACGAGCCATTCGAGGCGCGGCGAGCGATTGCGCTGCCGCCTCGGGCGCCGGAATCGTGCGGGTCTTGAGCGCGACCACGATCGCGTCGACGTCATCTGGAACCGGGCGCGCCGGAACGCCGATGAGCTGCACCGTGCGCATCCCCTGGCGAACGAGGGTGTTCGCGAGATCGGTCGCCCCCGTCAGGTCGTCGGCGATCGCGCCGATGAGAAGCGTCATCTCCCGTCCCTTGTGTCTGCCGCCCGGATCGCCCTCACCTTGCCCGAGCCGGTCGCCGCGCGTCCAGTGCGACACACGCTCACACCGGCAGCCGCTGATGGCGCATCAAGCGCGGCCATGACGGCGTGCCTGACGCTGCGGGAGCCCCGGACAAATCGTTGACAAACCGGAGAGCCGACTGTTATAGTTTCTGGATATACGGAAATCTGGTCGCGTCGGGTCCCGAATGTCTTCCCGTTGCCCTTCCCTGCAAGGCCGACGCGAAAACTGCGAAATGAAATGCCTGTCAAACCATTGAAAACCAACGCTTCCGGGAAACCGGTCGATTTCGCACCCTAATGATTTCAAAGACTTGCGGACCCGTCGCGAAACCGCAGATTTCGCACCGCGAAATCAGGGCCGCTTCGCGCAGACCAGGATTTGTTGCGCAAAAGAGCAGGTAAGACCATGAAATCATTGGCGCGCGTAACCTTGTGCGCTGGCGCCAACGGGTTGACGTCAATGAAAGCGGATTTGCTTCCATTGACTTTTCGGACGCTTCAAGCCGCCGCGCCCGGCCTGAAGCGCGGCGCGGCAGGTTTTGGCCAGCGGCTCTAGGCCGCCGCCGCCACCGCGCGTTTCGCCATCACGCCGATGAGATGAGCGCGGTAATCGGCGTCGGCGTGGAGGTCCGAGTTGAGGCCGGTCGCGGGCACGGAAACGCCGTCGAGAGCGGCGGGCGAGAAATTCGCGTTCAGCGCCGCTTCGAACGCCTCCGCGCGGAATACGCCGTTCTGGCCCGCGCCGGTCACCGCGACGCGAACGCCGTCGGCGGTCCTCGCGACGAACACCCCGACCAGCGCATAGCGCGAGGCCGGGTTCGGGAACTTCATGTAGGCCGCCTTCTGCGGGACCGGGAAGCTCACCTGGGTGATCAGTTCGCCGGTGTCGAGCGCCGTCTCGAACAGGCCCTTGAAGAAGTCTTGCGCTGCGACGCGGCGCTTGTTGGTGACGATTGTCGCGCCGAGCGCGAGCGCCGCCGCCGGATAGTCGGCCGTGGGATCGTTGTTGGCGAGCGAGCCGCCAATCGTGCCCCGATTGCGGACATGCGGATCGCCGATGCCGGCGGCGAGCGTCGCGATAGCCGGGATCGCCCCCCGCACGACCGCATTGCGCGCGACGTCCGCGTGCCGGGTCATGGCCCCGATCACGAGATTGTCGCCCTCGCGGGAGACGCGGTCGAGATCGGGAATCTTGTTGAGATCGACGACCAAAGCGGGCGACGCGAGCCGCTGCTTCATGGTCGGCAGAAGCGTCATCCCGCCGGCCAGCGCTTTGGCGTCCGGGTTCGCGAGATCGGCGACGGCGGCGGAGAGCGACTGGGGTCGATGATATTCAAAGGCGTACATTGCTCGAAGTCTCCCGATTGCGGCGTTGGCGGAGGCGGCTTGAGCGCCGCCCGCCAGGATTTATTCCGCGGCGCGCTTCACCGATTTTTGCGCGGCGCGCCACACGGTTTGCGGAGTGGCCGGCATCACGACATCCTCGTGGCCGAGCGCATCGGTAAGCGCGTTGACCACGGCGGGCGGGGCGGCGATTGCCCCCGCTTCGCCGCAACCCTTTATCCCGAGCGGATTGGACGGGCAGGGCGTCTCGATCGTTTCGATCTTGAACGAGGGCAGGTCGTCAGCGCGCGGCATGCAATAATCCATAAAGCTCGCGGTGAGAAGTTGTCCGTCGCTGTTGTAATGCGCGCCTTCGAGAAGCGCCTGTCCCACGCCCTGGGCGATGCCGCCGTGAACCTGGCCTTCGACGATCATGGGGTTGATGAGCTTGCCGAAATCGTCGACCGCGGTCCATCGGTCGATCGTCACGACGCCGGTTTCCGGGTCGATTTCGAGTTCGCAGATATGGACGCCCGCGGGGAAGGTCCAGTTGGTCGGGTCCCAGAACGCGCTTTCCTTCAGGCCGGGCTCGATCTCCTGAGTGTTGAGCTTGTGCGCGGAATAGGCGTTCAGCGCGAGCGAACTGAAGTCGATCGACTTGTCGGTGCCCTTGACCGTGAACTTCCCATCCTTGAACTCGATGTCGTGCTCGGAGGCTTCGAGCACATAGCCCGCGACCTTCTTGGCTTTGGCCTCGATCTTGTCGAGCGCCTTGGAAATCGCCGACATGCCGACCGCGCCCGAGCGCGAGCCGTAGGTGCCCATCCCCATCTGAACCTTGTCGGTGTCGCCGTGAACGACCGAGACATTCTCCATCGGAATGCCCAGGCGCGAAGAGACGAGTTGCGCATAGGTCGTCTCATGGCCCTGGCCATGGCTGTGGCAGCCCGTGAGGACTTCCACCGTGCCGACCATGTTGACCCTCACTTCCGCCGATTCCCAGAGGCCGACGCCCCCGCCCAGGGCGCCGACCGCCTGCGACGGCGCGATGCCGCAGGCCTCGATGTAAGCGGAAAATCCAATGCCCCGCCGCTTGCCCTTGGCGGCGGAAGCGGCCTTGCGCGCCCCCAGGCCCTTGTAGTCGGCCTCCTTCAGCGCCTTGTCGAGCGCGGCGGGGAAGTCGCCCACGTCATAATTCATCAGGACCGGCGTCTGATGCGGGAAAACATTGACGAAGTTCAGGCGCCGGAACTCGGCCGGGTCGCGCCCCGTCTCGCGAGCCGCGACCTCGACCAGGCGCTCGACGACGAAAGTCGCCTCCGGCCGGCCCGCGCCGCGATAGGCGTCGACCGGCGCGGTGTTGGTGTAGATCCCGTCAACTTCGCAATAGATGTTGGGAATCGCATATTGTCCGGAGAGCAGCGGAGCGTAGAGATACGTCGGCACCGCCGAAGCGAAGGTCGAGAGATAGGCCCCGAGATTGGCCAGGGTGTGGACGCGCAAGCCGGTGATCTTGCCGTCCGCGTCCATGGCAAGTTCGCCGTGAGTCACATGGTCGCGTCCGTGGGCGTCGGAAAGAAAGGATTCGGTCCGGTCGGCGGTCCATTTCACTGGCCGGTTGATCTTCCTCGCGGCCCACGCGCACACGGTCTCGTCGGCATAGATGAAGATCTTCGAGCCGAAGCCGCCGCCTACGTCAGGCGCGATGACCCTCAGTTTGTTCTCGGGCGCAAGACCGATGAAGGCCGACAGCACCACCCGCGCGACATGCGGGTTCTGGCTGGTCGTGTAGAGCGTCATCGTATCGGTCCCCGAGTTGTAGTCGCCAACGGCGGCGCGGGGCTCCATCGCGTTGGGGATCAGGCGATTGTTGACAAGATCGAGCTTGGTCACGTGTTTCGCGGCGGCGAAGGCCGCGTCGGTCGCCGCCTTGTCGCCCAGATGCCAGTTGTAGACCGTGTTGCCCGGCGCGGCCTCATGAACTTGCGCCCGACCGTCGCTGGTCGCGCTTGCGAGATCGATAACCGCCGGCAATTCGGTGTAGGCGACCTCGATCTTTTCCGCGGCGTCGCGCGCCTGCGCGAGCGTATCGGCGATGACGACGGCGACATGGTCGCCGACATAGCGCACCTTCCCCTGTGCGAGCGCGGGGTGGGCGCCTGCCTTCATCGGCGAGCCGTCCTTCGAGTGGATCATCCAGCCGCAGATGAGGCCTCCGACCTTGTCGGCCGCGATGTCGTCGCCAGTGAAAATCGCCACCACGCCGGGCGATTTCAGCGCCGCCGACAGATCGATCTTGTCGATCGTGGCGTGCGCGTGCGGCGAGCGCAGGAAATAGGCATAGGCCTGGCCCGGACGATTGACGTCGTCGACATAGCGCCCCTTGCCGGTGATGAAACGGATGTCTTCCGTGCGTTTGACGGAAGCGCCAATGGCTGTCACGCCCATAATGTTTCTCTCCCAGAGGAACGTTCTGTTATTCGGCGGCCTTGGGCGCCGCGGCGCCCATCTCGCGCGCGCCTTGGGCGACCGCCTTGACGATGTTGTGGTAGCCGGTGCAGCGGCAGATGTTGCCTTCGAGCCCGTGGCGGATCGTAGCCTCGTCGAGGTTCGGGCCTTCGCGATTGGCGAGGTCGACCGCGGCCATGATCATGCCCGGGGTGCAGAATCCGCATTGCAGGCCATGGTTGTCCTGGAAGGCCTGCTGCATCGGGTGCAGCTTGCCGCCCTGGGCGAGACCCTCGATCGTCGTCACCGTCGCCCCGTCCAGGCTCGCCGCCAGCACCGTGCATGACTTGATCGCGCGGCCGTCGACGTGGACGACACAGGCGCCGCATTGCGACGTGTCACACCCGACATGCGTGCCGGTCAGACGCAGATTCTCTCGCAGGAACTGGACGAGCAGCGTCCGCGCATCGACATCGGCCGACGCCGGGCGGCCGTTTACCGCCATAGAGACATGAACCATTCCCATATCCTCCTGAACCAAGACGTGTTCGTTGCGGGCGCGGCGGGCGCAGGGCGCGCGACGGCGCGTTGAGCAGCGGCCGGACCGACCGGTTGAGGCGCGGGTGTGGCCGCGGGCGCTTCAGCGGTCGATTGGGCCGCCGCCGGCTCGGCCCCGGCTCCAGCGAGTGCGGCAAAATTGGCGAAAAACTTGTCAGCCATGCTCTTGGCGACGCCGTCGACAAGGCGCGAGCCAAGTTGAGCCATCTTGCCGCCGACCGTCGCCTCGACGTCGTACTTGAGCAGCGTGCCGCCGGGCGCGTCGGCGAGCGACACTTTCGCGCCGCCCTTGGCGAAGCCGGCGACGCCGCCCTCGCCCTCGCCCTTGATCGTGTAGCCAACCTGGGGAACGATATCGGAGAGTTCGACTTTGCCCCTGAACGTGGCGGAGACCGGCCCGATCTTCGTCCTGACCACCGCGGCGAAACCGTTGTCGCCCGTCCTTTCCAGCGATTCGCATCCTGGAATGCAGGACTTGAGCACTTCCGGGTCATTGAGCAGCGCCCAAACCTTCGGACGGCCGGCGGGCAAAGTCGCCTCGCCCGTCATCGTCATGGCCATGAACGCTTCCTTCCTTCCGCGGACTTGACCGATCCGCTTCCAATTCGAGACCCGCAAGGCGACATCTCACGGACAGCATTTCGCAACGCGCGAGAAATATCAAGGCGCCTCCGCGTCTCACGGCCGAGACCGCCAACGGAGCCTGACCGCCGTTATTCTGGGCAACGGCCTTGAATTGCCTCGATATATTGTCATGAATATCACGTATGCTCGCCAACGCTCCGGATGCTTTCGCCCGTCGGACGGATACCTCAAGACCGCTACGGAAGTCGGGTTGCCGCCGAGGCCCGGGCCAGTTAGGTTGTTGGAACCCGGAGGACCGCATCCGCGAGCCGCTCTGGGAACTAAGAGCGCATCGACGACAGGGCGGCCGCGCGTGAGTGGCACGGTTCCTGCGAAGCGGGAAGAAGACGCAGGAGGGTAGCTTCGCGCATGGATAATTTCCTGCAGCAGCTAATCAACGGGCTCACGCTGGGGTCGATCTACGGACTCATCGCCATCGGGTACACGATGGTCTACGGCATCATCGGGATGGTCAATTTCGCGCATGGCGACCTTTTCATGCTGTCGGCGTTCATCGCGCTCATCGTCTTCATGATCCTGACCCAGATTCTCCATCTCGGTTCGCTGCCGATCGCCTTCATCATCGTGATGATCGCGGGCATGGCGCTGACCGGCTTATGGAACTGGGCGATCGAAAGGCTGGCCTACAGGCCGCTGCGCGGCTCCTTCCGGCTCGCTCCCTTGATCTCCGCCATCGGCATGTCGGTCTTCCTGTCGAACTTCGTCCAGGTCGTCCAAGGACCGCGCAACAAGCCTGCGCCGCAATTGCCAAATCATATCTTCCGGCTGACCGGCGGCCACGACGACGTGACGCTGTCGGTTCGCCAGATTCTCATTGTGGTCGTGACCGCCGTGCTGCTGGCGGCCTTCTGGTACATCGTGCAATACACCTCGCTCGGCCGCGCCCAGCGCGCCTGCGAGCAGGACCAGAAGATGGCGGCCTTGCTCGGCATCGACGTCGACAAGACGATTTCGATCACCTTCGTGATCGGCGCGGCGCTCGCGGCGGTCGCGGGCGTCATGTTCGTCATCTACTACGGCGTGGTGACGTTCTCCGACGGCTTCGTGCCCGGCGTAAAGGCGTTCACCGCGGCCGTTCTCGGCGGCATCGGCTCGCTGCCGGGGGCTGTGCTGGGCGGCCTCCTGATCGGCCTGATCGAGGTGTTCTGGTCGTCCTATTTCACGACCGACTACAAGGATGTGGCCGCGTTCATGATCCTGGCGATCACCCTCATCTTCATGCCTTCGGGGATTCTCGGCCGGCCGGAAGTCGAGAAGGTCTGAGACGATGACATCGCCCTCGCAAATCTCGGACATTGCGGCCCCGGCTGAAACCGCGACGCAACTCGTTCCCGCGCTGCGCACCGCCGCGTCGGCCGGGCTCGTCGCCTTTGGCCTTTCGTTCCCGATCATCAGCTATCAGGCCGTATCGAACATCAATAACCAACTGGTTCTCGTAGGGCGCTGGCCGCTCTCCTTCGCCATCGCGGCGCTCGTCTTCGCATTCGTGTTCCTGCGCCAGATGGCGCAGGCCGACTGGCGGGTCTGGTTCGATCGCGTAGGCTCGGCCGCCGTGGGCGGCATGGGCGGCGTGCTGGTGCAGGCGGCGAGGGAGGGCGAGGGCACGGCTCCTCCGTCGGCCGCCCGAGTCGCCTTCAGCCGCTATTTCGGTCCGTTCGCGCTCGGCCTCGTCATTCTGTTCCCGCTCATTTCGCTCGGCGTTTTCGGGCCCGCGGGCTCGCTGAAATGGATCAACAACTACGGCGTCCAGATTCTGATCTACGTGATGCTGGGCTGGGGACTGAACATCGTGGTCGGCCTCGCCGGCCTCCTCGACCTCGGCTACGTCGCCTTTTATGCGGTCGGCGCCTATTCCTATGCCCTTCTTTCAACCACCTTCAGCCTCTCGTTCTGGGTTTGTCTGCCTTTGGCCGGCGTGCTCGCCGCGATGTGGGGGATCATTCTCGGTTTTCCGGTCCTCAAACTCAGGGGCGACTATCTGGCGATCGTGACCCTCGCGTTCGGCGAAATCATTCGCATGGTGCTGATCAACTGGGTCGATCTGACCAACGGCTACGCGGGCATCTCCGAGATTCCGCATGTGTCGTTCTTCGGCATTCCCTTCACGGACGACGACGACGGGTTCGCGGCGGTCTTCCATCTGCCCTATCACCCGATCTACCGAACGATCTTTCTGTTCTATCTGATCCTCGCCCTCGCTCTCCTCACCAATTTCGTGACCATCCGTCTCCGGCGCCTGCCGATCGGGCGGGCCTGGGAAGCGTTGCGCGAGGACGAGATCGCCTGCCGGTCGCTCGGCATCAACACCACCAACACCAAGCTCACCGCTTTCGCGCTCGGCGCGATGTTCGGCGGGTTCGCCGGCTCCTTCTTCGCAGTGCGCCAGGGGTTCGTCAGCCCGGAGAGCTTCACCTTCATCGAATCGGCGACCATTCTCGCCATTGTCGTGCTCGGCGGCATGGGTTCCCAGCTTGGGGTTGCGATCGCCGCTGCGGTGATGATCGGCGTTCCCGAACTGATGCGCGAACTTGAATGGATGAAAGCGATCTTCGGCCAGAATTTCGACCCGACCCAGTACCGCATGCTGCTGTTCGGCGCGGCGATGGTCCTCATGATGATCTGGAAGCCGCGCGGGCTCGTATCGACTCGCCTGCCCTCGATCTTCCTCAAGACGCGCAAAGCCGTGTCCGGCGATCTCGTCAAAGAGGGACACGGCTGAGATGACTTGGCTGACCGGCCCGCTGCTCGCGGTCGAAAGGCTCACGATGCGGTTCGGCGGCCTCGTCGCCGTGAACGACTTCAGTTTTTCGGTCGGACGGGGAGATATCACCGCCCTCATCGGTCCGAACGGCGCAGGCAAGACGACCGTCTTCAATTGCGTGACCGGCTTCTACAAGCCGACCGAGGGGCGGCTCGCGCTTGCCCGCGACGGGGTCGTGACCCCCGACGACATCGCCACCGTCACCCGCTCGAGCGGCCGTCATGCGACGACCCCGAATGGCGAACTCTTCCTGCTCGAGCGCATGCCCGATCACGAAATCGCCCGCAAGGCGCGGGTCGCCCGCACCTTCCAGAACATCCGGCTCTTCCAGGGCATGACGGCGCTGGAGAACCTGCTGGTCGCCCATCACAATCCTCTCATGCTGGCGAGCGGCCTCACCGTGCTCGGGCTCATTGGAGCGCCAGGCTACCGCCGCAAGGAGGCCGAGTGCATTGGGCGGGCGAAGTATTGGCTCGACAAGATCGGGCTGATGGACCGGGCCGACGACCCGGCGGGCGAACTGCCCTATGGCGCCCAGCGCCGGCTCGAAATCGCCCGCGCGATGTGCACCGATCCGGTGCTTCTGTGCCTCGATGAGCCGGCCGCCGGCTTAAATCCGCGCGAATCCGCCGATCTCAATGCGCTTCTGCGCTCGATCCGCACCGACCACAACACTTCGGTCCTCCTGATCGAGCACGACATGTCGGTGGTCATGGAAATTTCCGACCACGTGGTGGTGCTCGACTACGGGGTCAAGATCGCCGACGGAACGCCTTCGGAAGTGCGCGCCGATCCGAAAGTGATCGCCGCCTATCTTGGCGTCGCCGACGAGGAGGAGGTCGAACAGATCGAAAAGGAGCTGGAGCAATGAGCGTCGCCGCGGCTCCGCTCACGCCGCTCCTGCAATTGCGCGGCATCGAGACCTTCTACGGCAAGATCCAGGCGCTCCGGGGCGTCGACATCGACGTCAACCAGGGCGAGATCGTCACCCTGATCGGAGCGAACGGCGCCGGCAAGTCGACGACGATGATGACCATCTTCGGCGCGCCTCGCGCGCGGCGCGGTCGGATCACCTTCGACGGCCGCGACATCACCAACTTGCCGACCCACATGATCTCGCGACTCCAGATCGCCCAGTCCCCTGAGGGGCGGCGCATCTTTCCCCGGATGACCGTGTTCGAGAACCTGCAGATGGGCGCCTCGATCAACAATTTCGCCCATTTCGACGAGGACCTGAAGCGCGTCTTCGCGCTCTTTCCCCGTCTCAAGGAGCGCGCGCCGCAACGTGGCGGAACCCTGTCGGGCGGGGAACAGCAGATGCTGGCGATCGGGCGGGCGCTGATGAGCCGGCCCCGATTGCTGCTGCTGGACGAGCCTTCGCTTGGCCTTGCCCCGCTCGTGGTGAAACAGATCTTTGAAGTAATCGCGGAACTCAATGCGCGAGAAGGCCTCACCGTTTTCCTGGTCGAGCAAAACGCCTTTCATGCGCTCAAACTCGCCCACCGAGGCTACGTGATGGTCAATGGCGCGATCACGATGCAAGGCGGGGGGGCCGAACTCCTGGCGCGCCCCGAGGTTCGGGCGGCCTATCTCGAGGGGGGCCATTGATGGGCGGGATCCTGTGGGCGGACTCGCCCTACGGAGTGTTGACGTTCGTCCTCATCACGCTTGTCCTCGGGGGGGCAGGCGCGTGGGCGACCGGAAGAGCGATCGCCAAGACCTGGCGGCCGCCAGCGATGCTCGCCCCCTATATGCTCTTTCTCACCGCCGGCGTCCGCTTCCTCCACTACGCGCTCTATCAGGAGCCCCTCCTGTCGCCTTCCCTCTTTATCGTCGCCTACATCTGGACGATGGCGATCGCCGCGCTCGGCTATCGCGCCATGCGGGCGACCCAGATGGCGACCCAATATTCCTGGGCCTATGAACGCTCGGGGCTGAGCGCGCGCCCGAAGGGGGCGGGCTAAGCGCCGGCCGGCAAGCAGAGAGGACCCCTACCTTTTTTTAAGGTGACTCTTGACCAAAAAAAGACAAAGGATCGACGCTCAAGGTGGAATTTTATTTCCGCCACGGGCGTCAGGGAGGGCCGGGCGCCCGCAACTTATGGGAGTAGCTGAATGACTAAATACTGGTTGTCCGGGGTGGCGCTTGTCGCGGCCCTGGCGTTCTCGGGCGCGGCCAGCGCCCAGATCAAGATGGGCGTCGCCGGCCCGATCACCGGGCCCAACGCCGCTTTCGGCGCCCAGCTTGTGCAGGGCACGCAACAAGCGGTCGATGACATCAACAAGGCCGGCGGCATCCTCGGACAGAAGATCACCCTCGAGCAGGGCGACGACGTGTCCGATCCCAAACAGGGGGTGTCCGTCGCCAACAAGTTCGTCGGCGACGGCGTCAAGTTCGTCATCGGCCACTTCAATTCAGGCGTGACGATTCCGGCTTCCGACGTCTACAAGGAGAACGGCATCCTGATGATCACGCCTTCGGCCACCAACCCGAAGGTCACCGAACGCGGCTACTGGGACACCTTCCGCACTTGCGGGCGCGACGACCAGCAGGGCATGCTGTGGGCGGAGCTCGCGCGCGACAAGCTCAAGGGCAAGAAGATCGCCATCGTGCACGACAAGACGACCTATGGGAAAGGCCTCGCCGACGCGGCGCGCGACAACATGCACAAGTTCGGCGTCAAGGAGGTGCTCTACGAAGGCGTCAACACCGGCGAGAAGGACTATTCGGCGATCGTCTCCAAGATCAAGGAGTCCGGCGCCGACTACGTCATGTGGGGCGGCCTGCAGACCGAGGGCGGGTTGATCGTCCGCCAGATGCGCGACCAGGGCATGAAGACCGTGATGATCTCGGGCGACGGCATCACCAGCGACGAGTTCTCGCAGATCGGCGGCCCGGGCGTCGAAGGCACGCTGATGTCCTTCGGCCCGGATCCGCGCAAGAACGCGGCGGCCAAGGAGGTCGTCGCCGAGTTCAAGGCGAAGAACTTCGATCCGGAAGCCTACACGCTCTATTCTTACGCTGCGGTCCAGATCATCAAGCAGGCGGCGGAGAAGGCGAAGTCACTCGACCCGAAGAAGGTCGCCGAGGCGATGCATTCCGGCATGACCTTCAACACCGTGATCGGTCCGATCGCGTACGACAAGAAGGGCGACCGCACCACCGTCGATTACGTCTGGTACGTCTGGAAGAAGGGCCCGGACGGCAAAATCTCCTACGAGCAGATCGGTTCCTGACCTGCCAAACCGCGGTGGCGCGTATCGCGCGCCCTGCGGCTTCTGCAAATCGCAGACGAATGGGAAACCCGCCGTCCTCGGCGGGTTTCTTTTTGCTCCTCACCCGATCTGGCCGAACTGCGGAAAGGTTTCGATCAGCCACAGCGAAACGCTCTGGAAACCGCCGGTCAGGAAAGCGACGCCGGTCGCCACAAGAAGGACGCCGACAGCCTTCTCGATCCGTCCGAACTGCTTGCGCAGGTGGCGCGAGGCGCGCATGAACGGCCCGATCGCAGCGGCGGCGAGGATGAAGGGCAGGCCCAGCCCCAGGCTGTAGACGGCGAGCAGGGCCGCGCCGCTCCCGACCGTATCCCTGCTGCCGGCGACGGCGAGAATTGTGGCCAGGATCGGGCCAATGCAAGGGGTCCAGCCGAGCGCGAAGGCGAAGCCCATCGGATAGGCGCTCCACAGGCCAGCGGGCTTCTCGAACTCCAGGCGCTTCTCGCTGAGCATCGCGCCGATGCGGAATACGCCAAGGAAATGCAGCCCCATCAGGATGACGCCAATTCCGGCCGCGATCGACAGCGCGTGGCTCCACTGCCTCAAAAGCGCTCCCAGCGCCGACGCCGTCGCGCCCAGGCCGACAAAGACGGTCGAGAAGCCCGCCACGAATAGGAGGGCGGTGACAAGAATATCGCGCTTCGCCTTCGCTTCGCTCTCCTCGACCAGCGCTTCGACGCTCGCGCCCGCGAGATAGCAAAGATAGGGCGCTGCCAGCGGCAGCACACAGGGTGAAACGAAAGAGATGAGGCCCGCGCCGAAGGCGGCGGGAAAGGAGACGTCGGCCATGGGGTGACAGATGGAGCTTTGGCGCCGGCGCGTCAAACGTCCAGAGCGCCGCTCGCGAAAAAGCCGCCGGTTTGTCGGGAAAAAGGAGCGCGAAATCAGGGAATCTGGAATGGCAGCAGGCCTTAGGCAGGCTCCGACCGGTCGGCCGGTCAGAAATGGCGCCGCATCCCCTTGAAAAGATGGAGTCCGGAGTCGAAAATGGCGCCCGGGCCCAAGAGCGGATATGTGGACCCGTCATCAGTCGACACCGGCCCGCAGGAAGCTTGCCGCCATGGCCGAACCCGTTTCCCTCTTCGACATCGTCGTCGCCGGCGCCGGCCCGTCCGGACTGGCGCTTGCGGCAGCGATCAAGCAGGCGATGCGGCAAGGAGTCTCCATCGCCGTCGTCGATCCGGCGCCGCCGCCCGCAGCGAGCGCGCCTCCGCTGCGTACTGTCGCTATCGCGGAAGGGCCACGTCGCCTGCTCGAACAGGTTGGCGCCTGGTCGGCGGTCGGGCCGAAGGCGCAAGCGATCCTTTCGATGGCGATCATGGACGGCGACGTGGGCGACGCGGTGCGCTTGTCCCATCTCAATTTTAAGGCGAAAGAGCGCACGCCGCTTGCCCATATGGCGTTCAACGACGATGTCGTGGCCGCGCTCTCGGAGCGCTGCGATAAACTCGGGGTCCAACGCTTCACGGCCTCTGTCGCGCGTTGGGTCCAAGGCAAGCGGGTCGCCGAAATCGGGCTGTCCGACGGGCGGACTTTATGCGCGCGTCTCGCGGTCGCCGCCGACGGCGCGCGCTCGAAGCTGAGGACGCTCGCAGATATCGCGACCGTCGGCTGGGATTATGACCAGACCGGCATCGTCGCGACGGTCGAGCATGAGCACGACCACGAAGGCCGCGCGGAGCAGCATTTCTTAGCCGCCGGGCCATTCGCGATCCTGCCGCTTCCGGGCCGCCGGTCGAGCATCGTCTGGAACGAGCGCCGCGCCGACGCCCGTGCGCTGCTCGCCCTCGACCCCGAGGATCTGAGCCGTCAGCTTGAATATCGCTTCACCCGGACACTGGGCGGGATCAGCCTGGCCTCCCGGGCCGAGGCCTTTCCGTTCCGGTTCCAGATCGCCCGCCGCTTCGTCGCCGGCCGGCTTGCGCTCGTCGGCGACGCGGCCCATGTCGTGCATCCCGTGGCCGGGCAGGGTTTGAACCTGGGCTTGCGCGACGTCGCGGCGCTCGCGGAGGCGATCGTCGGCGAGATGCGGCTCGGCCTTGACCCAGGCGCTCCAAGGCCGCTCGCCGCCTTTGAGCGCAGGCGCCGGTTCGACATCGCGGCGAACGGTCTCGGCCTCGACGCGCTCAATCGCCTGTTCTCCAACGATCTCGCCCCGCTGCGCTTCATGCGCGATCTCGGGCTTCGCCTTGTCGATCGCGCGCCCATGCTCAAGGACATGCTGATCGCGGAAGCCGGCGGCGCGGACGGCGGCGCGCCGAAGCTGCTCAGGGGTCTTGCGCTATGAGCGAGCCGCGGCCCTTGAGCCGGCGCACCCTTGCCGCTCAGGCGTTGGGGACCATCGACGAGCGCACCCGCGCTATCGTCCCGCCGATCCATGTCGCCTCGACCTTCGAGCGCGACGCCGACAATCTCTATCGCAGCGGGAACGTGTACGGCCGGCCCGATAACGACACCGTGCGCGAGGCGGAGGCCGTGATCGGCGCGCTCGAAGGCGCGGCGGCGACGCTCGTCTTCGGCTCGGGCATGTCGGCGGCGATCGCGCTCTTTCTGAGTCTCGGACCCCGCGCACATGTGGTTGCCCCGAAGAACATGTATTGGGCCTTGCGCGCATGGCTCTCTGGCGAAGCGCCGGCGTTCGGACTGAGCGTCGATTTCGTCGACGCCGAGGATTTGCGGGCGCTCACGCGAGCGGTGAAGGCGGGCGTGACGAAGCTCGTCTGGCTCGAGACGCCGAGCAATCCGCTGTGGGGCGTGAGCGACATCGAGGGCGCGGGCCGCGCGGCTCATGCGGCGGGCGCGCTTCTCGCCGTCGAATTCGACCTGCGCGACGCCCGTTTTCACACAGCCGATCGCCCTCGGCGCCGACGTAGTGATGCACTCGGCGACCAAATATCTGAACGGGCATTCCGACCTCATAGCGGGAGGCCTCTGCTTCGCGCAGGACGACGCTCTCTGCGCGCGAACCCGAACGATCCGCCGGTCGCATGGAATGATCCTGCATCCCTTCGAGGCGTTCCTCCTGATCCGGGGCTTGCGAACCCTCGACTTGCGCGTCAGGGCGGCTGCGGCGAACGCGATGGAATTGGCCAATCGCCTTTCAAACCATGCGTCCGTCGCCTTCGTGCTCTATCCGGGATTGCCTCATCACCCGGGACGTGAGATCGCGCGCCGCCAGATGAAGGGCGGTTTCGGGGGGATGCTGTCGATCCGCGTCCGAGGCGGCGAAGAGGCTGCAATCGCGACCGCGACCCGGGTGCGCTTGTGGAAGCGGGCGACCTCGCTCGGCGGGGTCGAATCACTCATTGAACATCGCTCGTCGATCGAAGGCGCGAACTCGCCATGCCCGCCCGATCTCCTGCGGCTGTCGGCCGGAATCGAAGACGTCGAAGACCTGTGGCGGGATATCGACGAGGCGCTGACGGGGTAGCTGGGGACGCCCCCGCGCCGCCACACAATGGTCGAACAAACGCCTCCCCTTGTTCAAGATCCATTCAGTTCGGGAGTGGCCTTGTTGACGCGCTCCCACAAGCGGGAGGATTCGCGACCGCAATGAGCCCGGACGGCGATGAGACTCTCCACGGCGTTGGCGGCGCACTCTTGACGGCCTTGCGCGTCGTGCGGCACGCCGCGCTCTTGCGGCAATCGGGAAAGGATTTTCCATGCGTCACCTACGGAACGCATTGGCGGCGGCGCCGCTTCTCCTCGGGACGTGCGCGCCAATCGCGCTCGTCACGCCGACCTTCGCTCAGACCTGCGCCTGCCCGCCCGAGGGCGCCGCCGCCGCGGGCGGCTACCTCATTCAGGCCGATGAGCCGCCGCCGCCCTTGCCGGAGTACGACCAGCCGCCGATTCCCGCGCCCGGCTATTATTGGACGCCGGGCTATTGGGCGTGGAACAACTACGATTATTACTGGGTCCCCGGCGCCTGGGTCGAACCGCCGCAACCGGGATTGCTGTGGACCCCGGGCTACTGGGCCTTTGTCGGCGGCGTCTACGCCTTCCGGCCCGGCTATTGGGGCGAGCGCGTCGGATTCTACGGCGGGATCGACTATGGGTTCGGCTATGCCGGCGCCGGGTATCAGGGCGGCCGGTGGGACAACGGACGCTTCTTTTACAACACGACGGTGAATAACACCGCCGGCGCCCACGTGACCAACGTCTACAACCAGCCGATCGTCCGCAACGCCACCATCAACCGCGCGAGCTTCAACGGCGGCGCGGGCGGCGTGATCGCGAAACCGACCAGTGAAGACATGCTGGCCGCGAAGGAGCCGCGCGTCCGACCGACCCGGCTCCAGGTCGATCAGGCGCGCGGGGCGGGCATGAGACGCGAGCAGTTCGAGTCCGCCAACCGGGGCAAGCCTGCGATCGCCGCGACCGAGCGGCCGGGCGAGTTCAAGGGCAGGGGCGTGATCCCTGCCAGGGCCGCGGGAAAGGCCGCCTTGGCGGCGCCGGCAGCGCCAGCGCCCGCTCCGGCCGGAAACGTTCTGCCCGAGACTCGGGAAAAGGCGCCGGCGGTCGAAAAACTGGCCAAGCCGGAGGCGGCGCCCGGCGCGCCCAAGATCGAG
This sequence comes from uncultured Alphaproteobacteria bacterium, assembly GCA_963742305.1. Lineage (GTDB taxonomy): Bacteria > Pseudomonadota > Alphaproteobacteria > Rhizobiales > Beijerinckiaceae > Roseiarcus. Next base: position 89,478 of record CAVULN010000054.1, read on the forward strand.
GGAAAGCCGCCCGCGGCCGAGAAACTCGCCAAGCCCGAGGCGAAACCGGCGCCGGCGGAGAAGCTGGTCAGGCCCGCGCCCGCGGCAGGCACGTCGAAGATCGAGGAGCGGCGCCCGGCCATGGAGAGGCCGGGCCGGCTCGAAGCGCCGAACGGCGCACAGAGGGCGCTCGAGCATCCGCCTGCTCAGCTTGCGCGCCCGCCCGCTCAACTCGCCCGCCCGCCGATTCAGGCCGAGCGCAGACCGGCGCAGCCGACGCGCAGGCCGGAAGCGTGCGGACGGCCGGGAATGCCTCCCTGCCCCAGGTGAACGCTGCCGGAGGAGGAGGCGCTCTCCTCCTCCGTAACGACCCGATTTCAGCCGCGCGGCGAATCCGGCTAAACCGGACACGATGTACCGCAATATCTTCCTGGTCGGCGGCTGGACGATCGCCTCCCGGCTGACCGGCTTCCTGCGCGACATGGCGCTCGCTGCGCTTCTCGGCGGCGGGGCGCTCAACGACGCCTATGTCGCGGCGATCAAGCTGCCCAACCAGTTCCGTCAGATCTTCGGCGAGGGCTCGTTCAACGCCGCCTACCTGCCCACATATACGCGTGTGCTCGAGTCGGGAGGCCCCGAGAAAGCAGGCCAGTTCGCGAGCCAGATATTCACGCTTCTCATCCTGTCGCAGATCGCGCTGCTCGGCCTTGTGTACCTCGACATGCCGCTGCTGGTGCGGCTGACTTCGCCGGGCTTTGTCAGCCAGCCCGACAAATTCGCCGCGGCCGTCGCGATGTCCCGCATCATGTTCCCCTACATCGCCTTCATTGCCGTCTTCGCCCTGCATCAGGGGACACTCAACGCCAACAACGCCTGGGGAGCGCCCGCTTTCGCGCCCGTTGCGGCGAACCTCTGCATGATCGCGTTTCTCGCCTTCGCCGTCCTGTTTCCTCGCGCTTCGCCCGGGGCCGCGAGCATGGCGAGCTGGGGATTTCTCGCCTCCGGCTTGGCGCAGCTTGTCATCGTCGTTGCAGCCGCGCGCCAGCGCGGATTGCTGGAACGGCTGGCCTGGCCGCGGTTGACCCCCGAGGTGCGACGGTTCCTGTGGATGCTGGGGCCCGCAATCGGCATTTCAGCGAGCTATCAGATCGGGGCGCTCGCCGACCAGATCGTCGGATCCCTCCTGCCGACCGGCGGTCTCTCCGCCATCAGCTACGCCGACCGGCTCTATCAACTGCCGGGCGGCGTCATCGTGATCGCCACCGGCTCGGTGCTGCTGAGAGAGATGTCGGCGCTCGTCGCGCTGGGCGACGAGCGGGGCGCGCTCGCCGCCCAGAACCGCGCCGCTTCACTGACGCTCGCCCTCGGCGCTCCGTTCGTGGTCGCGTTTCTGCTCATTCCTGATCTTATCGTCGCCGTCGCCTTCGAGCGCGGCGCCTTCAAGGCCGATGCGACGCAGCAGGCCGCAGGCGTGCTTGCGGCCTACGCCATCGGCATGCCGGCGTTGTTCGTCGATCGAATCATGGCGGCGAGCTTTCTCTCGCGCGGCGACACGGCGACCCCGCTCAAGGTCACGCTCGTCGGCGTTGCCATCAACGTGGCGCTCAAGATTGCGCTGTTCCGGCCGCTGGGCGCCCCGGGCCTGGCGCTGGCGACGGCGGCGGGCCTGTGGATCAAGGTCATCGGCGTTTTCGCGCTCGCCAGGCGGCGCGGTTGGACCGCGCCCGACGAGCGCTTGCTCGCGACCGCGGCCGCGACGTTCTTTGCGGCCGGCGCGCTGGCGCTGGCGCTGACACTGGCCGACGAAAAACTCGTCGCGGCGACTTCGCATCTCCCGCGCTTTGCGCGCGAGGCGAGATTCGCGGGGCTGACCGTGATTGGCGCCATCGTCTATTTTGTCGCCCTGGGCGGCGGGCTATGGCTTACGCGCGCCCTGCCGACGGCGCTTCTCAGGCGGGCGCGGCGCGCGCTGAGGCTCGCCCGGTGAGCCGCGCAATCTCGCTTGGCGGGCCGGCGGGCTGGGCTTCAGCCGGCCTATGGAGGGACACTCGATGAGCGTTCAGGCGCGCGACCTCGCGGTCGAATTCGCCTATCGGTTCGGCCGCATGCCGACAGTCAGCCAGGCGCCAGGCCGCGTCAATCTGATCGGCGAGCACACCGACTACAACGACGGCTTCGTCATGCCGGCGGCGCTTGAATTCGCGACCCTGACCGCAGCCGCTCAACGGCCCGACCGGCTGCTCAGGATCCATTCCATGACCATGGACGAGACCCGCGAGTTCGACCTCGACGCTCCGCCCGCGCCCGGCGGCGATTGGTCAGATTATGTTCTCGGGGTCGCGCTGATGCTGGAGAGAGCCGGCTTCGGCCTCTCGGGCGCCGATCTCATTGTCTGGAGCGACGTCCCCATCGGGGCTGGCCTGAGCTCGTCCGCCGCGCTCGAAGTCTCCTGTGCCCACGCGCTCCTGACCGAAAGCGGCTGTCCGTTCGATTCGGTCGAGATCGCCACGGTCTGTCAAAGGGCTGAAAATGACTTCGTCGGCATGCGCTGCGGAATCATGGATCAATATATCTCCTGCTGCGGCGTCGCCGGACATGCGCTCCTGATCGACTGCCGCTCACTCGCCTCGCGCCATGTTCCGATCGCCCCGAATTTGCGGCTTCTCATCGCCAACAGCCGCGTGCGCCACCAGCATGCCGGCGGCGAATACAACCTCAGGCGCGAGGCCTGCGAGGAAGGGGTGAGGCTGCTCAGCGGCGCCCTCGGGCCGATCAAGGCGCTGCGCGATGTGACGCCCGAGCAGCTCGAGACCAGGCGCCGCAAGCTGCCCGATCTCGTCTACCGGCGGTGCCGTCACATCGTCACCGAGAACGCGCGTGTGCTCGAGGCGGAGCGCGCGCTTGCATCCGGGGATTTCGTAGCCTGTGGCCGAGCCATGAACGCTTCCCATGTCTCGATGCGCGACGACTTCGAGATCACCTGTCCTGAGGTCGACGTGCTGGTCGGCCTCGCCCAGACCGTCGAGGGCGTCTACGGTTCGCGTATGACCGGCGGGGGATTCGGGGGCTGCACGGTGAGCCTCATCGAAGCGTCGGCCGTCGACAAAGCGTCACAAGTTCTGAACGACGGCTATCGGGTAGCGACCGGCCTTGATGTGGAAATCTTTGCCTGCGCGCCGGCCGACGGCGCGGGCATCATTCCGGTTTGAGGAGCGGCGCCCGTGGCGAGCATCGATCGGCTTGGCGGCGTCTCGCACCGCCGCCTCAATCCGCTGACCGGCGAGTGGGTGCTGGTGTCGCCCCACCGGATGCAACGCCCCTGGCAGGGCCAGCAAGAATCGAAAGGCGCCACGCCTGCGCTCGCGCACGACCCCGCCTGCTATCTCTGTCCCGGGAACAAGCGCGCGGGCGGCGCCCGCAACCCGGACTATCCGCACACGTTCGTGTTCGACAACGATTTCGCGGCGCTGCAGGCCGACGCGCCGGCGAGGGAGGAACGGAACGGCCTGCTCGTCGCCGAAGGAGAAAGTGGGCGCTGCCGGGTCCTGTGCTTTTCGCCGCGCCACGATCTCACGCTTTCCGGCATGGCCATCGTGGACATCAGGCGCGTCGTCGACGTCTGGGTCGAGGAGACAATCGCGCTGGGCTCGCTGCCTGACATCGGCTCGGTCACGATTTTCGAGAACCGGGGCGCGATGATGGGCGCGTCGAATCCCCATCCGCACGGCCAGATCTGGGCCGCCCGCCATCTCCCGAACGAACTGGAAAAAGAGACGCTTCGTCAGGGCGAATATCTCATCCGGCATGGAAGGCCGCTGCTCCTCGACTATCTCGAACAGGAGCTTCGCGAGGGCGAGCGCATCGTCTTCGCCAACGATGATTTCTGCGTTCTCACGCCCTTCTGGGCGATCTGGCCGTTCGAGACGATGATCCTGCCGCGCCGGCGCATCGGCGGATTCGACGAGATGAGCGCAAGCGAACGGACCTCGCTCGCCGAGGCGCTCTCTCAACTGACCAGGCGCTACGACCGGTTGTTCGATGCGCCGTTCCCCTATTCGATGGGCTTCCATCAGAAGCCGACCGACGGGGCGCTGCACGCCGAATGGCAGATGCACGCCCATTTCTATCCGCCGCTCCTGCGCTCGGCCACGGTCCGGAAATTCATGGTCGGGTTCGAGATGCTGGGCTCTCCCCAGCGGGATCTCACGCCGGAAGCCGCGGCGGCGACGCTGCGCGGTTAGGCGGCTGGGCTCGCCTCACGGCTTCACCCACTTGCCGTTCGCCTTCGACGATTTGACCGCGGCCTCGATGAAGGCGAGACCCTTGACCCCGTCCTCGATGGTCGGAAAGTGGACGGACTTGAGCGGCTTCTTGCCGCCCCGGGCCGCCTTGATGGCCAGCGCGACCTCGGAATAGATGTTGGCGAAGCCCTCGAGATAGCCTTCCGGATGCCCGGGCGGGACGCGCGTCACCCGCGCCGCCGCTTCTCCCGAGTCGGGCCCGCCGCGGGTGATGATGCGGGTCGATTTCTCATATGGCGTCCAGAAGAGATAGTTCGGATTGTCCTGCCTCCAGTGGAAGCCGCCCTTCGTCCCGTAGACGCGCAGCATGAGGCCGTTCTCGTTGCCGGGCGCGACCTGGCTCGCCCAGATCGCGCCGCGCGCGCCGTTCGCGTAACGCAGCATGATCTGCGCGTTGTCGTCGAGCTTGCGGCCCGCGCCGAACGAGGTCAGCTCGGCCGCGAGCTCGGAAAGCTCAAGGCCGGTCACATAGTCGGCGAGATTGTAGGCGTGGGTGCCGATGTCGCCGAGCGCACCGCCCGCCCCCGAGCGCTTCGGATCGACCCGCCATTCGGCCTGTTTGTTGCCGCTGGCCTCAGTCGCGCCCGTCAGCCAGTCCTGCGGATATTCGGCATGAACGAGGCGGATCTCGCCGAGTTCGCCCGCGCGGACCATCTCGCGCATGCGGCGCACCAACGGATAGCCGGTGTAATTGTGGGTCAGCGCGAACACGAGGCCCGACTTTTCGACCGCGTCGCGCATCTTCTTCGCTTCCGCGAGGCTCACCGTCAGCGGCTTGTCGCAGATGACATGGATGCCGGCCTTGAGGAAGGCGTAGGTCGGCCCGGCGTGGGCGTCGTTCGGGGTGACGATGGCGACGGCCTCGATCCCGTCGGCGCGCCCGCCCTCGGCCTTCGCCATGCTGTCGTAGTCGTCGTAGACCCGGTCCGCCGCGAGCCCAAGCGCCTGGCCCGAACGGCGCGCCTTCTCCGGCGTCGACGACAACGCGCCGGCGACGAGGTCGTAGTGGTCGTCGATGCGCGAGGCGATCCGGTGAACCGCGCCGATGAACGCTCCCTCGCCGCCGCCGACCATCCCCAGTCTGATCCTGCGGCCTTTGTGTGCGCCGCTACGCCCCTCGATCGCCATGCTTTGCCTCTCCTTTCGTCGCGGCATGCTCGCACAATCCCGGCGAATCGAGCAACGGGGGCGTTGTCGACGGATTGGCCGGCGCGCGCTTACAGAACTGTAACCTGAAGGGGTTAAACAGGGGCGCGTCCGGATGATCGGACCTGTCCATTGCGTTATCGCCGGCCTCAAGCGCCTGGCGGCCTGCCATGATGGCCTGTGCACGCGCGTCAATCGAAGGCCGGCGGAATGCGCCATGCGCAATGCGGACTTGTCGCCAAAGTGAACTCCGCGCCGGCGAGGCGGGCTGCGTCGCCTTCCGGCGCGCGCTCCGCTAAGGGAGCGGGGCAAAGATGAAGACCCTGCGGTTCGTCGGATCGCTAGCCCACGCAGGTTATGCGTTCGGCGCTGTTTTCGTGGGCGCTGTGGCGCTGACCGCGGTGGGACGGCTTGTTCCGGACGAAGCGCTCAACGCGCTGCGGGCCCTGATTCCGGGCGAAGCGCCGTTCCTCGAGCTGGTGCTGCTCGGCTGGCTCGGCGTCGCGCTCGGGCGTTTGACGATGAAGGCCGAGCCGGCCCCGGCTGCGCGCGGCGGACAGGCGGCGACGGGCCAGGAGGCGGCCGCCAGGGAGGAAACGGTAGAGCGCGTCCTGCGCCATGTCGCAAGGGTGCTTCAGGCGCATCTGACCGACAGCGAGAGCTTTTCCGAGCGGCTCGACGGCGCCAGCGAGCGGCTGTCGCGGCAAAACGCCGTCGGCCCGATCAGGGACATTGTGGTGGCTCTCGTCGAGGACAATCGCGTCATGCGCGAGAAGCTCCACAGGGTCAGGGACCGGCTCGAGGAGTCCCGCCTCCAGGTCGTCCAGTTGCAGGCCAACCTCGAACGGGCGGAAGAGGTCGGACTGCGCGATGTGGTGACCGCGATCGGCAACCGGCGCTTCTTCGACGCCTGCTTCATTGAAGAGGTGGAGAAGGCGCGAAAGGCGGGTGACAATCTTTGTCTCGCGCTGACCGATATCGACAAGTTCAAGGAGGTCAACGACCGCTTCGGCCATCTGGTCGGCGATCGCCTGCTGCGCCTGTTCGCCAACATCCTGGTCAAGAATGTGCGCGGGCAGGACAAGGTTGCGCGCTTCGGCGGCGAGGAGTTCGCGCTGATCTTCCCGGGCGCCCGCCTTACGGAGGCCGCGACCGCGGTCGAGCGCATCCGGGGCGTCCTCGAGTCCAAGCAATGGACCATCGAGCCGAGCGGCGAGCGGGTCGGCAAGGTGACCGCCTCGTTCGGGGTCGCGAGGCTGAGGGCGGACGAGTCGGCGACCGATCTTTTGCGGCGGGCCGACCAGCGCCTCTATGAGGCCAAGGCGCTTGGCAGAAACCGCGTCGCGGCCGACCCCGAAAAGGACGCGGCCTCGCCGTCCGGGCGGCTGTCCAGCGGACGGCGCGCCGCGGCGGACTGACGCGCAAATAGCGACCGCGAGCCCCATGTCCGACCGCCTCAGCGAAGCCTTCGAACGCGTCCTCGACGAGGCGGGAGCCAAGGGTCACGCTCCGGACGATGGCGGCCTGGCCCCCACGAAACGGCCCCGCATCGGCGCGGGCGTCCCGCTCGGATCCGCGCCTCCTTCCGGCGGCGAGGCGCGGTTCGGCCTGGCTCTGGACTGGACGGACGAGCCCTTGGACCGGCCCCAGCCGCCGCCGGCTGCGCCGCGCGAAGACGCCGGCCCTCCCGCCGATACGCCGGCGGAGATCGCCGCCGAACTCGGCCTCGGCGCGCCGCTCGGCCCGGCCGAGCTTGCCTCCCGCTGGCGCGATTTCCTCTGGCGCCATCATCCCGACCGGCAGCCCCTCGAGGCGCGGGAGCGCGCCAATGCGCGGGTCGCGATCGCCAACACCCTTTACCAGCAGGCGCGCCGCGCCCTCGCCCGGCAGCGATAGCGCCCCTCTTGCCGGCGAAACCGGGTTTTGCGCCGGAAATCCGCGCCCAGAATCCTACAAAAGGCGGAAACCCGGCTTTGCATTTTTCTTCCGCGAAATGAGCGATTTCAAAGTCTTATCGCGCGTTTTCCTTCCGACACTGGCTCGCGTCTCCCTGACCGCGCCTGTTCGCCTTCCTGTCCTCCCGCCGTGCCCCGCAAGCGGCTTGAATTCTGTGATACCGAATATACAAGCACTAGATTTCTGGATATGTCAAGCAGAAATTCGCTGTCGACACATCCGCCGACAGTCCGAGCGAGAGCGCCTCTCGGGCTTGGACCGCTGTCGCGAGCCTCGTCCAAGGAACGGGTCGGCGATTTCGCCCCCTTCGGCCGGGGCGGCGAGCATCGCCGTCGAATGGGCAGAGCGCCGCCGGCGCGGGATCCTGGATTGACCTACTCGAAGATCCTGCCGCGCGCGAACACCGAAACGCCGTTCGCGTCCTTGGCGACGGAAAGGAGATCTTTGCCCTTGTCGTCGATCAGGACCCAGCCGCCGTCGCGGGCTTCGATCGCCCCGATCTTCCCCAGGCCCGCGATCGTGTCGCCGGGCGCGGCCGCGCGGATCGCCCCGTCGATCCTGAGCCATGCATGGCCGGCTTCTGCGGCGACGATCTCGACCGGCCGCGGGCTCGTCGCGGCTTTGCCCGCCGGAGCGGCGAGCGAGCCGGTCGTGGACATGTCGACCTGAGGCGCAGCCTCCGGCGGCGCCGGTGGGACAGGATCGCCGACCATGCCTCCCGGCCCGCGCGGCTGGGCGAAGATCGCCAGGTGCTCCATCCCGTAGATGCGCGCCTTCCCGCCGCCATAGGCGAGCATATAGATGGCGAACGCCATGGAAAGTCCGGCGAGCGCCGAGCCAAGCGCGCGGATCGCAATTTCGTGCCCAGGCGCCATTGTCCGCCCTTACTGATCGGTGGTTTTGCCGTCGGCGCGCAGCGCGGCGGCAAGGTCGATGAACGGGTCCTCGCACCGCGGCGCGTCCATCGTCTGGCTCATCGCCTCGTAGATGCGCGGCGCCGCCCTGATCGCCTTGTCGAGGAAAGCGTCGGCGCCGGCGACATAGCCGCCCATCAGACGCAATTCGCGCGTCTCCTCGTAGCGCGCGATCATCGAGCGCAGGTTTCCGACCACCTTGCGCTGGTCCGGCCTCCATAGCGGGTTCGCCATCCGCGACACCGAGGCGAGGATGTTGACCGCCGGATAGCGGCCTTCGTCGGCGATGGCGCGATCGAGCACGATATGCCCATCGAGGGCGCCGCGAATTGCGTCGGCGACCGGATCGTTGTGATCGTCGCCGTCGACAAGAACGGAAAAGATTCCGGTGATCGAACCGGATCCCTCGACGCCGGGTCCCGCGCGCTCGAGCAGGCGGGGCAGATCGCTGAACACGCTCGGCGCGTAGCCGCGGGCGACCGCGGGCTCTCCCGCCGCCAGCGCCACGTCGCGCGCCGCATGCGCATAGCGGGTGACCGAATCGACGATGAGCAGCACCGACTCGCCCAGATCACGGAAATATTCGGCGACCGCCATCGCCGTCTTCGGCGCGAGCCGGCGCATCATCGGGCTCTCGTCGCCGGTGGCGACGACGGCGACCGCGGCGCTCCGATTTTCGCCCAGCGTGTCGTCGAGAAATTCCCGCACTTCGCGGCCCCGCTCGCCGACGAGCGCGATGACCACCGTGTCGATCGGCGCCGCGCGCGCCAGCATGGCGAGCATTGTCGACTTGCCGACGCCCGAGCCCGCGAACACCCCCACTCGCTGCCCGACGCATAAGGGCGTGAAGAGATCGACCACGCGCACGCCGGTGCGCAGCGGCGCGTGAACGCGCCCGCGCCTGAGCGGCGGCGGCGGAGGCGCGTCGAGCGGCTGGGATCGCTCCCCGCTCACGAGATCGCCCGCGCCGTCGATCGGCCGCCCGAGCGCATCGATGACGCGGCCCTTCCAGGCTCGATGCGGGGCGAGCGACAGGGCCTCGGCGCGGCGAGCGCGCGCGCCGATTGCGGCGCGACTGAGCGCCTCGAACGGCTTCAGCGTCGCCGAGGAATCGTCGATCCTGACCACTTCGCCGATCTCGACGCGATCGCCGGCGTCGACGCCGACACATTCGCCGAGCCTGAGAAAGCGCGAGAGGCCGGCGACGCGATAATGGGACGTCGAGACCTCGACGACGGGGCCGCTCGCCTGCACAAAAGGAAGATCGCGCAATCCCCGCGCAACCTCATGTTCGAGCCGCGCGAGCGGCGCCAGCGTGTCGGAAGAAGCGTCAATCATGCGGAGGACCCGAGCGTCTTGATTGCGTCCTGCAGCGAGGTCTCCTCCTGCTGGTCCTCAGCGGCAACCTCGTCGAAGGCGCGTGTCACCTCGATGAGGCGGGTCATCTCGTGCACCGGATCGACGTTCGAGGATTCGACCGCGCCCTGAACGACCCCGTCGCGGGTGAATTCGAGAATCGGCGTCACCGGCTTGTCGGGCACGACGCTGGAGTTTTCGGCCCGTCTCAGTTTGGCGGTCGGATCGATGGCGAAGAGCCCGATCGCCCCGACCTGCCGCCCGTTCTGGGTGATCATTCCGTCGGCGGAGACGGTCAGGGGTCCCGCGGCCGCATCGACCAGGATCGGGGCGCCGCCCGCGTCAAGGATCGGGTCGCCGTTCAGCGTGCGCAAGGTTCCCGATTCGTCGATCTTGGCGCGGCCGTCGCGCGTATAAGCAGGCCCTTGCGGGGTCTCGATCCCGAACCAGCCATCGCCCTGCACGGCGAAATCGAGCGTATTGTCCGTCTTGACGAGGCCCCCGGCGCGTCGCGATATGAAGTCCGCCCCGCCCGACACATAGTCCAGCCTCGTTGCGCCAGCCCTGGCCAATTCGTCTCCGAACGACACTCCCGTCGCCCGGTAGCCAACGGTGTTCATGTTGGCGACGTTGTTGGCGATGGTTTCGAGGCGCCGTTCGAGCGCCACCTCGCCTGAAAGCGCGACGTATAGTCCGTTTTCCATGACGCTTATCCGCCGCCGCTCGACCCCACGCGGGCCTTTCGGCTCATGACCATGGGCGCCACGGCTTGTCCGGGGCTGACCCATCGCGCTGACAGCCTCGCGTAAGGCTTGAGCGGCAAATCTGGACGACCGTCGGCTGCGCGGGAGCAACTCTTGAATTTCGGCATCGGCCTCATCATCACCATCGGATGCATCCTCGGCGGCTATGCGGCGCTCGGCGGCCATCTCGAGGTGCTGTTCCAACCGTACGAATTCGTCATCATCGCCGGATCGTCGCTCGGCATTTTCATCGTCGCCAACACGACTTCGACCATCAAGGACTGCGGCAAGGCGTTCTTCGAGGCGATCCTCGACAAGGCGCCCAAGCCGCGCGACTTCCTCGACGTGCTCTCGGCCCTGCATGCGCTGATGCGCGAGCTCCGCGCCAAGTCGCGCAGCGAAGTCGAGGCGCATTTCGACAACCCGCAGGAATCGGAAATCTTCAAGGGCTTTCCCAAGCTGCTGGCCGACAAGGATCTCACTACCTTCATTTGCGACTACGGGCGCCTCATCATCATCGGCAACGCCCGGCCGCACGAGATCGAGGCGTTGATGGACGAGGAAATCGAGACCCTCGCGCACGACCGGTACAAGCCGGTGCACGCCCTCCAGGCGGTCGCCGATGGACTGCCGGCGCTCGGCATTGTGGCCGCGGTCTTAGGGATCATCCACGCGATGGGGGCGCTCGATCAGTCGCCCGAGATCCTCGGCGGCCTGATCGGCGCGGCGCTGGTCGGCACCTTCGCCGGCATCTTCCTCTCCTATGCGATCCTGGCGCCGATCGCGCAAAAGGTGAGGGCGGTCAGGCAAAAGCAGCTGAGGCTCTTCACCCTGGTGAAGCAGAGCCTGCTCGCCTTCATGAACGGCGCGATGCCGCAGGTGGCGGTTGAGTTCGGCCGCAAGACGATCCCCTCCAAGGAACGGCCGACGATCGACGTGGTCGAGAGCGAGACGACGTCCGGGGGCGGCAGCGGCGGCGAGACCGCGATCAAGGAGGCGGCGTGAGCATGGACAGGGACATGCAAGGGCCGGATCATGGCGCGCGCCGGCTTGAGGGCGCGATGCTCGAACATGCCGGTCTCGCCATCGAACGGATGCCGGGGCTCGGCTACGCCCTCAACCGCTTCATCGCATTGGCGCCGCAGCGCCTGTCGCCGCTCATCGCCCATCTCCCCGGCGGGGCGATCGAGGAGGTTCGCCCAACGACGCTCCTTCAGGCGATCGGCGACTGCTCGGGCCTCACCGCCGCCATCTATGAGAGCGCCGAACCCGAGGCGCGGCTCATGATCGCGCTCGATGAGCGCATCGATCGTCTGATCGTGTCCTCGATCTTCGGCGAGGTCGTCGACCCGGATGGCCCGGAGGCATCGCGAAGCGAGGCCAAAAGGCCGCGCACGGCGATCGAAGCCGCGCTTCTCGAGGCGTTCGCGCGGGCGCTGGGCGAAGCGCTCGAGGCGGCGTTCGCGCCCCTGGCGCCGGTTGCGCTCAGCTTCGAGCGGCTTCTTGCGATCAGCGATCCTTTCGCGCTCGGCCGGCGCGACAGCGAAGCGGCTTCGGCGCGGTTTTCGCTCGGGCCGAACGGCGGCGGCTGCGAGGGCCTTCTCCTGTTGCCGCAGGCGTTTCTCATCGGCCTCCGCGCGGAGCTCGCCCGCGATCCCGAGGCCGAGGCGCTGCCCGCGGATCGGCGCTGGTCGCAACTGATGGAAGTCGGCGTCCAGCAAACGAGGCTGCCGGTGACCGCCGTGCTGGAGGAGGTTCAGATGAGTCTCGGCGATGTCGCCAGGTTTCAGGCGGGCGCGCTCCTGCCGCTGCAATGCAAGGACTTCACCGGCATCCGGCTCGACTGTTCGGGGCGCGGGATGTTCGCGTGCAAACTCGGCGAGGCGGCCGGCCGCTACCGGCTTGAAGTCGAGAGCGCGATCGAGCCGGGGGGCGAAGGCGCCCCTTGAGCCAAAGGCGGCTCTCTGTCGCCGCCGCAAGAATCCGAAATCATCGAGCCAGACCGGAAGCCCATGGACGAAGCCGCCATCCCCCCCGAGCCGCCGAGCGCCGCAGGCCAGCCGAAGGGAGAGCCTGTCGCCGGCCCTCCCAATCTCGGCGCGATCCTGTCGATTCCCGTCACGGTGCAGGTCGTGCTCGGCTCGACGTCGTTGCCCGTCGCCGGGCTCATGAAGCTTGCCCGCGGCGCGATCGTCTCGCTCGATCAGCGCGTCGGCGATCCGGTCGATGTGGTCGTCAACGGGACCGTGGTCGCGCGCGGCGAGATTGTCGTGGTGGACGATGCGAGCCAGCGATTCGGCGTCTCGCTCATCGAGGTGGTCGCCGGCGCGGACTTCAAACCGCCCGTGAGGGCGACGCAGGAGAGCGGCCATGCCTGAGGCGGCGATCAGCGGCGAGAGGGACCTCACCGGACCCGAAAAGGCCGCGGCCCTGCTGCTCACGATGGGCAAGCCTCCGGCCGCCCGGCTCATCGCGCAATTCGATCCGTCGGACCTGCAAGCGGTGGCGCGCGCAGCGGCGTCCCTCGGCGCGATCCCGGCTGCGACTCTCGATCGGCTGGTCGACGAGTTCGTGGCCGACTTCTCCGCCGGCGCCGATCTGCTAGGCGGTCCGGGTCAGGTCAGGAGCCTGCTCGCCGACACGCTGCCCGCCGAGCAGATCGCCGACCTTCTCGGCGCTCCGCCGGGCGGAACGGATAAGCCCGATGTCTGGCGGGCGCTGTCGCAAGCGCCGGAAAGCGCGGTCGTTGCGCTCCTGATGGCCGAGCGGGCGGCGACCGCGACCTATATCCTCTCCAGGCTCGAGCCTTCGTTCGCGGCGAAGGTTGTCGCCGCGCTGCCGCGCGATCGGCGCAACGCCGCTCTCTGCGGGCTCGTCACGCCGCTCGAGGTGACGCCGCTCGTCGCGCGGCTCATCGAAGAAGCGGTGGGACAAGCGCTGAAAGAAGCGCCGAAATCGGCCGCGGGCGCCGAGGGACGGAGCCGCCTCGCGGGCATCATCAACGGCCTCGACCCGGAAGAGGCCGAGGACGCGATGCGCGCGCTCGCCCAGGCCCGGCCGAAGGACGCGGCGATCGTGAAAACGATGCTGTTTTCGTTCACCGACCTGCCGAAACTTTCCGAGCGCGCCCGGGCGCTGTTGTTCGACCGCGCCTCGATCGACATCGTCGTCATGGCCCTCCGGGGGACGGAGGCGGACTTCCGCGACACGGTTCTGTCGTCCATGCCCTCGCGCGGACGCCGGCTGGTCGAAGGGGAGCTCAATTCAGGCGCGTTTGCGCCGCCGCAGGAGGTGGCCAAGGCGCGCAAGGCCATCGCCGAAATCGTGCTCGGCATGGCGAGCCGCAACGAGATCGAGCTCGGCGGCCCTCCGGCCGCGGAAGCCGCGTGAGCCTGCGGCGCTTTTCCTTAAGGCCGTCGGCGGAGACCTCGGGTGAGCGATGAGCGCCGACGTCGACCCTGAAGACAAAACCGAGGAGCCGACGGAAAAGCGGCTCCATGACGCGGTCGAGCGCGGCGAAGTCGCCTTTTCCCGCGAGGCGCCGCTGTTCGCCTCGCTGTCGGCGGTCCTGATCGCGCTCATCTTCGTCATACCTTCGCGCGCCGAAGCCCTGCTCGCCGCGTTCGCCGGAATCATCGGCGACCCGGCCGGGTGGCGGATCCGCCGCGGCGAAGACGTGCTTGCTCTCGCCACGCCTCTCGCGTCGGCCGCCGCGCATTTCCTTATGCCGACGGTCGCTCTGCTCACCGTGGCGGGGGTTCTCGCTTCGGTCGCCCAGAGCCCGCCCCGCATCGTTCCCGACCGGATCCTGCCCGATTTCTCGCGCGTCTCGTTGCGCAAGGGCTTCCGCCGCGTGTTCGGCGCCCGCGGCTGGACGGAGTTCGCAAAGAGTCTCATCAAGCTCGCCGCGGTAATCGCGGTCGCGATGATGATGCTGGTCGGCCAGAAGGCCGTCCTGCTCATGGCGATGGACGTCGATCCCGGGACGTTGCCCCAACGCGTGCTCGGCCTCACCATCAAAACGGTCGCCGCCGTGATGGTCGCGACGGTTGTGGTCGCCGCCGCCGACCTCGCATGGTCGCGAATCCTTTGGCGGCGCGACCATCGGATGAGCAAACAGGAGCTCAAGGAGGAGCTGAGGCAGGCCGAGGGCGATCGAATGGTCAAGGCGCGTCTGCGCTCGCTCCGCCTCGATCGCTCGCGCAAGCGCATGCTTTCCGCGGTCCCACGCGCGACGATGGTCGTGGTCAACCCGACCCATTACGCGGTCGCCATGCGATATGTCCGCGCCGAGGGCGGCGCGCCGTTCGTGGTCGCCAAGGGGGCTGATTTCATCGCGCTGAAGATCCGCTCGATCGCCGAGGAGCACGCCATTCCGGTGATCGAGGACAAGCCGCTGGCGCGTTCGCTTTACGCGGCCGTCGACGTCGATCGCCCGATTCCGGCGGAATTCTATCGCGCGGTCGCTGAGATCGTGCACCTGATCCAGCAAAGGAAGGCTCAATGGGCCCAGCCAGGACACTGAACCGGCGAGGGCGACGTCCACGACCGCGCCGCCCGTTCGCGCGAGAGCGGATCATCGCCGATGCGCTCGTGGGCGTCGCCAGCGAGCTCAGGCTGACCGACGCGTCGGAGCTCATGGCGATGATCAAGACCGACCAGGCGGCGAACATCGCCGACCTCGTCAATTCGTCGACCGAGCTTTTCTTCAGGAGCGGAACGCTGCGCTACGCGCTCTCGGCGAGCTTCAGGGCGCCGTGGGACGCGACGCCGGCGGTCGAGATCGACATGGAGTTCCGCCACGCCGGCGTCTCGGCATTCTTTCGGCTGAGGATCGGGGAGCGCCGCGCCGGAGTGGAGATCGTCGACATTCTTTTCGACGAACGGGGGCTCGACGATTCCGCCCAGGCCGAACGCCTGTGCGCCGCGCTCGAGAGCGCGCGCCTCTAGGTCGCGTCGGCCCCGGCAAGCCTCGTGCAAGGCCCGTCGCCGAGGATCGATCCAGTCTCGGTTCAGGAATGGCGTTCCATTGTCGCAGATCTACCTCTTCCAGGTCGCCTCCCAGAAGACGCAATGGCTGTCGGCCCGCCAAACGGCGATCGCCGGCAATGTCGCCAACGCGAACACCCCCGGCTATCGTGCGCTGGACATCCAGCCGTTTTCCGCGGTGCTCAATTCGTCCCCGATCGAACTGGCCACGACCAACCCTGCCCACCTGTCCGCGCCTCAATCGGAGGCGGGCGCGCTGCGCGAGATCGAGGTCGATCCGGCGGAACAGACCCTGTCCGGCAATACGGTCAATCTCGAACAGCAGATGATCAGTCTCGGCGACGTCAATCGCGAGTTCACGATGGGCGCCGACATCCGCCGGGCCTTTCATCAGCTCATCCTCTCCGCGCTCAAGTGAACGGTCATGCAGGAACTCGCTGGAAACCGCGCTCCGTATCGCAGCCTCCGGCCTTCAGGCGCAATCGACGCGGCTCAGGGTCGTCTCGGAGAACATCGCCAACGCCCAGTCGACCGGCTCAAGGCCCGGCGCCGACCCCTACGCGCGCCAGACCGTCTCGTTCGAAAGCGAGATGGATCGAACGCTCGGCGCGAGCCTGGTCCAGGTCAAGTCGATCGGGGTCGATCCGGCTCCATTCAAGTTCGAGCACGACCCCGGGAACCCGGCGGCGGATGAGAACGGCATGGTGAAGATGCCGAATGTCGACGTGCTGGTGGAGCTGGCCGACATGCGGGAGGCGAACCGCAGCTATGAGGCCAATCTTCAAGTCGCCAAGCAGTCGGCCGAGATGCTGAGCACGACGATCGGCCTGATGAAGGATGCGTGAGCAGCAAGCGCTCGCCCTCGAGGATGACATGATGATCGACAGCGTTGCCGCCATCGGAGCCCAGAGTCTCAGCAGCGTCCGAAGCCCGCCGGCCGCCGCCCAGCCGGCCGCAGGGCCGAGCTTCGAGCAGGCGCTTGCGCAAGTGGTCGGCTCGGCGGTCGATACGCTGAAGACCGGAGAGGCGGTCGCCATCCAGGGTGTCGTAGGCGCGGCGCCGCCGATGAAGGTCGTGGAATCCGTAATGGCGGCGCAGCGGTCGCTTCAGACCGTTCTTGCGATCCGCGACAAGGCGGTCTCGGCCTATCAGGAGATCGCGCGCATGGCGATCTGATCGGGCCTCGATCTTGAAAAATGCGCGCAGGGTTCGGAGCGGAAGCGGAGGGTTTGCGAAATGAGAGCGTTGGCGATCGCGGCGACCGGCATGAGCGCCCAGGAGCAGAATCTTGAGGTGATCGCGAACAACGTCGCCAACATCAACACCACAGGCTTCAAACGCTCGCGGGCGGAGTTCACCGACCTCATCTATCAGACCGAGCGACTGATGGGAGTCTCGAACCGCGGCCGCGACGCGACCATCCCCGAGGGCGCCCAGATCGGCCTTGGCGTTCGCACGGCCGCGATTCGCAGCATCAACATTCAGGGCGCCCTGACCAACACCGGCAACCAGCTCGACCTCGCGATCAACGGACGCGGCTGGTTCCAAGTGACGACGCCGAACGGCGACACCGTCTACACCCGCGACGGGGCCTTCAACACCAACGAGAACGGACAGCTCGTCACCACGGACGGCTACACGGTGAACCCGCCGATTCTGATTCCGCAGACCGCAACCGCGGTCACCGTCAGCCAGACCGGTCTCGTAACGGCGACGGTGGCGGGCCAGCCGACGCCGCAGCAGCTTGGCCAGTTGACGATCGCCAACTTCGTCAATGAAGCGGGCCTCCAGGCGCTCGGCGGCAACTACTTCCAGCAGACGGCCGCGTCCGGCCAGCCGACCACCGGCGTCCCCGGCGACACCGCGTTCGGAATCATCCAGCAAGGCTATGTCGAGGCTTCCAACGTCGATCCGGTCACCGAGATCACCAACCTCATCGCGGCCCAGCGCGCCTATGAGATGAACTCCAAGGTCATTCAGGCCGCCGACCAGATGTCCGGCACGATCTCCAACCTGCGCAGCTGAGGTTGAGCCTCGGGAGTCACGCTATGCGCCTCGCACGCGCCCGATGGGCCCTCAAAGCCGCGATCGCCGCGTTCGTGGTTGTCTGCGCGATTCCCGCCGCGGCGCAGGACGTGGGCCTGCCGACCCCGAAGGCGGTCATCTATCCCGGCGATTTGATCCTGGACCAGATGCTTGCCGACGTCCCCGACGCCGTGCGCGACGGGCCGGGACCGTTCGTCGGTTCGCGCACGCTCATCGTCGGCAAGGTCGCGCGGCTGACCCTGCTTCCGGGCCATGCGATTCCCTTTGCGGGCGTCGCCAACCGCAAGCTCGTCGCCAACGGCCAGGAGGTCAGGCTTGTCTTCTCCGAGGGCGGCCTCGTGATCATGACGACGGGCGCCGCGCTGCAGGACGGCTCGATCGGGGACATCGTCAGGGTCCGCAACAGCGACAGCGGGGTCACGGTGTCCGGCTCTGTCCAGGCGGACGGCACGGTCAGCGTCGGCGGGGGATGATGCGGCGGCTCATTCTCGCGCTCCTCGTTTGCCTCGCGGCCGCGCCGGCCTACGCGGTCCGGATCAAGGACATCTCGGTCCTGCGCAGCGCCCACGACAGCCAGCTGGTCGGCTACGGCCTGGTTGTCGGCTTGCAGGGATCCGGCGACACCCTGCGCAACGCGCCCTTCACCGAGCAGTCGGTGCAGGCGATGCTCGAGCACCTGGGGCTCGACGTGCACGGCGCCTCGCTGCGCAACCGCAATGTCGCCTCGGTGATCGTCACCACCGATCTCCCCGCCGGGATGGAGGCGGGCTCACGGCTCGACGTCACCGTTTCGGCGCTCGGCGACGCCCCCTCGCTGATGGGCGGGACCTTGCTCTTGACCCAGCTTCAGGCCGCGGACGGAACGATCTACGCCAGCGCCCAGGGCGCGCTCTCGGTGAGCGGGTTCGACGCCCAAGGCCAGGGCGAGACGCTGTCGCAAGGGGTGCCGACCGCCGGGCGCATTCCGAACGGGGCGATCGTCGAACACACGCTCCCCGGATTCGCCGAGGAGATGCGCTCGATGCTCGAACTGAAGAATCCCGACTATGCGACGGCGATTCGGATCGTCGATGCGATCAACGCCTATTCCAGCCAGCGATTTCGCGCCCATGCGGCCTATCCAGTCGACAGCCGCAGGGTGGAGCTGTTCCGCCCGCGCAATGTCTCGTTCGCGCGGTTCATGGCGGAGGTTGGAGAACTGCAGGTTGACCCGGACACGCCCGCGAGGGTCGTCCTCGACGCTCGCACCGGCACGGTGGTGGTCGGACAGGACGTGCAGATCTCGACGGTCGCGGTGACTTACGGAACGCTCACTGTCCGGGTCAACGAGCAGCCGCGGGTCTCGCAGCCCGCCCCGTTCTCGAACGGGCGGACGGTCGTCACGCCCAACACCCGGATCGACGTCGAGCAGGGCGGCGGCCCGATCGCCATTGTCGGCGGATCGAGCCTGAGAGCCCTGGTCAGCGGCCTCAACCAAATCGGCGTCAAGCCGCCCGGCATCATCGCGATCCTGCAGGCGATCAAGACCGCGGGCGCGCTGCAGGCCGACCTGGTCATCCAGTGACTGACGCGGCGGCGCGCCGCCGCTCGCCGAGGTCAGCCCAGCGCAAGCCGCGCGCCCGAGAATCGCGCTATTCCCGAGGGCGGACGATGCCAGCTCCTTCACTGACGCAGGGCCGCACGGCCCGATCGTTTGGCGCTTCGATCGCGCTCGGCGTCGCCGCCGTTCTCATCGCCTGCCCGGCCGCGGCCCAGAACGGGCGGGTGTCCGAACGGGAGAAGCCAAAGGCGCCCGCGGAGAAGGCGGCGGACAGCGAAGCCAGCCGTTTCTGCGCCAACGTCGCCCCCTCGATCGCGGAAGCGCGCATCGCCTGGCAGACGAAACGCCTCGGCGAGCTTGACGCGCAGGTCAAGCAGCGGCTCGCCGACCTCGAAAAGGCGGAAGCCTCAGTCAAGCAATGGGTCGCCAAGCGCGACGCTACGCTGAAAGCGGCGAGCGACGGTCTCGTCGCCATCTACTCGAAGATGCAGCCCGAGACCGCGGCCCAACAGATCGGCGCCATGGACGATCAGATGGCGGCGGCGATCTTGAGCAAACTCAAGCCGGGCGCCGCGGGCGCCATTCTCGATGAGATGGAGGCGGAGCGCGCGAGCCGGCTCGCTTCCTTCCTCTCGGGCGCCGCGGGAGAGAAGAAATCCTGATGCGGCTCCCTCTGGCGCCGCTCGTGCTGGCGATTGCGATGCCTGCGGCTGGCTGCTCGACCAGCCCCGCCGAATTCATGCGCCCTCCGTTCTTTTCGCCGGTCGGCTCCGGGCTGATCACCGACGAGACGGCGAGCATCCAGACCGCGAATGTCCTGCCCCGGCCTCAGCAGAGCGGTCCGCCGCCGTCCTTGTATAGCCAGCCGCGCATCGCCCATGTCGGGGACATCGTCAGGGTGCTCATTGCGATGAACGACAAGGCCACTCTCGGCAACGCCTCGGGCCGCTCGCAGACGACCAAGGATGGCGTCGTCGTCGACTTTGGCTACAACAACGGCTCGGCGGCGTCCTCGTCCAGCCAGCCGGCCAAGCTTCTCGGCGACCTGTCCTCCTCCGCGTCAACGCAGGGGCAGGGCAACATCGACCGGTCCGAACAGATCCAGGTGGCGGTCGCGGCGGTCGTCACCCGCGTCCTTCCGAACGGCAATCTGGTGATCTCGGGATCGCAGGAAGTGCGCGTCAACTACGAGATGCGCCAGCTCACGGTCGCCGGGATCGTCGACCCGCTCGACATCTCCCTCAACAACACCGTCGCCTATGATCGCATCGCCGAGGCCCGCATCTCCTATGGCGGCCGCGGCCGTCAGAGCGACTTTCAGCAGCCGGCGTGGGGACAGCAGGTTTATGACGCCGTCAGGCCATTCTAGGCGGAGCGCCGATGTCTGATTCCGCTGTGCCTCAGGGCGCTGCAAGGGGGTCGGTGAGGAGATCGTTGATCGAGCTCGCGATCGTCGTTGGTCTCGGCGCGTGCGCCGGGGCCGCCTTCGAGGCATGGCGGCCGCTGGCGGCGCCCAGGCTGGACAAAGCCGTGGAGGCGTCCGCCGCCGTGTCGCCTGCCGAGCCTTCGACGATCTTCGACATGGCCCCGATCGTAACCAATCTGGGCGCGCCGCAGGAGACGTGGATCCGCCTCGAGGGCTCGATCATCTTCGACCCCAGGACTTTGCCCCATCCCGAAGCCATGGCGGGCCAGATCGGCGACGACATCCTCGCCTATCTGCGAACCCTGTCGCTGCATGAGCTTGAGGGGCCGATCGGGCTGGAGAACATCCGCCAGGACTTGAACGAGCGGGCGGCGACGCGCAGCGGCGGGAAGGTTCGCGCCTTCGTGATCAGGACCCTGGTGGTGCAATGAGACGAACGATCTGGGCAAGCGCCGCGCTGGTCGCGGCAAGCTCTCCGGCCTGCGCTCAAAACGTCGATCTCAATGCGCTCATTCCCGCCGGCGGCGCGACCGCGAGCGGCCGGATCATCGAGCTCGTCGCGATCCTGACCGTGCTTTCGGTCGCCCCTGGCCTGCTCATCATGGTCACGAGCTTCACGCGCTTTATCGTCGCGCTGTCGTTCCTGCGCTCCGGCCTCGGTCTGCAGAGCGCGCCGGCCAACCTCGTGCTCATCAGTCTGTCGCTGTTCATGACCTTCTTCGTCATGGCGCCGACCTTCGACCGCGCCTGGCGGGACGGTCTCGAGCCGCTGATGGACAACAAGATCAGCCAGCAGCAAGCGCTTGACGCGGTCGTCGAGCCGTTTCGGGAATTCATGCTCGGCCAGGTTCGGGAAAAGGACATCGCGCTGTTCGAGAGCCTGTCCAAAGGGCGGTTCGACGTCACCGACCGCTCGAAAGCGGATTTGCGGCTGCTCATCCCGGCGTTCATGATTTCCGAGCTCCGGCGCGGCTTTGAGATCGGGTTCCTGATCGTGCTGCCGTTCCTGGTCATCGACATGATCGTTGCGACGCTGACCATGTCGATGGGGATGATGATGCTGCCGCCGTCGGTCATCTCGCTGCCGGTCAAGATCCTGTTTTTCGTGCTGATCGACGGCTGGAATCTCCTGATCGGAAGCCTGGTGCGTTCGGCAAGCTGATCGGGCGCCAGCCTCGCGCAAGGCCGCGCGGCTCAAATGGCGCAACCGCCGAGGAGTCCGCATGAGCATTCTGAACACCAGCGTTTCGGGCATGCAGGCCAATTCGAACTGGCTGTCGTCGATCTCCCAGAACGTCGCCAACTCCAACACCACCGGCTACAAGAACGTCGCGACCGACTTCTCGAGCCTCGTCGATCAGATCGCCGACGGCGACGCCGATTTCGGCGGCGTCTCCACGACCCAGGTCTCGCTCAATGCGCTGCAGGGCAATGTCGTCTCCACCTCGACTCCGACCAACCTCGCGGTCCAGGGCGCCGGCTTCTTCGTCGTGTCCGATTCCAGCGGCACGCTCTACCTGACGCGCAATGGCTCCTTCACGCCTGACGCGTCAGGCAACCTCGTCAACAGCGCCGGCTATTACCTGATGGCGGCGAACGTGCAGGACGGCGTTTCGCCGCTCGCGGCGAATTCGCTGACCGACCTCGAGAAGGTCAATGTCGTCAACGCGGGCCAGACGGCGACGCCGACCACCAGCGCAACGCTCACAGCCAATCTGCCGTCCACGGCGACGCCGGTGGCCGCCGCCGCCTTGCCGTCGGTCAATTCGGCAAGCTCGACCTATACCGAAGCGACCTCGCTTGTCGTGTACGACAATCTGGGCGGGGCGCACACGATCAATCTCTATTTCGCCAACACCGGAACGAACACCTGGGAGGTTGACGCCTTCGACGCCTCAACGGCGTCGGGAAGCGGCGGCTTTCCGTATTCGTCCGGTCCGCTCGCGACCCAGACTCTTACCTTCGACCCGACGAACGGGGCGCTCACCTCCGGTTCGCCGCTGTCGATTGCGGTGCCGGACGGGCGGACCATGAGCCTCGATCTCGGCAACATGAGCCAGCTTGCGGCAGGCTTCAACGTGACCGCCGCGACCGCGAACGGGAACGCGCCGAGCGGCATCAGCGGCGTCTCCGTCTCGAAGAGTGGATCGTTGACGTTCAACTACGCCAACGGGACGTCCAGCGTGGCCTACGACATTCCGCTCGCGAATGTGGTGAGCCCCGACAACCTCGCCTCGGTCAACGGCGGCGCCTACCTGCAGACGTCGGCTTCCGGTCCCGTTTTCCTTGGGACCGCGGGCGGCGCGGGCTTTGGCTCGATCGAAGCCTCCTCGCTCGAGACTTCGACGGTCGACCTGGCCACAGAACTGACCGACATGATCCAGGCGCAGAGCGCTTACGAGGCGAACTCCAAAGTGTTTCAGACCGGCGCCAACATTCTCGACGTCCTGAACGGGCTGAAGCCGTAAGGTCAGGCAAGGCTTAGGGAGCTTCGATGAGCCTCTCGACCGCGTTCAGCGTCATCAGCTCTTCCTTCGCCGCCAATGCGGCGCAGACCGCTGTCGTCTCGAACAACATCGCCAACGTCAATACGTCCGGCTATTCGCGCGAGCTCGCGAATGTCGTGACCAATTCCTATGGCGGCGCGGATGTCGCTTCGGTAACCCGGGAGGCCAACGCCGCGCTCACCGAGCAGGTTTCGAACTCGACCTCGCAGGCCGCGACCCAGCAGGCGATCTCCGATGGGCTCACGACGCTCGCGCAGACCGTCGACGACAGTTCGTCGACTTCGTCGACGTCCGGCGCGGACCAGAACGGCGCCTCGCCCTCCGCGATGCTCGCCAATCTGGAAAGCGCGCTGACGACCTACGCGGACTCTCCAACCTCGTCATCCGCCGCCGACGCGGTCGTCAAGGCCGCCTCCGATCTCGCCTCGTCGCTCAACAGCGGCAGCGCGACCGTCCAGCAGGTGCGCGAGCAGGCCGACCAGAGCATCGCGTCGTCTGTCAACACAATCAATTCGCTGCTCAATCAGTTCACGGCCGCCAACGACGCCGTGGTCGCCGGACTTCGGACCGGAGCGAACGTCTCCAGCGCAGAGGATGCCCGCGACTCGATCGTGACCCAGCTCGCCCATGAGATTGGCGTTTCGACCACCGTGGCCGCAAATGGCTCGGAGTCGATATACACCGACAGCGGCGTCACGTTGTTCCAGGATCTTCCGCGCACGGTTTCCTTCACTCCCGACGCCGACGCTCGTCGATGGCACGAACGGCGGCGCGGTTACAGTCGATGGCGTGCCGATCACCGGCGCCGATTCGCCGATGCCTATTCGATCGGGCGCGCTGGCCGGTTATGCGGCGCTGCGAGATACGATCGCACCCGAATATCAGGCCCAGCTCGACCAGATCGCCGGCGGCCTGATCAACGCCTTCGCCGAAAGCGATCAGTCGGCGACGCCCACCTTGCCCTCGCTGCCGGGCCTTTTCACGACGCCCGGAGCGACCAGTCTGCCGTCGATGACGGCGACAACGGGTCTCGCGGCGACGATCGAAGTCAATCCGAACGCCGACCCGTCGCGGGGCGGGGATCCGACGCTCATCCGGGACGGCGGGATCTCCGACCCCGGAAGCCCTGCCTACACCTACAACACGACCGGCGCGGCGAGCTACACCGGACGCATCCAGGGGCTTATCGGTCAGATCGAAGCGACGCAGAGCTTCGACCCGTCCGCCGGTCTCGAGTCGTCGTCGAGCCTTGCCGGCTACGCCAATGCCTCCGTGAGCTGGCTGCAAGCCGAGAACCAGCAAGCGAGCGACGCGTCTTCGTATCAGAACGCACTGGTCACGCAGGCGACCGCGGCGCTGTCGAATGCGACCGGCGTCAATCTCGACGCCGAGATGACCAACATGCTGAACCTCGAGAACTCCTACGCCTCGACGGCGAAGCTCCTGACCACCGTCAATGGCATGTTCTCAAGCCTGTTGCAGGCGGCATGACCACCGTGGGCGCGAACTTCGTCTCGACCCAGACCCTGGCCAACAGCCTGGTCGCGCCGGTCATGCAGGCTCAGTCGCAGCTCGCCAGCGCAATGACCGAGATGTCGACCGGCCAGTACGCCAACCTCGGCTTGCAACTTGGCGACCAGTCCGGCTACGAACTGTCGCTGAAGGAGCAGGTCGGCGAGCTGCAGACGCTGACCAGCGGCAACAGCCTCGTTTCGACGAGCCTGTCGACCGCGCAAAGCGCGCTGCAGGCCATCCAGTCCAGCGCTCAGACGACGTTGAACGATCTTGCGGCCTGGACGCCAGGCGCCGATTCCGGCGCCTCGCTTCAGAACATGGGCCAATCGGCGCTTCAGTCGCTCATCGCCTCGACCAATGCGACGTCGGGGGATCAATATGTGTTCGGCGGAATCAATTCCGCGGTCGCGCCGATGGCGGACTATTATTCGACTCCCGCGTCCGCCGCCAAGACCGCGATCGACGACGCCTTTCAGACCGCGTTTGGCGTGCTGCCGAGCGATCCGGCCGCAGCCGACATCTCGGCGTCCGCCATGCAGAGCTTTCTTTCCGGGCCGTTCGCGGCGCTCTTTACCGGCGCCGCGTGGAGCGCGAACTGGTCGTCCGCCTCGAGCACGAACACGAGCGCTGTGATCGCTCCGGGCCAGACGGTGACGACCTCGACCGACGCCAATCAGCCCGGCTTCCAGGCGCTGGCTCAAGGCTACGCGATGTTGAGTGAGTTCGGCGGATCCGAGCTCAGCAGCGACGCGCAGCAGGCCGTGGCCACGGCCGCCTCCTCGCTGGTTTCGCAAGGCATCAATTCGATGATTGACGCTCAGGCGGAGCTCGGCTCCACCCAGAGCGCCGTCACGAGCGCCAACAGCTCGATGAGCTCGCAGCTCACCATCCTGCAAGTCCAGATCGGCAATCTCGACAACGCCAACCCGACGACAACAGCCGCCCGGATCAGCAGCCTGACCAA
Source organism: uncultured Alphaproteobacteria bacterium (assembly GCA_963742305.1). GTDB lineage: Bacteria > Pseudomonadota > Alphaproteobacteria > Rhizobiales > Beijerinckiaceae > Roseiarcus. Next base: position 114,860 of record CAVULN010000054.1, read on the forward strand.
TCAGATCCAGATGGCTTACGAACTGACGGCGCGCCTGCAACAGCTCAATCTGGCGCAATACCTGCCAGTCGCCTAGCGCGTGAAAGGTCGCGATGTACGAATTCGCCTACAACGACGTGATCGAAGATTTGCACCAGACGATGCGCGCCCGCGAGCGCGCGGCGATGGACCGGGTGATCGGGATGCTTCGCTTGGCTCAGGAGAAAGGCCCCCAATCGCGCGAGCGGATCGACGCGCTGTTCTATCTCCGCCGTCTGTGGACAATCTTCATCGAGGACCTCAACGACCCGAACAACGAGCTGCCGGCGCAGCTCAGAGCCGGCATCGTCTCGATCGGCATCTGGATGATGAAGGAGATCGATCGCGCGCGCGAGGGGCTGACCAGCGATCTCACGCCGATGATCGAAATCAATCAGCTCATCCGCGACGGGCTGAAGTGAGGCGGCCCCATGAACATCACGCTCAGAGCCGGGGAACGGCTGTTCATCAACGGGGCGGTCATCCGTATCGACCGGAAAGCCTCGATCGAGCTTCTGAACGAGGTCACCTTCCTGCTCGAGAACCATGTGATGCAGGCCGAGCAGGCGACGACGCTGATCCGCCAGATCTATTTCGCGGTCCAGATCATGCTGATGGACCCGACGGCCGCCGCCAGCGCCGCACCGCTCGCCCGCTCGCTGGTCGAATTGGCGCTTCAAGCGTATCGGGCGCCCGAGTTGACGGCGGGCCTCAACGGCGTCGCCGCGTCGCTCGTCCGGGGACGCAATTTCGAGGCGCTGAAGGCGCTGCGCGGCCTCTTCGCGCTTGAGGACAAGGAACTTCAGCCGCTCGCCAACGCGCCGAGCGCCGCCTGAACCAAGGAGAACCGCCGTGACTGTAACCGCCACGACCCCCGTTTCGTCGACCGCATCGTCCGCCTCGTCTGCGACGGCGACTGCAGCGACGCAAAGCCTGGGCTACAACGACTTTCTCACCCTGCTCATGGCGGAGATGAAGAACCAGGACCCGACCCAGCCGATGGACCCCTCGCAGATGGTGTCGCAGCTCGCCACCGTCTCCGAGGTCGGGCAGGCGGTGCAGACCAACACGACCCTGGCCTCGCTGTTGACTGCGACCTCGCTGAGCCAGGCCGAGCAGCTCATCGGCCGGACGGTCACCTCGGCCGATGGTTTGACTTCGGGCGAGGTCGCCTCGGTCAGCGTCGCCAGCACGGGCGCGGTCGCTACGCTGACCAGCGGCGCGACCATCCCGCTCGCCAACGGCGCGAGCGTCCAGTGAACGAAGGCGACGCGATCGATCTCGTCCAGTCGGCGATCTGGATGGTGGTGGTCGGCGCAGGGCCCTGCGTCGCCGCGGCGATGGCGGTCGGCGTGGCGATCGCGCTCTTGCAGGCCCTGACCCAGATACAGGAGATGACGCTCACCTTCGTGCCCAAGATGATCGCCGTCTTTGTCGCTGCGAGCCTGACAGCCTCCTTCGTCGGGGCGAAATTCTCGATCTTCACTCAAAGCGTCTACGGCCGGATCGAGCAGGGATACAAATAGGCCTCTAAACCGCCCATAGCCCCGGGAACTGCGCGCCCACCCATTTCGCGAGCGCCGCATTGACCTCGGTCGGCTTCTCCTGCGCCATCCAGTGCCCGGAGGGGATCGTCGCTTCGGTCAGGTTGTCGCAGTGCGCGCGCATCGGCTCGGCGAGGCGCGAGGCGAGGGTCTCGCACACATAGTCGTACGCGCCGTGGAGGAAGAGCGCCGGCATTTTGAGCCGCCAGTTCGCTCTGGCGCGCTCGGCATAGGCGAGGTTGGCTCGCCAATTCATGTACCAGCTGTCGGGGCCGAAGAAGCCGTTGCGTTCGAGCGCCGCGGCATAAATGCGCTCGTCCTCCTCACTGAGCACCGCAGGGTCGCGGGGAACGTCTGGCGCGCGGTTGGCGGCGCGGAACCATCGGCCATTGGCGCGGGTGAAGGCGGTGGGCGCTGGCTTGCCTTTGCCGTCGGGACTGCCGGAGCGGAAGAGCGCCCGGACGGTTGCGCCCGCATCGCTCTCGAAGCCAGCCTCGGCGACCGCGAAGTTCTCGCGGTAGAACAACTGATAGTCCCATTGCGCCGCCGGAAACCGGTCGGCCGGATAGACGCTCCGGTCGGCCAGCGGAACGATCGTCTCGACCGCGAAGCCCTCCGGGATGTAGGGTACGCAAAGGCTGGCGACGCCGTGGCAGAGTTCCGGATGGTGCTGGGCGATCGACCAGACGACCGGCGCGCCCCAATCGTGGCCGACCCAGATCGCCTTCTCCGCCCCGAGCGTGCCCAGGAGTTCGAGCATGTCGGCGACAATTACTTCCAGCCCATAGTCCTCGTGGCGGGAATAGACGCTGGAGCGCCCGTAGCCGCGCATGTCGGGCGCAACGGCGCGAAAGCCCAGGCCGGCGAAGACCGGAAGCTGCCCGCGCCAGGAGATGGCAAGCTCCGGCCAGCCGTGCACGAACACGATCGGCGTCGCGTCTTCGGCGCCGCAGGACAGAAAGAAGGTCGTGTGTCGCGCCGACTTGGCGACATTCTCCAGGATGGGGAAGCTCACCGGGGGTCTCCGAAGTCTCGAGCGGGTGAATTGGGCATTCATTGGAGAGGGTCAGGATCTCATGGCGCGGTTTCATCTCAATAGAGTGAACGGCGGAAATCAACCGCCGCCAGGCGCGCGGCGCGTTCTCGCAAGCTTGCTTTTGCCGACACTCAGGGGTTGGCTTAACAAAACGTCAGAGTCCAGCTCCTTTTGGCGAAGGAATGGGGGCCTTTCGCTGATCAGCGCAGAAGGCGACGACTGCCGCGAATGAAGCGCATTCTCTATTCGCTCTACGAACGGCGGCTGCGGCGTCAAATCCAGGCGCGCGCGGCGCCGCGTCACGTCGGGATCATTCTGGACGGCAACAGGCGATATGCGCGTCAGCATGGTCTTGCCGATGCGCGAGCAGCCTATGATCTCGGCGCCGAGAAGCTCGATGATGTGCTCGCATGGTGCTCTGAACTCAAGATCCCAGCGGTGACTTTGTGGGTCTGCTCCATCGACAATCTGAAGAGGTCGCACGCCGAGGTCAGCCCCATTCTCGCGGCCGTCGAGGCAAAAATCCGCGCCCTCGCGCAGGACCCTGCGATCCATCGGCTGCGGGTCCGGGTCAAAGCTGTCGGGCGGCTCGACCTGTTGCCGGGCTCGACCGCCGCGGCGCTTCGCGCCGCCGAGGACATCACGGCCCGCTATGACGGGATGACGCTCGCCATCGCGATCGCCTACGGAGGCCGTGAGGAAATCGCCGACGCCGTCCGCGCTCTCATCCGCGAGAGGATTGGGCTGGGCGCGACATTGGAAACGATCGCCGGGGAGATCACGCCTGAGGCGGTTGACCGGCATCTGTATACGGCGGGCCTCCCGGAACCTGATCTTATCATTCGCACCAGCGGCGAGGTCCGCCTGTCGGGCTTCCTGCTCTGGCAAAGCGTCCATAGCGAGTTCTATTTCTCGGATGTGAACTGGCCGGACTTCCGCAAGGTCGACTTTCTTCGCGCAATCCGCTCGTTTCAACAGCGCGCGCGGCGCTTCGGCCGTTGAGACCTTTATCCCTTCGCATCCCTCCTCGCCGCGGACGAGCGGCGCGAGTCCAGGCGTCGCCGGCGTTCGATCCTCGCGCAAGGTTCGCCGCACACTCTCTCTGGCGGGCCGCGGGCGGCGGCATGGGCGAACCGGCGAGGGCGGGCGATGGCTGGAGTGGCGACCGCGGCGGCGACGGCGGCGATCGCCAGCGCGCCGTCCGCGTCGGCGCCGCCGGCTTCGGCCGCCGGTCGCGGCGGCAAGGACGTCGCCTTCGCCGCCGGCATTGTCGTCATTCTTTGCCTGTTTTTCCTCCCCGTTCCGGCGGTGATGATCGATTTCGGCCTCGCGCTGTCGATCGCGCTTTCCGTACTCATCCTGATGGTCGCGCTATGGATCCATAAGCCGCTCGAGTTCTCGGCCTTCCCGACCGTGCTTCTGGTGGCGACGATCCTGAGGCTGGCGCTCAACATCTCGACGACGCGGCTCATCCTGTCGCGCGGCGAACAGGGGCCGACGTCGGCCGGCTACATCATCGGCGGCTTCGCGCGCCTGGTGATGGGCGGCGATTTCGTCATCGGCATCATCGTCTTTCTTATCCTGGTGACGATCAACTTCCTGGTGATCACCAAGGGCGCGACCCGCATCGCAGAAGTCGGGGCTCGGTTCACCCTCGACGCGATTCCCGGCAAGCAGATGGCGATCGACGCCGACCTCTCGGCCGGGCTCATCGACGAGAAGGTTGCGCAAGCGCGCAGGCGCGAGCTCGAGGAGGAAAGCGCCTTCTTCGGCTCGATGGACGGGGCGTCGAAATTCGTCCGCGGAGACGCGATCGCCGGCCTTATCATTCTGGCCGTCAACATCTTCGGCGGCATCGTTATCGGCGTCACCCGGCACGCTCTCACGCTCGCCGCCGCGGCCGACGTCTTCACCAAGCTCTCGGTGGGCGACGGCCTGGTGACGCAGATTCCGGCGCTCATCATTTCGCTCGCCGCAGGGCTCCTGGTCGCCAAGGGCGGCACGCGGGGCTCCGCCGACAAGGCGGTGATCGACCAGCTGAGCGGCTATCCCAACGCGCTCTTTCTGGCCGCGCTCGCGATGGCGGTGCTTGGCGTCGTTCCGGGCCTGCCGTTCCTGCCCTTCGCGCTCATCGGCGGGCTGATGGCCTTCGTCGGGGTCGCCATTCCCCGGCGGATCGAGAAGGATCGGGTCGCCGAGGCGGCGAAGGCCGCAGCGAAGGACGAACGGGCCAAAGCCGAGTCGCGCGCCTCGATCAAGGAGCAGCTCAAGTCGTTCGAGGTCGAACTTGTGCTCAGCAAGGAGCTCAACGCAGCCCTGATCTCCGCGCGCGACGAGATCGGCTCCCGGATCGCGAAGATGCGGCGCAAGTTCGCTCGCCAGTACGGCTTCGTCGTTCCGGAGGTCCGTCTCTCCGACGACATCAAGGCGGCGCCCAAGACCTACCAGATCAAGATCCACGGCACGGCGGTCGCGACCCACGAATTGCGGGTCAGCGAACACCTCATCATCATCGGCGACGGGCCTCGTCCCAATCTGCCCGGCGATGAAGTGCGCGAGCCCGCCTTCGGCATCCGCGCCATCGCGGTCCCCGAGACCCTCGTCAAGGATGCGAGGCGTGAAGGCTTCAAGCCGGTCGATCCGGTCTCGGTGCTGCTCACGCATCTGAGCGAGGTCATCCACAATAACCTGGCGCAGCTCCTGTCGTATAAGGACATGCGCGCACTGCTCGACCGGCTCGAGCCCGAGTACAAGCGGCTGCTTGACGACATCTGCCCGTCGCAGATCTCGCAGTCGACGCTGCTCGCCACTCTGAAGCTGCTGCTGGCCGAGCGCGTCTCCGTCCGCAACCTCAATCTGATCCTCGAGGCGGTGGCCGAGATCGCGCCGCACGCGCGAAGGCCTGAGCAGATCGTCGAGCAGGTGCGCATTCGTCTCTCCCAGCAGATCTGCGGCGATCTCGCGGACGACGGCGCGCTGTCCGTCTTGAGGCTCGGCAATCGCTGGGATCTCGCCTTCCATCAAGCCCTCAAGCGCGACGCCAAGGGCGAGGTGATCGAATTCGACATCGACCCGCGGCTCATGGAGCAGTTCGCTGCGGAGGCTTCGACGGCGATCCGCAAGCGGATGGACGAGCGGCGCCTGTTCGCCCTCGTCACCGCCGCCGAGACGCGACCCTATGTGCGGATGATCATCGAGCGGATGTTTCCGACGCTTGCGGTTCTGTCGCAGCTCGAAATCGCGCGCGGCTTCGAGGTGAAGCCATTGGGCGCGATCGCGTGACGGCGCTCGTCGCCGGCGCGATGGCCGCGCCGCACGCGGCGGCGCTCGCGCCGAGAGCGGCGCTTGGCGTGTTCGTGCTGTTCTGCCGCATCGGCGGCTGCCTGATGCTGGCGCCCGGATTCTCGAGCGCGCAGATTCCAGCGCAGGTTCGCCTGTTCGTCGCGCTTGCGGTCACGCTTACGCTTGCGCCGCTGCTGCTGGAGCGCGTGCCCAGCGCCGCGCTCGGCGACGACCCGATCCTCACGCTTAAGGTGATCGCCGTCGAATCGCTGGTTGGCGGCATGATCGGGGCCCTCGCGCGGATGTTCTATTTCGCCCTCGAAACCTTGGCGGTCGCCGCGGCCAGCATGCTCGGATTTTCGAGCCCCTCGGGCTTCCAGGTCGAGAGCGACGAGCCAATGGCCCCGTTGGCGACGCTGATCTCGCTCGCCGCGATCGCGCTTCTGTTCGCGGCCGACCTCCATTGGGAGCTCTTGCGGGGCCTTGTGGCCTCCTATGACGTCATTCCGGTCGGCGGCGACTTCAACGCGCGGCTGGCGCTGAAGGAGATCGCCGACGCGCTCAGCGAATCGTTCCGGCTCGCGCTCAGGATCGCCTCGCCCTATGTGATCTACGCGCTGGTGGTCAATCTCGCGCTGGCGCTGGTCAATCGGCTCACGCCGCAGGTCCAGGTCTTTTTTGTCGCCATGCCATTTGTCGTGGCGGGAGGTCTGCTTCTGCTCTATTTCACCATCAAGCCGGCGATCGAGGCCTTTATGAGCGGCTTCGGCGTTTGGCTCATTTCGGGCTAGCCGATGAAGCGACGTCTCGACGCGCTGACCCGCATCGGCCGGATTCAGGCGCTCATGCACGAAGCCGGCCGCTCGAGACTTTATTTGGTCGAACTCCGGCAGGCAGGACTGAACGAGGACCTCAAGGCGGTTTTCGAGACCCTGGAGGCGAGCGAGATCGCGTATGGCGCTCATGCCGGACTGGTCGCGCGCAGCATCCGGGCCTTGCAGACTCGGCTCGATCAGGCGGCGCGTGACCAGGAAACCGCGCGTCGCGCCGCGCTGGGGCACGGGATGCGGGCGAAGCTTGCGGAGCTCGCTATCGAAGCCGCAGCGCTTAGCCTCCAGCGCCTGAACGAGCGCAAGGAGCTTGCCGAGCTCATCGAGCGGACCATCGCCCGCCGAAGCGCAAGCTCGACGTAAGGCACAAGGACGATGCTCGCGCATCCCTCGCACGTTGGCGCCGTTCCATGGCCTTCAATCCTCGCACCGATGTCGTCCTTGAGGTGCTCAGCGCGGCCGATCCGGCCCGCGCGAGCCTCGCCGCGCAGCGCCTCAACGCGCTCGCCGGCGCGAACGCTCCGACCGCAGACTTTGCCGCCGACCTCGACCGGGCCGGCGACATGGCAGCCGCGACGGCGCCGCCGGTCGCGGGCGCGGCCGACGCGCGCTCGCGTCTCGCGGAGGCGCCCGTCGGACCCGACAAGCTCGGCCAGGCGAAGACCCAGTTCGAGGCCATGATGCTGAATTCGTTCGTCGGCGAACTCTTGCCGAAGGACACAGGCGAGGTCTTCGGCCAGGGAATGGCGGGCGACATGTGGCGGTCGATGCTGGCCGAGCAGGTTTCGATGCAGATCGCCAAGTCCGGCAAGCTCGGCCTCGCCAGGCGCCTGTTCGCCAGTCACGAGTTCGCCCCGCGGGCGGCGCAGGCGGGTGAAGCCGCGAAGGCCGCCGGCGAGCCGGCCGCCCAAATGAGCGCCAACATCCTTTCGGCGCCGGCCGCGGCCGAGCTTGACAAGGGCACGGTCCTGTTTGCCGGACGCAGGCGGACATGAGCCACCCGCGCCGCGTGCAATCCCCGGCGGCCGCCGCGGCGCTGCCGGTCGTCGAGCGACTTGTCGCGTTCATCGACGCGGAGAATCGCGACCTTGAAGAGGGCCGCCGGGTCCAGTACGAGGCCTATAGCCAGAGCAAGAACCAGGGCCTCCTCGAGCTCAATCGCCTCGCTCCGGCGCTCGGCGGCGCAACGGCGGCGGGGCCGCTGCGCGACGCGCTGGCCGCGCTTCACACCAAGCTCGAGATCAACCGGCGCGCGCTCGCGGTGCAGCTCAAGGCTTGTCACGCCGTGTCGGAGATCATCGCCCGCGCCATCCAGGACGGCCAGTCCGACGGAACCTACACCGCCCTTGGCTGGAGGCGGACCCGGGAATGATCAAGGCCGCGTTGATCGGCCTCGCAGCGGCCGCCGCCGTGATCGCAGGCGAGATGGGGACGGACAAGGTCCTCGCCTTGCGCGAGGCGCGCCCCGCCGCCTCGGCCGCGCGAGCGACCGAAGCGCGCAAGACCCATGAGATCAACGTCCCCCGCATCAAGGACGGCGCGGTCAAGGGGTACGCGGTGATGCTGCTCAGCTACACCGTCGACCTGAACGCGCTCAAGACGGCGGCGATGGCCCCGGACTCGATCCTCGTCGATGAAGCGTTCCGCTATGTCTATGACGACAACACAATCGACTTCGACCACCTCGATCGCTTCGATCTCGGCAAGATGAGCAAGGCGATCGCAAGAGCCGTCAACGCGCGCGTCAAGAGCGACGTCATCGTCGACGTCGGCGTCCAGGAGTTCACCTACGCGCCGATCAGCGAGACCCACGGGCGCCCCGGACCTTAGGCCGCCCGGGTCGCCTCGGCCTTGGAGGCGGCGATCAGATCGATGAACCGGCGGAAGAGATAGTGACTGTCGCGCGGCCCGGGCGAAGCCTCGGGGTGATATTGCACCGAGAAGGCCGGACGGTCGGCGAGCGCGATGCCGCAATTCGAGCCGTCGAACAGCGACACATGCGTTTCCGCGGCGTTTGCCGGCAGGCTCGCCCGATCGACCGCGAAGCCGTGGTTCATCGACACGACCTCGACCTTGCCGGTCAGGAAATCCTTGACCGGATGGTTCGCGCCGTGATGGCCCTGCGGCATCTTGACGGTGCGGGCGCCGACCGCGAGCGCGAGCAGCTGATGGCCGAGGCAGACGCCGAACAGGGGAACCTTCGCCTCGAGCAGCGCTTTTATCGTCGGCACGGCGTATTCGCCGGTCGCCGCCGGATCGCCCGGTCCGTTGGAGAGCACGACCCCGTCGGGCCTGAGCGCGAGGATCTCCTCAGGCTTCGCGGTCGCGGGAACCACGGTCACGGCGCAGCCGCAGTCGTTGAGAAGCCTCAAGATATTGCGCTTGGTTCCATAGTCGACCGCGACCACGTGAAAGCGCGTTCCATGACGCCGGCTGTAGCCGTCTTCCAGCGTCCAGCTGGTCTCGTCCCAATCGTAGCGCTGGGTCGCGCCGACCGCCGGAACGAGGTCCATGCCGTCGATGCCAGGCCAGCGCGCGGCCCTGGCGCGGAGCGCGTCGAGATCGAAGGCGCCGTCGGGGACATGGGCGATCACCGCGTTCGGCATGCCGCGCTCGCGGATGAGCGTGGTGAGCGCGCGCGTGTCGACGCCGGTGACGCCGATGATTCCGCGCGCTTTGAGCCAGCTGTCGAGCCGCGCGCGGCTGCGAAAGTTCGACGGGGCCGCGAGATCGGCGCGCATGATGGCGCCGACCGCAGCCGGCGCCGCGGCGGGATTGACGACTTCGATGTCCTCGTCGTTGACGCCGACGACGCCGATATGCGGGAAGGTGAAGGTGACGATCTGGGCGGCGTAGGAGGGGTCGGTCAGGATTTCCTCGTAGCCGGTCATCGCCGTGTTGAAGCAGATCTCGCCGGCCGCCGAGCCGGTCGCGCCAGTCCCGAAGCCCTCGATCAGCGAGCCGTCGGCGAGCACGATCACCCCGGTCGCGACACGCGGGCGCCAGCCGGACGAGGCGTCGTCCGGATGGGGCGAAGGCGAGGGTTCGGTTGCGCTTGTCATGAGGCTGTGCTTAAGCGCCGCCTTTGCCGCGCGTCAAGCGCGGCGGCCCATTCCAACATCCGAGGAGACTGATGCCCAATTCAGCGCCGTTGCGCGAGACCGTGGCCACCCAGATGAAGGCGGCGATGAAGGGCGGCGACAAGGTCCGCGTCGGCGCGCTTCGCCTCATCATGGCCGCGCTGAAGGAGCGGGAGATCGAGGCGCGCGGCGCGGGCAAGATCGTGAGCCGCGCCGACGAGCTGGCGCTGCTTACCAAAATGGTGAAATCCCGCCAGGAGTCGGCCGCGATCTACGCCGGGGCCGGCCGCGCCGAGCTCGCCGAGCAGGAGAGCGCCGAGATCAGGGTGATCGGCGAATTCCTGCCGAGGCAAATGGACGATGAGGCGGTGACCGCCGCCGCCAGAGCGGCCATCGCCTCGACCGGCGCCGCCAGCGTCAAGGACATGGGGAGGGTCGTGAACGCCCTCAAAGCCGCCCATCCGGGCGAGATGGATTTCGCCAAGGCGAGCGCGATCGTCAAGGGCCTGCTCGCCGGGTAGGGGGCAAAGCCGGCGCGCAAGTTGACGCGGCCGAATGATTTCAATGGCTTGAGCGCTCTTTTGTGCGACTTTTCAGCGCTCGCTTCCGGCGCGCTTCATTTCGCGGCGGCTGCCTTAAGTCTCTGAAACGATTGAGAGCGCCGAATTAGCCATTTCTCCGTTTGCTTTGTTGTCAACGGTTTGAGGCCCGTTTCGTTTCGCTGTTTTCTCGTCCGGCGCTTTCGCGGCCGCTTCGTCCTGTCTCAGCGCCAGCGCCTCGCGCGCCGCGTCGAGCCGGCCGAACCGCTCTTCCATCTTGTCGACCTCATCGCCAATCCTGTTGAATGCGCGCGGCAGACGCAGCCGGTCGGGGGCGAGGCGCTGCAGATGGTCGAGGATGCGGACGAAGGCGTGCGCGGCCGACGGCCTGCCGGCGTCGATCTGGCCGCCGACGAGGTCGAGCGCCCGCTCGAGCCGGGCGATCTGGAGCAGCGCAAAGTCATCGGCGGGATTGGCGTCCCGGCGATCGAGTTGCTCGCGGACGATCTGCTGCACCCGGCGCAGGCTCAGGTTTTCCGCGGCGGCCACGGCGCGCATCGACTCCCCCGCGATCAGGCGGGCGAAGATCCGCTGGGCGCGCTTATGCGCCGCGTTCGAGGATCGGGCGCGCTTGGCGACAAGGGACGGCATGGGGTGTCCATGTTTCTGGTAAACGGAAACACTAGCCTGTGCCCCAGGAATTTGTCAAGGATTTGTCGACTTTTCAGGGCGTTGGCTGCGGCGGGGCCGTCATGGCCGGGTCAAGCGCACGGCTGTCCGGCATAGGAAATGCTTGCATGGGCGCACGGCGTTGATTCTACTCGGATCCTGAGTTTCGCGACTCATCGGGACACGGGAAAGGATCAAAGCCGTGCGGCACAGGGATAGCGTCTTTCACGATCTTCTGAAACTGGTCCCCTGGACGGCCTTCGACAGGCTGGCGGAGGCGTATGGGGCCGACGCCGCGGCGCGCAGCTTCACCTCGCGCCGACACCTGAGCGCGCTTCTGTTCGCGCAATTGAGCGGCGCTTCTTCGCTGCGGAAGATCGAGGCGACGATGGCGAGCCATCAGGGCCGGCTCTATCACGCAGGCGCCGTCGCGCCGAAGCGCTCGACCTTCGCCGACGCCAATCGCGCCCGCGATTTCCGGATCTTCACCGGCCTGTTCGAGGCGATGCTGGCTCAAGCCGGCCGCGGCTCCCGCCGAAAGATGGCCGACGCGGTGCGGCTGATCGATTCGACCGGGCTGAGGCTGGCTGGCGTCGGCGCGGAATGGGCGCGTTTCTCGACCGGCGTCTTCGGCGTGAAGAGCCATGTCGTCTACGATCCCGACCTCGGGCGCCCGGTCTACCACGCCGTCACCGCCGCCAACGTCAACGACATCACGGCCGCCAAGGCAATGCCGGTCGAAGCCGGCGCGACCTATGTTTTCGACCTCGGCTATTACGACTTCGGCTTCTTTAGCGAGCTCGACGCGCTCGGCTGCCGCCTGGTGACGCGCTTCAAGACCAACACGCCGTTGAACAGCCCGCGCGACCTGCCGCTTCCGCCCGGATCGGCGCTGCTCGGCGACCGGACCGGATTTCTGCCGGCCCGACAGGCGATGAACCGCAGGAACCCGATGCAGGACGCCGTGCGCGAGATCGTGGTCAGGACCGAAAGCGGCGAAACCCTGCGCCTGATGACCAACGATCTCGACGCGCCCGCCCAGGAGATCGCCGATCTCTACCGGCGCCGCTGGCGGATCGAGTTGTTCTTCCGTCTGATGAAACAGACGCTGAGGATCACGAAATTCGTTGGAAGATCGGAAAACGCCGTGCGCATCCAGATCGCCGTCGCCCTCATCGCCTATCTTCTCATGCGCGCCCTGCAACAGATCACGAAAGACGTTCCTGGCTTCCTCGAGCTCGTTCAACTCGTGCGCGCCAATCTCATGCATAGAAAAGATCTCACACGGCTCCGCAAACCGCCGCCTCCCCCGCCGCCCGACTCGAACCAGCTCCAACTCTGCTTGAGCTCAACTTGAACCGGACAGCCGTGCGACAAGCGCGGCCATCCGTCTTCCTGACGAGTCCGCCGTCGCTTCGGCCGGGCATTAGAGGGTTCTAAGGGCAAAGCCTTCCGTCGTTTCCCCTCATTTGAGGGCCCGACGCGCTGAATACGTGGCTGGCCGGGACAAGCGCGGCCATGACGCCAAAGGTCAAACCGGCCAGAAACGACATTGGCCCGCAAGCAAACCCGGCTTGCTTGCGCCGGCTTGTTACGTTAACAAATCAAGTTCGGGAAAGCTGCGGTGTGCGGGGGCCGGCCCTATGCTTACGCGTCGCCATCTTGCCGTTGTCCTGTTGGGGTCCTTGGCGGCGCCGCGAAGCGTCTGGAGCCAGTCGGACGACAAGGTTGTCGTCCGCGTCCGGGTCGATCAGACGGCGATCCAGGCGGTGCCGGCGATCGAGCGGAAGACGCTGCGCATCGAACCCGACACCTCCGACGAGGGGAAGGCGCTTGCGGCGCAGGCGCCCGCCGGGCGGGCCTTGCCGATCCTGGTGATCATCGCCGGCGCGATCGCGGTCACCGAACTTTTGCAAATGATCAAGGAATTGTACCGGCAGACTTATTATGGCGGGGTCCTGATCGACGCCTGCTCGAAACCTCCCAACATAACCAGCGATCTCAAGATTCCGGCAAACATGGTCTTTGTCACCGATTGCGCGGGAAAGACGACTTAATACACGAGCGACCAGTTCTCCTTGGACACTCTGAAGGTCGCCCTCAACGTCAAATGAAAGCGCCCCGATTTCTGCTTCTCGCGGTCCTGCTGGCGACGGCGCTGGCCCTCGTCGCCGGCGCTGCCCGAGCCCAGTCGCCGGACGATCCGCTGCGGCATGGCCACGCGCTCCTCATCGGCAACGCCCATTATCTCGACCGGCGATGGCCGCCGCTGGACGACGTGCCCCTGGAATTGCAGGAATTGAGCAAGGGCCTGGCGAAACATTTCGACTCTGTGGACGTCGCGACTGACCTCGAACTCAGACAAACTCAAACAAACCCTGGCGAATTTCCTCGGCAAATATGGAAGCGATCGAAACGCCAGGCTCATGATTTATTATGCTGGCCACGGCTATACGGAACTCATCGCCGAACGGAACGAAAACCGCGGGTATATCACCGGAATCGACACGCCATGGGTTGACGGAGCGACCGATCCCTGTTCGACGCCGCGCGACCCAAGGCGGTCTCGATGCTCGCCGTTCGCGCGCCATTGGAGGAAGTCCGCGCTAAGTCCATCCTGTTTATTTTTGACAGCTGCTTTTCGGGGACGATTTTCGCCGACCGGGGGGCGCCCGCAACGACGCCGCTCACCAAGGAGCAGGTCGACAAGCTCCTCGGCGCCCAGGCTCGCGACATCATCACCGCCGGGACGTCCACCGAAACGGTTCCGGCCCATAGCCCAATCCCGGATCTCCTCCTCGCCGCGATTGACGGGGGCGCCGACAAATACGGGTGGGGCGTCGTTTCATCGGCCGAGATCCGCTCGTTCATGCTGGACGGGGCCCGGAGCTACAATCTGACCCCGCAGGAAGGCCCCTTGAGAATTCCGCCTTCGCCGGCGGCTCCTTTCTGTTTCGGGTGATCGTCCCCGGCGTCACCGCGACCCCGGAAAACGAAACGATCCGCCGCTACCGTCAGGATGCGGCGAATGGCGATTCCAACGCGCGGGTGCAACTCGGATATCTCTACGAGCGGGGCTTGAGCGGGCTGTCGAAGGACGAACGCGAGGCGGCGCGGCTTTACAAGCTCGCCGCCGACCAGGGGAACGCCTGGGGACAGAACGATCTCGGGGTCTTCTACCGGGACGCGCGCGGCGGCCTGCCGAAGGACGAGCGCGAAGCGGCGCGCCTCTTCAAGCTCGCCGCCGATCAGGGAATGACCGACGCTGAGGTCAGTCTCGGCGTGCTGTACGAGCAGGGGCGCGGCGGCCTCTCCAAGGACGATCAAGAGGCGGCGCGCCTCTACAAGGCGGCCGCGGACCAGGGAAACGCGTGGGGACAGGCCAATCTGGCGGTGTTCTACCGGGACGCGCGCGGCGGCCTGTCCAAGGACGACCGCGAGGCGGCGCGCCTGTTCAAGCTCGCCGCCGACCAGGGAAGCGCGATTGCCCAGGTCGGTCTTGGCGCGGCCTACGAGCACGGGCTCGGCGGCCTGCCGAAGGACGAGCGCGAGGCGGCGCGCCTCTACAAGCTCTCGGCCGATCAGGGCAACGCCTGGGGGCAGAACGATCTCGGCATCTTCTACCGGGACGCGCGCGGCGGCTTTCCCAAGGACGATCGCGAGGCGGCGCGCCTGTTCAGGCTCGCCGCGGATCAGGGAATCACCGACGCTGAGGTCAGTCTCGGCGTGCTGCACGAGCAGGGGCGCGGCGGCCTGCCCGAGGACGATCGCGAGGCGGCGCGTCTCTACAAGGTCGCCGCGGACCAGGGAAACGCGTGGGGGCAGAACAATCTCGGGGTCTTCTACCGCGACGGGCGCGGCGGCCTGCCGAAGGACGAGCGCGAGGCGGTGAGGCTGTTCAACCTCGCCGCCGGCCAGGGACTTGCGGCGGCCCAGGCGAGCCTCGGATACTGCTACGAGATGGGCCTCGGGGGCCTGCCGAAGAACGCCCGCGAGGCGGCGCGTCTCTACAAGCTCGCCGCGGACCAGGGAGACAGCTATGCGGAGGCAGCCCTCAAGCGGCTAGGGCATTGAGCGGAAACCGCGCTTCAGCGGTCATCGAGTCTCGAACACGATCACCTGCCTCACGCCCACCCCCTCGCGCAGCCGGTCGAAGCCCTCGTTGATCTCTTCGAGCTTGAGCCTGTGGGTCAGCAGCTGGTCGACCGGCAGGCGCCCGGCGCGGAAGAGGGCGATGAAGCGCGGGACGTCGCGCTGGGGCGCGGACGAGCCGACATAGGAGCCCTTGAGGGTCCGTTCCTCGGCGACCAGCGCGAGCGGAGACAGGCTCATGCGCTTGTCCGGATGCGGCAGGCCGGCGGTCACGGTCGCGCCTCCGCGCGCGGTCGCGGCATAGGCGAGCTCGAGCGCGGGGACCGAGCCCGCCATCTCGAAGGCGACGTCGACGCCGGCGCCGGCGATGCGCCGGATTTCGGCGACGGCGGCGGGCGAAGCGGCGTTGACCGTGTGGCTCGCGCCGAGCTTCGCCGCATAAGCGAGCCTGTCGTCGGAAAGATCGACGGCGATGATCTCGCGCGCCCCGGCGAGCCTCGCGCCGAGGACGACGCTCAGCCCGACGCCGCCCAGGCCCACCACCGCGACCGACTGGCCAGGCTCGACCCTGGCGGTGTTGACGACCGCGCCGACCCCGGTCAGCACCGCGCAGCCGAACAGGGCGGCGAGCTCCAGCGGCAGGCCGGGGTCGATCTTGACGCACGATTCGCGCGCCGCCACCGCATAAGTCGCGAAGGCCGAGACGCCGAGCAGGTGGTTGACCGGCTCGGCGCGGAAGGAAAGGCGCCGCTCCCCGGAGAGTAGCGTTCCGGCGGCGTTGGCTTTCGCCGCTGGCTCGCATAAAGCCGGACGTCCCGAGGCGCACGGGCCGCAGCGCCCGCAGCTCGGGACGAACACCAGGACGACGTGATCGCCGGGCTTAAGGTCCGTCACGCCCTCGCCGACCTGTTCGACGATCCCGGCCGCCTCGTGGCCGAGCGCCATCGGGACGGGCCTCGGCCGCGAGCCGTCGATCACCGAGAGGTCCGAATGGCAGAGGCCGGCGGCGGCGATCTTGACCAGGACTTCGCCGCGGCCGGGGGGGCTGAGGTCGAGCTCCAGGATTTCGAGCGGCTTCGATCGGGCGTAAGGCGCGGGGAGGCCGGACTGGCGAAGGACGGCGGCTTCAATACGCATGGGACAGTGGGCCTCGAACCGGGGACGCCCGATGCTGGGCGAGATCGCCGGGCGGAGCAACGGGAAAATTGCGATGGCGGCTCGCCCTTGCGCCTCCGCCGCGCCCGCGCCACATAACGCGCGGAAAGCCCGCTTTGCCTGGCCCAGCGGGCGCGCCCTGGAGCCGACCCATGCCGCAGACCCAAAGCAAATTCTTCGACGACCTCTCGCGCCTCATGACCGACGCCGCCGGCGTCGCCGACGGCGCCAGGCGGGAAGCGCAGACCTTCGCCCGCGCGCAGCTCGAGCGAATGATGGCGGGGATGAACGTGGTCGCCCGTGAGGAATTCGAGGCGGTCAAGGAGATGGCGGCGCGCGCCCGGGAGGAAAACGAGAAGCTGGCGGCGAGGGTGGCCGCGCTGGAGGCGAGGCTCAACGAGCCAAGGCCTTGAGCGGACTCACGTTCCGTCAAGAGCGCCTCGTCGTTCAGAAGTTCTGATTCCGTTTACTGTTTTTGTGGATGTTCGGAGGTCTTCGGTTTACGAACCGGCGCGAATCAGCAAGGTTGCATTTTGGGTCCCTCGGGTTAAGTCGCCGGGGCGGTCCGCCTCCTTGGTTCCTCGATCCGCCGAAAGATCCTTTGATGACCTTCATCGAAACGAGCGCCGACGAACGTCGCGAGCATCCCGTCGACGTGGTCGAGCGGCTCGCCTCGGTCAACGACTGGGCTTTCGACCGCGCCGAGACGGATGAGATTTCCATCCTGGTCTCGGGGCGCCTCGCCAATTACGACGTCGCCTTCACCTGGCTGCCGGACCTCGAATCGCTGCATGTGGCCTGCTCGTTCGACCTCAAGGCGCCGCCGCACAAGCGCGCGGCGATCGGCGAACTCACGCAGCTCATCAACGAACAATTGTGGCTGGGGCATTTCGACCTCTGGAGCCAGCAGGACGTGGTGATGTTCCGCCATGCCCTGTGCCTTGCGGGGGGCGCGGGGGCGAGCGACGCGCAATGCGGCGCGGTGGTCAAGGCGGCGCTCAACTCGTGCGAGACCTATTATCAGGCGTTCCAGTTCGTGCTGTGGGCGGGTCGCGGCCCGCGCGAGGCGATCGCGATGGCCGCCTTCGAGACGCGCGGGCAGGCCTGAAGGCCGCGCGACACGCAAAAAAAAACTAGATCAGGCTTGTCGAGACGGGCATGACCTGATCGCAATGGTCCCCCGCCTGCGCCAGGCCACCGAGCTCGACCTTCCGCGCATTTCTCAGGTGCGGAACGGAACCGCCGAAAATCGGCTTGAAGACCCGTCGCTCGTCACGCCCGCGGAAGTCGAGTGGTATCTGAAGGAAGCGATTTTCCTTGTTTCCGAGGACGAGGCGGGGATTCAGGGCTTCGCCTGCGCCAACCCTCAGACCGGATACGTTTGGGCGCTGTTCGTAATCGACGGGGCTCAGGGACGCGGCCATGGGACTGCGCTTCTGAATGAAGTGATCGAGCGCTTTCGGCAAGCTGGACACCGGCAGGCGTTTCTGACAACCGGCAAAGACACGAAAGCGGCTGGCTTCTACCGTTCGAAGGGATGGACGCAGACCGGCGTCGACAGGCGCGGGGAGGCGGTTTTTCGGCTCTGGCTTTAAGAACGGCTGGCGCCCGCGCTGAATTGCGTGTAAGAGCCGCGCCTTCATGAATTTTCCGGGCCGCCTGAAGCCCGCTTCCGCTTGGAGTTCCCCTCGATGGCCGTCCCCAGACGCAAAACTTCCCCCTCGCGCCGCGGCATGCGCCGCTCGGCCGACGCGCTGAAAGCGCCGACTTACGTGGAGGACAAGGATTCGGGCGAACTGCGCCGCCCGCACCACATCGATCTGAAAAGCGGCATGTACCGGGGCCGCCAGGTGCTGAAGCCGAAGACGAAGACCACCGACGCCTGAGCCGGGGCGCGCCTGGAGGTGATCGGAATTTCGCTGCCTTGTAGGCGCGATCGCTGATCGCGCCCGCTGATCGCGCCGGCCGCGACTCCGTAGCCCCTCCGAGAGACGGGCGTTTCTCCGGACGCACTTTGGATCGCGCCCGCCGCGCTGTTCTGGTATCCGCATTACAAAGCTTTCATGTTCGGGCCATCGCCCGTTTAGGCGCATAGGCGCATTCTGATCACGGTGAGGCGGCGGGGACAGTCTCCGCAGCGATGATCTGGATGCTCGGAGCGCGACCTGATGGCGTTTGTTCGACCCTCCTATTCCCTCCGTGCGGCGCTTCTCAGCGCTGTGGCGCTTGCGGCCCTCGGAGGCGTGGCGGTCGAAACCTCGGTCGCGCCGGTTGACGCCGCGGCCACGACCGCTCAGGCCCCGGCCGGCCCGGCCTCGTTCGCCGACGTTGTCGATCGGGTCAAGCCGGCGGTCGTCTCGGTGAAGGTCAAGCTCGGAGCGACGCGACCAGGTCGATGACGGCGACTCGGAGGCGATGCCTGGGCTGCCGGACGTTCCGAAGAACAGCCCGTTCTATCATTTCTTCCGCCACTTCGGCATGCCGGACAATAACAACAACGACGGCGAGCGCACTCCGCGCCATCATTTCTCCCAGGCGCAGGGGTTCGGATTCTTCATCTCCGGCGACGGCTATATCGTCACCAATGACCATGTCGTCGACCACGCGACTGAAGTGACCATCACCACGTCCGACGGCAAGACGATGCCGGCCAAGGTGATTGGCGTCGACACCAAGACCGACCTCGCGCTTCTCAAGGCGCAGGGGACCGACTTTCCCTATGTGACATTCGCCTCGCATGCGCCCCGCGTCGGCGACTGGGTGATCGCGGTCGGCAACCCGTTCGGCCTTGGCGGAACGGTGACCGCGGGCATTGTCTCGGCGCGCGGACGCGACATCGGCTCCGGGCCCTATGACGACTTCCTGCAGATCGACGCGCCGGTCAATCACGGCAATTCTGGCGGCCCCACCT
>CAVULN010000055.1:0-23764 GCA_963742305.1 uncultured Alphaproteobacteria bacterium
GTCCTCTTGATCGTCGGCGGCAACGACACGACGCGCAATTCGATGAGCGGCGGGCTTTTGTTCTTGAGCCAGAATCCGGACGAATTCAACAAGCTGCGCGCGAGGCCCGAGCTCGTCGAATCGATGGCGCCGGAGATCATCCGCTACCAGACGCCGATCTCCTATATGCGCCGCACCGCGATCGACGACGTCGAGTTCGGCGGCCAGCTGATCCGCAAGGGCGACAAGGTCGCCATGTGGTACATTTCGGGCAACCGCGACGAGGAAGCAATCGACGAGCCCGACCGCTTCATCATCGACCGCGCCCGCCCGCGCCAGCATCTCTCGTTCGGCTTCGGCATTCACCGCTGCGTCGGCAAGAACCTGGCCGAAATGCAATTGAAGATCCTGTGGGAAGAAATCCTCGACCGCCTGCCGCGGATCGAGGTCGTCGGCGAGCCGAAACGGGTGTTCTCGGCCTTCGTCCACGGGATCAGCGAACTCATGGTGCGCATTCCGGCGTGACCCGAGGGGGGCGAGTGGGCGACGTGGCGCGGCCGCGGCTATTTCAGCGCCTGCGCCGGAATGACGCCGGTCGCGAACGCGACGGCGGCCGCGTGGGTCAGATTCATGCAGTGCAGCTTGTGGCGGGCGGTGTCCAGATGGGTTTTGACGCTGCCAAACGCCAGACCGAGGATCTCCGCGATCTCCTGATAGGTCTTGCCGCGCGCCGCCCAGAGCAGACATTGCTCTTCCCGGTTCGACAGATGGACCGGAAAGGCGGGCAATTTGAAATTGATGTTCGACGCTGAATCAATGAGAACCGACAGGAGCTTGAGCCTCTTCATATTGGCGGCCTTGTAGGCTTCCCATTCGTCTTTCGACAGGTCGCTGGTGAAGGAAACCAGCGCGAACACGCCGCGCCGATTGCGCAAGGGAATCGACAGGCCGTTGCGGCCAACGCTGTGATTAGAGGGCGTCGGCAAAGAAGGCTTTGGTCGCCGGGTCGTCAACGGGCACGTTGGCCCAATCGAACGGCTGGTCCGCGTCTCGCCCGTACGAAATCACCGGGTCGTTGGTCATATATTTCTTCACGAAGTATCGATGCTGCCATAGTCTTGAATAGGTGACAACTGCAACAAGGAGGCAAATATCCGGGCTTTTATCCGGCGACAGGCGCAAATACGCGATGTGAGCGAGACCGATGTCGGCGGCGATCGCCTTCAGAGTCTCGGCGAGATCCTGGTCATCCTCGCCAAGAATAGTGTCGGTCAACCGCGCCGTGGCGGATTCGAACCCCCTGCCCGACGATTGTTCTGCGCTAAGGTTTGACATCGAAGATCCCGAGCATCACTTCATCTCGTGCGTGAGCAACCATCCAACCGGCCTGAGGATCTATTCTACCGGAAACATGACTGCACAGTTCGAGAAGTTCAACGCAGATGCCATAGAGCCGTCTTGCTTCGCAAGCCGATAAATTCAATTCTCCAACATGGCGTTTGAAATCTTCTAGCTCAAGGGCCCGATTTTTTAGTTTCTTGGCCACTCCCGCCCCCATACTTGAGTCCGCCGCAAAAAGCAGTTTGATGACGTATCGGAAGAATGACAAGCGACAAACTTGTAGACGACAAAACGAGAACGTCGTCGACATCATAGTTAAAACACTTGAGCGCGAGAACTTTTGTTGTTTTTACGACTTGCCGGTTGCAAGCGGAACGGGCGTTCCCGCGGAACTCGTCTCGCGAGCCTTCAGGACCGGGCGACCGGGGCGACCGGTCAGGCGAAAGCGATTTCCCTGGCGCCCGGCGCGAGAACGGAGTGCGCAATGCCGGTCGCGGCGCGAAAGGCTTCCAGCGGTCCCTCCCCGGTGTCGAAAAGACCCGCGTAACACATGACGGCTCCGATCCTTTGCGGCGTTCCGATAATCTGGGGATTGCATCCGGCGGCTTTCAGGACGCGGAAAATCCTGGCGTCGAAAACCGAGACGATCTGCGTCAGTCCGGCGGCCACCGAGACTTCGCCGATGCCCAAAATGAGCTCGCTCAGGCCACGCGTTATGTTCTTGCTTTGTTCCAAACGGCCGCGGGCGCCGGCCGTGCAGATGCGCGAACTCTCCCATATGGTGGCGCTCTCGACCGTGTCCCCGTCGAGCAATTGCGGGAACACGTCGCGCAGCATGTTCGGGCCGGTGGTCGGCAGCAGTCGCAACGAACCCCAGTATTCCTCAGTATCCGGATCGACGGATACGAGATAGAGAGGGATTCGCGTCGTCGAACATGTCGCGCTCGTAGCCGTCCTTCACTGCGACCTCCCAGCCCAGCCGCTCGGCGAAGGTTTCGGCCCTGTTCCGAAACATCGCATTGATTTCCCTTGGGAAGAAGGACGCATACGAACCTTCGATGAGCTTCAGCATTGCGATTTCGCTCCTCATTGCACCCGAATGCCACAAAAGTTGACCAATTCCCGCGTGCGCGGGGCTGACTTGCCCCAGGCTCGCCTTACTATGTTCCTGTTATGTTCATAATGAGAAAGAGGAGAGACCGGCGTCAATGCTTGCCGCGCCCACCCGTGCGACCTTTTGTAAGATTTGGTTAACCAGGAAAACCCGAGCCCGGTCGCGGACGCTTGGCCGCCGGGAGCGTGGGCGAGCGCGCCGTTGACAGCGGCCTGTGAGAAGCGGGGCGGCGTGAGGCGCGGGTTGACCTGCGCCAGCCCCTCACAACGCTCGCCGCCGCAAAGGCGGTTCCAGGTCTCCGCCGTCGATCGCGACCGGCGCGGGCCTCGCCCTTAGGCCGACCAGGTGGCAGATCGCAAAGACGAGATCGGCGCGGTTCATGGTGTAGAAATGCAGTTCCTCGACGCCGTGGTCGATGAGATCGATCACCTGCTCGGCGCAAACCGCCGCCGCCACGAGACGACGGGTCGCCGGATCGTCCTCGAGCCCTTCGAACCGGTCGGCCAGCCATTGCGGCACGCTCGCCCCGGCCCTGCGGGCGAAATTGGCGGTCTGCTTGAAGTTCTGCACCGGAAAGACGCCCGGCACGATCGGAACCTTGAGGCCTGCCGCGGCGGCGACGTCGAGAAAGCGGAAATAGACGGAATTGTCGAAAAAGAACTGGGTGATCGCCCGCGTCGCCCCAGCGTCAACCTTCCGCTTAAGGATCTCGATATCGTGGAGCAGCGTCGCGCTCTGCGGATGGCGCTCGGGATAGGTCCCGACCGAGACCTCGAAATCCGCAATTCCGCGGGCGTCGGCGACGAGCTCCGCAGTCGACTGATAGCCGTCGGAGGCGGCTTCGTAGGGCGCGTCAAAGCCTGTCGGCGGGTCGCCGCGCAACGCCACGACGTGACGGACGCCCGCTGCATGATAGGCGCGAAGCGTCTCGCGAATGTCGTCGCGCGAGGCGCCGACGCAGGTCAGATGCGCCGCGGGCTTCATCGTCGTTTCCCGCGCGATGCGCTCGACGAGCGAATGGGTGCGCTCTCGGGTCGAGCCGCCGGCGCCGTATGTGACCGAGACGAAGGCGGGGCTCAAGGGTTCGAGCCGTCTCGCCGCCTCCCACAGGTTCGCCTCCATTTCCGGGGTCCTTGGCGGGAAGAACTCGAACGAGACCTGGACCTGCGCTCCGGCACGGCTCAGTGGGACCGGCTTTGCGGCCATCAGGCGAACTCCGCGTCTGTCTTGATAAAATCATCGGAAATGACGCGCGGATCCTCTGCGATCCAAAGAACCACCGTCAGTTTGCCTGCTTCGCCCTTGGCCGGCGGCACGCGCTCCGAGCGGATATTGACGAGGCCCGCCTCGGCCAAATGGCCCTCGACCTCGCCAGGGGCGAAGCCGAGGCGGCGATGGGCGAATTCGCCGCGCAGGAATTCCTGGTCATGGGCGTCGAAGTCAACCACGACGAGGCGCCCGCCGGGCATGAGCGCGCGCGCCGCTTCCGCGAGCGCCCGCGCCGGATCGTCGAGAAAGTGCAGCACCTGGTGGATGACCACGAGATCATAGGCGTCGCGCTCGACTGGGGGGGCGTAGATGTCGCCCTGGCGCAGCGAAACATGACGCAGGCCAGCCTCATCGATGTGAGCCCGCGCCAGCGCCAGCATCGCCGCGCTCTGGTCGACGCCGACCGCGCGCGCCGCTCGCGGCGCCAGAAGCTCGAGCATGGCGCCGGCGCCCGTCCCGAGGTCGAGCAGATTGCGGTAGGGCTTTGCGCCTATCATCGCGGCGAGCGTCGCCTCGACCCGCTCCTCCGGCGCGTGGAGAGCGCGGATCTGGTCCCAGTCGGCGGCATGGGCGGCGAAATACGCCGCCGCCTGCTTGCGCCGCGCCTCGCGCGCGATGTCGAGGCGGACCCGGTCGGCGCTCACGACGGGATCGGCCGGGTCGAGGCGGCGCAGCCATTCGCGCGCCAGCGCTCCCCCCGGTTCGGCGAGGCGGAAGAAGGCCCAGGCGCCCTCGCGCTGCCGGGCGGCGAGGCCCGCCTCGGCCAGAAGCCTCAAGTGACGCGAAACCCGGGGCTGCGACTGGCCAAGAATCGCGACCAGTTCGCTGACCGTGAGCTCGGCCGCCTCCAGAAGGCAGAGGATGCGCAGCCGCGTCTCCTCCCCGGCGGCCTCGAGGCTGGCCAGCAGGCCATGAAAGTCGAGTGGCGGACCACGTCGTTCGTCAGACATAAGCATATCTTTATGTCTATTTCGACAGAAGTCAAGAGCGTTTGAAGGACGCTGAGCCCGTGGACCCCGGATGGCCTTCGCGAGGACGAATACAACCAAAATGGAGCTGATTGAGAGAGTATCAACTAATAGTTGCAATTTGCCAGATTCGTGTTAACCTTCGGCCAAGATGACCATCCGAATGGACGATTCAGGCCGTGCTCGTAGCGACGGCGCCGGGCGCGGCGCCCTCCGGTCGGCTATTGCGCTCGCTATCGCGGCGCTCGTCGCATCGGCGACAGGCGCGGGCGCCGGCGCGCCCCGAACCGGGGACGCTTGGTCCTCGGGTTTTGACGACTGGTTATGGACCGGCAACGGCCTTGTGCGCCCGGAGAGGGCGCCCCTCGCCGGTTGGGCGGAACAATGCCTCGTCGGTTGCGGTCCGGGTTTTGGAGCCTATGCGGTTCGGCGGACCGAATTGCTGAGTTCGAACGCGTCCGATGTCTCCGTAAACGTGGTCGCCGATTCGACCGGGCATAGGATGGCGGTGAGCGGCATGACTGTCATCGAACGCCTTGCGCCCGACGGCCTGCAGACGGACTGGGTCGTGACCGGCGAACGCACGCTGGACAGCGATGGAGCTCATTCATGGTCGCTCCTGTCGCCGAACGTTTCGCCGGACGCACGCTGGCTCCCGATCCAACTCTACCGGGTTGAAGACGTCTCGGCGCCGATGACCTTCGCGGCCGCGGCTTCCGCCAGCGCCACGCCCGAGGCGTCGACCTGGGCGATGACGTTGATCGGCTTCGTCGGACTCAGTGTGGCGGGCTATCGAAGCTCCAGGAAACGCCCGCGCCCAGTTCACTTTCTCGAGGGGACCTATCCGCGATGATGTACAGTCTTAGGCAGCGAAGATCGGCCCGGTCGGCGCCGGCGCAAGCCCCGGCCCGGAGCCGGCCGGGGAACGTTGCGGAAAATCGTGTCGGCGCAACGAAATCGACGGGAGACCGGAGGGAGGAATTGACACGCGAGCCCCCGATGCTGGATGCCGAGGTCTCAACCTTGCGCCAGCTCTTGGCCGAGGTGAAGGCAAATCGAGACGAATTGCGGCAGGAGAGGGACGGTCTGCGTCGCGACCGCGACCATTGGCAAAAGCTCGCGGAACAAGCTGGACCGACGGCGCCAGGAGCCGGGCGGCGCACCTGGTTTTGCGGCCGAGCCTCACTGGTCGACTGAGCTCGCGAGCAAGCCCACGCCAGAGCGGCGGAAGTTCTGCATCGAACTCAGCGAAATGCGATCCCGCGATTGCGCGCGGATCGCGGCCGGCCCTGCGCCAGTGTCCAATCGCCGACGCGTCCGGCTTGGCCGTCGCAAGTTGCGCAAAAGAGTTGCTAAGTCCATGACATCATTGACGCGCGCAACAACGTGCGCTGTCCTGGACAACCGCGCGGAGGGGTCTGGGTGAGGGCGGGACAGTGCGCTTCTGGCCAGCCGCCAGTCGCCGCCGCAGGCCGCGGGATGACTCGTTTGTGAACCAATCAGGGTTGGAGACACAAAAACAGCCATATATACCGCGCCTCCGTCCGTTTCGGGTCCAGGCGACCGCGGAGTCGGGTTGGCGGCATGCGCCGGCGCCCGTCCACCAGCGCCGAGGACGGGCGCCGTGGGAGCGGAGACGCCAATGAATTGGCTGAGCGACATGTTTGGGGTGCAGAAGCCGATCATCGCCATGTGCCATCTGCAGGCGCTGCCGGGCGATCCGGCTTACGACCGCGCGGGCGGCATGACGAAGGTGGTCGAACTCGCGGCTCGCGACCTCGAATGCCTGCAGGCGGGCGGCGTCGATGGCGTGATGTTCTCCAACGAGTTCAGCCTGCCCTATCTAACGAAAGTGAAGCCGGAGACGACCGCCGCGATGGCGCGGGTGATCGGCGAGGTCCGCCGGGCGATCCGGGTTCCCTACGGCGTCAACGTCCTGTGGGATCCGATCGCCTCGATCGAGCTCGCCGCCGCGACCGACGCGCAATTCATGCGCGAGATCATTACCGGGGTCTACGCCAGCGATTTCGGGCTTTGGAACACCAATGTCGGCGAAACGATGCGCCGCCGCGCCGCGCTCGCTCCAGACCTCCGCATGCTGTTCAACATCGTGCCGGAGGCGGCCTCCTATCTCGGCTCGCGCACTTCCGTCGACATCGCCCGCACGACCGTTTTCAACAACCGCCCCGACGCGCTCTGCGTCTCCGGACTCACCGCCGGCGCCGAGACCGATACGCAGCTCATGGCGCAGATCAAGAAGGCCGTTCCCGGCACAGCCGTGCTGTGCAACACCGGCTGCCGGGTCGACAATGTCGAGCGCCAGCTTAAGGTCGCCGACGGGGCCGTGGTGGGCACGGCGTTCAAGATCGATGGGCGCTTCGAGAACCTCGTCGATCCCGCGCGCGTGCGCGAATTCATGGACAAGGTGAAATCCATCCGTCCGGCCGCGGCGAAGGCACCCGCCTGAGCGTCTCCGACGCCTCGCCCCAGCCGGCGGTCGGCGCCGCTGTGGCGTCGCGTACAAATGTCTTGTCTGCGCCAATGCTGTTTGAAGTTGTTTGAATGGGCCGCTATGCTCGCGGCGACGGCAGGGCGGGGATGGTGAACTTTCGGCGCGACGGAAGCGGCCACGCCTGTGCGGCCCGGGCTGATCTGGCGCCGACGCGCAGTCGTGGCGTGGGCTGACCGGGCGTCGCCAATGGAGATGTTTCTCGGTCTCGACATCGGCACGACGTCGACCATCGGCATCCTGATCGCCCTTCCCGACAAGGTTGTGGGCGTCGCGTCGCGGCCCGTCTCACTGTCGACGCCGAGGCCGGGATGGGCGGAGGAGGATCCCGAGGAATGGTGGAGCAACGTCCGCGCGATCCTCGCGGAGTTTGGTGAGCGCGGGATCGACACGGGCGCGATCGCCGCCGTCGGCGTCACGGGCATGCTGCCGGCGGTCGTGCTGCTCGACGGTGAAGGGCGCCTCATCCGCCCCTCGATCCAGCAGAGCGACGGCCGCTGCGGCGCCGAAGTCGAGGACCTCAAGGCCGAGATCGACCCCTTGCGCTTCCTCAAGAAGGCCGGCAACGGAGTCAACCAGCAGCTCGTCCTCGCCAAGCTGCGCTGGATCGAACGCCATGAACCGGGAAATTTCGCCCGGATCGCGACCGTGTTCGGCTCCTACGACTACATCAACTGGCGTCTGACGAGCGGGCGCGCGATCGAGCAGAACTGGGCGCTCGAGGCGGGTTTCGTCAACCTCGACCGGCTCGAGGTCGATCCCGAGTTGACGGCGCTTGCCCATATCTCTCCCGCGGCGTTGCCGCCGCGTTCCGTGTCGCATTCCATTCTTGGCGCGGTCACGAAAGAAGCGGCGGCCGCAACGGGTCTCCGTGAAGGGGTCCCGGTCGCCGGCGGGGCGGCGGACCTCATCGCCTCGGCGCTCGCCGCCGGTCTTGCGGACGAGGGCGACGTGCTTTTGAAATTCGGCGGCTCCGTCGACATTCTGGTCGCCGCCAGACGACCCGCGCCCGACGCCCGCATGTATCTCGACCACCATCTCGTTCCCGGCCTCTGGGTGCCGAACGGCTGCATGGCGACGGGCGGATCGGGCCTCAACTGGTTCCTGCGGACCTTCGCCGCCGCGGAGAGCGCCGAAGCCGAGCGAATGGGCTTGTCGCCCCACGCTTATCTCGACCGGCTTGCCGAGCGCACGCCGCCCGGCGCCGACGGCCTCGTCGCGCTGCCCTATTTCCTGGGCGAAAAGACGCCGGTTCATGATCCTTCCGCGCGCGGAATCTTTTTCGGCGTCTCGCTCGCGCATGGCCTGGCGCATTTCTGGCGCGCCCTGCTCGAGGGCTACGCCTATGCGGTCGCCCATCACATCGAGGTGCTCCGCGACATGGGGCACGGGCCGCGCCGCTATCTCGTCTCGGACGGCGGCAGCAAGAGCCGCGTCTGGATGCAGATCGTCGCCGACGTTCTGCAGGCGCCGCTGGAGACGCTGACGGGCCACCCCGGCTCCTGCCTCGGCGCCGCCTGGACCGCCGCCGTCGCCGCCGGCGCGACCGCGGACTGGGGAGCCGTGTCCGCTTTCGTGAGCCGCGACGCGGTGATCGAGCCGCAGCCGGCCAACGCCGACGTCTATCGCGAGGGCTACCGCCGGTTCCGCCGGCTCTATTCCGACAATTTCGCGCGGAGGACGGTATGAATTTCCCGGGCCCGGCCGCGGCACGGATCGGCGGGTAAGAAAGGACATCGGATGGTCTATCAGATCACCGCCGAAGCCGACCGGAAATATATCGAGGAGTTCCGAGCCAGTCCGATCACGGCGCACCGCTCCCCCGGTCTCCAGCGGGTGCTCAACATCATGCGCATGTATCGCGGCGGCGACCAGTACATCCTCATCGCGCGGCGCGAGTTCAACGACTACGTCATCGGCCGCATGCCGGCGCGGCGCGAGGAGCCGATCGTCGTCGAGGACCAGATGACGTTCTTGAGCCGCGAGGCGGCGGAGTGGGAGCTCTTCCGCCGCCGCTGGCGCGAGCACACCGGCGAGACGATCAACCAGCATTACGAGGACAAGGGCGCCTGAACGGCCTTGAGGGAACGCGAAAATGCTCAAGCTGACCGGCTACCCCGACCGCTACAGCGCGGCCCCGGGAGAACGCGTCGAATTCAAGATTTCGCTCGAGGAAGGCAATTCGTTCGAGGCCCGTCTCGTGCGGGTGATCCACGGCGACGCCAATCCGCAGGGGCCCGGCCTCAAGTTCCGGCACATTCCGAGCGATGCGGATGGACGCCATCCCGGTTTCCCGCAGCCGATCGACGCCGGCAGCTTCATGAGCGTCGCGGACTTTCCCGCGCTCGACGCGCCCTTCACCTTCTATGTGATGATCTGGCCGACGCTGGTGCGGCGAGACGACCAGACGATTCTCGCGCAGTGGGACGCCGCGTCGAAGACGGGCCTGCATATCGGTCTCAAGGCGGGCGGGTTCGTCGCCGTTACGCTCGGCGGCGGAGGGGGCGTCAGCCAAGCGGTCGCGTCGAAAGCGATGGTCGAGCGCCAATGGTACGCGCTCTCGGTCGGCGTCGATCCGAAGGCGGGGACCGTGCGGATCGATCAGACGCCGGTCGTTCCTTATGCGATGAGCGACGACCGCGTCGCGGCGGATTTCGCGCTCTCCCCAGGGGCGCCTGCGACCGGGCTGACGATCGCGGGGACGCGGCTCGCCGACGGGACCGTGGGCCGGCATTTCGACGGCAAGCTCGATAGCCCGATCCTCATCGCCGGGCTGCATCCCGCGACGCTTCACGACCGGCTGATGACGCGCCCGCGGGACGTCGAACTCGGACGCGACATCATCGCCCGTTGGGATTTCTCCAGGAAGATCGACTCGGCCGTAGCGGTGGACATCGGCCCACGTGGCCAGCATGGCGTTCTTGGCAACCTGCCGACGCGAGGCATGAAGGGCTGGAACTGGACCGGCGAGGAGCATGCCTGGACGCGCGACGCCTGAGCATTACGGCGCGATCCATTTCCACTCCGACGACCTCTATGACGCGAGCTGGAAGACGTCGGTCGCCGTCTCGCTGCCGAAGGATCTGTCCTCCGGCCCCTATGCGCTGCACGTGCGCTGCGGCGAAAGCGACGTGAACGCGACGCGAGAGGACTACATCTCTTTCTTCGTCACCCCGCCGCGCGATCCGGCGAAGCGCGGCAAGCGTCCGAGGCTGCTGCTTCCTGGCGCCGACCTGCTCCTACATCGCCTACGCGAATCACGCCGAGCACATCACGGCGCGCGGCGTCGAGATCCTGATGAACCGCATGGTGCATTTCGGTCATTCGGACCTGTGGATGTACGACCATCCCGAACTCGGCGGCTCGCTCTACGACACCCATGCCGACGGCTCGGGCGTCGCCTATTCCTCCCGCCTCCGGCCGGTCCTGAACTTCAAGGCGCAATATCACTCCTGGCTCGGCGGCCACGGCTCGGCGGTCTATCAGTACAACGCCGACACGCATCTGTTCGACTGGCTCGAGCAAAAGAAGATCGAATACGACGTCGTCACCGACGAGGACCTGCACCGCGAGGGCCTCGCGTTGCTCGAGCCCTATTCCATCGTGATGACCGGCACCCATCCCGAATACCATTCGACCGCGATGTGGGACGCGATGAAGGCGTGGATCGATCGCGGCGGACGGCTCATGTACATGGGCGGCAACGGCTGGTACTGGCGCGTCGCCTTTTCCGATCACTGGCCGGGGGCGATGGAATTGCGCCGCGCCGAGGACGGCATCCGTCCCTGGATCGCCGAACCGGGCGAATATTATCACTCGTTCAACGGGGAATACGGAGGCTTATGGCGGCGCATCGGCCGTGCGCCGAATGTGATGGCGGGCGTCGGCTTCATCGCGCAGGGCTTCGACTTTTCCTCCTACTACCGGCGGGCGCCCGACGCCGACAATCCACGCGCCCGCTTCATCTTTGAGGGCGTCCCGGACGAGATCATCGGCGATTTCGGCCTCGTCGGCGGCGGCGCTGCGGGCATCGAGCTCGATTGCATCACAACCGAGCTCGGCTCGCCGACCAACATGCTGAGGCTCGCGACCTCCGAGGGCCATTCCGGGCTCATGCTGCTGGTCAACGAGGAATTCGGGCCAGTGCCTCCCAATCTCGGCGGCGACCAGAACGACCGCGTGCGCGCCGACCTCGCCTTCGGCGAGACGCCGGCCGGCGGCGCGCTGTTCGCGACCTCGTCGATCGCCTGGTGCGGCTCTCTCTCCCACAACAATTACGACAACAACGTTTCCCGCATTACCGAGAACGTGCTGCGCCGCTTCCTCGATCCGACGCCGTTTCCCACCTCGCCCCAGACCCCGGGAGCCGTGAAGTGAGCGTCCTCGACCGCTCGGCTTTCTCCGACTGGTGACTCCCATGTCCGATTTCCCGACCATTGGCTCGGATCTCAAAGGCAAGCGCGCCCTCGTGACGGGTGGCGCGGTTGGTATCGGCCGCGCCATCGCCGCCGCGCTCGCCGCGCATGGCGTCGCCGTCGCCATCGCCGACCTCGACGCCGCGCTCGCCGCGAAAAGCGCCTCGGAGATCGGCGGCGGCGCGATTGGTCTTAGCGTCGATGTCCGCGACCGCGGGTCGGTCGAATCCGCCTTCGCCAGCGTCCTGACGAAGCTCGGCGGGTGCGACATCGTCTGCGCCAACGCCGGCGTCTCGACCATGCGCCGCGCCGTCGACCTCACCGACGAGGAATGGAACTTCAATTTCAATGTCAACGTGCGCGGGGTGTTCCTGACCAATCAGATCGCCGCGCGGCATTTTCTCAACGAGAAGCACGGCGTCATCGTCAACACCGCTTCGCTTGCCGGCAAGGTCGGCGCGCCGCTGCTTGCGCATTATTCCGCGTCGAAATTCGCGGTGGTCGGCTGGACCCAGGCGCTGGCTCGCGAATTGGCCCCGGCCGGAATCCGCGTCAACGCCGTCTGCCCCGGTTTCGTCCGCACGAGCATGCAGGAGCGCGAGGTCGGGTGGGAGGCGTCGCTGCGCGGCATGACTTCGGCCGAAGTGATCGAGGACTACGTCCGCCAGACGCCGCTCGGCCGGCTGGAGACGCCGGAGGACATCGCCGGGCTCGTCTGCTTCCTCGCCAGCGACGCCGCGCGCTTCATGACCGGGCAGGCGATCAACGTCACCGGCGGCGTCTACATGACCTGAGGCCTGAGAATGGCCGGCGTGACGCGAGCGCCATCGAACTCCTGCGGCTGATCGCTGAGGCGCCATTGCAGGATTCCGTGCCTGGCCCCATCACCCAGACGCTGCCCAAGCGCAATCGGTTCCCGGCCTGAGCGCGTCAAAGGATAACGAGCATGACCCACGCGACCCTTCGCCCGGAATTCGAGGACGTGATCGACCCCTATGCGCCGGTCGGTCAGGTCGGCGCCGGGTTCACCTTCACCGAGGGACCGATCTGGCACCCGGTCGACCACTATCTTCTGTTCTCGGACATGCCAGCCGACGTGCGCCGGCGATGGGACGCCGGCCGAGGCTTCGCCGAAGTGCGCCGACCGTCCAACAAATGCAACGGCATGACCTACGACGCCGACCTCAACCTGATCGTGTGCGAGCACGCGACGTCTTCGCTCGTGCGCGAGCGGCCGGACGGGCGGCGCGAGGTCCTCGCGACGCATTTCGAGGGACAAGAACTCAACAGCCCCAACGACGTCTGCGTTCGCTCCGACGGCTCGATCTATTTCTCCGATCCCTACTATGGACGGACGCCGGTCTTCGGCGTCGAGCGTCTGCGGCAGCTCGGCTTCCAGCGCGTCTATCGCATCCCGCCGGAGGGCGGCGCCCCGCAATTGCTCGTCGACCGGCTGCTGTTCGACCAGCCGAACGGCCTCTGCTTCTCGCCCGACGAAAAACTCCTTTACGTCAACGACACCGTGCGGACGCTGGTCCGCGTCTTCGACGTCGCCGCCGACGGCTCGCTGTCGAACGGGCGCATCTTCGCCTCCGGCATCCGTTCGTCGCTCGAACGGGGCGTGCCCGATGGCATGAAATGCGACCGGCGCGGCAATGTCTGGGTGACCGCGCCGGGCGGGGTATGGGTCTATGCCCCCTCAGGCGACCTTCTTGGCAAGGTGCGTGCGCCCGAACTGGTCGCTAATCTCGCCTGGGGCGGGCCGGATTTCCGCACCTTGTTTTTGACAGCGACCCATTCTGTCTATCGAATCGAGACCAAGGTCGGACCGCGCCGGGAGCCGTACATGAACCCCAGAACGCCTGCCGCTACCGCTGCCCCCGGGGCGTCTCAGAGCGGCGAGAGCCGATCATCCTCCGCGCCGACCCCCGCCAAGGAGTTGACGCTCGACCCCAGACGCTGCGCGCTCATCATTCAGGACATGCAAAACGACGTGATCAGCGAAGGCGGCGCCTTCGCCGCTTCCGGCGCGCCGGGGCACGCGCGGGTGCAGAACGTGGTCGAGAATACGCGCCGCCTTGCCGCCGCGGCGCGTGCCCGCGGCGTCGCGGTGATCCACGTCTGGTTCATCGTCGAGCCAGGCGCGCCGGGGCTGACGCTCAACGCTCCGCTGTTCGAAGGCGTGGTCGACAACAAGGCGATGGTGCGCGGCGGATGGGGGGCGGCGCCGGTCAGCGGACTCGAACCTCAGCCCGGCGATTTCGTGGTCGAAAAGATGCGCATGAGCGCCTGGGAGGGCTCGCGCCTTGAGACCATCCTGAAGGCTCAGGGCCGCGACATGATCATCAACACCGGCGCCTGGACCAACATGTCGGTCGAGCACACCGCGCGCACCGGCGCCGACAA
This sequence comes from uncultured Alphaproteobacteria bacterium, assembly GCA_963742305.1. Classification (GTDB taxonomy): domain Bacteria; phylum Pseudomonadota; class Alphaproteobacteria; order Rhizobiales; family Beijerinckiaceae; genus Roseiarcus. The sequence continues at coordinate 14,002 of CAVULN010000055.1, forward strand.
GGGCTATTTCATGGTCGTGCCGGAGGATTGCTGCTCGACGATGAACGCCGAGTGGCACAGCGCCTCGATCAATTTCGCCTTGCAGAATGTCGCCGTCGTCACCAACGCCGACGCCGTGATCAAGGCGCTCGGGTGAGCGGCGGATCGTTTTGGCGATCGGCTAGTCTAGACTTTAAGCGCCGAAGCTCCTCCATTTGCGCTGTTCGCCCCGAGCGGGGTCGGCGTCCTCGGCCGCGGCCGAGGCGGCGGAGCCGGGCGGTCTTTTCTGCACCAATCCCGCGCGGCGTCAAAGAGCCCCGGCGAGCGAGGCTCCGGCCACTCCCTCGAGGCCTCAGCAGCGTCATGGCCGCGTCAAGCCCACGGCTGTCCGGTTCAAGTTGAGCTCAAGCGGAGTTGGAGCTGGTTCGAGTCGGGCGGCGGGGGAGGCGGCGGTTTGCGGAGCCGTGTGAGATCTTTTCGATGCATGAGATTGGCGCGCACGAGTCGAACGAGCTCGAGGAAGCCAGGAACGTCTTTCGTGATCTGTTGCAGGGCGCGCATGAGAAGATAGGCGATGAGGGCGACGGCGATCTGGATGCGCACGGCGTTTTCCGATCTTCCAACGAATTTCGTGATCCTCAGCGTCTGTTTCATCAGACGGAAGAACAACTCGATCCGCCAGCGGCGCCGGTAGAGATCGGCGATCTCCTGGGCGGGCGCGTCGAGATCGTTGGTCATCAGGCGCAGGGTTTCGCCGCTTTCGGTCCTGACCACGATCTCGCGCACGGCGTCCTGCATCGGGTTCCTGCGGTTCATCGCCTGTCGGGCCGGCAGAAATCCGGTCCGGTCGCCGAGCAGCGCCGATCCGGGCGGAAGCGGCAGGTCGCGCGGGCTGTTCAACGGCGTGTTGGTCTTGAAGCGCGTCACCAGGCGGCAGCCGAGCGCGTCGAGCTCGCTAAAGAAGCCGAAGTCGTAATAGCCGAGGTCGAAAACATAGGTCGCGCCGGCTTCGACCGGCATTGCCTTGGCGGCCGTGATGTCGTTGACGTTGGCGGCGGTGACGGCGTGGTAGACCGGGCGCCCGAGGTCGGGATCGTAGACGACATGGCTCTTCACGCCGAAGACGCCGGTCGAGAAACGCGCCCATTCCGCGCCGACGCCAGCCAGCCTCAGCCCGGTCGAATCGATCAGCCGCACCGCGTCGGCCATCTTTCGGCGGGAGCCGCGGCCGGCTTGAGCCAGCATCGCCTCGAACAGGCCGGTGAAGATCCGGAAATCGCGGGCGCGATTGGCGTCGGCGAAGGTCGAGCGCTTCGGCGCGACGGCGCCTGCGTGATAGAGCCGGCCCTGATGGCTCGCCATCGTCGCCTCGATCTTCCGCAGCGAAGAAGCGCCGCTCAATTGCGCGAACAGAAGCGCGCTCAGGTGTCGGCGCGAGGTGAAGCTGCGCGCCGCGGCGTCGGCCCCATACGCCTCCGCCAGCCTGTCGAAGGCCGTCCAGGGGACGAGTTTCAGAAGATCGTGAAAGACGCTATCCCTGTGCCGCACGGCTTTGATCCTTTCCCGTGTCCCGATGAGTCGCGAAACTCAGGATCCGAGTAGAATCAACGCCGTGCGCCCATGCAAGCATTTCCTATGCCGGACAGCCGTGCGCTTGACCCGGCCATGACGCTGCTGAGGCATCGAGGAGCGGCCGGAGCCTCGCTCGTCCGCAATCAACACGTATCGCCACGAGAGCCGACAATCTCTTGCATAAATCCGAAAAATGCGCTTATCATCTTCCCATGGCCGGAATCCGAGGCTGCACTCGTGGGAGCCGGCCGATCAAGGAGAGAGGCGACTGTAACATTCGAGCCACAGTGTGGCAGGGGAGGAAAAATTTTTATTTCTTTGCCCGTAACCTATTGAGAAGTCCCGATTCCGCGAAATAAAAGGAAGTCAATTGAAGCGCTTTTGCTTGATTTTATTTCAATGACGGCGCGTGGCCGCAATCTACAATCCTACATCGCAAATCCGCCGTCGATGATGAAGGCCTGCCCGGTGGCGAAGGCGCTCTCGTCGGAGGCGAGGTAGACGGCGATCGCGGCGATCTCCTCGGCCTTGCCGAGCCGGCCCATCGGCTGCCGGTCGACGAAGGCCTGGCGCACCTTCTCGATCGGCTCGCCGGTCGAGCGGCTCAAGGTCGCGATCCGGCCCTCGAGCGAGGGGCTTTCGATCGTGCCGGGGCAGATGGCGTTGCAGCGCACCCCTTTGCGGATGAAGTCGGCCGCCACCGACTTGGTCAGGCCGATCACCGCGGCCTTCGAGGCGCCGTAGACGTAGCGGTTGGGGATGCCGCGCACCGAGGAGGCGCCGGAAGCGACGTTGACGATCGAGCCCCGGCCCTTTTCCAGCATGCCCGGCAGAAAGGCGCGGATTAACCGGTGCATCGACTTGACGTTGAGATCGAACGAGAAGTCCCAGTCGGCGTCCGAGCAGTCGAGCACGGTGCCGTGATGAACGAAGCCGGCGCAGTTGAACAGGACGTCGACCGCGCCGATCTCGGCCGCCAGCGCCGCGGCCGCCTCGCTCGAGCGCACGTCGAGCTTGCGCGTCTCCGCGTTGAGACCGGCGAGGCCGGCGACGTCGATGTCGGTCGCGATGACGCGCGCGCCCTCGCGGGCGAACGCCTCCGCCGTGGCGCGCCCGATGCCCGCCGCCGCCGCGGTCAACAGCGCCGCCTTCCCCGCCAATCGTCCCGCCATCTACGCTGCTCCTTCCCGGTCGATCCCGCGGCGTCCCGGCCGCCGCCAGGCCAGCTTCTAGGCGAGTTCGCGCGGAGTTCCTAGAGCGTGATGAGATTAGGCTTGGTATCCTGCATTGGTGAAGTAGTTTGCGCATTCTTCGGCGGTGTAGGCTCCGAGCAGTTCGCCCACCGCGGCGGTGAGGGTTTCGATTGTTCGGGCGGCAGCTTTGCGCAAGAGATGCTTGAGCTTGGCGAAGACCTGCTCGATTGGGTTCAGGTCAGGAGAATATTTGGGCAGGAAGAAGAGCTTGGCGCGGGCCGCCCGGATCGCCCGGCGGATGGCGCCGCCTTTGTGGCTGCCGAGATTGTCCATGATCACCAGATCGCCCGGCTTGAGGGTGGGCGCGAGCACCTTCTCGAGGTAGGTCTTGAACGCCTCGCCATTGATTGGGCCATCGAGCAGCCACGGCGCTTCAATCCGGTCGCAGCGAAGCGCGGCGACAAAGGTCATGGTTTTCCAATGGCCGTGGGGAGCGCTGGCCACCAGCCTTTCGCCCCGCGGCGCCCAGCCGCGAAGCGGCTCCATATTGGTCTTCGTCCAGGTCTCATCAATGAACACCAGACGCTCGGGCTCGATCTGGTCCTGACGCTTCTTCCATTGCGCCCGCCTTCGCGCGACGTCGGGCCGTTCGCGCTCGCTCGCCACGACGCTTTTTTTTGAAACTGAGCTTCTCCGCGTGGACGAAATTCCACACCGAGCGATAGTCGACCTTGAGCCCGCGCCCGGCGAGTTCCGCCACCAGCCCGCGCAGCGTGAAGGCTCCTTGCCGAATGCGCTCGGACAGAAAGGCCGCGTGCCCGTCGCGGATCGCCTTCGGCTTGTGTCCGCCCATCTGGCCCGGCGCCACGCTGCCCGTCTCGTGAAACCGCCGCACCCAGTTGACGACCGTGCTGACCCCAACGCCGAACTGAGCCGCCGCTCGATGGCGCGAAAGTCCGCCGTGCAAAACCGCTCCGACCGCCCGCTCACGAAGATCGTTCGAATAAGGCCTTCCCATCCATGCTGGCCTCCTTCCAGCCAGCACCCTGAATCAGAAAATCTCCGATTCGGGAATCCCCGTCGATTCAATCCAAATTCATCCCGCTCTAGTGGGACGGCGCCTTTGCGCCGCGTTTGCGCCGCGTTCAGGCATATTGCCAAGACAGGGAAAAGTGGCATAGACAGCGGCGCCGTCTAGGCCGCGCGTCTTGCGCGCGGCGACGCGACGGGGCCGCAATAGCTCAGCTGGTAGAGCACGTCATTCGTAATGATGGGGTCGGGAGTTCGAAATCTCTCTTGCGGCACCACTCTTTTGCATTTTCAACAGCAAATTCAGTTAGATACTGGCCAGTTTAGAACTCGGTCCCACATCTGGTCCCACACCGCGACGCAACTTGAGCCTCTCTCGGTTCGGATCATGATCTTTCCCGCCGCATCCGAGGGCTGTAATAGCGCAAGCCGCGAGACCACTTTCTCAATGGTATGACGGCCGGCTTAGCGTTCTTTTCCCCGAAAAGAGAGAGAGCGACGTGACCAAGCCGAAACTCGAGTGGACTGACAAGGGGGGAGCGGAGGATTTTGACGCCGCGGTCAAGTTCCTCTCGCTCCTCTCTTCCGACACGAAAGCCAAGGCGCTCGTAAAGAGCCTTCGCAACTCCAAGCTCGTCGAACATGCCGCGAAGGACTTGTTGCGAGCCGCGCAGCTCCCTCTTCTGCCGAGCGACGAGTCGCATGTGGACGCGGACCTAAAGCGCATTCGGAAAGGCAAGGCGCTCGCGCCTGTGCTTCTCGTTCGCGGAGATCTTGCGGCAGGACTTCCGCTAGTCGTGGCCGACGGCTATCATCGGATTTGCGCCGTCTGCTACTTTGACGAGAGCGCGCCTATCCCTTGCCGAATTGGGGACATTGGCTTCCTCTCGCGCCGCGGATGATCACCTCGCTGTAGCTCTCGGCGGGGCCGCGGATCATTCCGGCCGTCTGGCCCCATTGACGGACCTACCGCGCCCGCCGCGCCGTCACGCTTCGCTGGATCCACGGTCGAAGGGGTCCAAGGAGACGCGGCGGAAAGCGCGGGGACCAGAATCCGGTAGAAGCGACCGCATGAACGTCGACGGGCCCTGCAAATGAAAAATCATTGATGTCGATCGTCTGAACGAGCGTTGCAAAGCGCCTCTCTCCGACTGGGTTGCCGATCGACGAAAGATCAAAAACGAAGACCGCTTCTTCTCCACAGTCGATCTCGTCAACGCCCTCGAGCAGGAAAAGCTTCAGGGAAAGCCGGGACAGATCGCGGGGCGCCTCACCCACGCCGACCTCGTCATCCTCGACGAGCTGGGCTACCTGCCGTTCAGCGCCTCCGCGGAGCGTTGCTCTTCCATCTGCTGAGCAAGCTCTACGAGCGCGCCAGCGTCATCATCACCACCAATCTCAGTTTCGGCGAATGGGCAGCCGTGTTCGGTGACCCGAAGATGACGACCGCGCTGCTCGATCGTCTCACCCATCGCTGTCACATTCTCGAAACCGGAAACGACAGCTTCCGCTTCAAGAACAGCTCGGCGAAAGCCGCCAAACCCGCAAAGGAGAAACCTCGAAACTTGACGAACGCCTGACCCCGAAACCATCATCAAGCCGGGTCAGTTCTCAATGGAAATCCCGGGTCAAATCTCAGCGGAAATCGACATCCTGAAGCGGCGCCGGATTGGCATCCATCTCGGCGACGTAAAGTCCCTTCGCTAGGGCACCAGCGGGCAGTGAATTGTCTAGCGACGCGAGCCCCAGTGCGGGCCTCGCCGCAAAAGGATTAAGGAGGCCGCTCAGGCCAAGCAGGAAATCGCACCGAACGCCGCCTCTGCGTGTGGGTGCGGACGCACCTCCGCTGTAAGAGGCCCCCAGTCGGCCGGGGCCGTCAGGCGGGCTTATTGGGGCCGCTAACTTGGTTCTTAAACTGAACGGAGGCGTTGGTCGGAATTTTCCGCTCAAGCGAAGGCTATCCCGACCAACTCAGAAAGCGAGTTGGCCATCCTGGAGGCGGGAACGCCTTCGATTGTCAGCCGCGAGGCACCAGCATCGTCCCGCACGCTGGCGACACGGCCAAGGGGGACGACCCGTCGTGCCTTTGCGACGCAGCGCTCAGCAAATGCGGTGATATCCGGGCAATGGCTGCACGCGGCCAAAAAGAACCCCGCGCCTGGGGGTTGAGGCGCGGGGCCCTCAGCGTACCGGGTTTTGCGATCACATCCCGGTGCGGAACTTGTTGAGTTTCAAGGGCAACTGGACGACGAAAAAGGCCGCCCGAAGAGGCAGCCTTTTAAATAACGGATCGCGATCAGGCGATCGAGATTGCTGATCGGGCGCGGGCCTTGCGATAGCCAATGTAGCCGAGACCCGCGAAGCCGAGAAGCATCATCGCCCATGTCGAGGGTTCAGGGATGGTGGAGGATGTTAAGTCGATCGTGAGGTTGGTGGCACCGGCGCCCGTTGCATGAATTGCGAATACTTCCTGCAGCGAGTAGGGACCAGCCCCGGGGTTATCGACGGTCGAAAGCGACTGCGTCCCCAAACCAGTGAAAGTGGCCGTATCTAACGGAGTACCGTTGGGGGGAGAAACACCGTCGGTTGGACTAACAAATGTTGATAGGGTGACCGACGAGATCCCACCAAAAAAGAGATTGGATGTTAGGCCGCTGGTAAAATTAACTTCTCCAAGCGGAGAGGTGAGGCCGGTTTCTGTGACCCAGATAATCAGGGTGCCGGGCCCGGTGGTATTGACAGCAATCGTATCGGTGAGCAGAGAACCGGAAGCTAGAGGCGGAGTGCCTACGACGTTAGCCGAAACGCGAAATGAGTTGCTCGCGCCGCAACAAGTCGTAGCAGGAAGAATGAGCGGGCTGCCGCCGGTAGCTAGCGTGGTAAAGGTGGGTGGGAAGGTGGGGATTCCCCTCCATTGATGGTTATCGAGAGCGCGTTAGCGCTAGATGTCCATAACGCGGCGCCGGCGAGCAGCGCGCCGGCGGTAAAAAGCTTCCTTGCCATTTTGAGATCTCCCCGCTTTGAGTTCTCCCCGAGGGCATAACCAAGCCACCCTCAAACCCGCGCCCCAGAGGGGACTGACCAAGAAATTAAGTCCCGAAAGGGTGACGCTGTCATGACACAGACAGTCAAGGCTAGCGTAGAGATTACACAAATGTCAAGATATTTTCAGACTTTGGCTATCTAAAAATATGCGAATTACTTGACCCCCAAGTTGGCGGCGTCAGCGGGCGGCAACCGCTACTGCAACTGGCGAGTTGTATTGGTCAAGATAATACGCTCGATTTGCGCCTGGCGCAGCTTCGATCTCGCTGGTGGGGTGGGAGTCATTTTGGAGGAATGCGCAATAATGTATAAACTTGGCGGTTGTACGTTTTATTTGAGAAAGCTACGGTTCTCATCAAAATAGCGGGCGGAACAGGTCGCTGGGGTTGTATTTCTAACTGCCGCATCCGAAATAGTGGCTCAATTGTCGCGGCACGCTTCTCGCCGGCCACCGATTCTGATCGGATCGACGAGTTGACTAGCGTTCTATCGAAGCGGGGAGTTCCGGTGCCCACGGCGGCCGATGGCCCTTGCGATACCCGAGAGGTCCGCGTCTATAGCCACCCCGAGCTATGGTATCAAGACCGATAACGTCCCCGTCGTTGGCGCGATGACGATCCGCGCGCAGTCGTTGCCGCTCTTGCGCCGCCGCTGCGCTCTCGGCCTGACGATTTCTTTGGCCAGCTTCAGAAGGCACGTCGCCGCCAAACGCGCGGTTAGCGCCGTCACCAAGGGTCTCAGTCCGCTCGGCCCGCTCGCGCCGACGTCGCAAACGGACAGCATCGCCGACCCCATTTGCCCCCGCGGTCCGTTGCTGCAGTAGTGCGCCGACGTCGAAACCTCGATGGCCTGACCAGAATGACGATGGCGGTCCTGCTCGCCGCGGTTTCGGGCGTCCGAGGCTGGGGCTGGTCCTGCCGACACGTCTGCGCGCGCTCTCGTGGCAGCCTGGAAAGATGCCGATCCGGCATGGCGGCCGTCGCGGAGGTCATCGCGAGCGCCTTCGCCAACGAACGTCGTGGCGGGGTGCGATCGCAGGCCGTCCCGTCTATGGCCCGCCGTCGACGGCGGCGCCGCCTGGCCCCCGACCGATGGGCATCCTCGCAGGTTTCGTGGCCGACTCCAAGCGTCGGCCGACGAGACCTGCGGCTGCGCACTGTCGGCGGCTTGAGCCGTGCGTCCCCCTGCGCGCCAAGTTCGAATGAGCGGCTCAATGGAGTCTCGGCAATGAGGCTGGGTCAAAGAAGGAGGCGGTCCCCGTGCGCCGCTTCATTGCGTACTACCGCGTCTCGACAGGCCGGCAGGCACTCCTCCGGCTGGGGATCGATGCGCAACGTGCGTCGGTCTGGGAGTCTCTCGCTGCCAATGAGGGCCGTTGCTTGCACAGTCTGGAAGCCATCAGCGGCCGCAGAGACGATCGTCCTCGATGAACAGCGCACTAGCGTTGTGTCGAGTGCGCGGGCTACGCTCATCATCGCTCGGCTGATCGTCTGTCTCGAACGTCAAAATGATCTCCCGGTTATGGAAAGCGGGCTTGACTTCGTAACGGCTGACCTTCCCTTGCAACAAATTCCACGTCCACATGTCCTCGCCGCCATAGCGGAGTACGAATCACAACTGCAATCGGAACGAACCAAATCAGCGTATCGCAGCCCTTAGGGAACACGGCGTTGAGCCGCAAAGCCAAAACGAGAGTAGTTCGTCGCTTTCCTCCGGGCTGCCAGCAATCTGAGCGCTCTGGCCAGGCGCTCTCGTAGCGAGCCCGGGCCCGGATCGAGCTCGTTGATTTGGCGGTCGATCGCGGATGGCAAGTCTTGATCGCGTCATAGCCGACCGATTCAACGCGCAAGGGATTCGCCCAGCTCGTAACGCTCCTTGGACCGCGGGCTCGATTTGGAGGATCGCTAGAATGACAGCCGAAGAGTTCGCGCCAAAACAGATGGGTTGGAGATGAAGCGCACGGGCACCTGCGCGAGTCAGAGTGAGCCGCGGCTCTCCGCGATCAGACTGCTGCGCTGACATTACGAGACGAAGGCGCGTCCTATGCGACGATCGCATCCGAGTTGCGCGGGCAAGGCATCGAGAGCGCCCAGCGCGGGAATCGGACCCGCCTCGATCCGACGATACCTGATGCGAGCGCTCAACGTGCCTTCGCTTCGCTCACAGGTGGGTCGATCAGCCTTCGCCCCTTGCGTTGTTTATCTACCGGGTGCTCGAGCGAACAACAGAAGCGATCGGGCTCGGCTTGATGGCTCAGCATGACGCCGTGCGGCGCTACCTGGAGACGAACCCTGGAAACGTCGTCGGTGAGCTGACTGAAGTCGAGAGCGGCCGAAGGACGATCGACCCGTAATCAAAGAAGCTCTGGCTTTGTCGCGTTTACGACGCGAGACGTATCGTTGCGCGGCTCGATCGTTTGGCGCGCAGCACCGCGATGATTCTGCCTGATGGACAGCGGAGTCGTATTTCATCGCGGCCGACATGCCGCTCGCGACCGCTTCACGATCCATATTCTTGCGGCCGTGGCCGAATGACGAGGCGCGATTGATCTCGGAGCGCACGAAGGCCGCCTTTGCTGCTCGCAAAAGCGCGTGGTCGGAAATTCGGCAATCCGAATCCGGTGACCATCGTCTCTGCAGCCGCGGCGAGAAAGGCCCAAGTCCGAGCCATGCGAGAAGAGCGAAGGCGCGCGCGCCGAAATTATTCTGCTGCTTCTTTGCAAATTGCGAGACAGCGAGAGACGCTGCATGGGGATAGCGCTTCAATTGACCATGATGGAGATCGAAACGCCGGGCAAACGCAGTGTCTGGCGAGATCGGCACGGTCGCCGAATGTTTGAATACGCGGGCGAACGAAAGCCTCGCCCAGGGCTAGCCGACGAACGCAAGCCGATCGAAGGGCAGCCCGGACCCGGACTTCCAACTAGCGGAGCACGTTCTCGGACA
>CAVULN010000056.1:0-88623 GCA_963742305.1 uncultured Alphaproteobacteria bacterium
TTGCGGCGGCGGCTGGCGTCCCTTTTTGCCGAATTCCTGCTCGACCCCGGCGTCGGCTTCGGCAAGACGCCCGAGCAGAACCATTCCTGCATCTGGAACCTCGACCGCTTCCTTGGTTTTGGCGCGCCGATCCTGGTCGGCCTCTCGCGCAAGTCGTTCCTTGGCAGGATCCTCGGCGTCGAGGTTGACCGGCGCCTGCCGGGCACGCTCGCCGCGAACGCGATCGCGCTCATGCGCGGGGCTTCGGTGTTGCGCGTGCATGACGTCGCTGAAAACCGCGACGCGCTTGCCGTGTTCATGGCGCTTCAACGCGCCGCCGCGCCTGCATCGGCCACGGAACGCACGGATGAAGGGCGCGTCGTGCTCGCGCTTGGCGGCAATGTCGGCGACAAGGTTCTGAGCTTGCGCCAGGCGCTCCGCGCGCTGGCGAGCGAGCCGGGGATCGAACTGACCGCCGTTTCCCGCTTCTACCGCACGCCGCCCTGGGGCAAGACCGATCAGGACTGGTTCGTCAACGCCTGCGCGCTCGCCCGGACGAGCCTCAAGCCCGAGGCGCTGCTCGATCGCGTCAAGCGGATCGAGGTCGAACTCGGCCGCAAGCCTGCGGAGCGATGGGGGCCCCGCGTCATCGACATCGACCTCATCGCCTACGGCGACGTGACGCTCAAGACCGGCCGTCTGACTTTGCCTCATCCCGAACTGTTCAACCGGGCCTTCGTGCTGGTCCCGCTCGCCGAAATCGCGCCCGATCTCATCATCGCGGGCGTCGAGGGTCGGCGAGGCGGCGGCGCGGCTTCAAACCGACGCATCGGAGGTGACCCCGATCGACTGATCGGGCATGACGCTTTTTCGCGCTGGCTTCGGCCGGGCGAACCCAAATAGACTTTACGCCCGGCCTTTTTCCCAGGGATCAATCAGCCGATGTCCGACTGGTCGCAAACCTTCACCTTTCTCGATGGGCAATGGCTCGAGGGCAACGCTCCGATCATCGGAGCGCGCACGCACGCCTTCTGGCTCGGTTCGAGCGTGTTCGACGGAGCGCGCGCCTTCGAGGGCGTGACGCCCGATCTCGACAAGCATTGCGCGCGGCTCAACCGCTCGGCCAAGGCCATGTCCCTCAAGCCGACCATGAGCGTCGAGGCGATGCTCGAGATCGCGAGCGAGGGGATGAAGAAATTCAAGCCCGGAGCCGAACTCTATATCCGCCCGATGTACTGGGCCGAGCGCGGCTCGCTCATGTCGTCCGTCCCGCCGGACCCCGAACTCGACCCGCTTTTGCCTGTGTCTCTACGAAGCGCCGCTGCCTCAGCCGACCGGCGTGGCCATCACCCGCTCTCCTTTCGCCAAACCGCTCGGAATTACCATTCCGATCGAAGCCAAGGCGGGCTGCCTCTATCCCGACAACGGGCGGGCGCTGATCGAGGCTCGGGCGCGCGGCTTCGACAATTGTCTCATGGGCGACATGCTGGGCAATGTCGCGGAGCTCGCGACCGCGAACATATTCCTGGCCAAGGACGGCGTGGTGATGACGCCGATCGCCAACGGGACCTTCCTCAACGGCGTGACCCGTCAGCGGGTGCTCGCGCTTCTGCGCGAAGACGGGGTCGAGGCGCGGGAAACGACCCTCGCCTTTGCCGATTTCGATGGCGCGGACGAGATCTTCGTCGTCGGCAACTACGGCAAGGTGACGCCGGTCAAACGCATCGAGGGGCGCGATCTTCAGCCCGGCCCGTTCTTCCGCCGCGCGCGCAAGCTTTACTGGGAGTTCGCGCATGCGCACTAAAAAGCCGCGTCTGAAAGCGGCCCTGGACGGCCGGGAGGGAGCGATGGCGACACGGTTGACGATCCGGTTTGATTTCGAGGCCGGCCGGCGCCTCGGCGCCGGCAAGATCGCGCTTCTGGAAGCGATCGAGAAAACCGGGTCGATCTCGGCCGCCGGCCGCGCCCATGCCATGTCCTACCGCCGCGCCTGGCTCCTGGTCGACGAACTGAACCAGCTTTTCGCCGAGCCGCTGGTCGCCGCGCATCACGGCGGCTCAAAGGGGGGCGGCGCGGCGCTGACCGACGAAGGCCGGCGCATCGTCGCCCTTTACCGCGCCGCGGAAGCCAAGATGCGGGCGGCGGCGCAAGGCGAAATCGAGGCCATCGAGCGCGATCTCTCCGGGGCCGGGGCGGAATGAAGGAAACGCCCGCCTAAGCGCCCGGACTGTGATCCGGCTCACAGCGGAGCCGCCCCGCCGCCGATAGCGGCTGACGGTTAAGGCGGAAGATCTGCCGCCGACCGAAGGGAGCCGGCGGACCTGGCCACCTTCAGGGAGGGCGAGCAATGGACAATGCCGAACGCGCGAAGCTCAAAACCCAACTGCGGCAGCAGGTCGAGGACGAGTTCGCTAGGCGGACGCAAGAGCACCGCGTCAAGGTTCATACGATCAACGCGCGACGGCGGCACCGCAAGGCGAACAGGCTCAAGGCCGCGCCACAGCCTCTGGACTTCCTGGCGATCGGCAACTCGTGGTTCGACTATCCCCTGAACGACTACGGCATTCCCTGGCCGAATCAGGACATCGTCGCGAAGTTGCAAACGATTGGGAATCCGCGCCCGATCGCTCTGTCGCGCGCGCTCCATGGCAACCCGATGACCACGACCATGGGGCTGGCCGACCAGAAGCAATATGTCAGCGATATCGCCGACTCCTCCCAATGGATCGATGGCAGCCCGGACGCGATCCTGGTCTCGGGCGGGGGCGACGACGTCGTCGGCGACCAGTTCATCATTTATCTGGACTATCTCGGCGGGGGTCTGTCGAACCGGATCCAGGGCGCCGTCAATTCAGTCGAGGCGTCATATCAGGCGCTGTTCCAGTTTCGCGATCTCTATGCGCCGAACACGCCGATCTTTGGCCATTCCTACGACTATGCGATACCGAACGGAATTGGGGTCTTCTTCCAGGGCCCCTGGCTGCAGCCGCCGCTCAATTTCGCACATTACGACTATGCGGACGGACTCACGATCGTTCAGAACGCCATCGACCGCCTTTACGCCATGCTGCACGGCCTCGCGAGCGTGAAGAAGAACAATTACTACCTTGTCGACACGAGGGGAACGTTCACCCGCAATTCGTCGCAGCCGCTCGGGTGGGCGAACGAAATCCATCCCTATTCGGCCGGGTTCCTGGCGCTGGCGAACAAGTTCCTCCCGGTGCTGCGAAGCGTCTTTTCGGGGCGGATCTGAGCCGGCGCCGGGCGCGTCCGTGTCCCGAGCGCGGAAGCTTGTTCGGCCTCCGTGGGCATCCAGGCCGTACGTGGGCTGGCGGGGCTGATGCTCGCCTGCGGCGCCCGGTCCACTCGCGCGCGCTCATCTTCCCACCGGGGCCTTTGACAGCGCGAGCGCTTTGACCGAAAGAAGCGCGCGATGACGCCGGTGGTCAAAATCTGCGGCCTTTCCTCGGCCGCCACCCTCGACGCCGCGCTCGACGCGGGCGCGGACATGGTCGGGTTCGTGTTTTTTCCCAAAAGCCCGCGCCATGTCGACTGGGGACCGCGCGCGGCCTCGGACGACGCGCGCGCGGACGGGCGAGGATCGCGGCCCTCAGCGTCGACGCCGACGACGAAACGCTCGCGCGCATCGTCGAGACGCTCGCTCCCGACCTCATGCAATTGCATGGGAGCGAAACGCCGGCGCGGGTGAAACAGATAAGCGAGCTCTGCGCGCGCCCGACGATGAAGGCGATCGGGGTCGCCGCGCGCGCCGATCTCGCGCTGGCCGAGCCTTACGAGAACGTGGCCGACCTCATGCTGGTCGACGCCAAGCCGCCGAAGGACGCGGCGCTTCCGGGCGGCAACGGCCGGCCGTTCGACTGGCGCCTTGCGCGGGAGTTCCGGTTCCCCGGCCCATGGCTGCTCTCCGGCGGACTCGACCCCGGCAACGTGGCGGAAGCGATCGCGCTGAGCCACGCCCGCGGCGTCGACGTTTCCTCCGGCGTCGAGAGCGCGCCGGGCGTCAAGGACGAGGCCAGGATCAGGGCGTTCGTCGCCGCCGCCAGGCAGGCCTTCGCTGCTGCAGGCGCGGTCGTTGACCGCGCCGCCGCGCTCAGCGAGCGCGGCTACAATCGGAAGCAGCGTGCATGAGCAAGCTCGAGAAGCCCAATTCCTATCGCGCTGGCCCCAACGAGCGCGGCCGGTTCGGAATCTATGGCGGGCGCTTCGTCCCCGAGACGCTGATGCCGCTGATCCTCTCGCTCGAAAGGGCTTACGAGGAGGCGAAGGCCGATCCCGCTTTCAAGGCCGAGCTCGGCCACCTGCTCAAGCATTATGTCGGGCGCCCGAGCCCGCTCTATTTCGCCGAGCGGCTGACCGAAAAACTCGGCGGCGCCAAGATCTATTTCAAGCGCGAGGAGCTCAACCACACCGGCGCGCACAAGGTCAACAACGTGCTCGGCCAGATCCTGCTCGCCCGGCGCATGGGGAAAAAGCGGATCATCGCCGAAACGGGCGCGGGCCAGCACGGCGTCGCGACCGCCACCGCCTGCGCGCGCTTCGGCCTCGACTGCGTCGTCTACATGGGCGCGGTCGACGTCGAGCGGCAGAAGCCCAATGTCTTCCGCATGAAGATGCTGGGCGCGGAAGTGAGGCCCGTCGAGCAGGGCGCGAAGACGCTCAAGGACGCGATGAACGAGGCCTTGCGCGACTGGGTGACCAACGTGCGCGACACCTATTATTGCATCGGCACCGTCGCGGGCCCCCATCCCTATCCGGCCATGGTGCGCGATTTCCAGTGCGTGATCGGCGAGGAGACGCGCGCGCAGATGCTGGAGGCCGAGGGCCGCCTGCCCGACAGCCTCGTCGCCTGCATCGGCGGCGGCTCGAACGCGATCGGCCTCTTTCACCCGTTCCTCGACGAGCCTCAGATCGAGATGTTCGGGGTCGAGGCGGCCGGTCACGGGCTCGATGTCCCGAACGGCCACGCGGCCTCGATCAATGGCGGCAAGCCCGGCGTCCTGCACGGCAACCGCACTTATCTCTTGCAGACCGACGACGGGCAGATCCTCGAAGGCCATTCGATCTCGGCCGGGCTCGACTATCCGGGCGTCGGGCCCGAGCATTCGTGGCTCAACGACGTCGGCCGCGTGACCTATCTCTCGGCGACCGACAACGAGGCGCTCGACGCCTTCCAGCTCTGCTCGAAGCTCGAAGGCATCATCCCGGCGCTCGAGCCCGCCCATGCGCTCGCCAAGGTGATCGAACTCGCGCCGAAGCGGCGCAAGGACCATCTGATGGTGCTGAACCTGTCGGGCCGGGGCGACAAGGACATCCAGGCCGTCGCCGATCATCTCGGCGGGATGTGAAGGGCGCTATTGCGGGGCGGGCAGAAGTCCGTGCCGCAGCATGATCTCTTTCATTGTTGCCGGGTCCGGCGCGCCGCCCGCCACGAGCGCCGCCACCTCGCGAAAATAGCCGGGTCCCAGCACGCCGGGCGTCAGGATGCAGAGACAGCTCGCCGCTTCCGGCGTGTCGTTGCGGAACGCGTGGACGATCCCGCGCTTGATGAAGATGGACTGACCCGGCTCGAGCGCAATGTCTTGCCCGTCGACGCGCCAGGTCGATACGCCCATGAGCCCGACGATCGTTTCGTCCCAGTTCTCGTGATAATGGGCGATGGGCATGCGCGCGTTCGGCCGGACGATCATCTCGAACGCGTCAAGGCTGCCGCCGGTTTCCTCCCTGGTCTGAAGAAACCGGAGAGAGAGACCGCCAATGCTGATTGTTTCCTGCGTCATGGGACTTCCCGCGTGAATGCCGCCGCGTCATTTCTCTGGCAGGCCGGCCTTGGCGAGATCAGCCACTTCGGTGTCCATGATTGAAAAGTCGCTGTAGAAGTAGCCCTCGCGCCATTTGGCCTGGGTGAATTTCGGATCGTTCTTCTCCAGCATGAGCTTCACCTCCGCCTTGGCCTCATCGATGCGGCCCAGGCGGAAAAGAGCGACGGCAATGTGGAGAGGAGCGTCTCCGTCCGGGTAGAACGACTGCTTGAAGGCAGCGATTGAATCCTCATATTTCCCAAGTATGCGGAGCGCCCAGCCCTTATTGTAGTTCTGTTGCTTTAACCCATTCGGGTCTCTCTCGCGCGCGAAATCGATCCATTCCAATCCTTTGTCCGGGTTACCAGACATGATCGCTATCTGTGCCAGGTTGCCGATCATGAAGGCGTCATACGGGGCCAAGGCGATCGCAGTGTCGGCCTCCTTGAGCGCCCGGCTGAAGTCGCCTTCCGAGACCAGGACGAAAGCGAAGAGCCAGTGAGCGAGCCGCTTCACCTGCGGCGTCAGGTTCTCCTTGGGGAGCACCGTCCTGACCAGTTCCCCCGCCTTCCGGTAGTCGGAGGGAATATCGTCGCTCCAAAGGTACCAGCCAGCATTGAAGTGGTACCATCCTAACTTGACCTTGAGCAGGTTCGAGTCTGGATATTTTGCCAGCCCTTCTTCCCATATCCGTCGAGCGTGGTCGTTGTCCGCCTTCGTGAAGTTCATAAAAACATCGTGTCCACGAAGATAGTAATCGTATTCGCCGAGGTCTGTGGCGTCCTTGCCCCAGGCGTCCTGATACTGGCCCTTCTTGATCTGCCCGGTCTCGCCGGTCATCGCGCCGACAATCTTCCCGGTCACCTCGTCCTGTAGCGCCAGGGGGTCCTTTCCCGCCTTGTCGTAGCGATCCGCCCAGACATGCTTGCCGGTCTGCGTATCGATGAGCTGGGCGGTGATGCGAACCTGGTCAGCCTCCTTGCGGACGCTGCCTTCGAGCGCATAGTCGACGTTGAGATCGCGGCCGATCTGGCGGACGTCGACGGGCTTGCCCTTGTAGACAAAGGACGAGTTGCGCGCAATCACCGAGAGATCGGGAAAGCGCGACAGCATGGTGATGATGTCCTCGCTCATCCCGTCGCCGAGATAGCCGAGGCTCTTGTCGGCGCTCAGATCGTCGAACGGCAGAACCGCGATCGAGGGAACATGCGCGCCGGCCACATGGGTCGCTGGCGATCGGGAGAGACCGTACCAGCCGGCCGCGGCCAGGCCGGCAAGGAGAAGCAAAGCCGCAGCGAGCGGCCTCGCCCGGATGGCAGGGGCGGGTTCAGCCGGCTTGCGCTTCGCCGGCACTTTGACGCCGTCGAGCCTCACCCGATAGACCGGAATCGGTTCGCTGATGTTCTTGACCTTCTGCGCGCCCATCGGCTCGAAGCCGAACGCCAGCTTCTTTTCGACCTCGCTCGCCACCTTGCCGGACACGCAGATTCCGCCCGGATCGGCAAGCTGCTCGAGACGCGAGGCGATGTTGACACCCTCGCCGTGCCGGTCCGTCCCCTCGACGATCACTTCGCCCAGGTTGACCCCGATGCGGACATCGATGCGCTGGTCCTCGGGGAGGCCGGCGTTCCGCGCCGCCATGCCGCGCTGGATGTCGACGGCGCATTCGACCGCGTCGACGACGCTCGCAAACTCGGCGAGCAGACCGTCGCCCATCAGCTTGAAGATTGCGCCGCGATGCGCCGCGATCGCGGGCTCGACCAGTTCGATCCGGTGGGCCTTGAGCCGTTCGAAGGTCCCCGCTTCGTCAAGCTCCATGAGCCGGCTGTAGCCGGCGACGTCGGCGGCAAGGATGGCGGCGAGCTTCCGTTCCACGAACGTGCCCTCTTTGGCCAACATTTTGCGCCAATCCGAAAGATGGTTATCGAGACTTCTAGCGGATCAAATCAGACGCTTCGCACCGTTGGAATGCACCAGACTGTTGCGTCACAGGAGATGATGGAGCCGGCCAACCAAGCCGGCAATGGGGAGAACTACCTATCGATTCCTGACCGGGGCGTTTCGCAGGCCAAACTCATCCTGGTGATCCTTCACCCGTCGGCCCTGATCTCCTCGCTCACCCGGCCGCTCCGGAACGCTTCGACCGTCCGCATGACGCCGCGGAGTTCCGCGAGGCCCTTCAGGCGGCCGATGAACGAATAGCCGGGATTGACCCGCTTCTTGCCGTCCTCGCCGAGCAAGTGCCCATGGTCGGGGCGCATTGGAATTTCGGCGTCGGCGCGGCCATTGCCCCGGCGGCGATCCTCCTCCGCCATCAGCGCGGCGACGAGGCGCACCATGTCGGTTTCGCCGTCCAGGTGGTCGGCCTCGAAGAACGAGCCGTCTTTTTCGCGCCTCACATTGCGCAGGTGGGCGAAATGGATCCGCGGGCCGAACTCCTTCGCCATCGCGACGAGATCGTTCCCCGGGTTCGAGCCGAAGGAACCCGCGCAGAGCGTGACTCCATTGGCGCTCGAGGGGACGGCCTGAAACAGCTTGCGCACGTCCTCGGCGGTCGACATGACCCGCGGCAGGCCGAAGATCGGGAAGGCCGGATCGTCGGGATGGATGGCGAGCCGCGCGCCCTCGTCTTCGGCCACCGGCGCAATCTCGCGCACGAAGGCGATGAGGCTCGCGCGCAGGTCATCGGCCGACATCTCCCTGTAGGCGTCAAGCGCCCGTTTGAAGCTGCGCCGGTCGTAAGTGAAGTCACGCGCCGGCAGCCAGTCGATGAGCGTGCGTTCGAGCGCCTGCATCGCGCGCGGCGCCATCGACTCGAAGCGCGCCCGCGCCTGAGCGACGCGCTCGGGCGAATAGTCGGCCTCGGCGCCCTCGCGCTCGAGGATGAAGAGGTCATAAGCCGCATAGTCGGTCGCGTCGAACCGCAACGCCGTCCCGCCGCCGGGGAGCGGCCAGTTGAGGTCGGTCCGCGTCCAGTCGGTGAGCGCCATGAAGTTGTAGCAGAAGGTCTTGACCCCGGCGCGCGCGGCGTTGCGGATCGATTGCTTGTAATTGTCGATTTTGGCGCGGAAGCCGCCCGAGCGGGTCTTGATCTCCTCGCCGACGCCGATGCTCTCGACCACCGACCACACGAGGCCGGTGCGCTCGATCTCCGCCCGGCGCTTGAGGATCTCGTCCTCGCTCCACACCTCGCCGCGGTTCCTGTGATGCAGCGCGCTGACCACACCAGCCGCGCCGGCCTCTCGCACATTGTCCAGGCTGACCGGATCGTCCGGCCCGAACCAGCGCATGGTCTCAAGCATGAATGTCTCCCGTCGCGCTTCTCCCCTTTCCCCTTATCCCGGGCCTGTCGAGGGTTGGAGGGGAGCGAGGGTCGGGACCGAAGCCTAAATCTTCCGCCCCATCGCCAGAAACTTCTCCGCCCGCGCGTTGCGCAGTTCGTCAGGACCCAGATTGTGAAGCGCCTTGAGCGCCCGGCCGATCGCTTCGCCGGTCGCGGCGATCGCGGCCTCCGGGTCGCGGTGCGCGCCGCCCAGCGGCTCGGGGATGACGCCGTCGATGAGGCCGAACCTGATCAGGTCCTGGGCGGTGATCTTCATGCCGGTCGCCGCCTCCTGCGCGCGGGAGGAATTGCGCCAGAGAATCGAGGCGGCCGCTTCGGGCGAGGCGACCGTGTAGACCGCGTGCTCGAGCATCAGCACGGTGTTGCAGGCGGCGATCGCGAGCGCGCCGCCGGAGCCGCCCTCGCCGATGACCACCGCGACATTGGGCACGCCCAGCGAAAGGCAGGCGTCGGTCGAGCGGGCGATGGCCTCGGCCTGCCCGCGCTCCTCGGCTTCGATTCCCGGAAAAGCGCCGGCGGTGTCGATGAGCGAAATCACCGGCAAGCCGAAGCGGTCGGCGAGCTGCATGAGCCGCGTCGCCTTGCGATAGCCCTCGGGGCGGGCCATGCCGAAATTGTGCCTGACCCGGCTCGCCGTGTCGTCGCCCTTCTCCTGCCCGAGGACACAGACCGCTTCGCCATCGAACCGTCCGAGCCCCCCGACGATCGCTTCGTCCTCCCCGAAATAGCGGTCGCCGGCGAGCGGCGTGAACTCGCTGACAAGCTCCTTGACGTAATCGCCGAACCGCGGGCGCCCCTGGGCGCGGGCGACCTGGGTTTTCTGCCAGGGCGTGAGGTTGGCGTAGAGGTCGGCCAGGGCTTTTTCGGCCCGCGCCTCGAGCCGGCCGATCTCGTCGGCGAGCGCCGGCGAATCGCCCTTCTCCGCGACGGTCCGCAAGTCGTCGAGACGGGCGTCGATGTCGGCGACCGGCGTTTCGAAGCTGAGATAAGTGCGCATCCGGTCCTTGCGGCGAACCGCGTAAGGGGAAGCGCGGCGCCGCGGAAACTGGCGAGGCGAGGCGGCGAAGTCAAGCCGAGGCGAGGGCCCGTTCTCGGCCTTGCGTCCTCCCTTGCGCCGGAGCGCGCGATGCGGCATGAACGGCGCTGAAGTAGGAGTGTAGCTCAATTGGTTAGAGCACCGGTCTCCAAAACCGGGGGTTGGGGGTTCGAGTCCCTCCTCTCCTGCCATTCGCCGCTCTAAGCGCGCGGGCGTAGTTCAATGGTAGAACGGAAGCTTCCCAAGCTTCATACGAGGGTTCGATTCCCTTCGCCCGCTCCAGCCTTTCCGCGCATAGCGAGGCGCTACCCGAGCGAAACTGAGATCTGAGGCGGGCGGCGCCGGCTGCCGAAATGAGGGCTATGCCGGTTAGGCGGCTCTGACCGCCGCCGCGGCGCTCCGGCGGGCTTTCCGCCCGGCGAAAAGCGCGAGGCCGGCGAAGCCGAGCAGCGTCAACACCCAGGTCGTCGGCTCGGGCACGGCGCTTGCGGCGATCGTCGCCGGGGCGCCGAAAGTCGCCGCTTCGCCAGGGACATAACCCCCGGCCGGATTGGTCGATGACAGATAGTAAGTCGACGGGCCGATGGAATAGAGTTCATAATCATAAGCGCCGACGGAGAATAAGATCCCGTACTCATCGACCTTCGGCGTTCCTCCGGGAAAGTAGACGTTGTCGTACATGAAATATGTGGTGGCGCCGGGATTGGGTTGATCCGGGTTCGCGACCAGCGAGATCGTTCCGCCGCCGGGGCCGGACAGCGTCCCCGAGATCGAGAGCACATCGTAGCCGCCGATCGCATTCAGCGTGTCGGCGGTCGTCAGCGTCGCCGCCACGGCGAACACCGCGTCCGTGGTCGAAAAGTCAAAGCTGTAAGTCGCGGCGTCGGCGCCGGCCGGAAGGACCGCGCTCGCTGCGATCAACGCCCACTTCAGTGCTGCTTTTCTCATCGCCTCAGGAACCTTCCCTTAACCACATGACCAACCGGTAAGGGTCGTGGCGAGATTTACAGTCGATTTTATGACAATGCAACCTTCCGGGAGAAATTTTTACAGATCGGCCTGATATTAATGTTATCGCCCGCAAAGCGCCGGGGCCCTTCGGACGCCTCTCGGCCCGTCGAGGGACGGCGCTCCGCCATGGGAGACGCGCCTGCCTCGGGGCGATTTTGTCGGCAGGCCGGACCACGCCGCTCCGAGTGTGATAATACGTATAATTTATGTTAATATTTAGAGAGCTGGAACTAAACCGGGTCCCAAACGCCTGAAATCATTACGGCGTGGAACTAAAATGGAACTAAGCGAACGGGGGCTTTGTGATCCGCCCTGCTCAAGTCGGCCCTTCGGGAGGCTAGAGCCGCTAGATCGGCGGCGCCCAGCGGGCCGGGTCGGGCGTCGTCCTGGGCTCGCTCGCGCGACGCGCCTCGATCGCCGCCATCGTGGCGCGCAGAACCTCGGTGACGCCGGTCCGGGTCGCGGTCGAGAGCAGGAGCGGCCTCGTGCGCTTTGCGCCCGGGCCAGGTGTGGGGCCGAACCCGCGGATCGCGCGCCTGAGGCGCTCGGTCTGTTTTTCGAGGGTCGCCTCGTCGACCGCGTCGACCTTCGACAAGGCGACGATCTCGGTTTTCCCGGCCAGTCCCGCGCCATAGGCGGCAAGCTCGCGGCGAACGGTGCGGTAGTCGGCGCCGGCGTTCGCGGACGTCGCGTCGACGAGATGCACCAGCGCGCCGCAGCGCTCGACATGGCCGAGGAACCGGTCGCCGAGGCCGTGGCCTTCATGCGCGCCCTCGATCAGCCCGGGAATGTCGGCAAGGACGAACTCGCGCCCGTCGATCCTGGCCACGCCAAGGCCGGGATGGAGGGTGGTGAACGGGTAGTCGGCGATCTTGGGCTTGGCGGCCGAAACCGCCGCGAGAAAGGTCGATTTGCCGGCGTTCGGCAAGCCGATCAGCCCCGCGTCGGCGATCAGCTTGAGCCTGAGCAGAAGCGTGCGCTCGATTCCGGGCTGGCCGGGATTGGCGCGGCGCGGGGCTCGGTTCGTCGAAGTGGTGAAATGGGCGTTGCCGAAGCCGCCATTGCCGCCTCGCGCCATCACCACGCGCTGACCGGGCTCCGTCAGGTCGGCGAGCATCGCGCCGGTCTCGTCGTCGAAGACCTGGGTTCCGACCGGCGCCTTGAGGAGGGCGTCGGAGCCGCGTCCGCCGGCGCGGTTCCTGCCCATCCCGTGCATTCCGGTCTTGGCCTTGAAATGCTGCTGGTAGCGAAAGTCGATGAGCGTGTTGAGCCCGTCGGCGCATTCGATCACGACATCGCCGCCCCGGCCGCCGTCGCCCCCGTCCGGGCCGCCGAACTCGATGAATTTCTCGCGCCGGAACGAGACCGCGCCCGCCCCGCCGTCGCCGGAGCGCACATAGACGCGCGCCTGGTCGAGAAACTTCATCGCGTCTGGCCGGTCATGGCGCCGCGCCCAGTCGGCCGCAGCCGGGCGGCGCCAGGCGGCCGCGCCGGTCCAGTCCGCGCGGGTCAGGCGGAAGCTCATGCACTCGACCATTCCCCCGCGCGCCGGCGCGCCTTGCAGGCCTGTCCCGATCAACTGAAATCCGCACTTGCCGAGCACCGCTATCGAGGCCTCGTTCTCGACCCTGACGCTCGCCAGAATCTCGATCGCCGGCGTCAGCGAAAAGCCCGCGTCGATCATCGCTCCCGCGGCCTCGGTCGCGAGACCCTTTCCCCACGCTTCGGGCGCCAGAACATAGCCCAGCGCCAGACGGTCCTCGCCCCGCGATTCGAGGCTGATCGAGCCGATAGCGTCCCGCTTGCCCTTGATCGGCGTCATGACCAGGGTCAAATCGCGTCCGGAGGCGTTGGCTTCGCGCGCCGCGTAGACGAACCGCTCAGCCGAGCCGGGCGAATAGGGGTGGGGAATGCGGGCGGTGTAGCGCGCGACCTCCCATTGACTGCAGAATCTCTCGATCGCCGCGGCGTCGCCCATTCTGGGCCAGCGCAGCCAGAGCCGCGACGTCTCGAGGCGGAACACATCGTCTCTCGCCAGATCGGGGAACATTTGTTTCTCCGGTCAGCGCCCCTTTCAAGGCGCCGAAAACGACGAAGGGGACACGGCGGCCGCATCCCCTTGAGCTTACCGGACGAATGAGGAGGCTCTTGGCCTTCAATCTCATCTCGAAAGTTGGTTTTTCGAGAACGTCCGCGGGGGCTTGTCGCCGAAGCGGGGCTCTCGTCTTTGTTTCCCCGCTTTATTCTGAAGCGCTAGTCGCACGCACCGTTACATATTGGCGTCCATCGCCTTTTCGCTCGAAGGCGACTTCGCCGGCGGCGGTGGCGAACAACGTATGGTCCGTCCCGAGGCCGACATTGCGCCCGGCGTGAAATTTCGTTCCTCGTTGGCGTACAAGAATCATGCCGCCGGTAACGCGCTCGCCGCCGAACTTCTTCACGCCAAGGCGCCGGCCAGCCGAATCGCGGCCGTTGCGCGACGAACCGCCTGCCTTCTTGTGAGCCATGATCCTCGCTCCAAAACCTTGGCTGGGCCGCCGGCCCAGAAAAGCGGGCGTCCCAATCCGATCGACCTATAGCGCGTTCGAACGCGCCGGGGAATTGCGCTCTCTACCTATTCCGGGGACGCCGCGCTTGCGCGCGTTTCGCCGTCGGTCAGAATCTCCGTCACGCGAACGACCGTAAGGTCCTGCCGGTGGCCGCGCTTGCGCTTCGAATTCTTGCGCCGGCGCTTCTTGAAGGCGTAGACCTTGGGGCCGCGCGTCTGTTCGACGATCTCGCCGACGACGCTTGCGCCCTTGACGTGCGGCGCGCCGACGTGGCTGGACGCGCCGTCGAACAGGGCCAGCACCTCGCCGAACACGATCCTCGCGCCGGCCTCGCCGGGCAGCGTCATAACGGTGATTTTATCCTCGGCGGCGACCTTATACTGCTTGCCGCCGGTCTTGATGACTGCGAACATCGTTCTTTCCCGTGTTCCGCCCGGCTCAATACGCATGAGGGTCACGCGCGGCCGGCTTCTTGGCAGTTGACCGACAATGCGGCTCTCGCGAGCCGCGGCCTTACCGCTCGGGTTTCGAGCCCGTGCTCAAAACCAAAAGCGCGGCTTGGCGGCCGCGCTTGAAGCGAGCCGGGCCTATAGGCGGCGCGCCGGCCAAAGTCAATCGCCTTATTCGGCCCCATTTGCTGGCGGCGATATTGCGCAGTTACGGTGAGGCCGGTTTCTCCGGAGGGTGAAAATTGTTCGTCGACTGGCTGCTCGCAAGCTTCCATCATTTGGCGGTCTTTTCCCTCGCCGGGATCCTGTCGGCGGAGATCTTTCTGACCGCCGGGCCGATCGATGACCGCATGGCGCTGAGACTGGTTCGCGTTGACGCCTGGTTCGGCATTCTGGCGGCGCTGGTCATCGCCGCGGGCGTCTTGCGGGTGTTTTTTGGCGCCAAGGGCTACGAGTATTATGTCGTCAACACCTTCTTTTGGGCCAAGATGGCCCTGTTCGTCGGGGTCGCGCTCCTCTCGGTCGCGCCGACCTATATGTATATTGTCTGGCGCAGGCGGGTCCGCGCCGACGCGTCGTTCCGGCCCCCTGCGGACGAGGTCGCGCAATTGCGCAGGGTCCTCTATGTCGAGGCGGGGCTGTTCGCGCTGATCCCGCTTTGCGCCGCCGCTATGGCGCGCGGCTACGGGATGTGAGGCCCGGCGACCGTCCTTTTGAAACCGCGGCGAGATCGCGAAGCCCGCCAATTGCAACGACGCCGCCAACGCTCTAACTCTGCCTTGTGACGTGAGGACCGTGCTGCGATCGGGGAGCGGGCCGGGTGTTGCTGCAGGTTGCGATCGACAAGGCGGAACACGTCGGCGTTATTACGCAGGTGCGAGGGATCGCCGACATTGTCGAGATAGGCACGCCGCTCCTCAAGCGCTTCGGGATCGCGGCGATCGCCACCGCACGGGAGCTTTGCCCAGACACTCCGATTCTCGCCGACACCAAGACCGTGGACGGAGGCGACCTTGAGGCCGAGATGGTGCTTGGCGCGGGCGCACGGCTGATGACCGTCCTTTCCTCGACCTCGCGCGCAACCCACGCTGCGGTCGCACGCGTTGCCGATCGCTTCGGGGCCTTTGTCCTCGTCGACACCATCACTGAGTCCGGAAAGGCCGAGCTTCTGCCCGCGGGGACCGCATTTCCCGAGAGCTTCGCTTATGTCGGCGTCCATTCCGCAACCGATGCGCGGATGGCGGGCGACCAGTCATCCGCGCACATCGACGCCGTTTCGGCCATGCGCCGTCGAGGCTTTCGCGTCGCTCTCGCGGGCGGACTGGGACCGAAGAACCTGGACGCCGTGCTTCAGGTTGAGCCTGAGATCGTGATCGTCGGGAGCGCCATCACGGGCGCGGACGATCCCGGAGGGGTGGCCAAATGGATCAAGGACCGATTGCGCAATCCGGGGCGTGGCTGGCCGTCGGACGCGAAATAACGGAAACGCTGGCGCGCGTGGATGCAAGCGCCTTCGAATCCTTGGTGGACGTCTTCCGGGATAAGGGGCGCCGGTGGTTCTTCTCCGGACAAGGGCGTTCTGGCCTCGTCGCGCAGATGGCGGCGATGCGTTTCATGCACATCGGCCACAGTGCACATTTTGTCGGTGAAGTTACCGCCCCATCCATTCGCGCTGGGGATGGCTTCTGCGTCATCTCGGGATCCGGAAAGACCTCGGTCAGTCTTCATTTCGGCCACATCGCCAAAGCGGAAGGGGCCAGGATCGCCTTGATCACGCGGGAGCCGGACAGCGAGCTTGCCAAGCTCGCCGACTGCGTTTTCCATGTCCCGGTCGAAACGACGCGACAGTTCGGGGGCAGTCTCTTCGAGCAGACGAGCCTCGTTCTTCTCGATGCGGTTGTCCTGGAACTGGCGCAGGCGATCCCCGATGCGCATCGGATGATGCTCAACCGCCACACCAACCTGCAATAGAGCGATGCGGCGTGACCGCAGTGCAAAAAGACCTGTTTCTCGCAATCGATATAGGAACTGGGAGCGTCCGCGCGGCGCTTTTTCATCGCTCGGGACAGATGCTCGCTCTCCGCGCGCGGCAACACGATCAGATCGTGCCAGGCTTCGGCTTGGCGGAGCAACGGCCAGCTGACTGGTGGGACGGGGCGGTCGAAAGCATTCGCCGCGTTCTTGAAACGACGGAAGGCGCGGCTCGCCGAGTTGGCGCGATCTCCGCGTGCGGACAGATGCACGGGACGGTTTTGGTCGACGACAACGGCCAACTCGTGCTGGACTTGGTTCAGCTTTGGAATGACAAGCGGCCAGGCGAGGAGGTCTCCGCATTCGTCGCCGCCCATGACCTGGACGCGCTGTGGCCGATTGCCGCCAATCCTCCGTCCGTCGCCTGGCCAGGGTTCAAGCTGAAATGGATCGCCCGCAATCAACCTGAGGCGCTGGCGCGAGCGGCCTCGGTTCTCATGCCGAAGGACTACGTGAACTTCCGGCTGACAGGGACTCTGGGCATGGACGAGTCCGACGCGTCCTGCACCTATCTCTGGGATGCGCGAGAGGGCGATTGGAGCTCCGAACTCACTTCCCTGCTTGGCGTCGAGGCCCGTCTTCTGCCAAAGGTTCGGACGGCCCAAGCCGTGCTCGGGTCCGTGACGGCGAAAGCCGCCGCGGAAACGGGCTTGCTGGCGGGAACGCCAGTCGCAGCCGGCACAAGCGACTTCGCCGCTACGCTGCTCGGATCGGGCGTATCGCCCCAACATCGCGGCTCCGACATCACCGGCACGTCAACGCTCATCACGGCCTACAGCGGCAAGCCGCTGCAAGATCCCGTGGTCACGAACATGCGGACTGCCGATGGCGCATGGGGCGCATTCACCATCCTCGACGCGGGCGGCGACGCGATGCGCTGGGCCCGCCGCGCCTTCCACAACAACGAGATCGATTATGACGCAATCGTCTCCATGGCCGAGGCGGCCCCGCCTGGATGCGATCGCCTCCTGTTCCTGCCCTACCTCAGCGGGGAGCGGTTCGGAGCCGCCAAGGCCCGCGGGGAGTTCTTCGGGCTCGCAAGCGGACATCGCGCAGGTCATCTTCATCGCGCGGTCATGGAAGGCGTCGCGTTCGCGGCCAGGCGCAATCTATTCGTTCTCGAACGCAAGACTGGCCCAATCGAGTCCGTTGTTGCAGCGGCAGGCGGGGCGCGCGGCCTATGGCTTGAAATCAAGGCCAGCATTTATGATCGCCCGATAGTCGTTCCGGCGCAGCCGGAGGCAGGCGTTGCGGGCTGTGCAATGATCGCGGCGGTCGCCGTTGGCGAGGCGGCGGACTGGGCGGAGGCGCGCAGGCGATTCGTCTCGTTCAGCGACGAAATACTCCCCCATCCTGCCTGGCGCGACCGCTATTCGCGTTACGCAGAGCTCTTCGACGCCCTGTACGACTCCAGCCGATCCCTCTGGCCTATGCTCGATGCCCTAGAGTGACTGAGCCGCGAGAAGAAAGGCGTCGCGTTGGGCCGGCGTCGGCAGCCCGTCCATCGCTCCTGCCGCCGTCGCTGCAAACGCGCCTGCGGCCACGGCCCGCCGGCCAATGCTGACGAGGCCTTCCTCGGAAGCCAAGTCGGCGTCCTGGGCCGCAATATCGGCGAGCAGGCTAGCCATGAAGGCGTCGCCGCAGCCGACCGTATCGATGACCTTGACCTCAATACCGCGAATGCGGGCTCGACCGTCGCGCGAAACCAGCAACGCCCCCTCGGAGCCGAATGTTATGGCAAGGAGGCGTCGCCTGGGGGACGCGAGCCGCGCCGGCGCCCTCTTCGATATCCGCCGTACCCGCCATCAGCGCGAGTTCCGTGGCGCTGACCTTCAGGATGTCCGCCTCCATCGCCGCTTCGAGCGCCACCGCGCGCATCTCATCGACGCTCCGCCAAAGGGACGGCCGCAGATTGACGTCGACTGAGACGAGCGCGCCAGCTTCGTGCGCGGTCCGCACCGCTGGCGCTGGGCGGCGCCGCAGATTGGCTCGCCGAGCCATAGGCTCCCGACGTGGAGGATCCGCGCCGAACGAATGACGTCCGCCGCGACGTCTTCGGCGGCGTAGGTCGAGTCGGCCGAGCCTTTGCGATAGATGAGAAACTCGCGCTCCCCGTCCGGCGCGACGGTCACCACCGCCATCGAGGTGTTGCCCGCCTGGGTCGTCAAAACGGCCTCCGTCGCGACCCCGTTCGCAGTCAGCGTCTCGATCAGAAGGCGGCCGAAGGCGTCGTCGCCAACCTTGCTTAGCATTGCCGCCCGACCCCCAAGACGCGCGACCCCGACCGCGACGTTGCCGGGCGCGCCCCCCGGCTTTGGCGCGAGGCAAGCGCTTCCATCGGCGGCGCGCGCCGGGATGAGATCGACGACGAGTTCGCCTAGAGCGGCGACGTCAATCCGGCTCGACTGAGGCACGGCTTCGATCCTCTCGTGCGGGCGGCGCAGCGTCTGCCCAGCGCGACACGCCGCCTTGAACATATGACGGGTCCCCGCCGCCTGCTTGTGGCGCGTTGACGCGCTGCGCGAGCCGCAAGTATAGTTTTTTCAGTCAATCGCCAAAATCGATTGATCGAGCGCCCCGCACGCGCCGAGGCGAGGGCTCGAGAGGGAACGTAAGAGACGCCAGGGGCGCGGCGCCGATCGGGAGGAACTGAGCATGTCAAAGGTATTGAGCATAACGACGGCGATCGCGGGCGCGGTGTTCGCGCTCGCTTCGTCGTTTGGCGCTAAGGCCGGAGAATTCGACGGCGTCACGGTCAACATCATGACGCAGACCGGCGCGATCCAGGAGCCGCTGCAGCGGCGCGCGCCTGAATTCGAGAAGCTGACCGGCGCGAAGATCAACATCATCGCGGTCCCGTTTTCGGATCTCTACCAGAAAGTGCTCACCGACTGGGCGAGCGGCACCAACTCGGTCGACGCCGCGGTGTTCGCGCCGCAGTGGATGGTCGACTATGTGTCCGGCGGCTATCTCGAAGAGCTGGGACCGCGCATCGCGAAGGACAAGGCGATCGACTGGGACCAGATCGGTCCGTTCTTCCGCAATTTCTCCGCGACCTACAATGGCAAGATCTATCTCGTCCCGCTCGATGGCGACTTTCATATGCTCTACTATCGGACGGACATTTTGGAGAAGGCGGGCCTGAAGCCGCCGAAGACCTGGGACGAATATCTCGAGGTCGCCAAGGCGGTGAACGGCAAGGAGTTCGACGGGACCAAGGTCTACGGCTCCTGCATCGCCAAGAAGCGCAACGCCCAGAGCTACTGGTTCATCACCGACATCACGAGCTCGATGGTGCAGGCGAAGGGAACGAGCCAGGGCACGTTCTTCGACACCAAGGACATGAGGCCCCTCATCGACAACGAGGCGTTCCGCAAGGCGCTCAAGTTCCTCAAGGAGTCGGGCAAGTACGGCCCGCCGGACGAACTCAACCTCGACGTCAGCGACACGCGTCCGCTGTTCGTCTCCGGCAAATGCGCGCTGAACCTCGACTGGGGCGATGTCGGCGTCATGGCGATCGATCCGAAGATCTCGAAGGTCATCGACAAGACCGGCTCGGTCATCACGCCCGGCTCGAAGGAGGTCTTGAACTGGTCGACCGGCAAGCTCGAGGCGTGCACCAAGGACACCTGCCCCTACGCCATCGACGGCGTCAACCATGCGCCCTACGCCGCGTTCGGCGGCTGGAGCGGCGGCATCAACGCCAAGGCCAAGGACAAGGTGAAGGACGCCGCTTACGCGTTCCTGTCCTACATGTCGCAGCCCAAACAGTCGGATGTGGACGTGACGATCGGCAAGAGCGGGTTCAATCCCTATCGGTCGATCGCAGTTCACCTATGACGACACCTGGAAGAACGCCGGCATGAGCAAGGTCGCCGGCGACAGCTATCTCGGCGCCATCAAGGACAGCCTCGACAGCCCCAACATGGTGCTCGATCTGCGCATCCCGCAGAACCAGAAATACCAGCAGGTGGTGCTCGACGAAGCGATCGCCCGCTACCTCGCCGGCGAACTCGACGAGGACGGGACGGTGAAGGCCGTGCTCGACGGCTGGAACGATCTCAACGAGCAGATCGGCGTCGAGAACCAGCTCAAGTTCTACAAGGGCTCGCTCGGCATCCAGCGCTGACAGGCTCGCGCCCTTCCCCGGCGCGTCGCGACGCGCCGGGGAACCCTCACCCATTCAATCCGCATCGTTAGCGGGAGCGTCGCGCCGAGAGCCGGAAACTCCAAGGACACATGACTCTAGCTCAGGCAGCGCCGAACGAGGCTCCAGGCGCGCGAAACCCGCGACGAATGGATTGACCGTCATTCCGGCCGCATCATGGTGCTGCCGGCGGTGATCATCCTCCTCTGCTTTGCCATCTTCCCGCTGATTGTTTCCGTCTATCTCTCGCTTTGCCGCTTTGCGCTGGCGGGCGGCAGCTTCACGCTCACTTTCATCGGCCTCTACAACTACAAGCGCCTGCTGTTCGGCGCTCAGCAATATCATCTCATCGGCACCATGAAGCCGATCGAGATGTCCGGGTGGATCGCCTTCGCCGTCTACGCCGCGGCCGTTTTCTATTGGCTCATCCGCTATGTCAGGACGGAATTCACCATAGCGGGCTTCATCGGGCGGCTCATTTCCATCGCCCTCCTGACCGGCCTCGTGCTGACGATGCTCGCGACGCTGCCGCAGAAAGCCTATCAAGGCACGCTGCTGACGACGTGCATGTACGTCCTCTTCGGCGTCACGGCGCAATTTGCGATCGGTCTCGGGCTTGCGCTCCTCTGCGCCCAGCCGATCCGCGGACGCGGCTTCTTCCGGGTCGTCTTCTTCATTCCGCTGATGGTGACGCCGGTCGGCGTCGCCTACATGTTCCGGATGTTCGCCGACATGCAGAAAGGCCCATTGGCCCCGGTGAGCACGGCGCTCGGCCTCGGCGCCTGGTCGTGGGCGGATCACGCCTGGTCGGCGCGCTTCATGGTGCTGGTCGGGGACACCTGGCAGTGGACGCCGTTCATGTTCATCGTGCTGCTGGCCGCGATCGAGAACCAGCCACGCGATCAGCTCGAGGCGGCCCGGCTCGACGGCGCGAGCGGCGTCCAGATCTTCCGCGACATCACCTGGCCGGCGATCGCCCCGATCGCGGCGACCGTGGTCCTCATCCGGCTGATCGAGGCGTTCAAGATCATCGACATCCCCAATGTTCTCACCGCCGGCGGCCCTGGCCTGGCGACCGAATCGATGACCCTGCATTCGTTCATCGCCTGGCGGACCCAGGACCTCGGCGGCTCGGCTGCGATCGGCTATCTGCTCTTGTTCGTCTCGACGATCACCTGCGTGTCGTTCTTCAACTACGTCGTCCGCTGGACGCGGAGGCATCAGTGAGCGACGCGGTCGAACTCCCGCGGCCTGATGCGCCGCCTGTTCGAGGCCAAAAGCCTCGAGGAGATGTCGGCGCCGACGAAGGTCGTCGTTTACACCCTGCTCGCCTTGTGGACGATCATCGTCCTCTTTCCCCTCTACTGGGTGCTGGTGACCTCGTTCAAGGTCGAGGTTCAGGTCGACAGCGGTCCATTCTACATTCCGTTCGTCGATTTCAAGCCGACGCTCGACGCGTGGAACTTCATGCTGCTGCAGAACAATACGCTCGGCCCCTATCTCAACTCGATCGTGGTCACGCTCTCGAGCACGGTGCTCGCGATCATCATCGGCGCGCTTGCGGCCTACGCGCTGGTGCGGATCCGCTTTCAGGTCAAGCTGGCGGCGATCCTGACCTTCCTTGTGCTTCTGGTCGCCGTGATCGTCGCGGTCGCCGCCCTGCATGTGCCCTGGCAGGCGGCGGGGGCCGTCGCGATCGCGCTCTTCCTGCTGGCGCTCGGCACATTCGTCCGGCGCTTCAAGGCCGCTGTCGGCAACAACGACATCGAGTTCTGGATGATCTCGAACCGGATCATGCCGCCGATCGTCGCCGTGCTGCCGATCTACGTGATGTTCCAGCATCTGAAGCTGCTCGACACCCAGCTCGCCCTGATCGCGACCTATACCGGCGTCAACCTGCCGATCGTCGTCTGGCTCACGCGCGATTTCTTCGCCGGCGTGCCGCTCGATCTCGAGGAGAGCGCCCAGATCGACGGCGCATCGAAATTTCGGGTCTTCTTCACGATCGCGCTCCCGCTCGTGCGCTCCGGGCTCGCGGCGACGTTCATGCTCGTGTTCATCCTGGCCTGGAACGAGTTCCTGCTCGCGCTCTTTCTCACCAACGCGAACGCCCAGACCATGCCGGTGCTGGTCGCGGCGCAGAACACCACGCGCGGGCCGCAATGGTGGTACATGTCGGTGCTGATCGTCGTCATGATCGCGCCGGTCATCGTCATCGCCGCCTTTCTGCAGAAGCACATTGCGCGGGGCCTCCTCGTCGGCGCGGTTAAAGGATAACGCCGATGCGAGTGAGGCTTGACAACATTTACAAGTCTTTCGGCGCGGTTGAGGTGGTCAAGGGACTGGACCTCGAAGTCGAGGACGGAGAGTTTCTTGTCCTGCTCGGGGCGTCGGGTTCCGGCAAGACGACGGCTCTGCGGATGATCGCCGGCCTCGAAACGGTCTCCTCCGGCTCGATCCGCATCGGCGATCGCGACGTCACCAACGTGCTGCCGAAGTATCGCGACATCGCGATGGTCTTCCAGTCCTACGCGCTCTACCCGCACATGACGGTGTTCGCCAACATCGCCTATCCGCTGACCGTGCGCGGCCGGCCGAAGGGTGAAGTCGAGGCGGCGGTCAAGGACGTTGCCCGGCAGGTGCAGCTCGACATGCTGCTCGATCGCTATCCCCGGCAGCTGTCCGGCGGACAACGCCAGCGCGTGGCGCTCGCTCGCGCGATGATCCGCCGGCCCGCCGCGTTCCTGATGGACGAGCCGCTCTCCAATCTCGACGCCAAGCTGCGCGGCTACATGCGCGCCGAGCTCAAACACATGCAGCATCAGCTCGGCATCACGACGCTCTATGTCACGCACGACCAGATCGAGGCGATGACGCTTGCACACCGCGTGGCGCTCCTGGAAAAGGGGGTGCTCCAGCAGCTCGACACGCCGGCCAATATTTACAATGCGCCCGCCAATCTGTTCGTCGCGGGCTTCATCGGGTCGCCGCCGATGAATGTCTTCGACGGCGAGCTTGCCGCCGGCCGCTTCTCCGGTCCGGCCGGGAGCTTCGGGACAAACACGCGCGCTACGCGTCCTCGCGCGGTGGCTGGGGTTCGTCCGGAGGATTGCAGGGTCACGGAACCAGACGCGGGCAGGATCGTCGGGGAAGTCTATGCGACCGAGCTCATGGGCGATCACGCCCTCGTCACCTGCCGGGTCGACGGCGGAACGATGACAGTCAAGGCGGACAAGTCTTTCGATCGCCGTGATGGCGCCCCGATCGGGGTCGATTTCGCTGATACGAACGTCCATGTCTTCGACACCAACTCGGGCGACCGCATTCGGTGACGGACTTGAACCGTCTCACTCTTGTCCTGTCGCCTCACGAGCGATCCGGCTCAACCTGTCGAACTCAGGCCCCGCAGTCGGGATGTCGATAGCGAAGACTTCCGCAATCACGCGCGTCCAGCCATGGATGAAATAGATCCAGCCGTCCTCAATGCGGAGCCTGCGGCTTGGCTCGGCCGTGCGAGCCTGGCGCAGGAATTCCAGGTCGCCTCTATAGTTGAAGTCCCATGCGATCCCATCGTGCGGGAGGCGCGCGGCGTTGGTGACCGGCGAACCCGGCCGGTCCTTGCCGAGCCCAGTGGCGTTCACGACCATCGAGCCGCCTGGAAGGCGTTCGACGAGCCGGTCAGCCGCCTCCGGCTCACGCGTGACGGCGTAGTCGATCGCGATGGCCAAGCCATCCCGCGCGTGAACGGCGCGAATGTCCTCAAATCCGCGCTCGTCGAGCGCGGTGATGGTGAGCTTGCAGGGGACGTCCTGGCCAGCCTTGGCGCGATCGTCGAGCACGAGGCTAAGGGCCATAGCGGCGCCGCCGGCGCCGAGAACAAGCATTTCGCCGCCGCTCCGGCGCCAGTATCCTGCTTCGACAATTGCATCGAGGGCGCAGCCCACGCTGATCGGGTCTTTCGCGTGACCGCGGAGCTTTGTGGCACGCTTCGAGATGCTGCTGACCTCGCCGAGTCTCAGCGCCAACGGATCGAGATCGTCGAAGAGATCTCGCGCCGACCTGAGCAGGTTGACCTTGTGCGTCGTCACCAGGGCGCCTAGCGAAAGTGGATCGGCCTTGATGAATGCGACCGCCTCCCGATAGCGGGCGGGGGCGCAGTCCAACGGGAAGTCCATTCCTATCAGCGCCGCGTCGAGGCCCAGCGCCGCAGCCCACCGCGGAAAGACCTTCATGATCGAAGACTGCGCGGTCGAGACGCCGATGAAACGCATCGCGCGCCGCTTCGCGGGTTGAATGAGCTGTCCTGCGCGACCCATTGGTGGATTCGACCCCTGCTCGAGTAGGATCGGCGCTCGCGACGTCAACAAGCGCGCTCCGAAGCTCGCAGCAGCGCACCGAGCCATGCGATTCTTGATTGAAGCCGCCCTGACCTTACTCGTCAGGCTACTCCGCTTGCGCCATGCTCGGTATCGCGTTTTTTGGAGCGGCAGGAAGCGCGCTTGGCTTTGGGTGGAGAGCGCAAGACGGGCGCCGGGCCGCTATCCTCCGAACGACGACGCGGAGGCGGAGTTCCGGTCCTGGAGATCCCGTCGCTGATCGCGGCGACGGTGGGTGACTGCCCTTTGCCCGGGCGGGCCGCCGAGACGGCCGGCGGCCCATTGCGCTTGCATTCGGGCGGCAGAATTGGCTCTGGAGCAGAAAGGAACTCGACGGCGTCAGATAAGCTACTGAGTTCTTTGATTAAATTTGGAGCGGGCGAAGGGATTCGAACCCTCGACCCCAACCTTGGCAATGTCCCTAGAGCGGGATGAATTTGGATTGAATCGACGGGGATTCCCGAATCGGAGATTTTCTGATTCAGGGTGCTGGCTGGAAGGAGGCCAGCATGGATGGGAAGGCCTTATTCGAACGATCTTCGTGAGCGGGCGGTCGGAGCGGTTTTGCACGGCGGACTTTCGCGCCATCGAGCGGCGGCTCAGTTCGGCGTTGGGGTCAGCACGGTCGTCAACTGGGTGCGGCGGTTTCACGAGACGGGCAGCGTGGCGCCGGGCCAGATGGGCGGACACAAGCCGAAGGCGATCCGCGACGGGCACGCGGCCTTTCTGTCCGAGCGCATTCGGCAAGGAGCCTTCACGCTGCGCGGGCTGGTGGCGGAACTCGCCGGGCGCGGGCTCAAGGTCGACTATCGCTCGGTGTGGAATTTCGTCCACGCGGAGAAGCTCAGTTTCAAAAAAAAGCGTCGTGGCGAGCGAGCGCGAACGGCCCGACGTCGCGCGAAGGCGGGCGCAATGGAAGAAGCGTCAGGACCAGATCGAGCCCGAGCGTCTGGTGTTCATTGATGAGACCTGGACGAAGACCAATATGGAGCCGCTTCGCGGCTGGGCGCCGCGGGGCGAAAGGCTGGTGGCCAGCGCTCCCCACGGCCATTGGAAAACCATGACCTTTGTCGCCGCGCTTCGCTGCGACCGGATTGAAGCGCCGTGGCTGCTCGATGGCCCAATCAATGGCGAGGCGTTCAAGACCTACCTCGAGAAGGTGCTCGCGCCCACCCTCAAGCCGGGCGATCTGGTGATCATGGACAATCTCGGCAGCCACAAAGGCGGCGCCATCCGCCGGGCGATCCGGGCGGCCCGCGCCAAGCTCTTCTTCCTGCCCAAATATTCTCCTGACCTGAACCCAATCGAGCAGGTCTTCGCCAAGCTCAAGCATCTCTTGCGCAAAGCTGCCGCCCGAACAATCGAAACCCTCACCGCCGCGGTGGGCGAACTGCTCGGCGCCTACACCGCCGAAGAATGCGCAAACTACTTCACCAATGCAGGATACCAAGCCTAATCTCATCACGCTCTAGGCCATTTACGCCACAGCATCTTTGTCTATTCAAGAACCAGCTAAGGCACTACTGGATAAGGAGTTTTCTTGCGGGGTGCCATCCTAGGCCTATCCTCCTTCTACCCAGCGATTTTCGCTTCGGTGCTTCCCCCGTGCTTCCCCGACCTCCGCCTGCCAATCCGGGGAAGCAGATTTGAGAACAAGCATGGAACACGAGAGCAGGAATGGATCATTGGCTAAGATTACCAAACGAGCGGTCGATGCGCTGCAACCGGATAAGCGTCGGGATGTGTTCACCTGGGACAGCGAGCTCAGAGGCTTCGGAGTGCGGGTGAAGCCTTCCGGCGTGAAGACCTTTCTCATCCAGTATCGGAACGTCGAAGGGCGGACGCGGCGATTGGTACTCGGCCAATATGGGGCTTTGACGCCGGAGAATGCGCGTGAACTTGCTCGCGAGAAGCTCGCCGGCGTCGCCAAGGGCGAAGACCCCTCAGCCGAGCGGCATGCGGTCCGAGCGGGCATGTCGGTCAGTGACGTGTGCGACTGGTATCTGGAGGAAGCAGAAGCTGGCCGGATCCTCGGGCGCAATCGCCGGCCGATCAAGACGTCGACACTGAAGATGGACCGAAGTCGCATAGAGACTCACATCAAGCCGCTCCTGGGCGCTCGGCTCGTCAGCGGTCTCAACCTCCGCGACATCGAGGGGATGCAGGCCGACATTGCAGTTGGCAAGTCGGCGCGAGGCCGTAAGGTAGGCCGAGGCGGTAATTCGACTGGCGGCTCCGGAGTTGCTAGCCGCACCGTTGGAACGCTGCGCGCTCTTCTCGCCCACGCGGCCCGGCTGAACATCGTCGGCAAGAATCCGGCAGTGGGCGTTCGACAACTTGCCGTCGAACGCCGTCAACGACGGCGGAGCGACGATGAACTTCAGCATCTGGGACAGGTCATGCGGAGCCTGGCCGCCGAAGGAGAGCACCCGACCGGCCTTGCAGCGATCAGAATGATGCTCCTGTCGGCGTTTCGCCGAATGGAAGTTTTGGGTTTGGAGCGTAGTTGGGTCGGCCGCCGAGACCATTGCGTCCGGTTCCCTGACACAAAGAGTGGTGCTCAGATCAGGGCTCTCGGAGACGCCGCAATATCGTGTGTAGAAGCCGTGCCGGGACGGAAGGGTTTGCCCTTCGCATTCCCAGCCGATTGGGGTGACGGCCAGTTCGTTGGTGTCGTCCGGGTACTGGATCGGGTGTGCGCAAAGGCCGGCCTCAAAGGCGTGACGCCGCATGTCCTTCGGCACACATTCGCCAGTGTCGCGGGGGATCTTGGATTTTCTGAACTCACAATTGCCGGTCTGCTCGGCCACTTAGAGCCTGACTCAAAAGTCTATGTCCTGGCGAGGCGCCTGACGGCGAGGTTGATACAGGCGAGTGTGATAAAGGCGGCGAGGGTGTCGGCAAGGTTCTCGTAATCCTTGGCCAGGCGGCGGTTGCGGCCGAACCACGAGAAGGTCCGTTCGACGACCCACCGGCGCGGGAGCACGACGAATCCCGAACTGTCGTTTGGACGTTTGACGATCTCCAGCCGCAGCGGCGGCTGTGCGGCGACGGCGTGTTCGACCTGGCGGGCGTTGTAGCCGCCATCGGCCCAGACGAGTTCGAGCCAATTGAAGCGCTGGCGGATGCAGTCAAACACCAGGGCGGCGCCGTCCCGGTCCTGAATGGCGGCGGAGTGAACCACCACCCGCAAGGGCAAGCCTTCGGTATCGACGAGAGCGTGGACCTTGCGCCCCTTCACCTTCTTGCCGGCGTCATAACCCACTGCGTCTGCTTCGCCTTTCGCGCATCCCCCTTTTCGGCCGACTTGAGCGAGCAGCTATCGATGACGCCGGCGCTGGGGCTCGCCTCCCGCCCCAGCCGTTCGCGCAGGGCCGCGCGCAGTTCCTCCCAGATCGCCTCCCACACGCCCTGTCGCTGGAAAGCGCGGAAGATGTTGTAGACCGTCGAGCGCGGCGGGAAGAATCTTCACCAGCAGATCGTCGAGGTCGCGACCTTCTTCCGGCTCGGACGGCATGTCGATGAAGGATGGGGCTTCGGTCGCTTGTCGAGCGGACGCGGCATGAAGGTGCTTTTCACCGGCGATCCCGGCACCGGCAAGACGCTCGCCGCCGAGGTCATCGCTGGACTGCTTGAGCTTCCGCTCTACAAGGTGGACCTCGCCCGCGTCGTCTCCAAATGGGTCGGAGAGACCGAGAAGAATCTCGAAGCCGTGTTCCGCGAAGCCGAAGAAAGCCACGCGGTGCTGTTCTTCGACGAGGCGGAGGCGCTGTTCGGCAAGCGCGGGGAGATCCAGCACGGCACGGACCGCTATGCGAATCTCGAGGTCAGCTACCTGCTTCAGCGACTCGAGAATTCGCGCGGCCTCGTGATCCTCGCCAGCAACCTCAAGGATCAGATCGATGGGGCCTTCGTCCGGCGCTTTCACGTGGGAGTGCATTTTCCACGTCCCGCCCTCCCCGAACGCCGCCGGATCTGGCAGCGAGCCTTTCCGCCGTCGGCCCCGCTTGATGCGCAAGTGAACCTCGACGCGCTGGCCCGCCTCGACCTCACCGGTGTTGGGATCGTCGGTTCGGCGCGGACGGCGGCGCTCATCGCGGCCAACGCCGGGTCGCCGTCGATCGGCATGGACCACGTCGTCCGCGCCACGGCGCGGCAATTCCGGCGCGAGGCGCGCGTGCTCACGCCTTCCGAGCTCGGCGCCTACGGAGCCATGCTGCAAGGTGCGTCGTGAGCCCGCCCGCGGGCGCCGCCCGGGAAAAGAGGCATCCCGCGCTGGAGCATGAAGCTCCGGCCCGCCCGGCCCATTCGCCATTCTGAACGAAGCCCCGTCGCCGCCTCGACCATCCCGACGTTCGAGAGAAGCGGCGCGGGCGGGCCCGCGCCGGGTTTGGCTCGCTCCTCCTCGCTGCCTCCGCTCTCTC
Source organism: uncultured Alphaproteobacteria bacterium (assembly GCA_963742305.1). Lineage (GTDB taxonomy): Bacteria > Pseudomonadota > Alphaproteobacteria > Rhizobiales > Beijerinckiaceae > Roseiarcus. The sequence goes on from CAVULN010000056.1 coordinate 29,165, forward strand.
CCGCAATTCCTCCGCCCGCGCCGCCCACGCCTGCCGAGGTGGCGACGATGCACGCCGCATACGGCAATGCGGCGATGGCGCAGGCGGCAAAGGCGGGCGAACTCACTGCTGCGACGAAGCCAGCGGTGACGCTGACGTCCTTAGGCGCGACTTCCGCCGCCGCCTCCGCAACGAGCTCGCCAGCCGAAGGTGCGAATGTTGGGTCTGCCCCATCCCGGGTCGCCCTTATGGCTCCCCGGCGCAGCGAGTCTCCTCACGAGGCGGCCGCCACAACTGCAGCAGGCAGCCCGGCAGCCTTACCATGGGCCATGCCCGGGTCGACGCCGTCAACAGTGTTCCCGAAAGCGATGGTAGCAGAACGCGGCGCCGCGACAACGTACCGCGGCGAAACTGTGCAGGTGGTGTTGGAGGCCGCCAGGATCGGTACCCGTGAGGTCAAGGCGATCGCCGCTGAGCCGACTTCCGCGGTGCCCGATCGCGCGCGATCTCGGGCTGGTGCTCTTCCTCGTCCTGGAACTGCTACACCCACTGTATCAGACAGGAGCAAACTGCTCACTCCGAGAGTTGAGACGGCGAAGCCCCGGAGGGAAGCGCAGCCAGGACGCTTGGGCGCTCGGCCACTCGCGGCTACCGCGGCCCCCCCGCACGGAGTAGCGGTGGCGCTGCCGTCGGTGCACGAGGTGCTAGCCACGCCGCCACCCGTACCACTAGCGGCGAGGGAACCGGAGGCTCTCGCTGCGCCGCCCCTGCTCCCTGCTATGGCAAAACTTGGGGTTCAGGTTGCCCGGTCTCCCGGGGCAAGGCTGATTCTTGATCAGCTCCTTGCAGCGACCACCCTGGCGCGACAACGCTTTGTCGCACGGATCTCCCACGGCGCCGAAACAACAAGGGGGCGCGTCGCACAGACGCAGCAATCCTTGCTGGCGGCGGCCGAGGGCCAGAGAAAGGCGATACAGGGGTCCTTCGCAGCAACGGGCGCGCAACTCGACCAACACATCGCTGTCGCCGAACGCCAGCTCGACGCCGATGAAGGTATCCGCCGGGCGGCGATGGAAGAGCATCGGGCTGCACGTCTCGCTGATGGCGAGAACGTGTTCAGGACGCGTCAAGACCACGTAGACAAGCTCGCTGCCACGTATGCCGACCGTTCCGTCCAGATGGCCGAGCAGGTTTCAGAACAGCTGGTCTCCCAAACTCAAGCCCGTTCCGATGAAGCGGAGTCGATCGGCAACGCAAAGGCGCAAGTCGGCGGCAGTACTCCGGAGATCGTCGAAGCAAAGGCGAAGGTCGCGCACGAGATTGCTTCCGACACAGTCGGCAAGATTTCCGATGGCGTCTCCGATGGTGCCGAGCAGTTGCGCGCGACTGGCCCTCAGGCGGCCGATGCCTTCCGCCAGCACGGGAATGAGATCAGGGATCAACTCGGTGCTGGGCAGCCGCAGCTCGTCAACCAAGTCACGGCGGTTTTCCAGAATGCGGGAACCATGCTGCATCAGGCGCATGTCGCAGGCAAACAGCAGCTCGGCCATCTAAGGAAGGTGCTGACGGGGCATCTGTCCTCCGCCGAACAAACGACGCTTACCCAACTGCACACGCACGCCGTCCGCAAGTCCCAAGAGACTCGCGTGGCGGGCGACCGCGCGATCAGCTCCCTCCACGGCCAGGGTGAAAAGGCGTTGACTGCGGGCGAGGGGGGGTGGCCGAGCTGGGCGAACACGTCTCACGCACCACCATCAGCTCGCGGGCCGCACCCCAGCTTGCCCGGCAGATTTCTGCGCAAGTGAGCGGAGCCTTCGATTCTCTCACCGGCAAGGCTGATGACGCCATCGGTCAGATCGGAGGTGGCATTGCGCACTCTGGTTCAGCTGTCGTTGCGGTAATCAACGGTGCGCATGATCACGTGGCGCAACAGACGCAACGAGTCGTTGGCCAAGCCCGTGGGCAAGTGATCCACCAGGGCAAGGCCATTACAGATCGAATGGCCTCTGTCGCCGCTCAGTCGAATAAGGCGGCGGTCGGCACAATAAGCCAAGTCGCTGCCAGCCTCGATAGCAAGCTCGGTGAGGTGGATCAGGCCTTCGGCAAGAGCCTCGGCGACTATCGGGCGAAGCTGACCGACCAGGTTGATTCCGCCGATGCCAAGGCCCGGGATCCTTTGACCACCCTGCCTTCGCGCATCGGCGATGCCCAGTCCCGCGCCGAGGAGCGGGCAAAAAGGGATTCTTTGAGCGTCAGTGGGACGATCTCAAAGAAATGGTCAGCGACCCCGGTTTTTGGGCGGGTCTGGTCGTGGGACTTCTCCTTGCGATCGCTGTGATTCTTTTAGTCGCGGCAGAAGTGCTAACTGGCGGTCTCGCCATCGTCCTGGCGATGGCGCTAGTCGGCGCCATAGCGGCGGTTGTGGGTTCAACTGTCGGCCAGGCGACGGGGCATAGCTGGGAGGGTGGTTGGGATTGGTCCCGCGTGAATTGGGCTCAGGTCGGTATCAGCGCCTTGATCGGCGCTGTCGCGGCCGCTGCGATCGCCGGCCTCGTGCTCTACATGGGACCCGCTCTAGCCGCGACCTTCACGGGTATCGCGATCGTCTCGGTCGCGACAGGTGTCATAACCATCATCACCAACCTGATTGCCGATCAGCCCTGGGATAAGAACTTGCTCGCCAATATGGCGTTAGCCTTCGTCCTCGCTTACCTTTTAAAGTTCATCCCGATCCCGGGGCGCGCTCCGCTCCCAGAGGAGCCTGTCGAACCGGCCGTCGAACCAAGATCTAAGCAAGTTTGATCGGACTGGCCAACGATTGCCGGTCGTGATTCCGTTCTCTGGGTTGATTCGGAGGACGGGGCATGGCGGGCAAATCTCCAGTGACGGCGACGGAGGAACAACAAGGGGCGCTCAAGGCTCTCGCCGGCGGCGCGGATCGGGCCGAGGCGGACCGGGCGCGGGCGATCCTGTTGACGCTGGCCGGCTGGACCAGCGCCCGAATCGCCGAAGCTTTTGGGGTTCGTGAGGATACGGTGCGGCTCTGGCGCAGCGATTTTGCCGGCGGCGGGGTCGAGGCTCTCAAGGCGCGCGTCGCGCCAGGTCCGGAGCCGCTCAAGGCGCAGGCCGCGCTTCGGGTGGCCGAGCCGCTGTTATCGGCGCCGGTCGCCGATCGGCCCAATTGGACCCTGGCGCGCCTGGCCGAGGAGATCGCCAGCCGCGAAGGCGTGACGATCTCAAGATCGCAGCTCTCGAAGGTTCTGCGCCAAAAAGGGGGTTCCGCTTCCGCCGCCCGCGCCACACCCTGAAAGGGCGTCAGGACAAGGACGCCGTCGATCGCATCGGCCTGCGGCTCAAACTGCGCAAGGCGCAAGCCGAGGCCGGCGACATCGTCCTTCTGTTCGCCGACGAAAGCGAAGCTCTCACGCATCCCTACCTTGCCCGCGCCTGGGCCAGGCGCGGCGCCGACCTGCGTGTGCCGGCGCCGGGGCAAGCCAAGAAGGTTGCGATGATGGGCTCGCTCGACTACGCAAGGCGCAAGCTCGTCGTCACCACCTCGCCCACCAAGCGCAGCGCCGACTTCATCGAGCATCTGCGGCTCCTTGACCATCTCTACGGCCCGAAGCCCGGCGCGCCCTTCAAGCCGGTCGTTCTCGTGCTCGACAACGGCCCGATCCATGTCAGCAAAGCGGCGCATGCCGCGCTCGCCGAACGCGCCCATTGGCTCGCCGTCGAGTGGCTGCCCAAATACGCCCCGGAACTCAACGACATCGAGATCGTTTGGGGCGATCTGAAAGCCCGCCATCTCGCTCACCAGACCTTCACCGATCCAGACGTCCTCGACCAGGCTATCCACTGCGCCGTCGCAGCCCTAAACTCGCAGCGCAGCCGCATTCCGTTGGCCAACCAACGAATCTCTGCTTAGAACTTCGCCGCAAGAGCCACAACAAGAACCGGTTGAACCGGTGCCCAGGCCGCCCGAGTATGATCCACTTACCCGCACCGACGCAGAGTTGGTCCAGGACGTCGATCCGACACTTCGTCCCGGTGAAACTCTGGAAGAAGCGCAGGCCCGCGCGAGAGCCGCTAGGGCAGAGCAAGCGCGCCGGGCGGGCATGCCGTTCTGCCTTGCTGCTGGCACGCTCGTGCAAACACCCGAAGGACCGATTCCCATTGAGGCACTTGTTCGAGGGCAATTCGTCTTGGCCAGAGGCGAGATGGACGGAGTGAATGCATATCGCGTCCTCGAATGTATGCATCCTAACGCGTCCCAATTCTATCACATCCAAGTAGATGGCTGTTACACACTCACCGCCACGCGCAATCACCCATTCTTTGTCGCGAACAAAGGGTGGACCATTGCCAAACACGTCGATGTTGGCGACCAATTGGTTACCACCGACGGTACACTTGTCCCGGTCACCGCTAGACGCGTCGAGCGTTTCGACCAACCGGTAGCCACGTTCAACCTGCAGGTCGAGGATGTGTCGACGTACTTCGTCGGCGGTGGTCCGGCGGTGTGGATGCACAACGCCGGCCCCAGTGACCCAAGGTTCCAAAGTAGATTGTACTGGGGTTTTGGTGCGAAAGGCCCGCGGCAACGAGTGCCGGACCCGGCGGATCCATCGAGGGCCGTTGATACCGACGGGGCATCTAGCTATGGGAGCAACTCGCCAGGCGAAGCGGGGCGATTTATGGGCGTTCGCGCCACGGAAGGGAACAAGGGAAACCACGGTGCAGTTAATGACGCGCAGCTCGCCGAGAATGGGCTAGTCGCGCCGATCTCGTTTCGGCCGTCCGCCGGAAAAGGCTTTCGCGAGGATCTCTATTACCGGCTGTGCGTCGTACCGGTCAGAGTCCCGACGTTGGCGGAGCGGCTGGACGACATTCCCTTGCTCATCGATTTTTTTGCCGAACGCTGCTCGCAGGCTTACAAGCTTCCGCGCATCGCTGTTGGCCAGCCTAAGCTTGACCGCCTGAAGCGCGACGTGCGCCGCGCTTCCACCGACCAGGAGCGATGAAGCGGACGGCGCTGTCATTGGCACTGCCCGATCCGGCTGTTAGGGAGAATGCTGTGGAAGCGCCGTGACGAAGCCGCGCGTCGACGATCGACGCGGTCGTTCCGAACGCTGCACGAGTTGCCGTCCCCTGGGTTGCGAAAAGCCGATGCCGTTCATCAAAAATCGCCTCCAACTACATGGAGGCCCGCTTAAGAATTCATACTACGGATTATGCAGCAATCATCTTAACATGTTGAAGCAGCGCGGGTTCCTGTCTCGGGAGCTCATTAGCGCTATTTACCAAGAATGAGACACTATGAGGTAAGCGGTGTCAAGAGATTTGCGGGGTAGGGTGGCCTTCCGGCGCGGCGATCAGCGCTGGCACCGCGGACAGTAGAACGTCGAACGCCCGGACTGCGTGATCCTCAAGACAATTCCGCGGCAGCGCTCCCTGACGCAGGGCAATCCCTCGCGATCATAGACTTTGAAGGCGTGCTGAAAATATCCCATGTCGCCATTCGCCTGCCGGTGATCGCGCAAGGTCGAGCCGCCGGCTTCGATCGCTTCGTCGAGCACATCGCGAATGGCTTTGGCGACTTTGATCGCGGCCCGGGTGGCGGCGCCGCGGGCGTCCGCGAGAATACCAGCCGGCGTCGACGGCGCCAGACGGGCGCGAAAAAGAGCCTCGCAGACATAGATGTTGCCGAGGCCAGCGATGCGCCTCTGGTCGAGCAGGGCTGATTTCAGCGGCGCGCGGGAACCGGCGAACAGCTTCGCCAGGCTGTGAGCGTCAAATTCGGGCGCGAGCGGCTCAGCGCCTAGGCCGCTCAGCCGCGGATGCCGCGCAAGCGCGCCGCTCGAAGCCAGATCCATGAAGCCAAACCGTCGCGGGTCGTTATAAGTGACGGTCCAGCCGGTATCGAGGACAATAACGACGTGATCGTGCTTGCGATCTTTGGAGCGGCCGCGAAGGAAAGCTCCGGGAGTCGAAACCGCGCCTTTTTCGATGCGGAACGAACCCGACATTCCCAAATGCGCGATCAGGGTCTCGCCGCTGTCCAGTTCGAAGAGAAGGTACTTGGCGCGGCGATCCATGCGGACAACGCGCCGCCCGCCGAGGCGCTCGCGAAAGCGGGGCGGGAAGGGAAAGCGGATGTCCTTCCGGCGCAATTCGACCTTGACGATCCGGGCGCCGAGCATCGCCGGCATGAGACCGCGCCGGACGATCTCGACCTCGGGCAGTTCAGGCATCGGCAAACTCCCCGCGCGGCGCGGCGATCAGGCCGTATCGCCGCGCCGCATGGGCGATCGAAACGAGATGATTGCTGTTTAGCAGAAAGCCCTGCCGGCTCCTTTGCAATTCGTCAAGACCCTCTTTGCGCAAATCGGGCAAGGATCGCGCTTCGCCATTGGCTTGGCTTGCCGCGGTCTCCAGGTGTTCCCGCCCCTAACGACGCGCCTTGGGCGAACTATTCGCCTTGCGCGCCCTGGGTCTTGCCCGCGCTGGGGTGTCCTGAAGGCCGTAGGTCGCGAACCCCTGCGTGGTTTCCGCGATCTGCTCATCGGTCAGGATGAACGGGGCGCCGAGAGCGAGCGAGAGGTAGTATTGCCGCGCGATCGTCTCGAGCTCGACCGCGAGCCACATGGCCTTGTCGAGAGTTCGAGCCGAGCGCGATCATGCCGTGGTTGGCGAGCAGGCAGCCGTTGCGCCCTTCGAGCGCCTTGAGCGCGAGCTCCGACAGCTCTTTCGTGCCGTAGCGAGCATAGCCCGAGCAGCGAATGGTCGTGCCGCCGAACGCCGCGATCATGTAATGGCACGCCGGAATCTCCTTGCGCGCGATACCGAGCACCGTCGCATAAGTCGAATGGGTGTGGACGATCGCGCCGACGTCGGGGCGCGCCTTGGTGATGTCGAAGTGAAAGCGCCACTCCGTCGATGGCTTCAGCGGTCCGCTCCAGGCGCCGTATTCTCCTTCGAGCGGCATGGCGGCGATCGACTTCGGGCGTCATGTCGTCATAGGGCGTCGCGGACGGGGTGATGAGCAGGACGTCCTTGTAGCGGGCGGAAATGTTGCCCGAGGTGCCCTGATTGAGCCCATTGGCGTTCATCCACCGCGCCTTGGCCACGATATTCGCGCGCAGCGCCCTTTCATCCCTGGTCATTGTCTCCGCCCTTCTGCAAGGCCCGAGCCGGGCTCGTCTGAACAGGAGCCCGCCCCACTGCGGGCGCCTCTTGACACCGCGATAGCAGCATGAAAAAAATATCACGCCAAGAAAAAAATGACAGGGAGCGAAATGCGCGTCGCCGTATCGGCTCTGTCCGATGATCCCGATGGGGAATTGTGCGCGCGGGCCGCGTGGCTTTATCACGGCGCGGGCCTGACCCAGGGGGAAGTGGCGAAGCGGCTCAGCGTCCCAAGCGTCAAGGCGCATCGCCTGATCGCCCGTGCGAACCGTCTCGGCTTCGTTCACATCTCCATCGACGCGCCGGTGGCCGCATGCGTCGAGCTTGAAGAGGCGCTGCGGCGAAAGTTCTCCCTCAAGCAATGCCTCGTCGCGCCCGACCTCGACGACGCCCCTCTGCCGCTCAAGACCCTGGGGCTGTCCGGCGGCCGGTTTCTGCGGCTGGCGATCGAAGGGGGCGAGCACGCAATCATCGGAGTGGGGCACGGCCGCACGCTCGCGGCCTGCGTCAATCACCTGCCGCGCATGGACGTTCCGGCTCTCAAGCTGGTTTCCCTTCTCGGCGGCATGACCCGCCGCTATGTCACGACGCCCTTCGACGTGATCCATCGCCTGGCCGAGAAGACCAACGCGGCGGCTTATGTGCTGCCGCTGCCCTTCCTGGCCAACACCCCGGAGGACCGGAAAGTCCTCGTCGAGCAGCGGGGCGTGCGCCGACGTGTTCCGGCTTGGGGTGGAATCGACGCTGCGCCTGGTCGGGATCGGCTCGATCGACGACAGCGCCTCGATTCTGTCGACCGGCCTGGTCGAGAAGCACGAATTCGCGGAGGCGCGCGCGCTTGGCGCGGTCGGAGAATTGCTCGGCCATTTTTTTTCGCGCCGCGGCGAGATGATCGAGAGCGGTCTGTCCGCGCGGGCGCTCTCGATGTCGGCCGCCGACATTCGGGGCCGCCCGACGATCGCGGTCGCCGGCGGGCGAGCGAAAGTCGACGCGATCAAGGGCGTGCTGGCGAGCGGCCTCATGCATGGCCTGATCACCGACGAGAACACCGCGAGAGCGCTCGCGGACTAAGGGCGCAAGCCCGATGAGGAAGAAAGGAAAGGGAGCGAGCAATGCACGACAAGGCGAAAGATTTCTTTGACGCGTTCAAGGCCGGCCGCATGAGCCGGCGCGAACTGATGAGCGGCGCGGCGAAGCTCGGAATTGGCGCGGCGACCGCCAATTTCCTCCTCAACGGCGCCGCGACCCAGGCGATGGCCGCCGACTTCGACTGGAAGAAGTTCCAGGGCACGAAGCTCCACCTTCTCCTCAACAAGCATCCCTACGCGGACGCGATGATCGCCGACCTCGACAACTTCAAGACCCTGACCGGCATGGATGTCACCTACGACATCTTCCCGGAGGACGTCTATTTCGACAAGGTGACGGCGGCGCTGTCGTCGAAGTCGAGCCAGTACGACGCCTTCATGACCGGCGCCTACATGACCTGGACCTATGGGCCGGCCGGCTGGATCGAGGATCTCAACGAGTGGATCAAGGACCCGGCCAAGACCAATCCGAACTACGACTGGGAGGACGTGCTGCCCGGCCTGCGCGCCTCGACCGCCTGGAACGGCGTGCCCGGCGGCGCGCTCGGCTCGGCCGACGCCAAGCAATGGTGCATTCCCTGGGGCTTCGAGCTGAACTCGATCACCTACAACCGGAAGATGTACGACAAGGTCGGCGTCAAGCCCGCCAACAACCTCCCCGAGCTTCTCGAGACCGCGGCCAAGCTCACCAAGGATGCGGGCGGACCGTACGGCATCGGCGTGCGCGGCTCGCGCTCCTGGGCGACGATCCATCCGGGCTTCCTGTCCGGCTACGCCAACTACGGCCAGAAGGACTTCAACGTCACCGGACGGCAAGCTGAAGGCGGCGATGAACACGCCGGAGTCGAAGGACTACCACAAGATGTGGGTCAAGATGATCCAGGATTCGGGGCCGAAGAACTGGTCGACCTACACCTGGTATCAGGTCGGCACCGACCTCGGCGCCGGCGCCTCCGCCACCATCTTCGACGCCGATATTCTCGGCTATTTCATGAATGGCGGCGACAACAAGGAAAAGGGCAATCTCGGCTTCCACGCCTTCGCCGCCAACCCGGAGGCCAAGGCGCCGACGCCGAATGTCTGGATCTGGTCGCTTGGCCATGAATACGGCCGGCAAGCAGAAGGACGCCGACCTGGAATTTCATGCAATGGGCGTCGTCGACCGAGCATGACATGTTCGGCGCGCGGAAGATGGACTTCGTCAACCCGGTCCGCGCGTCGGTGTGGAAGGACGACGATTTCCGCAACCGCATCGACAAGTCCTACCGCGGCTATCTCGAGCAGTACGACGCTTCGGCGCCGGGCGCGAAGATCTACTTCACCGCGCAGCCGCTGTTCTTCGACGTCACCACCCAATGGGCGGAGACGCTGCAGAAGATGGTGGCCAAGGAAGTGCCGGTCGACGAAGGCCTCGACCAACTGGCCGCGTCGATCGACAAGCAGCTGAAGGACGCCGGCCTCGGCTGAGCGGCGGCCCCGACTGTCCGGCGCGCAAGGGGCCCTTGCGCGCCGGACGGATCGCTTGTCCGGCGCCATCATGAGCCGCCTTTCGCCCGGGACCGCCCGAGGGATCGCAACTTGAGATTCGCCTCGTGACCGAGACCTTAGCCGGCCGCGCCGGCGCTCCCGCACGGCGCCGGCGGACGAACCTTCTGCCCTATCTGCTCAGCCTGCCGGCGCTCCTCGTCTGCATCGGCATCCTCATTCCGTTCGTCACCGCGGTCTATTATTCGCTGCTGCGCTACCGGCTGAACCTGCCGATGATGCGCGGCTTCATCTGGTTCGACAACTACATCGACTTTTTCACCGACACCGAATTCTGGAACACCGTGCAGGTGTCGCTCGAATATACGGTGCTGACGGTCGGGATCGAGCTCGTGCTCGGGCTCGTCATCGCCCTGCTCCTGCAGAAGCGGACCCGCATCAACAACATCGTCTCGATCCTTCTGCTTCTGCCGCTGATGACCGCGCCGGCGATCGCCGCCCTGATGTGGAAGCTGATGACCAATCCGAACTTCGGCGTCCTCTCCTATTTCGTCCAGCTTCTCGGCTTCGCCAATTTCAAATGGGCGTCGGATCCCTCGACCGCGCTGTTCACCGTCGTCCTCGTCGACGTCTGGGTCTACACGCCGTTCATCATGATCCTGCTGCTGGCGGGCCTGCGCTCGCTGCCGCAGCAGCCGTTCGAGGCGGCGGCGCTCGACGGCGTTCCGCGCCGCTTCGTGTTCTTCCGCATCACGCTGCCGATGCTGACGCCCTACATCATCACCGCGGCGCTGTTCCGGCTGCTCGACTCGATCCAGCAGTTCGACATCATCTATCCGATGACGCAAGGGGGGCCCGGCAACACGCTGCTGGTTTTCCAGGTCAGGGCCTATCTCGATTTCTACCAGTACACCAACGTCGGCAGGTCGGCGGCGCTGCTGATCATCCTGTGGGCGATCACCTTCGCGCTGTCGAACGTCTTCATCAAGCAGTGGCTGAAGCTGCGCGAGCGCGCTCGCGGGCTGGCGTAAGCGAGGCGGACCCATGGAGCACACGTCGGTCGCCGAACGGATCGTGCGGGGCGTCCTGATCGCGCTCGTGGTCATCTTCTTCCTGTTTCCGATCTTCTGGATCTTCCTCATGTCGTTCCAGACCAACGAGGAGATTCTGCGCATCCCGCCGAGCCTCTTCTTCACCCCGACGCTCGCCAATTACTCGGCGCTGATCACCGGCAAGCTCACCTCGGTGTCAGGGACGCTCGACATCGCGTTCATGAGAAATCTGTGGAACAGCGTCCTGCTTTCGACTGCGTCGGTGGCGGTCGCGCTCGTTCTCGGCGTGCCCGCGGCCTACGCCTTCGCGCGCTATCAAGTTCCGCCTCGGCGAGGACATCGCCTTCACGCTGCTGTCGTTCCGCTTCGCGCCGCCGCTGCTCGTGCTGCTGCCGTTGACGCTCTATTTTCAGCAGCTCGGCCTCACCGACACCTATGTCGGCCTGATCTGGGTCTACCAGCTCATCGCGCTGCCGCTGATCCTCTGGATCGTGCGCGGCTATTTCGAGGACATCTCGCCCGACATCGAATACGCCTATCGCGTCGCCGGCCATTCGTGGTGGCGCACCTTCACCCGCATCGCCATTCCGCTCGCCGGCCCCGGCATCGCGGCGGCCGGGCTGCTCGCCTTCATCTTCTGCTGGAACAATTTCGTCTTCGCGCTGATTCTCGCCTCCGCCGACAAGCAGCCGGTCACGGTCGGCGCGCTCGCCTTCGTCACCGCGTCCGGCATCCAGTACGGGCAGATCGCCGCGGCGATCGTGCTGTCGGTCACGCCGACGCTGGCGCTCGCGCTCTATGCCCAGCGCTATCTGGTCGAGGGCCTGTCGCTCGGCGCGGTGAAGGGATAGAGCGCATGAGCAAGCTCGAGCTTCAGGAAGTCAGCAAGGCGTTCAAGACCGGCAAGGTGCTCGACCGGATTTCGCTTGCAGCTCGAGGAGGGCGAGATCGTCGCCGTCTTCGGGCCGTCGGGATCGGGCAAGACCCTGCTGCTGCGGCTCGTCGCCGGCGTCGAGCAGCCCGACGAGGGGCGCATCCTGCTCGGCGGCCGCGACGTCACCGACGACGCCGCCGGAGACGCGCGGCGTCGGCATGGCGTTCCAGAATTTCGCGCTGTTTCCGCACATGTCGGCGTTCGACAACGTGGCGAGCGCGCTCACCGCCCGCAACGCGCCGCAAGGACGTCATTCGCGCCAAGGTGGAGAAGGTCGCCGCGCTCCTCAAGATCGGCCACGTGCTCGGCCATGCGCCGCGCGAACTGTCCAACGGCCAGAAGCAGCGCACCGCACTGGCGCGCGCGCTGGTCGCCGAGCCGCAGATCCTGCTGCTCGACGATCCGCTGCGCAACGTCGACGCCAAGCTGCGCTACGAGATGCGCCTCGAACTGCCTTCCCTGCTCAAGGCCTCCGGCTCGACGGTTCTCTACGTCACCCAGGACTACAAGGAGGCGATGGCGCTCGGCGACCGGATCGCCGTGCTGTCGACCGGGAATTCACCCAGATCGCCCGGCCCGCGGAGATCTATGGAAAGCCGGCGACGATCAGCGTCGCGCGCCTGTTCGGCGATCCGACGATCAACCTCATTCCGGTCGCGCCGCTCGCCTCGCCGGCGGGAACGAAGATCGGGGTCGGCGGCGCCTCGTTGTCGCTTCCCGCCGAATACGCGCATCTCGCGGGAAAGGCTTGCGTACTCGGGTTGCGGGCGGAGCACGTCGCCGTTGAAGACAAGCCCTCGCCGGAAAGCTTCCCGGTCGAGGTCGTCGCGGTGACGCCGCTCAATGAAAAGACCCTGCTTCTTCTGCGCACCGGCGACGGGCGCGAGATTCTGGCCTCCGAGGCCGGGACCAGCGAGGCTTCGCGCCGGCACGGCCCCGCCTTCGCCCGCTTCGATCCCGGGACCGCCCTTCTCTTCGAGAGCGACAGCGGCCGCCGCATCGCTCCGCAGGCGGCGTGAGGGGCCCATGTCCGACGCCGCCCTGTCGATCAAGAGCGTCGACAAGATCTATCCGGGCCGCGGGAAAGGCCCGGTCCATGCGGTGAAGGCGCTCGACATGGACGTGGCTCGGGGCGAGATCGTCGCGCTGCTCGGGTCGTCGGGCTGCGGCAAGACCTCGACCTTGCGCATGATCGCGGGCTTCGAGGACGTGACGCGGGGCGACATCGTCGTCGAGGGCCGGCGGGTCAACCAGATGCCGCCCGCGCGCCGCAAGCGTCGCCATGGCTTTCGAAGGCTATTCGCTCTATCCGCCGCTGACCGTGCGCGACAACATCGCCTTCGCGCTGAAGAGCGCCCGCATGGGCGTCGAGGGAGGTCGAGAAGTCGGTTCAGGAGATCGCGCGGCTCCTGGAGATCGAGCCGATCCTCGACCGCTATCCCTCGTCGATCTCGGGCGGCCAGCAGCAGCGCGCGAGCCTCGCCCGCGCGCTCGTGCGCCAGGCGGATCTCTATCTGCTCGACGAGCCGATGGGACAGCTCGAGCCGCAGCTTCGCGCGGTTCTGCGCGGCCGGCTGAAGAGCCTCCTGGTCGAGCGCCGGATGACCTCGATCTTCGTCACCCACGACCAGACCGAGGCCAATGCGCTCGCCGACCGCATCGCGGTCATGGAAGGAGGCGTGCTGCAGCAGTTCGCCGGCCAGAAGGACTTGCGCGAAAGGCCCGCCAATCTGTTCGTCGCCACATTCGTCGGCGAGCCGCCGATGAACATCTTCGACGCGAGGGTCGTGAACGGCGAGCGGGTCCGGTTCGCCATCGACGGCGGGCCGACGCTCGACTTTTCCGGCGCCGAGATTCCGCCCGAGGTTCGCGCGCGCGATCGGCGGGCCGCGAGAAGGTCGTGATCGGCGTCCGTCCCCACGCCGTCCGGCTGGGCGCCGGAGCGGGAGAAGCCCGGATCGTCTCCAATCAGTGGCTCGGCGACCAGAGCCATCTGGCGATGGAAGTGGCGGGGAAGCTGATGGTCGCCGTCTCCCACGCGCCGATCCCGGCCAAGGCTGGCGAACATGTGCGGTTCGGCGTCATGCCCGCGGACCTGCACGTGTTCGACGCGAGCACGTCGGCGGCTCTGTCGCACGGGCTCGAAGCCGCATGAGCTTGACCCTTTCGCCCGCGCGGCCCGATCGCGAAGCCTCCAGCCCATGACGCGCGATCTTCTCATCGGCATCGACGCCGGCACGTCCGTCATCAAGTCGGTCGCGTTCTCGCTGGCCGGCGAGCAGCTCGCCGTCGCCGCGCGCCCAAACGTCTATCAGACGCTCGGCGGCGGCCAGGTCGAGCAGGACATGGCGCGGACCTGGGCCGATTGCGCGGCGACGTTGCGCGAACTCGCCGAGCGCGTGCCGGACCTTGCCGCATCGCATCGCGGCTCTCGGGGTGACGGCGCAGGGCGACGGCTCATGGCTGATCGACGCCGCGGGCGAGCCGGTGGGCGGCGGACTTGCTGTGGCTCGATTCGCGCGCGGCGGGCATCGTCGTCGGACTACCTTCGCGACCGACGCCTACCGCGCCCACTATGCCCTCACCGGCTCCGGTCTCAACGCCTGCATGGCCTCGGCGCAACTCGCGTGGATGAAGCGCCGGCAACCCGATCGCCTCGCCCGCGCCGCCACCTGCTTCCACTGCAAGGACTGGCTCTATTTCAAGCTGACCGGCGCGCGCGTGACCGATCCGTCGGAGGGAAACTTCACCTTCGGCAATTTCCGCACCCGGAAGTACGAGCCCTCGATCCTCGAGGGCATGGGCATCGCCGACTGCGCGCGCTTGCTGCCGCCGATGATCGAGGGCTCGCAGGAGCGGGGCAGGCTCGCCGCGACCGCGGCGGCCGAAACGCTGCTGCCCGAAGGCCTGCCGGTGTCGCTCGCCTATCTCGATGTGGTGTGCACCGCGCTCGGCGGCCGGACTTTGCGATCCCGCCGGCGAAACCGGCGTCTCCATCCTCGGTTCGACCGGCATGCACATGCGCTACGCGCCGACCCCCGAGGACGTGCGTCTCAACGAGGACCGCTCCGGCTACACGATGTGCCTGCCGATCGCGCGCGCCTGCGCGTCCGATGCAGTCCAACATGGCGGCGACCCTCAACATCGACTGGCTGATGGACATGGCGCGGGAAGCCGCGGAAATGGCCGGCGCGAGGACAAGCCGCGCGGCGCTCCTTTCAGGTCTGGACGACAGGGTGCTCGCGGCCGCGCCGGGCGAGGCGCTCTATCACCCCTATATCTTCGAGGCTGGCGAGCGCGGCCCCTTCCTCGATCCCCATGCGCGGGCGCAGTTCAGCGGGCTGTCGACCCGGACCAGTTTCGCGGGGCTCGCGCGCGCGGTTTTCGAGGGGCTCGCCTTCGCGGCGCGCGATTGCTACCTCGCTTCCGGCTCGATCCCGCGCGAGGTCCGGATCGGCGGAGGCGCCGCGCGGTCGAGAGCGATGCGCGCCATTCTCGCCGCTGCGCTCGGCGCCGATGTCCGGACGCTGTCGCGCGAGGAACTCGGCGCTGCCGGCGCGGCGATGATGGCGGCGGTCGCCATCGGCGTCTACCCGGACATGGGGCAGTGCGCGGAAGCGTGGGTTCAGCCCTTTCTCGATGAAGTCGCCGCCCCCGACCCTCGGCTCAGCGAATTCTATTCGAAGCTCTACCCGATCTACCGGACGATCCGAGGCGCCATGTCGCCGGCCTGGGGCGCAATGGGTCGGCTCAGACAGGAGTACGCCGCTTGAGCAGAGACCATTCAAGGCCGCTCATCTCCATCATCGGCGACCGTTTCATGCTGCCATCCATGTTCGAGCAGGCGATCCGGCGGAAGTGCGGCGAGGAGGCCGAGATCCGGTCGCACGAAATGCCCTGGCCGGACGAGCCGATGGAGCATGGCTACGCCGAGCCGGGAATGGAGGGCCTGAAGGAATACCAGGGCGACCGCCGACGAGGTGGTGGCGCATATCGGACGACGCCGAGATCGCCGTCACGCATCTTGCGCCCTTCTCCGCCGGGATGCTCGAACGGCTGCCGCAACTGAAACTCATCGCCGTCTCGCGCGGCGGCCCGGTGAACATCGACATGGCGGCGGCCCGGAAGCGGCGCATTCGCGTCGTCAACACGCCGGGGCGCAACGCCTCCGCGGTCGCCGAGTTCACCATCGGCGCGATCCTCGCCGAGACCCGCCTCATCACCAGGGGCCACGAAAGCCTGCGCCGCGGCGAATGGCGCGGCGATCTCTATCGCGCCGATCTCACCGGCGAGGAACTGTCGGAAATGACGGTCGGCGTGATCGGCTACGGCCATATCGGCACCAAGGTCGTGCGCATTCTCAAGGCGTTCGGCTGCCGCATTCTCGTCTGCGACCCTTATGTTCAGCTCTCGGCCGAGGACCTGCGCGACGGGGTCGATTCAGGTCCCGCTCGAGCGGCTGCTCGGCGAGAGCGACGTGGTGACGCTGCATGCGCGGGTGACGGACGAGACCCGCGGGTTCATCGGCGAGGCGCAATTCGCGCAGATGAAGCAGGGCACCTATTTCGTCAACACGGCGCGCGGACCGATGGTCGACTATGACGCGCTGACCGAGGCGCTCAAGACGCGGCATCTGCGCGGCGCCATGCTGGAGACCTTCGCCGTCGAGCCGGCGCCCCCCGATCTCGAATTGCTGCAGCTCGACAACGTGACCCTGACCCCGCACATCGCCGGGGCGTCGGTCAAGACGGTGAAATTCGCCGCCGAAGCCGCCGCCGAAGAGGTTCGCCGCTATCTCGCCGGGGAAGGTCCCCTCAATCCCTGTTGAGCCGGTGCCGGACGGGATGACGAACACGGTATGACCCGGGATCTCGGCCAGTTCGACCTGATTGTCGTCGGCGGCGGCGTCAATGGCGCGGGCATCGCTCGCGACGCCGCGGGCCGCGGCCTCTCGGTGCTCCTGTGCGAGAAGGACGATCTCGCCCAGGGCACGTCCTCGCGCTCCGGCAAGCTCGTCCACGGCGGCCTGCGCTATCTCGAATATTACGAGTTCCGCCTGGTTCGCGAGGCGCTGATCGAGCGCGAGGTGCTGCTGCAGCGCCGCCCCGCACATCATCTGGCCGATGCGCTTCGTCCTGCCGCACTCGCCGGAGCAGCGTCCGGCCTGGCTGGTGCGGCTCGGGACTGTTTCTCTACGATCATCTCGGCGGCCGCCAGCATTCTGCCGCCGACGCCGCAAGCTCGATCTCACGCAGCGCGCCGGAGGGCAGCGCCGATCCGCAAGACCTTCAGGCGGGCGTTCGAATATTCCGACTGCTGGGTCGACGACGCGCGGCTGGTCGTCCTGAACGCGCTCGACGCCGTCGAGCGCGGCGCGACTGGTGCTGACCCGAACCGCCGCTTCTCGACGCGCGCCGCGAGGGCGGCTCATGGCGCGCCGAGTTCGGCGACGGGCGCGGCGGGCAGCGTCTCAAGGCGACCGCAAAGGTCCTCGTCAACGCGGCCGGCCCATGGGTCGACGACGTTCTCAACCGAACGCGGCAGCAACGCCGAAAGCCGCGTCCGGCTGGTCAAGGGCAGCCACATCGTCACCCGGAAGTTCTGGGACGGGCGAGCAGGCCTACCTGCTGCAGAACAGCGACAAGCGGGTGATCTTCGTCAACCCCTACGAGGGCGACTTCGCCCTGATCGGCACCACCGACATTCCGTTCGACGGCCGGCCGGAGGACGTCGCGATCGACCGCGGCGAGATCGACTATCTTCTCGCGGTCGTCAACCGCTATTTCACCGAAGCCCCCAGGTCGCGGCGACATCGTCCACTCCTTTTCCGGCGTCCGCCCGCTCTACGACGACAAGGCCGCGAACCCGAGCGCGGTGACCCGCGACTATGTCTTCGATGTCGACGCGCCGTCGGGCGCAGGCCCCGCTGCTTTCCGTCTTCGGCGGCAAGATCACCACCTACCGCAAGCTTGCCGAGCATGCGCTCGAGAAGCTCGCTCCTTACTTTCCGAAGATGACGGGTCCCTGGACCGAGACCGCGCCGTTGCCCGGCGGGGACATCGCCGATGGCGATTTCGCGCGCTTCTACTCCGAATTGCGGAAGCGCCGTCCCTGGCTCCCGCCGGAGGTCGCCCTCGGCTATGCGCGCCGGTACGGGACGAGGGTCGAAGACCTGCTGGACGGCGCGAAGTCGGTCGCCGACCTTGGGCGCTTCTTCGGCGGCACGCTTTACGAACGAGAAGCCCGCTTCCTCGCCAGGCAGGAATGGGCGCTCCGCCTAGAAGACATTCTCGAGCGGCGAACCAAACATGCGTTGCACCTGACGAAAGAGCAGCGCGACCAGTTCGCCGAATGGTTTGCAACGCTCGCGCCGGCGCCCGCCTCATGACTGCCAGGACTGCGAGAGACGACGAACTTCAGGCCTTGCGCGAATTGTCCGCAAGCCTCGGCGCCGACCGGCTGCGGACGCAGGGCGCGGGCGGCAATGCGTCGATCAAGCGTGACGAAACCTTATGGATCAAGGCGTCGGGAACCTGGCTTTCCGACGCGCTCGCGCGGGAGATCATGACGCCGGTCAGGCTGAACCCTTTGCTCGAGGCGATCGCGACCGGCGATCCCCGCGCGGCGACCGCCGTCGATTTCGTCGATTCCAGCTTGAATCCAGACGGCCTCAGGCCTTCGATCGAGACCAGCTTTCACGCGATCATTCCCGCGCCCGTCGTCGTTCATATCCATTGCGTGCACACGATCGCGCTTGCCGTCCGGCGGGACGGCGAGGAAATCGCGCGCGAACGCCTGCGAGGCCTGGGCGATGTCGCGTGCGTGTTCGCGCCATATCGGAAGCCGGGCTTGCCGCTCGCCCAGGCGATTCTGGAGCGGCTGACGAAGGGCGCGAATGTCTTCGTCCTCGCCAATCATGGCCTCATCGTCGCGGGCGAAACGGTTCAGGAAGCAGCCGATCGGATCGCCCGCGTGTGCGACGCGTTCGCCGCGCCCGCCCGTCCGGCGGCGGCGGCCGATCTCGAAAGGCTGGCGTCGCTTGTCGAGGGGACCGGCTATCGGCTGCCGCACGACCCTGCCGCGCACGCCCTCGCGCTCGACCCGAAAAGTCTCGCCATCGCAAGCCGCGGGTCTCTCTATCCCGACCACGTCGTGTTTCTCGGACCGGGCCTCGCGCAAGGGAACGATTGCCGGCGACCGTCTCGAAGCGCCTCGCTTCGATCCGCCGCCTCCGATGCTGGCGCTGCCGGGCGAGGGCGTCGCGGTTCATCGTTCGGCGTCGAAGAACGCGGAGGCGATGGCGCTGTGCCTCGCCGATGTCGCCGCGCGCATTCCCGAAGAGGCGGAACTCCGGGCGCTGACCGCGGCGGAGGAGCGCGAACTCATGAACTGGGAAGCCGAGACTTATCGGCAGTCTCTCGCGGCGTCGAATGGCAAGTCTCTCGACAAAAGCTGAAGCGGAAGCGATGAGCGCCTGCGTCATCGGGATCGACGTCGGAACGTCCGGCGTGCGCGCGGCGGCGCTGGACGAACGCGGCGCGCCTATGAGCACGGCCGCGGTCGCGATGACGGATTTCGGCGATCCGGTCGATCCGGCCGTGTGGTGGCGTTGCGTCCGCGCCGCGCTGACCGATCTCGACGCCGCCTGCGACCTGGGCTATGTGCGCGGCCTCGCGGTCGATGGAACCTCCGGCACCATGCTCGCGGTCGATCGCCTCGGCGAGCCGGTCGGCTCGCCACGCATGTATGACGAACCCTGCGACGACGAGGCCGTCATGCGCGCGCTCGCCGCTCACGCGCCGGCCGACAGCGCCGCGCGCGGCGCGACCTCGGCGCTGGCGCGGGTTCTCTTGATGCAGGACCGGCCCGGCGCGCTGAGGCTCCTGCATCAGGCGGACTGGATCGCGGGCAGGCTCAGCGGGCGGTTCGACCGCAGCGACTGGAACAATGCGCTGAAGACCGGCTACGACCCTGTCGCGACCCGATGGCCCGATTGGATCGAACGCGCCGGCGCCGATGTCGGCAAATTGCCTGTCGTTGTCGAGCCGGGCGCGCCCATCGGCCCGGTGAGCCAGGAGGCTATCAGCCTTGGCCTCCCCGCGTCGGCGGTCGTGCATGCCGGAACCACGGACGGGTGCGCCTCGTTCCTGGCGACCGGCGCCGCTCAGGCCGGCGATGGCGTGACCGCGCTCGGATCGACGCTGGTCGTTAAGCTCCTCAGCGACCGGCCTCTTTTCGCGCCTCAGTTCGGCATCTACAGCCATCGGATCGGCTCGGTCTGGCTCGCGGGGGGCGCCTCGAACACCGGCGGCAGAGTGATCGAACATTTCTTTCCCCGCGAGCGCCTCGCGGCGTTATCCACGGGCTTGAGACCGGACGCCCCGACGGGGCTGGACTATTACCCGCTGGTGAAGCCCGGCGAACGCTTTCCGATCAACGATCCCGCGCTTGCCCCCCGGCTCGAACCGAGACCCGAAAACGAGACGGTCTTCTTCCAGGCGATGCTCGAAGGAATCGCGGCCGTCGAGGCGCTCGCCTACGCGAGAACTCGCGGAGCTCGGAGCGCCCGCGCCGCGCTCCGTCCGCACGGTCGGCGGCGGGGCGGGCAACCCCGGCTGGACGAAGATCCGGGAGCGCAACCTCGGCGTTCCGTTCGAACCGGCGGACTCGGAGCACGCCTGCGTGGGCGTCGCGCGCCTGGCGCTGCGGCGCCTCGAGGAGAGGGGCTGAGCGCCTTGTCCCGTTTCCTCACGATCGCGTCGAGTTTCCGCGCGGTCTTCTTCGATCAATATGGCGTGCTGCATGACGGCCACCGCCCCTATCCGGGGGCGCGCGATGCGCTTGCCGCGCTGAAAACGGCCGGTGTGAAAACCGTCGTCCTGTCCAATTCCGGCCGCGCCGGTCACGCCAATGCGCGGCGCATGGCGGCGTTGGGCCTTGGCCCCGAGCTTTACGATTTTCTCGTCACGTCGGGCGATGTGGCGAGACAGCTCATGAGGAGCGGCCCCCTGGCCGCGCGGCTCCATCCGCAAGCCCGCGCGTTCGTCGTCTCGAGCGATGGGCGCGACGAATTGAGTCCCGAGCTTGGCCTCACGTCCGCGCAGGGGAGCGGGGAAGCCGATCTGGTGATCATCGCGGGCAGCCAGGCCGATCGCGTTTCGCTCGACGACTACCGCAAACTTCTCGCGCCGGCCGCGGAGCGCGGCGCGCCCTGCGTGTGCTTCAACCCCGACAGGCTCATGCTGACGGCGACGGGCGCCGCCCCTGGCGCCGGGCGCATCGCCGAAATCTATCAGGAGCTGGGCGGCGAGGTGACGTGGATCGGCAAACCCTTCCCCGAAATCTACCGGGCGGCGGCCGGGTTGGCGGGCGTCGAACACCCGCGCGACATTCTCTGCGTCGGCGACAGCGTCGAGCACGACGTCGCCGGCGCGAACGGGTTCGGCGCCTTCGCCGCGCTTGTCAGAACCGGAGTTCTCGCCGCGCTCACCCGGGAAGAGCTTGCGGCCGAAATCGGCCTGCGCCGCGCTGTTCCCGATTACGTGGTCGAAAGTCTGGCGTCGTAGAGCCTGGCTAGCGACAGGCCGTCAGCCGCCCGGCAGCCCCGGAACCGCCACTCCAAACGCCTGAAGCAAAAGGATAGCGTTCAGCATCAGGATCACCACCGCGCCGAGGATCGCCGCCGCGTTGGTCAGGCGGCTGTTGGCGAACCCGCCCATAACGTCCTTGCGGCTCGTGAATATGATCAGGGCGATGACCGGCGCGGGCAGGGCGATGCTCAGAACCACCTGGCTCATGACCAGCGCGTTGGTCGAATTGGCGCCGAGCCACACCACGACGAATGCGGGGATCATCGTCACCAGCCGCCTGATAAGCACCGGAATGCGGAAGCCGATGAAGCCCTGCATGATCATCTGGCCCGCCATGGTGCCGACCGTCGAACTCGCCAGCCCCGAAGCGAGCAGCGCCGTCAGAAAGACGCCCGCGGCGGCGGGACCGAGCAGCGGCGTCAGGGTGTGATAAGCCGTCTCGATCTCGGCGACGTCGCTGTGGCCGGCGTGGAACGCGCTCGCAGCCATGATGACCATGGCCATATTGACCAGCCCCGCGACCCCGAGCGCCGCCAGGACCTCGATGTTGGAGAACCGCAGCAGGAGCCGTCGGTCGCTGTCGTTGCGCGCCGGCGCCCGTGTTTGGGTGAGCCCGGAATGCAGGAAGATCGCATGGGGCATGATCGTCGCGCCCACGATCCCCACCGCGATCGTCACAGCCCCGGCGTCGGGCAATCGCGGAACCACTGAACCCCAGCCGGCCGCAACCCAATCGATCGGGGCGATGACCATCTCGACGAGGTAGCAAATGGCGATCGCCGCGACCAGCGAGCCAATGATCAGCTCGGTCGGGCGGAATCCGCGATTTTCAAACATCAGAATCCCGTAGGTCAGCACGGCGGTTGCGGCCATGCCGGCCATGAGCGGGACGTGGAGCAGGAGCGACAGCCCGATGGCGCCGCCAAGGAATTCGGCAAGGTCGGTCGCCATCGCCGCGATTTCGCTGACGACCCAAAGCGCCCAGACCACGGGCGGGTAAAAATTCTCCCGGCACAATTCGGCGAGGTTGCGCCCGGTGACGATGCCGAGCTTGGCGGAGAGCGACTGGAACAGCATCGCCACGAGGCTGGCCGTGACCACCACCCAAAGGAGCGTGTAGCCGTATCTCGAGCCCGCCTGGATGTTGGTGGCGAAATTCCCCGGGTCCATATAGGCGATCGAGGCCACGACCGCGGGGCCTGTAAACAGGATCGGGCTGCGCCAGTTCCTCCGGCCGGCCAGAACCTCGCGAATGCCCTCGACCGTCCGGTCCGTGAGGCCCGCGCGCGTATCCCCGGCCCTTATTCGCGCGACTGCGCCGCTCATCGCCCAACTCCAAGCCGTCATGCCCCGCAACGATCATGTAGCCTCTGCTACGGCATAGTCAATAGGCTGCAAATGACCGCAAAGGCTGGATGCCGCTGTCGGAACCCTCAGGTTGCATTTTGGAGCCGAGGCTGCATAATGAAACAGGCCGTTGTCTTACCGCGGCGGCGCGAAGCGAGGACGATTTGGCGACGACGAAGCGCGGCAAGGGGCCGACTTCCGCTGAGGCGCCGCTGGCCGCCGAGCCAGCCCAGGCCGACCGGTTCCTGAAGGCGCGCTTCGCCCGGTCGGCCTCGATGCTCGAGGACTACACCGAACTGATCGCGGATCTCATCGCCGCGAATGGCGAGGCCCGGACAACCGACATCGCCCGCCGCATGGGGGTTGCCCATCCCACCGCCAGCAAGGCCATCGCCCGCCTCAAGCGCGAGGGCCTGGCTCGATCCAAGCCCTACCGCGGCATTTTTCTGACCGAAGCCGGAGCGGCGATGGCGAAGAGGGCCCGCGAGCGCCACCGGCTGGTGGTCGATCTCCTTATCGCCGTCGGCGCGCCGCGCGAAGCGGCGGAGGCCGACGCGGAGGGCGTCGAGCATTACGTCTCCGCCGCGACGTTGAGCGCGTTTGAGGCGTTCCTGCGGGGCCGCGGAGGCCGTTAGCGTCAGAGCGCCCGGACGCCCGGCTCCTCCCTCGTGCGGCGGAAAATGCCGAACGGCCGATTGCATGAGCGGAAAAGACGCGCATAATCGCCAAAAGCAGCGGGTTTGCCGCGCTGGTTCCGGCTGCGGGCGAGAACCTCACGCAGCGGTCCCGCGCGGCCTTGGGCAGGAAACGCGATGATCGACCTCGAAGGCGTCGAGAGCCTGGCCGATGTGGCGCGCGTGCAGGCGCGCCGTCGTGGGAGCGAGCCGGCGCTTGTGTTTGAGGGCCGGGCGATGACCTTCGCCGAGGTCGACGCCATGGCCTCGCGCGTCGCCAGCGCGCTGATCGCGTCGGGCGTTAAGACGCAGGAGCGGGTCGCCTATCTCAGCAAGAACACCGATCATTTCCTGCCCTTCCTGCTTGGCGCCTGCAAGGCGCGCGCGACGCTGGCGCCGTTCAACTTTCGCCTCGCGGCGCCGGAGATCGCCCGCCTCATCGAGGACAGCGGCGCCAGGATTTTCATTGTCGGCCCGGATGCCGTCGACCTCGCCGGCCAGGCGGTCGCCGCGCTCGCCACGAAGCCCCGGATGATTGCGCTCGGCTTCGACCGCGAGGGCTACGAGCGCCACGACGCGTGGATGGAAGGCGCGGCGCCGGAAGACCCTGGGCTCGAGGCGGACCCGGACGACGACGTGGTCCAGCTCTACACCTCGGGCACGACCGGCCTTCCCAAGGGGGTCCGGCTGACCAACCACAACTACCTCGCGTGCTACAGGCTCGCGACCCCTTCGGGAGGGTTGAACTACCAGCCAGGCGACACGGTGCTGGCGGCGATGCCGTTCTTCCACGTCGCCGGAGTCAATGTCGCACTGATCGCGATGGCGAGCGGCGCGCGCTCGGCGATCCTCAAGGACGCCGCGCCTCAACTCATCCTCGACACGATCGGCGGGGAACGGATCAATCACGCCTTCCTCGCGCCCGCGCTCATTCACATGCTGATGCTCTCGCCGGGGATCGGGAGCGCCGACCTCTCCAGCATGCAAACGCTCACCTACGGCGCTTCGCCGATCTCCGAGGACCTGCTCAGGCGCGCTGGCGCGCGCTTCGGCTGCGAGTTCGTCCAGCTCTACGGCATGACCGAGACCTGCGGCGCCGGCACGTTTCTCCCAAACGCGGATCATGATCCGGCCAACGGCAAGCTACGCTCCTGCGGGCGGGCCTGGCCGGGCCTCGAGCTTAAGATCGTCGCGGCAGACGACGCGGAAGTTGAGCGCGGCGCGGTCGGGGAAGTCGTGATCCGCTCGCCTGTGGTCATGAAGGGCTACTGGATGAAGCCCGAGGCGACGGAGGCCGCGATCCGCGACGGCTGGATGCACACCGGCGACGCGGCTTACATGGACGAGGACGGCTATGTCTTCATCTATGACCGGGTGAAGGACATGATCGTGACCGGGGGTGAGAATGTCTATCCGGCCGAGGTGGAGAACGCGCTGTTCGGCCATCCATCAATTGTCGACGCGGCGGTGATCGGCGTGCCCGACGACACATGGGGCGAGGCGGTGAAGGCGATCGTTGTCCTGAAGCCAGGCGCGCCGCGGGACGCCGCTGACATCATTGCCTGGGCGCGGGCGCGCATCGCGAATTTCAAGACGCCGAAGTCGGTCGATTTCGTCGAATCGATCCCGCGCAACCTCTCGGGGAAGATTCTCAGGCGCGAACTGCGCGAGCCTTATTGGAAGGGGCGCGACCGCCGGGTCAACTGACGGCGCTCGTTCGCTTGGCCGAAGATAAAAAAGCTGAACTGTGGGCGACGAGCCCGAGATCCCGGTCGTCGATTCTCGTCTCGCCCTCACCCCTCGGCGCCTGAGGATTGCGTCAACACGGCCATTGCGGCGTCGACCCCGCCGTCGCCGCAGGGAACTCCCGCAAGCTTGAGACCCATCTCGACGCCCGACAGCGCGCCGATCAGCGTGAGGTCGTTGAAATCGCCGAGATGGCCGATGCGGAACACCTTGTCCTTGAGGATTCCGAGCCCGTTGCCGAGGCTCATGTCGAAGCGGCGCAGGATCAGCGCGCGCAAACCGTCGGCGCTGTGGCCGTCAGCGAGGCGGACCGCGGTGAGCGAAGAGGAATAGTCGCCCGGCGCTTGGCACTGCAATTCAACCGCGCCCGCCCGGCCCCAGGCTTCGACCGCCGCTCGCGCAGCCGCACCGTGCCGGCGGTGCCGCGCGAAGACGTTGGGCATCCCCTCCTCCTCGAGCATCGCCAGCGCCTCCTTGAGTCCGCGCAACAGGTTGGTCGCCGGCGTATAGGGGAAATAGAACCCGGCGTTGGCTTCGAGCATGGGGCGCCAGTCCCAATAGCTGCGGGGCAGCGTCGCCGTGCGCGCCGCGTCGAGCGCTTTCGCGCTGACCGCATTGAACGACAGACCCGGCGGCAGCATGAGGCCCTTCTGGCTGCCGGCGACTGTGACGTCGACCCCCCATTCGTCGTGGCGGTAGTCGATCGAGGCGAGCGAGGAAATCGTGTCGACGAGCAGGAGCGCCGGATGACCGGCGCTGTCGATCGCCGCCCGCGTCGCGGCGACCGGACTGACGCATCCGGTCGACGTTTCGTTGTGCACGACGCAGACCGCGCGGATGCGATGCTCGCGATCGGCGCGCAACGCCGCCTCGATCGCCGCCGGATCCGCGCCGCGCCGCCAGTCGGTGTCGAGGATGATCGGCTCAATTCCGAGGCGTTCGGCCATCTCGCTCCACAACGAAGCAAACCAGCCGGTGCGAACCATCACCACGGCGTCGCCGGGCGAGAGCGTGTTGACGAGCGCGGCTTCCCACGCCCCGGTGCCGGAGGCCGGGAACACCACGACCGGACCGCTCGTCCTGAAGACCCGCTTGAGCCCGGTCAGCACCGGTCGCGACAGATCGGCGAAACCGGGTCCGCGATGGTCGATCGTCGGCTCGGAAATGGCCCGCAGCACCCGCCCGGGAACGTTGGTCGGCCCCGGAATCTGCAGGAAGTGACGGCCGGGCGAGCGGACGTTCATCGCGGCGTCTCCATGTCGGGAAGCGGCGGGGGCGGGATCTCGCGGGAAATCGCGCGCGCGAACCCGAGCAACGAATCGTCGGCCCCGAAGCCCGCGGCGAGTTGCGCCCCGATGGGCAGGCCCGATCGGGAAACGCCGATTGGCAGGCTGATTGCCGGGACGCCGGAAATATTGGCCCACCCGGTGAACACGGCGTGGTCGCGGGGACCGGCCGGGCGCCCGTCGATCGTGTCGGGATAGGCCGTGGCGGCGGGCCAGGGCAAGGCCGCGGCGGTGGGCGTCAGAACGAGGTCCGCCCCGGCGAAAAGGTCCGCGCAGCGGCGGCGGAAGCTACCGACCCGCTCCAGCGCGTCGGTATAGTCCGCGCCGGTCATCTTGCGCCCGTCGGCGGCCATGGCGCGCGCGGAGACGCCGATTTGCGGCTCGAACGCCGGGTTCTCCCGCAGGAGCCAGGCGATCCCTGAGCGGGAGACGACGCTCCAGATGCGCGCGGCCTCGTCCAGATCGAAGAAGACCGGCTTCTCCTCAACCTCGTGTCCGAGGCTTTTGAGCGTTCGCGCGAAGCTGGCGACATGCGAGGCGACCTCGGGGTCGACGGGCGATTCGTCGAAGCGCGGGACATAAAGCACGCGCGGCTTCTCTCTGACCCACGGCGCGGCGGCCGCGTAGAGCGACCGTCGGTCCCGCCGGTCGGGGCCCTTGAGGACCCCGTCGAGCAGGATTGCGTCCTCGACCGTGCGCGACAGCGTCCCCGCGGTTTCGAAATCGGCGAGAATCGTCGGAAACCCATCGATGCGCGGCCAGCGGCCGATCGACGGTTTGAAGCCGACAAGACCGGTGTGGCAGGCGGGGCGGCGAATCGATCCGCCGCCGTCCGTCCCGAGCGCGGCTGGGACGAAGCCGGCTCCAACGCTCGTCGCGGCGCCGCCGCTCGAGCCGCCGGGCGTCAGATCGGGGTTCCACGGATTGCGGGTCACGCCGAAGAGTTCGTTGGCGGTGTAGCCTTCGAGGGTGAACTCCGGCACATTCGTCTTGCCGATCACGATCGCGCCTGCCGCCCGCAGGCGCGCGACTGGCAATTCGTCGGTCAGAGGAACGAAGGCCGCAAGGGCCCGGCTGCCCCAGGTCGAAGGCAAGCCCGCGACGTGGATGCTGTCCTTGATCGAGATCGGCACGCCCTCCAGCGCGGAGCGCGCCGCGCCCTTGGACAAGCGCGCATCGCTCTGCCGCGCGGCTTCGGCGGCGCGCGATTCGTCCAGCGCGACGAAACTGTTGAAGCGGACGTCGAGGCGGCGGATGCGCTCAAGCGAGCGCTCGACCAGCGCGGTCGAGGTCAGCCGGCCTTCGCGAAGCGCCGCTGCGATGTCGGTGACGGTTTCCGGCATGAGGAGCCTCATCATTCCCACTGGAGCGGTTGGCCGATCGAGGCCGGCATCCGGGAGGAGCGGCCGAGCCCAGCAAGCACGGCCAGCGCAATGACATAGGGGGCCATCTGGATGATGTACGAGCTGACCGGAACGCCGAAGCCCTGCAACCGGAGTTCGAAGGCCTCCGCCGCTCCAAAAGCCAGACACGCGATCGCCGCTCCGATTGGGTTCCAGCGGGCGACGATGAGCGAAGCGAGCGCCAGATAGCCGCGTCCGCCGGTCATGCCGTCGGTGAAGGTCCCCACCTGCTGTAGCGACAGCACCGCGCCGCCCAGTCCGGCGACCGCGCCGCAGGCCACGACCGCCAGGATTCGCACCCGCATGGGCTCGGCGCCGGAGGCGAACGCCGCTTCCGGGTTCTCGCCGGTCGCGCGCAAGGTGAGGCCCGCCCGGGTTCGAGACAGGAACGCCGCGAGCGCAATGCAGCCGACGATCGCGAGATAGGTCAAAGGCGGAAGCGAGAACAAGAGCGGGCCGACGACCGGAATCTGATCCAGCTTCGGAATCGGCCACGGCGGCAGGGGCGTCAGATGGATGGCGACCGGCCTCCCTCCGCCGGAGAGCGCGCGCATGAGATAGCTCGTGAGGCCGGCAGCCAGGATGTTGGCGGTGAGGCCGGTCACCATATTGTCGGCGCGGAAGCGCACCGCGATGATGGCGACGACGACGCCGATCGCGGCGCCCCCGGCGGAGGCGAGCGCGACGCCGGCGAGCGCGCTGTGCAGGGCCCACGCGCCGACGATCGCGGAGAACGCGCCCATCAGCATCATGCCCTCGAGGCCGACGGCGAAGACGCCGGCGCGCTCGGACAGGATGCCTCCGAGCGCGGCGAGCAAGAGCGGAGTTGCGATGCGGATCGCGGCGGCGAGAAAGTCGATCATGCGCGCCGCGCCGTGGCTGCGAGCACGAACAGCATGGTCAGGCCCTCGATGACCACGACCAGCGCCGAGGGCACTCCAATCTGCCGCTGCATCGACTGGGCGCCCGCCTCGAGCATGCCGACGAACAGCGCCGCCGGCGCGACCGCCAGAGGCTCGATCGCGCCAAGCAGCGCCACGGTCACCGCCTTGAAGCCAAAGCCCAGCGAGAAACCCTCGATCAGGCGGTGCTGGACGCCGAGCACCTCGACGGCGCCGGCGAGCCCGGCGAGCGCGCCTGCGATCAGCATCACGCTCCAGGTGATCGCGGCGGCGGAGAAGCCGGCGTAGGCGGCCGCGCGCCGGGAACTGCCCGCGACGCGCAGCGAAAAGCCGAACGGCGTGCGCCAGAGAACGAAGGACAAGGTCGAGGCCGCGACCAGCGCGATGGGGAACCCCGCGTGCGCGCCAAACTCCGGGAACTTCCACAGCCAGGCCGTGCGCGGCAGCTCAGGGGACTGGAGGAATCCGGCGCCGAACTGGCCGAGCGGTCCCGCCAGCATCTGCTGCACCAGCAAGAGCGCGACGAAGTTGAGCAGCAGGGTCGTCAGAACCTCGTGCACCCGCCGTCCGAGATGGATCGCCGCCGCGAGCCCGGCCCATAGCGCGCCGAACAGGGCGCCCCCGATGAGCGCGGCGGCGACCGCGGCGACGGACAGCGAGGCCGGAAAGTGCAGGGCGACGGCGGCGGCGCCAACCCCGCCGAGCGCGATCTGTCCCTCCGCGCCGATGTTGATGACGCCGGCCCGAAAGCACAGCGCGACCCCGCTGCCGGCGAGCAGATAGGGCGTCGCGCGATTGAGCGCGAAGCCTATCTGGTGAGGCGAACCGAGCGCGCCTTTCAGCATGGCGGCGAAAGCGGCGATCGGATTGTGGCCGGACAGCGCGACGAGAAGCGCCGACACGACGATGGAGAGCGCGGCGGCCGCCACGACGCGCCCCGCCATCGAATCGGCGAAGCGCCGCCGCAGCAGCCAGACGCGCGCCTGCCCGGGGCTTTGTGCGCGCGGCGCCGTCTCGGTCATTGCGCCCGCCCCGACATCCAAAGGCCGATCTGGCCAATGTCGGCCCCCTTGCGCATCGTCACGCCGGCGAAGCCGCGGTTGGCCATCACCGCGATGCGGTCGGCGACTTCCAGCACCTCCTCGAGTTCGGAGGAGAAATAGAGGACCGCCGCGCCGTGCTCGCGCAGGGCGAGAACGCGCTCCAGCACGAACCGCGTCGCGCCGGGGTCCAGGCCCCAGGCCGCCTGATGCGCGATCAGGACCGCCGGATTCCGGTCGAGTTCGCGCGCAATGACGATCTTCTGCTGATTGCCGCCGCTGAGCCGCGCCGCGAGCGTCTTCGGCCCCTGGCCGCGAATGTCGTATTCCTTGATCAGCCGGCCCGCCTTGTCGTGCAGCCCGCCGACGGAAAGAAACATGCCCTGTGCGTAGGGCGGCTCGCGACTGTCGCGCAGCATCAGGTTTTCCGCGATCGAGAGAGTCCTGACGAGCGCGGTCGACGATCGGTCGGCGGGCATGTAGGCGACCCCTGCCCTTGTCCGCGCGACGACCGCCGCGCGCGTAATGTCGCGCCCGTCGAGCATGACGGCGCCGGCCCGGGGATGGCGCAAGCCGGCAAGGGTCTCGGCGAGCTCGATCTGGCCGTTGCCGTCGACGCCGGCGACGCCGAGAATCTCGCCTCCGCGAACCTCGAACGACAGCGGGCCGAGACCGGGGCCTTCGAGGTCGACGACCTTGAGGCGAACGGGCCCGTTGGTAGGCGAGCGATCGGCGTGAGGGACCGTGACATCGCGCCCGACCATCATCTCCGCGAGCTCGGCCTTGGTGACGTCGCCGATCGGCGCGCCGCCCGAGACCCGCGCCGCTCTCAGCACGACGACGCGGTCGCAGACGTCGAAGACTTCGGGCAGTTTGTGGGTGATGAAGACGATGCCCGCGCCCTCCGAGCGCAACCGGCGAAGGATCGCGAGCAGGTCGGCGACCTCGCTCGGCGCGAGATTGGAGGTCGGCTCGTCGAGGATCAGGAGGCGCGCCTCGCGCAGGACGGCTTTCAGGATTTCGACCCGCTGCCGGCGGCCGAGCGAAAGGTCGGCGACCATCGCGTCCGGCTCGAGGTCGAGGCCGAAGCGCCGGCTCGCCTCGCGAACGCGCGCGGCCATTTTGGCGCGTTTCAGGAGCCGCCCCGCCGTCGGCCATCCGAGCATGACATTCTCGACCACGCTCATCGCCTCGATCAGCATGAAATGCTGATGAATCATCGCAATGCCCGCCGCCATGGCGTCCGCCGGGCGATGGCCGGAGAGGGCCCGGCCGCGGAACACGATTTGGCCAGCGTCGGGCGGAATCATGCCGAAGAGCACCTTCATCAGCGTGCTCTTCCCGGAGCCGTTCTCGCCGAGGAGACCGAGGATCTCCCCCTCGCTGACGTCGAGGTCGACGCCGTCGTTGGCGGTCACGGCGCCGAAACGACGGACAATTCCTCGCATCTCAAGGAGCGCGGTCATCGCCGGCCTTTGCCAATCGTTCGGGGGCGCCGCGCGGCTTTGCCGGCGCCCCCGGACCCGCGCAGGCCGATCGAGCGCGTAGCCCTCGCCTCAACCGCCGGGGCGCGCGTCGTTCTCGGTCGGCGTGATCTTCAGGGCGCCGCTCTTGAACTGCGCCGCCAGATCGTCGACCTCCTTCACGACGTCCGCCGGAACGACCGGGTTGAATTCCTTGCCCGGCTCGTATTCCAGCGTCGCCCCGGTCACCGGCGCGGTGTCATATCCGTATTGCACGAAGGTGCCGAACAGCTTGCCGTTCTTGACCTGATCGGCGGTGCTGCCGAACATCGCCGGCCAGTCCTCGACGATGTTGGTGAGCACGAGTTCGGGCGCGATCTTGGTCTGGTCGACTCCGCGCCCGCTGACCCAGACGTGCTTCTCCTTCGCCGCCTGGACAAGTCCGGTTTCCGCGGCGTTGAGCTTGCCGGTGATGAAGTCCGCGCCCTGCGCGATCAGCGACAGCGCGGCCTCCTTCGCCTCCGCGGAGTCCTCCATGTCCTTGATATAGAGAATGGTCACCTTGGCGCC
The DNA here is from genome assembly GCA_963742305.1 of uncultured Alphaproteobacteria bacterium. GTDB lineage: Bacteria > Pseudomonadota > Alphaproteobacteria > Rhizobiales > Beijerinckiaceae > Roseiarcus. The sequence goes on from CAVULN010000056.1 coordinate 60,909, forward strand.
CGCCTTGGTCGCGCAGATCCGGAAACCGCCCGCCTGCGCGGTGATGTTGGGCACGCCCTGCAAGCCGTAGACGCCGCCGACCTTGTGGGTCTTGCTCATTTTCGCCGCAAGCAACCCGAGCTGGCAGCCGAACTGGGCGTTGTTCCAGTCGATCGACATCACGTTCGGCGGCTTGCCCTCATTGCCGCTCACCGCGATGAACTGCGTCTTGGGGAAATCGGTCGCGACCTGCTCCATCGCCGAAACGAACCGGCCGGAATGCCCCATCACGATCAGATAGCCCTGGCTCGCATAGTCGCGCAGCGCCTCGGCCTCATCGGCGTCGGAGACGTTCTCGGAATAGGCGGTCTTGAAACCGTGCGACTCGAGGCTCTTCAGGATCGCGTAGCCAAGCGCGTTCCAGCTCTGGTCGTTGATGCTGCCGGGAAGCAGGATGGCCGCCTTGTCCTCGGCTTTCGCGGGAGCGGCGCCGAAACAGGACGCGAACAGCGTCAGCACGGCGACGGAGCCGGACAGAGAGAGCAATGTCCTCGATGTTTTCATGAGAAGTCCTCTTCGTTTCCGCGAGCCCCTCGGGCGAAGCGCCGTCGGCGGATCTCGCATCGGCTTTCGCGGGTGGTTTCGTCCGGGCTTCGCGGGCCCGAGCCTCCAAATGGTTTCAGACCCGAACCATCGCTGCGATCGGCGCTTCGCCGGGCTTGCATTGATGCTCGGTGCCGCCGGACACGAAAATCGCCGAATCGCCAGTCACCGAAGCAATTACGGCGCCAAGGGCGGCGCGGGCGTGCCGCTCGTAGTTGATGTCCGCGTCCGAGAGCATCGTGGTGCGACGCCCCCGCAGCATCCCGCTCGGCGGCGCCTCGGCCTTGGCGAAAATGGCGACGATGCGCTCGGGATCGATCGCGGCGCCCGGATCCCCGATCGCCTGGCGGACCGCCGAGCGGACGCCATCCGCGTCGACCACGTCGCGAAGCACGGCGTGGCCGATGCTGAGATCGCCGCCCGAAGCGGCCGAGTTGCCGAACAGCAGGATCTCGCAGTTCTTGAGTTCGCCGCCGGCGGAGGTGTTGGCGACGGTGGAGAACAGATCCATGCGCTGCGCGATCGCGCCGTCGCTCAAGCGCGGCCTCCCCGACTTCGCCAAGCGCCACGGCGACGCCGAGCGCCGTCGCGCCGCGCGCGTAGGGCTTCGAGCCGTTGGGGTCGCGGGTGACGAGTTTCGCCCCGCGGCGGTCCGCGTCGGCGACTGCCGCCGGCGTCAGCAGCGGGCCCTTGACCTGAACATAGTGGACGTCCCGCGGATCGGTGATCCCGGCTTCGTCCTGGGCGCGCCGGACCGCCTCCGCGACCGCGCCGACTTCGGCCATCGTGCCGACTTCCTCAGGCGCGAAGTCCCGCGTCACCGCAATCCCGATCGCCAGCCGCTTGCCCCCCGCGGGCGGCGCGGGGGCGCGCGTGAACACAGTCGCGTGCGGGCTCAGCACCCCCTCGGTTCCGCCCGACCAGACGAACGCGATCCGCTTGGCGACCTCTTCGGGCGTCGCGCCGAGCCGCCGGGCGAGCGCGAGCGAATACGACAGGGTCGCGAAGCCGCGAGTGAAATCGTTGGCGCCGCCATTGCCTTCCGTTTTGCCGATCAGGGCCACGATTTCCGCGGGGTTCACCTCGCCCGCGTCGATCAGGCGCTCGAGCGCGGACACGTCGCTCGGGCTGTTCATCGCCAACTTGTGGACGCCGACCCGCATGGCACTCTCCGCCTTTGCTCGACAGTGGAACGGCCTCAGATTTGACGCAACGGAAATAGAATGATTTTCACGATGCGGAATATCACGTGTCGTACAAGGAGATTATCGATGCGACTGGACGCCGGCGAGGACCTCGCGCCAGGGGAGGAACGAAAGACAATGTCTTCCGTCGAGCGCAACGGCGGGGTTCAGTCTTTGCTGCGGGCGCTTGCCCTGCTCGATGCGCTCGCCGAAAACGACGACGGACAGTCGCTCTCGGCGCTCGCCAGGACGGTTTCCTTGCCGCCGTCGAGCGCCCACCGGCTATTGACGACGCTCCAGCGCAGGCGCTTCGTCCGCTTCGATCCTGCGGCCATGACATGGCGCGTCGGCGTCCAGGCTTTCGTCGTCGGCAATGCTTTTGCGCGATCCCGCGAGGTCGCGCCGATCGCCATGCCTTTCATGCGTCAGTTGATGGAGAGGACCGGGGAAACGGTCAATCTCTACGTTCCGAATGGGGGCCACGCAGTCTGCATCGCGCAGGTTCAAAGCCGGCAGGTTATCCGCGCGATCTCGCGTCCGGGCGGAACTGTTCCGCTGCACCGCTCGGCAGGCGGGAAGGCGCTGCTGGCAAGGATGTCGAATTTCGAGGTCGACGAATTGCTCGGCAAGCACCCGATAGAAGCCGAGAGACCGTCGACGCGAGAGCGGCGCAAGCTCCACTCCGAACTCGCCGGCGTCCGGTCCCGCGGCTATGCGTTCGATGACGAGCAAGTCGCCGCCGGCCTTCGCTGCATTGCGACTTCGATGGTCGACGAACACGGTTCGGCGCCCGCCGCCGTTTCGATCGCCGGTCCGATCATGCGATTGACCGATGACCGCCTGCCTCGGCTCGCAGAAATGGTGATGGCCGCCGCCGAAGCGATGACACGGGAATTCGGCGGCGCCAAGGCGGTCCAGGCCTGAACGCCGACTGAGCGGCAGGCAGTTTGGCGCCGCGCATGGCGCGGCGCCCTTTCGCGGCCGCGGGGCCGGCTCCGCTTGAGCCGGATCAGGCGTTCACTCCTCGCGACGCCACCAGGTCGATAGCTCGATCCCGAAGAGCGGCGTCGTCCCGGGGCGGCCGAGCTTCGAGGAATAGGCGATCCACTGCTCAGGCGCGTAATAAAGAGGCACGATGTAGAAGCCGGAGATGAGCAGACGATCGAGCGCCCTGACCGCCGCGACGAAATCCTCGGCGCTGTTGGCGGCGAGGATCGCCTTGATCATCGCGTCGACCGCGGGGGAGCGGACGCCCGAGAGGTTGTAGGCGCCTTCGGCGCTCGCCGCGGCCGAGCTCCAGCGGCCGCGCTGCTCGTTGCCGGGCGAGGGCGAGGCGATCCACGAGCCGATCATCATGTCGAAGTCGAAGCGAGTGCGCCGGCGCTGGAACTGCACTTCATCGACGAGCCGCACATTCGCCGCGACCCCGATGCGGGCGAGATTGCGGGAATAGGCGAGCGCGAGCCGCTCCTCGTCGCGGTTCCTGACCAGGATTTCGAAGGCGAGCGGCTTACCGGCGGCGTCAACGAGACGGCCGCCGCTCAGCGCATAGCCGGCCCGCTCGAACTCGTCGAGCGCATGTTTTGCGACCGTCCGGTCACGCCCCGAGCCGTCGGAAACCGGCGCCCGCCATGTCCCCTCCATCACGTCGCCGCGCACCGCGCCGGGAAAGGGGGCGAGCAGGGCTCGCTCGCGCGCCGAGGCCGGGCGGCCGATCGACGACAGGTCGCTGTCGTCGAAGAACCCTTCCGAGCGCCTGTAGGCGCCGGCGAACAGATTGGCGTTGATCCACTCGAAGTCGAACATCGAGGCCAGCGCCTCGCGCACCCGGGGGTCCGCGAACGCGGCCCTGCGGGTGTTGAAGGCGAAGCCCGAGACCCCCTTCGGCAGCCGGCTCGCGATAGCCGCCTTGACGACCCGGCCGTCCCTGGCGGCGGGAAAGCCGTAGTCGTTGCGCCAGCGGTTCGGGTCGTCCTCGACCCGGTAGTCGACGAGTCCCGCCTTGAAGGCCTCGAACATCGCGTTCGCGTCCCGGTAGTAGTCGATGCGGATCTGATCGAAATTGTAGAGGCCCCGCGAGATCGGCTTGTCCTTCGCCCAGTAGTCGGGATTGCGGGTGAGCACGAGCCGTTCGCCAGGCTTGACTTCGGTCACCCGGTAAGGGCCGGAGCCGAGCGGGATCTCGAGCGTCTGGTCCTCGAAATGCTCAGCGTCGGTGTGGGCGCGCGACAGAACCGGCATGATCGCCAGCGTCAGCGGCAGTTCTCGGTCATTGGCGCCCGAAAGGTCATAGGCCACGGTCCAGTCGTCCGGGGCTTCGACGCCCTTCACCAACGAGAAGGCGGCGCGCTGCTGTGGGCGGCCCTTCGCCTTGAGGAGATTGAACGTGAAGACGACGTCGGCCGAGGTGATCGGCGTTCCGTCCGAGAACCGGGCGGCCGGATCGAGATGGAAGACGACGCGATCGCGCTCGGGGTCGGTTTCGATGCTTTTGGCGATGAGGCCGTAGAGCGTGAACGGCTCGTCCGCCGAGCGCGCCATCAGGGACTGGTAGACATTGCCGATGAGGCCTTGAGCGGTCGAGAGCGCCTTGACGTTGTAGGGGTTCAGGCTGTCGAACGCGCCGAGATAGGCGAGATTGAGCTCGCCCCCCTTGGGCGCCTGCGGATTGACGTAGGGCAGATGGTCGAACCCAGGCGGGAGAGCGGGCTCGCCGTGCATCGCAATCGCGCCCGCAGGCGGCCCGACGGCGTTCGCCAGCGTCTGACCCACCGCTGCGAGGAGGAACAGCGCGGCGCAGAGAAAGGCGCGAATCGTCGAGCCGGTCATGCCCGCCCTTCTATCATCGCGGGCGAGCGGATTCGCAACCGAAGGGCGCCCGCCCGCCGGCGGCGCGAGGGGGCCGCCGGCCGCGGGTCCCGTTCGCCCATGGATGGGCGCGGCGGCGAAATTGTTATGGCGAAATTGCGATCGGCGAGATTGCTATTGGAATGTCGCGCCGAATGTGGAAAGAGGGCGCGCCAAAACCCGCAGGGCGCGTCCGCCGCGTCCGCGTCGCCAAGATCGCCTTACGGATCCGCGGATCCCGATCCCAGGGGGGCCGACTGACTTCGTACGGGGCGCGAAAGGGCGAAGCGAAAGCAGCATTCCGCTGAAGGTTTGAAAGGACGATTGATGAGAGTTCAGCTCACGCGTTTGAGCGCCGCGGCCTTCGCAATGAACGCCGCGCTCGCCGGCGTGGCGTTTGCGCAGACGAAGCCCGCCGCTCCAGCTGCGCCCCCCGCGCCAGGCCAGCAGCCGGCGCCGGGAGCCCCGGGCCAGCCGGCGCCTCCCTCGAAGGTCGATCTCGTGTCGCCGGAGCCGCAATGGGCCAAGTTCTGCGCCAAGGAGCCCAGCAATGGGCGCGAGGCCTGCGCCACGATGCGCGACTTCTCGACCTCCGCCGATCAGCCGCCGATGGTCAGCATCAACCTCTTCGAGGTTGCCGGTGAAGAGAAGCGGAAGCTCAGGTTCCTGATCGCGCCGATCGGCATGCTGCTGAGGCCCGGCTTCCGCGTCATCATCGACAACAAGGGGGAGCCGCTCGACGGCAAGTACGACATGTGCTTTCCGAACGCCTGCTCGGCGGAAGTCGAAATCGGCCCGAAGACGCTGGCCGAGCTGAAAAAAGGTCAGAACATGAGCGTCGTCCTGCGCGTGCCCGGCGGCGACGTTTCGGGGCGGGAACTCACCTTCAACATTCCGCTCAAGGATCTGGGTGCGGCGTTCGACGGCAAGCCGACCGACCCCAAGGTTCTGGAACAGCAGCGCCAGGCGCTGCAGCAGCAGTTGCAGAAGAAGGCGGAGGAGCAGCGCAAGATGCTCGAGCAGCAGCAGAACGGCGCCGCGCCCGCGCCGGCCGCGCCGGCCGCCCCCGCGCCTGCTCCGGCGGCGCCCGCCGCTCCGGCCAAGAAATAAACCGGGTCCCCCGCGGCTTTCGGGAGGCGCGGGGGACGCCTTCAGCTCAGGCGCGTCCGCGCGCGGACGCAATACCGGCCATCGTTGGTCCGCTCGAAGACTTCGTTCACTTGCGGGTGCCGGACCGGCTCGCCCGATTCGTCCGAGACCAGGTTCTGCTCGGAAACGTAAGCGACGTACTGGCTATCCGCGTTCTCCGCGTAGAGGTGATAGAACGGCTGCTCCTTGGCCGGGCGCACCTCGGCGGGGATCGAGCGCCACCATTCCTCGGTGTTGGCGAACACCGGATCGACGTCGAAGATCACCCCGCGAAACGGGTAGATCCGGTGTTTGACGACCTCGCCAATCGCGAATTTGGCCGTGCTGCTCCTCATCGCCTTGAAGCTCCTTTTCCCGTTGTCGGGCAGTTATAGCGCATTGCGCCAAAACTCACATTCCATGCCGCCGACTGGCAGAAGCAAAACCTGCGCCCGCGCCGGTCCGGTCAAAGCTGGTAGAGCGCCGCGAAATCGGCGTCCTTCGCCGCCACCGCCCGAGCGAGATCGACAATGACCCGCGCCTGCTTCCAGGTGGCGTCGTCCTGCATCTTGCCCTCGATCATCACCGCGCCCGATCCGTCCGGCATCGCCGCCAGGATCTTCCGGGCGAAGGCCACTTCGGCGGGGTCCGGCGAGAACACTCTTTTCGCGATCACGATCTGGCTGGGATGCAGGGTCCAGGCGCCCGCGCAGCCGAGCAGGAAAGCGTTGCGGAACTGGGCTTCGCAGCCGGCGGGATCGGAGAAATCGCCGAACGGCCCGTAGAACGGCTTGATCCCGTTGGCCGCGCAGGCGTCGACCATGCGCGCGATCGTGAAGTGCCAGGGGTCCTGTTGAAAGCTCATCCGTTCGCCGCCCGCGCCGTCGCCGTCGGCCAGCACCCGATAGCCGGGGTGACCGCCCCCGACCCGGGTCGTCTTCATCGCGCGCGAGGCGGCAAGGTCGGCTGGCCCCAGGCTCATGCCCTGCATGCGGGGCGACGCCGCGGCGATCGCTTCGACATTGTTCACGCCCTGCGCGGTCTCCAGGATCGCGTGGACGAGAATCGGGCGCTTGAGGGCGTAGCGCGCCTCGAGCAGCGCCAGATGCTGGTCGATGAAGTGGATGTCCCAGTCGCCTTCGACCTTGGGGATCATGACCACGTCGAGCTTGTCGCCGATCTCGCCGACGAGCTTCGTCATGTCGTCGAGGAAGAATGGCGAATTGAGCGCATTGACCCGCGCCCACAAGGCGGCCGGGCCGAAGTTGGTCGCCTTCGCCATGGCGATCAGGCCGTCGCGCGCCGCCTCCTTCGCTTCGAGAGGAACCGCGTCCTCGAGATTGCCGAGCACGACGTCGACCTCGCCTGCGAGCTCGGCCGCCTTCGCCCGCACCTTCTCGTTGTGCGGGGGCACGAAATGGATCATGCGCTCGAGGCGCACGGGAAGCTCGAGGAGCGGGCGGGGCGCCCCGATCGCCAGGGGGGCGAAATAGCGGCGCGGGGCTTTCATGGGCTCGGGGCTCGGGGCATGTCCTAACGGAAATCGTGAGTCCCGCCATAGGGCGATTTCCCGCCGGCCGCAATCCGCCTCCGGCGAAACGAGGGCCGCCCGGAGCACGCGTCCGCGAAGCCCGCTCGTTTCAACCTGCGGGCGAATTTATGCGAAGCAAAAGCAAGGTCAATTCAAATAAAAACAAGCAAGATAGCTTCAATTGACTTCATTTTATGACTCGGAATCGGGACTTTTCAACGGGTTACGCGGGAAAAAATAAAAAAATTTCTCCCCCTTTCCGACTCGCCTCCTAAGTTGTGCGCCAGGCCTCTGACCTGTCCGGGCGCAGCCGCCAGGCGCGGCCAGCTTTCCGGTAATCAGGATAACGCAGCGTAGACATTCTGGTTTTGTCAATGAATTGTTCAAAGAGTCCGCCCCACATAGCCCGAGCGCGGTCGGCCCGCTCCCGCGTCCTGTCGCCCGCTGAGAAGGGCCAGCCAGACGCCTGCCAATCAGGGGCCGCGACGAGGCGGGGGCGAGCGTTCGGCCCCGGCGAAGCGCAACGCGACGAGGCGGGAGAGATCGCCTCCGTCGAAGACATGGGACTCCATTCCGGCGCTAAGCGCGGTTTCGGCGTCGAGCGCCGTTTCGCCAATGAAGAAGGATTGCTGGCGAACGATCGGCCACTCGCTCATGGCCTCGAAGAGGAGGCTCGAGAAAGGCTTCGCCTTCCCATCGTCGATCGCCTGTCCGGGCGCAAAGCCCGGCTCATCGTAGAACCGGTCGATATGAGCCCCGCCGGCTGCGAGGCCCTCCTGCATCGCCGCGCGCAGGCGGCGCGCCGCGCCGTCGCCGGGCGTGCTCCGCGAGCCTTCCGACCTCCGGCTCGCGACCACGACATAGTAGCCGCGATCGTTGAGCGCGCGGATCGCCTCGATCGCCCCCTCCGTCCATTGAAACGCCTCCGGATCGCCCCCGGCGGACTGGACGAGCGCGCTCCGGTCAAAAACGGCGGCGGGGCGCAGCCGCGCCCTGGGCAATTCACGGCGCCCCTGTTCGAGCGTTTCCGGCAAGCCAATGTCGAGGAAATAGCCGTCGAACTCATGTCCCCGGATCTCGCCCCGCTCGGCCAGGACGGGAAAGACGTCCTGTTCGAGCGAACACGGCAAGTCGTGAACGCAATCGAGGATCTCGCGTTTCAGCACATAGATCCCGCCATTGATGATTCCGGGTCCGGGCCTTGTCGCATCCTTTTCGAGGAACGCGACGACCTTGCCCTGCTCTTCGACGACGCGCCCGTAGCGGGCGGCGTTTTCAACCGACCGCAGGGCCAGGGTCGCCGTTGCGCCGCTCTCGCGCGAGGCCTGCTCCAGCGCGCGCAGATTGATGTCGAAGAACGCGTCTCCGTTCATCATCAGAAAACGGGGGTCGAGCGCGGCGCGCGCGATTGTCAGCGTGCCGGCGGTGCCGAGCGGAACCGTTTCCCGCATCACCCGGATCGTCGCGGCGCCGATCCGGCGCCCGTCATAGGCCGCCTCGAGAACCTCGCCGAGATAACCCCCGAGCAGGAGGATGTCCCCGTAGCCGTGGCGCTCGACCATTTCGAGGAGATAGTCGAGGAATGGCCGGCCCCCGATCGGCAGCATCGGCTTCGGAACTTGGCGCGTGATCTCGCCGAGCCGCGTTCCCCTGCCGCCCGCCAGGATCACCGCCTGCCGGATCGCGCCGCCGCTCATGGCCTTCCGGAGTCGCGCTCGCCCCAGAGGCGATCCGCTTCGGCCGCAGCGAAAAACACGTGGTAGAGCGTGCTCGCCGGCATGCCGTCGACGAGCGGCGCGCCGCTCGCGTCGACATGGTCGATCCAGCCGCCCGGGACGGGACGGCCGAGGAAAGCGGAAAACAGCCGGCCGATCGTCCGGGCCGCCCGCCGCGGCGCCTCGGCGTCTCCCGCTTCGGCCGCGGCCGCCTCGGCCTTGACCGCTTCGGTGTGCGGCCATGAGCGGCGGGAGGATTTGTGCACCCGCCCGTCGTCGATGAGCTGATCGACGACGAAGCCGTGCGCGTCATATCCGTGCCGGTCGGCGAACGCCTTGAGGGCGGCGGCGATCGGCGAATCCGCGCCTCCCGAGAGCCTGGCGTAACGGCGAAGCAGCCACGACCATTCGAGATGATGGCCGGGCTCGCAGATGCGGCCCTCTATGCCCTCGCGCGGGCTCCAGGCGCCGTCGAAATATTCGGCCAGGATTCCGGTCCGGCTCTGGAAGAATCGCGCGGCCATCAGCTCATGAAGCTCCGCGGCGCGGGCGAGGAACATTTCGCGGCGCGTCGCCTCGAACCAGGCCAGCATCGCCTCGAAGAGATGCATGTGGGAATTCTGCTCGCGCCTGGCTTCATCGGCGGGAAGCGCGCTGTGATAGCCGCCACCCGGAGACTTGAAATGCCGGTCGAGAACCTCGAGCGTGGCGAGCGCGGCGGAGAGAAACCTCGGCTCGGCGGCGAGCTTGTAGGCCCAGGCGAGGCCGAACAGGGCGAAGGCGTGGGCGTAGAAATCGCGCCTGGCGTCATGAACGGCGCCGTCGGGGTGAACGGAAAAAACCCAGCCCGCGCCGCCGTCGCTCCCATGATAGCGGTCGATGAGCCTGTGCGCCGCCTCAATCGCGATCGCCGCGCCCTGAGGGCGCCAGCCGATCAGCGCCGCATGGGAGAACACATAGATCTGGCGGGCCTGCACCATGGCGCGCCGCGGCGTGTCGAGGAGCGGCTTGCCCTCGAAGGTCAGGCGTTCGACGAACCCGCCGCGCGCGGGATCGAAGCCTGCTTCGCCCCACAGTGGCAGCGCCTCCTCGACGACCCAGCTTTTGAGCCGCGCGGCCGCGGCGCCCGCCTCGCCGGCGGGCGAGGTTCCCGCGGATGCGGCGGCCCGGCTAGTCATGGCGCGCACAATACCAGTCCCACGTCTCCTTGAGCCCGTCGCGAATCGAATAGGCGTGCTTGAGCCCCAGCGCGTCGATTTTGGAGAGGTCGTAGGCCCGGTAGCCCTGGCCGTTCGGCTTCGAGGCGTCCCATTCGATCCGGCCGCCGAGCCCGGTGATCTCGGCCAGCGTCTCGACGATATCGCGGATGCGGCAGACCTGGCCGCTGCCCATGTTCACCGGCCCCTCGGCGCTGTTCATGATTGCGAGCGCGATTCTGGCGGCGTCCTTGATATAGACGAAGTCGCGCTGGGCGGAGCCGTCGCCCCACACTGAGACCTTTCCGCCGCTCTTTTTCGCGTCGTGGAATTTCTTGATCAGCGACGGAACGGCGTTCCCAGTCTCGGTATCGAACCTGTCACCCGGGCCAAAAAGATTGGCCGATACGATGTACGCCCATTTCAGGCCGTAGCTGTCCGAATAGGCCTCGAGCATGGCAAGCATTGCGAGCTTGGCGCCTGCGTAACCCGCTTGCGCTGCGTGCGGGCGGCCCATGAAGATCATGTCTTCCTTGAGCGGCAGGCCCGGCGACGGGAATGGATAGACAGAGCCGGTCCCCATGACCGTGATCTTGTGCGCGCCTGCGCGGCGAGAGGCCTCGATCACATTCGTGTTCATCATGCAATTGTCGTAGAACAACGCGCCCTGATTCTTGAGATTGGCCATGATGCCGTAAACGCGCGCGGCGGAGTGGAAGACATGATCCGGCCGGCGCCGCTCGAACTCCGCGAAGGTCGCGGCCGTATCGACGAGATCGCAGTCGGCCCGGGTGAGGGCGATGACGTTCTCATGGCCCTCGGCGCGCAAATGCTCGACGAGCGCGGACCCCATGAGGCCCGCGGCGCCGGTGACGAGAATGCGATCGGACTTGTTCAAGGGGCTCTCTCTCTAGCGGGCGAGGAAGCTTTCGTTCCGCCGGACGCGCTCGCGCCAATATTCGAGCAGGTCGCTCATCGTCGTCTCGAACGGAATTTCGGGCGCCCAGCCGGTATGGGTGCGGAACTTGGTGGTGTCAGGCACCTGCAGATCGGCGTCGATCGGCCGCAGGCGCTCCGGATCGATCTCGACCTTGATGTTCGCCACGGTCGATTTCCCGATCAGCGTATCGAGCATCGCGCGCACGGTGCAGGTGTACTGGCCGCCGATATTGTAATAGGCGCCGGGCGTCGGGTTGACGGTGACCAAGAGATGATAGGCGCGCACCGCGTCGCGAACGTCAGCCCAGGTGCGCAGCGAATCGAGGTTGCCGACCTTGACCACCGGGGGAAGCTTGTTGGCCTCGATCATGGCGATCTGCTTGGCGAAGGTCGAACTCGGCGAAGACGTCGCCCCGGCGCGGGCCGGTGTGGGTGAACATGCGCGTCGTCATGACGCACATCTTGTAGGCCTCGGCGTAATAGCGGCCCACGAGATCGGTTCCCACCTTCGAGATCGCATAGGGCGAGGCGGGATGGAAGGTGCATTCCTCGTCGATCGGCAGCTTCTCGCGCGGGACGCGGCCGAAAACCTCGGACGAGGCGCAGACATGGATGACAGCCTCCGGCGCGAAACGCCTGAGCGCGCCAAGAAGCCGTTCCGTGCCCTGGATGTTGGTGTCCATCGTGTCGAGCGGCGCGGTGAACGAGGTTTGCGGGTAGCTCTGGGCGGCGAGGTGAAACACGGTGTCGGGGCGCGCGGCCTGAACGCAATTCTCGATCGCCATCGTGTCGCGCAGGTCGGCGTAGTGCAGCTTGATCCGGCGCCCGACATTGATCTCGTCGAGATGGGAGGAAATGTTGTCGAGCGGGCTGCGCCAGCGGAGCATGCCGTGGATTTCCCAGTCGGTCTTGTCGAGAAGGTAGTCCAGAAGATGCGAGCCGACCATTCCCGTGATCCCGGTAATCAAGGCGCGCTGAGGCATTGTCTCTCTCGTGTTTGTCGCGGGTGTCGCTGGCGGGGGGCGATCGGTTGAGCGTTATCGGCTGATGATTCCGGCCCCGTGGTCTTCCAGACAGATCTTGACGAAGCTCTTCTGCCCGAACGTCTCGATCATTTTGGCCTGAACGTGCTGGGGCGCCATGAACAGGAGAAATCCGCCGCCGCCCGCCCCGCACAATTTGCCGCCATAGGCGCCAAGCCGCATCGCTTCGTCATAGGTCTCGTCGATCGCGGGCAACGAGACGGAGGTCGAGAAGCGCCGCTTGGCTTCCCATCCCTCGCTGACCAGCCTGCCGAGATCGCGTAGCATCGTTTCGGGGCTCCGCCCTTCCAGCACCTTGAGGCCGTCGTGGCAAAGCTGAACCAAGCGGGAAAGGTCCTTGTGAATCTTCTTTTCCTCGGTGTTCTTCAGCTGCTCCGTCAATGTCGCCGAGGCGTGGCGCTGGATGCCGGTGTAAACCAGGCAAAGGGACCGATCGAGCGCCTCGCGGCACTCCGTCGCCATCTGGGCGGGACGGATCGTCAAGTCGTCCTTATGGAATTGATAAAGGTTGAGGCCGCCGAACGCCGCGTGAATCTGGTCCTGGATGCCGACGTTTTCCTTCAGCAGGTCTCTTTCGGTGCGGACCGCGCGTTTGAAGAGATCGAACTTGGTGATTGAGCGGCCGTTCAGGAACTCCATCAAGGCGATGAATCCGACGGTGAACGACGAGGAGCTCCCCAGCCCGGAATTTCCCGGCAAGTCGGAAATGATCGCCAGGTTCAGCGGCCTGTCGTAACCCATGTCGAGCAGCGTCGCGCGGATCACATTGTGCTTGATGTCCTCGACCCGGTCGACGCCTTCCACGATCCGGTAGGTGATGCGAAAGCGATGCTCGGCGAAATCCGCCATCGGCAGCGCGATGGTGTAGATGTACTTGTCGATCGAAGCGCCGAGCACCGCGCCCGGAAAGTCGTGAAAATAGGTCGGGTAGTCGGTCCCGCCGCCGAACAGGCTGATCCGGAGCGGGGACCGGGAAATATTGATCACTGAAACCGTCCCCCGGTTGAAGCCAAGGACAAGAATTCAAGCCGCCTTGCTGATTTCCGCCCGAAACTTCCGTCGTGCCGGATCAATGCAATCGCAAGAGCACGATGAAATCGTTCGATCTCGACAGAGCTGCGAGGCGCAACTCCAAGTCGAAAATAGTCTCGTTTCACTTCGTGATTATCGCCCCGCTGGTCATAACATGGCGAAGCGGGAGGGTCCACCCGTGCGCCATATTCCGGGCTCGGATCATCTGAAGAGAGCGTGGCCGAACAGGCGATTGTCATCGGGCGCCGGGAGAGCCGGCCGTCCTCACCTTTCCCCGAGGCCCAGGATGGCCCGGTGCGCGACCATGAACCGATAGGCCCGGATCCGCGCCAGCGCGCCGATCGCCAGAATCCGGTCTCGCCCTCCGCTCAGGCGTCCGGTGGTTATGAGCGCCAGCGCGCCGGGGGCGATCGCCAGGAGTCCTCCCCACTCGTGCAGCATCATGGGCGCGCGTCCCTTGCCGTCCCTGTCGCGCGGCCGTGAACCATTCGAGCGTGAGGCGACGCCATTTGCGCTCAAGTTCGTCCATGGTCCGGCGCGCCGGATGCCCGACGATCGAGCGGGGCGCGAAGCCGATGCGATACCCTTTGGCCCGCGCCCTGCGACACCAGTCGATATCCTCGGGAACGCCGTTCTCGAATGGGCCGACCGCATCGAACGCCGAACGCGACACGAACATCGAGGCGGTGACGGTGAACCCTCGGCGCTTGACGTAGCGCTCGTTCTGAAACGCGAACACGCTCTCGAACGCCTCGGCCGCGGTCATCCGGCGCTCGTCCCCGACCAGGACATCGACCCTCCCGCCGACAATATCGGAGAAGCGCAAACCGGCGAGACCTTCCTCGAGCCAGCGCCGGTCAGGCCGGCAGTCGCTGTCGATGAACGCGAGCGCCTCGCCCAGCGAAGCGCGAACGCCCGCGTTGCGCGCCGGGCCCGCGCCGCGTTCCGTGACCTCGACGACGCGGCCGCGCTCGCCCACGAGCTCGCGCAGGGCGTCGAGACCGCGCGAACTGCCGTTGTCCGCTATGATGATTTCGGTGCGATCGGAGGGGAAGGTCTGTTCGCCGAGCAGCGTCAGGCAGGCGTCCAGGTTGTCGTAATCGTCGAGGTGCGGCACGATCACCGAGACGGTTCTGATGTCCTGGGGCGTGGGTCTCGCTTCGGCGGGCGCCATTCGTTCAGTCTCGCCGACGGTCATGCTCGGGTCAGGCGCATGGTTTTTCGGCCCGTGTCAAGGCGCGTCTCCCGGGTCGTTTCGCGCCGGCGTCTGTGCTAGGAGCTTGCGCGCCACGCGCATCGCCCGGGCGCCGCATCCGCGCAGCAACGAAGGGACGCGAATGTGAAGATTGGCGTGATCGGCTGCGGCTACGTTTTCGACCATTACATGGCGACCTGGGCGCGGCACCCCGGACTGGTTCTCAAGGGCGTGGCCGACCGTGACAGCGCGCGCCGGGACGTCGCGGCTGAGGCTTACAGGCTCAAGGCCTACGCGAGCAACGAGGAGCTTATCGCCGACCGCGAGATCGGCATCGTCGTCAACCTCACCAGCATCGAGAGCCATGTCGAGGTGACGCGCGCCGCCCTTCTCGCAGGCAAGCACGTCTATTCGGAGAAGCCGCTCGCGCCGGACATGACCGAGGCCAGGGCGCTGATCGAGCTTGCCGAGAGCCGCGGGCTCAGGCTCTCCTGCGCGCCATCGAACGCGATGAGCGACACGACGCAGACGATGTGGAAGGCGGTGCGCGACGGCGCCGTGGGCGACGTGCGGATCGTCTACGCGGAATTCGACGACAACGTGATCTATCGGATGTATCCGGAAATCTGGAAGAGCCGCACCGGCGCGCCCTGGCCTTATCTCCACGAATACGAGTGGGGGTGCACAACCGAGCATGTCGGCTATCACCTGACGTGGCTTTGCGCGATCTTCGGTCCGGTGGAAAGCCTGACCGCCTTCTCGAAGCAGACGCTTCCCGACAAGACCGACCTGCCGCTCGACCCGCCGGATACGCCCGACTTCTCGGTCGCCTGCCTCAATTTCCGGAGCGGGGTCGTCGCGCGCGTCACCTGCAGCATCGGCGTGCCTTATGACCATCGCATGCGTATCGTCGGCAACGCCGGAATGCTGACCGCCGACACCTATCGGCACTACCAGTGTCCGGTTTATCTGGAGAGGTTCAGCCAGTTGACGCTGAACGCGCGCAAGGCCATGTCGGTCCGCACCAACTCGCTGTTGCAGGCTGTGCTCGGAGTGGGCGGCCGGAAGGTGAAACTGCTCAGCAATCCCCCGCCGGGCGCGAACGGGCGCGACACGTCGCAGAGGCCGCGATGGTGGTCGCCCCGCGATCTCCTGCGCGCGGCGGCGCGGCGTGAACTCGGCCGGCAGGACAAGGCGATCGGCGTCGCGGAACTCGCGGACGCGCTTGCGACGGGGCGCCCGTCCTTCCCGCCGCATGATTTCACCCTGCACCTGACCGAACTGACCATCGCGATCCAGAACGCTGGACCTGACGGCAGTTCGATCCGGCTCAAGACCAGTTTCGCGCCAATCGAGCCCAGGCCCGAGACGCTGGCGTCGAAGCTCGACTATGCGACGGTGAAAGAGCCTTCGTGGATCGGCCGGGCGATCGAACGCCGGCTCATGCGGATGCACCAGCATTGAGCCGGTCGGGAACGGCTTCGGTGTTCCGCTGGGGAATCATCGGCGCCGGATATGCGGCGCGCAAATTCGTGCTGGGCCTGCGCGCCTCCGACGGCGGCGCGCCCGCGCTCGTCTGTTCGCGGAGCGAAGCCAACGCGCGCGCGTTCGCCCGGGACTTCGGCATCGCCGGCGTCAGCCTGAGCGTCGAGGACGCCGCGCGATCGCCGGAGGTGGACGCGTTCTATATCGCAACCCCGCCCACGGCCCATCGCGACCAGGCCATCGCCTGCCTCTCCGCGGGGAAGCCTACGCTGGTTGAAAAGCCTTTCGCCGCGTCGCGCGGCGACGCCGAGGCGATCGTTCGGGCGGCGCGATCCTCGGGCGTTTTCTGCATGGAGGGCATGTGGACGCGCTTCCTGCCGCTCGTCGGGGAGTTGCGGACGATGATCCGCGCCGGGGCGATCGGAACGCCGCGCAGCCTCAGCGGCGGTTTCGGCGCCTCGAACCTGCCCGACTTCAGGCGAAAGCCTGTTCAATCCGGACCTCGCCGGCGGGGCGCTTCTTCACCGCGGGATCTATCCCCTGGCGATGGCGTTCGACCTCCTGGGCGAGGCGGAGCTTGCGGCCGCCGCCGCGAGACAAGGCGCAACCGGGGTGGACGAGGATTGCATTCTCGCGCTGCGCCACGAAAACGGGGCGCTGTCGACCGTGCGGGCCAGCTTGAGGGCGCCGCTTCCGAATGATCTGACCATCGAGGGCGAGCACGGCTTCATTCATGTCCATGCGCCGATCTTCCGGCCGTTCCGCCTGACATTGAGCGCGACCCGCCCGGCAAGCCGCGCCAGGCCCGGCAATCTCCGCCTCGAGCGATTGCGCGAGGGCGCTTTGGCGCAGGCCGCGTGGCAGCGGTTCGGGGGATTGGCGGGGGCGCTCAAGCCCGGCGGAAGGCGGACCGTCACCCGGACCTATGCCGGCAACGGATATCACTACGAGGCCGACGAGGTGATGCGCTGCGTCCAGCGGGGAGAGAAGGAGAGCGCGGTGATGCCGCTCGAGCAAAGCCTCGCCATGGCCACGCTGATCGACAAGGCGCGCGCCTCCTGGGCCGGTCAGCGCCCGGAATGAAGACCGTCGCCCAAGGCGCGCCGCAGGGCGGGCTCCATCAGCCAAATCGCTCCTTTGGCTCGCGCGCAAACTCTTGCCGCGGACCAGCGCGGCTGGGCGCCCGGCCGGGCGGGCGCTCCTTCTGCATCGAGGGAAATTCGATCGCGGCGCCGTTGGCGAGGCGATCGAAAACCTGCTCGGCGCGGCGCCGCCAGGAATGATGCTCGCGCACGAACGCGCCGGCGGCGTCCACCGCCCGCTGATTGTTCGGGTTCAGTCGAT
The DNA here is from genome assembly GCA_963742305.1 of uncultured Alphaproteobacteria bacterium. Classification (GTDB taxonomy): domain Bacteria; phylum Pseudomonadota; class Alphaproteobacteria; order Rhizobiales; family Beijerinckiaceae; genus Roseiarcus. The sequence continues at coordinate 78,130 of CAVULN010000056.1, forward strand.
CCTCGTCGAGGCGCTCCGCGAGGTCGGAACCGTCCGGCGCCACCTCGCAGAACGCGTCCTTGGGCAGGATCGATTCATATTCGCCGCTCCGGGGCAGGACCCCAAGCAGGCGCGTTCCGGCGGCGAGCCCTTCGAAATACCGCATCACCAGAGGGCTGAACCCTCCCGTGCGCTTGGGGTTGTCGAGGTCGGGCGGGGTCACGACGAAATACTGCGCGCTGGACGTCAGCCGTCCCAGTTCCTCGGTGGTCAATCCGCCGTCCTTGGAATGCACATAGCTCAGGCCGCGCGCCTGGCAATACGCGAGCAGCGCCTGGTGCAACGGCTCGTAGCGGCGCCCCATCCAGAAGGCGAATACCGATTTCTCCTCCTGACGGGGATAAAAGATGTCGGTGTCGGCGCCGAACGGCAGCCAGACGAACTTCGCCAGCGGGAATCGCCGCTTCAATTCGTCCACCGCCTCGCGGTAGGCGACAAAGCACGGATCGAGACGTTCGACGGTCGCGACCAGGCCGATCTTGGTCAGCGAAGGCTTCCAGGCGTCGAGGACGAAGTTGGACCGGCGGGCGCGCAGGTTCAAATAGGAGGCCATGTGAATCGCGCTGATGGGGCGCGCCGCAAGCTGGATCCAGAACAGCGCGTCGCAGTCCTTCAGCTGGGAGCGCGCCCTGCTCCACTCGCCGCGCCGCTCCCAGGCGAGCGGCGGGGGAGCGATCGTGCGGACGCCGGGCTTTTGGGCCAGTCCGGAAAACAGCGGCGGCAAGAGCGTCGTCCAATAGACGCTCGGATTGAGCGCCGAGTTGGAAAGCAGGCCCAGTTCCATAACACCCCCGGCAGCGCCGCTCCGTAACGTTACTTCCCGATCGGCGAAGGCTGCAACGTTACGCAATGGCTCGCACTGCAACATTGCCCGAGTTGGACGATTTTGGCAAACAGCCAAAGACTTGCTTAACCCAACTGCCGGATCCTCGGACTGAGGAACCCAATGGAATCCTTGATTTTCCGCCGGAGCCGGCCGGCCAGCAAGCGAGGGCGCCCGCGCGACGCGAGGGCGATGTTTCGCGAGCTTGCGCGCTCGCCGCGGCGGGAGGTCGTGCGGCGCAAAAAGGCGAAAAGCCGGGGCGGCGCTGAGAAAAACTTTAGCATTCCGGCAAATCGTCCAGAGCCCGTTAGAACTACATAAATCTGATCGTTGTTTGATGGCCGCTGTTTTCACCGGGCGCGCGCGGTCGGTCTTTCGTGGACCGGCGGCCCCGGCAGCTGCGGGCCTGCTCCCCATGTCGACACTCGGCCTTGACCGCCTTTTTCGCAACCGCCGCGGCAATGTGGCGATGATGTATGCGCTCGTCGCGCCGATCCTGGTGTTCGGCGGCGGGGCCGCGATCGACTACGGCCGGGCGGCGCAGATCCGCACCAAGCTGAACGCCGCGGCTGACGCGGCCGCGCTTTCCGCGCTGACGCCCTCGATGCTGCAGCAGGATGCAAGCGCCGCCCAGACCGCGGCCACGAACATGTTCACCGGCCTCGCCAACGGCATTACGAGCCTGACCCCCGGCGCGACGCAGGTGACGGTCTCCGTCACGGTCGGCGCCACTCCGCTCACCCGCAATGTCCAGGTCAGCTATTCGACGTCGGTCAACACCATCTTCGCCCAGGTGCTTGGCATGGCGACGCTGCCGATTTCGGGCTTCTCCGACGCGAGCGCCGTGGCGCCGCCCAATATCGACTTCTACGTCCTGCTCGACAATTCGCCTTCGATGGCCCTGCCGGCGACGGCGGCCGGCATCACCCAGATGCAGACCCTGACGACGAACCAGGACGGAGGCAACGGTTGCGCCTTCGCCTGCCATCAGGCCAGCACCAACAATGCCGACAGCGAAGGCAATCCTTGCGCCGACGGGACGTCGCCGACCTTGAACTCGAGCATGAAGACGGCGTCTCCGGCGAGCAGCGGGATCTACTGCGACACGACCAAGCACGGCGCCCAGCTCGACAATTACGCGCTGGCGCGCAAGAAGAGCATCACGATGCGACTGGACGAATTGAACAGCGGCGTTTCGACCCTGCTTCAGACGGCGTCGACGACCTCGAAGTCGACCGTATTCGCAACCCCGCCGAAATATCAGTTCGCGATCTACTCGATGGACTCCCTGTGGTCGATCGGCCTCACCCAACTTATGGCCCTGACGGCGAATTATACCTCGGGCTGGACGAGCGCCTCGTCCAAGTTCGGCGTGATGGAGATGTATTCAAATAACAGCGACTGCGCGAGCTCGGCGTGCTCCTCGGGCACGAGTACGCCGGGCGGCGACGTCGCCACCAATTACGACGATTCGCTCAAACAGCTCAGCCAGACGAGCTACTCGACCGCCATCCCCAACCCCGGCAACGGCACGAACCAGCCCGGCGACACGCCGCAAAAAGTGCTGTTCATCGTCACCGACGGCGTCGAGGACGAACAGAGCGGAAGCAATCGGCTGGAGCAGACGATGAACGACCTCGCCGGCGATCCCAACAAGGCCCCTACCACCAACTCGCCGGGGACCAACTGGTGCACGGCGATCAGGAGCCGCGGCATCAAGATCGCGATCCTCTATACCGATTATCTCGCCGTGACCGCCAACGCCTGGTACACAAGCCACATCAAGCCCTTCCAGCCCCAGATCGCCTCGGCCCTGCAGGCCTGCGCCTCGCCCGGCCTGTTCTATGACGCGGGGCTCGACTCAACCGATCTCGGCGCGGATCTGGTCAAGCTGTTCAACGCCGCGTCGCAGTCGGGTTTCCTGACCGAATAGGACGATCCTTCCAAAGACATTCCCGCCAAGGGTCGCCTCCTTGGCGGCCGGCCGGCTTCCCCTTTTTCACCCGCCGCTCTAATCCGTTGACGCCATGCCGGCGGAGCCTCACCCGCGCGGCAATGAGTGGGGAAAGCGGATGCCGGCTTTGCGGGTGAACGGCTATGACATGGCGTTCGTCGAGCGTGGGGCGGGCGAGCCCCTGCTTCTCGTGCACGGCACGCTCTGCGATTACCGCCATTGGGCTCCCCAGATGGGACCGTTCGGCGCTCGCTACCGCACGATCGCGGTGAGCCTGCGGCATTGCTGGCCGGAAAAGTGGGACGGCGAAGGCGACGATTTCACCGTGCAACAGCACACGGCCGATATTGCGAGCTTCATTGCCGGGTTGCAGGCCGGGCCGGTTCGTCTCGTCGGTCATTCCCGGGGAGGGCACGTCGCCTTCCGTGTGGCGCAGAAGTATCCCCGCCTCATCCGGGCGCTCGTCCTGGTCGAGCCCGGAGGCGTGCTGGCGGCGGACCTCGAGACGGGGCTTGGGCCGGCGCCCCCTGCGATTGCGCTCGGGCCCCTCTACGGCGGCGCGGCCGAGCGGATTCGACGGGGCGAGATCGACGAGGCTCTCAGGCCCACGATCGACGTGATCGCCGGGCCCGGCGCCTGGGACCGGACTCCGGCGTCAGTCCGCCAAATGCTTCGCGACAACGCCAGGACGCTCTTGGGACAGATCAAGGAGAACCGCGCGCCCTTCACGCGCGCCGACGCCGGAGCGATCGAGGCGCCGACCCTCTTAATCGCCGGCGAGCGGTCCCCGCGCGCCTTCCACCACATCCTCGATGGCCTTGAGACGGCGCTGAAGGATGTCCGGCGGGCCGTCATCCCCAACGCGTCGCATTCCTCGAACCTCGACAACCCGCGGGCGTTCGAGCGGGCTGTCCTGGACTTTTTCGCGGGCCTGTGACGGGACGCGCCGGTTCGGTCGAGGCGCGGCGCTGGCGCCCGGCCGCTCAAGCCTTCAAAACGCCGAGGCGCGCGCGACGCTCGCCCTTTCCGTCACTCGACCGTGATTGGGCTCGCCACTCGCGGAATCATGACGATCGAGTTGTGCAGGTTCATCGCGCCGACCGAGAAATAGATTCCAGCCGGCTGGAAGGGATAGCTCACCTCGCCGAGCACGACATAATTGGTGGGGACGGTATTGGCGGGGATGCTCGCGCAGGCGGGATTGTTGTTGGTTCCCGAGCTGGAGAAGGCGGAGGCGATCGACGGATCGATCGATATTTCCTGGCCCGTCACGCGCGGCGTTCCGTTGCTGTTCGCCCAACTGCCGCAGACGGTGCCGGTCGCGGTCGTCCCCGAGACCGTGACCAGCAATTGCGACACGACGACCGCCGCGGTGCTGCCGTCGTAAGGGTAGAGAATCAGGTCGGGATAGGCGAGAATCTGGTTGAGCTCGGCGGCGGTGATCGTCGAGGCGTTGTTGTTGTTGGCCTGGGCGAAGATGTTGGCGAGCGTGGTCGCGGCCAGCGTCACCTTGCGCTGCACCGTATAGGCCTGGCCGCCAAAGACGACCAGGCTCATCACCATCAGCATGAGCGGCAGGATCAACGCCAGCTCGACGGCGGCGAGGCCCCCGGCGTCGACGGGGAAGGCGCGCGCGCGGCGATGAGCGAGGCGCGCAATCCGGATTATCCTCGTCATCCGGCGGGGACCGTCGGCTCGATGCGGAACACCTGGGTCGAGGTCATCAGCATCTTCCCGTTGCCCATGTTCGCGAAATTGAGGCCGAGGGGACCGCCAAAGACCGGCCACGGATACATCACCACCAGCAGCATGTCGGTGCCCGGGACGGCGCTGTTGACCCCGACATCGACGGTTGGCGCGCCAACGAGGTTTCCGCTGGCGTCGAACGTCGGCAGAAGAGCGGCGAGATTGGTCGTGCCGGCTGGCAGGGGTTCGAGTTCGACGGTCACCTCCGAGCAGTCGAACAGAGCGGTCAGGTCATTGCAGATCTGGGTCTGGAACTGCGCCGCCGTCAGCGCGCCGACCTGATTGGTGAGAACGGTTCTCGCCGCCTCCTCCGCCGTCGAATTCGAAGAACGCCTTGACCAAAAAGATCGTCGCCGCCTGCAGGGTGGCGAGCACGATGGCGAGGAAGATCGGATAGACCAGCGCGAATTCAACCGCCGGCGTGCCGGTCTCGTCGAGGGCCAGCTTTCGCCCCCGCCGCCTCACGCATGAGAAGAATTGGCCCACTGACCGCATCGCGACCGCCGCCTCGTTGCCGACGGCGAAACCTGCGCGCCAAGGCGTTACTTCGCTCTTATCCCCGGCGCGCAATTTTGATGAAGATGCAAGTCAGTCGGCGCGAGAATCGGAAACACGCCGGTCTTTCGCAATTAACGTTGCCAGATCGCCAACGCCAATGCGCGCAATCACGGGCGCACGTCCCGATGAGTCTCAGCGGGACGGCGCCCTCGCGTCCGTGCCGGTTGCGCCGCCCGCGCGGACCTTAGGCGCGGACCAGGGCCCGCGAATGTCGAGCGTCAGGTGGGCCGCGTCCTGCAATTCCTCCCCGGCCGCGTCGGTCTGAGCGGCCGCGAGCCGCAAGGCCCAGTTCTGAGCGGCGAGGTCGATCAGCCCGTCGAGACGGGCGGTCACGGCGCGGCTCGCCATCGCGCCCCGCTCGACCCGGGCGCGGCCGTCGGCGAGCGTCAGCGAAACCTCGAGCTTGTCGTACGCCGTTCCGCCGAGCCGCATGTCGCGCCAGGCGTCGATCGGCCGGCGCCGGCTGCGGCGCAGCGCCTCCTCCAGGTTGACGCCGAGGACAGAGCCGTCCTCAGCCTCGATCGAGGCTGTTCCGGCGAGGCCCGCAATCATCGCGGCGGGCGAAGCGCCAGCGGCCTCGACGGCGATCTTCGCCCCGCCGCGACCGGTCGCGAGCGGGCCGCCGAAACTGGCGCACGCGGCGCCGAGGTCCGCATCGGCGAGATCGGCGGTTGCGCTCATCTTGAGGTCGCGCCCGACGCGGACGAGGGAGGTTTCGCCCTCGATGCGGCCGCCATAGGCCGCGGCCTCGATCAGGTTGAGGTCGAACTCGCCGTCCGTGACGCTCGCCGATGCCGCGGCGCCAGAGAGCATCAGACCATAGGCGTCGAGATGGGCCGCGGACACACGCAAGTCGAGGTCGAATCCGCGCGGCGGCGCGAAGGCGAAGGGCTTCGCGCTCCAGGCGCCCGATGGGTCGAGGAGTCGCCGCGGCGATCCGAGGAGCGGTTCGAGCGCCAGCGTGTCGGCGGCGAGCGTCCCGGAGACGGCCGGACGGCCACCGGCGCCGCCGAGCGCAAGCGCGCCTTCCAGGGTCTGCCCGGCGCTGGTCAGTCTCGCCTCGCCGAGCGTCAGCCCGTCCGGCCCGGCCTCGACCTTGCCCGCAACCGTGAGGTCGCCGGCGGCCAGAACGGGCGGCGGCTCGGCGTGGAAGAGAGCCGCCAGGGCCGCGATCGAAGGGACGGATGCGGTCAAATCGCCGTCGGCGCCGGGTTTGTCCCCGAGCGCGACCGCGCCGCCGAACGCGAGCTTGACCAGGGGCGAGTCGAGCCCGAAGGCAAGCGGGCTCCCGCCCTTCGCCGCCGCTTCCGGATCGGCGAGCGCGCCGATGAACGCGAAGGGCGTCCCTCGCCACATGGCGGACAGGCTGAAGCTCAGCCGGCCGCCGATCGTCAGTCCATCGAGGCGGCCGCGCACCTTGTCGATTTGCACATCGAGGCCGCGCCTCGCGCTGACAAGCCGCAGCACGCCGTTCGAAAGACTGAGGCTCGTCAGCGGCGCGAAGGCCCGGGCGGCGCCCGCCGGCCCGGCCGATCCCCCCGCCGTTCCGGCAAACGGGGGCCGGTCGATGTCGAGCGCGATCGCCGGGCTCGCGAGAACGGCGCCCTTGGGGATGAAACGCCCGCGCAGAAGGCCGATCAGCGACAGATCGAGGCGCGCGCCCGGCGCGGCAACAAGGTTGACGCCATGGAGATCATCGAGCCGCGCGTCGGCGATCCAGACGTTCGGCCACGGCAAGGCGGCGAAGGACGCCGCCCGGGGCGCTCTCCAATGGAGGCGCGGCGAGGCGCCGAATGCGGCGTTGAGGCTGTCGCCGACCCTTATCGCGGTGAGCGGCCAGCGCACGAAGCCGCAGCCCATGAGCGCAACGATCAACGCCAGGGCTAAGCCCCACGCGACGACGCGGCGCATGGTCTCCAAATCTCCCTTGTCCCACGGTCTCCTTGCCGCGCCGGCGAACCAACGGACCCGCCGTCTCATATCGCGGACAGCCAAGCAAGGGGACAAAGCGCCCGGACCGGCGCCCGGGGGCGTGAACCGGCCTCACATATCCGTGAGGCCGGCGCTTTGCGGCCGAAAGGCGGCGCCAACCCGGCATGCGCCGGGTCAGAAACCCCGCGTTGCGCCATTAATTCGCTGTTAACGCCTTTCACTCAGCCTCGCCAAACGGCCGCGCCGCGGGCGTGTCGAACCGGAGTTGGACATCTCTTATGCGCGATGATTTTTTTCACATCATCCCTGACGCCGGCGCCGAGCGTGGCGCGGGCAGCGTGCTTGCCCGCATCTATCGCGACATCGGCCTCGCCGCCGTCGCCGGGGCCTTGAGACTGCCGGCGGACGGCTTCGAGCCGGAGATCGTCGAGTCGCTCGAGCGGGGCGAGTTCTTTCTCGCTCCCGAGACCCACGCCCTTGCGGCGGCGGAGGCGGACGCTTAAACAGCGCGGCGGGGCGGCGAGCGTCCGAGGCGAGCGCGACCGATGGTTCAGGTGACGAGGCGCGGGCTGCTTGCCGGCGCCGGCGCGGCGGCCGCGACCCTGTCGTTTTCGGGTTACGCCACGGCCTATGAGACCGGCTCGGCGCTGGTTCTCACCGAATACGCGCCGAAACTCCGCGACTGGCCCGAGGATCTTGCGCTCAAGATCGCGGTCATCGCCGACATTCACGCCTGCTACCCCTGGATGTCGGAAGAGCGGGTCGGCGACATCGTCGATCTGGCCAACGCCCAGAGGCCGGACCTGACGGTCCTGCTCGGCGATTATGTGTGCACGCATCCCTTCGTTTCCGGATATGTGCCGCCCGGCGCCTGGGCCGAGCAGCTGGCCCGTCTCGAAGCGCCGCTCGGCGTCTACGCGATTCTCGGCAATCACGACTGGTGGTCGGCGGCCATCCCGACGCAGCCTGCCGATAATTCCCGTGAGCGTGCGGCGCACGCTCGCCGCCGCGCGCGTTCCGCTCCTCGAAAATCAGGCCTTGCGATTGTCTCAGGCCGGTCGGCCGTTCTGGCTGATCGGCCTCGGCGATCTCCTGGCGCGTGTGCCTCATCCGCGCCGCGGCCACGGCGCCGACGATCTTCCAAAGGCGATGCGCGAGATCAGCGACGACGCGACGGCGATCCTGCTCGTTCACGAGCCCTTCTTCTTTCCCTGGGTCCCGGACCGGATCGCGCTCACGCTCGCGGGCCATATGCACGGCGGACAGGTCAATCTTCCGATCCTCGGTCCGCCGGTGCATCTCCTCAAGCGCCGCTCGGCGAAATACATCTACGGCGAATACGCTCTGAGAGAGCGGCGGATGATCGTGTCGGGCGGGCTCGGAACCTCATACGCGCCGGTGCGCATCATGCGGCCGCCGGAAGTGGTGGTGGTCAAGCTCGGCGGCGGCGAGGGGCGGCTTGCCTGAGCCTTATTCCAACAGGATCGGCGCGATCGAGGCGATGAGCAGCGCCGCCATCGTCCAGTTGAACGGCCGGACCATCCGCGGGTCGGTGAGCAGGCGGCGCAGCGAAGCGCCGAACGCCATCCACACGCCGCTGCACGGGATCGCCATCAGGCCGCAGAGCGCGGCGATGAACAGCACGCTCCTCAAATAGCCGTCGACGACGCCGGCATAGGTCGCGAGCGCGCTCAGCGCCATCACCCAGGCCTTGGGATTGACCCACTGAAAGCCGGCCGCGGCGAGGAAGCCGATCGGGCGCCCGCCGGGCTCGACCTCGCCGATCGGCTTGGCGAGCGCGATCTTGAGGGCAAGCCACAGCATGTAGATCGAGCCGGCGATCCGCATGACCGGTAGGATTTGCGGAAAGCGCTCAAAGAGGATGTCGAGCCCCAGGCCGACGAGGGCGACCATCAGCGCAAAGCCGAGGATCACGCCGGCGAGATGCGGCAGCGTGCGCGCGGCGCCGTATTTCACCCCCGATGTCATCAACATCAGGTTGTTCGGCCCGGCGTGATTCCGGCGACGAAGGCGAACGCCGCCAGCGCCCAAAAGATTTCAGGATGGATGGTCAGGCCGCCGCTCCGCCGGAAGCGTGTTCGAGGGCTTAGTTGAGAGCGGTCGCGTCCTCGTCGCCAGGGCTGTCCTTGCGCGGCCCGCGGCTTCCACTTCGCCTTGCCTTACGTCCAGCCTCGAAAGCCGCCTGCGCGAACCCGGTGAACGGGCTCACGAGCGCGCTGAGGCGATCGACGCCCGCGGCCGCCCGCTCGCCGCGCGTCAGGACCCGGTCGAGTTCCGCCATGGTCCTGGACAAGCCCGGCTCGTCGTCGTCGAGCCAAACCCGAAGGACGCGCGCCCAGGCGAGCGCCAGCCCCTGGAGCTTGAGCGCGCCGGCGGCGCCCTCGGCTTCGACGCCAGCGGCCTCGAGCATGAAGCGCATCGAATTCATCGCGACCTAATTCATCGCCAGCGCCGCAGCCGGCGTGCGCCTCACCCACGCGGCCGCCTCGCGAACGCCGTCGCGATAGGGCGTCATCGCCTCGAGCCTCTTCATGAGAATGTCGAACAGACGCTCGCGCGCGCTTTCATCCGCAAGCTCTCCTGTGTCCTGCTCGAGGACGGCGCGGTCGATCCGGCGCGAGAAGCCGGCCAGGACCGCGCCCTTGGAGGGGAAAGCGTCGCGGAAGTCGGCCAGGGTGACGCCCGCGGCCTTGGCGATGTCGCTGATCGAGATGTCCTCGAAACGCCGCTCCGCCGCGAGCTTCATCAGGGCGTCGACGATCTTGCCGCGCGTGTCGGACAGGGCGGCGCCGGTTTGGCCTCGCTTTTGGGTCTCGTCGCCATGGACGCCCTCCTTTATGGATTTGGGTGCAATGTAGGCGCTCGGCCGCCGTCCGCCAAGCAAGCCCCTATCCGGCCATTTCCGCGGCGCGGGCGCGGGCTGCCGCAGTCGCTCTCGCCATCAGGTCGTCGAGCCCCTTCGCATCCTTGAGCACGGCGAGCGCGGCGGCGGTGGTGCCCCCGGGCGAGGTCACGTTCTGACGCAGCGTCGCGGGCGAGGTTTCCTTTTCGCGGCGCATGAGTTCGGCTGCGCCCTCGACCGTGCCGCGGGCGATGGTCATCGACAAGTCCCTGGGCAGGCCGAGTTTCTCGGCCGCGGCCGCAAGCGCCTCGGTCAGCGCGAACACATAAGCCGGCCCCGAGCCCGAAATCGCCGTCACCGCGTCGATCGCGCTCTCCTCCTTGAGCCAGGAGAACGTTCCGACAGCGCCGAGCAGGCGCTCGCACCAGCGCCGCTGGTCGGCGCTGACCGCGGCGCTGGCGAAGGCGGCGGTGACGCCCCGTCCGATCGCCGCCGGCGTATTCGGCATCGCCCGCACGAAGGCCCGCGCCCGGGGCAGCCGCGCCTCGAGATTGGCGATGGTCTTGCCGGCGATGATCG
>CAVULN010000057.1:0-41004 GCA_963742305.1 uncultured Alphaproteobacteria bacterium
GCTTGCGCGCAAGGATTGGCAAACCTTACGCGGAACCGCTCGGACGCCTGACGTTCACCTGATTCCGAGCGTGCGGTTGATGGCGGACCGGTCCGCCCCCTGGTCGATGAAGTCCTGAAGCTCGAGTCGCTCACCTTGATCATGTGCTTCTTGATGAATTCAGCGCCCTCGCGCGCGCCGTCGTCCCGGTTCTTGATCGCGCATTCCCACTCGAGCACCGCCCAGCTGTTGTAGCCGTAGACGGAAAGGCTCGAGAAAATGCGCCGAAGTCGACATCGCCGTCGCCGAGCGATCGGAAGCGCCCGCTCGGTCGGGCCAGTCAGAGAAGCCCGAATAGACGCCCTGCTTCGGCGACGGCCGGAATTCGGCGTCCTTGACGTGAAAGGCCTTGATCCGCTCGTGATAGACGTCGATGAAGCCGACGTAGTCGAGCGCCTGCAGCCGGAAGTGCGACGGGTCGTAGTTGATGCAGCAGCGTTTGTGGCCCTTGAGCTTGTCGAGGAAACGCTCGAACGTCACGCCGTCGAACAGGTCCTCGCCTGGATGCAGTTCAAAGCAAACGTCGACGCCTTCCTCCTCGTGCGCGTCGAGAATCGGTTTCCAGCGCCGGGCGAGCTCCTCGAAGGCCGCCTCGATGATGCCGGCGGACGCGGCGGCCAGGGATAGGAACGGCCAGGCCAGCGCCCCGGGAACGTACATGGCGCTCGAGGTCCATGTTGCGGCTCGCTTTCGCGGCGAGCGTAACCTGCTCGGTCGCCCATTGCTGGCGCGCCTGGATTGCCGCGCACTGCTTGGCGGCGAAGGCGTCGAAGGCCTCGTCGTAGACAGGGTTCACCGCCACGAGCTGGCCTTGCAGATGCGTGGCAAGCTCGGTGATCTCGACCCCGTTCCTCTTGGCGGTTCCGATCAGTCCTCGACAATAGACCTTGCTTTCCGCCGCCTTCTTGAGGTCGATGAGCCGGACGTCCCAAGCCGGGATCTGCACGCCTTTGTAGCCGAGGCTCGCCACCCATCGGCAAATCGAGTTCGAACGTGTTGAACGGCGCCTCGTCGCCCGCGAATTGAGCGAGGAAGATCGCGGGCCCCTTGATCGATTTCATGACTTGACCTCTCTCCTATGTCGCGCGGACGTCAGGCCTTCGCCCATTGCTCGCGCAGGAACTTGCCGCCGAACTCATAGACTTCGTCGCGACTCGGGAAGAAGTCGCGCCAGACCCGCGTCGCGGCCGCGAGGTCCGGCAACGCCTGGCCGAACGCCTCGATCACGCACCATCCGTCATAGCCGGCCTTCTCCAGCGCCTTCATCGTCGCCGCCCACGGAACATGCCCCTTGCCCGGCGTCCCCCGGTCGTTCTCGGAGAAGTGCACGTGATTGATGTGCGCGATATTGGGCGCGATGACGCCGACGGGATCCTTCTCCTCGATATTGGTGTGGAAGGTGTCGTAGAGGAGCCCATAATTGGGCTCGCCCACCTGGCGCACGAGGTCGGCGGAATCCGCAACCGTGTTGAGCACGTAGCACTCGAACCGGTTGAGCGGCTCGACGGAAAGCTTGATCTTGCCTGCGCCGCGTAGGCGGCCGCCTCCTTGTGCACGGCTGCGACATTGGCGCGCTCGGCCCTGGTCGGCGGATCGCCCGTGAACACGCCAAGCGGCTGGTGAACGGTCCGCAGAGCGTCTCGCCGCCCGCCGCCGCCAGACAGTCGATCGCCCAGTTGAGATGTTGAAGTCCCGCGGCGCGCGTTGCGGGATCGGCGCTGGCGCAGTGCGCTCTGCGTCCGGAATGACGGTGACCGCGGTCGCGCGCAAGCCGCTGTCGCGGATCGCCTGCCCGACTGTGCGGAAGTGTTCGGCCCGCCCTCGAAAACCGGAAGCTCGACGCCGTCGAAGCCTGCGCGCTTGATCTTGGCGAAGAGAGGGAAGTGCTCCTCGGTCACATGCGTCGACCACAGGAGCATGTTGAACCCCAAGAGCATTCATCGTCTCCCGAACGTTGCTGGTCAGGCCGGCCCCGGCTCCGGCTGAAGCCGTGCGAGCTTCCGATGTCGCGCGTCTGGATGTGATCCCCGGTTCAGGGCCGCTCCCACGCGCCGCTTTGCGCGGAACGCAGCACCGCGTCCGTCACCCTGTCGGTCGCGAGCGCGTCGCGGAAGGTCGGGCCGCCGGCTTGCCCGAGGCGAGCCCGTCCAGGAAGTCGGCGACCTGGTGGACGAAGGTGTGCTCGTAGCCGATCTGCAGTCCCGGCACCCACCAGTGCTTCATGTACGGTGGTCGCCGTCGGTGACGTGGATCGAGCGCCAGCCGCGGACGATCCCCTGATCGCGGTGATCGAAATATTGCAGGCGGTGCAGATCGTGCAGATCCCAGAAGATCGAGGCGTGCTCGCCGTTGATCTCGAACGTGTAGAGCGCCTTGTGGCCGCGCGCGTAACGCGTCGCCTCGAAGGTGGCGAGCGAACCGTTGGCGAAGCGCGCGAGAAAGAGCGCTTGCGTCGTCGATCCCGACCGGCTCGACCTTGCCGGTGAGATTGTGCATCCGCTCCTTGATGAAGGTCTCGGTCATGGCGGTGACCTTATCGATCGCCGCCGTTGAGCCACAGGGCCGTGTCGATGCAATGGGCCAGCAGATCGCCGGTGACGCCGCTGCCCGCGACGCCCACGTCGAGGCGCCAGAGCCCCGTCCCGCCCTGCGGAAGGTCCTTGGAAATGGTCCAGTCCTGCAGGAACTTCGCGCGATAATGGAAGATCCGCCCGAGCCGCCCCTCGTCGATGAGCTGCTTGGCGAGCGTCACCGCGGGCACGCGCCGGTAGTTGTACCAGACCATGTTCGGGACGCTGGCCTGCTCGACCGCGTCCGACCATTTTGGCCGACTCCGCCGCGTTGCGGCCAAGCGGCTTTTCGCACATGACCATCTTGCCCGCCGCGGCGGCCGCGAGCGCGATCTCGGCATGCGTGTCGTTGGGCGCGGCGATATCGATCAGATCGATGTCGGCCGTTCGATGAGCTTGCGCCAGTCGGTTTCGAACGATTCGTAGTTCCAGGTCCTGGCGAAGTCTTCGACCTTGTCCCTGTCCCGGCCGCAGACGGCCTTGAGCGCCGGCTGGTAGCCAAGGTCGAAGAACTGATTGACCTTGCCGAAGGCGTTCGAATGCGTCCGGCCCATGAAGCCGTATCCGATCATCCCGACGTTCAGCGTCTTCCGACCAGCCATCTGTTTTCGTTTCCTCCGGCCTCGTTGTCGGCCTACTCGCGCCAGCCGTGCGCCTCGCGCACGGCGATCATCGCCCCCAGGATGTCGTTCCAGGTCTGCTGTTTCATCATCGTCCGAGTTCGGGAACATGCAGCCGTCCCAGCAGATGTGCTTGCAGACTTTGGTCAGCTCGCCCTTGTCGTCGCGCAGCCAGTAGCCGGCGTGTCGCGCGATGTCGAGCTTGCCGTTCGGATCGCCGACCAGGCAGTGGCGGCCGGTCTTGTCGTGCGAGCCGGAGCCTTTGACGGTCGCGTCGTTCTGGGCGACGTGGAAGTCGATCGTCCACGGGCGCAGCGCGTGCGGCGACCTCCTTGAGCGCGCCGTCGAGCGTCTTGCCGTCCTTCCAGTCGAAGTCCTTCGGCAGAATGCGGTGCTCGGGCGCGTTGTAGCCCAGCGTGTAGAGCAGCGTATGGGCCATGTCGGCCTGGAAGCCGAGGGTTTTCGGCCGGTCGACCATCTCCAGAAGCTCGACCATGTGCTTCCAGCTGTGCATTCCGCCCCAGCAGATTTCGCCTTCGGCGGCCAGGCGCTCGCCGTGCCCCTCGGCGACGTCGCAGGCCTCGCTGAAGGTCTTGGCGATCGTCTTCTGGTTCTCGGCCGGATCGGCGGCCCAGTCGTGCACGCCGGTCGCCGAATCGATGCGCACGACGCCGTAGCGTCGGATGCCGAGGTCGCTGCAGCTGGCGCGCGATGCGGCAGGCCTTGTCGACCATCGTGACGAATTGCTTGCGCTCGTCGGCCGATCCCATGGCCGAGCCGCCGCCGATCGGCGGCCAGACCGGCGCCACCACCGAGCCCACCGCAAGCCCGTGGCCGGAAATCTTGTCGGCCAGGCGCTGGACGTCGTCCCTGCTCGAATCGATCGAGGTGTGCGGATCGGCGAGAAAAAGGTCGACCCCCTCGAACTTGGCGCCGTTGGCCCGCGCCGCGGTCGTCAGCCTCAGCATCGTGTCGAGGTCGATGGGCGGCTCGGAGTCCGGCCCCTTGCCCACGAGCCCAGGCCACATGGCGTTATGCAGCCTGGGGTAAGTGTTCCCGTCCATGCGCAACCTCCCGAGGCCCGGATCTCGAGGGCGACCGGCGGATTGCGCCGCGTCGCTTTAACCTCGGTCCGGCCTTGCCTGCTAACATGCCAGTATCACGAGCGCTTCAGACCGCGCAACGCAAACCGGGGTCTTCGGGGCGCGGATTGGCGCGCCCGCTTCTCATTCCGCCTCGCGCCTGAGCCCGACGGTTCGTCCCGCGGGCGTCTGACGATAATCGGGCAGGTCGGCGAGCGCGCGTTCCGCCCCGCCGGATTGTAGAGCGCCAGCAGGCGCAGCGGCGCCCAGCCGGTGTTGATCGTCGAATGATAGATCGCGGTCGGGATATAGATCGTATCCCCGGGCCCGACGGGAAACGCCGGCTTGTCGTCGACCATTTGCTCGCCTGTCCCCGATAGGACATAAAGGATTTCCTCCGATTGGGGATGGTTGTGCCGGACGTGACCCTGGCCGGGAAGCAGAATGACCTCGCCGAAGGTGATCCGCGCTCCGGGGTTTTGATCCGGACTGACAAACCATTTGATGACGCCCCAGTCGAAACTGTGGGTGGCGACCGCGCCGGGGTCAACGGATGTCATTGTCGAAATTCTCCTCCCCTGCGATCCGGCGCTGAGCGAAACTCATCTCGCGCCCCGATCGCATGATAACAATCATGGACTCGTCTCGTAAAGCGGCGGCGACGGCCACGGTGAACCGTGGCCAGCGGTTGTGGGGAAACGCGCCATGAAACGCGTCCTGATCGTCGGCACGGCGGACACCAAGGGCGAGGAACTCGGCTATCTGAGAACGCAGGTCGCCGAGGCCGGCGCTCATCCGATCGTGGTCGATGTCGGCATCGGCGAGCCCCAGTGCGCGGTGGACGTGCCGCGCACCCAGGTCGCGGCGTCTCTTAACACCGCGATCCTCGAGGGCCGGGACCGCGGCGTCGCGGTCGCCCGGATGGGGGAGGCTTTCGAGAAGTTCCTCGCTTCGTTCGACGGGTTCGACGCGATCCTCGGCATCGGCGGAAGCGGCGGCGCCTCGATCGTCACGCGCGGTATGAGGGCCCTCCCGATCGGCTTGCCGAAACTCGTCGTTTCGACGCTCGCTTCGGGCAACGTCGCGCCCTACGTCGACGTGACCGACATCGCGATGATGCCCTCGATCACCGATCTTGCCGGCCTCAATCGTGTCAGCCGCGTCGTCCTCCGCAACGCCGCGTACGCGATCGCCGGCATGGCGGGCGCGCCCAGGTCGGCTGCAGGCGACGACAAGCCGTCGATCGGCCTGACGATGTTCGGCGTCACGACGCCTTGCGTGACGCAAGTCGTCGAGCGGCTGAAAGGCCGCTACGATTGCATGGTGTTCCATGCGACGGGAACCGGCGGCCGCGCGATGGAGAAGCTGCTCGACAGCGGTCAGCTCGACGGGCTTGTCGACGTGACGACAACCGAGGTTTGCGATCTCCTGTGCGATGGCGTCCTGAGCGCGGGGGAAGACCGCCTCGGCGCGGTCGCCCGCAGCCGCGCGCCTTATGTCGGGTCGGTCGGCGCGCTCGACATGGTCAATTTCGGGGCCATGGAGACCGTGCCGGAGCGCTACCGGGGACGTCTTCTCTACGCGCACAATCCGCAGGTGACGTTGATGCGCACGACGGCGGCGGAATGCCGTGCGATCGGCGAGTGGATCGCCGCCAAGCTCAATCTCTGCGAGGGCCCGGTGCGCTTTCTCATTCCGGAGAAAGGCGTATCCGCGCTTGACGTGGAGGGCGGCGCATTCTTCGATCCCGAGGCTGACGCGGCGCTATTCGACGCGCTGGAGGGAGGGCTTCGCCAGAACGGGCGCCGGAGTCTCGTGCGGCTGCCGCTTCACATCAACGACGCCGGATTCGCCACCGCGCTCGCGGACAATTTCATCGCAATCACCGAATAGGCCGACCCATGGCGCCAAGCCGCAAGGACATTGTCGAGAAGCTCGCCTCGTTAGCGCGCGAGAAGGTTCCGATCATCGGCGCCGGCGCCGGCACGGGCCTGTCCGCCAAATGCGAGGAGGCCGGGGGCGTCGATCTGATCGTTATCTACAATTCGGGCCGCTATCGCATGGCGGGGCGCGGATCCGCGGCCGGCCTGCTCGCCTTCGGAAACGCAAACGAGATTGTCAAGGACATGGCGCGCGAGGTGCTTCCCGTCGTTCGCCGCACGCCGGTCCTCGCCGGCGTCAACGGAACCGATCCCTTCGTCCTGATGCCGCAGTTCCTTGCCGAATTGAAAGCGATGGGTTTCGCCGGCGTGCAGAACTTTCCCACGATCGGTCTCTTCGACGGGGTGATGCGCGCAAGCTTCGAGGAAACCGGGTTCGGCTTTGGCCTCGAGGTGGAGATGATCGCCGCGGCGCACGAACTCGACCTCCTGACGACCCCTTATGTCTTCAATCCCTCCGAGGCCGAGGCGATGACGCGCGCCGGCGCCGACGTGATCGTCGCTCATATGGGCGTCACCGTCGGCGGGACGATCGGGGCGACCTCCGCGAGGACGCTCGAACAATGCGTCGACGACGTCGACCGCATCGCGGAAGCGGCCCGTGCGGATCCGGCCCGACATCCTTGTTCTGTGCCACGGCGGCCCGATCGCAACGCCTGAGGACGCCGAAGTCATGTTGCGCAAGTGCCGAATCTGCCACGGGTTCTATGGCGCGAGCAGCATGGAGCGGCTGCCGGTCGAGGCGGCGCTGACGGAGCACGTCCGGCGCTTCAAAGCGCTGAGAGTATAACATGTATTAAATGGGCGGCTTATACAACATATAGTAGATGTTATTAGAGATCCGGAGGACGCGACCCATAGGGGGTGAGAGTTGTGACAGGTTTTGGCGCCTAAGCCTTTGAAAAGGCCCGGTCGGCGCCAGGAATTGTCAGGCCCCGAGGGGAGCGGGCCGGGCGGAAATCGAGAGCGGCTGGGAAGCAGGGCGCAACCGCAAAACAACGGCAAGGCGGCGTCGCTCGTGTCCGCTCTCGCGAGGGCCTCTCTTCGGGCGCCGGGGTCCTCGAACGCCCCATCCGAGCGCCGCGCGAACCGGCGGGGTCCCAAAGCTTCGCAGCCTCGCCATCGAGCGGAGACCGTGATCGAAGCGTCCTCCACACCGAGCGAAGTCACGCAAGCGCGGATCGGCTTCAGACCGGCGGCTTGGGCGGCGCGCCTGCGGCGCCAGCCACGCGGCTGCATCGATTTGATAAGGAGAAGAAGCCGAATCGGTTCTGGCCCGCGTGAGAGGCGGAGACGGCGAAGGAGCGGAGGCGATGAAGAAAGTCATAAACGATCCTCGCAACATTGTGCGGGAAATGCTGGAAGGCGCGGTGA
This sequence comes from uncultured Alphaproteobacteria bacterium, assembly GCA_963742305.1. GTDB lineage: Bacteria > Pseudomonadota > Alphaproteobacteria > Rhizobiales > Beijerinckiaceae > Roseiarcus. Next base: position 7,626 of record CAVULN010000057.1, read on the forward strand.
GCGTCTCTCAGGGACAGGCGCTCCTCGAGAACGAGACCGTCGTCGTGCGCAAGGACCTGCCGCCGATCGACAAACGCGCCGTCGCGCTCATTTCCGGCGGCGGAAGCGGCCATGAGCCGGCTCACGGCGGATATGTCGGCGCGGGGATGCTGACCGCGGCTGTCGCTGGCGACGTCTTCACATCTCCGAGCGCCGACAGCGTCCTGGCCGCCATCAGAGCGGTCGCCGGCCGGGCGGGCGCGCTTCTCATCGTCAAGAACTACACGGGCGACCGTCTCAATTTCGGACTCGCCGCCGAACTCGCTAGGAGCGAAGGCACGCCTGTGGAGATTGTCGTTGTCGCTGACGATGTCGCTCTTCGCCATACGGTGGAACAGGACAGGAGGCGCGGGATCGCGGGAACCATTTTCGTACACAAGGTTGCCGGAGCGGCTGCCGCGATAGGGCTGCCTTTGGCGGAGGTGGCGCAGCTTGCGCGGAAGACGGCGGAGGACGTGGGAACGATGGGCGTCGCACTTTCGGCCTGCACGGTTCCTTCCGTCGGCAAGCCGGGCTTCGAACTTGCGCCCCAGGAAATCGAGCTGGGTCTCGGCATTCATGGCGAGCAGGGCGTCGAGCGCGTCGAGATCTTGCCGGCGGACGCGCTGGTTCAGCGGATGGTCGCGACCATCGTCGAGGACAGGGGGTTGAAATCGGGAGAGCGGGTGGCCTTGCTGGTCAACGGACTGGGCGCCACGCCGGGCATGGAGCTCGCGATCGTGACCCGCGCTGCCTTGAGCGAACTCAGCCGAGCGGGCCTCAATGTCGAACGGGCGTGGTCGGGCACATTCCTGTCGGCGCTCGACATGGCCGGGTTTTCGCTTTCGGTCTTGCCTGTCGATGATGCGCGTCTGGCGTTTCTGGATGCGCCGACCGTTGCGCCGGCGTGGGGCGGGCCAGGTCGCGTCAACGCAGCATCCGGACGGGGGGCGCCGAAGACGGACAGCATGGAAAGGCCGGCGGCAGGCGATGGGGTCGTCAACGCCCGCGTGCGCGACGCCGTTATGGTCGTTGCCGACAAGCTTGTCGCCGAGGAGCAATTTCTCAGCGACCTTGACGGAAAGGCCGGCGACGGAGATCTCGGCTCGAGCATGGCGCGGGGCGCGGAAGCCGTTCGCGCGCTTCCGGACGCCGCCTGGGCGACGCCGGCCGCCGCGCTCGCCGCGTTGGCCAACGCCGTTCGCCGCGCGGTTGGGGGGAGTTCAGGCCCGTTCTATGCGGTCGGTCTGCTGCGGGCGGCGCGGCGTCTGGAAGCGAGCGCTTCGCCTTCCGCGATGGATTGGGCTGAGGCCTTTCGGTCCGCGGTCGAGGGCGTTTCGGAACTCGGCGGCGCTCAGCCGGGCGATCGAACGATGCTTGACGCTCTCGACCCCGCCAGCCTTCGGTTTCGGGAACGGATCGAAGCCGGCGAATCTGTGAGAAAGGCGTGGAGCGTCGCGGTTGACGCAGCCCGGGAAGGCGCGGCTCAGACTGCGGAAATGATGCCCAGAGCTGGTCGCGCCAGTTATTTGGGAGCCCGCGCCATCGGGCATAAGGACGCAGGCGCCGCCGCTGTTGTTTGTTGGATGGAAGCCTTGCTGCCCGGCCTTCACAATGCCGATGCGTAGCGAAAGATCGAGTTCGCCGATGGGCGCGAGGTCATCGGCGAGCCAAACCGCCGACGCTTGTGCATCAGTCCGTCACCAAAAAATCGGCGATCTCTCGCATTGCCTTGACGTGATCTCTCGCGTTGCCTTGACAGCGCGTGCAGCCGACTTAAGGTATGGCCGTTCGGCACTCGGTGATAATAGGCCTGGGAGGGAATATGTCCAAAGGAACAGAAGCGCCCGGTGGCGCTTTCTCTGCACTCACTGACCGCAAGCTCAACCCGATAGGGCGGCGGCAGCTTATTCAAGGTTCGGCCGCCCTCGGGGCGTCGGTCGCTTTGCCGCGCTACGCCTTCTCCCAGAGCGAGAAAAAGAGCCCGCTCTCCGGCAAGTCCATCCACATGCAGATTCTTGGCATCGCCGGCTGGCTGCCGAGCAAGCTGGGCGTGGATATGTCCCCCGAATTCGCCAAATACGCCAAGGCCAAATACGGCTACGACGTCAGCTTCTCCTTTGCCGACGCGCCGTTCGGGACGCTCTTCCAGAAAGCGGCGACCTCGCTGGCGACGCGGAGCCAGGAGTACAACATCATCATCAGCGACAGCCAGTGGCTCGGCGCGCTTGCGACCCCAGGCTGGATCGTTCAGCTCAACGACATTATCGCCAAGAATCCCGAACTGAATATCGAGTGGTGGTCACCCTCGATCCGTACGAGCTATCAGGTGTTCCCCGACGGCAGCAGCAAGCTGTGGGGCTTTCCTCAGGTCGGCGACGTCGTCGGCATCTTCGTCCGCAAGGATATCCTCGAGGGGCCGGGCGAAGCGGAGGCCTTCAAGGCCAAGCACGGCCGCAATCTTCCCAGCACATGGGAGGATTTCGAAAAGATGGATTTTGACGAGTGGGTCGACCTGATTGCTTTCTTCGATCGTCCGGAGAAGGGTTATCGCGGCTTTGCCGCGCAATATTCGCGTGAGTATGACGCGGCGACCTGCCCAACCATGTCATTCATGCGCTCGACCGGCGGCGACGTCTGGGATCCGAAGACCGGCCAGGTGGAAGGCGTCCTGGACACACCGTCCAACGCCAAAGCAATGGAGCTCTATAAGTCCTGGCTGAAGTATCAGCCGCCGGGGGCCACCAACTATTTTATCGCGGAGGTCATCGACGCCTTCACCCAAGGCAAGGTCTTCGCGGCCTGGCAGTGGGTCGCAACTGGAAAGACCATGATTCCAGCCAACCTCGAGGGCAAGGTCATCGTCGTGCCGCCGCCGGGATTCAAGAAGGCGGACGGAACGCTCAACCGCAATTACATTATCGGCGGGCAGCCCTGGGTGATCAATGCGTTTAACGATCCTGACCATATGCAGGTGGCCGTTGACTTCATGAAATGGTGGTACCTGCCCGAGACCTCGCACGAATATCTCAGGCAGGGCGGTATGCCGTGCGACAAGGCGACGTGCGCGGCGCCGGACTTTGATGGCGTCAATCCGTGGAATTGGACCTACAAGTATATGCTGCTGCGCAGCTCGGACTTCTGGCACGACCCAAAATACTCCGAGATGCTTTCCGACATGCAGGAGGCCATTACCGGCTACTACACGGGGCAGATCAAGGATCCGCTGCACGCATTGAAATGGGTAGCCTGCCAGCAACAGAAGATCCTCTACGATGAGGGCACGGCTGCGACGGCCGCCCAGGCGATGTGTTCGGGAATGACCCTCTAATTCAGATGGTTGGAGGCGTGGAGGCCGCGGCAGCTTCGCCTGCCCGCCGCGGGCGGGCGGGCCGCGGTCGCACGGGTTTCGTCGCTTTTCTCGGGCGGCGCGAAGTGCTGCCCAGCGTCCTGATCGCCCCGGTCGTCATCTTCTTCATCATCTGGAACACGATCCCAACGCTTTGGTTGATTGGGCTCAGCTTCTATCGCTTTTCTCTCACCAGCGGCCGGGCGCCGATCTTTTCCGGCTTCTACAATTATGTGGGCATCATCAACGACGCTGCGACCTGGTTCGATCTCAGCCGCACCTTCATCTTCGTCGTGCTCGCGGTCGGCGTCGAAACCATCGCCGGATTCTTCCTCGGGCTTCTCTTCTGGGGCAGCGATCGGCTTCCGGGCCGCCGCGTTGCGCTAACACTGTTGTTTGCGCCGATGGTGGTGACCCCGGTCGCCGCCGGCACATTCTGGCGGCTCATCTACGATCCGACCTTCGGCGTTCTCGACTGGTTCATCACCCTGCTCGGGTTTCCCGCCGTCCGTTTCTTGAGCGACGCCAACCTTGCCTTCTGGGCGGTGCTGGCGGTCGATATCTGGATGTGGACGCCGTTCATGGTGCTGATGGCGATGGCGGGGCTCGGCTCCGTGCCGCGAGCCGAACTCGAGGCCGCTGAAATAGACCGCCTGACCTTGTTCCAACGCTTCCGCCTGGTGATACTCTACCACGGCAAATTCATCCTGATGCTCGGGATCCTGCTGCGTACGATCGACGCCTTCAAGACAATGGATCTGATTTTCGACATGACCTATGGCGGTCCCGGCACCGCCACAAAGCTTGTCGCAATGACGCTGTTCCGGAGCGCCTTCGAGTCCTTCAACATGGGAAGTTCGTCGGCGCTGGCGGTGATCCTTCTCCTGATCTCGATCGCCTTCACCGCGACGTTTCTGTACGTCCTGTACATCCGGGAACGAAGGGCGGCCGAGGCATGAGCGCGCGGATTCGGGAACATCTCTACCATGCCGTCCTGTGGCTGGTTTCCCTCGTCTTTTTCGCTCCGGTCTTCTGGATCGCGCTCTCCTCGTTCAAGACCGCGCCCCAGATCCTGGCCGTCCCGCCAATCCTTTTCTTCCGTCCGACTTTCGCTAATTACGGCAAGCTCTTCGCCGATCCTTCCTTCGAGCATCACTTCTTCAACAGCGTCGTCCTGTCGGTTCTGGCCGTGCTGATCGCGGTGACGGTCTCCTTCCTCGCCGCCTTCTCCTTCTCGCGCTTTCGACCGGCGGCGACCAATTTTCTTATGTTCCTGCTGCTCTCCATCCGCATGCTGCCGGGATCAGCCGCCATTCTTCCGGTCTATCTGATGTACGTTGCATTCGGGTGGAAGGACAGCTTCGTTGCGATGACGCTCTTCTACGCCATGTTCTCCATCCCGTTCTCCGTATGGATTCTGAAGGGGTTTATCGACGGAGTGTCGCCTCGCTTCGACGAGACTGGCGTCGTCAATGGCGCTTCCTGGTTCAGCATCATCGCCAAACTCACGCTGCCTCAAGTCTACCCCGGCGTCGTCGCCGCCCTTATCTTCAATTTCATTTTCGTCTGGAATGAATTTCTCTTCAACTACATCATTGGTGGGATCAACACGTCCAACATACCGGTGCTGCTCGCGACGAATCTTTCCCAAGGCGGGGGTATCGACTGGACGTTCCTCTCCGCGCTCACCACGATCTACATTCTGCCGCCGATCCTCGGGGTCTATTTCTTCCAACGCTATCTGTTGGTCGGGATGACCTTCGGCACCGTCCGCGGGGAGGTCTGAGCTCGTGGAAAGCGGACTCCTCCCGCGCATCGAACTCCTGCTGATCGTGCTGATGACGGCGGGCTTCGCGCTGATCGCGCAGCAATGGAGCTTCTCCCTTTACCAACTCGGCCTTCTCACCGTCATCTTCGCCGCGATCCTCAACATAGCTGTCGGCAATGTCCCGCGAGCCGCGCGCGGCTGGCGCGCGCTCGGCGCCGTGATCATCATCCTTGGCGTAACGGCCGCCGTGGTTGTGATCGGCATCCTCCTCGTGCCCTATCTCTCCAGGCTGGGGCGGTAGGACGATGAGCCGGATCCGCTTCGAAGGCGTAAGCAAGTCCTATCGCCGCGCGATGGCGCTCGATCAGATCAATCTCGATATAGAGCCGGCTGGCCTCACGGTCGTCTGCGGCCCGCCCGGATGCGGAAAATCGGTCCTGGCGCGAATCCTGATCGGGCTCGAGGCTCCCTCAGCAGGTCGTATCTTCTTTGACGGAGAGGACATTACCCAGACGCCGGCGGCCGAACGCTCGATCGGATATGTCCCGCAGTCCTTTGCGCTTTTCCCGCACATGACCGTGTTCGACAACATCGCCTATCCCATGGCGTTGCAGGGGGTGCCGCGCTCCGACATCGCCAGGCGTGTGGACCAGGCGGCCGGAATCCTTCGCATTGGCCCACTGCTCGCCAAGCGGCCAAGCCAACTTTCGGGCGGCGAGAAGCAGCGCGCCGCGGTCGCCCGAGGCCTGCTCAAGAACGCCAACATCTTCATCCTCGATGATCCCCTGGTCGGGCTCGATTTCAAGCTTCGCGAGAGCCTCATGGAGGATCTAAAGGATATGCGCGCGGAGATCGACGCCACCTTCCTCTACATCACCTCTGATCCGCTCGAGGCGCTGACCATGGCCGAACGCCTCGTGGTCCTGGATCAGGGGCGGCTGGTTGAAGCCGGTCCGGTGGACGCGGTTTACTACGATCCGATGTGGCTGCGGACGATCGAACTGGTCGGGTTTCCCCGCTGCAACGTTCTACCCGGGCGCCTCGACATAGTGAACGCAACGTGCGCGACCGCCATAGGCCTGCTGCCGATCGCCCTTGACGACGGCGCGACGTCGCCCGAAGCCGTGGTGGCGATCCGACCTGAGGATATCGCGCCGCCGGCCGCCGGCGTTGCGCCGCTTGGGATCGGCAAGGTGACTTTAGTCGAGAATCTCGGGTCGGAGTCCGTCGTCTATGTCCAACTCAACGAGGCGACCCTCGTCACTACGGTTCCCGCCCGGGCACTGGCGTCGCTCGATCTCGGCGACCCATTTCCGTTAGCGGTGCGGCCCGGCGGACCTAGAGTATTCGATCGGGCCAGCGGTCGGCGCATCGGCCGCGTCACATCGCGATCCAAGGAGACGCGCGATGGCTGACGTGCGCGTCGAGGGACTAAGACGCGAATTCGGCTCGCTCGTTGCGGTGAGGGACGTATCCTTCGTCTTTCCGGAAGGGGCCGTGACCTGCTTGCTCGGCCCATCGGGTTGCGGGAAGACGACGCTGCTGAGAATGATCGCCGGGTTGGAGCGTCCAGATGCGGGCGTCATCCGCTTCGGCGATCGCGATGTGACGGCGCTTGCCGCGCGCCAGCGCGATGTGGCGATGGTCTTCCAGTATCCGGTCATGTACCGAACGTTGAACGTGACCGAAAATATTGAGTTGCCGCTTGCGAACGACCGTACCGTCGCGCCGGCAGAGCGGCGCCGACGGGTAGAGGAAGCGATCGATATCCTCGAACTGGGCGACGCGCGCCGGCTGCACATCGATCGCCTTGACCTCGGGGCGCGTCAGAAGGTCGCGATGGGTCGCGCCATCGCGCGCCGCGCTGCCGTCACCCTGTTTGACGAGCCGACAACCAACGTCGAGGCGCACGCGAAACTCGCGCTGATCCGGGCCTTCAAACAGCTGCGAAAGCACGTCCGGCAAACGATCGTTTATGTCACCCACGATCAGACGGAAGCAATGACGCTCGCCGACCAGATCGCGTTGATGCGCGACGGCAGGATCGAACAGTGCGCCCCGCCGCCTGAACTCTACGACCGGCCGAACAGCGAGTTCGGAGGCTGGTTTCTCGGCAACCCGGGCATGAACTTCCTGACCGTGCGGCCGGCAGGAGCCGGATTCGTCGTCGACGGCGTGCCGTTCCCACTGGCCGCTCCGCAAACGGGGCTGGACGATCTCCGTTTCGGCATCCGGCCCGAATATATCCGTATCGGTAGCACCCGCCTGCCCGACAGCGTACCGGCGCGAGTTCTTGCGGAGGGCCGTGGCGATCGGCGGACAGCATTTGCTCACGCTCGACGTGGGTGGGAGCCGCATCAAGGCGAAGGTCTCGTCGGCTGCGGGCTCTTCGCGGACTGCGCCGGAGGTCGGCGCGAACATCTTCATCGTATGCCCCATCGAACACGCGATGCTGTTTCGCGGTGCCGAGCGGGTGATCGAACCGCCGCGCCGCCTGGATTCGTCGACCTAGGGTTCGGTCCCCGACGGCCTCCTGAGTTGACAGGCCGGCCATGTCGTGGGCGGCGGGAGCAGCCGGCATGGGAGGAACGGCTCTCACCGGGTGACTGCGCATGCTGAGCGGCGCGGGCGAAGCGGGGCGTTCAGTCTATGCGCCGAGGCGGCGGCTTTTGAGTGTCCGCTCTTCGGCCGTTGCTGTATGAAGGCCGGAGAATGGCGAGTTTGGGCCTGCGGGTCTGGCTTTTTCCGGTCGCGAGCCCACACTATCTGTTCCCATGAAGTCTTAAGGCGACTGGAGGCGCGCGCCTATGATCGCAATGCCGGAACCCGATCGCGGCGTTCTCGAGCGCCGCGCCGAGATCGTCGAAGCGCTGAGGCGCCTTGTCCCGGGCGAGGGCGTGATCGACCGGGCGGCCGAATTGCGCGCCTTCGAATGCGACGGCCTGACCGCCTATCGGCAGCCGCCGATGGTCGCCGTGCTGCCCGAGACGACGGCCGAGGTTCAAGAGGTCATGCGCTATTGCGCGGCCAACAGGATCAAGGTGGTTCCGCGGGGCGCAGGCACCTCGCTCTCGGGGGGGGCGCTGCCGCTCGCCGACGGCGTCCTTATGGGCATGGGCAAGTTCAACAAGATCCTCGAGATCGACGTCGCCAACCGTTGCGTGGTCGCCCAGCCGGGCGTGACCAATCTCGGCATCACTCATGCCGTGCAGGGTCTCGGCCTCTATTACGCGCCCGACCCATCGAGCCAGATCGCCTGCACCATCGGAGGCAATGTCGCGGAGAATTCGGGCGGCGTGCACTGCCTGAAATACGGGCTCACCACCAACAACGTGATCGGCGTCGAGATCGTGACCATCGAGGGCGAGATTGTGCGCCTCGGCGGCAAGCATTTCGATTCGGGAGGCCTCGACCTGCTCGGCGCCGTGGTGGGCTCCGAGGGCATGCTTGGAATCGTGACCGAAGTCACCGTCCGCATCCTGCCGAAGCCGCCGGGAGCGCGCGCGCTGCTGATCGGCTTCTCCACCGTCGAGGGCGCTGGCGACTGCGTCGCCAGCGTGATCGGCGCCGGAATCATTCCAGGCGGCATGGAGATCATGGACCGGCCGGCGGTCGCCGCGGCGGAGGCCTTCGTCCACGCCGGCTATCCGCTCGATTGCGAAGCGCTCATGATCGTCGAGCTTGATGGCTGCGAGGCCGAGGTCGATCATCTGATCGCCGAGGTAGAAGCGATCGCGGATCGCCACGGGGCGACCAGCCGCCGGGCGAGCCAATCCGAAGAGGAGCGCCTGCTGTTCTGGGCCGGGCGCAAGGCGGCGTTTCCCGCGGTCGGGCGCATCTCGCCCGATTATTATTGCATGGACGGAACGATCCCGCGCAGGGAGATCGGCCGCGTCCTTCAGCAGATGAAACAGATGGAGGCTCGGTTTGGCCTCCGCTGCGCCAATGTCTTTCACGCCGGCGACGGCAATCTTCATCCGCTCATCCTCTACGACGCCAACAAGCCCGGCGAGCTCGACAAGGCGGAGGCGTTCGGGGCCGACATTCTGAGACTTTGTGTCGAGGTCGGCGGCGTGCTCACCGGCGAGCACGGAGTCGGCGTCGAGAAGCGCGATCTTATGGACACGATGTTCAACGAGGCCGACATCAACCAGCAGCTCAGGCTCAAATGCGCGTTCGACTCCGAGGGTCTGCTCAATCCGGGCAAGGTCTTCCCGCAGCTTTGCCGCTGCGCCGAGCTCGGGCGCATGCATGTCCACGGCGGCAAGCTCGCGTTTCCCGATCTTCCGCGCTTCTGAGGCGGCTCATGCCCGTGCTCAGGCCATTGGACGCCAAAGAGACGGCGGAGGCGGTCGGCTCGGCGGCGGCGGAAGGCGCCGCGCTCGAACTCGCCGCCGGGGGGACCAAGCGCGCGCTCGGGCGGCCAATGAAAACCGATCATCTGCTCGACCTTTCCGCCTTGAGGGGAATCGTCGCCTACGAGCCAGCGGAACTGGTCATGACCGCGCGTCCAGGCGAAAGGCTCGCCTCGATCGAGGCGGAGCTCGAGAAGAACCGGCAGATGCTGTCGTTCGAGCCGCCGGACCTGCGCCCGCTTCTCGGCGCCGAGGGCGAGCCGACGCTCGGCGGCCTCGTCGCCTGCAATCTCGCCGGGCCGCGCCGCGTGCGCGCGGGATCGGCGCGCGATTATGTGCTGGGCTTTTCGGCCGTGAACGGCTTCGGCGACATCTGGAAGGCCGGCGGCAAGGTGGTCAAGAACGTCACCGGCTACGACATGAGCAAGCTTCAGGCGGGCGCCTATGGCACGCTTTCGGCTTTGACCGAGCTCACCCTCAAAGTGATGCCGAAGCCGGAGACGGCCGCGACCCTCGTGCTTGATGGGCTCGGGCATGAGGCGGCGATCGAGACCATGGCCAAGGCGCTCAACTCGCCGTTCGAGGTTTCAGGCGCGGCTCATCTCCCCGCCGCCGCGGCCCGGCGCTCGAAGGCTGGCGCCGTAGCCGCGGGGTCGGGCGCAGCGACCGTCCTGCGCATCGAAGGGCATAAGCCTTCGGTCGCCTATCGGGCCGACGCGCTCGAGAGGCTCATCGGGCGGGGCGAGCGTCTGGGCGAAGCTGAAACGCAAGTTTTATGGTCGGAGATTGGCGCAGTTCGGCCGCTGCTCGATCGCGACGCCCGAATAGTCTGGCGGCTCTGCCCGCCGCCAAGCCGAGGCGCCTCGGTCGCCCAGTCGATCATGAAGGCGCTGCCTTCGGCGGAATTCTACTTCGACTGGGGGGGCGGATTGATGTGGCTCACCCTCGATGGCCGCGAAACGGGCGCGGACGCCGGCGCTCCGATCGTCCGGGGCGCGCTTAAAGCCGAAGGCGGACATGCGACGCTGATCGTCGCGCCGGCCGCGGTCCGGGCGGTAGTTCCGGTGTTCGAGCCTCTCGGCGCGGCGGAGGCCGCGCTGACCCAGCGCGTCAAGCGGGGATTCGACCCACGCGGAATCCTCAATCCGGGACGCATGTACGAAGGCATCTGATGCAGACGAACTTCACCGCGGCGCAGCTCGCCGATCCGGACACCGACGCCTCCGAGAAGATCCTGCGCGCCTGTGTCCATTGCGGCTTCTGCACCGCGACCTGCCCGACTTACGTCCTGCTTGGCGACGAACTCGACAGCCCAAGGGGGCGCATCTATCTGATCAAGGACATGCTGGAGAACGACCGTCCGGCGACGCCCGAGGTGGTCAAGCATGTCGACCGCTGCCTCTCCTGCCTGTCGTGCATGACCACCTGCCCCTCGGGCGTCAATTACATGCACCTGGTCGATCACGCGCGACGGCGTATCGAGGAGACGTACCGGCGCCCGTGGTTCGACGCGCTGCTCAGACGGGCCTTCGCGACCGTGCTGCCGAACCCCCGCCTGTTTCGCGCGGCAATGACCGCTGCGAAACTCGGCGCGCCTTTCGCCGGGATCATGCCAGAAAAGCTCAAGGCCGCGCTCGCCCTCGTTCCCGGGAAACTGCCGGCGCCTTCGCCGGCTGACCGGCCGCAGGCGTTCCCGAGCGAAGGCAAGCGGCTTCGCCGGGTCGCGCTGATGACCGGCTGCGCCCAGCAGGTTCTCGCGCCCGCGATCAACGAGGCGACGATCCGGCTCCTCACCCGCCATGGCTGCGAGGTGGTGGTCGCCGCCGGCGCTGGCTGCTGCGGGGCGCTGACCCACCATCTCGGCAAGGATGCGCATCCTTACGCGCGGGCCAACATCCTCGCCTGGACCAAGGAGATCGAGAACGGCGGGCTCGACGCAATCGTGATCAACGCCTCCGGGTGCGGAACGACGATCAAGGATTATGGCTTCATGTTCCGCGCTGATCCCGAGCTTGCCGAGCGAGCCGCGACCGTTTCGGCGCTCGCGCGGGACGTAACCGAGTTCATGAGCGAGATCGGGCTCAAAAGCCCCGTCAATCCGACCGGGCGCCGGGTCGCCTATCACAGCGCCTGTTCGCTCCAGCACGGGCAGAAAATCGTCGAGGCCCCGAAGCGGCTGCTCGCCCAAGCGGGGTTCGTCGTGCTCGATCCGCCCGAGGGGCATTTGTGCTGCGGCTCGGCGGGCACGTACAACCTGCTTCAGCCCGCAATCGCCGAGAGGCTGCGCGACAGAAAGGTCGCGAATATCGCTTCAACCTCGCCTGACCTCATCGCCGCGGGAAATATCGGCTGCCTCACCCAGATCGCGAGCGGGACCAGCACGCCGGTCGTCCACACGGTCGAGCTTCTCGACTGGGCGACGGGAGGGCCGAAGCCCGAGGCGGCGCGGGCGTCCGCCTGAGTTGGCGGACGGCCGCGCCCTTACCTTCGATCGGCGGCGTCGAAATGCGCCGCGAGCTTGCCGTTGACGGCGCTAGCCGCCTCGAGATGGGGCATGTGCCCCGCCTCGTCGAGCCGCACGACCTCGACCGAAGCGGGGAGCCCGTCGGCGCCCTTGGGGTCGAGAATTGCGTCTTTCCCTCCCCAGATGATCAGGATCGGGACGGGAGCCTTGGCGACCAGGTCGCGGAAGCTCGCCCCCTGCCGGCCGCCGGGGAGGGTCTTGTCGGCGATCGCGCGCAAAGCCTCCCTCGCCCCCTCGATGCGCTTGAAGCGCTGCACGCCTTCGATCATCTGCGAGGAGACGAGGCCCGGGTCGGCAAGCAGCAGCTCGAGCGCCGCCTTGACGTCCTTGCGCTTCTGGGCGGCGATGAAGCCCTCGATGAACGCGCCGTTGACCTTTTCGCCAAGGCCGACCGGCGCGATCCCCGCGACGGAAGCGACCCGCCCGGGGGAAGCGCTGAGGATCTGGAAGGCGACCGCGCCGCCCAGCGAATGGCCAACGAGATGAACCTTCCCGGCGCCGATGTCATCAATGACGTCCACGACCCCTCGCGCAAGCTCGGCGAGGTCGCCGGCGGCGAGGGTCTTGGCCGATTTGCCGTGGCCGAGCAGGTCGATCGCATAGACGGGGCGGGTCTTCGCCAGTTCATCGATGTTGAAGAGCCAGTTGTCCGAATCGCCGCCGAAGCCGTGGATCAGCACGACTGGCGTCGCGTCGTTTTGCAGGCCCGCCGCCTTAAAGACGAGCGTCCTCCCGTCGCGTTCGAGCTTGCGCTCGACCGGCGAGCCCTCCGCCGCGCCGTCCGCCGGCCTCTCGACCACGAAGCCGGCGACGAAGCTGTCGATATCCGCTTCGGGCACGCTTGCCGGGGCAAGCACCGCCAGGAGCGCGCCGACCGGGAGCACGTCGCCCTCTTTCGCCACCAGCCGGCGCACGGTTCCCGCGACCGGGCTTTCGAACACGTTGGCGAGTTTGGACGTCTCGATTTCCGCGATCTCCTGTCCCTTCCCGATCTCGGCGCCGTTTTGGACCAGCCATGAGGTGAGCGCGCCCTCCTCCATGGCGAGGCCCCATTTCGGCATCACGATCGGCTGGATGCCGCTCATCATGCATGCCCTCGCGCCACCGCAAGAACGGCGCTGCGGATCTTGGCGGGACTCGGGACATAGATGTCCTCGAGCGTCGCCGAGAAAGGCACCGGCGTATGCGGCGCGGTCACGGTCTTGATCGGCGCCTTGAGGTCGCCGAACGCCTCCTCCGCCACCAGCCGGGCGATATCGGCCGCCATCGAACAGCGCGGATGAGCCTCGTCCACGACCACTAGGCGCCCGGTCTCCGACACGCTGTCCAGAATTGTTTCCGTGTCCAGAGGCGAAGTGGTGCGCGGATCGATGACGGTCGCGCTCACCCCCTCCCGCTTGAGTTCGTCGGCGGCCTGATTGGCGAAGTTCACCATCCGGCCGAAGGCGACGATCGTCACGTCCTTTCCCTCGCGGGTGATGTTCGCCTCGCCGAAGGGGATCGTGTAGCTCTCGTCGGGTACGTCCCCGGTGTCGTCATACATGACCTTGTGCTCGAAGAAGATCACCGGATCGTCGTCCCGAATCGCCTGGATCAGAAGACCCTTGGCTTCGTACGGAGACGACGGCAGCACGACCTTGAGGCCGGGGATGTGAGTGAACAGCGGATAGAGACACTGGCTGTGCTGAGAAGCGGCGCGGAAGCCAGCGCCATACATGGTGCGGATGACGAGCGGGGTCACGGCCTTGCCGCCGAACATGTAGCGGAACTTGGCAGCCTGGTTGAAGATCTGGTCGAAGCAGACCCCCATGAAGTCGACGAACATGAGTTCGGCGATGGGCCGCAGGCCTGTCGCGGCGGCGCCCGCCGCTGCCCCGATGAATGCGCCTTCGGTGATCGGCGTATCGAGCACCCGCGTAGGGCCGAACTCGGGAAAGAGGCCCTTGGTCACGCCGAGCGGGCCGCCCCACGCGTCCTGTTCGCCCGGAGCTCCTGTGCCTCCGGAGACGTCCTCGCCCATGATGATCACGCGGGGATCGCGCCGCATTTCGCTTGCGATCGCGTCGCGGATGGCCTCGCGGTAGGATTTCTTGGACATGGCTCGCCTCAGTAGTTCAAGTAGACATCGGTGACGAGATCGGCCTCGGTCGGGACCGGCGCCGCTTCTGCGGCGGCGACCGCCTCGTCGATGAGTTTCGCCACGTCGGCGTCGACGGCGTCGAGGTCCTTGCCCTCGAGCAGTCCGGCGGACGTGACGCGCTTGCGGAAGGTCTTGAGCGAGTCCTTCTCCTCCCGCACCTTGAGGGTTTCCTCGGGCAGGCGGTAGGTCATCGCGTCGCCCTCGAAATGCCCGTAGTAGCGGTAGAGCCTGGCGTGAATGAGCGACGGGCCGCCGCCTTCGCGCGCCCGCTCGATCGCCTCGCGCGCGACGTCATAGACCGCGAAGAAATCGAATCCGTCCACCTCGTGGCCGGGCATGCCGAAGCCCGCGGCGCGGCCGAGCTGGCTGCCGCCGACCGACCATGAGCTGGCGGTGGCCTCGGCGTAGCCGTTGTCCTCGACGACAAAGACGACCGGCAATTGCCAGACCTTGGCGAGATTGTAGGATTCGAGCGTCGTGCCCTGATTGGAGCCCCCGTCGCCAACGAATGCGACCGCGACCCCGCCCGTCTTGAGCGTCTTTGCGGTCAGCGCCGCGCCGCAGATGAGCGGCGGGCCGCCCCCCACGATTCCGTTCGCGCCCATCATGCCCTTGGAGAGATCGGCGATGTGCATCGAGCCGCCCTTGCCCCCGCAAAGGCCGTCGCGGCGGCCGAACAGCTCCTTCATCATGCCCGTCACGTCGCAGCCCTTGGCGATGCAATGGCCATGGCCGCGGTGGGTCGAGGCGATGACGTCGCGGTCGCCCAGTTGTGAGCAGACGCCCACGGCGGAGGCTTCCTCTCCCGCGTACAAATGGACGAAACCCGGAATCTTGCCGGCGGAGAATTCGTCGTGAACGCGATCCTCGAAGCGTCGGATCGTCGCCATGTTGCGATAGCTCTCGAGGAGAAATTGTCGGCTGTGTTGCATGGTCCCTCCCGATCGAAGCGTCGTTTTGCGCGAGCCGCGCACCGATGCGCGATCCTATACGCGAACCGCTCGGCCGCCTACCGTTTTTCGGATGAAAGCGAGCGCGCCGCTCCGGGCGTTCGTTCACCTCCGTCTTTGCTTGTAGAGCGCGACCGCGCCGACGATGACCAGCCCCTGAATCAATTCCTGATACCACGAGCTCACGTTGAGGATGACCAGGACGTTGTTGGTCAGGCCCATGAGCAGAACGCCGCCAAGGGTGCCGATCAGCCCGCCTGCTCCGCCAAACAGACTGGTCCCCCCGAGAATCACCGCCGTGATCGCCTGAAGCTCCGCGCCTTCGCCGGTGACCGGGTCGCCGATGCCGGCGCGGCTCAGGTAGAGGAGGCCGGTCAGCGCCGCCAGCGTGCTGCACAGGACATAGACGCCGATCTTGACCAAATCGACCCGGATGCCGGAGAGCCGCGCGACCTGCTCGGCGCCGCCGACGGCGTAAATGTGGCGGCCAAACGCCGTCCGCCGCAGCACAAAAGTCCCGGCCAGAACGAGAGCCGCGAGAAAGATCGCCAGCAGCGGCGCCGGCCCGACCTTGAGGTCGTACAAGCGGAGGAAGCCGGGCGCGGCTCGGCCGACCGGCCGCGTGGCGACCGTATAGGCGAGCCCGCGCAAAATGCTGTAGGCGCCGAGCGTGACGATGAACGGCTGAATTCGCACTTTCGTGATCAAGACACCATTGATGAGGCCTATGACCGCGCCCATCGCCAGTGTGACGGCGACGGCGAAGCCGATATTTTCCGGCTTGCCGTTCATGAGGATGGCCGAGACCAGCGCGGCGAGCTTGATGACCGAGCCGACCGAGAGATCGATGCCGCCGCTGATGATGACGAAGGTTTGTCCGATCGCCACCGTGCCGAGAAACGCGGCGGTCCTGAGCACGTTGAAGATATTGCGCTCGGTCAGGAAGTTCGGCGACGCCAGCGAGGCGTAAACTCCCAGGGCCAGAATCAGGCCGTAGACCATGATGAGCGAGCCATGGCGGCGCAGGGCCGGCGGAACACCGAGATGGCCGCGCCCGGCGGACGAGGCTATTGCGCTCATACCCTGCCGCTCCCCACGTTCATCTCCGCTTGGGCGCCGGTTGTGGCGAGCTCGATGATCCGCTCCTCGCTGGCCTCTTCGGGTTTAAGCTCGCCGACAATCTCCCGCTCGTGCATCACCAGAATCCGGTCGCTCATGCCGAGGATTTCGATGAGGTCCGACGAAATCATCAGAATGGCGACGCCGCGCTCGGCAAGCTTGCGCATGAGCGCGTAGATCTCGAATTTGGCCCCGACATCGACGCCGCGCGTCGGCTCGTCGAAAATGATGACCGACGGCGATGTCTCCAGCCACTTCGCCAGCACGACCTTCTGCTGATTGCCGCCGCTGAGATACTGCGCCTCGAGCTCCGGCGAGGCCATGGCGATCGATAGTTCACGCTTCGCGCGCTCGATCGTCGCTGTCTCCCGGCCGCGCTGGATCACGCCGAAGCGCGTGAGCTTATTGAGGCTCGCGAGCGTCATGTTGCTTCGTATCGACTGATCGAGGAACAGCCCCTCGTTCTTGCGGTCCTCCGGCGCCATCGCGAGTCCCGCCGCGACCGCGTCTTTCGGGCCGCGCGGCCGAATCGGCGCATCTTTAAGCCGGATTTCGCCGGAGCGGAGCGCATCCGCGCCGAACAAGGCTCGCGCCACCTCGGTCCGGCCCGCGCCGACCATCCCCGCGAGGCCGAGAATTTCGCCTTCGTAAAGCGTGAGGCTCGCCGGCCGCGGCAATCGTTCGGTCGTCACATTCGTGGCCGTCAGCAGCGGCGCGCCGCGCGGACGAGAGCGGCGGGGGAAAATCTCCTCGAGCGGCCGGCCGACCATCATCTGGATCAGCCGCGCGCGGGTCACCTGCCCAATCGGCTGCGCGCCGACAACCTCACCGTCCTTCAAGATGGTGACGTCGTCGGCGATCTCGAAGATCTCGTTGAGCCGGTGCGATATGTAAATGATTGTCACGCCCTCGGCGGCCAGCGAGCGAATCGTGGCGAACAGGCTGTCGAGCTCCTGTCCGGCCAGAATCGCTGACGGCTCGTCCATGACGATGAGATCGGCGTTCTGCGACAGAGCTTTGGCGATCTCCACCATCTGCTGGCTGGCGACGGTCAAATCGCCGATGCGCGCCGACGGGGAGAGCTGAACGCCAAGCCGGCCGAGCAGCTCGGCGCTTTCCTTCATCATCCGCCGCGCGTCGATGACGCCGAACGGATTGCACGGCTCGCGGCCGAGGAAAATATTCTCGGCGACGGTCATTAGCTGCACCAGATTCAGTTCCTGATAGATGATGCTGATGCCGGTCGCCATCGCCTCGCGGGCGCTGAAGCCCGCGTAGCGTCGGCCCTTGAAGACGATCTCGCCGCTATCGGCCTGATGGGCGCCGGCGAGGATTTTGATCAAGGTCGACTTGCCCGCGCCATTCTCGCCGACGAGCGCGTGAACCTTCCCCTTGCGGCATGAAAACGAGACCTCGCGCAGCGCCTGGACGCCGCCGAACGCCTTCGAGATCTTCCGCATTTCCAGGATCGGAGCGTCGGTCATGCTCTGATTTCACAGGCGCGCGGGGGCGCGAACCTCGAACCGCATCCCCGCGCATTTTCAGAACCGTTACTTCTTCATGTACTTGAGCTCGACCATCTTCGATTCAGGCAGGAAGATCGGCGGGAAGACATCGTCGCTCCACTTTGGATTGTAGAACTCATCGATGTTCGCCATGGTGACGTCCTGCGTCTTCTCCATCGCCTTGCGGAAGTCGATGAAGCGCGGGACCGGCTCGCCATTGAGAATCTTGAGCGCGGTGTCGACGCACAGGATGACCATTGCATTCGGATACTGGCCGGCCAGGAAGGTGACATGGCCGTCCTTGACCTGTCGCAGGAAGCCGTTGCTGAAGTCGGCGCTGGCGATCGGAGGAACCGGGAGCTTGGCTTCCTGGAACGCTTCGATGATGCCCTGCGACATCTGGCCGCCGTCCGACCATATGCCCTGAATTTCCTTGCCGTACTTGGCGATCCACTGCTCGGCGATCTTCTTGGCTACGCTCGTCGACCACTGGCCGTATTGCTCGTCCAGGATCTTGACGCCGGGCTTGTTCCGCCAAACGGACCCGGCGCCGGACTTGGCGATTTCTGCCGTGTCGACGCCGGGGATGCCGTCCATGACGAGGATTTTGCCCGAGCCGCCAAGCTGGCCGGAGAGCCAGGTCGCCATCCGGACACCGAGGTCATAGAGGTTGGTGCCAACTTCGGTCACGTAGCTGTCGCCATCGACGCCGCTCGCGCATAAGACTACCGGAACGCCCTGCGCGGCGGCGCGGTCGACCGGGGCGGCGAGCGCCGCGCGGCCCATCGGCACCAGGATCAGGGCGTCGGGGTTCTGGCTCAACAGGTCTTCGACTTCCGGGACCTGCTTGTCGGCGCTGCCGTCGGCGCTGGCGTAGAGCAGCGCGGAGACCTTGTCCTTGCCAAGCTGATCGACGTGGTAGCGGGCTTCCTGGTCGAAGAGCGCCGCCCACGAGTTGGTCGGCCCCTGCGCGGCGAGCGCAATCTTGTAGGGGCCTTTTTTCTTGAACTTCGAAGTGTCGGCCATCGTCCCTTCACGGGTGACGACGCTCTTGAGGTAGGGGCTCGCGTTGAGCTCGGCCTGAGTGTATTTCGGCGCGGCGTCCTCGGCGCGGGCGAGCGCCCCGCTCAGAATCAGCACCAGAACGGATAGAGCGGCTGCGTTTTTCATGGGTTTCCTTCCTCCTCCTTCAACTTCGGCAGAAGCGCGATCGCCGCCGCCGAAAACTTATGACCGGCCTTCAGCCAGGCTGTAAAGCGCGACCGCGCCGATGACCACAAGGCCCTTGACGATCAGCTGAGCCTGCACATCCATGCCGATCATGAGCAGCAGGCTGTTGAGAAACTGCACCAGCAGCACGCCGGCCATCGCAGAAACGACGTTGCCTCGCCCGCCGGAAAAAGCGACCCCGCCAACCACCGCCGCCGCGATCGAATCGAGGTCAAAGCCGCGGCCGAGATAGCGGTCGACATAGCCGACGTAGCCGCTCAGGATGACGCCCGAACCGACGACCAGGAGACTGCAGATGACATAGACGGCGATCACGTAACGGTCGACGGCAATGCCCGACAGCCGGGCCGCCTCGCGGTTGGAGCCGATGGCGTAGACCCGGCGGCCGAATGGCGTCATCGACAAGATGAACGCCAGGAGCGCGGTGAAGGCGACCCATATGACGAACGAGACCGGGAGCGGGCCGAGCGATGCATTGAGCATTTTCAGGCCGTTCGGCACCTCCCCGCTGGGTATGCCCTGGGTGTAGGCGTTCTGGGCGCCGCGGATCAGCACCAGCATGCCGAGCGTCGCCACGAAAGGGGGGACGTTGCGTTTGGCGATCAGGAGCCCGTTCGTGACGCCGATCAACGCGCCGAAACCGAGCGAGATCGCGAGGCCCGGCAAAATCAGGCTGTTCTGGCCTGCGCCCACCTGAGCGATCACGACCGATGTCAGCACGATCAGGCCGGTGACCGAGAGGTCCAGACCGGCGACCAGCATGACCAGCGTCTGGCCGAGGGCGACCATCCCGAGCTGCGAGGCCGAGCGCAGAATCAGAAACAGGGACTCCGGCCGGTACACTTCCGGCCGGACGATGAGCGCGATCAGCATGAGCAGCGCCAGCGAGCAATAGACGCCGTAACGCCGGACCACCAGCCGGGGCGACCACCAAAGCGCCCGCGCCGAAACGGAATTTCGACCGGCGCTGCTCACAAAGCGCTCATCGCGAATGCGCCGGTTGCCGAAGCGCAAGCGCTGGCCGGCAAACGCCTATTTCTCGGTATATTTCCTGGCCCACTCGACGCCGTCCCAGGTGAGCATCTTCGAAGGCGCGATCCTGATCAGGTAGCGCGGCCGGTCGTAGGTCGGCACCAGATATTCCGGCCCGTGCTCGCCAAGGAAACGCACCGCCATCCGGTTGGCGACTTCCAGGCACTGGCCCTGCATCGGCGCCGGGCCGAAGAGGATCTCGGCTTTCCCCTGCGCGGTGACGCGCTTGTAGGTTCCGCTGTCCTCGGCGCACGAAATGCCGACATTCGGATTCTTCTTGATATGCGCGATCCAGGCGGCGCGCTCGCGCGGCACCACCAGGAAGGCTTCGCCGTCCCATTCCTGCCAGACCGGCGTCACGTAAGGCACGCCGTCCTCGTCGATGGTGGCGATCCGCGCGACCACCGGTCCGGCCAGAAATTCCTTGACTTCCGCAGGCGTGAGCTTGCGGTTCTTCCCCATCCATTCCGGGGTTTGTTTGTCCGTCATCTCAACCTCTCTTTCAGATTGGCGGCGTCGATCGGCCAGAGGGATCGGCGTCCTTCATCGCTTCATCGCCCCGCGGCGTCAAAAGGCTCCGACATCGGCCAGCGCCGTGAGAGCGCGATCGCGCGCCTCGATCGCGCCCTCCGCGTGGACCGGCTGGATGCAGACATGATTGGCGCCGGCTTTGAAGTGCGCTCTCAGGCCGCGAGCAATCGTCTCGGCATCGCCAGAGAGCACCATCGCGTCGAGAAACCGGTCCGAACCGCCGTTGGCGAGGTCGGCCTCGGTGAAGCCGATACGCAGCCAGTTGTTGCGGTAGTTTGGCAGCGTCATGTAGCGATGAAGCTCTCGACGGGCGAGGGCGCGCGCCACGGCCGGGTCCGTCTCGAGGCAAACCTTCTGCTCGACAGCGAGCAGCTTGTCGGGCCCCAGGGCGGCCCGCGCCTGGCGGGTATGCTCGGGCGTCACGTTATAGGGAACGGCCCCCGCCGTACGCTCCGCGGCGAGCTTCAGCATCAGCGGCCCCAGCGCCGCGATCACAACGGGCTCATCCGCCGCGCTTGACGGATCCTCATAGAGGCCGTCGAGATAGCGGCGCATGGCCGGCGCCGGCTTCTCATAAACATGACCGCGCACCCGCTCGACCATCGGTGCGTGGCTGACGCCGAGGCCGAGGATGAAGCGATCGTCATAGAGGCTCGACAAGGTGCGGAGGCCGCGCCTGGCGGTGAAGGGGTCGCGCGCGTAGATGTTCGCGATCGAGCTCCCGACGATGAGCCGGGTGGTGTTCGCCAGCATGAAGCTCGCGATGGAGAGCGATTCATATCCGAGGGCTTCGGGATACCAGAGGGCCGAGTAGCCGAGATCCTCGACCGTTCGCAGCAGGCGCCGGATTCCCGGTCCGTCCAGGCGATCGACCGGATACCAGACGCCCAGTTTTCCCAAAGGCTTCATCACGCAAGCTCCGCCGGTGCGCCGCTTCGAGCAGGCGGCCCCGCCGCCAGTGGATTGCATCCGCGGCGGAGATGCAACATCATGGCGATAGGACATCATTCGCCGTCCGCCTGCAAAAGCGACGCGGATCCATGCCAAACAGCCTCAAAGGTGATTTCGATGGGCGAATCGAGCGACAGCGCGCTTTCCGTTTGGCTCGAACAGGCGCCGTTGGCCGAGCTGATCGAAGCCGCCGGGCGTGTACGCGACGAGGGGCATGGGCGCCAGATCTCCTACTCGCGCAAGGTGTTCATTCCGCTCACCCATCTTTGCCGGGATGTCTGTCACTATTGCACCTTCGCCGAGCGGCCGCGCGCGGGGCGATCCGCTTATCTCACCCCGGACGAGGTGCTCGCCATCGCCCGCGCCGGCGCGGCCGCGGGCTGCACGGAGGCGCTGTTCACCCTCGGCGACAAGCCGGAGCTTCGCTACCGCGCCGCGCGCGAAGCGCTCCATGCGCTCGGATATGAATCCACGATCGGCTATCTTGAGGCGATGTGCGCGCTTGTGCTGCGTGAGACCGGACTCCTGCCGCACGCCAACCCCGGATTGATGAGCCGCTCCGAGATAGCGGCGCTCAGGACCGTAACCGCCAGTCAGGGAATCATGCTGGAATCGCTGAGCGCGCGGCTTTGCGAGCCGGGCGGCGTCCACTATGGCTCGCCGGACAAGGCGCCTGAGGCGCGTCTCGAAACGCTGAGGCTCGCGGGCGAGCTTCGCGTGCCGTTCACGACCGGCATTCTGATCGGAATCGGCGAGACGCGCGCCGAGCGCCTCGAGGCGCTCTTCGCCATCCGCGATCTCAACCGCCGTTTCGGGCACATTCAGGAGGTGATCGTCCAGAACTTCCGCGCCAAGCCCGGGACCAAGCTTGCTGGCGCCGCGGAGCCGGATCTGGACGATCTCCTTTGGAGCATCGCGGCCGCGCGCCTGATCCTGGGCGCGACGATGAATATCCAGGCGCCGCCGAATCTCTCGCCGGGCGTCTATCCGCGGCTGATCGCAGCCGGGATCAATGACTGGGGCGGGATCTCGCCCGTCACTCCGGATCACGTCAATCCGGAGGCGCCGTGGCCTGCGATCGCCGAGCTCGCGGAGCGCACGGCCGCCGCCGGCAAGCTTCTCGTGCATCGGCTGCCGATCTACCCCTCATACATGCGGGAGCTCGCGGCCTGGACGGCGCCGGAAGTCGCGACGCAGGCGCGCCGCCTGAGCGACGCCGAGGGCCTGGCGCGCGATGACAATTGGGCGCCGGGCACGAAGGTGACGCCACGGGCCGCGCCGATCCATTCCCGCTCGGTCGATCCGGCGATCGAGCGCATCATCGCGCGCGCTTGGCGTGGCGTCCGGCTGGATGAGCCCGAGATCGTGCGGCTGTTCGCGGCGCGCGACGCCGACTATGAGCGCGTCGTCGCCGCGGCCGATGAGCTTCGCCGGGAGATGAGCGGCGACGTTGTGCGCTATGTCGTCAACCGCAACATCAACTACACCAACATCTGCTCCTATCGTTGTACGTTCTGCGCCTTCTCCAAGGGCAAGACACATGAGGCGCTGCGGGGCGCTCCTTACGACCTCGCGCTTGACGAAGTCGTGCGCCGGGCGACCGAGGCATGGGAGCGCGGGGCGACCGAAGTCTGTCTCCAGGGCGGCATCCATCCGGATTATACCGGCGAGACCTACCTTTCCGTTTGCCGCGCCATCAAGGCGGCGGTCCCGGACATGCACATTCACGCCTTCTCGCCATTGGAGGTCACGCAGGGCGCGACGACGCTCGGTCTGACGATCCGGTCGTTTCTGGCTGAGCTCAAGGCCGCGGGCTTAAGCACCCTGCCGGGCACCGCCGCCGAGATCCTGGACGACGAGGTGCGCGCGGTCATCTGCGCGGACAAGGTGAAGACGGCCGAGTGGCTCGATGTCGTTCGGACCGCGCATGGTCTTGGGCTGCGCACCACGTCCACCATCATGTACGGGCATATGGAGCATCCCCTGTCCTGGGCGCGGCATCTTCTGGCGGTGCGGGATCTGGCGGCTCAGACAGGCGGGTTCACGGAGTTCGTGCCGTTGCCCTTCGTGCATATGGAAGCGCCGATGTATCTCAAGGGCGCGGCGCGGCGCGGGCCGACCTTCCGGGAAGCGGTGCTGATGCACGCGGTCGCGCGGCTCGCGCTCAACCCTCACATCGCCAACATCCAGACGTCGTGGGTCAAGATGGGACCTGAGGGCGCGGCTCAGTGCCTGAACGCCGGCGCCAACGATCTCGGCGGAACTCTGATGAACGAGAGCATCTCCCGCGCGGCGGGTACGGAGCACGGGCAGGAATTTCCGCCCGAGGCGATGGAGGCGCTGATCCGCTCGCTAGGACGCATGCCCGAACAGCGGACCACGCTCTATCGCCCGGTTCCGGCGGAGCGGCGAGCGGCGTCGCTGAACGCTCCTGCTCTCGCGCCCGTCGTCCAGACGGCGCCCCGAAAGCTCGTCGCGGCGGAATAGCGCGCTCGCGAGGCGCCGATTTCCTTCCGCGGAATGAGCGATTTCAAGGCTTTGGAGCGAGTTTTCCTTCCGCCCTTGCGTGGTGACGGCGGCGAACGCGCCGCCGGGCTGAAATCCACGACAAGCCCTCCCACCACGATTTTCCGAGCATATCCTGCTTTTCCAAACAAGTCAAGATTTTGTTCGGAATTTATGTGCCGCCCGGAAAACGGGAGCGCCGGGTCTGCAGTGCGCCAAGCCAGTCGAAATCACCCGCCGGCGAGCGAGCAAGGGCGCTCTACTCAGTCGCCAGAAGGCGCCCCGCGATCCCCGATTGTTCGAGGAAGGCAAGCGTCCGGGTCGGCGCCGGCGGCGACATTCTGAGGAAGGCGACAAGGTCGGCTGGATTGTCGATATCCATCCCGATCCCTGGCCAGCGCACGACGAGCGGGTCGATCCCATGGCTTCGCGCCGCCGCGAGATGCGGGAAGAAGCTGTCCTCGCCGAAACGCAGCGGAACGGCGTCCGGGGGCGAACAGACGATCGTGTTCGATCCGAGATCGTCATGCGCGGGCACGATGGTGAAGGACGGCGCCGCCCGATGCGCCGCAAGCGTCGCGGCGATCTCGGCTGGCGACACGCGCGGGATGTCGCCGGGCAGCGTCATCATGCCCGCCCGGCCCTCGCGGGCAAGCAGCCGCTGGGCTGCGGCGACCGCGCCGGTATGGCCCTCGCGCGCCCCTTGCGGCGACGATGCGCGCGCCGGCGCGCGCGGCGAGCGATGTCGCAACGGAATCGACCGTGACGACGATGAGGCCGGCAAGGTCATCGACCGCGCTGAGCGCGTCGAGCACATCCTCGAGCATGACGGTTGCGAGCGCGCGTCGTTCCTCGGGGCTCAGGCATGACGAGAGGCGCTGCTTCGAGCCGCTCAGCTCCTTGACCGGCACGACAGCGAAGACGCCAGTCACGCGACGAGGTCTCGCCCGCGTTTCGAGGAGAAAATCGCGTCCGCCGCCTCGAGGACGACGCGAGCCAGTTGCTCGCGCTCCTCAAGATTGGTCATGAGCGTGCGGGCGAGCGTCACCCTCGCCGCGGCCTGAGCCGCCTCGGCCGCGTCTTCGACATCCATCACATAGCCATCGATGAGTTCGCCGTAGCGCTGAGCGACCGCGGCGGCGCTCGGGGTCATTCCCAGTTCCCCCATCATCTTGGCGGTCGGACCTTTCACCGCGCGCCCCCCGATGATCGGGGAAACGGCGACGACGGGCGCCGCGCAGGCGGAAAGAGCCTGACGCATGCCCTTGACGGCCAGGATCGGCTCGACGCTGATGAAGGGGTTGGACGGGCAGATGACGACCGCGCGCAAGCGTTCGTCGCCGAGGGCCGCGAGCAGCTCCGGATGAGCGCGCGCCTCCTCCGCGCCGGCGAAGGCGAGCTCGCGCACCGCGGGACGGCACTGGAGCCGGACGAAATAATCCTGAAAATCGAGCCACCCGTCATCCGTTCGCAACCGGGTCCGCAGCCGGTCATCCGTCGCCGGCAGCACGCGCGGGCCGACGCCGAGGCGACGGCAGAAGTCGGCGGTGACGGCGGAGAGGGTCTCGCCCGCCTTGAGTCGGCGCGTGCGCTCGACATGAACGGCAAGGTCCCGGTCGCCAAGGCGGAACCAGTCCTCGCCGCCGAGCGCGGCGAGCGTCTCCATGAACGACCACGTCTCGTCGCGCCTGCCCCATCCGAGCTTCGCGTTGTCGAGGCCGGCGAGCGTGTACATCAACGTGTCGGAGTCGGGCGAGATATGAAGGCCGAGATGCTCGAAATCGTCGCCGACATTGGCGACGACGACGAGGTTGCGCGGCTCGACGATCCGGCTCAGGCCCAGCGCAAGCTTGGCGCCGCCGATCCCTCCGGAGAGGGCGACCACCAGATCCCGGCTCATCGGAACAGATCCTCGTCCGCGGAACGAACGATGCTCGCCGCCGTCGAGTCCGGCGCGGACCAGTTCAAGCCCCGGATCAGGACCGCGGGCAGAGCCTCGTCCGCCTGGCCCATCGCGAGCGAAGCGGCGGCTGCGACCTCGTCGGCGAAGCCGATCACGCTGACCTCGAGCTTTCGGCCAAAGAGATCGGGCCTGCCGCGCAGATCGACGAGCGCAGGGAGCCCTGCAACGCCGATCGCGACGCCTGCGGTTCCCTGGCGCCAGGGACGGCCGAAACTGTCGTTGATGACGACCGCAATGTCGATTCCCGTCGCGGCTTTCAGCCCGCGCCGCAAGGTCTCCGCGCTCCGGTCCGGATTTTCCGGTAGGAGGAGCACGCGCTGGGCGCCGTCGGCAGGCCCGACGTTCGACTGATCCACTCCGGCGTTCGCCATGATGAAGCCGAGCCTGTGCTCGACGATCAGCACGTTGCGGCGCGCGCGCACGACGCGAGCCAATTCCGACAGAATGATCTCGACGAGCCGCGGGTCCTTGCCGACTTCCGCCGCGAGCGCGCGGGCTTTTGCCGAGGGTTCGACCGCGGCAAGGTCGATCGTGCGGCCTTCTGCCTTCGAGACGACTTTTTGCGCGACGACCAGCACGTCCCGGGCACGCGGCGCAATGCGGTTCCGCTCGAGCGCCGAGGCGATGAGCTCCGCCAGATCGTCGCCCGCCTCGATCAGGGGCAGGCCAGACAGGCCGATCACTTCGAGAGAGGTCATGCGCTCTTCAGCGTTGCGTCGTTCCCCCCGAAACGGCGCCGCAGGCGAGGCAGAACGTGCTCCGCATAGAGCCGGATGAATCGCTCCTGATCGGGACCCGGCGCGTGAAAGACGAGATGGTCGAAGCCGAGACCGACGTAGAAGCCGATGCGCTCGACGTGCTCGTCCGGATCGGTCGAGACGATCCATCGGCTCGCGGCGCGCTCGGCCGAGAGCCCGCCGGCGAGGCGCTCCATCTCTTCGGGACTATGGACGGACACCTTCTCTTCCGGCGTGAGCGCGAGAACCGCCCAGTGGCGCGTGTCCTCCATCGCGCGCTTCATGTCGGTGTCGAAGGAAACCTTGACCTCGATCATCCGTCCATAGCCGGGCGCGCGCGAGCCGGCCTCGCCTCGCCCCTCCAGGACCTTCGGCAAGATCGTTTCGGTGTAGAGTTCGCGCGCCTTGCCGCTGGTGCAGATGAGCCCGTCGCCCATTCGCCCCGCATATTTGGCGATCAGCGCGCCGGCGGCGGCGACATAGATCGGAACGGGGGTCGCGGGCCGGTCATAGATGGTCGCGTCGCGGGTCCGATAATACTGGCCTTCGAACGTCACCCGCTCTTCCGTCCAGAGCTGGCGCATGAGCGTGACCGCCTCGCGCAGGCGCGCGAACCTCTCCTTGAACTCGGGCCAGACCATTCCGGTCGAGGGAACCTCGTTCAGCGATTCCCCGGTGCCGATTCCGAGCACGACGCGATCGGGAAACAGGACTCCGAGCGTGGCGAAGGCTTGCGCCACGACTGCGGGGTGATAGCGAAACGTGGGGGTGAGCACGCTCGTGCCCATGATGATGCGCGAGGTCGTGGCGCCGAGCGCGCCGAGCCAGGCAAGCGAAAAGGGCGCGTGGCCGCCATGATGCTTCCAGGGCTGGAAGTGATCGCTGATGAAGACCGAGTCGAAGCCCGACTGTTCCGCGGCCTGAGCAAACGTGAGCAATTCCTTCGGCCCGAATTGCTCCGCCGACGCCTTGTATCCCAGCTTGAGCACTGATCCCGTCTCCGACCTCATGAGCCTTGCAGCCTGAAGGCCGGTACAATAGCGCAGAGAGACGGCTCACGGCGAGGGTTCGTCCTCCCGGGGCGCGGATTTGGTTGGGGAGCCCGCGATGAAGCTCGGCGTTGCATTGCCTTTGTCCGATATCGGCGGCGATCCCGCCACGGTACGAGTGTTCGCGCAGGCGGCGGAGGCGGCGGGTTACGATTACCTCGGCGCGCCCGATCATGTCCTGGGGGTCAATGCCGCGAGCCGGCCTCATTGGGGCGCGCGCAACACATCGGCCGATCTCTTCCACGATCCCTTCGTCCTGTTCGGATTTCTCAGCGGCTGCACAACGCGAATCGGCTTTTCGACCGAGGTGCTCATCCTGGCGCAGCGACAGGCTGTGCTGGTCGCCAAGCAGGCCGCCTCGCTTGACGTGCTGAGCGGCGGCCGGTTTCGATTGGGCGTCGGGATCGGCTGGAACGAGGTCGAGTTCGTCGGCCTCAACGAGAATTTCCACAATCGGGGACGGCGGTCGGAGGAGCAGGTGCAGGTCATGCAGGCGCTGTGGGCCGAGCGCCATGTGAAATTCAAGGGGCGATGGCATCATATCGATGACGCCGGCCTCAATCCGCTGCCGGCCTCGCGGCATATCCCGATCTGGTTTGGAGGGCATCACGACCTGACGCTGCGCCGGATCGCGAAATGGGGCGACGGATGGATGATGAACGCCTACCCCGCGGGCGACGCGGCGCAAGCGGAATTCGCCAAGCTCAGCGCTTACGCCAGGGAGGAAGGCCGCGACCCGGCCAGCATCGGCGTCGAGGTCTGGGTCTCCGCCGGCGCAGGCGACGAGGCGAGCTGGCGCGAGGAATTCAAGTTCTGGAAGAGCGCAGGCGTCACCCACGCCACGCTGCATGGCGCCTTTGAGCGGAACCATCACAAGCGCATCGCCTCGCGCTCATTGCCGGCCCATCTCGCCGCGCTCGAAAGGTACCGCAATGCGATCGCCGATCTCCTGTGAGGGAGAGGTCAGCCGTCGTGGGTCTGCGCCGCGGTCGGCTCGATTTCAAACGTGATCCTGACCTGGCCAGGTTTGGCCCAGGGATAGTTCTTGCCGAGGTATTTGTTGGAGAGGGAATCGATGTGCGCCGATGCGCCCTCCTCGGTCACGCGCTCGACGCGGCCACGGATCTGGATGTAGCGATAGGGATCGTCGGGATCGAGGATCGAAAGCGCCACCGGCGCGCCTTCGCGCATGTTGCGGACCTTCACCCGGCCTTTCGCCGAATTCACCCGGATCTTTCCGTTCGTGTAGTCGAACCATACGGGCGTCACCTGCGGCGTCCCATCGGGCATGATCGTCGCCAGATGGGCGAAAGCCTTTTTCTTCTGCAGCAAATCCAGATAGTCCGCGGGTATGGCGGTCATGGCCTTCTCCTCGTCTGCTCAGGGTCTTGCGTTCCGCCGGGACCGGCTTGGTCGCTGGAGCGAACCTAGCGGTTGCGGTCCAACATCGCAACGACCGCTCGCGGCTGGGCGCGCATTGGCCGGCGCGTGCGCCCGGCGCTATAGTCCTGATCGCGTTTTGAAGGAGAGCCATGATGACTGAAGCGAAACTCGCTCCGAACATGCAGGACTGGCAGGTGCAGCACGCCAACCGCTACCTCGCGAGCGGCGGGACCGAGGGCCACATCTACAAGCGGGACGTACCCGGGCGGGGCGAGATCACGGCGCCGGCGCTGCTTCTGACCACCACCGGCCGCAAGTCCGGCGAGAAGTTCATATTTCCGCTGTTTTATGGAACTGAGGGCGACAGACATTTCGTCATCGCCTCGAAGGGCGGCGCGCCCGAACATCCCGGGTGGTACCGCAATCTCCTCGCCAACCCGGACGTCGAGGTGCAGGTCGGAACCAAGAAGTTCAAGGCGCGGGCGAGGACAGCGGCGGGCGAGGAACGCGCGCGGCTTTGGAAGAAGGCGCTCGAATTCTGGCCCCCTTACGGCGACTACGCGCTCAAGACCGAACGCGAGATCCCGGTGGTCGTGCTGGACCCTGTCCATTGAGCCGCGGCCTAGCGAGGGGCAAAGAGGGTGCGCCGCGATAGAAGCGGCGCGCTTCGAGACTTGAACCAAACAGGGAGGAAGACGCCAATGAAAGCTTACGTTAGCACGTCAACGCTGATCGCCGGCGCCGTCGTCGCCTTTGCAGGCGCCGTTACGGTCGCGCCGGCCTTCGCCGACGCGGTGGCCGACGCCAAGGCGGCGGTCGCCAAATACGCCGGCCCGCAAACCACCTGGGAAGGGCCGACCAAAGGCCCGAAGCCGGACCCGGGGAAAAAAATCGTTTTCCTGTCGGGAGACGAACAGAACGACATCTCGCATCTCTACGGCGTCTACATCAAGGAAGCCGGGCAAAAGCTCGGATGGAACGTCACCGTCATCGACGGGAAGGGCAGTCCGACCTCCTGGCTCGCGGGCATGAACCAGGCGATCGCGCTCAAACCAGACGGCATCGCGCTGTTCGCTGACGCCGCGAGCCTGCAAGACCCGATCAAGGCGGGCGTGGCGCAGGGAATCAAGTTTGTCGGGCTGCACGCCGCAGGGCTCCCCGGACCACAGCCGGACCTCCATCTCGTTTTCAACATCGAGGAAGATCCGCGGGAAATGGGGAAGGCGGAAGCCGATTGGGCGATCGCCGATTCGGACGGCAAGGCGCGCGTCGTGATCCTTAGCCACAACGAATACGCCATCGCCAAGGTCAAATCCATGGCGACCAAGGATGAGGTCGAGAAGTGCCCCGGCTGCAAGGTGCTGGAATATGTCAGCTCGCCCGCTTCGGAAGCTGCGCAGCGCCAGCCGCAACTGACCACGAGCTGGATTCAGCGCTTCGGCCTGCCGCTCTATGCGACTTCGGTCGGCGACAACGACTGGGACTTCGCCGTCCCGACCTTGCGTTCCGGCGGCGTCGATCCGTCCAAGGTGAAACTGATCGCCGCCGACGGCAATCGTTCGGCTTACGACCGCATCCGCAAAGGCGACCAGTATCAGGTCGTGACCGTGCCCGAACCAATCGAACTGCAGGCCTGGCAAGCGGTCGACGAACTCAACCGCGCGTTCCACAACGAGCCGCCGAGCGGCTTCGTCCAGCCGCCGTTCCTGGTCACCAAGGAGAACATTCACGCCGAAGGCGGAGACAAGAACACCTTCATCCCCAGCAACAACTATAAGCAGCACTATCTCGACATCTGGGGCGTGAAATAGCCTCTTAGGCGGCCCGGCTCGCTCGATCCGCCGGGCCGCTCGATTGTCGAACGGCCGAGAATCCATGGACCGGGACGAAGAACCCTCTCCGGACGGCGGGCCTCTCCTCGTCATGACCGGGCTCGTCAAGCGTTTCGCCGCGACGGTCGCGCTCGATTGCGTCGACTTCGACGTCCGCCGCGGCGAAGTTCATGCGCTGCTCGGGCAGAACGGCGCCGGCAAGTCGACCTTGATCAAGATCCTGGCGGGCGTCTACGACGCCGACGCTGGCGAGATCGCGTTCGCCGGAAGGCCGGTCCGTCCCGCCCACGATCGCCTGCCGATCGCGTTCATTCACCAGGATCTCGGCCTCGTCGAATGGATGACCGTCGCCGAGAACGTCGCCATCCAGACGGGCTATCCGCGCTTCGCCCGTCGGCCTCGTCTCGTGGACGCGCGTGCGCGAGGCCGCGGCGGAGGCGCTCGCGATCATGGGCGTCGATCTCGATCCCGACGCGCCGATCTCGTCGTTGCCGGCGGCCGAGCGCTCGCTCGTCGCCATCGGCCGGGCGCTCGCCATCAGGGCCGACATTCTGGTTCTCGACGAACCGACGGCGGCGCTGCCGGAGGCGGATGTCGAACGATTGCTCGCGACGCTGCGGCGCCTTCGCGCGAACGGCATCGGCGTCGTCTACGTCACCCATCGCCTTGACGAGGTGTTCCGGATCGCCGACCGGGTCACGGTTCTTCGCGACGGCCGGCGGCTGGCGACCGTCACGACCCGCGACACGAACGCGGACGACCTCGTGCGGATGATCGTCGGGCGCTCGATGGGCGATGCGTTCGTCAAGCCCGCGGCGGCGTCGCAGCGCGTCGCGCTGACCGTCCAGGGGCTCGCCGCCCAGCGCGTCGGTCCCGTCTCGTTTTCGGTGGCCGAAGGCGAGACGCTCGGGCTTGTCGGGTTGCGCGGCGCCGGCCATCACACGATCGGGCGGGCGATCTTCGGCGAGACGCGCATCTCGTCTGGGCGGGTCATGCTCGACGGCGAACCGGTCGCGCTCGAAAAGTCCGGCTCAATCGATGGCCCAAGGCATCGGCTTCGTATCGAGCCGCCGCGCCGAGGAGGGGATCGCGGCCAATCTCGCGGTGCGCGAGAACATCTATCTCAATCCGGCGGCGAGCGGAAAAGGCGTGCTCGAATTCGTGTCCCGCGCCGAGGAGGCGAGGCGCGCCAGGGACGCGGCGCGGCGGTTCTCCATCAAGGCGGCGAGCGCGGAAGCGCCCGCCGCGACGCTCTCGGGCGGAAACCAGCAGAAAGTGATCGTCGCCCGATGGATGGAGACCAAAGCGAGGCTTCTCATCCTCGAGGAGCCGACGATCAGGCGTCGACATCGGCGCCAAGGCCGACATTTACCATCTGCTGCAGCTCTCCCTCAGCCGCGGCCTCGCGGTTCTCCTCATCTCGTCCGATTTCGAGGAGGTGGAACGGGTCTGCCACCGCGCGCTCGTGTTCAGCCGCGGGCGCGTCGTGGCGGAGATCCCGCGCGCGCGCCTGACCGTTGCGGCTCTGATCCAGGCGGCTTCCGGCGGAGCGGAGGCGGAGCGCCGGGGAGCGTGGTCATGAAACGCGAAGCGGGCTCCCCGATCGGCGCGGCGCTGACGCGGGCGATCTCCGCCTGGGGACTGCTCATCCTCTTCGTTTTGCTGGTGATCGTCTTCTCGCTTTTGAAGCCGGACACGTTCCTGACCTATTTCAACATCCGCTCCATTCTCAACAACAAGTCGGTGCAGCTTCTCGTCGCGCTCTCGGTGTTCATTCCGATGGTCGCGAACCAGTTCGACCTTTCGGCCGGCTTCAATGTCGGCATCTCGCAGGTGCTGGCGATCGGGCTGCAGGGCCAGGGCTGGCCGTGGGAGGCGGCGGTCGGCGCGGTGCTCGTGATGGGCGCCGCGGTCGGACTCGCGAACGGGCTCCTGGTCACGCGGGTGAAGATCGATTCCTTCATCGCGACGCTCGGGCACCGGCACCATCCTCTACGGGCTCAACGCCTGGTACACCGGCGGACAGCAGGTGCTGGCCTCGCTGCCGCCGGCATTTCTCGCCATTTCGGGCAACCTGTGGATCGCGCCCGCTCCCGCGATCTATGCGCTCATCGTCAGCCTGACCTTGTGGGTGGTGTTCGAATATCTGCCGCTCGGCCGGTACCTCTATGTGCTTGGGCGAGCCCGCGCGCAGCCGAGCTGAATGGCATTTCCGCCAGGCGCTACATTACCCTCGCTTTCGTCGCGGCGGGAACGCTCGCGTCCTTCGCCGGAATCGTGCTGCAGTCTCAGCTTCAGGTCGGGCAGAGCTCGGTCGGCCAGGGATATTCTGCTGCCCGCCTTCACCGGCGCGCTGCTCGGAGCGACCTCGGTTCGCCCCGGCAAGGTATCGGCGATATTGTGGGGGACGGTGCTCGCGGTCGCGGTGTGCTGGCGGT
>CAVULN010000058.1:0-24230 GCA_963742305.1 uncultured Alphaproteobacteria bacterium
ATCCGTCTTCCTGACGAGTCCGCCGTCGCTTCGGCCGGGCATTAGAGGGTTCAAAGGGCAAAGCCTTCCGTCGTTTCCACTCATTTGAGGGCCCGACGCGCTGAATACGTGGCTGGTCGGGACAAGCGCGGCCATGACGCCAAAGGTCAAACCGGCCAGAAACGACATTGGCCCGCAAGCAAACCCGGCTTGCTTGCGCCGGCTTGCTACGTTAACAAATTAAGTTCGGGAAAGCTGCGGTGTGCGGGGGCCGGCCCATGCTTACGCGTCGCCATCTTGCCGTTGTCCTGTTGGGTTGCCTTGCGGCGCCGCGAAGCGTCTGGAGCCAGTCGGACGACAAGGTTGTCGTCCGCGTCCGCGTCGATCAGACGGCGATCCAGGCGGTGCCGGCGATCGAGCGGAAGACCCTGCGCATCGAGCCCGACACCTCGGACGAGGGGAAGGCGCTTGCGGCGCAGGCGCCGGCCGGGCGGGCCTTGCCGATCCTGGTGATCATCGCCGGCGCGATCGCGGTCACCGAACTTTTGCAGATGATCAAGGAATTGTACCGGCAGACTTATTATGGCGGGGTCCTGATCGATGCGTGCTCGAAACCTCCCAACATAACCAGCGATCTCAAGATTCCGGCAAACATGGTCTTTGTCACCGATTGCGCGGGAAAGACGACTCAATACACGAGCGACCAGTTCTCCCTGGACACTCTGAAGGTCGCTCTTAACGTCAAATGAAAGCGCCCCGATTTCTGCTTCTCGCAGTCCTGCTGGCGACGGCGCTGGCCCTCGCCCCCGGCGCTGCCCGAGCCCAGTCGCCGGACGATCCGCTGCGGCATGGCCACGCGCTCCTCATCGGCAACGCCCATTATCTCGACCGGCGATGGCCGCCGCTGGACGACGTGCCCCTGGAACTGCAGGAATTGAGCAAGGGCCTGGCGAAACATTTCGACACGGTGGAAGTCGCGACTGACCTCGACTCAGACAAACTCAAACAAACCCTGGCGAATTTCCTCGGCAAATATGGAAGCGATCGAAACGCCAGGCTCATGATTTATTATGCCGGCCACGGCTATACGGAACTCATCGCCGAACGGAACGAAAACCGCGGGTATATCACCGGAATCGACACGCCATGGGTCGATGGAGCGACCGAGTCTCTGTTCGACGCGGCGCGACCCAAGGCGGTCTCGATGCTCGCCGTTCGCGCGCCATTGGAGGAAGTCCGCGCCAAGTCCATCCTGTTTATTTTTGACAGCTGCTTTTCGGGGACGATTTTCGCCGACCGGGGGCGCCCGCAACGACGCCGCTCACCAAGGAGCAGGTCGACAAGCTCCTCGGCGCCCAGGCTCGCGACATCATCACCGCCGGGACGTCCACCGAAACGGTTCCGGCGCATAGCCCAATCCCGGATCTCCTCCTCGCCGCGATTGACGGGGGGGCCGACAAATACGGGTGGGGCGTCGTTTCATCGGCCGAGATCCGCTCGTTCATGCTGGACGGGGCCCGGAGCTACAATCTGACCCCGCAGGAAGGCCCCTTGAGAGATTCCGCCTTCGCCGGCGGCTCCTTTCTGTTTCGGGTGATCGTCCCCGGCGTCACCGCGACCCCGGAAAACGAAACGATCCGCCGCTACCGTCAGGAT
This sequence comes from uncultured Alphaproteobacteria bacterium, assembly GCA_963742305.1. Taxonomy (GTDB): domain Bacteria; phylum Pseudomonadota; class Alphaproteobacteria; order Rhizobiales; family Beijerinckiaceae; genus Roseiarcus. Next base: position 1,636 of record CAVULN010000058.1, read on the forward strand.
GCGGCGAATGGCGATTCCAACGCGCGGGTGCAACTCGGATATCTCTACGAGCGGGGCTTGAGCGGGCTGTCGAAGGACGAACGCGAGGCGGCGCGGCTTTACAAGCTCGCCGCCGACCAGGGGAACGCCTGGGGACAGAACGATCTCGGGGTCTTCTACCGGGACGCGCGCGGCGGCCTGCCGAAGGACGAGCGCGAGGCGGCGCGTCTGTTCAGGCTCGCCGCCGATCAGGGAATGACCGACGCTGAGGTCAGTCTCGGCGTGCTGTACGAGCAGGGGCGCGGCGGCCTCTCCAAGGACGATCAAGAGGCGGCGCGTCTCTACAAGGCGGCCGCGGACCAGGGAAACGCGTGGGGACAGGCCAATCTGGCGGTGTTCTACCGGGACGCGCGCGGCGGCCTGCCGAAGGACGACCGCGAGGCGGCGCGCCTCTTCAAGCTCGCCGCCGACCAGGGAAGCGCGATTGCCCAGGTCGGTCTTGGCGCGGCCTACGAGCACGGGCTCGGCGGCCTGCCGAAGGACGAGCGCGAGGCGGCGCGCCTCTACAAGCTCTCGGCCGATCAGGGCAACGCCTGGGGGCAGAACGATCTCGGCATCTTCTACCGGGACGCGCGCGGCGGCTTTCCCAAGGACGATCGCGAGGCGGCGCGCCTGTTCAGGCTCGCCGCGGATCAGGGAATCACCGACGCTGAGGTCAGTCTCGGCGTGCTGCACGAGCAGGGGCGCGGCGGCCTGCCCGAGGACGATCGCGAGGCGGCGCGTCTCTACAAGGCCGCCGCGGACCAGGGAAACGCGTGGGGGCAGAACAATCTCGGGGTCTTCTACCGCGACGGGCGCGGCGGCCTGCCGAAGGACGAGCGCGAGGCGGTGAGGCTGTTCAACCTCGCCGCCGGCCAGGGACTTGCGGCGGCCCAGGCGAGCCTCGGATACTGCTACGAGATGGGCCTCGGGGGCCTGCCGAAGAACGCCCGCGAGGCGGCGCGTCTCTACAAGCTCGCCGCGGACCAGGGAGACAGCTATGCGCAGGCAGCCCTCAAGCGGCTAGGGCATTGAGCGGAAACCGCGCTTCAGCGGTCATCGAGTCTCGAACACGATCACCTGCCTCACGCCCACCCCCTCGCGCAGCCGGTCGAAGCCCTCGTTGATCTCTTCGAGCTTGAGCCTGTGGGTCAGCAGCTGGTCGACCGGCAGGCGCCCGGCGCGGAAGAGGGCGATGAAGCGCGGGACGTCGCGCTGGGGCGCGGACGAGCCGACATAGGAGCCCTTGAGGGTCCGTTCCTCGGCGACCAGCGCGAGCGGAGACAGGCTCATGCGCTTGTCCGGATGCGGCAGGCCGGCGGTCACGGTCGCGCCTCCGCGCGCGGTCGCGGCATAGGCGAGCTCGAGCGCGGGCACCGAGCCCGCCATCTCGAAGGCGACGTCGACGCCGTTGCCGGCGATGCGCCGGATTTCGGCGACGGCGCCGGGCGAAGCGGCGTTGACCGTGTGGCTCGCGCCGAGCTTCGCCGCATAAGCGAGCCTGTCGTCGGAAAGATCGACGGCGATGATCTCGCGCGCCCCGGCGAGCCTCGCGCCGAGGACGACGCTCAGCCCGACGCCCCCCAGGCCCACCACCGCGACCGACTGGCCAGGCTCGACCCTGGCGGTGTTGACGACCGCGCCGACCCCGGTCAGCACCGCGCAGCCGAAGAGGGCGGCGAGCTCCAGCGGCAGGCCGGGGTCGATCTTGACGCACGATTCGCGCGCCGCCACCGCATGAGTGGCGAAGGCCGAGACGCCGAGCAGGTGGTTGACCGGCTCGGCGCGGAAGGAAAGGCGGCGCTCGCCGGAGAGCAGCGTTCCGGCGGCGTTCGCTTTCGCCGCCGGCTCGCACAAAGCCGGACGTCCCGAGGCGCATGGGCCGCAGCGCCCGCAGCTCGGGACGAACACCAGGACGACGTGATCGCCGGGCTTAAGGTCGGTCACGCCCTCGCCGACCTGTTCGACGATCCCGGCCGCCTCGTGGCCGAGCGCCATCGGGACGGGCCTCGGCCGCGAGCCGTCGATCACCGAGAGGTCCGAATGGCAGAGGCCGGCGGCGGCGATCTTGACCAGGACTTCGCCGCGGCCGGGGGGGCTGAGGTCGAGCTCCAGGATTTCGAGCGGCTTCGATCGGGCGTAAGGCGCGGGGAGGCCGGACTGGCGAAGGACGGCGGCTTCAATGCGCATGGGACAGTGGGCCTCGAACCGGGGACGCCCGATGCTGGGCGAGATCGCCGGGCGGAGCAACGGGAAAATTGCGATGGCGGCTCGCCCTTGCGCCTCCGCCGCGCCCGCGCCACATAACGCGCGGAAAGCCCGCTTTGCCTGGCCCAGCGGGCGCGCCCTGGAGCCGACCCATGCCGCAGACCCAAAGCAAATTCTTCGACGACCTCTCGCGCCTCATGACCGACGCCGCCGGCGTCGCCGACGGCGCCAGGCGGGAAGCGCAGACCTTCGCCCGCGCGCAGCTCGAGCGAATGATGGCGGGGATGAACGTGGTCGCCCGTGAGGAATTCGAGGCGGTCAAGGAGATGGCGGCGCGCGCCCGGGAGGAAAACGAGAAGCTGGCGGCGAGGGTGGCCGCGCTGGAGGCGAGGCTCAACGAGCCAAGGCCTTGAGCGGACTCGCGTTCCGTCAAGAGCGCCTCGTCGTTAGCAGAGTTTTGATTCCGTTTACTGTTTTTGTGGATGTTCGGAGGTCTTCGGTTTACGAACCGGCGCAAATCAGCAAGGTTGCATTTTGGGTCCCTCGGGTTAAATCGCCGGGGCGGTCCGCCTCCTTGGTTCCTCGATCCGCCGAAAGATCCTTTGATGACCTTCATCGAAACGAGCGCCGACGAACGTCGCGAGCATCCCGTCGACGTGGTCGAGCGGCTCGCCTCGGTCAACGACTGGGCGTTCGACCGCGCCGAGACGGATGAGATTTCCATCCTGGTCTCGGGGCGCCTCGCCAATTACGACGTCGCCTTCACCTGGCTGCCGGACCTCGAATCGCTGCATGTGAGCTGCTCGTTCGACCTCAAGGCGCCGCCGCACAAGCGCGCGGCGATCGGCGAACTCACGCAGCTCATCAACGAACAATTGTGGCTGGGGCATTTCGACCTCTGGAGCCAGCAGGACGTGGTGATGTTCCGCCATGCCCTGTGCCTTGCGGGGGGCGCGGGGGCGAGCGACGCGCAATGCGGCGCGGTGGTCAAGGCGGCGCTCGACTCGTGCGAGACCTATTATCAGGCGTTCCAGTTCGTGCTGTGGGCGGGTCGCGGCCCGCGCGAGGCGATCGCGATGGCCGCCTTCGAGACGCGCGGGCAGGCCTGAAGGCCGCGCGACACGCAAAAAAAACTAGATCAGGCTTGTCGAGACGGGCATGACCTGATCGCGATGGTCCCGCGCTTGCGCCAGGCCACCGAAGCTCGACCTTCCGCGCATTTCTCGAGGTGCGGAACGGAACCGCCGAAAATCGGCTTGAAGACCCGTCGCTCGTCACGCCCGCGGAAGTCGAGTGGTATCTGAAGGAAGCGATTTTCCTTGTTTCCGAGGACGAGGCGGGGATTCAGGGCTTCGCCTGCGCCAACCCTCAGACCGGATACGTTTGGGCGCTGTTCGTGATCGACGGGGCTCAGGGACGCGGCCATGGGACGGCGCTTCTGAATGAAGTGATCGAGCGCTTTCGGCAGGCTGGACACCGGCAGGCGTTTCTGACAACCGGCAAAGACACGAAAGCGGCGGCTTCTACCGTTCGAAGGGATGGACGCAGACCGGCGTCGACAGGCGCGGGCGAGGCGGTTTTTCGGCTCTGGCTTTAAGAACGGCTGGCGCCCGCGCTGAATTGCGTGTAAGAGCCGCGCCTTCATGAATTTTCCGGGCCGCCTGAAGCCCGCTTCCGCTTGGAGTTCCCCTCGATGGCCGTCCCCAGACGCAAAACTTCCCCCTCGCGCCGCGGCATGCGCCGCTCGGCCGACGCGCTGAAAGCGCCGACTTACGTCGAGGACAAGGATTCGGGCGAACTGCGCCGCCCGCACCACATCGATCTGAAAAGCGGCATGTACCGGGGCCGCCAGGTGCTCAAGCCGAAGACGAAGACCGCCGACGCCTGAGCCGCGGCGCGCCTGGAGGTGATCGGAATTTCGCTGCCTTGTAGGCGCGATCGCTGATCGCGCCCGCTGATCGCGCCGGCCGCGCTCCGTAGCCCCTCCGAGAGACGGGCGTTTCTCCGGACGCACTTTGGATCGCGCCCGCCGCGCTGTTCTGGTATCCGCATTACAAAGCTTTCATGTTCGGGCCATCGCCCGTTTAGGCGCATAGGCGCATTCTGATCACGGTGAGGCGGCGGGGACAGTCTCCGCAGCGATGATCTGGATGCTCGGAGCGCGACCTGATGGCGTTTGTTCGACCCTCCTATTCCCTCCGTGCGGCGCTTCTCGGCGCTGTGGCGCTTGCGGCCCTCGGAGGCGTGGCGGTCGAAACCTCGGTCGCGCCGGTCGACGCCGCGGCCACGACCGTTCAGGCCCCGGCCGGCCCGGCCTCGTTCGCCGACGTCGTCGATCGGGTCAAGCCGGCGGTCGTCTCGGTGAAGGTCAAGCTCAGCGACGCCGACCAGGTCGATGACGGCAACTTCGGAGGCGATGCCTGGGCTGCCGGACGTTCCGAAGAACAGCCCGTTCTATCATTTCTTCCGCCACTTCGGCATGCCGGACAATAACAACAACGACGGCGAGCGCACTCCGCGCCATCATTTCTCCCAGGCGCAGGGGTCCGGATTCTTCATCTCCGGCGACGGCTATATCGTCACCAATGACCATGTCGTCGACCACGCGACTGAAGTGACCATCACCACGTCCGACGGCAAGACGATGCCGGCCAAGGTGATTGGCGTCGACACCAAGACCGACCTCGCGCTTCTCAAGGCGCAGGGGACCGACTTTCCCTATGTGACATTCGCCTCGCATGCGCCCCGCGTCGGCGACTGGGTGATCGCGGTCGGCAACCCGTTCGGCCTTGGCGGAACGGTGACCGCGGGCATTGTCTCGGCGCGCGGACGCGACATCGGCTCCGGGCCCTATGACGACTTCCTGCAGATCGACGCGCCGGTCAATCACGGCAATTCCGGCGGCCCCACCTTCAACGCCGAAGGCGAGGTGGTGGGCGTCAACACCGCGATCTTCTCGCCCTCGGGCGGCAGCGTCGGCATCGGCTTCGCCATTGCGAGCGACGTCGTCCAGAATGTCGTCCAGCAGCTCAAGGAGAACGGCTCGGTCACCCGCGGCTGGATCGGCGTCCAGATTCAGAATGTGACGGCGGACCTGGCCGACGATCTCGGCCTCAAGGATGAGAAGGGCGCGCTGGTGGCGACCGCGCAAAGGAATTCGCCTGCCGCCGCGGCGGGGGTGAAGAGCGGCGACGTCATCACCGCGGTCGACGGCGAGCCGGTCGCCGATCCGCACGACCTCGCCCGCCGGATCGCGGCGATGGGCCCGAAGAAGGCGGTCAAGCTCACGCTCGTCCGCAACGGTTCCCCGATGACCGTCGAGGTCACGCTCGGAACCATGCCGGTCGACAAGACGGCGGCCATGGAGACGCGCAACGCCGACGACAACGCCGGCTCGACGCTCGCCAAGCTCGGGCTCACCCTCCGCCCCGGGCACGGACAGGACGGCGTGGTGGTCGCGCAGGTCGATCCGGACGGCGCGGCGGCGGACAAGGGTCTCAAGCAGGGCGACGTGATCCTCGAGGTCGCGGGCAAGGCGGTCAACCGGCCCTCGGAGGTCGCAGACGCGATCGCGACGGCCAAGTCGGACGGCAAGAAGTCGGTTCTGGTGCGGATCAAATCCAACGATGGGGAGCGATACCTGACGCTGCCGGCGCGCGCGTCGTAAATCTCTACGGCGTCCCGTGGGTTTCGGGACGCCGACATGAAATGGACGGAAGGGTTAATGGGCTCGTCCCCGGCCCGGCGCTAAGCGCGCCCTTCCGTCCAAGTCGGCGGTCGCACATATCCCCGCCCGCGCGACCCCGACAAAGGTGGCGGCAGGTCCCAATCAAGCCCCCCGTGGACCTGCCGCCACTCCTTTTGCCTCAGCCGCCCGGGATTCGCTATATGTCGGACATGCGCATCCTCATCATAGAAGACGACCGGGACGCGGCTCAGTATCTGGCGAAGGCCTTCCGCGAGGCCGGCCACGTCGCCGACGAGGTCAATGACGGGCTCACCGGATACGATCTGGCGCTTGAGGGCGGCTATGACGTCGCCGTCGTCGACCGCATGCTGCCGAAGATGGACGGGCTCACCCTGGTCGGGGCGCTGCGCAAGCAGATGAACGAGACGCCGGTCCTGATCCTGTCCGCGCTCGGGCAGGTCGACGACCGGGTCAAGGGCCTGCGCGCCGGCGGCGACGACTATCTCTCGAAGCCTTATGCGTTCTCCGAGCTTCTGGCCCGCGTCGAGGCGCTCGCGCGCCGCGGCCCCAAGGGCGCGCCGGAGGAGACGGTGCTCAGGGTCGCCGACCTCACGCTCGATCGGCTGTCGCACAAGGTCACCCGCCGGACCGAGGAAATCGTCCTCCAGCCGCGCGAATTCCGGCTGCTCGAATATCTGATGCAGAACGCCGGCAAGGTGGTCACCCGCACCATGCTGCTCGAACACGTGTGGGACTATCATTTCGATCCGCAGACCAACGTGATCGACGTGCATGTGTCGCGCCTGCGCGCCAAGATCGACCGCGATTTCGACGCGCCGCTGCTCAACACCGTCCGCGGCGCAGGCTACATGATTCGTGACGGCGCTCGGTAAGCTCTTCGGCGCCACCGCCTTTCGCCTCGCGCTGGCGATCCTTTTGCTGAGCGCGGTCGGCGCCGGAGTTGTTCTCACCGCCATCGCCTGGCAGGTCACCTCCCTGGTGGACAAGGAGATCGCCCGCACCATCGACGCGGAGGCCAAGGGCCTTGTCGACGTCTTCGACAATTCCGGGGTCAGGCGGCTCGAGGCGCTGATCGAGGCGCGCAAGCGCGAACCCGGGGCCTCGCTCTATCTGCTCACCAACCCGATCGGCGAGCCGCTCGCCGGCAATGTCGAGCAGATCCCGACCGAGGTGCTGCTGCACCCGGGCTTCCTGCCCATCATCTATCGCGGGAGCGGGATGAGCGGCCGCGGACGCCAGGCGCTGGTGGGCGTCTACATCCTGCCCGGCGGGTTTCGGCTGTTGATCGGGCATGACCTCGGCGACCGCGCCCGCATCGGCAGGGTGATGGTTCACGCGCTCGCGATTTCGCTGGTGTTCTTCGCCGCGCTCGGGGCCTTGGGCGCGCTGTTCGTGGCCCGGCGGGTGCTCAAGCGCATCGACGACATGAACACCTCCGCCCAAGGCATCATGGCCGGCGACCTCACCCGCCGCCTGCCGGTGTCCGGTTCCGGCGACGAACTCGACCGGCTGGCGGTCGGCCTGAACGAGATGCTGGGACGGATCTCCGAACTGATGGAGGGCTTGCGCGAGGTTTCCGACAACATCGCCCATGACCTGCGCACGCCCCTCACCCGCCTGCGCAACCATGCCGAGGCCGCGCTCGCCTTCGGCGGCGACGCGCCGGCCTATCGCCAGGCGCTCGAGAAGACGATCGAGGAATCGGAGCAGCTCATCCGCATTTTCAACGCGCTGCTTCTGATCGCCCGCGCGGAAGCCGGCGGCGACCTCGGGCCGCTCGAGCCGGTCGATGTCGGCGAGGCGGCGAGCAGCATGGCTGAGCTTTACGAGCCGATCGCCGAGGAAGAAGGGGTGGCGCTGACGGTCCATGCCGAGGAGGGGCTGAGCGTTCGCGGCAATCGCGAACTGATCGGCCAGGCGATCGCCAATCTCGTGGACAACGCGCTCAAATATGGCGCGCCGGACAAATGCCAGGGCGGCGCGAACCCGCGGCCCGCCGTCGTCATCACGGCCAGGCGAATTGGCGCATCCGTTGTCCTGACGGTCGCGGATCGCGGCCCGGGGATCGCGCCGGCCGACCGGGCGCGCGCGCTCGACCGGTTCATCCGGCTGGAAGGCTCGCGCTCGCGGCCCGGCTCCGGCCTCGGGCTTTCGCTCGCGGCGGCGGTGGCGCGCATGCATGGAGGGACCGTCGAACTCGAGGACAACCAGCCCGGACTTCGCGTGAGCCTCACCCTGCCCGCGGCCGCCGAGCCGGCTCGACTCCACGGGCCGGCCGATCTCGTCCTGAATGACCGCGGCGCTGGCTGACGCCCTGATCGAGGCGCCGCGGCTCGCCGCGCCCGCCGAGGCGCGCCGGCGCCTGAAGGCCCTCATCGGGGACGCGCCGGCCGCTGGGCTTGCGCCGGAACTCGACCGCGGCCGGACGCGCGATGTTCTTCTCGGCCTCGCCGATCATTCGCCTTACCTGTGGGGGCTCATCCGGGAAGACCCGGACCGGCTTCATCGGCTGCTTGAGCGCCCGCCCGGCGAATCCCTGAACGCCCTCCTGTCCGCGCTTGGCCAGAGGCGCGACGAGGACGAGGCGGACCTGATGCGCGCCTTGCGCCGCGCCAAGCGCGAGTCGGCTCTCCTGATCGCGCTCGCCGATATCGGCGGCGTCTGGGACGTCGTTCAGGCGACCGAGGCGCTGACCCGCTTCGCCGACGCCGCCGTGCGCGCCGCGGTCGCGTTCCTTTTGCGCAACGCCGCGCGCGCTCGCGTTCTCACGCTCGACCCGGACGCGGCCGATATCGAGGCGGACTCCGGCGTGGTCGTGCTGGCGCTCGGCAAGCAGGGCGCGCGCGAGCTCAACTATTCGAGCGACGTCGATCTCATCGTCCTCTACGATTCCGAAGCAGCCTCGATTCCGCAGGCGGCGGCGGCGGGTCCGCTATTCGCGAAACTGACCCGCGGCCTCGTCCGGCTGATGCAGGAGCGGACGAGCGACGGCTATGTGCTGAGGGTCGACCTGCGTCTGAGGCCCGATCCGGCCTCGACCCCGGTCGCGCTCGTCGACGGCCAGCGCCTACAATTATTACGAGACGGTCGGCCAGAACTGGGAGCGCGCCGCGCTCATCAAGGCGCGGCCCGCCGCGGGCGACCTCAAGCTCGGCGAGCGCTTCCTCGCCGACCTCAAGCCATTCATCTGGCGCAAGTATTTCGACTATGCCGCGATCGCCGACATCCACGCGATGAAGCGCCAGATCCACGCGGTGCGCGGCCATGACGAGGTCGTCGTGCCCGGGCACGACGTGAAGCTCGGACGGGGCGGCATCCGCGAGATCGAGTTCTTCGTCCAGACCCAGCAGCTCATTTTTGGCGGGCGCCGTCCCCAGATGCGCGGGGCGCGCACGCTCGACATGCTGAGGCAGCTCCACGCCGACAAATGGGTGAGCGCCGAAGCGGTCGAGGACCTGAGCAAGGCTTACGCGTTCCTTCGCCGCGTCGAGCACCGGCTGCAGATGGTCGGCGACGAGCAGACGCAGCGCCTTCCCTTCGAGCGCGCGGACTTGGCGCGCTTCGCCAAATTCTGCGGCTACGCGCGGCTCGACGGCTTCGCCCGCGACCTCACCCATCACCTGACGAGGGTCGAGACGCATTACGCGCAACTCTTCGAGGACGCGCCGGCGCTGAGCTCGGCCTCCGGCAATCTCGTGTTCACCGGCGTCACCGACGATCCGGAGACGCTGGCCACTCTGCGGGCGCTTGGCTTTGAGCGCCCGGAAACGGCGGCCGAAACCGTGCGCGGCTGGCACTTCGGGCGGCGCGCGGCGGTCCAGAGCGCCCGCGCGCGCGAGGTGCTGACGGAGCTGACGCCAGCCCTGCTCGAAGCCTTCGCCGGATCGGGCGACGCGGACGCGGCGCTCTCCGCCTTCGACGAGGCGCTCAAGCGAATGCCGGCTTCGGTCGAACTCCTGTCGATCCTGCGCTCGAACGCCTCGGTGCGCGAACTGTTCGGCGACGTGCTCGGCAGCGCGCCCCGGCTCGCGGAGGTGATCGCGCGGAGACCGCACGTGCTCGACGCCGCGATCGATCCGGCGCGCGGCGCCGATCTCGAGCTGAGCTTCGGCGACGAGGCGATGAGCGGGCGAGCCGAGACGTTTGTGTCGCAAGGGCAGAACCTCGAGGAGGCGCTGGACAAGGCGCGCGACTTCGCCGCCGAGGAGACGTTCCATATCGGGCTCAGTCTCCTGTCTGGGCGTCTCGACCCGGACCGGGCCGGACGCGCCTATAGCGCGCTCGCGCAAGGGCTGATCCAGGCGCTGCTGACGCGCGTCATCGACGCGTTCGCGAGCGAGCACGGGCGCGTTCCGGACGGCCGGATCGCGGTTGTCGCGCTCGGCAAGCTCGGCTCGCGGGAAATGACCGCGGCCTCCGATCTCGACCTCATTCTCATCTATGATTTTCCGCCCGACGCGCCCGATTCCGACGGCCGGAAGCCGCTTGGCCCGAAGCTCTATTACGCGCGGCTGACGCAGCGGCTGATCTCCGCCCTGACCGCGCCGACCAAGGCGGGGCGCCTGTACGAAGTCGACATGCGCCTCAGGCCCTCGGGCGGGAAGGGTCCGCTCGCCACCCAGCTCGCGTCGTTCAGACTCTATCAGGAGCGCGAGGCGGAGACGTGGGAGCACATGGCGCTGACCCGCGCCCGCTTCGTCGCCGGCGACAAGAGCCTCGGCGCCGATATCGCCGAGACGGTGCTGCGGACGCTGACCATGAAGCGCGACCCGGCGAGGATCGCGCGGGAGACGCGCGAGATGCGCGCGCTGATCGCCAAGGAGAAGGGCGACACCGACGTCTGGGACCTGAAGCTCGCCGCGGGCGGGCTCATCGACATCGAGTTCGCCGCCCAATATCTGCAATTGGCCTTCGCCCACGAGCATCCCGCGATCCTCGACGTATCGACCCGCAAGGCGGTGGAAGAGGCGGGCCGGAGGGGCCTGATCACGCCCGACGAGGCGGACGTCCTGACCGACGCGCACAAGCTTTATACCGACGCGACCCAGTTGATGCGCCTGTCCACGTCCGGCCGGTTCGATCCCGCCACGGCCGCGGCCGGGGTCAAGCGCCGCATTGCGGCGGCGAGCGGCTTTCCCGACTTCGAGTCGTTCTCCGCCGCGCTCGGCGAAGCGCGCAGGCGCGCACGCGCCGCGTTCGCGGCGATCGTGAGCGGCTAGAGCCCAGACTGCTTTTGGGTCAGCGCACTTCTCGTACCCCCGCCACCGTCCTTCCCCTCCCCCGCTTCACATGGAGGATAGGCAGGCTGGCATGGTGGAGGGGGCGCTGACGCGCGACGTCAGGCGGAGGGCGAACATAATATACAGGGCTAAAAAATACCCCGGCGCGCCTGGGCGGCCGGGGGATAGGGAGGCGTCGACCGTCCGTCAGCTGTTGCGCTGGGAGCCGGTCAGCATCAGGATCGCCTGGAACATGTTGATGAAGTCGAGGTAGAGGCGCAGCGCCCCGTGGATCGACTTCTTTTGGGCCACCTCGTAGGTGTCGCCCGCGTAGTACATCGCCTTGATCGCCTGCGTATCCCAGGCGGTGAGACCCGCGAAGATGACGACCGCAAGGATCGAGATGCCGAATTGCAAGCCCGTGCTGTGCAGGAACAGGTTGAGCAGGCTCGCGACGATGAGGCCGACGACGCCCATCATCATGAACGATCCCATCGCAGAGAGATCGCGCCGGGTGGTGTAGCCGTAGAGGCTGAGGCTAGCGAAGGCCGCGGCGGTGGCGAAAAAGGCCCGCCCGAACGACGCGCCGGTATACACCACCAGCAATGCCGACATCGACAAGCCGATCAGCGCCGCGAAGGCGATGAAGGCGTTGCGCGCCGTCGGCACCGACATCGAATTGATGCGGGCGGAGAGCCAGAACACGAGCGCCAGCGGCGAGAGCACGATGAGCCAGCGCAGCGGCGAGACGTAGATCGCGTGGCCGAAACTGGTCAGGCCCAGGCGCCCGTCGCCGAGTTGCTGCGTTCCGAGCTGGAACGCGCCCCATGCCACGAGCCCTGTCACGCCAAGCCCGAGGGTCATGTAGTTGTATACGCCGATCATATAGGCCCGCAGGCCCTGATCGACGGCGACGCCGGACCGTGCGAGCCCCGCGCCGTAACGCGTATTGGCGTAGCGGTCATAGTCGGACATGAGAGAAACCTCTTGGATCAAGGGCGGCCCCGGCCCAAGTGACTAGGCAAGCGCCAGACCCGCATAATATGGCCGCGCGGCCCCCCACCGCAAGAGCGGCGCCCCCGGGAATCGGACTGGGTAAGATTACCGATTGGTAAGAGGGCGCTTGCCTGCGCCCAGGCGCATGGGCTCCGATTCGGCGCCGCGGTCGGCTTCGGCTAGTTTGCCCGCCATGCTCGAAGGCCTGCCCCCCAACAACGCGGCGCACGTGATGCGCCTCGTCAGCGACGAATCGCGCGCTCGCGCGGTCGCCGATCTCATCGTCGAGAGCTTCGAGCCGGCCGAGGCCGCCTCGACCGTGTTCGAGACCGCCGATCGTCTGCCCGGCGGCGCCAGGGCCTGGCTCACCGAAGTCTACTTCGGCTCGGCGCCCGACGAGGAAGCGGTCCGGGCCCTGATCGCCGCCGCGGCTGACGGCGAGACCGCGCGCTCGGCGGCCTTCGGCCTCACCGAGAAGCGCGACTGGGTCGCCAATTCCCTCGCCGGCCTCAAGCCGGTTCGGGCGGGGCGCTTCCTCATCCACGGCGCCCATGACCGCCCGCTCGTCAGGGCGAACGACATCGCAATCGAGATCGAGGCCGGGCTCGCCTTCGGCACCGGCCATCACGGCACGACGCTGGGCTGCCTCCTGCATTTCGACCGCCTCCTCAAGCGCCGCCGCCCGGCCCATGTGCTCGACGTCGGCTGCGGCGCGGGCGTGCTCGCCATCGCCGCCGCCAAGGTCCTCCACCGCAAGGTCCGGCTCGGCGACATCGATCCGGTCGCGGTCGAGGTCGCCAACGCCAACGCGCGACTGAACGGCGTTGGCGCTTGCTGCCGCGCGATCGTCTCGCGCGGGGTCGAGAACGCCGCTTTGCGCCAGGGCGAGCCTTACGATCTCGTATTCGCCAACATCCTGGCGAGGCCCCTGCGGCTGCTCGCGCCGTCGCTCGCGGCGGCGATGAGCGCAGACGGCGAGGCGATCGTCTCCGGCCTGCTTCTTGCCGATGTCGCGGGCGTGCTTGCGTCCTGGCGGGCGCAGGGATTTGATCTGGCCGAGCGGATCGAGCTCGAAGGCTGGGCGAGCCTCAGATTGAGACGGTGAAATCAGGGATATCGGCAAGCCCTTGTCGCGTTCTGTCGCACGCGACGGCTAACTGGCCGGCGCTCAAGGGATGGGGAGAACGCAATGGCGAAAATACCGGTCGGGTTGGCCCGAGGCTGCCGCAGATCGTCGTCCTGTTCGGCGCGACCGGCGATCTCGCCCACAAGAAGCTGTTCCCCGGCCTCTTTTCATCTCGTGACCGCGGGCTTCATTGCCAAATGCCGGATCATCGGCGTGTCGCTGGACGCGATCAACGCCGAGGGCTTCCGCGCAATCGCCCGCGACGCGGTGTTCAAGGAGCACGCCCACCGGCCAAAGAAGGAGGCCTGGCCGGCGTTCGAGGCGGCGCTCGACTACGTGCCCATTGCGGCTGGCGCGGGCGCTCTCAAGGAAGCGGTGGACAGGGCGCGGGCGGCTTTCGACGAGGAGACCCAGCTCGTCCATTATCTGAGCGTGCCGCCGAACGCCGCGCTCTCGGCGATCAGGATGCTGAACGAGGCCGGCCTCGCCCGGGAATCGCGGGTCATCATGGAAAAACCGTTCGGCACCGACCTCAAGAGCGCGATGGCGCTCAACGAGGCGCTGCACGAGGTCTTCGCCGAGGACCAGATCTTCCGCATCGATCATTTCCTGGGCAAGGAGCCGGCGCAGAACATCCTCGCGTTCCGTTTCGCCAACGGTCTGTTCGAGCCGATCTGGAACCGCAATTTCATCGATCATGTGCAGATCGACGTGCCGGAGACGCTCGACATCGGCAATCGCATCGCGCTTTTACGAGCAGACCGGCGCCTATCGCGACATGGTCGTCACTCATCTCTTCCAGATTCTTGGGCTTCATGGCGATGGAGCCGCCGACCTCGCTCGCGCCCGGGCCGATCAGCGAAGAGAAGAACAAGGTCTTCCGCTCGCTGACGCCGATCGACCCGGCCGATGTCGTGCGCGGGCAGGTCATCGGCTACCGCAAGGAGGAGGGCGTCGATCCGGAATCCGACACCGAGACCTTCATCGCGCTCAAATGCTTCATCGACAACTGGCGCTGGGCTGGGGTGCCGTTCTTCCTGCGCACCGGCAAGCGGATGGCCGAGGGCCAGCGGATCATCTCGATCGCCTTCCGCCAGCCGCCGAAAAGCATGTTTCCAGGCGATTCGGGCCTCGGCGCCCAGGGGCCCGACCACCTGACCTTCGACCTCGCCGACCAGTCCAAGGTGTCGTTGTCGTTCTACGGCAAGCGCCCCGGCCCGGGGATGCGGCTCAACAAGCAGAGCCTTCAGTTCGCGATGCACGAAACCGGCATGGGCGCCGACGTTCTCGAGGCCTATGAGCGGCTCATCCTCGACGCCATGCGCGGCGACCGGACGCTGTTCTGCTCGGCCGAGGGCATCGAGCGGCTGTGGGAAGTCTCCGAGCCGCTGCTCGAGCAGCCGCCGCCGGTCAAGGTCTACGCGGCGGGCAGCTGGGGGCCGCAGGCGATCTATCAGCTGGTCGCGCCTTATGCCTGGCGCCTGCCGTTCGAGCGCGCCTGGCGCGATCCCAATCCGGCCGGGGCCTGAGGGCGAGGCGGGGTCCGCGCGCGGCGCGCATATGCTAAAGCTGGTTCAATGCACGACCTCTCCCTCATCCTCGAGCCGGCGGCGGAGGACGACGCCGAGCCGATCGAACGCCTCAACGAACGGGTGTTCGGCCCCGGCCGCTTCGCGCGCGCCGCCTACCGCATCCGCGAGACGACGCCCGCCGATCCGGGCCTGAGCTTCGTCGCCCGCGTCGGCACGCTGCTGGTCGGCGCCTCGGCGATGACGCCGATCGCCATCGGCGGGGCGCCCGCGCTTCTGCTCGGACCCCTGATCGTCGAGCCCGTGTTCCGCAGCCAGGGCATCGGCGAAGCGCTGGTGAACCGCTCGCTCGAGGCGGCGAAGGCGGCCGGCTGGAAGCTCGTCATCCTGGTTGGAGATGAGCCCTACTATGCCCGGATGGGGTTTCAGCGCGCGCCCAGAGGGCAGATCTCGCTGCCGGGGCCAGTCGATCCCGAGCGGCTCCTTTACCGCGAGCTCGAGCCCGGCGTCCTCGCGGCAGTGACGGGCGTGGCGCGAGGGGCCTGAGAATTGCGGCGATGGAGGCGCGGCGCAGCGCGAGAAGATCGTCTATCGTTTCAGGGGCCTATAGCAAAATAATATTTGCGGGCGCGGGGTTTGCGCCTATAATCCGATTCGAGACGGGTGATTTGCCGCGCGTCGGGGGGCGCAGGGGCCGTGGGGATCGTCGAACTTCCGCCGCTTGAGCGCCACATTGAGTGGCCGACCGTGGCGCTCGCTTTCATCATCTACGGCTCGTGGCTCATCGTCACCTTTTTCTACCGCGACCTGCCGTGGTGGGGTCTCACCGCGATCGGCGCCTGGATCGTCGCCTGGCAACTGAACCTCCAGCACGAGACCATTCACGGCCATCCGACCCGCAACCGCAGAATCAACGAGATGATCGGCTGCTGGCCGCTGTCGCTGTGGCTCCCCTATTCGATCTACCGCTCGACCCATCTCGCGCATCACCGGGACGACAATCTCACCGATCCGTTCGAGGACCCGGAGAGCTACTACTGGGCCGCTCCCAGATGGGATGGCTTTTGTCTCATCAGGCGGGCGTTCGCTCACGCGAGGACCACGCTGCTCGGCCGCATCATTCTGGGCCCGGCCTTCCTGATCGCGCGCTTCGTTCACGACCTCGTGCGCGACGCGTGGCGCGACAAGCGCGGCGCGCGCGCCATTCTGCTGCGCCACCTCATCCAGTGCGCGCCGGTCATGATCTGGGTGATCGCGATCTGCCGGATGCCGCTCTGGCTTTACATCGTCTGCTTCATCTATCCCGGGACGAGCCTCGCCATGGTGCGCTCGTTCGCCGAGCATCGCGCCGCGCCGGAGGCGGAGCGCAGGACCGCGATCGTGGAAGAGGCCTGGATTCTGGGGCCGCTGTTCCTGTTCAACAATCTGCATGTGGCCCATCACCTGCGCCACCGCCTGCCGTGGTACCAGCTGCCGAAATTCTATCGCCTCAACCGCGCCGCGCTGATCGAGCGCAACGGCGGCCTCGTCTATCGCGGCTATTTCGACGTCGCGCGGCGTTACCTGTTGCGGCCGCACGACAGCCCGGTTCATCCAGGCTGGGACCGGCGAGCGGCGTGAGCGGCGAAGGGCCGATCGCGGTCCTCCCCATGTACGATTTCGCGTGGGTATCCGCGGCCAACGATCGCTTGTGGGCGGCGGTGTCCGCGCGGCTGACGCAAGCGGGCGTTCAGGCGCCGGCGAGGCTCACGCGCGGCGGCGACCTTGCCGCGCAATGGCGAAACCCTGAGCTCGTGTTCGGCCAGACCTGCGGCTACCCGTACGTGACCGCGCTCAAGGACGCGGTCGCGCTGATCGCCGCGCCGGAATATTCGTTTCCCGGCTGCGAAGGCGCCGCCCATCGAAGCTTCATCATCCGCGGGGCCTCCGACCCGCGGCGGGACCTTCGCGAGTTCCGCGGCGCAACCGCCGCCCTCAATGCTGCGGACAGCAACACCGGCATGAATTTGTTCCGCGCCGCGATCGCTCCCGTCGCGGGCGGAGCGCCCTTCTTCGGCGCTGTCATCGATCTCCGGCTCGCACGAGGCGAGCCTCGGGGCGGTGGCGGAGGGCCGGGCCGATCTCGCGTCGATCGATTGCGTCAGCTTCGCGCTTCTCCGACGCGGCCGCCCCGAACTGACCGAGCGTGTGGCGATCGTCGCGGAGAGCGCGCTCTGCCCAAGCCTGCCGTTCATCGCGTCCGCCCGCCTCGGCGGCGAACAGTCGAGGCGGCGCGCGAGGCGCTGTTCGCGGCGCTCGCCGATCCGGACCTCGCCGAAGCGCGCGCGACGCTCGGGCTCAAGGGCGCGCGCGTCGCAAGAGCCTCGGACTATAATCGCGTCGCCGAGTTCGAGCGCGACGCGGCGGCGCTGGGCTACCCGCGACTTGCGTGAATGGCCCTACTTCTCCTTCGTCGTCCAGTTCACGTCATAAGTGAGCGTGAAGGCGAAGAGCTGCGACGTGTTGCCCGGCGCGTCGGCGACGCTCCAGGTTCCCGTGCCGGTGATGTCCTTGTACTTGCCCGTTCCGCCGAGGAGCGCGATGTCGCCGCTTTCCGGACCCTCGTAGGTTATGAAAATCTTGTCCCCGTCGCCGTCGGTCTCGATGCACGTGCCGGTGAAGGCGTAGCCCCCGGGCCTCGCCTTCGATTCCTCCATGCAGCGGATGGCGAGATTGTCGAGACGCTTCGACCCGTCGCGCGTCTTCACGATGCCGGTGCATTCGGCGGAGGAGTTCGAGCCCACCGGCCCCATGTCGAGGATCACCGCCGAGCGGCAGACCGCATAGGCCGCGAGCTTCGCCGAGCCGCTCGCCGGAAACGGCTCGGCGGCGAACGCCGCGGCGCTCGACGCGACCGCTGCGATCAAGATCAAGAGGGCGCACAAGGTTCGCAAGACAGCCTCCCCGACGGTTCGAAGCCAGCATATCACGGATGGCCTCGTCGCGGATTCGACAACACGGCACGGGCGACTTAGGAGAGGCGCGGCTTCCTTCGGCGCCCAATGGCGCGAGCTGCGAAGCGCTCGCGTCGACGGAGTCTCGCGCAACATGATTGAAAGCCTGGAACAACAGTCCGCCGCCGAAATCGGGCGGCTGATCGCGAGAGGCGCCCTCGATCCGGTCGAGGTCGCGGAGTTCTTTCTCGATCGCATCGAGCGCGACCGCAAGAATCCGTCATTCATTGTGGTGACCCGCGAGCGGGCGCTCAAGGAAGCCGCGGCGAGCCGCAAGCGGCGCCGCGAGGGACGCCTGGCGGGGCCGCTCGACGGGGTTCCGATCGCCTGGAAAGACCTGGTCGACATGGCGGGCGAGCGCACCACCGCGGGATCGGCGCTCCATGCGAACGCGCCGGTAAAAGAGAAAGACGCGCCGATCGTCGCCAATCTCGCCGCGGCGGGAATGGCGGCGCTCGGCAAAACCAATCTCTCGGAATTCGCCTTCTCCGCCCTTGGGCTCAATCCGCATTTCGGCACGCCGAGAAATCCGCGCGATCCCTTAACCCCCCGCATTGCCGGAGGATCCTCGTCTGGCGCGGCGGTCGCGGTCGCGGGCGGCCTTGCGCCTTGCGCGATCGGCAGCGACACCGGCGGCTCGATCCGCGCGCCCGCCGGCTTCTGCGGCATCGTCGGGTTCAAGACGAGCGAAGGACGGATCGACAAGGCCGGCGTCTTTCCGCTCTCGCGTACGCTCGACACGATCGGCCCTCTCGCCCACACGGTCGAAGATTGCATTCTGATCGATGCGGCGCTGCGCGGCCGGCCGGCTGCGTCCCTCAGCCCCGCCGGCCTTCGCGGCGTCGAGTTCGTCGTGCCCGACAAGACGGGAATCGACGACGCCGAGCCCGCGGTCGCGGCCAACCTCGAAACCGCGTTGAAACGGCTGGCGGCGGCGGGCGCCAAGGTCACGCTGCGGCCCGTCCCATCGATCCGCGCGATGCACGATCTCATGAGGAAGCATGGTTCGCTGGTCGCCATCGAGGCTTACGCCGAGCATCGCGCGATCTTCGATTCCGCCGACGCTCAGCGCATGGATCGCCGCGTGGTGGCGCGCGCCATGCTGGGCCGCGCCACGGCCGGCCATGACGTCATCGCCCTGCAACGCGGCCGGGAGGATCTCATCGCCGCTCTCGCCGACGAGCTTGGGGGAGCGCTGCTGGCGCTGCCTTCAACGCCGATGACAGCGCCTCCGATCGCCGAACTCGAACGCGACGACGAACTCTTCCGTGTCACCAACGTTCGCGCCATCCACTATACGTTTCTCGGCAATCTGTTCCGGATGTGCGGCCTTGCCCTGCCGTCGGGGACGGACGCAACGGGCCTGCCGACCGGCGTCCAGTTCCTCGCGACCGCGGGGGAGGACGATCGGCTGCTCTCGGCAGGGCTGAGCATGGAGAGCGCGCTCGCGGGCTGAACAATTCCCCCACTTGGTCCTGCGCGGTTGCCTCAGAGGGCGAAAGACGACAGGATCGCGCCTCGAGCTGGCGCCGAGGCCAGCCGGCACGACGGGAGGAACGCGAATGGCGGACACGGGCAGGATCGCCGCCGTGCTGAAAGAGGCCGCCGATTCGGGCGACTTGCCCGGCGTCGCCGCCGCCGCCGCGACGAGAGACGGGGTCATTTTCGAGGGCGGCTACGGCAAGCGCGCGCTCCCCTCGGGCGAGCCGATGACCGCCGACACCGTGGTCTGGATCGCCTCCATGACCAAGGCGATCACTGGCGCCTGCGCCATGCAGCAGGTCGAGCGCGGCAAGCTTTCACTCGACGCGCCGATCAAGACGGTTCTGCCCGAGCTTGACAAGCCGGAAGTGCTCGAAGGCTTCGACTCCGAGGGCAATCCGAAGACGCGCCCCGCGCGCGGCGACATCACGCTTCGCCATCTCCTTACCCACACCTCGGGATGCGGTTACGACTTCTGGAGCGAAGACATCACGCGCTACATCGAGAAGACCGGAACGCCCGCGATCATTTCCTGCGCCAACGCCGCGCTGAGCGTGCCGTTGCTGTTCGATCCAGGCGAGACATGGCGATACGGCGTCGGAATTGACTTCGCCGGCAAGGCGGTGGAGAAGGTCACCGGCCAGAAGCTCGGCCGTTACATGAAGGAGAACATCTTCGACCCGCTCGGCATGAAGGACACCGCGTTCAAGATTGGCGAGGAGCAGCGCAAGCGACTGGCCAAGATCCACGCGCGCACGCCAGAGGGTTTCGTCGCCACCGACACCGAAATCCCGCAGGAACCGGAGTTCGAGATGGGCGGGGGCGGGCTCTATGGCACGGTTGGCGACTATCTCAGATTTGCGCAGGTCTTTTTGCACGAGGGCAGGTTCAATGGGGCGCAGATCCTCAAGCCCGAAACCGTCAGGCTCATGAGCCGGAACGCCGCCGGCGAGATCCGCGTCCGCCCGCTGAAGACCGCGCAGCCGCCGATTTCGAACGACGTCGATTTCATCGGCGGAATGCAATGGGGGCTTTCGTTCCTGATCAACCCGGAGCCGCTGCCGACGGGACGCTCGGCCGGGTCGCTCGCCTGGGCGGGGCTCGCCAACTCCTACTACTGGATCGACCAGGCGAAGGGCGTGGCGGGCGTCTACGCCACGCAAATCCTGCCGTTCTTCGACGTGAAGTCCGTTCCCGCATTCCAGGCGTTCGAGACCGAGGTCTACAGGGCGATCTGAGAGGCAAGGCCGCGAGCGCGACGCCGGGCTCAAACCATGAAAGTCATCGCAACCCAAAGGGCTTGAGCGGTCTTAAGATGACGGGCATAGACAACTTATCTCGCTCTGCTAAAAGACGATATTTCTCTGTACAAAGCTAAATATAGGCGATGACGGAGACCGCACGCGGGTCCGACCCGATTGAGTTCCACATATTTGGCCGCTTGTTTACGTGATTGTGATCGTGCGTTTGACGGGAATTAGCGGTAAAAACCTTGCTCGCGTGTCAGCAAGGGGGGTTAGGTGGGTGACGTCGTCAAAGACTTGCTAGGTTCTTCAAGTCTTGATAAAGAACAACTGCAAATTGCGATTCGACTCGCTCATAACAATCTGAAAGATCGAAAAACGAACCTCGACGAATTTGTAAGAGAAGGCGCCAACGCCCGAATTATCCAATATTCATATCTGCACCTGCTATTCGCACAGATGATTGTTTTAACTCTCGATGACGAAAGCGATCGGCGCCATAGATCTGGAGGCCGCCGTTCCGGCACAGTATCTTAGCTGAACATATCCTTGTATAAACCCACGCGCGCTTTTGGGATCGATCCAAGATCGGGCGCGGGCGCAATTCAGCCGAGGCGCGGGTCGGCCCTCTCTTCCGAACGTCAGCGTGCTCAATCCCGCCGCTCGCGCCCCATCGCATAGAACTCATCGTTCGGCCGGATCGAGAAGGCGTTGGCGAGCCGGTTGGACATCGCGAACATGGCGGCGATCGCCGCGATGTCCCAAGCGTCCTCGTCCGAGAAGCCATGGCGCTTCAGCTCCTCGTAGTCGGCGTCGTCGATCGCCTGCGAGCGTTCGGCGACCTTGACCGCGAAATCGAGCATGGCCTTCTGCCTCGGGCTGAGGTCGGCCTTGCGATAATTGACCGCGACCTGGTCGGCGATCAGCGGGTTCTTCGCCCGGATGCGCAGGATCGCCCCGTGGACGACGACGCAATACTGGCATTGATTTAGCCCTGAGGTCGCGACCACGATCATCTCGCGCTCCGCCTTGCTTAAAGTCCCGGGCTTTTCCATCAGCGCGTCATGGTAGGCGAAGAAGGCGCGAAACTCGTCCGGCCTTCGGGCGAGCGCGAGAAAGACGTTGGGCACGAAGCCCGATTTCTCCTGCACCGCTTCGATCCGCTCGCGGATGTCGTCGGGCAGTTCGGCGAGCTTGGGCGTGGAAAATCGGCTGATCGGCGGTTTGGTCACGGCGACCCTTACTATTCCGTCTCATGCTAACATCGCGTCTCCGGCACCCGGAAGCGCGCGCGATCGAGGCCAACAGGTGGAGGATGAAACTATGTATCGGCCGAAGGCCCCAATCACAACTGCCGCCGAGGTAAAGGCGATCCTCGGGCCGGTCCATCCAAGTCAAATCGCCAAAGTGATCGATCACATAGATAAGCACTGCGCGAAGTGGATCGAGCGATGCCCCTTTATCGTCATTTCAAGCATCAATCCGGCAGGGTCAATGGATATCTCGCCGAAAGGCGATCCCGCGGGTTTTGCAAAGGTTCTTGACAAACATACGCTGGCGATACCCGACCGGCTCGGAAACCACCGCGGGGACACATTTCTCAACGTCCTTGAAAACCCCAGTGTTGGTCTCCTATTCATCGTTCCGAAGCGACGTGAGGTTGTTCGCATGAGTGGGACGGCCTCGCTTGCAAAAGACCCAGACTTGCTCGGAGCGATGACGGTCAATGGAAAGGCGCCCGATCTCGCAATGATCGTGCGTGTTCAGGAGGCTTTCTTCCATTGCGGGAAGTCGATGATCCGGTCAGGCATGTGGGAGCCGGATCGATGGGCTCCGGTAGACGGCTTACCCTCATATGCTCAAGCGATGAAAGATGCCGGAGAGCTGACCAACTTCAAAGATTTTTGGAGTCGTTG
This sequence comes from uncultured Alphaproteobacteria bacterium, assembly GCA_963742305.1. GTDB lineage: Bacteria > Pseudomonadota > Alphaproteobacteria > Rhizobiales > Beijerinckiaceae > Roseiarcus. The sequence goes on from CAVULN010000058.1 coordinate 24,076, forward strand.
CAATCACTGGTCGAGCGGAACGAAACACAATGTCTGTATTGAATTGAGCGAAGTTCCTTTTGTAGGGTCCAACTCACGATGGCTGCTTTTGCCCATCGCGTCGATTCTGGGATTGATCGAGAGGACCCCTCATGCAATTCGGCGCCTACACCTTC
>CAVULN010000059.1:0-31825 GCA_963742305.1 uncultured Alphaproteobacteria bacterium
GCCGAGATATTTCGACTGTTCGGGAGTCATCTTGGTGAGTTTGACGCCGATCTTGTCCAGATGCAGCGAGGCGACCTTCTCGTCGAGGTGCTTGGGCAGGGTGTAGACCTGCTTCTTGTATTCGCCGGGCTTGGTGAAGAGCTCGATCTGGGCCAGCGTCTGGTTGGTGAACGAGGCCGACATCACGAACGACGGGTGGCCGGTCGCGTTGCCGAGATTGACCAGGCGCCCTTCCGACAGAAGGATGATCTTCTTGCCGTCGGGGAACTCGATCTCGTCGACCTGCGGCTTGACGTTGTTCCACTTCATGTTGCGCAGCGCCGCCGACCTGGATCTCCGAATCGAAATGGCCGATGTTGCAGACGATCGCGCGGTCGTGCATCGCGCGCATGTGGTCGATGGTGATGACGTCGACATTGCCGGTGGCGGTGACGAAAATGTCGGCGCGCGGCGCGGCGTCGTCCATCGTGGTGACCTCATAGCCCTCCATCGCCGCCTGAAGCGCGCAGATCGGATCGACCTCGGACACCATCACCCGGCAGCCGGCGTTGCGGAGCGAGGCGGCCGAGCCTTTGCCGACGTCGCCGAAGCCCGCGACCATTGCGACTTTGCCGGCCATCATCACGTCGGTGCCCCGGCGGATGCCGTCGACCAGCGACTCGCGGCAGCCGTAGAGATTGTCGAATTTCGACTTGGTGACGCTGTCGTTGACGTTGATCGCCGGCCACAGGAGCTTGCCCTCCTTCGCCATGATATAGAGGCGATGGACGCCGGTGGTCGTCTCCTCGGTGACGCCGCGGATCGACTCGGCGTTCTTGCCGTACCAGCCGGGATGGCTCTTCAGCCGCGCCTTGATCGCGGCGTAGAGCACCTCCTCTTCCTCGTTCGAGGCCGTGTCGAGAAACTTGGTGTCGCCCTTTTCGGCGCGGGCGCCGAGGTGGATGAGCAGCGTCGCGTCGCCGCCGTCGTCGAGGATCATGTTGGGGAAGCCGCCGTCGCCCCATTCGAAGATGCGATGGGTGTAGTCCCAGTAGTCCTTGAGGCTCTCGCCCTTGACCGCGAACACCGGGGTTCCGGTCGCCGCGATCGCCGCCGCCGCGTGATCCTGGGTCGAATAGATGTTGCAGGAGGCCCAGCGCACGTCCGCGCCGAGCGCCTTCAGGGTCTCGATCAGGACCGCGGTCTGGATCGTCATATGGAGCGAGCCGGCGATGCGAGCGCCTTTGAGCGGCTGGCTCTTGGCGTATTCGGCCCGTGTCGCCATCAGGCCCGGCATCTCGGTCTCGGCGATGGCGAGTTCCTTGCGGCCATAGTCGGCAAGCTTGATGTCGGCGATGGCGTAGTCGGCGGATTTGGTCATGAGCGGCGATGATCCCCTAGTTCAAGGTCGGCGGTCTCCATACCAGCGACCGCGCGAACGTGCAATAAACATATAAGCAAGTCTTTATATCGATTCGTCGGGCTTATTCGGCGGCTGTGACGATTCAATTAATCCACGAGTGCTATCCGACGATCATGGTTGTTGCGGGGGGGCGCGGCCCCCATTAACAATCGAGCGCCCCCGGCCACCTTTGCCGGGACATCGGTTCGGCGCATGGTCGGAAAGCCGGCGCGCTTAATGCAGCAAACGAGCCCCCGGCGCGGCGCGACGGCAGGCCGCGCGGCCGAACGCAAGGTTTGAGGTGCGGCGTGGCGAAGGGCTGGGAATAGGTATGGCGCTCTCCGCCAAACTCGCGTTGCGTCAGGGTCAGGCGATGGTCCTGACGCCTCAGCTTCTGCAGGCGATCAAGCTCCTGCAGATGGCGAACTTCGAACTCACCCAGTTCATCGAGAACGAACTCGACAGCAATCCGCTGCTCGAGCGGGCGCAAGAGCACGAGGATGACCGGCAGGCGGCGAGCGCCGGGCCGCCCGATCCGCCCGGCTTCGCCGAAGCGCCCGCCGAACCGGGCGACTGGGCGGGGGAAGCGCTGGAGACCGATGCAGGGCGCCTCGCCGCGGGCCTCGGCACGGAGGTCGACAACGCCTTCGATACGGATCGAAGCGCGCCGCCGCCCTCCGCCCCGCCCGAGTCTTTGAACGCCCAGGCGTGGACCGGGCTCGGCGGCGGCCATGAGGGCGGCGAGGCCCCCGATCTCGAGTCCTACGCCGCCGAGACGGTGTCGCTTCGCGGCCATCTCGAGCGCCAGGCGGCGATCCTGCTTGCCGATCCGGCCGATCGCATGATCGGAGCGGCGCTGATCGACGCGCTGGACGAGGCCGGATATTTCGTGGGCGCGCTTGGCGAGATCGCCGAGCGGCTCGGCGCCGAAGTCGAGCGGGTCGAGCGCGTGCTCCTGCGCATGCAGACCCTCGAACCGACTGGCGTGTTCGCGCGCTCGCTCGCCGAGTGTCTTGCCCTTCAGCTCAAGGAGCGCGACCGCTTCGATCCGGCGATGCAGGCGCTCATCGAGAACCTGGGCGCCCTCGCCAGGAGGGACTTGTCCTACCTGCGCCGCGTCTGCGGCGTCGACGACGACGACTTGCGCGACATGATCGCGGAGATCCGCCGGCTCGAGCCGAAGCCCGGGCGGGCCTTCGGCGACCCCCCGGCGGCGCTGGCGATCCCCGACGTCGTCGTCACCGCGGCGCCGGATTTCGGCTGGCGGGTCGAGCTCAACACGAGGGCGCTGCCGCGCGTCCTGGTCAACGAGGTCTACGCGGCCGAGATTCGCCGCGGCGCGAAGCGGGACGAGGATCGCCAATACGTCTCCACCCAGCTCCAGGCCGCCAACTGGCTGACGAAGAAGTCTCGAGCAGCGCGCGCGCACGATCCTCAACGTGGCGAGCGAGATCGTGCGCCGGCAGGACGCTTTCCTCCTCGAGGGCGTCAGGGGCTTGAAACCGCTCAACCTGAAGATGGTGGGCGAGGCGATCGGCATCCATGAATCGACGGTCTCGCGCGCGACCGCGCAGAAGTTCATCCAGACGCCGCGCGGCCTGTTCGAGATGAAATATTTCTTCAGCGCGGCGATCGCCTCGAGCGCGCCGGGCGAGGCCCATTCGGCGGAAGCCGTGCGCCAGCGCATCCGGCAGATGATCGACGCCGAGGACCCGGAAGACGTGCTGCCGGACGAGGTGATCGTCGAGCGCCTGCGCGAGGCGCAGATCATTGTCGCGCGCCGGACCGTCGCTAAATATAGGGATAGCCTAAAGATCCCCTCGTCGGTCGAGCGGCGCAAGATGAAGATGGCGCCGATGCGCGCCCGGGCCCAACGCGATAATTCCCTGACGGTTGAAGCATAATACCGATTTCATCATTAATATGAGCAATTTATCGCGACGATTGACATGCGCCGGGCAAACTCCTAACGCTAGGGGGGAATCGGCCGACGCGGAGCGGGCCGAAGCGAAACGGAACGGGCAGTCTGAAGCGCGCGAGCGCGGCGCGGACGGGCGGCGGCAGCCGCCAGCCGGAGGTAAGGCCAGCGTTCGATGACCTTGAGGGTATCGGGAAAGAATCTCGACATCGGGGATGCCTTGCGTCAGCACGTCCTGGAAAAGGTCGAAGCGACGGTCGCCCGGTACTTCAACGGCTCCGTCGGCGGCCACGTCGTGGTCACGCGAGAGGGCTCCGGCTATCGTTCGGACTGCACGTTGCGTCTGAGCTCGGGAATCAGCCTGCACGCCGAGGGCCGGGCGCACGAACCTTATCTTTGCTTCGATCAGGCCGCCGACAAGATCGAAAGGCGGCTCCGCCGCTACAAGACCCGCCTCAAAGGCCATCTCGCCGCCACGGCCAGCGAGCGCGGCAAGGTGGCGAACTATCTCATCGAGCAGCCGGACGAGGAAGAGGAAGAGCCCGCGGGCGGCTTCAATCCGGTGGTGGTCGCGGAAGGGACGGAAGAGCTCAAATCGCTTTCCGTCGCCTCCGCCGTCGCCGAACTCGATCTGACCGGCGTGGGCGTCGTTGTCTTCCAGCATGCCGGCAGCGGCCGGGTGAATATTGTCTACCGGCGCCGCGACGGCGCGATCGGCTGGGTCGATCCCCAGGCCCCTCGCAATCCGCCGCGCGCCGATTAACCAGGACGATCATGTCGCTATCGCAACTCCTCAATCCGGACGCGGTCATGGCCGCGCTGAGAGTGAACGGCAAGAAGCAGGCGCTGCAGGAAATGAGCGAGCGCGCCGCGCTCGTCTCGGGCCTGTCGGCGCGCGAGATCTTCGACGCGATCCTGCAGCGCGAGCGGCTCGGCTCGACGGGCGTCGGCGACGGCGTCGCCATTCCGCACGGCAAGCTCCGCAAATGCCAGCGTATTTTCGGCATCTTCGCCAGGCTCGAGCGCCCGATCGATTTCGAGGCCCCGGACGCTCTCCCGGTCGATCTCATTTTCATGCTGATCGCTCCGGAAGCCGCGGGAGCCGACCACCTCAAGGCGCTGGCGACGAGCGCCCGCCTCCTGCGCAACGGCGCGATCGCCGCCCAGTTGCGGGCGACCAAGGACCCGACCGCCCTCTACGCGCTGCTCACCATGGCGCCGACCTCGAACGCGGCCTGACCGGCCGGGGCCCCTGATGAAAGCGCGCGTGATCGTCACGTTGAAGGCGAGCGTCCTCGATCCCCAGGGCAAGGCGATCGAGGGCGCGCTCAATGGACTCGCGGTCGAGGGCGTGAAAAGCGTGCGGCAGGGCAAGATCTTCGACATCGAGCTCGACGGCGACGATGAGGCGGCCGCGCGCCTGAAACTGAGCGAGGCCTGCGAGCGCCTGCTCGCCAACACCATCGTCGAGAACTACGCAATCGAAATCGTGTGAGCGATGCGCGCGGCGATCATCCAGTTCCCCGGAGTCAATCGCGAGGGCGACGCCGCGCGCGCTCTCCAGCGGGCGAGCGGGGACAAGCCCGCGATCGTCTGGCACGCCGAAACCGAATTGCCGCCCGGCGTCGATCTCGTCGTCCTGCCGGGCGGCTTCTCCTATGGCGACTATCTGCGCTGCGGCGCGATCGCCGCGCGCTCGCCGATCATGCGGGCGGTCGGCGCCCACGCCGCGCGGGGCGGGCTGGCGCTCGGGATCTGCAACGGCTTTCAGGTCCTGTGCGAGGCCGGCCTTCTGCCCGGCGTTCTGATGCGCAACGCTGAGCTCCGCTTCGTCTGCAAAATGCAATATCTGCGGGTCGAGAATGCTCAAACCCCGTTCACCCGGGCCTATGCGCCGGGCGCGGTCGGTCAAATTCGCCATCGCCCATGGCGAGGGAAATTTTGTCGCCGACGATGACACGATCCGCCGGATCGAAGCCGAAGGGCGGGTCGCGTTCCGCTATTGCGACGCTCAGGGCCGGACCGGGGGCGGGTCGAACCCGAACGGGTCGATTCATTCCATCGCCGGCGTGTTCAATGACCGGTTCAATGTCCTCGGGTTGATGCCGCATCCGGAAAACCTGATCGATCCGCTTGCCGGCGGGGTCGATGGACAGGCGCTTTTCGCCTCCCTCGCGGCTTGAGGGCGCCTGCCGGCGCCTCGGCTCGAGGCGCCCGTCTCGCCTCTTGACTACAAACTGAGAATGCGTAATTCATGCAATTTGCGCAAAAATTTGCCTCACTGCCCTTTTTGTCATAGTGCGTGAACGCTTGTTCGGCATTATCTGGTTCGAATAGGGATAATCCGAACTCATGACTGATTCGCTCGACAGACTTTTCGCCGCCGTCCTCGAGGCCCGGGACAGAAGCCCCTCGGAGTCGCGCACGTCCAAGCTGTTCCGCGACGGCGTGCAGAAAATGGCCAAGAAGCTGGTCGAGGAGGCGATCGAGGTCGGCCTCGACGCGGTGCAGATGAACCGCGAGCAGGTCATCCTCGAGAGCGCCGACGTCCTCTACCACCTTGCGGTCATCTGGGCCGAATGCGGGATTTCTCCCGCCGATGTCCTGGGCGAAATCGACCGCCGGGAGCGCGTCTACGGGATCGCTGAAAAACTGCCCAAGCAGGCGAGCGTCGCCCGGATTCGGCGCATGGCGCCCTGGGCGGGGCGACGGAGAGCTTCCTGAGCGCGGACGCCTGAGCCGGCGGCCGGGCGGCCGTTTCAGAGAGCCGCCGGGTCTCCGGTGATGGAACTCGCCGGCCCATACTGGCGAGCTCCAGGGCCGGCCCGCCGCACAAACGGCGCCACAGGCGCGTCAGCTGGCTTGGCGGCCCCGCGTGTCACAAAGGATTCGCGCGGCCCGCCGCAGCATTGTCACATGCAGAATGGGACGGGGCCGAAAACCAAACGACGACCCGTCCCGCATCCTTCCCCTATCCCACGACGCTCGCCGCCGCGTGGGCGAATTCGGCGATGCGTTTCGCGTTGGCCGCTGTTTGAGCCTTCTCGTCCGCGGTCATTGTTTTCGCCACCGTCCGCATCACGTCGATCAGGGGCGTATTTGGATGGAGCTTCTCCACGAGCTTCAGGTAGACGCTGGTCGGAAAAATAACGGCAAGCGGATCAATAGCTGCGTAGAAATGATTCATGTCGCCCTCCTCGATAGTTCGGATCGGATTTGGTCCGACGATCGGCCGTTTCCCGGCTCTGAAATATAGGCTAGCCTGCGCGAGAAATAACCGCAATCAGAATCAGTAATCGCCGGATCCGATCGCGGTGTATTGACAATTGGAATGGGTTACAACTCGCCGGTTGTTTGATTAGAAGTTTGGATCCGCGCGAGTTCAGGCCAATTTCGCCGCGCGGCTCGAGCGGGCGATGAAACGTCGCCCAAGCTTCAGCCGAGCTTCGATCCATTGGTCATGAGCAGGACCGAATAGAGCGAAGTCGTGCCGCAGATGTACAGGCGGTTGCGCTTGGGGCCGCCGAAGGTCACGTTGGCGACGATTTCCGGGATCAGGATCTTGCCGATCAGCTTTCCGTCCGGCTCGTAGCAGTAGACGCCCTTGCCGGTGCTGGTCCAGACGCGGCCGGACCGGTCGACCCGGAAGCCGTCGTAGAGCCCGTCCTGCGGCGCCAGTTCGCAGAAGACTTCGCCCGACCCCTTCACGCTCTTGCCGTCCGCGTCGACGGCGTAGCGGCGGATCGCACGCGGGACCTTCTCGTCATGCGTCGCGCCGGTGTCGGCCACGTAGATGAGCTTCTCGTCCGGAGAAAACGCGATGCCGTTCGGCCGCGCCATGTTGTCGATGACCCTGGTCGCCGCGCCGGTCTTGGGGTCGATGCGGTAGACGTGGCAGCCGTCGATCTCCGGTTTCGCCGGCTCGCCCTCGTTGTCGCCGTCGATGCCGTAGGCCGGGTCGGTGAACCAGATCGAATTGTCGGACTTGACCACCGCGTCGTTGGGCGAATTGAAGCGCTTGCCCTCACATTTGTCGGCGACGACGCTGATCGAGCCGTCGAACTCGGTGCGGGTCACCCGGCGGGTCAGATGCTCGCAGGTGACGAGGCGGCCCTGGTTGTCGACTGTGTTGCCGTTCGAATTGTTGGAGGCCTGCCGGAAAACAGACACCTGTCCCGATTCCTCGACGAAGCGCAGCATCCGGTTATTGGGAATGTCGGACCAGATGAGATAGCGGCCGGCCGCGAACCAGGCCGGGCCTTCCGCCCAGATCGAGCCGGTCCAGTGTCGCGTCACTCGCGCGTAGCCGGCGAACAGCCCGGAAAAGCGCTTGTCGAGACTAACGAAGTCGGTTCCTTCGATTTGTCCGTAGTGCATGAGCGGTTCCCCCTCAGTCCGTTGGTTGACCCTTTGGATCAAAATTGGCGCCTTCGGCGCGCAAGGGCAAGCGGCAAAAGGCAGACCGAATCGCGCCCCTTTTTGCGTGAAAGCCGGCTCCGAGCTTGCGGGGCGCGCCCGCGTCGTCCACATTAGCGCGCATGAATTGCTCGCCAGCGCGGGGCGACGCCTCGCGGCTCATCGCCGTTCTGGGCCCGACCAATACGGGCAAGACCCATCTGGCGGTCGAGCGCATGCTGGGACATTCCTCGGGGATGATCGGCCTGCCCCTGAGGCTGCTCGCGCGCGAGATTTACGACCGTGTGGTCAAGGCGCGGGGCTTAGCCGAGGTCGCGCTGATCACCGGCGAAGAAAAGATCGTTCCCTTGGGCGCCCGCTATTTCGTCTCGACGGTCGAGGCGATGCCGCTCGACCGCAGGGTCGAGTTTCTGGCTGTCGACGAAATCCAGCTCTGCGCCGACCCCGAGCGCGGCCATTTGTTCACCCATCGGCTCCTGCATGCGCGCGGGTCGTCCGAGACGATGCTGATGGGGGCGGCGACGGTCGCCCCGCTCATTCGTCGGCTCTGCCCCGATGCGGACATCCAGTTCCGCGAACGTCTGTCAAAGCTCACCTACGCCGGTCCGAAGAAGCTGACCCGCCTGCCCCGGCGCAGCGCCATCGTCGCCTTCTCCGCCGACGCGGTCTACGCCATCGCCGAGCTCATCCGGCGCCAGCGCGGGGGCGCGGCCGTCGTCATGGGCTCGCTCAGCCCCCGCACCCGCAACGCGCAGGTCGCCCTGTTCCAGTCCGGCGAAGTCGATTTTCTGGTCGCGACCGACGCGATCGGGATGGGGCTGAACATGGACGTCGACCATGTCGCCTTCGCCGGGCTTCGCAAGTTCGACGGGCGGCGCCTGCGCTCCCTCCATGCGCAGGAGATCGCCCAGATCGCCGGGCGCGCGGGCCGGTTCCGCAAGGATGGCGCGTTCGGCGTCACGGGCGACGCGCCCGACATCGACCAGGACGTGGTCGCCGCGGTCGAGGGCCATGTCTTTCCATCCGTTCCGGCGGCGGAATGGCGCAATCACCGGCTCGATTTCCAGTCGCTTCCGGGGCTGATCCGCTCGCTCGTCGCCCCGGCGCCCACGGTGGGCTTGAGGCTCGCTGAAGAAGCCCAGGACGAAACGACGCTGCGCCAGCTTTCGACAGACGAACTGATCGTCCGGCGCGCGCGCGACCGATCCAATCTGATGCGGCTTTGGGAAGTCTGCCAGACGCCGGACTTCCGCAAGACGACGCAGGACGAGCACGCGCGCCTGATCGGGACCCTGTTCGAACACCTGACGCAAGGGGACCGGCGGCTGCCGGAAGACTGGATGCAGGGCCAGTTCGCGGCGATCGACCGGACGGACGGCGATATCGACGCGCTGTCGATGCGGCTCGCCCGGGTGCGCACCCTCGCCTATGTCGCCAACCGCGCCGACTGGCTCGCCGATCCGCAAACCTGGCAGGGCCGCGCGCGAGGCCTCGAGGACCGCCTCTCCGACACCCTGCATCAGTCGCTGATGCAGCGGTTCGTCGACCGGCGCACAAGCGCGCTGTTGCGCAGCCTGAGCCAGCGCTCAGGCCCGATCCTCGGCGGCATCGACGCCGACGGGACGGTGACCGTCGAGGGCCACCTGGTCGGCCGGCTCGCGGGCTTCCATTTCGAGCCCGAGCGCGGCGAGACCGCGCTCGAGAATCGGGCGCTTCGCGGCGCGGTCGAGCGGGTGGTCGCGCCCGAGGTCGCGCGCCGGCTGGGCGCGCTCGCGAGCGAGGGGGACGACGCGTTCGCGCTTGTCCCCGGCGGCGTGGTCGAGTGGCGCGGCGAACCGGCGGGAGAAATCGCGGGCGGGACGCCGTTCGCGCCGCGGGTGCGCCTCATCGGGGAATTCGGCGCCGAGCCGCAACGCGAGCGGGCCGCAAGACGCCTCGAGGCGTTCGTCGCCGCCGAGGCGACAAGGCGTCTTTCCGCGCTGAAGCGTCTCAAGGAGGCGATCGAGGACGGGCGGCTCAAGGGGCTCGCGCGCGGGCTCGCCTACCAGCTCGTCGAGCAGTTCGGCGTATTGGACAGGGGCGCGGCGGACGCGCGCATCCGGCTCCTGAGCCGCGGCGAGCGCCGGACGCTCAAGGGCCTGGGCGTGCGCTTCGGCGCCTTCAGCCTTTATCTGCCCTCGCTGCTCGAGCCGGAGGCCGGGCTCCTTGGCGCGGTCTTCGCCGAACTCTCGTGTCCCCGCTGGCGGCCGGATCCTTCCGCGCTCGCGGCTTTGCCGCATCCCGCTCCGCCGCCCGAGGCCTTGTCCCTGCGGGGCCTGCGCGCCGTTGGCCAGCTTGCGGCGCCGATCGCGGAACTGGAGCGGCTCGACGCGCTCGCCCGCGCCGCCCTCCCCGAGGGCGCCGGCGCGGTCGATCTCACGCCGGCGCTCATCTCCGCTCTCAAATGGACGGCGGGGGACGCCGAGGGCGTCCTGCGCGCGCTCGGATTTCAGGCGCGCCCGGGGACCCGAGGGGGCGGCCTTGACGCTTTGGCGCCGCCGCCCGGCCCCGCCAAAGGCGACGGCGCCGGCCGATGTCGCCGCGACGCCCTTCGCCGCGCTCGCCGCGCTCAAGGCGCCAAACTCGGCCGCCAAGCGGCGGGCGAGGCGCGCGAGGGCGCGGCGGCGGCGCGCCGCCGGGCGCGACGCTTCGTGACGGACGAGGCCTGCCGGATCGACGTCTGGCTCTGGCGCGCGCGCTTTTTCAAGACCAGAAGCCTCGCCGCGCGGGTGATCGAGCAGGGAGGCGCGCGGCTTGCGCGCGGAGCGGCGCGCAGCGCCGTCGACAAGCCGAGCCGCACGGTGCGCTGCGGCGATGTGGTGACTTTCGCGCAGGGGCCGAAATGGATGGCGGTGAAGGTCGAGGCGCTGGGCGAGCGGCGCGGCCCGGCGGCTGAGGCGCACGGGCTCTACAGTCTTCTGGACAAGCCGCCCCTTTGAGGCGCGGGCGATGGCCCGTCGACATAGGGGCGTCCTTTGAACCGCGCCGGCCAGCGGTCGCGGCTACGGCGCATAGAGCGCCGGCCGCTCGCGCAGGCTGATCGCCTCGCGCGCTCCGCTTTCGAGCGCCTTGACGCCCGCGAGCGTCGCGGCGGTCGCCACATAGCCGTCCCAGGCGCTCGGGCCCGCGGCGCCGCCCTTCGCCGCCGCCGCGAGCCAGGCGCGGAACTCGGCGTCGAAGGCCGGATTGAACCGCGCCGGCCAGTCGTCGAACACCCGGCCCGAGAAGAAGCCGCCCGCCTTGATCACCACGTCGCTCTGCTCGGCGAGGCTGACCGTTCCGGTCTCCCCGATCACTTCGCCGCGGATGTCGTAGCCATAGGCGATGTGGACCGAGGTTTCGATCGTCGCCAGCGCGCCCGAGCGCATGTCCATGAGCGCGAGCAGCGGATCGGCGACGCCGCCCGCGCGGCGGTTGGCGCGCGGGCTTCTCACCGTGATCGCGACCGGCTCGTCGTCGAGCAGGAAGCGCGCGATGTCGATGTCGTGCACCGCCGTGTCGGTGATCGCCATGGTCGCTCTGAAATGGCCGGGCGAGGAGGCGTTGCGATGAACGCTGTGGAACATCAGCGGCGTCCCGATCGCCCCCTTCTCGATCGTCTCCTTCATCGCGCGATATGGCTTGTCGAAGCGGCGCATGAACCCGACCTGGACGAGCCGCCGGCCGAACGCGGTTTCCGCTTCGATAATCGCCAGGCAGGCGGCTTCCGTCGTCGCCATCGGCTTTTCGCAGAAGACGGGCTTCCCCGCCTTGATCGCCGCGATCACGTAAGCCGCGTGGGTGTCTCCCCACGAGGCGACGATGACCGCCTCGACCTCCTTCGCCGCGATGAGGTCCTCGCCGGCCGTATAGGCCCTCGCTCCGGCAAGCTTTCCTGCGACCTCCTTCGCCCGCGCGTCGTCCGCGTCGCTGACCGCGACCACCCTCGATCCGGGCAGCGTCTCGGTCAGGCGGCGGATGTGCTCCTGGCCGATCTTGCCCACGCCGACGACGCCGACGTTCAGTGTCATGGTTTTCCGTCCCCTCAAAGCCCCGCTCGCCGGTCAGTATCCGACCGCCAGCGTTCCCCTCTGGCGCAAATCGGACGCGCCCTCAAGCTCGCCGTCGGGCGCGCGCAGAATTGTATTGGCCGAGCCCATGGCCTCGCCCAGAACCACCTTATGCCCCATCGCCTGAAGCAGGCGGATCGTGTCGGGCGACATGCCGCGCTCGATCCGCAATTCGTCCGGCCACAGCTGGTCGTGCGCGCGCGGCGCGTTTTCCGCTTCGGCTGCGTTGAGGCCGTGGTCGATCACGTCGAGGATGATCTGCAGGACGACGCTGATGATGCGCGATCCGCCGGGACTGCCGGTCGCCATCATGAGCTTGCCGTCCTTGAACACGAGCGTCGGACTCATCGACGAGAGCGGCCTTCTTCCCGGTCCCGGCGCATTGGCGTCGCCGCCCATGAGCCCATAGACATTGGCGGCGCCGGGCTTGGCCGCGAAGTCGTCGAGTTCGTCGTTGAGCAGAACGCCTGTCCCCTCCGCGACCAGCCCGCTCCCATAGGGAAGATTGAGCGTGTAGGTGTTGGCGACAGCGTTCCCGTCGGCGTCGACAATCGAGAAATGCGTGGTCTGGTCGCTCTCATAAGCCTGAGGCTCGCCGGGGCGGATGTCGGCCGCGGGGCGGGCACGGTCTGGCGCGATCAGCGCGCGCAAATGTTCGGCGTAGGTCTTGGAGATGAGGCCGGCGAGCGGGATTTTGACGAAATCGGGATCGCCCAGATAAGCCGCGCGGTCGGCGAAGGCGAGCTTTTCAGCCTCCGCGATCTCGTGCAGGGAGGCGGCGGAATTGAGGCCCTGCTCGCGGAGCGGGAAGCCTTCGAGAATGTTGAGGATTTCGATGATATGCGCGCCGCCGGACGAGGGCGGCGGCATCGAGACGACCGTGTAGCCGCGATACGTCCCCTGGACGGGCTCGCGCTCGACGGCGCGATAAGCGGCGAGGTCTTGCGCCGTCATGCGCCCGCCCGCCGCCTGAACCGCGCTCGCGATCTTCTCGGCGACCGGCCCGGAATAGAAGCCGGCGGCGCCGTTGGCGGCGATCGTCTCGAGGGTCGCGGCGAGATCGTCGAGCGCGATGCGGTCGCCAGCCTGCTTCACGCTCCCGTCGGGGCGCAGATAGATGCGCGCCGACGCGGGATGGCTGCGAAGCGCCTTTGCGGCGAAGGGCAGCGAATTGGCGACGTCGTCGTCGACGGTGAGGCCCTGGCGCGCGAGCGCGATCGCCGGCGCGATCAGGTCGGCGAACGAGAATTTGCCCGAACCGTATTTGCGCCAGGCGAGTTCGAGGCCGGCGACGGTTCCCGGCACGCCGATCGACAAGCCCGAATAGCGCGACTTGAACGGATCGGCCTTTCCGTTGGCGTCCAGGAACACGTCTTTGCCCGTCGCCGCGGGCGCGGTTTCCCGGTAGTCGATGGCGGCCGTCTCGTTGAGATCGGCGCGATGGATGAGCATGAAGCCGCCGCCCCCGAGATTGCCGGCGCGCGGAAGCGTGACGGCGAGCGCGAAGCCGACCGCGACCGCGGCGTCGACGGCGTTGCCGCCGCGCTTCAGGATGTCGAGCCCGACGCGCGACGCCGCCGCTTCCTGGGTCACGACCATGCCGTGCCTGGCGAGGACCGGACGGGCGGTGGCGAAGGGCGAAATAACCGGATCGGCGGCGGCCGCGGCAGGAGCGAGACTTAGAAAAGCGAGGGCGGCGAAATGAACTGGCCTCAAAGCGCGGGTCCTCGTCTGGCGCGCCCAGCGGCCGATGCCTGGCGCGCTTCGGCCCGATCGGCGCGGTCGATCGCGCGCCGCGCTCGCCGCAAGCCCGGCTCAGGGTGAAAACGCGGGGCGCCCAATTAGTGCGACATCAGCACCGGCAGGGATTGCTGATGCATGAGGTCCATGGTCACGCCGCCGAACAGCCCCTCGTAAATCCTCGAATGTCCGAAGGCGCCGGCGACGATGAGGTCGGCGTCCTGGGTGTCGAGGCTGGCGAACAGGGCCTCGACCGCGGTCAGGTCGCCCGTGTTGGTCCAGTCCGAGATATGCTCGGCCTTGACGCCGTGCGCGGCCAAATGATCGACCAGCATCTCGGCCGACTTGCGCAGGGCGCTCGGGCGCGACGAGAAGGCGAACACGGTCACTTTTTTCGCCCGTTCGATCAACGGCATCGCGTCATGGACGGCGCGCAGCGCCTCCCGCCCGGCGTTCCAGGCGATGACAATGTTGTCGCCCACCGGGCCGGGCGTCCATTCCGGCGGCAGCATCAGCATCGGCGCGCCCGATTCGACGAGCGCCCGGTCGAGCGCGTCGCGGCGAATGGCTTTCTGCGCCAGGCTTTCCGGCCCGGGCGCAATCATCAGGTCGACGCAATGGGTGAAATTCTCCGCGTCACCCGGCCTTCCCGCCGACGCGAAGATGGCGGCCAGTCCGGAGTCGCGCGTCGCGTCGCTGAACGTCCGGCTGATCGCGGCTTCGGCCTCGCTTTCCTGGCCGGCCCCGGGCGCGCTGACGTCGACGCCGATCAGCCGCCGCGTCCCGTGCGCCTTGGCCAGCGACACGGCTAAGCGGATCCGCTCCACCGTCTCGATGGTCGCATCGAGATAGACGAGAATATCCTTGTAGGCCATGTTGGTTCTCCCTGCGGCAGGCAGGGGCTCAATGTAACGCCGAGCGCGTTCCTGTCGATGATCAGAATCAAATTGCGCGCGCGATGGCGGGCGAGCCGGTTCGGGCGAAGCGCCAGGGACCGACGCCAGCGAGTCCCGACAACGAGATAAGGCTAGGCGGCCTTTGCGGCGCAGGCCAGGAGGGATTGAGCGGCGAGCGCGGAGATATTCGCCTTGCGCCGGCGCGACGCTGCATAGCCGAGCCCGCCGAATCCGAACGCCATCATCGCCCAGGTCGAGAGTTCCGGAACGGCGGGAACGCCGCCCGACATAGTGGCGAACGTCGCGTGGATATCACCCAGTGGTCCCTCAGGCTGGCTGAAGCTCAACATCAGCAAAACCGGTGAATTTGTGAAGACGCCGCCGGTGTCGCTCAGCTTTCCCGACAGGGTCAGGTCGATTTCGTTGGTTGCTCGCGTGATCGACAGCGCCGAGGTCAGCGTTTCGGTGAACGTGACGGCGCCGGCCGACCACGACACAATGACGTCCGCCTCAAGGGGCGTCGGCCCGGTCCCGGACCCATAAATGATATCGCTAGTGGCAGGGGAAAGCGTGAACCCATCGTCCGGAGCGAGCCCAGAAGCGTCGCCCGCCCCGACTATCAAAACCAGAAACGTCGCGCTGTCGAGGTTGAGCTCGGTCGACACGTCCAGGCTCGTACCTGTGTAGGTGATCGACCCGTCCAGCACGTCGCCGCTGAAGTCGACGATGGCGGCTTGCGCGGCGGAACTCGCGCCGAGCGTCACGATCAGAGCGGCGCCGAGCGCCGTGACGACCGAACTTTTCATGCTGCGAGTTCCCCATGACAGCCTGTTGCGTAGCGCCAGAGCGATCATGACACGTTCAGCACGGTTGTAAACGTTCTTCTGGCGCCGCGGAGTTCGCGGGCTTTGGCCGGAGGCCCGCTCCCGCGCAAGGTCCGGGGATGCAAGCTTCAGTTGTCGAGGAAGCTGCGCAGCTTCCTCGATCGCGAAGGATGCTTCAGTTTGCGCAGCGCCTTGGCCTCGATCTGCCGGATGCGCTCTCTCGTCACCGAGAACTGCTGGCCGACTTCTTCCAGCGTGTGGTCGGTGTTCATGCCGATGCCGAAGCGCATGCGCAGGACGCGTTCCTCGCGAGGCGTGAGAGAAGCCAGCACGCGGGTCGTGGTCTCGCGCAGGTTGGACTGGATCGCCGCGTCGATCGGCAGGACGGCGTTCTTGTCCTCGATGAAATCGCCGAGGTGGCTGTCTTCCTCGTCGCCGATCGGCGTCTCGAGGCTGATCGGCTCCTTGGCGATCTTCAGCACCTTGCGCACCTTCTCGAGCGGCATGGCGAGCTTTTCGCTGAGCTCTTCAGGCGTCGGCTCGCGGCCGATCTCATGCAGCATCTGGCGCGAGGTGCGCACGATCTTGTTGATCGTCTCGATCATGTGGACGGGGATGCGGATGGTTCTCGCCTGATCGGCAATGGAGCGGGTGATCGCCTGCCGGATCCACCAGGTGGCGTAGGTCGAGAACTTGTAGCCGCGGCGGTACTCGAACTTGTCGACCGCCTTCATCAGCCCGATGTTGCCTTCCTGGATCAGGTCGAGGAACTGAAGTCCGCGGTTGGTGTATTTCTTGGCGATCGAGATGACGAGGCGCAAGTTGGCCTCGACCATTTCCTTCTTCGCCTGCCGCGCCTCCCGCTCGCCCTTCTGCACCATCTGCACGAGGCGGCGGAATTCCTGAATTTCAAGCCCGGTCTCGGTCGCGAGCGACTGAATCTCGCTGCGGATTTCCTTGATCGGCGTCTTGTCGGCGGCGATGAATTCCTTCCACCCGCGGCCGGAGAGCTTCGAGACGCGCAGGAGCCATTTCGGATCGAGCTCCGAATTCTGGTAGGTCTTGAGGAAATCCTCGCGGGCGACCCGATGGGCCTCGGCCATGCGCATGAGGCGGATGTCGAGGCCGATCAGGCGCTTGTTGATGTCGTAGAGCTGCTCGACCAGCGCGTCGATGCGGTTCTGGTTGAGCGACAGCGACTTGACGTCGGCGACGATGTCCTTCTTCAGCGCCTTGTACTTGCGCTCCTGAGCCGGCGAGAGCGATTCGCTCCTGAGCTTGTTCTCGACGTTCTGATCCTGCAGGCGGCGCAGCTTCTTGTAGGCGTCGGCGATGCGGTCGAAGGTCTCGAGGACGCGCGGCTTGAGGTCGGCCTCCATCGCCGACAGCGACACGGAGTTCTCGAGGTCGTCCTCGTCCTCGAAGCTTTCCGCCTGCGCCGCCGCGTCGCCCTCGAACCCTTCCGGAGGCGTCTGCGGCGCGGTCGCCGGCGCCATGCGGTCGCGAGCCGGATTGGGCGGCGGCGGCGCGCCCGGGGCGGAATAGTCGGGCTTCGGCGCCTTCTTGCCGTCGGGGCCGGCGTAGGTCGCCTCGAGATCGATGATGTCGCGGAGCAGAATCTTGCCGTCGTTGAGCTCGTCGCGCCAGATGATGATCGCCTGGAAGGTGAGCGGGCTCTCGCACAGGCCCGCGATCATCGCCTCGCGGCCGGCCTCGATCCGCTTGGCGATGGCGATTTCGCCCTCCCGCGAGAGCAGCTCGACCGAGCCCATCTCGCGCAGATACATGCGCACCGGATCGTCGGTGCGCTCGGCGGGCTCGGAGGCGCGGGTCGCAACCGCGGTCGACCGGCTGGCCTCGACGACCTCGCCGCCCTCGGGCTCCTCTTCGTCGGCGGCGTCCGGGCTCTCCTTCTCCGCTTCCTCCGCGTCCTCGCTGTCGACGACATTGATGCCCATCTCGCTGAGCATCGCGTTCATGTCCTCGATCTGGTCGGATGAAATCTCTTCCGACGGCAGGACCGCGTTCAATTCCTCCTGGGTCACCCAGCCGCGCTTCTTGGCGATCTTGAGCATCCGCTTGACGGCGGCGTCGCTGAGATCGAGCAGCGGGCTGTCGGGGGTTTCGACCACCGCCTGCTCGGCCTCGCCCTTCGCCTCGTCCTTCTTTGCCATTCGCGCCGTCTCCGTGATCCCGCGGCGAAAGCGCCGGGCGTTCCGTATCGCACTTGACCATTCGCGAGCGCGAGCGGCCTTCAGTCAAGATTGCTCAGGGCAAGGTCAAAGGCTGTCCCTCTCCGGCGCTCCCACGGATCGCCCCCATCCCGCGCCCCGGCGCCTGCCGGTCAGATCGCCGACGAGACGCGCCCGGACTGGTCGCCAAAGCCGTCAATGGCGGCTTCCGCGTCTGCGAGGTCAGCCAAATCCGCTTTGATATCAAGCAGCCGGGCAAGATTAAGCTCGTTTGGCTCCGCCGCGAGCGACCGCTCCGCGAGCTTCAGGTTCCTATGTAACGCGCCAGCCCGCCGATGCAAGGCCAGGCTTTGCCTCAGGACCAAATCGGCGTCCGAGGGCGCGGCTTGCGGGCGCATGCACCACCAGTTGGGCATCCTTTCGGCTAGGGCCAGGATCCGTTCGCGTTCTTCCCCGCGCCCGGCGCCGTTCAGCCATTGGCCGAGGGCTTCTGACGAGCCGAGCGCCTCGGCCGGGGCGGCGATCAGCGCGTCCCGCAAAAGCTCGAGGCCCGCGCCCCTGAATTCGGCGCCGGCCAGCTCCTCGCAGCGGCTCTCGATCAGCTCCGGATGGCTGAGCGCGATCGCAAGCATCATGACTTCGCGCGCCGGCAGGCGGGCCTTGCGGCCGAGCTTCATCTGCGGCGCGAGCGGGGCTTCCGCAACGCCCGTGCGGGGCCCCGGCGGGAGAAACCGCCCGCTCCGGCGGGCGCCGTAGCCTCGCCGCCCGCCGGCGTCGCGGCTCGCGGGCCCCTCGTCGCGGCCGTCGCCAAGGAACGCCGAAAGGCGCCGCTTCATGTCCGCCGCGTAGTGGCGGCGCAGCGTCTCGTCGGCGATCTTCCCGACCGATTCGCCAAGGCGCCGCTCGAGCGCCGCGCGGCTCTCGGGCGTGTCCAGGCCCTGCCCGTCAATCTCGCGGAGAAACAGCATGTCGGCGAACGGCCGGGCTTGGGCGAGACGCTCGGCCATCGCGGACGGCCCGCTCGAGCGGATC
Organism: uncultured Alphaproteobacteria bacterium; assembly: GCA_963742305.1. Classification (GTDB taxonomy): domain Bacteria; phylum Pseudomonadota; class Alphaproteobacteria; order Rhizobiales; family Beijerinckiaceae; genus Roseiarcus. The sequence goes on from CAVULN010000059.1 coordinate 18,488, forward strand.
AGATCGTCCGGGTCCTGACCTTCAGGCAGAAGCGCAAACTTCAGGGTCTTGCCGGGGCCGATCAGCGGCAGCGCCGTCTCGATGGCGCGGAACGCCGCCCGCCGTCCGGCGCTGTCGCCGTCGAAGCACAGGACCGGCTCGCCGGCCATCGCCCAGAGGAGGGCGCATTGATCGGGGGTGAGCGCGGTGCCGAGCGGCGCGACGACATTGGGGAAGCCGGCCTCGCTCACCGCGATCGCGTCGACATAGCCCTCGACCGCGACGATCTGGCCCGTGTCGTGGGCGCTTTTGCGGGCGCGATGATGATTGAAGAGCAGCGCGCCCTTGTGGAAGAGCGCGGTCTCCGGGGAATTCAGGTACTTCGCCTTGGCGCCCGCCTCCATCGCCCGCCCGCCGAAGGCGACGACCCGGCCCGAGCGGTCGTGGATCGGGAACATCACCCGGTCGCGAAACCGGTCGTATGGCACGGCGATGTCCTCCCCGTGGACGAGGAGCCCCGCTTCGATCATCGCCTCGACGGTCACGCCCTGGGCGGCCAGCCCGTCGCGCAGCTGGAATCGCTCGGGCGAAGCGTAACCGAGCGAGAAGCGCCTCTGCACGTCGGGGCCGAGGCCGCGGCCGGCGAGATAGCCGCGCGCCCTCGCTCCGGCCGGCTGCTCAAGGTTCGCCTCGAACAGGCGCGCCGCCATGGCGACGACGTCGAGAAGGCTCAGGCGCTTCTTTTCTTCCGCCGCCTCAGCCTCGCTGGCCCGCGGCATCGGCAGGCCCGCCATGCCGGCGAGCCGCTCAACCGCCTCCGGGAAGGTTACGCCCTCGGTCTCCATCAGGAAGTTGAAGATGTTGCCGTGCTTGCCCGACGAGAAGTCGTGATAGAACCGCTTCTGGTCGTTGACGTAGAACGATGGCGTCTTCTCCGAGGTGAAGGGCGACAAGCCCCGCCATTCCCGCCCCTGCTTGCGCAGCTTGACCCGTTTTCCCACGATCTCGGAGGCCGGCAGCCGGGCCATGATCTCGTCGAGAAATTCGGGCGGGAACCTCATGGTGAAGGAGATTGGCTTACGCCTAGGCTTTAGCAAGGCGGGGCTCGCGTTGTCCCCCGGCTTTTGAAGGCCGATCAGCGAAGCGGCCGCGGGTCAGGAAGGGCGCTCGGAACGTCGGTATGGGTGAAGTCATCGCCGACGAACAGAAGCGCTTCGCTCCGGGCCTGCGCGTGAGCGTAGGCGAAACAATCGCCGAAGTTGAGATCGGCCTTGTGACCCACGATCTTGCCGAAGCGGGCGGCGGCCTCCACCGCCTTGCGTGCGAGATCTGGCGACACCGCCGGCTCTTCCGCCTGGAGCGCTTCGCAGAACTTGACGACCGCCGCCAGAGCCGTGGCGATATCCTCGCTCGTGACGGCTCGCTCCCGTCCGATCCGGGCTCGCGCCAGCCCGAGCGTCAACTCGAACACGGTCATCGGCGGAACCGCGAATGGACCGCCGTGATCTTTCAATGCTTGCACGACCTCGCGCCCTTTGGGCTCCTCGGCGAGAACCGCGATGACGGCTGAGGCGTCGATGACCACTAAAGGCCCCACATCTCGTCGCTGAAGGTCTTCTGGTCGAATCGATCGTCGTGGCGGCCGATCTGCCGGGCGATGGCGACCGCCCGCTCGAGTTCCGGCGCCAGGAGTTCGCGTCGCGCTTCTTCGATTGCGCGCTCGAGCGCCTTCCACACAGCCTCTGTCTTGGAGGCGGCGTTGGTGAGCGCGCGCAGCTGCTCGGCCATTTCCGCGACCCTTGGATCCTTGATGTAGAGCGGCATCGGCTATCCTTCGTGGATATCAGGATATACACTCTGGATATCCTCGTCAAGGCGCCTCCGCCAAGCCCCGACGAGCCGCAGACGGGCGGCGGCCGGCGAGCCGCATGCGCTTCGCAGACCGTGGGGAAGCGGGTGGAAAGGATCTGTGTCTCCGGCGCGGGTCGCCCGCCGAGCCTATCCCTTGGTCGGGGCGGCCGCGTCGAGAAGCTTCGCCGATTTGAGGTCCGACCACAGGCTCGCGGGGATTGCGGCCGCAGCGTCGGCGACGTTCGCCTTGACCTCCTCGGGCTTCACCGCGCCAAGCACCAGGGAGACGACGGCCGGGTGGGCGAACGCGAACTGGATCGCCGCCTGGCGCAGCGTGACCTTGTGCGTCTTGCAGATCGCCTCGATCGCCTTCACCTTGTCGACGACCGCCTTCGACGCGTTCGCGTAGTCGAATTTGGCGCCGGGACCCGAACCGGTCGCCAGAATGCCGGAATTGAACACGCCCGCCAGCATCACGCCCATCTTCTTTTTCTCAGCCAGCGGCAGGAACTCGGGCAGGCCTGTCTGGTCGATCAGCGTATAGCGCCCGGCCATCATGGCGACGTCGAAATCGCCGGCTTGAGCGAATTTGACGCAGGTGTCGGCCTCGTTGATGCCGAAGCCGATCGCCTTGATGACCTTGTCGTTGCGCAGCTTGTCGAGCGCCTTGTAGGCGCCCTCCATCGCCTCCTTGAAGCGCCCGGGCGCTTCCTCCTTGCCATGCGTCCAGACGTCGCAATCGTGAATGAGGATTATGTCGAGCCGGTCGAGGCCCGTGCGCAGGAGCGAGTGCTCGATCGAGCGCATCGCGCCGTCATAGGAATAATCGAAGCGCGGCGCGTGCGGATGCCCGCCGGCGAAGCCGGGCGACACCACGTCGCTGCGCGGCTTCGGCGGCCGGGTGAACGGGTCCATGATCCGGCCGATCTTGGTCGAAACCAGGATCTCGTCGCGCTTCGCGCGCCTGAGCCCCGCGCCCATCCGCGCTTCCGCAAGGCCATTGCCGTAATGGGGGGAGGAGTCGAACACGCGCACGCCGCTCGCCAGCGCCTGCTCGACCGTGGCGATCTCGGTTTTTTCGTCGAGCAGCTCATAGAAGTCGCCCATCGGCCCGGTGCCCAGGCCCACCACGGAGAACGTGAGGGTCTCGCCGTTCCGGGCCTTCAAGCGTCGCGTTTCCATGTTTCCTCCAGGGGCGTTATGGCGCCGCCTCGCCATGACGGGAGCGGCATGTCTCATGAGCGGGAGCGTAACGCAAGGCGCGAGGGGGTGGAAGACGCGCGCCATCGTCATCACGAGCCCGAGCGCAAACCCGGCGCGGCGACCCAGGGGTCGGAGGGCTGCGGCGGTTGCCCTGGATCTCCGCGCTCGCATGACGCCTTTATTCGCGGCTTCTCGATCCTGCTTGATTTGCAGAAGCTTCGCCCGGTCGGCCTCGGTCAGCGAGGCGGCGACCGGGCAGTCCTTGCTGTCCTTGTTCGTGAGGTCGTCGATCAGCCCGGACGCCGCGGCGCCGGCGGCTCGACAAGCGCGACTTGGAAGCCGAGGCCGCGCACAATATGAATCGCATCGTCGCCGCCGGAGCAGACGAGTTCTCTCAACACCTGCGCAAGCGCTTCGGCGTAGGCCTCGTCGTCGACGCGCGCCGCCGCTTCTCGAGCGCCTTTCGCCACGCCGCGGCCTCGGGCGGCGGCGCGGCGGAGGGATCGCAAGACGCGAGCGTCTTGTGCGTGACTCGCGCAGTCGAGGCGTCTGGATACGCTCGAGCGCGTCGTCGCGAAGGCCTCCCCGGCGGGAGCGCCTCGATCATGGTCTGCAAGGCCTGATAGGCCTCGCCGTCCCAGGCTGATCGTCTGCGCGCGTCATCCTTCCACTCCGGCGCCAGCGCTCTCGCTAGCCGGACATTCGGAGTGGACGACGACCTGTCGACGGCGGGTCGGCGATTGGTGCGCCAGAGACATGCGCCCGAGAGGTCGGTGGCGCCCAGAACCGCTCCTCAAGCGACGCGCCCTGAAGCTGCGCGTAACTCGAGCGACGCGCCCTGAAGCTGCGCGTCGTTGAGCGACGCGCCCTGAAGCTGCGCGCTGTCGAGCGACGCGCCCTGAAGCTCGCGCGACTCGGCCGAGCGTCGACGCGCCCTGAAGCTGCGCGTGTCGAGCGACGCGCCCTGAAGCTGCGCGCCATCGAGCGACGCGCCCTGAAGCTGCGCGCCGTCGAGCGACGCGCCCTGAAGCTGCGCGCCATCGAGCGACGCGCCCTGAAGCTGCGCGCTGTCGAGCGACGCGCCCTGAAGCTGCGCGTCATAACGAGCGACGCGCCCTGAAGCTGCGCGCGCGCGTCCTGAAGCGACCGATGCGTCCTCAAGCTGTGCGCTCTCAAGCGACGCGCCCTGAAGCTGCGCGCGTCGAGCGACGCCCCCTGAAGCTGCGCGCCCTCGAAATCGACTTTCGGCAGGCTGGCGAGGTCGAAGATCGCGCCCCTCAGGTCGCGGCCGCGGGCGCGAAAGACGAAGTCGTGCCACTTCAGCCTTGTCGGGATCGTCGATCTTGAGGCCCTCGTAGATGTTGAAGCCGGGCAGGACGAGCGTGTTGGAGAAAGGAAACCGCCGGCGCGTGCACTCATTGACGGAGAGCGGAACAGCCAGTCGTGAAGCGACACTTTCTCGGATTCACGATCCAATCGCGGTACGACGCCAGTCCTGAGGGATTGCTCGCGACCTTTTGATCGGGCGCTCCCGGTTTCGCCAATTGCGGAAGGATTTCGCGCTCGGCAAAAGGTCTCCTGCCCTCGCCAGGAAAGGTGGCGACGGCGCAGGAGAAGAGAACGGCGTCAAAGGAGATGAGGGCGCCGAGCGCGGTCCAGGCCTAGGCCCGACGCACGCCTGCGCTTGTCCGTCTCGCGCCCTGAGAGAATCTTGCCCCATAGCCACCAAATCAGGACCAGATCGGCGATCAGGGCGAGGCGCTGAGTCCAGGCGATGAAGCGGCTGTGAAAGGGCAGGAACTGGACCTGCATCATCAAAAGCAACAGGACCGGGCGCGACGACCAGCGTCATCCAACGCGATCGCCCGCAGCAGCCCCGCCAAAGCGCGCCGCCGCGCAGTCTCCGGCGCGCCAGCAAGGAACTGGACGAAGACATTGCTCGGCAATTGACGGCGCAGCCCGTCACGAATGTCCTTGCGCCTCTTGAGTTCGTCCCTCGGCAAGCCCTCTTTCTCGCCGATCTGCTCGCGCAGCGCCTCGATGAAAGCCTTGGCCTTGTCGGTCAGCATGACGAGATGCACGAGCGTATAGGCGTGGACGATGACGAACAGGATCGGGGCGACGAAGAAAAAGGCGAGCAGCGGCAGTTCGACGTCAAGGAACGGCAGCTTGACCGCACTCTCGAGAAAGAGGTCGGCGTGCGTCACCGCGCCGGCGGCGACCGCGAGATAGAACAGGACGAACAGATAGGAGAACCACAGCGCGCCGCTGACCGAGGCCGCGTCGTCGACCGCCTTCTTGATCGCCTCGAGATCGTCGGCCTTGGCGGCGAACTCCGGCAGATCGGGCGCGGAGCGGCAGACGCGGGCGCTTGCGGCGCGGGCGGCGGAGACGCGGCGCGGCTTTCGGCCGGCGCGGCCTCGCTGGGAGGCGGTCGAGCGCGCCCTTCGGGCGGCGGTCGCGTTTCCAATCCCACGGGCGTCTCGCCCCAGGACCGAAGCTCCCAGCGAGCCCCGGACGGCCCTTTTCTACATCAATCCCGCGCGGCGCCAAAAGGCGCCAGAGGCCGCCCTTGGCGGCGATCGGCGGGAGGTCGGGCGCGGTGGCGGAGGCGCGGCGCGGGTTTCGACCGGCGCGGGCCCGCCGGCGTCGGCGGGGCCGCCGCTCGGGCGCACGTGCGGGCGATGCGGCAATAGGCGGGCGGAGCCGCGTTGCGGCTCAGGGGCAGGCTTCGGCGATCAACGCCTCCGCGCCGGCGAAACGCGGAAAGCTTGACCGGGGGGAACGCCGGGCCGGCGCCCGACGCCGCGATTGTCGCGCCGTCATGGACGAGATCGCAAAAGCGCGCGCGTGGGATGAGGGTCCGGCCCGAAGCCGGCAGTTGCAGCGTCCGGGCGTGAGTCGCGCTCAGCGTCAGGTTCTGGTCCGCCGCGGCCGGCTTCGGCTCCTCGCCCGTCTTGAGATTGCCCGTCGTCGCCTCCGCCTCGACCACCCCGCCGCCGCGCCGGTAGCGGAGCGCGACCTCGACCGTGGCCGCCCCTCCCGCGACCGGCGTCGCGAGGCTCGCCTCGGTGAGATCGGCACGGGGCTCACCGCTGCCGAATGCGCGGCCGTTGAGGCCGTTCGCGCCGCGGGTCACGATCGGCTCGGCGGCGTCGAGCGCGAGGGTGGCGAGCCGCGACGCCTTGAGTTCGTCGAGGCTCAGCCAGCGGACGCTGGCGGCGGGCGTCTTGCGCATGAGCGCCATCACCGGCTCGCTGACCCCCATCGCCGCAAGATAGGTCTGGGCCACAGTGTCGACTCCCTGCTGCTCGTAGAATTTCCGGGTCGTTGTGAGATGGGCCGCGCCTTCGATCTCTCTCACGGTGGTGGTGGTCTGATGCACGCCGATCAGGGCCATGGGGCCGGCGAGACGTTCGACCCCGCCGGCGAGCACAAACACGCAGGCCGAGGCGCAGGTCGCCCCGCCAGCGATCGCCTTGGCCGGACCGTCCGGGCATTTCGGCGCGGCTTCCGGACAGTTCATGATCAGGGTCCTGGCGACGGCGACCGCGAGGCCCTTGGCGCGAATGAGTTCGCCCATGGCCAGCGCGTCGGCAACCGAGCCGCCCGGCGAATGGATGAGGATCGGCAGCCGCCGGCCATTCAGCCTCTCGACCGCTTCCTTGAACGCCCTCGCCGAGCCGGGCTCGATCCGGCCCTCGGCTGACAGCCATTCGGGGCAATCCGGCGCACAGGCCGGATCGGCGCTCCTGACATGCGTGAAACGCATCGGCGGCGGGCGCCCGCGAGCCGGCGCCCTGAGGTCCGCGGAGGCCGGAACGCTCGCCGCGATGAGGGCGGCAAGCGCGAGGGCGCCCGCCCGCGGCGTTCCCGCCCTACGAGGCAACCTTATGACTCGCCGCACGCTCCCCCCGCTCGCCCCGCAGGCGCCGGTATTCGAACGCGACCAGACTGGCCCCATGCCGGCGCTCGAGGCGACGCACGATGAAATGCCCGCGGGCGAGCGTCTGGAAATGGTCGGCGAAGGCGGCGTTGACCGCCGCCCCGCCGAGCGCGCCCAGGATCGGCGCGGCCTGCGCCGCCAGCTTCTCGCTCACCGCGACGCCGAAGCGCGCGGCGATCAGCGACATCAGCCGGGCGATCGCCGGCGCGGACTGGGCGGCGACCCCCTCGGCGGCGACGAAGCGCGCGCTGTCGGTGACCGCCTTGGCGAGCGCGGCCCGGACGGCGAAATACCCGCTCTCGAACGCCGCCTCCCCCGCCTGGCCGCCGAGCGCGAACACTTCGACGCAGGCGAAAGCGGCGCCCGGCGCGCTCAGGTCCTCTCCTTCCTCGCGCGCGATCTCGGCGATCGAGCGCAGAAGGATGGCGGTCGAGACCGGCAGTTCGACCGGCAGCGCGGCGAGGCCCAGCGCGCCTCCGACCGCGCCCGAGGCGGCGGCGGCGAACTTGTGCGCGCGGTTGGCGGGCCTGGCCGGCGCGTTGAGATCGAGCGTGCGGAGCGCGAGCCTGAACGCGCCTCGCAGGGCGGCCTCGCTCGCCTGCGCGATCACGCGGCGCGCGAGAGGCGGCATGGCGCGACCCAGCATTCCGGCCGGGCGCCCGATCGCATCGGTCAGGCGATGGGCGAAGCTCGTCCCTTCGAGGCAGTCCACCGCCCGCCTTAAATCCGCGGTCTCCCCGGCCGTCAGCCGCGCCGGCATGAACTCGATGGTCGCCATGGGAAGCGCCTCATGGAAAGCGCGGCCAATTCCGCGTCCCCAGCCTCGCAGATATGGGGCGTCGAAGCCCGCGGCCAAACCCCGCTTTTCAGACGAAGGCAATGACCCCCAGGCTGACGACGCCCGCCGCCCAGCAATAATAGGCGAACGGGCTCATCGCCTCGAACTCGTACTTGTTGAAATAGCGCATCAGGACCACGAGGCTCAGATAGGCGACAATGCCCGCGACCACGCCGGACAGGACCGCCATCGGCCCAAGCGTCGCGCCCTCCTTGAGGAGTTTCGGCGCCTCATGGACATTGGCGGCGAGAATGATCGGCGCGCCCATCAGGAACGAGAACCGCGCCGCCTCCGCGTGCTTCAGCCCCGCCACCACGCCGGCGACGATCGTCGAGCCGGAGCGCGAGATCCCGGGAATCAGCGCGAGGCACTGCGCGACGCCGACCGCCAGAGCCCCCTTCCAGTTGAGCTGTTCGACCCTGCCCGTCGAAGCCTCGCCGACCCGGTCGCCGAAATAGAGCAGGAAGCCGTTGACGATCAGGAACGCGGCGGCGATCGCCGGCGCGGCGAATATGTCGCCCAGGAGCTTGCGGAAGAGCGCGCCGACCACCACCGCCGGAATGGTCGCCAGGACCACGTGGAAGAAGGTCCTCCGGCCCGCGGCCGCGCCGCTTCCCGACCCGCCGATGAGGGAGCGCGCGAAATTGAGCCAGTCGCGCCAGAAGAAGATGAACAGCGCAATCGAGGTGCCCAGATGCATGACCACGAGGTAGGCCAGCCAGTCCGGAGCCTTGAGGTCGATCCCCCAGTTGAGAAGCCGCGGCAGGATGACGGCATGGCCGAGGCTCGAGACCGGGAAAAGCTCGGTCACGCCCTGCAGCACGGCCATGAGGATCGCTTGAAGTGCGGTCACGATGGCCCCCGCCGGTCAATCAGAATGACGCCCGACAGGGGCTTTCACAAGGCTGCGCTCGGCAAACGCGGGCGCCGCGTTCAGCAGGTCGCGTGCCCGCACTTATGGACGGACTCGACCTTGTCCCTGAGCTGGTCATAGCCGACCGCGCCGACAACCACATCCTGGCCCACGACGAAGGTCGGCGTGCCGTTGATCTGCAGCGCATCGGCGAGCTGCATCACTTGGCTCAACCCTGCCTTGACGTCGGGGCTCTCCATGTCCTTGGCGAGCTTGTCCATGTCGAGGCCAAGCTCGCGGGCGACCGCCAGCGCCTGGTCCTTGCCGACGGGGCCGTGGGTCGCGAGCAGTTTCGAGTGGAAAGCCCAGAACTTGTCGCCCGGCAATTGGTTGCGCGCGGCGGAAGCGACTTTCGCGGCTTCGACCGAGCCTGGCCCCAGGACAGGATAGTCCTTCAGGACCACCTTGAGATTCGGGTCCTCCTTCATCAGCTTGGCGACGTCCGGCAGCGCGCCCTTGCAGAAGTGGCAGTTGTAGTCGAAGAATTCGACCAGCGTCGCGCTCGCCTTCGGATTGCCGATCGTCGCCTGATATTTCGAATTGAAGAGGGCGCTGGACTCGGTGGCCACGACCTTCTGGCGCTCCGCCTCGGCGGCGTCCTTGTCGTGCTTGTCGAGCGCTTCGATCGCCGCCCGCAGGACGTCCGGATTGTTGACCAGATAATCCTTGATGAACGCGCCCAGTTCCTGTTTCTGCGCCGGGGTGAATTCGTCGGCGCTCGCGGGCGCGCCCAGGCATGCGATCCCGAGGAAGGCTGCGCCAGCTAAGGCCATGATGAGCTTCATACGATTCTCCAGACTGCGCGCTTGAGAGCGCCCGTTCGGGCGGCGCGCTCTCAAGCGCCGACGATTGCAGCTTTGTTATGTCAGCCGGACCCCACCTTACCGGATTTCCGGGATCGTGTCTTCCCGGGCGAGGGTGCTGAACCGGGTCACTTCTGCGTCAAACTGCAGTTCGACCGTTCCGGTCGGCCCGTGACGCTGCTTGCCGATGATGACCTCCGCCCGGCCATGGGCGTTCTCCATCTGCGCCATCCAGGCGATATGCTCCTCGGTGCCGGGGCGCGGCTCGCGGTTCTTGAGGTAATATTCCTCGCGATAGACGAACAGGACCACGTCCGCGTCCTGCTCGATCGACCCCAATTCGCGCAAATCCGAAAGCTGCGGGCGCTTGTCGTCGCGCTGCTCGACCTGGCGGGAAAGCTGGGAGCAGGCCAGGATGGGAATGTTGAGCTCCTTGGCCAGCGCCTTGAGGCCGGTGGTGATCTCGGTCAGTTCCTGCACCCGGTTGTCGGCGCGCATCTTCGAGCCGGCGAGAAGCTGGAGATAGTCGACGACCAGGAGGTCGAGCCCTCGCTGGCGCTTGAGACGGCGAGCGCGCGCTGTCAACTGGGCGATCGAGACGCCGCCGGTCTGGTCGATATAGAGCGGGACCTGCTGCATCTCGCGGACCGCCTCCGCGACGTGGTGGAAATCGGCTTCCGTGATGTCGCCGCGGCGGATCTTGTAGGAGGCGACGCCTGACTGCTCGGCGATGATGCGGGTCGCCAGCTGTTCGGCCGACATTTCGAGCGAAAAGACCCCGACGACGCCGCCATTCGCCGCCTCGACCGCGCCGTCGGCGCGCGTCCTCGGTTCGTAGGTCCTGGCGATGTTGAAGGCGATGTTGGTGGCGAGCGCGGTCTTCCCCATGCCCGGACGGCCGGCGAGGATCACGAGATCGGAGGCCTGCAGGCCTCCCATGTAGCGGTCGAGATCGGTGAGGCCGGTCGCAATTCCGCTCAGCGACCCGTCGCGCTCGTAGGCCCTCGCGGCCATGTCGACCGCCGTCTTCAGCGCTTCGGAGAAGCGTTGAAAGCCGCCGTCGTACCGTCCCGCCTCGGCGATCTGGTAGAGGCGCCGCTCGGCCTCCTCGATCTGCTCGCGCGGGCTCGAATCGACCGGCGCGTCATAGGCGACGTTGACCACGTCCTCGCCGATCGAAATGAGTTCCCGCCGCATCGCCAGATCGTAGACGCCGCGGCCATAGTCGTAGGCGTTGATGATGGTGGTCGCTTCGCTGGCGAGGCGGGCGAGATATTGCGGCACAGTCACGCCGCCGAGGTCATGGTCGCCGAGGAACGTCTTGAGCGTGACCGGCGTCGCGAGCTTGCCCGCCCGGATGAGCGAGCCCGCGACCTCGAAGATCCTGCGGTGAATCTCCTCGACGAAATGCTCGCTTCTGAGAAAGTCGGACACCCGGTCGAACGCGTCGTTGTTGATCAGGATTGCGCCGAGCAGCGCCTGCTCGGCCTCGAGATTGTGCGGCGGCGTGCGATAGGGGCGCTGTTCGGCCTGGCGCTGCGGGAATTGCTCGATGGTCGCCATGGGCGTGCGTCTCCTGGGCCGGGGACTTGAGGAAAGAGCCAACGCGAGCGACGCGAATCAGGCGCGGGCGATCATGCGATGCCGAGCCGCGCTCCACAAGCGCGTGGCCTCCCGGTTTCGATTGCGCGCTTCGATCCCGCGCGTCCTTTAGCGCAATGCGCGGGGTCCCGGTGGCGGCGCTCGCACTTGTCCCCGCTATCCAAGGAGAGGAGTTCTCAAGTCCATTCCGCGCTTGACTGTGTCATTCGAGCGCGGACGCGCGCCGCGTTGCGGCAGAGGGCGCGGAATTCGTTGATTTCGGCGGGTTTCTAGCCGCAAATCGCGCGCTTGGCTTCCGCGTACTCGCGCTCGAGTTGCGCGACGAGTTCGGCGACAGGCGCAACCGTCTTGACCGCGCCGATGCCCTGGCCGCTTCCCCAGATGTCGCGCCAGGCCTTGGCTTTCGATCCCTCGCCGGAGGCGAAGCTCATCGTCTTCGCGTCGCGCTCGGGCAGGCTGTCGGGATCGAGGCCGGATTTGACGATCGACGGCTTGAGGTAGTTGCCGAATACGCCGGTGAAGTAGGTCGAGCCGATGATGTCGGAGGCGTCGCCGTCGACGATCGCCTGCTTGTATTCGTCGACCGCGCGCGCTTCCGAGGTGGCGACGAAAGCCGAGCCGATATAGGCGAGATCGGCGCCCATCACCTGGGCGGCGAGCACGGCCCGTCCGGTGGCGATCGCGCCCGACAGCAGCAGCGGCCCGTCGAACCAGGCGCGGATGTCCTGGATGAGCGCGAACGGCGAAACCGGCCCCGCATGGCCGCCCGCGCCCGCCGCAACCGCGATCAGGCCGTCGGCGCCTTTCTCGATCGCCTTGCGGGCGAAGCGATTGTTGATGATGTCGTGCAGGGTGATCCCGCCATATCCGTGCACCGCCTGGTTCACGTCCTCGCGCGCGCCCAGCGAAGTGATGACGATCGGCGCCTTCCACTTGACGGTCAGCGCCATGTCCTCTTCGAGCCGGGCGTTCGACTTGTGCACGATCTGGTTGACCGCGAAGGGCGCGGCGGGGCGATCGGGATGGGCGCGGTCATGGGCGCCGAGCGCCTCGGTGATCTCGTGCAGCCATTCGTCGAGCTGGGAGATCGGCCGCGCGTTGAGCGCGGGAAACGCGCCGACGATCCCCGCCTTGCATTGGGCGATCACCAGGGCCGGGTGCGAGACGATGAACAGCGGCGCGCCGACGGCGGGGAGCCGAAGCCTGTCTTTGAGAATGTCCGGCAGCGCCATCGAAGCCCTTTTGCTGTTCCCCGCCGAGGACGCCCGCTGGCGCGTCGCGCGATCGTTCACATATAAACCGAATCGGTCGAGCCGAGCAAGGCTTGACCCGGGCGCTCACTTCGGCTCGGTCAGCCAGGCGACAAGATGCTTCCCCTTGCCGTCGCGGCCGAGAACGTCCGCGAGCCACGGCATGAGCGTCCGCGCTTCGTCGAAAAGCGTATGCGGCGGATTGACGACGAGAAGCCCCGCACGGGCAAGAGGCTCCTGGCCATGCGCTCCGGCCGGTCCCGTTCCGACGTCGAGTTCGAGCCGGAGGATGTCGGGCTGGCCGAGCGCGGCGACCGAATTGAGAAAATGGGCGTCGGCGCGGGCTTCCCGGATCGGACGCCAGGCGATGTAAGTCCCGGCTGGCCATTTGCGCAAGGCGCGTCCGAGCGCGCGCTCGACTGCGGCCGCTTCGCCGGGCGCCTCGAACGGCGGGTCGATCAGGACGAGGCCCCGGCGCTCGTTCGGCGGCAAGTAAGCGTTGAGCGCGACATAGCCGTCCGTGCCCACGACGCTGAGCCGGCGGTCTCGCCCGAGCGCCGCGACAAGCGCCGCGCGCTCGTCCGGGTTCGCTTCTGAAAGCGCGATCCGGTCCTGCGGGCGCATGAGCGCCTGGGCGATCGCCGGCGAACCGGGATAGGCGAGCGGCCGTCCCTCCGCGTCATGCGCGCCGACGGCTTTGAGATAGGGGCGCAGGAGTTCGGCGACCGGCGCGGGCGGGGGCGTTGCGAGAAGGCGCGCGATCCCCTCGCGCCATTCGGGCGAGCGCTTGGCCTGCGCGCTCGCAAGATCGTATCGGCCCGCCCCGGCGTGGGTGTCGATGAACCGGAACGGGCTCTCCTTGCGCGCCAGATAGACGAGGATGCGGGCCAGCACGGCGTGCTTGAGCACGTCGGCGAAATTGCCGGCATGAAAGGCGTGGCGGTAGTTGATGG